>NZ_JBYTBA010000018.1:0-515 GCF_058788735.1 Enterobacter sp. FW301-JW81 | reverse complement strand
TGACTGCCAGGGCATCCACCGTGTACGCTTAGTCGCTTAACCTCACAACCCGAAGATGTTTCTTTCGATTCATCATCAAATTGCGAAAATTTGAGAGACTCGAACACACCATTAAAGATGTGTCGTTTCAATTTTCAGCTTGATCCAGATTTTTAAAGAGCAAAACTTCGCAGTGCACCTTTTCAGGTTCACTCTGAAGTTTTCTTGTGTTCGCAGTAAAAGATGGTGGAGCTATGCGGGATCGAACCGCAGACCTCCTGCGTGCAAAGCAGGCGCTCTCCCAGCTGAGCTATAGCCCCATCGTTTTTAATCTCTGTACCGCTCATCCTTTAAAAGGAGTTTGGTAGGCCTGAGTGGACTTGAACCACCGACCTCACCCTTATCAGGGGTGCGCTCTAACCACCTGAGCTACAAGCCTGCAGAGATTTTTACTGCTGTTTTTCATCAGACAATCTGTGTGAGCACTACAAAGGCAGGTTCTTTAAGGTAAGGAGGTGATCCAACCGCAGGTTCCC
>NZ_JBYTBA010000017.1:0-566 GCF_058788735.1 Enterobacter sp. FW301-JW81 | reverse complement strand
CGTGCTAATCTGCGAAAAGCGCCGGCGAGGTGATATGAACCTTTGACCCGGCGATGTCCGAATGGGGAAACCCAGTGTGTTCCGACACACTATCGTTAACTGAATACATAGGTTAACGAGGCGAACCGGGGGAACTGAAACATCTAAGTACCCCGAGGAAAAGAAATCAACCGAGATTCCCCCAGTAGCGGCGAGCGAACGGGGAGCAGCCCAGAGTCTGAATCAGCTTGTGTGTTAGTGGAAGCGTCTGGAAAGTCGCACGGTACAGGGTGACAGTCCCGTACACGAAAGCACACAGGTTGTGAACTCGAAGAGTAGGGCGGGACACGTGGTATCCTGTCTGAATATGGGGGGACCATCCTCCAAGGCTAAATACTCCTGACTGACCGATAGTGAACCAGTACCGTGAGGGAAAGGCGAAAAGAACCCCGGCGAGGGGAGTGAAAAAGAACCTGAAACCGTGTACGTACAAGCAGTGGGAGCACCTTCGTGGTGTGACTGCGTACCTTTTGTATAATGGGTCAGCGACTTATATTCTGTAGCAAGGTTAACCGTATAGGGGAGCC
>NZ_JBYTBA010000016.1:0-882 GCF_058788735.1 Enterobacter sp. FW301-JW81 | reverse complement strand
TTGATGCCTGGCAGTTCCCTACTCTCACATGGGGAGACCCCACACTACCATCGGCGCTACGGCGTTTCACTTCTGAGTTCGGCATGGGGTCAGGTGGGACCACCGCGCTAAAGCCGCCAGGCAAATTCTGTTAATCTGTATCAGAGCTGAAAATATCGTGTCTCTTCGCCAAAACACCTTCGGCGTTGTAAGGTTAAGCCTCACGGTTCATTAGTATCGGTTAGCTCAACGCATCGCTGCGCTTACACACCCGACCTATCAACGTCGTAGTCTTCAACGTTCCTTCAGGACCCTTAAAGGGTCAGGGAGAACTCATCTCGGGGCAAGTTTCGTGCTTAGATGCTTTCAGCACTTATCTTTTCCGCATTTAGCTACCGGGCAGTGCCATTGGCATGACAACCCGAACACCAGTGATGCGTCCACTCCGGTCCTCTCGTACTAGGAGCAGCCCCCCTCAATTCTCCAGCGCCCACGGCAGATAGGGACCGAACTGTCTCACGACGTTCTAAACCCAGCTCGCGTACCACTTTAAATGGCGAACAGCCATACCCTTGGGACCTACTTCAGCCCCAGGATGTGATGAGCCGACATCGAGGTGCCAAACACCGCCGTCGATATGAACTCTTGGGCGGTATCAGCCTGTTATCCCCGGAGTACCTTTTATCCGTTGAGCGATGGCCCTTCCATTCAGAACCACCGGATCACTATGACCTGCTTTCGCACCTGCTCGAGCCGTCACTCTCGCAGTCAAGCTAGCTTATGCCATTGCACTAACCTCCTGATGTCCGACCAGGATTAGCTAACCTTCGTGCTCCTCCGTTACTCTTTGGGAGGAGACCGCCCCAGTCAAACTACCCACCAGACACTGTCCGCAACCCGGAT
>NZ_JBYTBA010000015.1:0-892 GCF_058788735.1 Enterobacter sp. FW301-JW81 | reverse complement strand
CGGCCGGGAACTCAAAGGAGACTGCCAGTGATAAACTGGAGGAAGGTGGGGATGACGTCAAGTCATCATGGCCCTTACGAGTAGGGCTACACACGTGCTACAATGGCGCATACAAAGAGAAGCGACCTCGCGAGAGCAAGCGGACCTCATAAAGTGCGTCGTAGTCCGGATTGGAGTCTGCAACTCGACTCCATGAAGTCGGAATCGCTAGTAATCGTAGATCAGAATGCTACGGTGAATACGTTCCCGGGCCTTGTACACACCGCCCGTCACACCATGGGAGTGGGTTGCAAAAGAAGTAGGTAGCTTAACCTTCGGGAGGGCGCTTACCACTTTGTGATTCATGACTGGGGTGAAGTCGTAACAAGGTAACCGTAGGGGAACCTGCGGTTGGATCACCTCCTTACCTTAAAGAACCTGCCTTTGTAGTGCTCACACAGATTGTCTGATGAAAAGTAAATAGCAAGGCGTCTTGCGATTGAGACTTCAGTGTCCCCTTCGTCTAGAGGCCCAGGACACCGCCCTTTCACGGCGGTAACAGGGGTTCGAATCCCCTAGGGGACGCCACTTGCTGGTTCGTGAGTGAAAGTCACCTGCCTTAATATCTCAAAACTCATCTTCGGGTGACGTTTGAGATATTTGCTCTTTAAAAATCTGGATCAAGCTGAAAATTGAAACGACACACATGTTATGTGTGTTCGAGTCTCTCAAATTTTCGCAAGTCGATGATGAATCGAAAGAAACATCTTCGGGTTGTGAGGTTAAGCGACTAAGCGTACACGGTGGATGCCCTGGCAGTCAGAGGCGATGAAGGACGTGCTAATCTGCGAAAAGCGCCGGCGAGGTGATATGAACCTTTGACCCGGCGATGTCCGAATGGGGAAACCCAGTG
>NZ_JBYTBA010000013.1:0-1618 GCF_058788735.1 Enterobacter sp. FW301-JW81 | reverse complement strand
GTGGTGTGACTGCGTACCTTTTGTATAATGGGTCAGCGACTTATATTCTGTAGCAAGGTTAACCGTATAGGGGAGCCGAAGGGAAACCGAGTCTTAACTGGGCGTTAAGTTGCAGGGTATAGACCCGAAACCCGGTGATCTAGCCATGGGCAGGTTGAAGGTTGGGTAACACTAACTGGAGGACCGAACCGACTAATGTTGAAAAATTAGCGGATGACTTGTGGCTGGGGGTGAAAGGCCAATCAAACCGGGAGATAGCTGGTTCTCCCCGAAAGCTATTTAGGTAGCGCCTCGTGAACTCATCTTCGGGGGTAGAGCACTGTTTCGGCTAGGGGGCCATCCCGGCTTACCAACCCGATGCAAACTACGAATACCGAAGAATGTTATCACGGGAGACACACGGCGGGTGCTAACGTCCGTCGTGAAGAGGGAAACAACCCAGACCGCCAGCTAAGGTCCCAAAGTCATGGTTAAGTGGGAAACGATGTGGGAAGGCACAGACAGCCAGGATGTTGGCTTAGAAGCAGCCATCATTTAAAGAAAGCGTAATAGCTCACTGGTCGAGTCGGCCTGCGCGGAAGATGTAACGGGGCTAAACCATGCACCGAAGCTGCGGCAGCGACGCTTATGCGTTGTTGGGTAGGGGAGCGTTCTGTAAGCCGTTGAAGGTGTGCTGTGAGGCATGCTGGAGGTATCAGAAGTGCGAATGCTGACATAAGTAACGATAAAGCGGGTGAAAAGCCCGCTCGCCGGAAGACCAAGGGTTCCTGTCCAACGTTAATCGGGGCAGGGTGAGTCGACCCCTAAGGCGAGGCCGAAAGGCGTAGTCGATGGGAAACAGGTTAATATTCCTGTACTTGGTGTTACTGCGAAGGGGGGACGGAGAAGGCTATGTTAGCCGGGCGACGGTTGTCCCGGTTTAAGCATGTAGGCGGAACGATTAGGTAAATCCGGTCGTTTATTAACGCTGAGGTGTGATGACGAGGCACTACGGTGCTGAAGTAACAAATGCCCTGCTTCCAGGAAAAGCCTCTAAGCATCAGGTAACATCAAATCGTACCCCAAACCGACACAGGTGGTCAGGTAGAGAATACCAAGGCGCTTGAGAGAACTCGGGTGAAGGAACTAGGCAAAATGGTGCCGTAACTTCGGGAGAAGGCACGCTGATATGTAGGTGAAGCCCCTGCGGGTGGAGCTGAAATCAGTCGAAGATACCAGCTGGCTGCAACTGTTTATTAAAAACACAGCACTGTGCAAACACGAAAGTGGACGTATACGGTGTGACGCCTGCCCGGTGCCGGAAGGTTAATTGATGGGGTTAGCGGTAACGCGAAGCTCTTGATCGAAGCCCCGGTAAACGGCGGCCGTAACTATAACGGTCCTAAGGTAGCGAAATTCCTTGTCGGGTAAGTTCCGACCTGCACGAATGGCGTAATGATGGCCAGGCTGTCTCCACCCGAGACTCAGTGAAATTGAACTCGCTGTGAAGATGCAGTGTACCCGCGGCAAGACGGAAAGACCCCGTGAACCTTTACTATAGCTTGACACTGAACACTGGTCCTTGATGTGTAGGATAGGTGGGAGGCTTTGAAGCGTGGACGCCAGTCTGCGTGGAGCC
>NZ_JBYTBA010000012.1:0-29193 GCF_058788735.1 Enterobacter sp. FW301-JW81 | reverse complement strand
TTGGAGCGGGAAACGAGACTCGAACTCGCGACCCCGACCTTGGCAAGGTCGTGCTCTACCAACTGAGCTATTCCCGCAAATCTGCACTGCTTTTGTTGCTGTCGTAACGTGTAATTCTCTGTCGTTACGGGAGGCGCATTATACGAGAAATCCGTTTAGCTGCAACCCCCCTTAAAGCGATTTTTTCGAAATTCAGTTCAAGTGCTTATTTAATCGGCAAGCTGCACAATTTAGCGTCAAACTTACGCTCACGCAAGGCACCTGGTCGCAAAATCACAGCTTAATAAAGTTTTCGCGGTAGTACGAAAGCTCCGCCACGGACTCACGGATATCGTCCATTGCCTGGTGCGTCCCCTGCTTTTTAAAGCCGTCCAGGATTTCAGGTTTCCAGCGGCGCGCCAGCTCTTTCAGGGTGCTGACATCCAGATAACGATAATGGAAGTAAGACTCCAGCTCCGGCATATACTTAAACAGGAAACGGCGATCCTGGCCGATGCTATTACCGCAGATAGGTGATTTGCCTGCCGGAACCCACTGTTTCAGGAACTCAAGCGTCGCCAGTTCCGCCTCGCGGTCACCCATGGTGCTTGCCTTCACGCGTTCCACCAGACCACTGCCGGTGTGGGTACGCACGTTCCACTCATCCATCAGCGCAAGCTGATCGTCTGACTGATGCACCGCAATCGTTGGTCCTTCCGCCAGGATATTCAGGTTGGCATCGGTGACCAGCGTTGCAATTTCAATAATGCGATCGCGCTCGGGATCCAGCCCGGTCATTTCAAGATCGATCCAAATCAGGTTGTTTTCATCCGCGCTCATGTTATTTTCCACCCTTCTCGCATAACCAGCAGTAGCAGGTTAACTAGTATTAATTAGAGTGTATCATAGAGGTTTTGCCCATCATGGGCGACCAGGAGCCAGCGCGATTGAGTAAAAATAAACTCTCCAAAGGGCAGCAGCGCCGCGTAAACGCCAATCACCAGCGCCGTCTTAAAACCACTTCGGAGAAGCCGGATTATGACGACAACCTGTTTGGCGAAGCGACAGAAGGCGTCGTGATTAGCCGCTTTGGTATGCATGCCGATGTCGAATCCGCCGACGGGGATATTCACCGTTGTAATATCCGCCGCACCATCCGTTCACTTGTTACCGGCGATCGCGTGGTCTGGCGTCCGGGTAAAGAGGCCGCTGAAGGCGTAACGGTGAAGGGTATCGTTGAAGCCGTGCACGAACGCACGTCGGTGCTCACCCGTCCAGATTTCTACGACGGGGTTAAGCCTATTGCCGCCAATATCAACCAGATCGTTATCGTTTCGGCGATTTTACCCGAGCTCTCGCTCAATATTATCGACCGTTATCTCGTCGCGTGTGAAACGCTGCAGGTTGAACCTATCATCGTGCTGAATAAAATCGATCTGCTGGATGACGACGGCATGGCCTTCGTGAATGAGCAGATGGATATCTACCGCAAAATTGGTTATCGCGTGCTGATGGTCTCCAGCCACACTAAAGATGGCCTTAAGCCGTTAGAAGAGGCATTGACCGACCGTATCAGCATCTTTGCGGGCCAGTCCGGCGTGGGTAAATCAAGCCTGCTGAATAATCTGCTCGGCCTCCAGCAAGAGATCCTGACTAACGATGTGTCCAACGTCTCGGGCCTGGGGCAGCACACCACCACCGCCTCGCGTCTGTATCACTTCCCACACGGCGGCGACGTGATCGACTCCCCTGGCGTGCGTGAGTTCGGCTTGTGGCATCTCGAGCCGGAACAAATCTTCAACGGGTTTGTCGAATTCCATGACTATTTAGGCGCTTGCAAATACCGCGACTGTAAACACGATAACGACCCGGGCTGCGCTATCCGTGAAGCGGTTGAGAACGGTGAAATTGCGGAAACTCGCTTTGAGAACTACCACCGTATTCTTGAGAGCATGGAAGACGTAAAAACGCGTAAAAACTTTTCTGATTCTGATAACTGACAACTAAGCTAAGCATCGCTAAAATCGTCCCCTTTTTTCAGGTTCCGGCGGCTTAACGCCGGATCAGGAACGACAAAACAATGGCCTGGAGGCTACCTTGTTAAACGCATTTAAACTTTCGCTTCAATACATTCTGCCAAAACTGTGGCTCACTCGCCTGGCGGGCTGGGGCGCAAGCAAACGCGCGGGCTGGCTGACCAAACTGGTCATCGACCTTTTCGTAAAATATTACAAGGTCGATATGAAAGAGGCGCAGAAGCCGGACACCGCCAGCTACCGCACCTTCAACGAATTCTTCGTGCGCCCGCTGCGTGACGAAGTTCGCCCGCTGAACACCGACCCTAACGTCCTTGTGATGCCAGCAGACGGTGTAATTAGCCAGTTGGGTGATATCGAAGACGACAAAATCCTGCAGGCGAAAGGCCATAACTACAGCCTGGAAGCGCTGCTGGCGGGTAACTACCTGATGGCGGATCTGTTCCGTAACGGTACGTTTGCCACCACCTATCTGTCACCGCGCGACTACCACCGCGTGCACATGCCGTGTAACGGTATCCTGCGCGAGATGATCTACGTCCCGGGCGACCTGTTCTCCGTCAACCACCTGACCGCGCAGAACGTTCCGAACCTGTTTGCCCGTAACGAGCGCGTCATTTGCCTGTTTGATACTGAATTTGGCCCAATGGCGCAGATTCTGGTGGGTGCGACCATTGTAGGCAGCATCGAAACCGTCTGGGCGGGCACCATCACCCCACCTCGCGAAGGCGTGATCAAGCGCTGGACCTGGCCTGCCGGTGAAGCGGAAGGCTCTGTGGCCCTGCTGAAAGGTCAGGAGATGGGTCGCTTTAAGCTGGGCTCAACCGTGATCAACCTGTTTGCGCCGGGCAAAGTGAAGCTGGCTGAACAGCTCGAAAGTCTGTCAGTCACTAAGCTGGGCCAGCCTCTGGCAATCTCTACCGAAACCTTCGTGACGCCGGATGCAGAACCGGCACCGCTGCCGCAGGAAGAGATTATCGCCGAGCACGACGCCAGCCCGCTGGTTGACGACAAGAAAGACGAAGGCTAACAACAGAAGGATCGCTGACGTGCGCCCGATTATCGTTCTACTGATGGCCTGGTGCCTCAGCATGGGGGCGTACGCAGCGACAGCCCCTGACGCCAAACAGATAACCCAGGAGCTGGAGCAGGCAAAAGCGGCAAAACCCGCTCAGCCAGAGACCGTTGAGTCACTCCAGTCCGCGCTGAACGCGCTTGAAGAGCGCAAAGGCTCTCTTGAGCGCGCTCAGCAATATCAGCAGGTTATCGACAACTTCCCCAAACTCTCGCAGACGCTGCGCGCGCAGCTCAATAATTTGCGAGATGAACCGCGCGACGTGCCGGCAGGCATGACCTCCGACGCCCTGAACCAGGAGATCCTGCAGGTCAGCAGCCAGCTTCTGGAAAAGAGCCGACTTGCCCAGCAGGAGCAGGAGCGAGCGCGTGAAATTGCCGACTCCCTCAGCCAGCTTCCGCAACAGCAAACCGACGCCCGCCGCCAGCTTAATGAAGTTGAGCGTCGCGTTGGCACGCAAAGCGGCAATACGCCACAGGCTCAGGCACAAAATCTGGGCCTGCAGGCAGAATCTGCTCGCCTGAAGGCCCTTGTCGATGAGCTGGAGCTGGCGCAGCTCTCCGCTAATAACCGTCAGGAGCTGTCGCGGATGCGCTCTGAACTCGCGCAAAAGCAGAGCGAGCAGCTGGACGCGTATCTTCAGGCCCTGCGCAACCAGCTCAACAGCCAGCGCCAGCGTGAAGCGGAGCGCGCCCTGGAAAGCACCGAACTGCTGGCGGAAAACAGCGATAACCTGCCTGCCGGCATCGTTCAACAGTTTAAGGTCAACCGCGAGCTTTCTGCCGCCCTGAATCAGCAGGCGCAGCGTATGGATCTGGTTGCCTCGCAGCAGCGTCAGGCCACCAACCAAACCCTTCAGGTTCGTCAGGCGCTCAATACCCTGCGCGAACAGTCCCAGTGGCTGGGGTCATCAAATCTGCTGGGTGAGGCGTTACGCGCGCAGGTCGCCCGTCTGCCGGAAATGCCGAAGCCGCAACAGCTCGATACCGAGATGGCCCAGCTGCGCGTTCAGCGCCTGCACTTTGAAGACCTTCTCAATAAACAGCCGCAAATCCGCCAGATCCGTCAGGCTGATGGACAGTCCCTGACCAGCGAGCAAAACCGCATTCTGGAAGCCCAGCTGCGCACCCAGCGTGAACTGCTGAACTCTCTGCTGCAGGGCGGAGATACGTTGATTCTGGAGCTGACCAAGCTGAAGGTTTCTAACAGCCAGCTGGAAGATGCGCTGAAAGAGGTGAACGAGGCAACGCACCGTTATCTCTTCTGGACGTCCGACGTGCGTCCGATGACCTTCTCGTGGCCGATTGATATTGTCCAGGACCTGCGCCGCCTGATTTCGCTGGACACCGTCAGCCAGCTGGGACAGGCCAGCGTGATGATGCTCACCAGCAAAGAGACCATTTTCCCACTGCTGGGAGCATTGATTCTGGTGGGCTGTAGCATTTACTCGCGCAGACATTTCACCCGTTTCCTGGAACGCTCCAGCTCCCGGGTGGGGAAAGTCACCCAGGATCACTTCTGGCTGACGTTGCGTACCGTATTCTGGTCGATTCTTGTTGCCTCCCCGCTGCCCGTGCTGTGGATGACGCTGGGCTATGGCCTGCGGGAAGCCTGGCCCTATCCGCTCGCGGTAGCGATTGGCGATGGCGTCACCGCCACGGTTCCCCTGCTGTGGGTGGTGATGATCTGCGCTACGTTCGCGCGGCCCAATGGCCTGTTTATCGCCCACTTTGGCTGGCCGCGTAACCGCGTTGCGCGCGCCATGCGTTACTACCTGATGAGCATCGGACTGATTGTGCCGCTGATTATGGCGTTGATCATGTTCGATAATCTTAACGACCGGGAGTTCTCAGGCTCGCTGGGCCGCCTCTGCTTTATGCTGATTTGCGGGGCGCTGGCCATCGTGACGCTCAGCCTGAAGCGCGCCGGTATACCTCTCTATCTGGATAAATCCGGTAGCGGCGACAACATGTTCAACCGGCTGCTCTGGAACCTGCTGCTGAGTGCGCCGTTGATTGCGATGCTGGCAGCGGCGGTGGGTTACCTGGCAACCGCGCAGGCGCTGCTGGCGCGACTGGAAACCTCAGTGGCAATCTGGTTCCTGCTTCTGGTGGTGTACCACGTGATCCGCCGCTGGATGTTGATTCAGCGGCGCCGCCTGGCGTTTGACCGTGCCAAGCATCGCCGGGCAGAGATCCTCGCCCAGCGTGCGCGGGGTGAGGAAGAGCCAAACCATGTCAACAGTACGGAAGGCACGACGGAAGCGGACGAGGTCGAACTGGATCTGGATGCCATCAGTACCCAGTCCCTGCGTCTGGTTCGCTCAATCCTGATGCTGATTGCCCTCCTGTCGGTCATCTTCCTGTGGTCGGAGATCCATTCTGCATTTGGCTTCCTGGAGAACATCTCACTGTGGGACGTGACGTCCACGGTGCAGGGGGTTGAAAGCCTTGAGCCGATTACCTTAGGGGCGGTGCTGATTGCTATTCTGGTGTTGATCATCACCACGCAGCTGGTACGCAACTTCCCGGCGCTGCTGGAGCTGGCGCTGCTGCAGCATCTGGATTTAACTCCGGGGACGGGATATGCGATTACGACCATTACCAAATACCTGATCATGCTGTTCGGCGGGCTGGTTGGCTTCTCGATGATCGGTATTGAGTGGTCGAAACTGCAGTGGCTAGTGGCGGCACTCGGTGTCGGGCTAGGTTTTGGCTTACAGGAGATCTTCGCCAACTTCATCTCGGGCCTGATCATTCTGTTCGAAAAACCGATCCGTATCGGCGATACCGTAACGATCCGCGATCTGACCGGCAGCATCACGAAGATCAACACCCGCGCGACAACGATCAGCGACTGGGATCGCAAAGAGATCATCGTGCCGAACAAGGCGTTTATTACCGAGCAGTTCATCAACTGGTCGCTGTCCGACTCCGTTACCCGCGTGGTGCTGACGGTACCGGCGCCGTCGGACGCCAACAGCGAAGAGGTTACCCAGATCCTCTACACCGCCGCCGAGCGCTGCTCGCTGGTGATCGATAACCCGGCACCGGAAGTGTTCCTGGTCGATTTGCAGCAGGGGATCCAGATTTTCGAACTGCGTATTTACGCCGCCGAAATGGGGCACCGGATGCCGCTGCGTCATGAGATCCACCAGCTGATTCTGGCGGGCTTCCGCGAGCACGGTATCGATATGCCGTTCCCACCGTTCCAGATGCGTCTGGAAAGCCTGGACGGGCGTAAAACGGGAAGAACGTTGACGTCAGCGGCGCGTACGCGCCCGGCGGGAAGTCTGTAAGATAAGCGGGGCAACCCTCTCCCACGGGAGAGGGTTAACTGCCGTCAGGCGCGATCTACGGTAAACGCAATCACATCGCCCAGCTGTTCTGCGCCCAGGGCCAGCATTACCAGACGATCCACACCCAGCGCTACGCCGGAGCAATCCGGCAGACCCGCTTTTAAGGCTTCAAGCAGGTTGGTATCAATAGGCTGCTGCGGAAGGCCGCGCGCGGCGCGCTTGCGGTTATCCTGCTCGAAACGCTGCTGCTGCTCGCGGGCGTCAGTCAGTTCGTGGAAGCCATTCGCCAGCTCAATGCCTTTGTAATAGACCTCAAAACGCTCTGCCACGCGGTGGTCTTCAGTGCTGATCTGCGCCAGTGAGGCCTGGCTTGCCGGGAAGTGATAGACAAACGTCGGACGGTCTTTGCCAATCTGCGGTTCAACGCCAAAGGTGAACAGCAGCTGCAGCAGCGTGTCGCGATCTTCTTCGGTATCCGCCACGTTGCTCAGATCCAGCTTTGCCGCCACTTCGCGCAGCTGAGGCTTGTCCGCAGATAACGGATCGATTTCAAGATAGCGCTGGAAAACCTGCTGATAGGAGAGCGTTTCCGCTTCCGGGCACTCCAGGACCTGCTGCAGCAGATCGTCCACCTCATTCATCAGACGGTACATATCATAATGCGGGCGGTACCACTCCAGCATGGTGAATTCCGGATTGTGGTGACGGCCCATCTCTTCATTGCGGAAGCTGCGGCACAGCTGATACACCGGGCCACATCCCGCCGCCAGCAGGCGTTTCATGTGATATTCCGGGCTGGTCATCAGATACAAATTCATACCCTGAGAGTGGCCAGGGCCAACAAAACGGGTTTCAAACGGGACCAGATGAATATCCGTTACCGTTGCCTGACTCATGCACGGCGTTTCCACCTCCAGGACTCCGCGGTCGGCAAAGAAACGGCGGATCTCCGCCATAATTGCTGCGCGTTTTAACAGATTTGGGATGGATGCGCTCGGCTGCCAGGTGGCCGTTTCGCTCATGAGTTGTTCTCCGATTTCATACAAGGGCACGAAGTCTACTCGTTAGCAGTGGCGGAGACAAATTTTGCGCAGTAAAAAAGCGCATTTCATTTAGGTAAGCAATTACGTGACGTAATTCATCAATCCTCATGATAAATCGCCGGACAGAACAGCAAAAAAATCGAACACGTCAAATTTCCCTGCCATCTACACGGTTATACTGTTTTACCCATAAAGGAGCAGTGGAAACGCTTTCGCAATCGTCCTTTTGGACGGGTGAACTACCTTTAGTTTGTCGCGTTGCGAAATAACAAAAATCTGGAGGAATGTCGTGCAAACTTTTCAGGCCGATCTTGCCGTAATAGGCGCTGGCGGGGCTGGATTACGTGCTGCGATTGCTGCAGCGCAGGCTAATCCCAACGCTAAAATCGCATTGATTTCAAAAGTCTACCCAATGCGCAGCCACACGGTGGCAGCAGAAGGAGGGTCCGCCGCCGTTGCGCAGGATCATGACAGCTTTGAATACCATTTCCACGACACGGTTGCAGGGGGCGACTGGCTTTGCGAACAGGATGTCGTTGACTACTTTGTGCACCATTGTCCAACCGAAATGACCCAGCTTGAGCAGTGGGGTTGTCCGTGGAGTCGCCGCCCTGACGGCAGCGTCAACGTTCGCCGCTTCGGCGGAATGAAGATCGAACGTACCTGGTTCGCCGCCGATAAGACCGGCTTCCACATGCTGCACACCCTCTTCCAGACCTCCCTTCAGTTCCCACAAATTCAGCGCTTTGATGAGCATTTCGTCCTCGACATTCTGGTTGATGACGGGCATGCGCGCGGCCTGGTGGCGATGAACATGATGGAAGGTACGCTCGTCCAGATCCGCGCCAATGCGGTGGTCATGGCAACGGGCGGTGCGGGTCGCGTTTATCGTTATAACACCAACGGCGGCATCGTCACCGGTGACGGCATGGGCATGGCGCTCAGCCACGGCGTACCGCTGCGCGATATGGAGTTTGTGCAGTATCACCCAACCGGCCTGCCGGGTTCCGGCATTCTGATGACGGAAGGCTGCCGCGGTGAAGGCGGTATTCTGGTCAACAAAAACGGCTACCGCTATCTGCAGGATTACGGTATGGGTCCGGAAACGCCGCTCGGCGAGCCGAAGAACAAATACATGGAGCTCGGCCCGCGAGACAAAGTGTCTCAGGCCTTCTGGCACGAGTGGCGCAAAGGCAACACCATCTCCACGCCGCGCGGCGACGTGGTCTATCTTGACCTGCGCCACCTCGGCGAGAAGAAACTGCTGGAACGCCTGCCGTTTATCTGCGAGCTGGCAAAAGCTTACGTCGGCGTCGACCCGGTGAAAGAGCCGATTCCGGTACGCCCAACGGCGCACTACACCATGGGCGGGATCGAAACCGACCAGCAGTGTGAAACCCGCATCAAAGGTCTCTTTGCCGTAGGCGAGTGTTCATCCGTGGGTCTGCACGGCGCCAACCGTCTCGGGTCTAACTCACTGGCTGAGCTGGTCGTCTTTGGCCGCATGGCGGGCGAGCGCGCGATGGAGCGTGCGGCTACAGCAGGCGAAGCCAACGGTGCCGCACTGGATGCGCAGGTCGCAGACGTTGAAAAACGCCTGAAAGATCTGGTGAACCAGGAAGGTAACGAGAACTGGTCTAAGATCCGCGACGAGATGGGCCTGTCGATGGAAGAAGGCTGCGGTATCTACCGTACCCCTGAGCTGATGCAGAAAACCGTCGATAAGCTGGCGGAGCTGCAGGAGCGCTTCAAACGCGTACGCATCACCGATACCTCCAGCGTCTTCAACACCGACCTGCTCTATACCATCGAGCTGGGTCACGGCCTGAACGTGGCGGAATGTATGGCGCACTCCGCGCTGGCGCGTAAAGAGTCGCGCGGGGCCCACCAGCGTCTTGACGAAGGCTGCACCGAACGTGACGACGTCAATTTCCTGAAACACACTCTCGCCTGGCGCGATGCGGATGGCACCACGCGTCTGGACTACAGCGACGTGAAAATCACCACGCTACCACCGGCGAAACGCGTGTACGGTGCAGAAGCAGAAGCCGCCGAGAAGAAGGAGAAGGCGAATGGCTGAGATGCAAAAACTGAAAATTGAAGTGGTGCGCTACAACCCGGAGGTGGACACCGCACCGCATAGCGCTTTCTATGAAGTGCCTTATGACGAGCAAACCTCCCTGCTGGATGCGCTCGGCTATATCAAAGACAACCTGGCGCCGGACCTGAGCTACCGCTGGTCCTGCCGCATGGCGATCTGCGGCTCCTGCGGCATGATGGTTAACAAAGTGCCGAAGCTGGCCTGTAAGACCTTCCTGCGCGAGTACACCAAAGGCATCAAGGTTGAAGCGCTGGGCAACTTCCCGATTGAACGCGATCTGGTGGTTGATATGACCCACTTTATCGAAAGCCTGGAAGCCATTAAGCCGTACATTATCGGCAACCCGCGCACGCCGGACCAGGGGCCCAACACCCAGACCCCGGCCCAGATGGCGAAATACCATCAGTTCTCTGGCTGCATCAACTGCGGCCTTTGCTACGCCGCCTGTCCACAGTTTGGCCTGAACCCGGAGTTCATCGGCCCGGCCGCCATTACCCTGGCGCACCGCTATAACGAAGACAGCCGCGACCACGGTAAAAAAGAACGCATGGCGCAGCTTAACAGCCAGAACGGTGTCTGGAGCTGTACATTTGTGGGTTACTGCTCCGAAGTCTGTCCGAAGCACGTCGACCCGGCCGCCGCCATTCAGCAGGGTAAAGTGGAAAGTTCGAAAGACTTTCTTATCGCTACCCTGAAACCACGCTAAGGAGTGCATGATGACGACTAAACGCAAAGCCTATGTGCGGCCAGTGCCGTCCACCTGGTGGAAAAACCTGCCGTTTTATCGCTTCTACATGCTGCGTGAAGGCACGGCGGTACCGGCGGTCTGGTTCAGCCTTGAGCTGATGTACGGTGTCTTTGCCCTCAAGCACGGTCCGGAAACCTGGGCGAGTTTTGTTGGCTTCCTGCAAAACCCGATCGTTATTGTTCTGAACCTGATCGTGCTCGCGGCCGCGCTGCTTCATACCAAAACCTGGTTTGAACTGGCGCCAAAAGCGGCGAACATCATTGTAAAAGGCGAGAAAATGGGGCCAGAGCCGGTCATTAAAGGACTCTGGGTGGTGACGGCTATTGTCACCGTGGTCATTCTGTTTGTCGCACTGTTCTGGTAAGGAGACACCTGTGATCAATCCAAATCCAAAACGTTCCGACGAGCCGGTCTTCTGGGGTCTGTTTGGCGCAGGCGGCATGTGGAGCGCCATCATCGCTCCCGTCATCATCCTGCTGGTCGGCATTATGCTGCCGCTGGGGCTGTTCCCGGGCGATGCGCTGAGCTACGAACGCGTACTGGCATTCGCGAGCAGCTTTATTGGTCGCGTGTTCATCTTCCTGATGATCGTCCTGCCGCTGTGGTGTGGCCTGCACCGTATTCACCATGCGATGCATGACCTGAAAATCCATGTACCGAGCGGTAAATGGGTATTCTACGGTCTGGCGACCATCCTGACCGTGGTCACGCTGATTGCCGTAGTCACTATCTGACGCCTCTGGCCCGCCATCCGGCGGGCCTTTTATTTCTGCATCTTTCCCACCAGCCACTGTGCAAACTCGCGCATTGCAGGCGTTTCTGTCCGCGACTGCAGTCTTGTCAGCCAGTAGCTGCCGAGGTCAATCTGCGTTGCAAACGGCTGCACGATGCGCTCGCTGCTGAGCAGGTGGGTAAACATATCCACGGGCGCGATGGCAATCCCTACTCCCGCCTGGGCGGCTTCCAGCATGGTTACGGACGAATCAAATACCATCACCCGGTGCGTCGGCGAGGGTGGATGTTCACCCGCGGCCTGCATCCACGCGGTCCACTCGTCGCGTCGATAGGAGCGCAGCAGGGTAAACTTCAGGATATCTGCCGGGCTGTTTAGACAGGAGGCAATGTCGGGTCTACAGAGCGGAGCCAGCGGCGCAGGGCAAAGAAATTCAGCATCGGTTCCATGCCACGCACCGCCGCCGTAGCGAATGGTGTAATCAAGCCCTTCGGCAGCCGGGTCGACGCGATTGTTATGGGTGGAAAGCTGAAGATCAATATGTGGATAGCAGCGGCGAAAATCATCCAGCTGCGAAAATAACATCCCCGTTGCGAAAGTGCCCACCACACCTATTTTTAGCTTCTCCTGAGCGCGATGGCTGGCAAAGCGATCCAGCATTCCGGCAATACGGTCGAACGAGTCGTTCAGCACCGGCAGTAAATTTTCACCCTCGGTGGTCAACATCAACCCGCGCGAAACGCGCACGAAGAGCTGACAGTTAAGGTGCTGCTCCAGCGTTTTAACATGCTGGCTAATGGCAGAGTGGGTCACGTTCAGCTCAATGGCCGCATGCGTAAAGCTGAGATGCCTTGCGGCGGCTTCAAAGGCTCGAAGCGAATTAAGCGGGAGATAGCTTCGCGTCATGGTCTATCCGTTAGAAAAATTAACAGCTAATGCTAAATTTAACCGTTTGTCAGCCACAGTCAAATCCCACAGACTACTGCTGTCTGACGGGCCCGGACACTCCCTTGAACCGCTATTACGGAAGATAACTGATGATGAAAAAATCCCTTTGCTGCGCCCTGCTGCTCAGCGCCTCCTGCTCAGTATTTGCTGCTTCAATGTCAGAAAAACAGCTGGCTGAGGTGGTGGAACGTACCGTTACGCCGCTGATGAAAGCGCAGGCCATCCCGGGTATGGCGGTGGCGGTAATTTATCAGGGCCAGCCGCACTACTTTACCTTCGGTAAGGCTGATGTCGCGGCGGGCAAACCCGTCACCCCGCAAACCTTGTTCGAGCTGGGCTCTATAAGTAAAACCTTCACCGGCGTGCTGGGTGGGGATGCTATTGCTCGCGGTGAGATATCGCTGGGCGATCCGGTGACAAAGTACTGGCCTGAGCTGACGGGCAAGCAGTGGCAGGGAATTCGCATGCTGGACCTGGCAACCTATACCGCAGGCGGTCTGCCGCTGCAGGTACCGGATGAGGTCACTGATAACGCCTCTCTGCTGCGCTTTTATCAACGCTGGCAGCCGCAGTGGCAGCCGGGCACCACGCGTCTTTATGCGAATTCCAGCATCGGTCTTTTTGGCGCCCTCGCGGTTAAACCCTCCGGCATGAGCTTTGAAGAGGCCATGACGAAGCGGGTCTTTAAGCCGCTCAAGCTAGACCATACATGGATAAACGTTCCGAAAGCGGAAGACGCACATTACGCCTGGGGATACCGTGACGGTAACGCAGTACGCGTGTCGCCGGGGATGCTGGACGCTGAAGCCTATGGCGTCAAAACCAACGTGAAGGATATGGCGAGCTGGGTGATGGTCAACATGGCCCCCGACTCCCTTCAGGATACCTCGCTCAAGCAAGGCATTGCCCTGGCGCAGTCTCGCTACTGGCGCGTGGGTGCCATGTATCAAGGGTTAGGCTGGGAAATGCTTAACTGGCCGGTCGATGCCAAAACCGTGGTCGGGGGCAGCGACAATAAGGTGGCGCTGGCGCCGTTGCCCGTGGCAGAGGTGAATCCACCGGTTCCCCCGGTCAATGCGTCCTGGGTCCACAAAACAGGCTCTACTGGCGGGTTTGGCAACTACGTAGCATTTATTCCCGAAAAGCAGATCGGTATTGTGATGCTCGCGAATAAAAGCTATCCGAACCCGGCGCGAGTTGAGGCGGCATACCATATTTTGAGCGCGCTGTAGTAAACATTGCCGGGTGGCAGCTTCGCCTTACCCGGCCTACAAAATCCACGATGTGCCCCCCCGGCGAAACACACCGCACGTTCCCCACTTTTTCCTTGCCGTCATCTACACTTAACAAAAAACAGTAAGGAAACTCCTATGCGCATTCTGCCTGTTATCGCCGCGGTGACAGCCGCGTTTTTAGTGGTTGCCTGCAGTTCCCCTACTCCACCACCTGGCGTTACCGTCGTCACGCCTTTCGATGCACAACGCTTCCTCGGAACATGGTATGAAATCGCGCGCCTCGACCACCGGTTTGAGCAGGGCTTAGAGAAGGTCACTGCACATTACAGCCCGATGGATGATGGCGGTATTCAGGTGATCAACCGGGGATATAATCCCGACAGAGAGATGTGGCAACAGTCGGTTGGGAAGGCCTACTTCACCGGCGACCCGCGACGGGCCGCGCTCAAAGTCTCTTTCTTTGGCCCGTTTTATGGCGGCTACAACGTGATCGCACTCGACAGAGAGTACCGTCACGCGCTGGTCTGCGGACCGGATCGCGACTACCTGTGGATACTCTCCCGCACGCCAACTATTTCGTCAGAAATGAAACAGCAGATGCTGGACGTCGCGACCCGGCAAGGGTTTGATGTGTCAAAACTCATCTGGGTAGAACAACCCCATTAGTGGGTGCTGAGCTTCAGCCCAATGATTCCGGCCACAATCAGCGCGAGGCTGGCGATACGCGCCAGACTCGCGGACTCTCCCAGCAGCAGAATGCCCGTGATGGCAGCCCCCACCGCACCAATGCCCGTCCAGACGGCATAAGCCGTTCCGACAGGCAGAGATCGCATCGCCCATGACAACAGAACAATACTCACTATCATCGCGGTGACGGTAATGACGCTGGGGGTCAGGCGGGTAAAGCCGTGGGTGTATTTGAGACCAATCGCCCAAACGACTTCGAGCAGGCCGGCAATAAAAAGAACGATCCAGGACATTTCAGGCTCCTTAACTTAATACAAGTTGGGGCCGTCCCCGGTGAAAGAAATGCTTACGGGTCGTCCCGTAAGGCAGAGATTACGCCCTATATTGTGGTTAACGTGCGATTTTTTTTCAATCCCTTTCTGCTGAACACGTTAAGGCAAGAAATAGCCTAAGTATGGCGCGTAGTTCCGGCATTTAGCACTCATCCGACTTCTCTATGATGATGTGCTTTCTGATGGCAGGAAGCCAAACCACCAGCCGACTGCGAATAAAATATGTTCAAAATTCTTTTGATTGACCGTTGTCACTTCACCCGCACGGGATTTGAAGCATGGCTCAATCATTCCGGTTTGTTCCCGGGACACTACGTTGTGACCGGGCTGAATAATCTGTTCCTTGCCAGAGAGCATATTCTGCAATGGAAACCCACGCTGGTTATCGCTGACCTGTACGGCTTCAGGCAGGATATCCACCATTTTCAGCAGCTCTCTTCCTTGCTTAACGCCAGTGAACGATTGCCGTTTATTTTACTGCAGTCGGGAGAGGACAGCGGCATGACGGACTGGCTCGGGCAGTTCCCGGTTTGGTCGTCGTTACTGAAAAACGCCACTCTTGAAGAAGTGGCCACGGCGATCAACGACGCTTTACTCTCGCGCGCAGGCGCCGACAGGCCAACGGTGGCCGCCCCGTTGCTGACCCGACAGGAAGAGAAAGTACTGACATTGTGGATGGATGGCGCGAGCAATCAGAAGATTGCTGCTCACCTGAGTATCAATGGAAAAACGGTCTATACCTATAAGCGCAATATCCGCATGAAACTGCATATGGATACGCGTTTCTCCCCGTTTTTATCCCTGCAGGAAGTCGAGAATTGACGGTACGGTGAAAGTGTAGTGCCGTACCGTCCATACTTTTAGTTCTGGGCTTTCGTTGCTGCACCAGAAATAGCATTACCACCGTCGGAGATATCTTCCCCTACGCCGCGGGTGGTATTACATGCAGTCAACACTGTGGAAAGTACGAGGACAGAAAAGATCGCTGCAATTGTTTTCTTAACCATAATATCTTCCTTTTATAGCCAAAGTTGTTTTGTGTATAGCAACTTAAGAATAGACAAGATCCCGTCGTTTGACGGAAAAGGAAGCATTTTTAGGAAAATTAGACGGTGTTAGCTGGCAGCGTGAGAAATGATATGGCCGAGATCCTGGATATCTTCACCCACGCCGCGCGCGGTGTTACACCCGGAAAGCATTGCGCTGGAGAGCGCTAACAGAAGCAGAATTTTAACGGTACGTTTCATCATCCCTGCCTGCAAAAATCAGGCGCAGCGGGCGCTGCGCCCTGACTATTACTTCACGCGTGATACGTATTCGCCGGAGCGGGTATCCACTTTGATCACTTCGCCAGTCTGCACGAACAGTGGAACTTTAACCACTGCGCCGGTAGACAGTTTGGCAGGCTTACCGCCAGTACCTGCGGTGTCACCTTTCAGACCTGGATCGGTTTCAACGATTTCCAGCTCTACGAAGTTTGGTGGGGTCACAGCGATAGGCTGACCGTTCCACAGGGTCACGATGCACTCGGCCTGATCCAGCAGCCATTTAGCGCTATCACCTACCGCTTTCTCATCAGCAGACAGCTGTTCGAAAGTAGAGTTGTTCATGAAGTGATAGAACTCGCCGTCGTTGTACAGATAGGTCAGGTTCATATCAACAACATCAGCGCCTTCAGCGGAGTCGGTAGACTTGAAGGTTTTCTCAACACGGGTACCGGTCAGCAGGCGGCGCAGCTTAACGCGTGCGAATGCCTGGCCTTTACCTGGTTTAACGAATTCGCTGGCTTCAACCGCGTACGGTTCGCCGTCCATCATGATTTTAAGACCAGCACGAAAATCGTTGCTATAGTACGTTGCCATAAGGCCCTCTAAATTTGTTAACTGGTAGCTAAGCCACAAAATGGCGCATATTGTAACCCTAAACACCCCGTCCAGAGAAGATTGGTTATCGCAACTTGCCGATGTAATCACCAGTCCTGATGAATTGCTGCGTCTTTTAGACCTCGATCAGCACCCAGAGTTGCTTGCAGGCCGGGAGGCGAAGCGCCTCTTTGCCCTGCGTGTTCCCCGCGCGTTTGTTGCCAGAATGGAGAAAGGAAATCCTGACGATCCTTTATTAAAACAAACGCTTACTTCGCAGGATGAGTTCATTACTGCGCCGGGATATAGCACCGATCCTCTTGAAGAGCAGAACAGCGTGGTGCCGGGTTTACTGCACAAGTATCTCAACCGAGCCCTGCTGCTGGTAAAAGGCGGCTGTGCGGTAAATTGTCGTTATTGCTTCCGTCGGCACTTCCCGTATGCCGAAAACCAGGGGAATAAACGCAACTGGCAGGTCGCGCTGGACTATATCGTCGCCCATCCGGAGCTGGATGAGATTATTTTTTCCGGCGGCGACCCGCTGATGGCGAAAGATCACGAGCTGGACTGGCTGCTGACTCAGCTTGAAGCCATCCCGCACATTAAGCGTCTGCGCATTCATAGCCGTTTGCCGATTGTTATTCCGGCGCGTATCACTGACGGCCTGGTGTCGCGCCTGGAGCAGTCTCGACTGCAGGTGCTGCTGGTGAACCACATTAACCATGCGAACGAAATTGGCGATGATTTTCGCGCGGCAATGGCGCGTTTGCGTAAAGCGGGCGTGACGCTGCTGAACCAGAGCGTGCTGCTGCGTGGCGTAAACGATAGCGCCCGCGTGCTGGCTGACCTGAGCAATGCGCTATTTGATGCGGGCGTGATGCCCTATTACCTGCACGTGCTGGATCGCGTTCAGGGCGCGGCCCATTTCATGGTGACGGATGAAGAAGCCCGGCAGATCGTGCGCGAACTGCTAACGCTGGTTTCAGGCTATATGGTGCCGAAGCTGGCACGTGAGATTGGCGGTGAGCCGAGCAAGACGCCGCTGGATTTGCAGCTGCGGCAGAACTAGTTTCCCCTCCCCCTAACCCTCTCCCTTTGGGAGAGGGAAAAAGGCAATCAGTTCGGGCACTTATAGACCTGGCCGTTCATCTGGCTGGCCGTCGGCACGAAGCTGGACAGCATCCCCTGCGTTGGGCTGCTCACGCCGTAAATTACGTTACCGCCCATTGCCGCAGCCTGGTTACGCAGGGCATTCGCCGCACCGCGCATAGAGCCACCTTCTTCGCCATGCTGACCCGACATCCAGTTACTTTGCTCACCGGAGGCCGTGCCTAACAGCTGGCATTCGCTGCCCGGCTTATCTTCCACAAAGCGAACACCCTGGCCCGCTGCCGACAGCTCATTGCTGGAGCTACAACCCGCCAGCAGCAATGCTGCTCCTACGATCCCTGCACAGACTTTTACGCGCATGTTATTCCTCGTTTTCAATAAGCTGGACAGTAGTTGTCCGTGTGTAAATCTTATACCTAAAAGATGACCAAAAGAAAAACCCCCGAGCATTTCTGCCCGGGGGTTTTTCACATTCTAAGCGGTAAAGCGCACGATTACATCATGCCGCCCATACCACCCATGCCGCCCATGCCAGCAGCACCTAAGTCAGGCGCGTCGCCTTTAGGCAGGTCGGTTACCATGCACTCGGTAGTGATCATCAGGCCCGCTACAGATGCCGCGTACTGCAGAGCAGAACGGGTTACTTTAGTTGGGTCCAGGATACCGAAGTCGATCATGTTGCCGTATTCTTCCGTTGCCGCGTTGTAACCGTAGTTACCTTCGCCCGCTTTCACGTTGTTGGTCACAACAGATGGCTCTTCACCGGCGTTGGATACGATCTGACGCAGAGGTGCTTCCATTGCGCGCAGCGCAACTTTGATACCCACGTTCTGATCTTCGTTCTGCGCGGTCAGGCCAGCCAGCTTAGCGGCAACACGCACCAGCGCAACACCACCACCAGCAACCACGCCTTCTTCTACCGCAGCACGGGTCGCGTGCAGGGCATCGTCAACGCGTGCTTTTTTCTCTTTCATTTCAACTTCAGTCGCAGCACCGACTTTGATTACCGCAACGCCGCCTGCCAGTTTCGCTACGCGCTCCTGCAGTTTTTCACGGTCGTAATCAGAAGTTGCTTCTTCGATCTGCTTACGGATCTGACCAACGCGGCCCTGAATAGCGGCTTCTTCACCCACGCCATCGATGATGGTGGTGGTGTCTTTGTTGATCACAACGCGTTTCGCCTGGCCCAGGTCTTCCAGGGTCGCTTTTTCCAGCTCCATACCGATCTCTTCAGAGATGACGGTACCGCCAGTCAGGGTAGCGATATCCTGCAGCATTGCTTTACGGCGATCGCCGAAGCCAGGTGCTTTAACCGCAGCCACTTTCACGATGCCGCGCATGGTGTTAACCACCAGCGTTGCCAGCGCTTCGCCTTCAACGTCTTCAGCGATGATAACCAGCGGTTTGCCTGCTTTTGCAACGGCTTCCAGAACTGGCAGCATTTCGCGGATGTTGGAGATTTTCTTGTCAGCCAGCAGGATGAACGGGCTTTCCAGCTCAACAGCGCCAGTTTCTGGCTTGTTGATGAAGTATGGGGACAGGTAACCGCGGTCGAACTGCATACCTTCAACTACGTCCAGTTCGTCTTCCAGACCGGTACCGTCTTCAACGGTGATCACGCCTTCTTTACCGACTTTGTCCATCGCTTCCGCGATCAGTTTACCTACGGTTTCGTCGGAGTTAGCGGAGATAGTACCAACCTGAGCAATCGCTTTAGAGTCAGAGCACGGTACGGACAGCGCTTTCAGTTCTTCAACAGCGGCAGTGACAGCTTTGTCGATACCACGTTTCAGATCCATTGGGTTCATGCCCGCAGCAACGGCTTTCAGACCTTCGGTGATGATCGCCTGCGCCAGTACGGTCGCGGTGGTGGTACCGTCGCCTGCAGCGTCGTTCGCTTTAGAGGCAACTTCTTTCACCATCTGCGCACCCATGTTTTCGAACTTGTCTTCCAGCTCGATTTCACGTGCTACAGAAACACCATCTTTGGTGATGGTTGGCGCGCCGAAGGATTTATCCAGCACTACGTTACGGCCTTTCGGGCCCAGGGTCACTTTAACTGCATCTGCCAGTACGTTTACGCCGCGGAGCATTTTTACACGAGCGTCGTTACCGAATTTTACGTCTTTAGCTGCCATGTTCTTATTTCCTCAAATTCTCGTGCGTAAATTACGCTTCAACAATTGCCAGAATGTCGCTCTCGGACATGATCAACACTTCTTCATTGTCGATCTTCTCGGATTTCACGCCGTAGCCATCGTTGAAAATTACGATGTCACCAACTTTAACGTCCAGTGGCTGCACAGTTCCGTTTTCCAGGATGCGGCCCTTACCGACAGCGATGATTTCGCCACGCGTTGATTTGGCTGCTGCAGAACCGGTCAGAACGATGCCGCCAGCAGACTTGGTTTCAACTTCTTTACGTTTGACGATCACACGATCATGTAACGGACGAATACTCATTGATAGCTCTCCTTTGAGAAAGTCATTATCAGTTATGGATGACGCCGGCCCGCAAGCGGTTTTCCGACTAGTGCCCTGAGAGATGGGGATAGCTTTTTACCCCTTCAAGGGGGAGTTGAAAAAAAAATTTGCGAAAGTGTTACCATCGCCTCTCTTTTGGTAGTGGCAGGGCGATGTCAATGAGTGGACTCAAGCAGGAGTTGGGGCTGGCGCAAGGCGTTGGCCTGCTCTCCACTTCCTTGTTAGGGACGGGCGTGTTTGCCGTACCCGCACTGGCGGCGCTGGTGGCAGGAAATAACAGCCTGTGGGCGTGGCCGGTGCTGATTGTGCTGGTTTTCCCGATAGCCATTGTGTTTGCCATCCTGGGACGGCATTTCCCCAGCGCGGGCGGCGTGGCGCATTTTGTCGGGCTGGCCTTTGGCCCGCGAATGGAGCGTGTGACCGGCTGGCTGTTTCTCTCCGTTATTCCGGTTGGTCTCCCTGCGGCGCTGCATATTGCGACCGGCTTTGGTCAGGCGCTGTTTGGCTGGCATGACGAGCAGCTGCTGCTGGCCGAACTGGGTACGCTGGCTATCGTCTGGTGGGTAGGCTCTCGCGGTGCCAGCTCGAGCGCGAATCTGCAAACGCTGGTTGCGGTAATGATTGTTGCCCTGATTGCCGTCATCTGGTGGGCGGGCGATATCGCGCTGAAAGACATTCCCTTCCCGGCGGTGACCGACGTCGACCATTCACAGCTTTTCGCCGCCCTCTCCGTCATGTTCTGGTGTTTTGTGGGCCTGGAAGCCTTTGCTCATCTGGCGTCGGAATTTAAGCAGCCTGAACGCGATTTCCCGCGCGCGCTGATGATTGGCCTGCTGCTGGCAGGTACGGTTTACTGGGCTTGTACCGTGCTGGTGTTACATTTTGACGCCTTCGGCGCGGATAAAGCTGCCGCCGCTTCGCTCCCCGGCATTGTGGTGCAGCTGTTTGGAGTGAAAGCGCTATGGATCGCCTGCGTCATCGGCTATCTGGCCTGCTTTGCCAGTCTGAATATTTATATCCAGAGCTTTGCCCGTCTGGCGTGGTCTCAGGCGCGCTATAGGCCTGAGAGCCGCCTTGCGCGCCTGTCTAAACGTCAGCTCCCCTTGAATGCCCTGAATGCCGTACTGGGCTGTTGCGTCCTGAGTTCGCTGTGTATCTACGCGCTGGATATCAATCTGGATGCGCTGATCGTCTACGCCAACGGCATTTTCATTATGATCTATCTGCTGTGTATGCTCGCGGGCTGCCGCCTGCTGAAAGGTCGCTATAAAGCTCTGGCGGTCGTTGGGGGCGTGCTTTGCCTGCTGTTGCTGGCAATGGTGGGATGGAAGAGTCTGTACGCTATTGTCATGCTGACAGGGTTGTGGCTGTTTTTACCGAAACAGCAGAATCCGTAGGCCCGGTAAGCGAAGCGCCACCGGGCAACAACATCACCGATCGTCTTTATGATCTAACCGGTCGTGCTGCTCATCCTTACGCTGATACTCCCCTTCAAACGTATCGCCTGGCCCGGTACTAAAACCACCGCCCGGCATACGGCTAAAGCGCAGATGCGGCAGCAGCTTCATGGTCAGGTGTTTTTGCACCGGCGGCAGAAGAAGCAGAAGGCCGAGGAAGTCGGTGAAGAAGCCCGGCAAAATCAGCAGCAGCCCCGCAATGATCAGCGAGACGCTTTTGATCATCTCTGCTGCCGGACTTTCGCCAGCAGCCATCTTCTGCTGCATTATCAGGAAATTTTTGAAACCCTGATTACGCACCAGCGACATGCCGATGACGGAGGTGAAAATCACCAGAATCAGCGTCAGCAGGACGCCCAGCACGTGGGCAACCTGGATGAAAATGGAAATCTCGATGTAAACATAGAGAAAGAAAGCAATAAACGGTATCCAGCGCACTGGCATCTCCTGTGTGGCAGGTGCCCTCGGGCCCCTGTCTGAATGTGTTCGCGACGCGCGTTTGTATGAGATGGTGACGGTTAGCGAAAATTCAATCAGTTTGCACGGATATTTTTTTTGGAAATATTAAAGCGGTGACTCATTTCACAGATTAATAATTATCATGGAATCGGGTCGATAATAAGTGATCCAGCTTACGGCAATTCGCTATCATCAGCATATGATCTCGGGCATCTGGCTGATTGAGGGAATAATCGTCGGCCAGAAAATATTCAAAACCACATAAATACTGTGTGTTTAGTACAATCCATCGGCAGCTTGAAAAGAAGGTTCACATGTTAAACAACATTCGTATCGAAGAAGACTTGTTGGGTACCAGGGAAGTTCCAGCGGATGCCTACTACGGTGTCCACACTCTGAGAGCGATTGAAAACTTCTACATCAGCAACAGCAAAATCAGCGACATCCCTGAGTTTGTCCGTGGCATGGTGATGGTGAAGAAAGCCGCAGCACTGGCCAACAAAGAGCTGCAAACCATTCCTAAAAGCGCGGCAAATGCGATTATCGCAGCCTGCGATGAAGTGCTGAACAACGGCAAATGCATGGATCAGTTCCCGGTTGACGTCTATCAGGGCGGCGCGGGTACCTCCGTCAACATGAATACCAACGAAGTACTGGCAAACATCGGCCTGGAGCTGATGGGTCATCAGAAAGGTGAATACCAGTACCTGAACCCGAACGACCACGTGAACAAATGCCAGTCCACCAACGACGCCTACCCTACCGGTTTCCGTATCGCGGTGTATGCCTCCGTAGTGAAGCTGGTGGACGCGATCAACCAGCTGGGCGATGGCTTCCAGCGTAAAGCGGTTGAGTTCCAGGATATCCTGAAAATGGGCCGTACCCAGCTGCAGGACGCGGTGCCGATGACCCTCGGCCAGGAGTTCCACGCGTTTAACGTGCTGCTGAACGAAGAAACCAAAAACCTGCTGCGCACCTCCGAGCTGCTGCTGGAAGTGAACCTGGGCGCAACCGCCATCGGTACACGTCTGAACACCCCGGACGGCTATCAGCAGCTGGCGGTTCAGAAGCTGGCTGAAGTCTCTAACCTGCCGGTTGTGCCTGCAGAAGATCTGATTGAAGCCACCTCAGACTGCGGTGCCTACGTCATGGTACACAGCGCCCTGAAACGTCTGGCGGTGAAACTGTCCAAAATCTGTAACGACCTGCGCCTGCTCTCTTCCGGCCCGCGCGCTGGCCTGAATGAAATCAACCTGCCAGAGCTGCAGGCCGGTTCATCCATCATGCCGGCTAAAGTGAACCCGGTGGTGCCAGAAGTGGTGAATCAGGTTTGCTTCAAAGTCATCGGTAACGATACGACCGTGACCATGGCCTCTGAAGCTGGTCAGCTGCAGCTGAACGTGATGGAGCCCGTGATTGGCCAGGCCATGTTTGAATCCATCCACATCCTGACTAACGCCTGCTACAACCTGCTGGAAAAATGCATTAACGGCATCACAGCAAACAAAGAAGTCTGTGAGGGCTATGTCTATAACTCCATCGGGATCGTCACCTACCTCAACCCGTTCATCGGTCACCACAACGGTGACATCGTCGGTAAGATTTGTGCCGAAACCGGTAAGAGCGTACGTGAAGTGGTGCTGGAGCGCGGGCTGTTGACCGAAGCTGAGCTGGACGATATCTTCTCGGCCCAGAACCTGATGCACCCGGCATATAAAGCGAAACGATATACCGATGAAAGCGAACAGTAACCGTTCAGGCTAGGCTTCTTAAGGCACGTCACTTGTGACGTGCCTTTTTTCTTTTTAGGTGTTACCGAAATACAACAATTCAATATCAACTTGTTAATAAGCAAGGCAGGTCCTTATGTTTGGAGCAGAACTCGTCATCGTCTTGTTGGCGATTTATTTGGGAGCAAGACTCGGGGGTATCGGCATCGGTTTTGCCGGCGGTCTCGGGGTGCTCGTTCTTACCCTTATCTTTCAGATTAAACCCGGCGCAATCCCGTTTGACGTTATTGAAATCATCATGGCAGTTATTGCCGCTATCGCCGCCATGCAGGTGGCAGGCGGTATGGACTATCTGGTAAGCCTGGCGGAGCGTATGCTGCGCCGCCATCCAAAATACATTACCTTCCTTGCCCCGCTGGTGACCTGGTTTATGACCATTCTCGCCGGTACGGGTCACACCGCGTTCTCCACGCTACCGGTGATTACGGAAGTGGCGAAAGAACAGGGTATCCGTCCGTCTCGTCCGCTCTCTATCGCGGTGGTGGCGTCTCAGATTGCGATTACCGCCTCGCCGATTTCAGCCGCAGTGGTGTTCTTCGCCGGTATCCTTGAGCCAATGGGTGTGAGCTACCTGACGCTGCTGGCGATCTGTATTCCGGTCACGCTGATTGCGGTGATGATTACCGCCGTGCTGTGTAACTTCCTCGGTGCCGAGCTGAAAGACGATCCGGTCTATCAGGAACGCCTTGCCAAGGGTGAAGTGAGCCTGCGCGGCAGCCAGGTCTTCGAACTGAAGCCACACGCGAAACGCTCCGTGCTGCTGTTCCTGATTGGTATCGTCGCCGTCATGTTCTACGCGACCGCGATCAGCGATACCGTAGGTCTGATCCAGAACCCGGTACTGCCGCGTAACGAAGCGATTGTCGTGTTTATGCTGACTATCGCGACGCTGATTAGCATCACCTGTAAAATCGACACCAGTGAAGTGCTGAACGCCAGCACCTTCAAATCCGGCATGAGCGCCTGCGTGTGCGTACTCGGCGTGGCGTGGCTTGGTGATACCTTTGTAAAAGCGCACATTAGCGACATCCAGACCGTCGCCGGCGACCTGCTGCACAACTACCCGTGGCTGCTGGCGGTCGTGCTGTTCTTCGCTGCGACCCTGCTTTACTCTCAGGCGGCGACCACCAAAGCGCTGATGCCTGCGGCACTGATGCTGGGCGTAACGCCGTTAACCGCCATCGCCTCGTTTGCTGCCGTTTCTGCCCTGTTCGTATTGCCTACCTACCCAACCCTGCTGGCAGCGGTAGAGATGGATGACACCGGGTCAACCCGCATCGGTAAATACGTGTTTAACCATGCGTTCCTGATCCCGGGCGTGGTCGCCATTTCACTGTGCGTGATCCTCGGCTTTATCATTGGCGGCGTGGTGCTGTAAACCGTTAAGGGTTGTAAAAATAGTTAAAATCGGGCCGCTCTGCGGCCCGTTTCATTAATGACCCGTTGTCTTGCGTGATATAGTGAAGCCTTTCGTGATGAGGAGGTCGACTTGTGAACACGCCTGATGCTGTTGTCGTACTGTGTACCGCCCCTGATGAAGCCTCTGCCCAGGATCTCGCCGCCAAAGTGCTGGCTGAAAAACTGGCCGCCTGCGTAACGCTCCTCCCCGGTGCCACCTCTCTTTATTACTGGGAAGGCAAGCTGGAGCAAGAGTACGAAGTTCAGATGTTGCTCAAAACTAATCTGGCGAATCAGCAGGCACTCCTGGACTGCCTCAAATCTCATCATCCTTACCAAACCCCGGAGCTGCTGGTTCTGCCAGTGGTTCATGGCGATAACGATTATCTCTCATGGCTCAACGCTTCCTTACGCTGATCCTGCTGCTGTGCAGCACATCAGTATTTGCCGGGTTGTTTGACGCGCCCGGCCGTTCGAACTTCATCCCTGCCGACCAGGCGTTTGTTTTCGATTTTCAGCAAAACCAGCACGACCTTACCCTCACCTGGCAGGTGAAAGAGGGCTACTACCTCTATCGCAAGCAGGTGAGTATTACCCCTGCCCAGGCAAACGTGGGCGCATTACAGCTCCCCGCAGGCGAGTGGCATAAGGACGAGTTCTACGGCAAGAGTGAAATCTACCGCCAGCGCTTAAGCGTGCCCGTCACGGTGAACCAGGCGGATAAAGGCGCGACGCTGACGGTGACCTATCAGGGATGCGCGGATGCCGGATTCTGCTATCCGCCGGAAACGAAGGTTGTTCCGCTCAGCGAAGTGAAAGCGACGGCTGCCGTTTCCCCTCTCCCCTCAGGCGAGAAGAGCGAAGACCGCACAGACCTTCCGTTCTCAGCGTTCTGGGCCTTACTGATTGGCATTGGCATTGCCTTTACCCCGTGCGTGCTGCCGATGTATCCGCTCATCTCTGGCATCGTGCTGGGAGGTAAGCAACGGCTTTCCACCGCACGCGCCCTGCTGTTAGCCTTTATTTACGTCCAGGGTATGGCATTGACCTATACTGCCCTTGGCCTTGTGGTTGCCGCTGCCGGGCTACAGTTCCAGGCTGCGCTTCAGCATCCTTACGTGCTTATTGGCTTGTCGATTGTCTTCATCCTGCTGGCGCTGTCGATGTTTGGCCTGTTTACCCTGCAGCTACCGTCTGCGCTGCAAACTCGCTTAACGCTGATGAGTAACCGCCAGCAGGGTGGATCGCCAGGTGGCGTGTTTGTGATGGGGGCCATCGCCGGATTAATTTGCTCCCCTTGCACCACCGCCCCGCTGAGCGCCATCCTGCTCTATATCGCCCAGAGCGGCAACATGTGGCTTGGGGGCGGCACGCTTTATCTCTATGCGCTAGGCATGGGGCTGCCGCTGATCCTGGTGACGGTATTTGGCAACCGCCTGCTGCCGAAAAGCGGCCCGTGGATGGAGACGGTGAAAACCGCGTTTGGCTTTGTCATCCTCGCTCTGCCGGTATTCCTCCTTGAGCGTATCCTCGGCGACGTCTGGGGTATGCGCCTGTGGGCCATGCTCGGCGTAGCGTTCTTCAGCTGGGCATTTATCACCAGTCTGGGAGCGAAACGGCCGTGGATGCGTCTGGTGCAAATTATCCTGCTCGCCGCCGCGCTGGTGAGCGTACGCCCGCTGCAGGATTGGGCGTTTGGTTCACCCGTGGGTCAGACGCAGGCGCATCTGAACTTCACCCAGATTAAGAACGTGGATGAACTCAACAGCGCCCTGGCGGAGGCGAAAGGCAAACCGGTGATGCTCGATCTCTATGCCGACTGGTGCGTCGCCTGCAAAGAGTTTGAAAAATACACCTTTAGCGATCCGCAGGTGCAACGCGCCCTGAAAGAAACGGTGCTTCTTCAGGCGAACGTCACCGCCAACGATGCGCAGGATAAGGCCCTGCTGAAACAGCTTAATGTTCTCGGTCTGCCCACCATTTTGTTCTTTAATGAACGGGGTGAAGAGCAGCCAGAACAGCGTGTAACCGGGTTTATGGATGCAGCGGCATTCAGCGCGCATTTGCGCAATCGCCAACTGTAAACAACACTTTAGACGGAACAAACCGTTGGGAATAGCGGAGGAGATAACCGTGCAACGCGAAGACGTACTGGGACAAGCCCTGCAATTACTTGAGATTCAAGGGATAGCCAGCACCACGCTTGAGATGGTAGCCGACCGTATCGATTACCCCCTGGATGAACTTAAGCGCTTCTGGCCAGATAAAGAGGCGCTGCTTTATGATGCCCTGCGCTACCTCAGCCAGCAGGTTGACGTCTGGCGCAGGCAACTGATGCTGAATGAAGAACTGACCGTGGAACAAAAGCTGCTGGCGCGCTATACCGCCCTGACGGAATGCGTCAGCAACAACCGCTACCCGGGCTGTCTGTTCATCGCCGCCTGCACATACTTTCCGGATCCAGGCCATCCTATCCACCAGTTGGCGGATCAGCAAAAACGTGCGGCGCATGACTTCACCCACGAGCTGCTGACGCGGCTTGAAGTGGATGACCCGGCAATGGTAGCGAAACAGATGGAGCTGGTGCTGGAGGGCTGCCTGAGCCGCATGCTAGTGAACCGTAGCCAGGCCGATGTGGATACGGCGCACCGCCTGGCGGAAGATATTCTGCGCTTTGCCCAGTGCCGTATGGGCGGAGCACTGACCTAGGCCAGCATGCCCGCCCAGGCGGAGACGAGCAGACACAGCGCCATCAGACGCTGAAATCGCACCATCGCCACGGTGGTGCGAAAAATTCGATTCACCGCTTTACCCAGCCACGCCCAGCACATCAAACAGGCTATCGAGATCAGCAGAAACCATAGCGCCATTAGCGCAATATCCCGCAAGGCATGGTCGCCCGCCGGGGCAAACAGGCTGACGACCGCCAGCGCCATCATCCAGGTTTTCGGATTCACGATCTGCAGTAGCGCCGCTGCCTGAGCAGTAAATCGGACAGGACTTTTAGCGGAGAGACTGGCAGCCGGGGCGCTAAACAGCTGCCAGCTCATCCAGCTTAGCCACAGCACGCCCGCCCAGCTCATTATCTGGCGTATCAAAGGATACTGACGCAGCACTTCCCCTGCGCCCGCACCTGATACCAGCACGATCGCACTGGCCGCGATACACCCGCCCAGAATAGCAGGTACGGTATTTTTTACGCCAAATTGCTGGCTGTTCGTCAGCACCAGAATATTGGTTGGTCCCGGCGTAATGGAGGCGACAAAAGCGAACAACAGAAAGGGTATCAAACTCACGGTGGCTCCTTTTTATTAGAGCCATGAATGTGCCGTTATTTTTTGGAAACGTCTGGAAGGTTTGTGCACAACCGTCGGTAGTATGCCGGAGAGATACGGTACGCCCGCTGAAACCAACGCCCCAGGTGGCTTTGATCGGCAAAACCCACTGCCGCAGCCACATCAACGGGCTGCTCGCCGCGCGCCAGCAGCTGTCGGGCCTTTGCCAGACGCAGCTGAATAAGCCATGCATGTGGCGCCAGGTTGAACTCGCGCTTAAAACAGCGCGTCAGGGTAAAGCGATCCGTGCCCGTCTCGCGCGCAAGGTCTGACAGCCCCACGTTCTCGCCGATATGGGCATAAAGGTAGTCGCGTGCACGATGCGCCACGGCAGCACTTTGTAACTGAGTCGGGAGCTTCTTACGCCAGTGGCAATGGGCGGTGATGCGGGAGAGCAGATCGTCCATTGTGCTCTGCTGAAGGATTTTCATCTCATCATTATGCAGAGTAGAGAATGTCTCACCGATAGCGCGCACCAGCTGCGGCTCGCGAGTCAACGTTTGGGCAAAGTGGAGTGAATAATGCCCGGGAGTGGATTCGTACAGCCCCTGTAGCGCACGGGTAAGCCAGCGCTCATCCAGGTAGAAGGTCAGATAGGTAAAGCCGCCCTCTACAGGCGCATCGCCGTCGTGGATCTCTCCGGGCTCAAGCAAAAATGCATCACCCGGCTGGCTACGATGTCGCTCACGGCGGCAGTGAAACTGCTGCGTGCCGGAGAGGGTTATCCCTACCAGATAGCTATCGTGCCAGTGTGGATCATAGGCATGCCCTTCGAAATGCGCTTTAATCGTCTCAATACCCGTATCTGCATGCTGACGCAGCTCAAGCCAGTCATTCGTCATACTGCCCTCCTCTTACTCTCAGCATTGCCGTATCACACAGGTACTGTCTGGAAGATTTGTGCATTTTCGCGGCGAAAACGGACAGATTGCCGCAAACTTAGGCAGTTGAACAGCTTTTCCCGAAATAATGTTGACGATAGGGCGTGATTGCGGTTTAATGCGCTCCGTTGCCCGGATAGCTCAGTCGGTAGAGCAGGGGATTGAAAATCCCCGTGTCCTTGGTTCGATTCCGAGTCCGGGC
>NZ_JBYTBA010000011.1:0-81495 GCF_058788735.1 Enterobacter sp. FW301-JW81 | reverse complement strand
AGTTCAGTCGGTTAGAATACCTGCCTGTCACGCAGGGGGTCGCGGGTTCGAGTCCCGTCCGTTCCGCCACTTATTAAGACATTAAGCCTGCCTAATTGGCAGGCTTAATGGCAAAAAACTTTAGGGGCGTAGCTCAGTTGGTAGAGCACCGGTCTCCAAAACCGGGTGTCGCGAGTTCGAGTCTCTCCGCCCCTGCCATATATAATCCTTTGCTTCGGCAAAGGATTTTTTTTGCCTGAAATACTGTAACCTCCCTCTTCTTAATTTTCAGCCAGCATCTCTGCTGGCTGACATATCAATCCATAACATTGATTTTTAGTAGATCTTTTATCTGCGATTGTTTATCACTATTTTGCAGCCAAATCGCATACAGCGGCCTGGTAAGCGTGGTGGAATCCATCACGGTATGCAGCCCAGCTTTAGTATCGGCCCAGCGAACAGGTAACCAGGTACAACCCTTCAACAAGGACAGCTGCTGACAGGCGATCTCCGCAGAGCTGGTCGTTAACTGTGGGACATCATCAGGGGCAATCAATCCCGTCTCATGCTGCTGAAAATCTGGCCCCCATTCCAGGCGCAAATAGGTCAGGTCACTCTTCATCATTGAAGGTTCAGAGGCATAGAGAGCCAGGCCAAACTGGCCAACAATCTGGCTGCTGAATTCATCCATCTTTGGGGCTTCAGTCGTGATCAAAAGATCAAGCTGGCGCTCATGAAGTTGCTTAACCAGCGACTGCCGTTGCGCAATTCTGGCTTCAAATTGCAAATGACCATGAGAATGATACAGCCGGGTAAGCCACTGACTTAGCATACATTCCCACAGGGACGCGCTGGCCCCTATCGAAAACTCATTGTGCCTGGACGTATGTGCAACCTCTTTACGTGCTGCCTGCCAGGTATTCATCAGCGTTTCTGCGTACGGGAGCAGTTTCTCACCGGCAGGCGTTAAGCGGATGTTGTTGCGATGGCGGGTAAAAAGATTCACACCCAGTTGATTTTCCAGCTGTCGAATACGAAAACTGACCGCTGACTGCGTCAGGTAAAGGGCTTCAGCTGCTCGCCCAAAGTGGCGTGTTCTGCTCACTTCAAGGAAAGTTTTTAGCAATTCCGTATCCACATCTTTCTCCGCAAAATTATTTGTCGTTATGATTTAAATGTTTTGTTTTACACTCTGTCAAGCGTAACTAATACTCCGCGCCATAAATAGCTCGGCCAAAGAATTAGGAGCGTGTAGGATGGCGGAAAGCTTTACGACGACTAATCGTTTTTTCGACAATAAACATTATCCGCGCGGGTTCTCTCGTCACGGCGATTTCACCATCAAAGAGGCGCAGCTGCTTGAGCGTCATGGTTATGCCTTTAACGAGCTGGATCTGGGTAAACGTGAGCCTGCAACTGAAGATGAAAAGCAGTTTGTCTCCGTGTGCCGTGGTGAGCGTGAGCCACAATCTGAAGCAGAACGTGTATGGATCAAGTACATGGCGCGCATTAAGCGTCCAAAGCGTTTCCATACGCTGTCTGGCGGTAAGCCGCAGATGGAAGGTGCAGAAGATTACACCGAGTCTGACGACTAATAAAAAAGGGGCTACGGCCCCTTTTTTACGCCAGTAACTTTTGCAGGTGCACAAGCAAACGGTCGATAGCCCGATAGCTCAACGCTTCCTGCAGATGTTGTCTCTCAATTTCATGGCACTTTTGCACATCGGCGATAGTACGGGCCACTTTTAAGAGGCGCTGCCACGCGCGAATAGAGAGCCCAAAACGCGTCAACGTTTCTTCCAGCCACTTTGCGTCCTCACCCTTTAGCTGGCAAAACTGCCGGATCTCAGCATTATCCAGGCGGGCATTCAGTTTATTTTGCCGCATATACTGCCGGGCCTGAGCAGCGATAACCCTGTCGCGAACCTCTACTGTACTCTCCCCTCTGACACTGCTCTGGCTGAGCAGGCCGGGAGGAGGTAAAGGGATCTCCAGAGATAAATCGAAACGATCCAGGAAAGGGCCCGATAACTTCCCCAGATATCGCAGCGTCTGTTCTGGCGTACAGCGGTTGTGATTCCCCTGATAATGCCCCGATGGGCTGGGGTTCATTGCCGCAACCAGCTGAAACCGCGCGGGATAGCTTATTTTGGCTCTGGTACGTGAGATATGGATCTCACCGGATTCGATGGGCTCCCTTAGGGCATCCAGCACGCGCCGCTCAAACTCAGGAAGCTCATCAAGAAACAGAATACCGTTATGTGCCAGTGAGATCTCTCCCGGCCCCGGGATAGAGCCTCCCCCAACCATGGCCGTCAGTGAAGCGCTGTGATGCGGAGAGCGGAAAGGGCGACGACGCCACTGCTTTTGCAACGACACTGAACTCACCAGACTCAATATCGCAGCGCTTTCCAGTGCTTCATGGTTGTTGAGTGGAGGGAGTAACCCATTCAGCCTGCTCGCCAGCATTGTTTTTCCTGTACCCGGCGGACCAATAAGCAACAGGTTATGCCCGCCGGCGGCGGTGATCTCCAGCGCTCGCTTTCCCTGCTCCTGACCGATGATATCGCTGAGATCGTCGGGACTTTCAGGAATGATATCTTCCGCTTCCTCGGGCTCTGACAACGCATGTCGCCCTTCAAGGTGCGCACAAACCTCCTGCAAATGCCCGGCTATAAGGCATCCTTTCTCGGCTATCAGGCTCACTTCAGCACCATTTTCATTGGCAAGAATGATTTCTCTACCGGCATGAATGGCTTCCAGCGCACCTGAGATGGCGCCAGGAACGCCTCTCAATGCACCTGTAAGCGCCAGTTCACCGATGAACTCATACGAGCCTAGCCTGGATGTATTAAGCTGGTCAGAGGCCGCGAGAAGCGCAATAGCGATAGGTAAATCATATCGCCCTCCCTCTTTGGGCAGATCCGCAGGTGCGAGGTTGATAGTGATCTTCTTCGCCGGGAAGGTATAACCGCTATTGATAATAGCGCTGCGGACCCGGTCCCTGGCTTCTTTCACCGTTGTCTCCGGCAAGCCGACAAGCGTCAATCCAGGGAGTCCGTTACTCAGATGAACCTCTACGGAAATAAGCGGTGCTTTTACTCCAATAGCCGCGCGGGTATAAACAACTGACAGTGACATAAGCACCTCCTCGGGGCTTGACTATGCCAGTGTCGTTTTCGCATATTTAGTGCGATTTTTGTGATTTACTGCAGCTATTCCAGACTTTTAGCGGCAATATGTAATCATTTCATCTTAATGGAAGCCTCATCGCAGAAAAAAATTGCTCGTTTTGATGCCTCCTGTACGCCAAAAAAAATGAAAAATATTCACCATCTATTTTTTTCATATAAGACAATGATTTTTAAAGATATGCTTCGCAAGCTAACCAAAGTGGTCATAAATAAATCTTGTGTTTGATTTAAAAACTGTGATAACTCTTTAGGTATTCCTTCGAACAAGATGCAAAAAGAACTGAAAATGACAGCCCTTCTACGAGTGATTAGCCTGGTCGTGATTAGCGTGGTGGTGATTATTATCCCACCGTGCGGGGCTGCACTTGGACGAGGAAAGGCTTAGAAATCAAGCCTTAACGAACTAAGACCCCCGCACCGAAAGGTCCGGGGGTTTTTTTATGATTAAAAAACGCAAATGAGGAGCAGAGAATGATGACTAGCACAAAATTCTGTTTCTCCCGATTTATGACGGGGAACTAACTATGAATGGGGCACAGTGGGTAGTACATGCGTTGCGCGCGCAGGGAGTCGAAACAGTATTCGGTTATCCAGGTGGCGCAATTATGCCGATTTACGATGCACTGTATGACGGCGGCGTGGAGCACCTGTTGTGCCGACACGAGCAGGGCGCAGCGATGGCGGCGATCGGTTATGCGCGCGCCACCGGTAAAACCGGTGTTTGCATGGCCACCTCCGGCCCCGGGGCAACTAACCTGATCACCGGCCTGGCTGATGCGTTGCTGGATTCCGTTCCCGTTGTTGCCATCACCGGTCAGGTTGCGTCTTCGTTCATCGGTACCGATGCTTTCCAGGAAGTCGACGTACTCGGCTTATCGCTGGCCTGCACCAAACACAGCTTCCTCGTCCAGTCTCTGGAAGAATTGCCGCGCGTAATGGCTGAAGCATTTGAGGTTGCGAGCTCTGGCCGCCCCGGCCCGGTTCTGGTTGATATCCCGAAAGATATCCAGGTAGCTCTCGGCGATCTGGAACCGCACTTCTCCACTGTTGAAAGCGACGATGCGTTTCCGCATGCGGAAGTTGAAGAGGCGCGTCAGATGATATCGCAGGCGAAACAGCCAATGCTGTACGTCGGCGGTGGCGTAGGCATGGCGCAGGCCGTTCCCGCCCTGCGTGAATTTATCGCGGTGACGCAAATGCCTGCCACCTGCACGTTGAAAGGTCTGGGTGCCGTAGACGCGAACTACCCATACTATCTGGGCATGCTGGGGATGCACGGCACTAAAGCGGCAAACCTGGCGGTGCAGGAGTGCGATCTGCTCATCGCCGTAGGCGCCCGTTTTGACGATCGCGTTACCGGCAAGCTGAATACCTTCGCGCCGAATGCCAAAGTGATCCATATGGATATCGACCCGGCGGAAATGAACAAATTGCGTCAGGTGCATGTCGCCTTGCAGGGCGATCTGAATGCGCTGTTACCGGCATTGCTGCAGCCCCTGGATATCAACGCGTGGCGTCAGCACGCCGCAGACATGCGCGCTGAACACGCATGGCGTTACGACCATCCTGGCGACGCCATCTACGCGCCGCTGCTGTTGAAGCAGTTGTCCGACCGTAAACCGGCAGACAGCGTGGTGACGACGGATGTGGGGCAACACCAGATGTGGTCAGCGCAGCACATGACCTACACCCGCCCGGAAAATTTCATCACCTCCAGCGGATTAGGCACGATGGGCTTCGGCTTACCTGCTGCCGTTGGCGCGCAGGTTGCCCGCCCGAACGATACGGTTATCTGTATCTCCGGTGACGGCTCCTTCATGATGAACGTGCAGGAGCTGGGCACCGTGAAGCGCAAGCAGTTACCGCTGAAAATCGTGTTGCTCGATAACCAGCGTTTAGGGATGGTTCGCCAGTGGCAGCAGCTGTTTTTCCAGGAGCGTTACAGCGAAACCACCCTCACCGATAACCCCGATTTCCTCATGTTGGCCAATGCGTTTGGTATCCCCGGCCAGCACATCACCCGTAAAGACCAGGTTGAAGCGGCACTCGACACCATGCTGTCAAGCGAAGGGCCTTACCTGCTTCATGTCTCAATCGACGAGCTTGAGAATGTCTGGCCGTTGGTACCGCCAGGTGCCAGTAACTCACAAATGCTGGAGAAATTATCATGATGCAACATCAGGTTGCCGTGCAGGCTCGCTTCAACCCGGAAACATTAGAACGCGTTTTGCGCGTGGTCCGTCATCGTGGCTTTCAGATTTGCTCTATGAATATGGAGACGGCCACCGATGCGCAAAACATCAGTATCGAATTAACCGTTGCCAGCCCGCGCCCGGTCGACTTACTGTTTAGTCAGTTATCAAAGCTGGTAGACGTTGCCCATGTTGCCATCTGCCAGAGCACAACCACATCACAACAAATCCGCGCTTAAGCGTGACAGGAAGAGAAAATGACGACAAAAAAAGCTGATTACATTTGGTTCAACGGTGAGATGGTTCGCTGGGAGGACGCGAAGGTCCACGTGATGTCCCACGCGCTCCACTACGGTACTTCAGTCTTTGAAGGGATCCGTTGCTACGATTCTCACAAAGGGCCAGTGGTGTTCCGTCATCGTGAACACATGCAGCGTCTGCATGACTCAGCCAAAATTTATCGTTTCCCGGTTTCTCAGAGCGTTGAAGAGCTGATGGAAGCCTGCCGCGAGGTGATTCGCAAGAACAACCTGACCAGCGCCTATATTCGTCCGCTGGTCTTCGTGGGTGACGTCGGTATGGGCGTTAACCCGCCAGCCGGTTACAACACCGATGTGATCATTGCCGCGTTCCCGTGGGGTGCCTACCTGGGTGCAGAAGCTCTGGAGCAGGGGATCGACGCAATGGTCTCTTCCTGGAACCGCGTTGCGCCAAATACTATTCCAACCGCCGCTAAAGCGGGCGGTAACTACCTCTCTTCCCTGCTGGTCGGTAGCGAAGCGCGCCGTCACGGCTACCAGGAAGGTATCGCGCTCGATGTGAATGGCTACATCTCCGAAGGTGCAGGTGAAAACCTGTTTGAAGTGAAAGACGGCATTCTGTTCACGCCGCCATTCACCTCGTCCGCGCTGCCGGGCATCACCCGTGACGCCATCATCAAGCTGGCGAAAGATCTGGGTATCGAAGTGCGCGAGCAGGTTCTGTCCCGTGAATCCCTCTACCTGGCAGATGAAGTCTTTATGTCCGGTACCGCGGCTGAAATCACGCCGGTGCGCAGCGTAGACGGCATTCAGGTGGGCGAAGGCCGCTGTGGCCCGGTTACCAAACGCATTCAGCAAGCCTTCTTCGGCCTCTTTACGGGCGAAACAGAAGACAAATACGGCTGGTTGGATCAGGTTAATCACTAAATATAAATTTGGGACGGCACGCACCGTCCCATTGAACAGTCAGACGGGAGTAAATAAAGCATGCCTAAGTATCGTTCCGCCACCACCACCCACGGCCGCAACATGGCCGGTGCCCGCGCGCTGTGGCGCGCCACCGGAATGACCGACGCCGATTTCGGCAAGCCAATTATCGCCGTGGTGAACTCCTTCACCCAGTTTGTGCCGGGCCATGTGCACCTGCGCGACCTCGGTAAGCTGGTTGCCGAGCAAATCGAAGCGTCCGGCGGTGTGGCGAAAGAGTTCAACACCATTGCGGTGGATGACGGTATCGCGATGGGTCACGGGGGCATGCTCTATTCACTGCCGTCGCGCGAGCTCATCGCCGACTCGGTGGAGTATATGGTTAACGCCCACTGTGCTGATGCGATGGTCTGTATCTCCAACTGCGATAAAATCACCCCGGGGATGCTGATGGCCTCCCTGCGCCTGAACATTCCGGTGATCTTCGTTTCCGGTGGTCCGATGGAAGCAGGTAAAACCAAGCTTTCCGACAAAATCATCAAGCTCGACCTGGTCGATGCGATGATCCAGGGCGCGGACCCGAAAGTCTCTGACGAGCAGAGCGACCAGGTTGAGCGCTCCGCGTGTCCGACCTGCGGCTCCTGTTCCGGGATGTTCACCGCCAACTCCATGAACTGCCTGACTGAAGCGCTGGGCCTGTCCCAGCCTGGCAACGGCTCGCTGCTGGCGACCCACGCAGACCGTAAGCAGCTGTTCCTCAACGCCGGTAAACGCATCGTTGAGCTGACTAAACGCTACTACGAGCAGGACGACGCCAGCGCGCTGCCGCGCAATATCGCCAGCAAAGCGGCGTTTGAAAATGCGATGACGCTGGATATCGCCATGGGCGGCTCCACCAACACCGTTCTGCACCTGCTGGCCGCCGCGCAGGAAGCCGAAATCGACTTCACCATGAGCGACATCGACAAGCTGTCCCGTAAAGTGCCGCAGCTGTGTAAAGTCGCGCCGAGTACCCAGAAATATCATATGGAAGACGTGCACCGCGCGGGCGGCGTGCTGGGTATTCTTGGCGAGCTGGATCGCGCCGGGCTGCTGAACCGTGACGTGAAAAACGTGCTCGGCCTGACGCTGCCGGAGTCGCTGGACCAATACGACGTGATGCTGACCAAAGACGACGCGGTGAAAAAGATGTTCCGTGCGGGCCCGGCGGGCATTCGCACCACTCAGGCGTTCTCCCAGGACTGTCGCTGGGACACCCTGGACGACGACCGCGCCGAAGGCTGCATCCGCTCTCTTGAACACGCCTACAGCAAAGACGGCGGTCTGGCCGTTCTGTACGGTAACTTTGCCGAAAACGGCTGTATCGTGAAAACCGCAGGCGTGGATGACAGCATCCTGAAATTCACCGGCCCGGCAAAAGTGTACGAAAGCCAGGACGACGCGGTGGATGCTATCCTCGGTGGCAAAGTGGTAGAAGGCGACGTGGTTGTCATCCGCTACGAAGGGCCAAAGGGCGGCCCCGGCATGCAGGAGATGCTCTACCCAACCACCTTCCTGAAATCGATGGGCCTCGGTAAAGCCTGCGCGCTGATCACCGACGGTCGTTTCTCCGGTGGGACCTCCGGTCTCTCCATCGGCCACGTCTCGCCAGAAGCGGCAAGCGGCGGCAACATCGCCATCATCGAAGATGGCGACCTGATCGAAATCGACATTCCGAATCGGGGTATTCAGCTGAAGCTGAGCGACCAGGAAATTGCGGCCCGTCGTGAAGCGCAGGAAGCGCGCGGCGACAAAGCCTGGACGCCGAAAGATCGCCAGCGCGAAGTCTCCTTCGCCCTGCGTGCTTACGCGAGCCTTGCCACCAGTGCAGATAAAGGCGCGGTGCGCGATAAATCTAAACTTGGGGGCTAATGATGGCCGAGTCGCAACCCTTATCCGCCGCCCCTGAGGGGGCGGAATATCTCCGTGCGGTGCTACGCGCGCCGGTCTATGAAGCCGTGCAGGTCACGCCCCTGCAGAAAATGGAAAAACTCTCTTCGCGCCTCGATAACGTGATTCTGGTGAAGCGCGAAGACCGCCAGCCGGTGCACAGCTTCAAGCTGCGCGGAGCCTACGCGATGATGGCCGGGCTGACCGACGAGCAAAAAGCGCGCGGCGTGATTACCGCCTCGGCGGGTAACCACGCCCAGGGCGTTGCGTTCTCGTCTGCCCGTCTGGGGCTAAAGGCACTGATCGTGATGCCGGTCGCCACGGCGGATATCAAGGTCGATGCGGTGCGCGGTTTTGGCGGTGAAGTGCTGCTACACGGCGCCAATTTTGACGAAGCGAAAGCCAAAGCGATCGAGCTGGCGCAGCAGCAGGGTTTTACCTGGGTGCCGCCGTTCGATCATCCGATGGTGATTGCCGGTCAGGGCACGCTGGCGCTTGAGCTGCTGCAGCAGGACGCTCATCTCGACCGCGTATTCGTTCCGGTTGGCGGTGGCGGCCTTGCGGCAGGTGTCGCGGTGCTGATCAAGCAGCTGATGCCGCAGATCAAAGTCATTGCCGTGGAAGCGGAAGACTCTGCCTGCCTGAAGGCGGCGCTGGATGCGGGTCATCCGGTAGACCTGCCGCGCGTCGGGCTGTTTGCTGAAGGCGTGGCGGTTAAGCGCATCGGCGATGAAACCTTCCGCCTCTGCCAGGAGTATCTTGACGATATTGTCACCGTCGACAGCGATGCCATCTGCGCGGCGATGAAGGATCTGTTCGAGGATGTGCGTGCGGTGGCGGAACCGTCCGGCGCGCTGGCGCTGGCGGGTATGAAAAAATACATCGCCCAGCACAACATTCGCGGCGAGCGTCTGGCGCACGTGCTTTCAGGGGCTAACGTCAACTTCCACGGCCTGCGCTACGTTTCCGAGCGGTGCGAGCTGGGGGAACAGCGTGAAGCGCTGCTGGCAGTGACCATTCCGGAAGAGAAGGGCAGCTTCCTCAAGTTCTGCCAGTTGCTGGGCGGCCGTTCTGTCACGGAATTTAACTACCGTTTCGCCGATGCCAAAGACGCCTGCATTTTTGTCGGCGTGCGTTTAAGCCGTGGCCTGGAGGAGCGTAAAGAGATCCTCAGCCTGCTGCACAACGGTGGCTATAGCGTGGTGGATCTTTCCGACGATGAAATGGCGAAGCTGCACGTGCGCTACATGGTCGGCGGCCGTCCCTCGAAGCCGCTCCAGGAACGCCTGTTCAGCTTTGAGTTCCCGGAATCACCGGGTGCGTTGCTCAAGTTCCTGCATACGCTGGGCACCCACTGGAACATTTCCCTGTTCCACTACCGCAGCCACGGCACCGATTACGGCCGCGTGCTGGCGGCGTTCGAGCTGGGCGAGCACGAGCCGGATTTCGAAACGCGGTTGAACGAGCTGGGCTATGAGTGCCACGATGAAACCCATAACCCGGCGTTCCGTTTCTTCCTGGCAGGCTAAGCGTAGCGCCACTCGGCTTTAATGGTTCGGCAATATCTTCCAGAACGCATCAATAAGCGGCTCATGTAGCCGCTTTTTTTGTGCGCATACGCCAAGTTCGAACGGCGTCTTCTCGTCGCTGCGATCGAGAATCATCACGCGATTGCGCACCGGCTCCGGGCTGTTTTCCAGCACCACTTCCGGCAGCAGCGCCACGCCGCAGCCGAGCGCCACCATCGACACCATCGCCTCATGGCCGCTGACCGTGGCGTAAATCGACGGGTTGCTGATTTTCTGCCGACGGAACCACAGCTCGATGCGTCGACGTACCGGTCCCTGATCGGCCATGATAAACGGCACCGCCGACCAGTCCGGCTTTTCCACCGATACCTGATTACGCACCGGGCAGGGCAGGGCCGGCGCGATCAGCACCACCGCCAGATTCTCCAGCATGGAGAACGCCACTGCGCCCGGCAGGGTTTCAGGTTTGCCGGCAATGGCGAGATCCGCCTCGCCCGTGACCACTTTTTCCATCGCGTCGGCGGCATCGCCGGTGGTGAGTTTAATTTCAACCGACGGGTGTGCCGCGCGGAAGCGGTCAAGAATGGGCGGCAGATGGCTATAGGCGGCGGTCACGGAGCAGAAAATATGCAGTTCACCGGAGAGTGATGGCCCCTGCTGATCGATAGAGTGCCGCAGCTGCTGATACTGCAGCAACGTCTGCTGGGAAAAAATGCGCAGTTCTTCACCTGCTTCCGTGAGCGTAACGGTGCGGTTATCACGCACGAACAGCGGCTGGCCGAGGTCTTCCTCAAGGCGCTGGATCTGGCGTGAAAGCGTGGAAGGACTCACGTGCATCGCCCGGGCGCTGCGGCCAAAATGGCGGCTTTCCGCCAGGTGCAGGAACATTTTCAGATCGCGTAAATCCACCGACTCCACTCCCTCTTTTTACATTGCAAAAATTGCAATATGACGTTGTGAATATATCAATTTCCGCAATAAATTTCCTGTTGTAATGTGGGTACATTCTCGCTGAAACGCGAACCGAACAATAAGACACACAACATCACGAGGTATCACCCATGGCTAACTACTTTAATACACTGAACTTGCGCCAGCAGCTGGCGCAGCTGGGCAAATGCCGCTTCATGGCGCGCGACGAATTTGCCGATGGCGCGAGCTACCTTCAGGGTAAAAAAGTGGTCATCGTCGGCTGTGGCGCACAGGGTCTGAACCAGGGCCTGAACATGCGTGACTCCGGTCTGGATATCTCCTACGCTCTGCGCAAAGAAGCGATTGCTGAGAAGCGTGCCTCCTGGCGTAAAGCGACCGAAAACGGCTTCAAAGTGGGCACCTACGAAGAGCTGATCCCGCAGGCGGATCTGGTGGTTAACCTGACGCCAGACAAACAGCACTCTGACGTTGTACGTTCCGTACAGCCGCTGATGAAAGACGGCGCGGCGCTGGGTTACTCCCACGGCTTCAACATCGTTGAAGTTGGCGAGCAGATCCGTAAAGACATCACCGTGGTGATGGTGGCACCGAAATGTCCGGGTACGGAAGTGCGTGAAGAGTACAAGCGTGGCTTCGGCGTGCCGACCCTGATCGCCGTTCACCCGGAAAACGATCCAAAAGGCGAAGGTATGGCCATTGCCAAAGCATGGGCAGCGGCGACCGGCGGCCACCGTGCGGGCGTACTGGAATCTTCCTTCGTTGCAGAAGTGAAATCTGACCTGATGGGCGAACAGACCATTCTGTGCGGCATGCTGCAGGCGGGCTCTCTACTGTGCTTCGACAAGCTGGTGGCAGAAGGTACCGACCCGGCCTACGCGGAAAAACTGATTCAGTTCGGCTGGGAAACCATCACCGAAGCGCTGAAGCAGGGCGGCATCACCCTGATGATGGACCGTCTGTCCAACCCGGCGAAACTGCGTGCTTACGCGCTGTCTGAACAGCTGAAAACCATCATGGCGCCGCTGTTCCAGAAACACATGGACGACATTATCTCCGGCGAGTTCTCTTCCGGCATGATGGCGGACTGGGCGAACGACGATAAGAAACTGCTGACCTGGCGTGAAGAGACCGGTAAAACCGCGTTCGAAACTGCGCCACAGTATGAAGGTAAAATCGGCGAGCAGGAGTACTTCGATAAAGGCGTACTGATGATCGCGATGGTGAAAGCAGGCGTTGAACTGGCGTTCGAAACCATGGTGGATTCCGGCATCATCGAAGAGTCTGCGTACTATGAATCGCTGCACGAGCTGCCGCTGATCGCGAACACCATCGCCCGTAAGCGTCTGTATGAAATGAACGTGGTTATTTCTGATACCGCAGAATACGGTAACTACCTGTTCTCTTACGCCTGCGTACCGCTGCTGAAAGAGTTTATGACCACCCTGCAGACCGGCGATCTGGGCAAGGCAATTGCGGAAGGTGCCGTGGATAACGCGCAGCTGCGCGATGTGAACGAAGCAATTCGCGGCCACCAGATCGAGAAAGTGGGTCACAAACTGCGCGGTTACATGACCGATATGAAGCGTATTGCAGTAGCGGGTTAACAACCTTGTCGGGTGGCGCTTCGCTTACCCGACCTACAAAACCGTAAGATGTAGGCCGGGTAAGGCGCAGCCGCCACCCGGCTTTTTTATTTGCGATACAATACCTTGATAATGTGATAACCGAACTGGGTATGCAGCGGGCCGGTTGGCTCCAGTACCGGGCAGGAGAACACCACTTTATCGAACGCCGGAACCATCTGGCCCTGGCGGAATTCACCCAGGTCACCGCCGCGTTTGCCTGACGGGCAGATGGAGTGCTTCTTCGCCAGCTTACCGAAGTCGGCACCGTTTTTAATCTGCTCCAGAAGATCTAAAGCCAGTTTCTCTTCTTTAACGAGGATATGCACTGCTGCTGCTGTTTTTGCCATGATCGAGCCTTGAATAGGTTGAAATAAATCGGGGCGCAATATACCACGCGTCAGCGGCGATAAAGCACCTTAATGATATGGTAGCCAAATTTGGTTTTTACCGGGCCGTAGGGCTTCAGAAGCGGGCAGCTAAAGACCGCCTGATCGAACGGGCCGACCATCGCACCTTGCTGAAATTCCCCAAGATCTCCTCCAATGCGCCCGGAAGGGCATTTAGAGTAGCGTTTTGCCAGATGATCAAAGCTGATGCCGCGTTCCAGCTTGGCCAGGATCTCCTGAGCCAGTTTCTCTTCTTTTACCAGAATATGCAGGGCTGCTGCGGTCTTTTTCATGGTTCTGCTCTACGGGTTAATCGCGATTTCTCCACTTTATCATTAGCCGGTAAATCTGCGTCCGGCTTTCTGCTACAATCCACACCCCGTTCGAAGATTGAGCAACCATCCCATGCGTTTAAACCCTGGACAACAACAAGCGGTCGAATTCGTTACTGGACCATGCCTGGTGCTGGCAGGGGCCGGTTCGGGTAAAACCCGCGTAATCACCAACAAAATTGCGCACCTGATCCGCGGCTGTGGCTATCAGGCCCGGCACATTGCGGCAGTGACCTTTACCAATAAAGCGGCGCGTGAGATGAAAGAGCGTGTCGGCCAGACGCTGGGACGTAAAGAGGCGCGCGGCCTGATGATCTCAACGTTCCACACGCTGGGACTGGATATCATCAAGCGCGAATATGCGGCCCTGGGAATGAAGTCCAACTTCTCGCTCTTCGATGACACCGACCAGGTGGCGCTGCTCAAAGAGCTCACCGAGGGTCTGATCGAAGATGATAAGGTGCTGCTGCAGCAGCTGATCTCGACGATCTCCAACTGGAAAAACGATCTGATGACCCCGGCCCAGGCCGCGGCGATCGCCAAAGGCGAACGAGATCGGATCTTCGCCCACTGCTATGGTCTGTACGATGCGCATATGAAAGCGTGTAACGTGCTGGACTTTGACGACCTGATCCTGCTGCCCACGCTGCTGCTGCAGCGCAATGAAGAGGTGCGCGAGCGCTGGCAGAATAAAATCTGCTACCTGCTGGTGGATGAATATCAGGATACCAACACCAGCCAGTACGAGCTGGTGAAGCTGCTGGTGGGGCAGCGCGCGCGTTTCACCGTGGTTGGCGATGACGACCAGTCAATTTACTCCTGGCGCGGCGCGCGCCCGCAAAACCTGGTGCTGCTGAGTAAGGATTTTCCGGCGCTGCAGGTGATTAAGCTTGAGCAGAACTACCGCTCATCGGGGCGCATCCTTAAGGCGGCAAATATCCTGATCGCCAACAACCCGCACGTGTTTGAGAAGCGCCTGTTCTCCGAGCTGGGTTACGGGACGGAGCTGAAAGTCCTCAGCGCCAACAATGAAGAGCATGAAGCGGAGCGCGTCACGGGCGAACTTATTGCTCACCACTTCGTCAATAAAACCGAATATAAGGATTACGCGATCCTCTATCGCGGTAATCACCAGTCGCGCGTCTTTGAAAAGATGCTGATGCAGAACCGCATTCCGTACAAAATTTCCGGCGGCACTTCGTTCTTCTCGCGGCCTGAAATCAAAGACCTGCTGGCCTATCTGCGCGTACTCACTAACCCGGACGACGACAGCGCGTTTCTGCGCATTGTGAATACGCCAAAACGTGAGATTGGCCCGGCGACGCTGCAAAAGCTCGGGGAATGGGCAATGACGCGTAACAAAAGCTTGTTCACCGCCAGCTTCGACATGGGGCTGAGCCAGACCTTAAGTGGACGCGGATATGATTCGTTAACGCGATTCACCCACTGGCTTGGCGAAGTGCAGCGGCTGGCAGAGCGCGAACCGATTGCCGCCGTACGGGATCTGATCCACGGCATCGACTACGAGTCGTGGCTATACGAAACCTCGGCCAGCCCGAAAGCGGCTGAGATGCGCATGAAAAACGTTAACCAGCTCTTTAGCTGGATGACTGAAATGCTGGAAGGTTCTGAAATCGACGAGCCCATGACCCTGACGCAGGTGGTCACCCGCTTTACCCTGCGCGATATGATGGAGCGCGGCGAGAGCGAAGAAGAGGCCGATCAGGTTCAGCTGATGACGCTGCATGCGTCCAAAGGTCTGGAATTCCCGTATGTGTATCTGGTCGGCATGGAAGAGGGATTATTACCGCACCAGAGCAGCATTGATGAAGACAACGTCGACGAGGAGCGCCGTCTGGCCTATGTGGGGATCACCCGGGCGCAGAAAGAGCTGACGTTCACGCTGTGTAAAGAGCGCCGTCAGTACGGTGAACTGGTGCGCCCGGAGCCGAGCCGTTTCCTGCTGGAACTGCCGCAGGATGACCTGATCTGGGAACAGGAGCGCAAAGTGATTACCGCTGAAGAGCGTATGCACAAGGGGCAGGCTAACGTGGCGAATATTCGCGCCATGCTGGCAAAAGCCAAAGAGAAAGGATAAGTCCGGAGGGACTTGTAGGCCGGGTAAGCGCAGCGCCACCCGGCATTTTTCACTATCTTACTTTACTTCTAACACCCAGTGCACATAGCTTTGCCACTGGCACTCCTGCTCGATCATCTCTGCTCCAAGCGGGTGATGTTCAATCCAGTTTTCCGGCAGCGTCAGAGACAGTTTTTCGTCATCGGCAACCAGGCTGATAGCAGGGAGCAAATCATCGCGACGACGGCTGGCAAACAGGATGGCCAGGCGCAGCAGGCGGCACATGTGCTCCGCCACGCGCGGCGGTACGGCGTTTTGCTGATGCAAAGAGGAGAGATCAACGGCATTGGTCTGGTTCAGCAGCAGCGTTGCCAGCAATTTTTTCTGCGCGGGCGTATAGCCCGGTAAATCAAGATTACGCACCAGATACGCTGCGTGAGCAGGGGCCTGCTTAAAATCTATGCTTAATCCCACTTCGTGTAGCGCACAGGCGCTCAGCAACAAATCGCGGCTCAGATGGTCGAGATCCCAGACGTTAGCGACCTGATCGGCGAAGCGTGACGCCAGCTGCGCCACGCGTCCGGCCTGCTCGATATCAACCAGAAAGCGGCGCTGCACGTTGCGCAGGGTGCGGCTGCGAATGTCCTGATCGACCGACAGATGCAACATCCCATAGACCAGGCCTTCGCGCAGCGCGCCGCCAGCCAGCGTCATACAGGTAATGTTGAGCTCGGTGAAAATCGCAATCAGAATGGCCAGCCCGCTCGGGAAGACCAGCGCGCGTTCAAGCGTCAGACCTTCAATTTCAAGCTCTTCCAGCCGTCCGCACTGAATGGCGCGCTGTTTAAGCTGCTGAAGTTTGGCAAGCGTAATCCGCTCGTCCATTCCCTGCGCCATCATGATTTCCTGCAGGGCCTGCACGGTCCCCGACGCGCCCACGCAGACTTTCCAGCCGTGATAGCGCAGTTCATCCATGACGGGACGTAACACCTCGCGCGCGGCATTTTCTGCTTCGTCGAAGTTCTCTTTACCCAGATTTCGGTCAGCAAAGTAGCGCTCAAGCCAGGTCACGCAGCCCATCGAGAGGCTGAATAGCGACGTCGCCTGCGCGCCGGTGCCGGTAACCAGTTCTGTGCTGGCACCGCCGATATCCACGACCAGGCGGCGATCGTCACCCCCCGTGGTGTGCGCCACGCCCTGATAAATCAGGCGAGCTTCTTCTTCACCGCTGATAACCTGAACCGGACAGCCCAGAATTTCCTGTGCTCTGGCAATGAAATCTACGGCGTTGACAGCCAGTCGGAGCGTCGCGGTGGCGACGACGGTGATTTGGGCATGAGGGATATCCTGCAGACGCTCAGCAAAGAGTCGCAGACACTGCCAGCCACGTTCCATGGCTTCAGGTGAGAGGTAATTGTCGCTGCTCAGGCCCGCCGCGAGGCGGACCTTGCGCTTAATGCGCGTCAGCGTTTGTATGCTTCCTGCCACCTCGCGCACAACCAGCATATGAAAACTATTCGAGCCGAGATCGATTGCTGCATAAAGCGAGGTGGAGCTGAGCATATTTTCTTAACCTGAACGACGACGATTACGCGGTGCGCCGCCTGAACGACGCGGACCATTGCCGGAGCGTGGGCGGGTAAGACGCTTAGGCGGCGGCAGTTCGCTTAACAGCGCTTCCGGGTTGTATTTGCTCTGCGGAATAGAGTGACCGATGTAAGTCTCAATGGCTGGAAGATTCAGCGCATACTCTTCACACGCAAGGCTAATAGAGTGACCGCTTGCGCCCGCACGACCGGTACGACCGATACGGTGTACATAGTCTTCGCAGTCGTCTGGCAGGTCATAGTTAAACACATGCGTCACGGCTGGAATGTGCAAACCACGTGCTGCCACGTCGGTTGCGACCAGAATATCGAGATCGCCACGGGTGAACTCTTCGAGAATACGCAGGCGTTTTTTCTGCGCCACGTCGCCGGTCAACAGGCCAACACGGTGACCGTCTGCCGCCAGATGGCCCCAGATGTCTTCACAACGGTGTTTGGTGTTTGCGAAGATAATGGCGCGGTCTGGCCACTCTTCTTCAATCAGCGTTTGCAGCAGACGCATTTTCTCTTCATTAGAAGGATAGAAGAGCTCTTCTTTAATGCGGTGACCCGTTTTCTGCTCAGGTTCCACTTCTACATATTCGGCGTTGTTCATCTGTTCGAACGCCAGTTCGCGAACGCGGTACGAGAGGGTTGCAGAGAACAGCATATTCAGACGCTGATTAGCCGGAGGCATACGGCGGAACAGCCAGCGGATGTCTTTAATGAAGCCCAGATCGTACATGCGGTCAGCTTCATCAAGCACCACAACCTGGATTGCGCCGAGGTTAATGTGGTTCTGTTTGGCGTAATCAATAAGACGGCCGGTGGTACCGATCAGGATATCCACACCGCTTTCCAGCACTTTCAGCTGCTTATCGTAGCCATCGCCGCCATAGGCCAGGCCAAGCTTCAGGCCGGTAGCCTGCGCCAGGGGTTCAGCGTCTGCGTGGATCTGTACCGCCAGTTCTCGCGTCGGGGCCATAATTAGCGCGCGCGGCTGGTTAACTTTGCGGTCTGCAATCGCTGGGTGAGAAAGTAAATAATGAAACGTTGACGTCAAAAACGCCATCGTTTTGCCGGTACCGGTTTGCGCCTGCCCGGCAACATCGCGACCGGCCAGCGTCAGCGGCAGCGCGAGGGCCTGAATGGGCGTGCAGTTATGAAACCCTTTATTTTCAAGGGCTTCGATTACCTTTGCGTGCAGGGCGAAGTCGGAAAACTTCTGTTCTGTTAAATGTGTTTTGCTCATAGTGTGGTAGAATATCAGCTTACTATTGCTTTACGAAAGCGTATCCGGTGAAATAAAGTCAACCTTTAGTTGGTTAATGCGACATCAACACGTCGTTGGTGGAGACAAAACCAACGTACCAGGCTTATTCCTGTGGAGTTATATATGAGCGATAAAATTATTCACCTGACTGACGACAGTTTTGACACGGACGTACTTAAGGCTGACGGGCTGATCCTCGTCGATTTCTGGGCTGAATGGTGTGGTCCTTGCAAAATGATCGCCCCGATTCTGGATGAGATCGCCGACGAATATCAGGGCAAACTGACCGTTGCCAAGCTGAACATCGACCAGAACCCGGGCACCGCGCCAAAATACGGTATCCGCGGCATCCCGACCCTGCTGCTGTTCAAAAACGGCGAAGTGGCGGCGACCAAAGTGGGCGCGCTGTCCAAAGGTCAACTGAAAGAGTTCCTGGACGCTAACCTGGCGTAAGGTTTCTCCGCTGTGCGTCCAGAGCATCTGGCTAAATGATGTGGAACTCTGGACGCCCGGCTGAAGTCGTGCTAAGTTAGCTATGACTTCGTTTTAAACATATCTTGTTGTTTGAATCTTGTTTTACCCGATACTTCCCGTTGTTGACATAAACAGTGCGTGAAGTGGCTAAATTCCGGGCTTGTCACTCAATCCGTCTTGTCGTTTCAGTTCTGCGTTCTTTCCCTGTGACCAGACAGCGAACAGACATGAGGTGATGGCCGCTAAACAGGCATGGATGACCCTGCCATACCATTCACAACATTAAGTTCGAGAATCACCCCGAGTTTAAGAACCCACACCATTATGAATCTTACCGAATTAAAGAATACGCCGGTTTCTGAGCTGATCACTCTCGGCGAAAATATGGGGCTGGAAAACCAGGCTCGTATGCGCAAGCAGGACATCATTTTCGCCATCCTGAAGCAGCACGCTAAGAGTGGCGAAGATATCTTTGGCGACGGTGTGCTGGAGATATTGCAAGACGGATTTGGTTTCCTCCGCTCTGCAGACAGCTCCTACCTCGCCGGCCCTGACGACATCTACGTATCCCCCAGCCAAATCCGCCGTTTCAACCTCCGCACTGGTGACACCATTTCAGGTAAGATTCGTCCTCCTAAAGAGGGTGAACGCTACTTTGCGCTGTTGAAAGTTAACGAAGTTAACTACGACAAACCGGAAAATTCGCGCAATAAGATCCTGTTCGAGAACTTGACGCCACTGCACGCAAACTCTCGTCTGCGCATGGAGCGTGGTAACGGTTCTACCGAAGACTTAACCGCTCGCGTTCTGGATCTGGCTTCTCCAATTGGTCGTGGTCAGCGTGGTCTGATTGTAGCGCCGCCAAAAGCGGGTAAAACCATGCTGCTGCAGAACATTGCGCAGAGCATCGCCTACAACCACCCAGACTGCGTGCTGATGGTGCTGCTGATTGACGAACGTCCGGAAGAAGTGACCGAGATGCAGCGTCTGGTTAAAGGTGAAGTTGTCGCTTCTACCTTTGATGAACCGGCATCTCGCCACGTTCAGGTAGCAGAAATGGTTATCGAGAAGGCAAAACGCCTGGTTGAGCACAAGAAAGACGTGATCATCCTGCTCGACTCCATTACGCGTCTGGCGCGTGCCTACAACACCGTTGTCCCGGCTTCCGGTAAAGTGCTGACCGGTGGTGTGGATGCTAACGCCCTGCATCGTCCGAAACGCTTCTTCGGTGCGGCACGTAACGTGGAAGAGGGCGGCAGCCTGACCATCATCGCGACGGCGCTGATCGATACCGGTTCCAAAATGGACGAAGTCATTTACGAAGAGTTTAAAGGTACAGGCAACATGGAACTGCATCTCTCTCGTAAAATTGCTGAGAAACGCGTCTTCCCGGCAATCGACTACAACCGTTCCGGTACCCGTAAAGAAGAGCTGCTCACCACACAGGAAGAGCTGCAGAAAATGTGGATCCTGCGCAAAATCATTCATCCAATGGGTGAAATTGACGCGATGGAGTTCCTCATTAACAAACTGGCGATGACCAAAACAAACGACGATTTCTTCGACATGATGAAACGCTCGTAACGCAAATAAAGCCAGTGAACGCCACGTTTTTACGTGGCGTTTTTCTTTTATGGACTATACGCTAGTACCACCTACTCCCAATTTTGACCGGTCGGTGCGACAATAAGATTAATCGCACAGTAAAAACATTAATAGCTTGAATAATAAACAAATGGAGTTGTAAGTGGTTTGCTTTATACCTTCAGGCTCAGCACCTTCATGGTTATACTTCCTTGACTAACATTTGTTGAGAACATCCATTGTGAACCTACTTGATACGTTTACTGAGCTAACCAGTATTTTCTTGTTTACCACCTGCTTTTTGTTTTTGGCCCGTAAGGTGGCGAAATATCTGGGATTAGTGGATAAACCCAACTTCCGTAAGCGCCACCAAGGTATGATTCCTCTGGTCGGGGGTATCTCTGTTTTCGCGGGTATCAGCTTTACCTTTGCAATCGCTGATTACTACATTCCGCATGCCAGGTTGTATCTGACCTGCGCGACGGTACTTGTCGTTGTCGGTGCTCTTGACGATCGTTACGATATTAGCGTCAAAATCCGCGCCTTTGTCCAAGCTGCGGTCGCTATCGCCATGATGGTATTCGCAAAGTTACATTTGAGTAGTCTGGGCTATATTTTTGGTTCCTGGGAGATGGTGCTCGGACCGTTCGGCTATTTCCTGACACTTTTTGCGGTATGGGTGGCGATTAATGCCTTTAACATGGTTGACGGTATTGATGGTTTGCTGGGAGGGTTGTCCTGCGTCTCATTTGCCGCAATAGGTTTCATTCTGTGGTTCGATGGACAATATAGCCTTGCGATGTGGTGTTTCGCCATGATTGCGGCCATCCTGCCTTATATCTTGTTAAATCTTGGCGCTTTGGGTCGGCGCTATAAAGTATTTATGGGTGATGCGGGCAGCACGCTTATCGGTTTTACTATCATCTGGATCTTGCTGGAAACCACTCAGGGTAACGTACACCCGATCAGCCCGGTAACGGCGTTATGGATTATCGCTATCCCATTAATGGATATGGTCGCGATTATGTATCGTCGCCTACGTAAAGGGATGAGCCCTTTCTCTGCTGACCGTCAGCATATTCATCATTTGATCATGCGCGCTGGATTCACTTCTCGGCAGGCATTTGTGCTTATTACGCTCGCTGCTGCTATTCTTGCGGGGATTGGCGTGACGGCGGAATATACCCATATTGTGCCTGAGTGGGTCATGTTGGTATTGTTCTTGCTTGCTTTTTCTCTCTACGGCTACTGCATTAAGCGCGCATGGAAAGTAGCGCGATTCGTAAAACGCATTAAACGCAGGATGCGTCGTAACAGTGGCAAAAATACAACATTAACTAAGTAAAACCGGGACTATGATGACTCAACCGTTGGCGGGAGCGAAATCAGTGGTAACTGAGAATGAACTGGATATTCGGGGTTTGTTTCGCGTGTTATGGGCAGGCAAACTTTGGATTGCGGGGATCGCGCTGGGGTTTGCACTGTTAGCGCTGGCCTACACCTTCTTTGCAAAACAGGAATGGAGTGCCACGGCAATTACAGACCGACCAACGGTTAACATGCTCGGCGGGTTTTATTCCCAGCAGCAGTTCCTGCGTAACCTGGATATCAAGGCGAATCTGGCGACACCCGATCAGGCTTCCGTTATGGATGAAGCCTATAAAGAATTTGTGATGCAACTGGCCTCCTGGGACACGCGTCGCGATTTCTGGTCCCAGACGGATTATTACAAGCAACGTATGGTGGGTAACAGCAAGGTTGATGCCGCGCTGTTGGACGATCTGATTAACAATATTCAGTTTATGCCGGGCGATGCGCTGCGTAACGTGAATGACAGCGTCAAGCTGATTGCAGAAACCGCGCCGGATGCCAACAACCTGTTGCGCCAGTATGTTGCGTTTGCCAGCCAGCGTGCCGCAAGCCATCTTAACGAAGAGCTTAACGGTGCCTGGGCAGCCCGTACCATTCAGATGAAAGCGCAGGTAAAACGTCAGGAGGAGGTGGCGAAAGCTATCTTCGCTCGCCGCGTACATAATATTGAGCAGGCGCTGAAAATCGCGGAACAGCGCAATATTTCCCGCAGCGAAACGGATGTTCCGGCAGATGAGCTGCCTGACTCTGAAATGTTCCTCCTGGGTCGTCCAATGCTGCAGGCACGTCTGGAAAATCTTCAGGCCGTTGGCCCCGATTTTGACCTCGATTACGATCAAAATCGCGCAATGCTCACCACCCTGAATGTTGGCCCAACGATGGACCCGCGTTTTCAGACCTATCGTTATTTGCGAACGCCTGAAGAGCCTGTAAAACGCGATAGCCCGCGTCGTGCATTCCTGATGATTATGTGGGGCATTGTGGGAGCACTGACGGGCGCAGGCGTGGCGTTAACGCGTCGCCGCACAAACTAAGAAAGCCGTTTACGATGAAGGCTGCGGCCTTCATCGCCTAATCGAAGAGAATCGATGTGAAAGTACTTACCGTATTTGGCACCAGGCCGGAGGCCATAAAAATGGCGCCTCTGGTTCATGCGCTGGCCAGCGATCCTGATATTGAAGCAAAAGTGTGCGTCACTGCCCAGCACCGTGAGATGCTCGATCAGGTCTTAACGCTCTTTTCCATCGTCCCGGATTACGATCTTAATATTATGAAGCCGGGGCAAGGGTTGACGGAGATAACCTGCCGCATTTTGCAAGAGCTCAAGCCGATCCTGGAGTCATTCAAGCCTGACGTAGTGCTGGTCCACGGCGACACCACCACCACCGTGGCGACGAGTCTGGCCGCGTTTTATCAGCGTATTCCTGTTGGACATGTTGAGGCGGGTCTGCGCACCGGTAACCTTTACTCGCCATGGCCGGAAGAAGCCAACCGTACGCTAACCGGGCATCTGGCGATGTACCACTTTGCACCCACGGAAAACTCGCGTCAGAACCTGCTACGCGAAAATATCGTCGATAACAAAATCTTTGTGACCGGCAATACGGTCATTGATGCCCTGATAGGCGTCCGCGATCGTATATTGGCAAATAGCTCCCTTCAGCAAGACCTCGCTGCCCGCTATCCATTCCTGCACAACGGCAAAAAAACCATCCTGGTCACCGGCCACCGTCGCGAAAGCTTTGGCCGGGGTTTTGAGCAAATCTGCCATGCACTGGCTGAAATTGCCGCGCAGAATGAAGATGTGCAGATTGTCTATCCGGTGCATCTCAACCCTAACGTCAGCGAGCCGGTTAACCGCATTCTGGGCCATGTCGACAATGTTCTGCTGATTGAGCCGCAGGACTACATGCCGTTTGTCTGGCTGATGAACCATGCCTGGCTGATCCTCACCGATTCCGGCGGAATTCAGGAAGAAGCGCCGTCCCTCGGTAAACCGGTACTGGTGATGCGTGAAACGACCGAACGTCCGGAAGCCGTCAAAGCGGGAACCGTGCGCCTGGTCGGAACCAACACGCAGCTAATTGTCGAAGAGGTCACGCGCCTCCTCCACGACGATGAAGCGTATCAGGCGATGAGCCGGGCCCATAATCCTTACGGAGACGGGCAGGCTTGTGGCCGTATTTTGCATGCACTTAAAAACAATCGGGTATCGCTATGAGTTTTACTACCATCTCTGTCATTGGTCTTGGCTACATCGGCTTGCCCACCGCGGCGGCGTTTGCCTCTCGTCAAAAACAGGTTGTCGGTGTGGATATCAACGCCCGCGCGGTGGAAACCATTAACCGTGGCGAAATTCATATTGTGGAGCCCGATCTTGACCGTGTGGTGAAAGAGGCGGTGGAAGGAGGCTTCCTGCGTGCCAGCACGACGCCTGTTGAGGCGGATGCGTACCTGATTGCCGTTCCAACGCCCTTTAAAGGCGATCACGAGCCCGACATGGTCTTCGTCGAGGCGGCGGCGAAATCCATTGCACCCGTGCTGAAGAAAGGGGCGCTGGTGATTCTGGAGTCGACCTCTCCCGTCGGTGCAACCGAGCAGATGGCACAGTGGCTGGCCGAAGCGCGCCCTGATTTACGCTTCCCGCAGCAGGCGGGCGAGCAGGCTGATATCAATATCGCCTACTGTCCGGAGCGCGTGCTGCCGGGCCAGGTAATGATCGAACTGATCAAAAATGACCGCGTCATTGGCGGCATGACGCCAGCCTGTTCCGAACGTGCCAGCGCGCTGTACAAGATTTTCCTCGAAGGCGAATGCGTGGTGACAAACTCCCGCACCGCTGAGATGTGCAAGCTGACGGAAAACAGCTTCCGCGACGTCAATATCGCCTTCGCGAATGAACTGTCGCTGATCTGCGCCGATCAGGGAATTAACGTCTGGGAGCTGATCGGCCTGGCGAATCGCCATCCGCGCGTAAACATTCTCCAGCCCGGTCCGGGCGTGGGCGGACACTGTATCGCCGTCGACCCGTGGTTTATCGTGGCGCAGAATCCGGCACAGGCTCGTCTGATCCGCACCGCGCGTGAAGTAAACGACAGCAAACCTCACTGGGTGCTCAATCAGGTAAAAACTACGGTGGCGGATTGTCTGGCAGAGAGCGGCAAGCGCGCCAGCGAGCTGAAAATTGCCTGCTTTGGTCTGGCATTTAAACCAAACATTGACGACCTGCGCGAAAGCCCGGCAATGGAAATTGCTGAGATGATTGCCGAATGGCATAAGGGCGAAACGCTGGTGGTCGAGCCAAATATTCATGAAATGCCGGCAAAACTGGCTGAGCACTGCACGCTGACGGCGCTGGACGATGCGCTGGCGACGGCGGATGTGCTGGTGCTGCTGGTGGATCATAAAGAATTTAAAGCGACGTCCGGGGATGCCGTTCGTCAGCAGTATATTGTGGATACCAAAGGCGTCTGGCGTTGAACAGTCTGCATGGGCAGCTCGAGTCTCTGGAGTGGGAGAGTGCCTTTTTCGGCCTGCCGTCGGCTATCGTGCGCCTGCGCGATGATGCGCCGGTACTGACTGAATCTGAGCTGACCGCCTGGCAACGGGTGCAGGCTAAGATCCCGGCGGACCGTGCTGACCTGCTCGACGCGCTCCAGCAGCACGGTTTTCAGCTGGTTGAAGGCGAGGTAGACCTTTCCATTACTCTCACCCGGCACGATGCGTCCGGCGCGGAAATTGCAACGGAACAGGACATCCCCGTGCTCCGTCAGATGGCGGCTCAGGCGTTTGCTCAGAGCCGCTTTCGCACGCCCTGGTACGCCCCTGACGATAGCGGACGTTTTTACGCCCAGTGGGTGGAGAATGCGGTCAAAGGAACCTTTGACCACGTTTGCCTGGTGCTTCGCGCAGGGGATGGTCAGATCCAGGGATTTGTCTCGCTGCGTAAGCTCAACGAGCGCGAGGCGCGTATTGGCTTATTAGCCGGGCGCGGTATGGGCGAGAAACTGATGCAGGCGGCGCTACACTGGGCGCAGCAGCAACAGCTTGTGACGCTGCGGGTGGCGACCCAGGTGGGCAACACCGCCGCGCTTAAACGTTATATTGCGAGTGGTGCCAACATCGACGCCACCGCCTACTGGTTATACAGGTGACAAGATGATTCCATTTAACGCACCACCCGTCGTCGGAACTGAACTGGACTATATGCAGTCTGCCATGGGCAGCGGCAAGCTCTGCGGTGACGGCGGTTTTACCCGTCGCTGTCAGCAGTGGATGGAGCAGCGTTTTCACAGTGCCAAAGTGCTGCTGACTCCGTCCTGTACGGCGTCGCTGGAAATGGCGGCCCTGCTGCTGGATATCCAGCCCGGCGATGAAGTGATTATGCCGAGCTATACCTTCGTCTCCACAGCGAATGCGTTTGTCCTGCGCGGGGCAAAAATCGTCTTTGTGGATATCCGCCCGGATACCATGAACATTGATGAGACGCTGATTGAAGCGGCGATCACCGACAAAACGCGAGCGATTGTACCGGTTCACTACGCGGGCGTGGCCTGTGAAATGGACGCCATCATGGCGATCGCCAAAAAACATAACCTGTTTGTGGTTGAAGATGCCGCGCAGGGTGTGATGTCCACCTACAAGGGACGCGCGCTGGGTACTATCGGCCATATCGGCTGCTTTAGCTTCCACGAAACCAAAAACTACACCGCGGGTGGAGAAGGCGGCGCGACGCTGATTAACGATCGCGCGCTGGTTGAACGTGCGGAAGTGATCCGCGAAAAAGGGACCAACCGCAGCCAGTTCTTCCGTGGCCAGGTAGATAAGTACACCTGGCGCGATATTGGCTCAAGCTATCTGATGGCGGACCTGCAGGCAGCGTACCTGTGGGCGCAGCTGGAAGCGGCGGAGCGTATCAACCTTCAGCGTCTTTCCCTGTGGCAAACGTATTACGATGCGCTTGAGCCTCTGGCAAAAGCCGGGCGTATTGAACTGCCAACCATCCCGGCAGACTGCGTCCATAATGCGCACATGTTCTACATCAAGCTGTGCGATAACGACGACCGCAGCCAGCTGATCGCCTGGCTGAAAGAAGCCGAAATTATGGCGGTGTTCCACTATATCCCGCTGCACTCCAGTCCGGCCGGAGAAGCGTTTGGCACGTTTGCGGGTGAAGATCGCTACACTACCAAAGAAAGTGAGCGTTTGCTTCGCCTGCCGCTGTTCTACAACCTCGCGCCAGTTAACCAGCGTACGGTGATCAATACCCTGCTGAGCTATTTCGGCTGATATGTCTCTGGCAAAAGCATCGGTGTGGACTGCCGCGTCCACACTTGTAAAAATTGGCGCCGGTCTGCTGGTCGTCAAGCTGCTGGCCGTCTCATTTGGCCCCTCCGGCGTGGGGCTGGCGGGTAATTTCCGCCAGCTTGTCACCGTCCTTGGCGTGCTGGCGGGTGCCGGTATCTTCAACGGCGTGACCAAATACGTTTCTCAGTACCGTGATGACGCGGCTCAGCTTCGCAGGGTGGTGGGCACCTCTTCGGCGATGGTCACGGGTTTTTCGACCCTGATGGCGATTGTCTTTCTTCTGGCGGCGGCCCCCATCAGCCAGGGCTTGTTCGGGCACACCCATTATCAGGGGCTGGTGCGTCTGGTTGCGTTGGTTCAGATGGGCATTGCCTGGGCTAACCTGCTGCTGGCGCTGATGAAAGGTTTTCGCGACGCGGCCGGGAACGCCCTTGCGTTAATCCTGGGCAGCGTCATCGGCGTGATTGCCTACTACTTCTGCTATCGCCTCGGTGGCTATGAAGGCGCGCTGCTCGGCCTGGCGCTGGTACCGGCGCTGGTCGTTATTCCCGCGGCGCTGATGCTGATGCGTCGGGGCGTCATCCCGCTGAGCTACCTAAAACCGCAATGGGATAAGGTCCTTGCCAGCCAGCTGGGTAAATTTACCCTGATGGCGCTCATCACCTCCGTTACGCTGCCCGTGGCCTACGTGATGATGCGAAACCTGCTGGCGGCGCATTACAGCTGGGATGAAGTCGGGATCTGGCAGGGTGTGAGCAGCATTTCCGACGCCTACCTCCAGTTTATTACGGCTTCCTTTAGCGTTTATTTGCTGCCAACATTATCGCGTCTGACGTCCAGGCAGGATATTACCCGTGAGATTTTCCGATCTCTGCGCTTTGTGTTGCCGGCTGTTGCGGCTGCCAGCTTTACCGTCTGGCTATTGCGCGATGTCGCCATCTGGCTGCTGTTCTCGGCAAAGTTCACCGCCATGCGCGATCTCTTTGCCTGGCAACTGGTGGGCGATGTGCTGAAAGTGGGGGCTTACGTTTTCGGCTATCTGGTGATCGCGAAAGCGTCCCTGCGGCTGTATATCCTGGCGGAAATTAGCCAGTTTGCGTTGCTGACCTCGTTCTCGCACTGGCTGATACCCGCGCACGGTGCGCTGGGGGCGGCTCAGGCCTACATGGCAACCTATATCGTTTATTTCGCTGCCTGTTGCGGCGTATTTTTATTGTGGCGTAAACGCGCATGACTGCACTGATTCACATCCTGGGATCGGATATCCCACACCATAACCAGACCGTTTTGCGGTTCTTCAACGACGAGCTGGCATCGGGTAATCCTGATGCGCGCGAGTTTATGGTTACAGGTCAGGATAAGGGCCTGAGCGCCGCATTTCCGGCGCTGAAGATGAGCTTCTGGCCGAATAAGGCCGCGCTGGCGAAGGCAGTTATTGCCAAAGCCAAAGCGGATCGTGACCAGCGATTTTTCTTCCACGGGCAGTTTAATACCGGCCTGTGGCTGGGACTCCTCAGCGGGGGGATCAAGCCTTCCCAGTGTAGCTGGCATATCTGGGGCGCCGATCTCTACGAAGTCTCCCGCGGCTGGAAATTCCGTCTTTTCTATCCGCTGCGTCGTATGGCACAGGGAAGGGTGGGCTGCGTTTTTGCTACCCGTGGCGATCTCAACTATTTTGCGAAGCAGCACCCAAACGTGCGCGGCGAACTACTCTATTTCCCGACCCGCATGGATCCGGCGCTGAACGCCATGGCGAATGACTCCACGGTGCGTGAAGGCAAGCTGACGATCCTGGTGGGGAACTCCGGCGATCGCAGTAACGAACATGTCGCGGCGCTCAGGGCGGTGCATCAGCAGTTTGGCGATACGGTAAACGTGGTGGTGCCGATGGGCTATCCCGCCAACAATGACGCCTACATTGATGAGGTTCGCCAGCAGGGGCTCGCCTTATTCAGCGCGGATAACTTGAATATTCTGCGGGATAAGCTGGAATTTGATGAATACCTTACGCTGCTGAGAAAATGCGACCTCGGCTATTTCATCTTTGCCCGTCAGCAGGGCATTGGCACACTGTGCCTGCTGATTCAGGCGGGGATCCCCTGCGTGCTCAACCGCGACAACCCGTTCTGGCAGGATATGGCCGAACAGCATCTTCCGGTGCTGTTCACTACCGATGTGCTCAATGAAGAGGTTGTTCGGGAAGCACAGCGGCAGCTGGCGCTGGTGGATAAAAATTCCATCGACTTCTTTAGCCCGAATTACCTCACGCCGTGGCACCGTGCGCTGCGTATCGCTGCAGGAGACAACGCATGAGCCAGTTGCAATTCAGCGGTTTGCTGGTCGTTTGGCTTCTGAGCGCCCTGTTTATCGCCACGCTCACCTGGTTTGAGTTCCGCCGCGTGCGTTTCAACTTTAACGTTTTCTTCTCGCTATTGTTTCTGCTGACGTTCTTTTTCGGTTTCCCGTTGACCAGCATTCTGGTCTTCCGTTTTGACGTGAGCGTCGCGCCGCCGGAAATTCTCCTCCAGGCGCTTCTGGCGGCGACCTGCTTCTATGCGGTGTACTACGTCACCTATAAAACGCGTCTGCGTTCAGCGCACGCCGACGCGCCGCGCCGGGCGCTTTTTACCATGAACCGGGTGGAGACCCATCTGACGTGGGTGATGCTGATGACGATTGCCCTGGTCAGTGTCGGCATCTTCTTCATGCATAACGGCTTCCTGCTTTTTAAGCTTCACTCCTACAGCCAGATTTTTTCTGCTGAAGTCTCGGGCGTGGCGCTTAAGCGGTTCTTCTACTTCTTCATCCCGGCGATGCTGGTGATCTTCTTCCTGCGCCAGGACAGCAAAGCGTGGCTCTTCTTCCTGGTCAGTACCGTCGCGTTTGGCATCCTGACCTACATGATTGTGGGCGGTACGCGCGCCAACATCATCATCGCCTTTGCCATCTTCCTGTTTATCGGCATCATCCGTGGCTGGATCTCGCTGTGGATGCTGGTTGCGGCAGGGGTGTTTGGCATTGTGGGGATGTTCTGGCTGGCGCTGAAGCGGTATGGAATGAACGTGGCGGGTGATGAGGCGTTTTACACGTTCCTCTACCTCACGCGCGATACGTTCTCGCCGTGGGAAAACCTGGCACTGCTGCTGCAAAACTACGACAAGATTGATTTCCAGGGGCTGGCGCCGATTGTTCGCGACTTCTACGTCTTTATCCCTTCCTGGCTATGGCCGGACCGGCCTGGCGTGGTGCTAAATACGGCGAACTACTTTACCTGGGAAGTGCTGAACAACCATTCCGGTCTGGCAATCTCGCCTACGCTTATCGGTTCACTGGTGGTGATGGGCGGGGCGTGGTTCATTCTGCCTGGAGCGGTTGCCGTGGGGTTGATCATAAAGTGGTTCGACTGGCTTTACCTGCGCGGCAACGAAGAGACCAACCGCTATAAAGCAGCCATTTTGCACAGCTTCTGCTTTGGTGCCATTTTCAATATGATCGTTCTGGCGCGCGAAGGACTGGACTCGTTCGTTTCGCGCGTGGTCTTCTTCATGGTGGTTTTCGGCCTCTGCCTGCTACTGGCCAAACTGTTGTACTGGCTGTTTGACAGCGCAGGGCTTGTGCACAAGCGCGAGCGGCAGGGCAGCACGACGCTGTCGCAAGTCTGAGTAAGGATAGTAATGACTGATAACATTTCTGCACCGCGCTATGCGCTACGTGGTCTGCAGCTTATTGGCTGGCGCAACATGCAGCACGCGCTGGATTTTCTGTTCGCCGACGGCCAGATGAAATCCGGCACGCTGGTCGCCATCAATGCGGAAAAGATGTTGGCCGTAGAAGATAACGCGGAGGTCAAAAGCCTGATCGGCGCGGCTGAATTCAAATACGCGGACGGGATCAGCGTGGTCCGCTCTATCCGTAAAAAGTACCCTGACGCTAATGTTTCCCGCGTGGCGGGTGCCGATCTCTGGGAGCAGCTTATGGCTCGCGCAGGCGCGCAGGGCACGCCAGTGTTCCTGATTGGCGGGAAGCCGGAGATACTGGCCCAGACCGAGGAGAAACTTCGTCGTCAATGGAATGTTAATATTGTCGGCAGCCAGGATGGTTATTTCAAACCTGAAGAACGGCAGGCTCTGTTTGAGCGCGTTCGCGACAGCGGGGCGAAAATTGTCACCGTGGCGATGGGTTCCCCGCGCCAGGAGATCCTGATGCGTGACTGCCGTCAGGTTTGTCCGGACGCTCTCTACATGGGCGTCGGCGGCACGTACGACGTCTTTACCGGCCACGTTAAGCGCGCGCCGAAGGTTTGGCAAAATCTGGGGCTGGAGTGGCTGTACCGCCTGTTATCGCAACCGACGCGCCTTAAACGACAGATCCGACTGCTACGCTACCTCGCCTGGCATTACACCGGGAAAATGTAATCAAAATGTAGCGCGATATGCTATTCGCGCTGCAACTCGCCTGCAAAACTGCTGATAATCTGTGCAATGCATTCATTTTTTTAATGCATCGTTTGCCATTTGGCAGATTTTAAGAAACCATTCGCTCCGTATTTTAGTACCCCTAAAAAACAATACCCGGCCTTAAGCCGGGAAACCGCAAACACAATCGAGGATCTATGGCAGAGAAAAAACCGGAGCTACAGCGTGGGCTGGAAGCTCGTCATATAGAACTGATAGCGCTGGGCGGCACTATCGGCGTGGGCCTGTTTATGGGCTCGGCAAGCACGCTCAAATGGGCAGGCCCTTCCGTATTACTGGCGTACATTATTGCCGGGCTGTTTGTTTTCTTCATCATGCGCTCCATGGGCGAAATGCTCTTCCTGGAGCCGGTAACCGGCTCCTTTGCCGTTTACGCGCATCGCTATATGAGCCCGTTCTTCGGCTATCTGACGGCCTGGTCATATTGGTTCATGTGGATGGCGGTGGGCATCTCGGAGATCACCGCGATAGGGGTCTACGTTCAGTTCTGGTTCCCGGATATGGTCCAGTGGATACCCGCGCTGATTGCCGTGGGGCTGGTGGCCCTGGCAAACCTGGCTGCCGTGCGTCTTTACGGTGAAATCGAGTTCTGGTTCGCAATGATCAAAGTCACCACCATTATCGTGATGATTGTCGTCGGCCTGGGCGTGATTTTCTTCGGCTTTGGCAACGGTGGACACGCTATCGGCTTTGGCAACCTGACCGAAAACGGCGGCTTCTTCGCCGGCGGCTGGAAGGGCTTCCTGACGGCGTTGTGTATCGTTGTGGCCTCGTATCAGGGCGTAGAGCTGATCGGCATTACCGCCGGTGAAGCGAAAAACCCGCAGGTTACGCTGCGTAGCGCGGTGGGCAAAGTGCTGTGGCGTATCCTGATTTTCTACGTGGGCGCGATCTTCGTCATCGTGACTATCTTCCCGTGGAATGAAATTGGCACGACGGGTAGCCCGTTTGTATTAACCTTCGCCAAAATTGGCATCACGGCGGCGGCGGGTATCATCAACTTTGTGGTCCTGACGGCAGCGCTGTCAGGCTGTAACAGCGGGATGTACAGCTGCGGGCGGATGCTTTATGCACTTTCAAAGAATAACCAGCTGCCTTCGGCGATGAGTAAAGTCTCACGTGCAGGCGTGCCGGTGGCTGGTGTGGCGGTCTCCATTGCTATCCTGCTGGTTGGCTCCTGCCTGAATTACATCATCCCTAATCCGCAGCGCGTGTTCGTTTATGTCTATAGCGCCAGCGTACTGCCGGGCATGGTGCCGTGGTTTGTGATCCTCATCAGCCAGCTGCGTTTCCGTCATGCGCATAAAAAGGCGATTGAAAGCCATCCGTTCCGCTCCATTCTGTTCCCCTATGCGAACTATTTGACGATGGCGTTCCTGATTTGCGTATTAATCGGGATGTACTTTAATGAAGATACCCGCATGTCGCTGTTTGTCGGGGTGATCTTCCTGGCGGCCGTGACGGCTGCTTATAAGCTTTTTGGCCTGGGTCGCCGTGCCACCACGCAGAAAGTGGAGGAATAAGCGGCAAAATGTGCAAACCATAACCAAACGCGCATTTTTTTCAAAAAAGCACTAGACAGCGGGGACGGAGGTACGTAATATCCAGCCCCGCAACGGCGCTAAGCGCCCGTAGCTCAGCTGGATAGAGCGCTGCCCTCCGGAGGCAGAGGTCTCAGGTTCGAATCCTGTCGGGCGCACCATTAACCCGGTGCTGGAGCTGCGGTGGTCTGAGAAGTAGTCAGTACCGCGTGAAAGAATACAGTGGTGGCTATAGCTCAGTTGGTAGAGCCCTGGATTGTGATTCCAGTTGTCGTGGGTTCGAATCCCATTAGCCACCCCATTATTTGAAAGAGTTGTGAATTGCGAAGGTGGCGGAATTGGTAGACGCGCTAGCTTCAGGTGTTAGTGTCCTTTGGATGTGGGGGTTCGAGTCCCCCCCCTCGCACCACGACTTTTTAAATGAATTGAACTAAAAATTCAAAAAAGCAGTACATCGGCGAGTAGCGCAGCTTGGTAGCGCAACTGGTTTGGGACCAGTGGGTCGGAGGTTCGAATCCTCTCTCGCCGACCAATTTTGAACCCCGCTTCGGCGGGGTTTTTTGTTTTCTGCCACTTTTTCACACTTGTAGTCATTCCCCGACAGCGTCCTGTTTCATTGTCGCGATTCAGCGACATATAATTATTTGAAAATAAACATATTTATTATCCATGGGTTTTGCTGTCTCCTCCTGGCGACATATTTCTGCATTGACCGATATGTTGTAGCGATTAAGACGGCGCCCAACAGCATAATTTCCTTTTATCTTAAAATGTTGCGTCATGTAAAACTTCTGGATGTCATGTTGGCACGTTACGTGCAATAATATACGCGTAGATGCTCATTCCATCTCTTATGTTCGCCTTAGTGCCTCATAAACTCAGGAATGACGCAGAGCCATTTACGGTGCTTATCGTCCACTGACAGATGTCGCTTCGGCCTCATCAGACACCATGGACATAACGTTGAGTGAAGCACCAAATATGTTGTCTTACAGACCTGTTTTAACGCCTGCTTTTATAGCAGGCGTTTTTTTATGTCTTATTCCCGATACCCACGCATGATCAGGGCGACCAACAGCAGGGCGGCTGACGAGACCGTATAGAGCGCCAGCACTGAGCCAAGCCCAACTGCCACCATCGCTGTAATGCCGGTGAAAAGAGAGGCGCTGAGCGTTTGCCAGCGCCAGGCTTTACCGCTGGCCGACGCGGTTTGCGTGATATGAAAACTGCTCAGTACGCCAAACGTGCCGGCCGCGAAGAGAACGTTCGAGGCTAAGTGCGCGATAAAAACCATCCCCAGCGCACATGCCATCCACCCGGACAATAATGGCAGCATTCCATAAGCGGCCAGAAAGATACCGAGACAAACGATGATTCGCGGCGTGTGACCGGCAAAGCGCGTCAGGCTCTCTTTTTTTAGCAGCATGGGGCCGCAAAGTTGTCCCATGCTCCTTGCGAAAAGCAGAGGCAGAGCAAGGCCCGCCGCATCCTGAGGATGGAGCTGCTGCGCCAGAGCCGGAAGTAGCGCCATAGCCGGTGAGCCGACGGCCGCCAGCGCCGGCAGAATGAGCAGGCTGCGCTTTTGCCGAACGGTCAACGTCCGCCAGCGCAGTGGCGCGGGGGCTGCCTCTTCTCTGGGGAGCGGTAGCAATGGCGCAGAAAACCGGCGTCCAGCCAGCCACAGCAGCAACAGCGACCCGAGAAAGCTGGCGGCATCAATAGCCAGCAAGGTAAACACGGAGGTCTGCTTGAACAGCATCACGCCGAGTCCGGTACCCAATAACACCTGAGAAGCAAAAATCACATTTTCCAGACAGGTCGCAGCAGGCAGCTCTGCTTCGCTAAGTCCGCGCTTAAAGAGCATTGTCAGCGCGGGCCAACTCATCCCGCTGAGCAGCGCTTCGGTGGATTGCACGGCGAGTAGTGAGGCAATGCTGTGATAACCCGCACCGAGAAGAGGGAAGAGCAGGGCGAGCAATCCCAGCCCCTCGGTCAGTATCAGCAGGGATAGCGGAGAATAGCGCGAGCACAGCTTTTCGCCGATCGCGCTGCCGATGAATCCCGGAACCGTAGCGAAAAGAAAAGCGAGGGTTAGCAGGGCGGGCGAGGCCGACCACGCTAACAGTAAACCAAATACCACGACCTGGGTTAAACCATTTCCCAGCGAAGAGAATATAAAAGCACAGGCAAGCAGGCGCAGCCAGCGGTGGCAGCGCAGCGCTTCAATAAGTGCATACAAAAGCGAGTTCATGAAGATTTCCTTTCAAAAACGATTTAATCCACGCTGCAGAAAGTGCGCGTGTGTGAAAAAAGGTTAATGAAAAGACATCGTTACATTGGCGGGTTCGTTTACAGATGTGGGTGTAAAGAATGTAGCAGGAGAAAGGCGATAAAAAAAGGAGGCCGTCTGGCCTCCTTTTTATTTATTGCGGGTTACCGTTATTTTGCAGCGTCAGCAACAGCCCATCGCGGCGCATGGCGGCTGCCTCTTCCGGCTTATGCTGCTTGTCCAGCGTATCGGCAAGCCACGCGTAGTCAAAGGCATCAGGACGCTGCTTCAGCGCCGCGCGGAAGGCGAGGCTCGCCTCCTGCCATTCACCGTGCTTCATCAGCGACTGACCGAGCGTGCTCCACAGCAGCGGGCGGTCGCCGACGTTTTTAATCTGCTGACGCAGCACTTTCTCGACTTGCTCAGGGTTGTTGGTTTTCAGGCGCGGGATCACCATCACCAGACGATCGTCGTACTGGCGCTTCAGGCCGTCGAGAAGGATCTCCTGTGCGGTGTCGTGATCGTCACATTCAATCAGATGTTCCGCCATCGCCACCTGCAGAGGGATCTGCTGGCGCGTTTTACGGCTCTGATTCTTCCACCACGTTTTCAGACCGTCGCTGCCCAGATCGGCGCGCGCCTGATCCATCAGGCCAATCCACGCCAGGCGCTGAAGCTCATCACGATGTTCATCATCACCGACCTCGGCCTTCGCCATCGACGGAATGATGTCCAGCAGCGAGCCCCACGCGCCGGTACGAATATAGGCCTGCTCGGCAAGACGCAGCACTTCCGGATGGCGTGGCGCGACTTCCAGCAGGCGGTCAATACCGTGGCGAGCCGCGTGATCTTCATTGCGCGCCAGCTGCAGACGAACGCGCGTAATTTCCACCGGAATCGGGTCGCCATGCGCCAGCTCTGCCGCCCGCTCCAGGTGCTGATTGGCGCGGGCTTCGTCACCGCGCTGCTGCGCCGCTTCGGCAGCCAGCAGATAGTTCACCACCGGCTGTTCGGCATGATCGGCGTTTTTCGACATCAGCTTTTCAACCTGCTGATAGTCACCCTCTGCAAGCTTAAGCAGCGCCTGTTCGGTCTGTTTGCGGGCGCGGCGACGCTTGCGGCCAACGAACCAGCCGCGCGTATGGGCACCGGTGCGGAAAATACGACGCAGGATCCACTCGAGAGCAAACAGCACCACCACGCCGAGGATCAGAATGATCGCCAGACCCGTTACGCTGGTTTCAATGTTGTAGTTATCGGTCTGGATCAGGACGTAGCCCTGATGACCGGCAAGCATTGGCCCCAGGACGATCCCGGCGATCAGCAGGATAAAGAGTAAGAGGACTTTTAGCATCGTTACTCTCCCTGCGGCGCGCTTTCAGGCGCGGGTGCGGAAGCAGGAGCGGCTGCCGCTCCGCCCGTCTGCTCTGCCGGTACGCCCGGCTGCGCCAGCAGGTTACGCACGCGCGTCTGCATCAGCTTCTCCAGAATCGGCTGGCTTTCCAGCTTATCCGGCACGTTCATGGTGATGTTCTGCTGGCTCAGTTTATCAATGTCTTCGAGGAAGGCGGTGGTCGTCGCATCATCGGTGTTGTAGTAAGCGCGTACCCACGTTGAGACGTTATCCAGCGCCTGCTTGTAGGTCTCTTCCTGATGACGCGGCACGGCCTGTGCCGCTACCAGCAGACGGGAACGAATGTTTTCCCGCAGATAGATATCCTGGTTCGGCGCCAGCAGCGGTACGGCGGTTTCGTCGCGGCGGCGGATGGTGATAAAGCTGTCCATAAAGTTTTGCCAGCTTTTTTGCAGGTTCACGCGCCATTCGCTCAGGGAGGTGGAAAGCTCGGTGCCGTCGGAGTCCATCGGGGAGTCGTCGTCGTTGTTATCCGCCAGCTGCAGGTTATCAATCTGATTCGAAAGCTGGTTCACTTTAAGGATAATGCCGTCGTAGTCCACCTGTGAGACGGCGGAGAGGCTGGCGATGTCTTCGGTGATCGCACGACGTGCGGTGATGAGGCTTGGGTCGTTCATGTCTGCCAGGCTTGCATCAGCGCTTTTCAGCAGCGCGGCGGCAGTGGTGACGTCCTGATCGCTCCAGAGCTTGCGTCCGGCGAGCTTCACCAGGAAATCAGCCTGCGAGAGCAGCCAGGTTTTGGCATCGGTGCCGGAAATCGTGGCGACTTTCTGCTGCACTTCGCCCAGCTGTTTGGTCAGCTCTTCCTGTTTGCTGTTCGCATCGGCAAGCGCGGCGGCCTGCTGTTTAATCACGGTTTCCAGTTCGGTTTTTTGCGTCTCCTGCGCTTTTTGCAGGGCAGTGAGCTGATTCACCAGCGCATCGCTGGTGGACGTCTGGTTAGCACCCTGTTGCTTCACCAAACCGTACAGGCCAACACCTGCTGCCAGCGCAATGGCGATGGCAATCGCGCTCAGCGTGAGGCTCGTTTTGTTGCTGCCGTTTTTCTTCTCAGCGGTTTTCTCAGTCGTCTCTGGCTGTGGCGTTGTCTCCACAGTCTCCCTGGTCTCTTCAACCACGGCGGAGGATTTATCGTGTTCCGTCATTATGGCTTCCCATTTGAGAGTTATTGTAATGCGCGCAGCAGCGCATCGTTGTCAGCGTTATCAGCGATCCGAATATCATGCCAGCCCAGCTCCCGGGCCTGGTTCGCCAGACGCTCACTGACGACCAGAAGCCGACAGTGGAGTAACCAGTTTTCACGATACCATTGCGGCACAAGTGACCAGAGCTGCTGGAGCATTTCACCGCTGGTTACGACCAGGGTCGTAATACCGCGCGTATGCCAGCGCATCGCCTCTTCTGCACCGTCGTAATGTTTTGCACAACGCTGGTAGCACTCGCAGAACGTGACGTTAGCCCCGCGCTCGCGCAGCGTTTCACCCAACAGTTCGCGCCCGCCGTTACCGCGTAAAATCAGCGCACGTTTTCCGGCAATGGTTTGTAATTCAGGTAATTGTAGCAAGACTTCACTGATTTCCCGATCTAACGGGTAACGAACATCCGCGTCGCTTACGGTATGCAGCGCCAGCGCCGTTGTACGGCCAATCGCGAAATAGCGCGGAGCGGTTGGCCAGGACAGCCCCTGCAGCTGCAGCTGCGCGTGGGCAAATTCCACGGCATGTTGCGACAGTGCAAACAGCAGGTCGCCTTCCTGAAGGGTATTCATCTGGTCGGCAAGCGCAGAGAGCTCCCGACCCGGGGAGAATTCAATAAGCGGAAAACTCCAGGCCACCCGCCCCAGTGCGCGCAGACGGCTCACTAATTGCTCTCCTGCGGGAGAAGGGCGGGTGACGAGAATACTCATGCAGGGGGTTCTCCATTATAAACGTCAGCCAGAATCTGGCGGGCACCGTTATCCAGTAACTCTTCTGCCAGCGAAACGCCAAGCTGTTCGGCATCTTGCGCTTTACCGCGACGCTCGCCGCGCACCATCTGCGAACCGTCCGGGGCACCCACCAGCGCGCGCAGCCACAGTTCGCCATTCGTCAATTCAGCATAGCTGCCAATCGGAACCTGGCATCCCCCTTCGAGGCGGGTATTCATAGCACGCTCGGCTTTAACGCGGGTAGCGGTCTCGTCATGGTTCAGCGGGGCAAGCAGTTCGCGGGTACGCGTATCGTCCAGACGGCACTCAATGCCAACGGCACCCTGGCCAACGGCCGGCAGCGACAGCTCTGGCGGTAACGCCACGCGAATGCGTTCCTCTAGCCCCAGACGTTTCAGGCCTGCAACAGCGAGAATAATGGCATCGTAATCGCCGTTATCCAGCTTGCCCAGACGCGTGCCGACGTTCCCGCGCAGCGAGCGAATGATCAGGTCAGGACGACGCTCCGCCAGCTGACACTGACGGCGTAAACTGGACGTGCCAACCACGCTACCCTCAGGCAGCGCATCGAGCGAATCGTAGTGGTTAGAGACAAATGCGTCACGCGGATCTTCGCGCTCGCAGATGGTCACCAGCCCCAGCCCTTCCGGGAACTCGACGGGCACGTCTTTCATCGAATGTACGGCGATATCGGCGCGGTTCTCAAGCAATGCCAGTTCCAGTTCTTTGACAAACAGGCCTTTACCGCCCACTTTCGCCAGCGGCGTATCCAGGATCACGTCACCGCGCGTGACCATTGGCACCAGTTCGACGCGCAATCCACTGTGGCAGGCTTCGAGGCGCTGCTTAACATAATGTGCCTGCCAGAGCGCGAGAGGGCTTTGGCGTGTGGCAATTCTCAAAACATTGTCTAACATGCTTGTTACCGTCATTATCAATCGCTAACCATCCTAACATTGTTGACTCTGGGATGGCAGTTTTACGGTTGATGAAGCGTGAGAGGGACAAGGCGGCGTATTCGTCGGCCATAGCCGTATTCAGGAATTTACACGTACAGAACGGTGCTACACTTGTATGTAGCGCATCTTTCTTTACGGTCAACCGGCAAGGTGTTAAATTGATCACGTTTTAGACCATTTTTTCGTCGGTACCACCATAATGATAAGGGCGAAAAAGGGTAACGGTTATCTTTTTGAAATACTGCGGGCCCGCTGTTATTCGTGTTTTGAATAGCTTGCGCCACCCGGAAACATCAGGCGATACGTCTTGTACCTCTATATTGAGACTCTGAAACAGAGACTGGATGCCATAAATCAACTGCGTGTGGATCGCGCGCTTGCTGCCATGGGCCCTGCTTTCCAGCAGGTATACAGTCTGCTGCCGACATTATTGCACTATCACCATCCGCTAATGCCTGGCTACCTTGACGGTAACGTTCCCCAGGGCATTTGCCTTTTCACGCCTGATGAAACCCAACAGCATTATCTGAACGAGCTTGAGCTCTATCGCGGCATGCCGCCACAGGAGTCCCCGAAAGGTGAACTGCCGATTACCGGCGTTTACTCTATGGGGAGTACCTCATCGGTAGGGCAAAGCTGTTCTTCAGACCTGGATATCTGGGTCTGTCATCAATCCTGGCTCGATAACGAAGAGCGTCAGCTTCTGCAGCGTAAATGCAGCCTGCTGGAAAGCTGGGCGGCGTCGCTTGGCGTGGAAGTGAGCTTCTTCCTGATTGATGAAAACCGTTTCCGCCATAATGAAAGCGGCAGTCTGGGTGGTGAGGACTGCGGCTCGACCCAGCACATCCTGTTGCTGGATGAATTTTACCGTACGGCCGTTCGCCTGGCCGGGAAGCGTATTCTGTGGAATATGGTCCCGTGCGATGAAGAAGAGCATTACGACGATTACGTCATGTCGCTCTATTCGCAGGGCGTACTGACGCCAAACGAATGGCTGGACCTCGGCGGCCTGAGCTCTTTGTCAGCGGAAGAGTACTTTGGCGCAAGCCTCTGGCAGCTTTATAAGAGTATCGACTCGCCGTACAAAGCGGTGCTGAAAACGCTGCTGCTGGAAGCCTATTCCTGGGAATACCCAACACCACGCCTGCTGGCGAAAGATATCAAGCAGCGTCTGCACGATGGGGAGATCGTCTCCTTCGGGCTGGACGCCTACTGCATGATGCTGGAGCGCGTGACCGAATACCTGAAAGCCATTGACGACACCACGCGTCTTGACCTGGTGCGTCGATGTTTCTATCTCAAAGTGTGTGAGAAATTGAGCCGCGAGCGCGCCTGCGTGGGCTGGCGTCGTGAAGTGGTTAGTCAGTTAGTGAAAGAGTGGGGATGGGACGAAGCGCGTCTGTCCATGCTCGACAACCGGGCCAACTGGAAAATCGATCAGGTGCGTGAAGCGCACAACGAACTGCTCGATGCGATGATGCAAAGCTACCGTAACCTGATCCGCTTTGCGCGCCGTAACAACCTCAGCGTTTCCGCCAGCCCGCAGGATATCGGGGTGTTGACCCGTAAGCTGTACGCCGCGTTTGAAGCGCTGCCGGGTAAAGTTACCCTGGTTAACCCGCAGATTTCGCCTGACCTGTCTGAACCGAATCTGACCTTTATCTATGTCCCGCCGGGTCGCGCGAACCGCACCGGGTGGTATCTTTACAACCGTGCGCCAAGCATGGATTCAATTATCAGCCATCAGCCGCTGGAATATAACCGCTATCTGAACAAGCTGGTGGCCTGGGCCTGGTTCAACGGTCTGCTGACTTCGCGTACCCGCCTGTTTATCAAAGGCAACGAGGTGGTTGATCTCGCTAAGCTGCAGGAGATGGTGGCGGATGTTTCACACCACTTCCCGCTGCGTTTGCCTGCGCCAACGCCGAAGGCGCTCTACAGCCCGTGTGAGATTCGTCATCTGGCGATCATTGTTAACCTGGAGTACGACCCGACGGCGGCCTTCCGCAATCAGGTGGTCCATTTTGACTTCCGCAAGCTGGACGTCTTTAGCTTTGGCGAGCAGCAAAATTGCCTGGTGGGCAGCGTGGATCTGCTTTACCGCAACTCGTGGAACGAAGTGCGTACCCTGCACTTCAACGGCGAGCAGGCGATGATCGAAGCGCTGAAAACTATTCTCGGCAAGATGCATCAGGATGCCGCGCCGCCGGACAGCGTGGAAGTGTTCTGCTATAGCCAGCACCTGCGCGGTTTAATCCGTACCCGCGTGCAGCAGCTGGTTTCAGAGTGTATTGAACTGCGTCTCTCCAGCACACGTCAGGAAACCGGACGCTTTAAAGCGCTGCGCGTCTCCGGCCAGACCTGGGGACTGTTCTTCGAACGTCTCAACGTGTCGGTACAGAAGCTGGAAAACGCCATCGAGTTCTACGGCGCGATTTCGCATAACAAGCTGCATGGCCTGTCGGTGCAGGTGGAAACCAACCACGTTAAGCTGCCGCAGGTGGTGGACGGCTTTGCCAGTGAAGGGATTATTCAGTTCTTCTTCGAAGAGTCGGGCGACGATGCCGGTTTTAACATCTACATTCTGGATGAGACCAACCGCGCCGAGGTGTATCACCATTGTGAAGGCAGTAAAGAGGAGCTGGTGCGCGACGTCAGCCGCTTCTACTCCTCTTCCCATGACCGTTTCACCTACGGCTCAAGCTTTATCAACTTTAACCTGCCGCAGTTCTACCAGATTGTGAACGTCGATGGTCGTACGCAGGTGATTCCGTTCCGGACCCAGGCCGTCACGCCTGTCGCGCCTGCAAATCAGGACACCGCGCCACTGCTGCAGCAGTATTTCTCCTGAGCCTTTTCGCCGGGTGGCGCTGACGCTTACCCGGCCTACGGTCCGAGCCGTTATAGGCCCGGTAAGGCGTAGCCGCCACCGGGCAACAAAACTACCTGAAACTCACTTTCTCACCCGCCTGCGCGGTCGCCGCCTGTTCCAGCAGATCCCAGAACGTGACGCCGCTACGGTCGCAAACCCATTCCCCGTCTTTCAGATCGAAATGATAGCCGCCCTGTTTAGCTGCCAGCCATACCTGGTGAAGCGGCTCCTGGCGGTTAATAATAATTTTGCTGCCATTTTCGAAGCTCAGGGTCAGAATACCGCCGTTGATTTCACAATCGATATCGCTGTCGCCGTCCCAGTCGTCAAGACGCTCTTCGATGGTCATCCACAGGTTGTCGGCAAGGCGATGGAATTCACTGTCGTTCATGGTTTTGTTCCTGTTTTTCGTGATGCCGGCAGTATAACCCTAAATAAATCCCGTTGCAGGAAAGCGGCAAACTCTTGCTTTTGTGTCTTCTCCTGCGATGATAGAAACAGATTTGAACTTACGGGCAACTTTATAATGAAAAACGCTTTCCGAACGCTTGCCGTTCTCATCACGCTGTTTAGCCTGACTGGCTGCGGACTGAAGGGACCCCTGTACTTCCCGCCAGCGGATAAAACCGCGCCGCCGCCGACGAAACCTGTGAACAGCGGCATTGAGTCATCTACGCCAGATACTAACGATCGTGGCAACAACGGTGGTCCGACTCAGGTAAATCTCTGACGACAACGTTCTGTACCCGCGCAATGGAGCAAATGATGCAGTTCTCTAAAATGCATGGCCTTGGCAACGATTTTATGGTCGTCGACGCGGTAACGCAGAATGTGTTTTTCTCCCCGGAACTGATCCGTCGCCTGGCGGATCGGCATCTGGGCGTGGGGTTCGATCAGCTGCTGGTGGTTGAGCCACCGTACGATCCCGACCTCGATTTTCACTACCGCATATTTAACGCGGACGGCAGCGAGGTGAATCAGTGCGGCAACGGCGCGCGCTGTTTCGCCCGCTTTGTTCGCCTGAAAGGGCTGACCAACAAGCGTGATATTCGCGTCAGCACGGCCAATGGCCGCATGGTGCTCAGCGTCACCGACGATGAGCTGGTGCGCGTGAACATGGGCGAGCCGAACTTCGAGCCCTCCGTCGTGCCGTTTCGCGCAAACAAAGCGGAAAAGACCTATATTATGCGTGCGGCCGAGCAGACAGTATTGTGCGGCGTCGTCTCCATGGGTAACCCGCACTGCGTGATTCAGGTTGATGATGTGGAAACTGCCGCCGTCGAAACGCTCGGCCCGGTGCTGGAAAGCCACGAACGTTTCCCGGAGCGCGCGAACATCGGTTTTATGCAGGTGGTGAAGCGCGAGCACATCCGCCTGCGGGTTTACGAGCGCGGCGCGGGCGAGACGCAGGCCTGCGGAAGCGGTGCCTGTGCGGCAGTGGCCGTGGGCATCTCTCAGGGGTTACTGGCTGAAGAAGTTCGCGTGGAGTTACCGGGCGGTCGGCTTGATATCGCCTGGAAAGGACCGGGTCATCCACTGTATATGACTGGCCCGGCGGCACATGTCTATGACGGGTTTATCCATCTATGAAACAACCAGGGGAAGAACTGCAGGAAACAGTGACGGAGCTGGACGACAGAGCTGTTGTTGATTATCTGCTGCGCAATCCTGAGTTTTTTATTCGCAATGCACGCGTCGTCGAAGAGATGCGTGTGCCGCATCCGGTTCGCGGAACCGTGTCGCTGGTCGAATGGCACATGGCGCGCTCGCGCAACCACATTAATCAGCTTGAAGAGAACATGACGCTGCTGATGGAACAGGCTAGCACTAACGAAAGCCTGTTCTATCGTTTGCTGCATCTGCAGGCGCGTCTGGCGTCGGCGCACAGTCTCGAAGAATTCCTCAGCCGCTTCCATCGCTGGGCGCGCGAGCTTGGGCTGGCGGGCGCAACGATCCGTCTTTTCCCTGACCGCTGGCGCATTGGCGCACCGTCGGGGTTTACTCATCTGGCAATTAGCCGTCAGGCGTTTGAACCGTTACGCATACAGCGTCTGGGCCATGAGCATCACTACCTGGGGCCATTGAACGGACCTGAACTGCTGGTGGTGTTACCCGAAGCTAAAGCGATAGGCTCGGTAGCGATGTCGCTGATGGGGCGCGATGGCGATCTGGGCGTGATGTTATTTACCAGCCGAGACGCACATCACTATGAGCAAGGGCAAGCCACGCACCTGCTGCAGGAGATTGCCCTGATGCTGCCTGAGCTGCTGGAGCGCTGGATTGAGCGCGTATGACGGACGCACTGCTCGCCACTGACGTCTCGCGCTTTCTGCGCTATCTGGGCGTGGAGCGTCAGCTTAGCCCCATTACCCTGCTCAACTACCAGCGTCAGCTTGATGCCATCATGCAGATTGCCGACGAAATCGGCCTGAAAAGCTGGCAACACTGTGACGCTGCGACGGTTCGCGGGTTTGTCGTGCGTAGCCGTAGAAAAGGATTAGGCCCGGCAAGCCTGGCGCTCAGGCTCTCTGCGCTGCGCAGCTTCTTCGACTGGCTGGTCAGTCAGGGAGGCTTAAAAGCCAACCCGGCAAAGGGGATCGCCACGCCAAAAGCGCCGCGCCATCTGCCTAAAAATATCGACGTCGACGACGTAAACCGCCTGCTGGATATCGACCTAAACGATCCGCTGGCCGTGCGCGACCGCGCGATGCTGGAGGTGATGTACGGTGCCGGGCTGCGTCTTTCAGAGCTGGTTAATCTTGATTTAAAACACCTCGACCTGGACACCGGCGAAGTGTGGGTCATGGGCAAGGGGAGCAAAGAGCGCCGCCTGCCGATTGGCCGCAATGCGGTATCCTGGATTGAGCACTGGCTTGACCTGCGCGGGCTGTTTGGCGCAGAAGAGGATGCGCTGTTCCTGTCGAAACTCGGCAAGCGGATTTCGGCGCGTAACGTGCAGAAGCGATTTGCGGAGTGGGGCATTAAGCAGGGGCTGAACAGCCACGTTCACCCGCACAAGCTGCGTCACTCCTTTGCGACACACATGCTTGAGTCGAGCGGCGATCTGCGCGGCGTGCAGGAGCTGCTTGGCCACGCGAATCTGTCGACCACTCAAATCTATACCCACTTAGACTTCCAACACCTTGCCTCGGTGTATGACGCGGCGCATCCACGCGCCAAACGGGGGAAATAATGCGTTTTTATCGCCCACTCGGTCAGATTTCAGCCCTGACGTTTGACCTTGATGACACCCTATATGACAACCGCGAAGTGATCCTGCGTACCGAGCAGGAGTCGCTGGCGTTTGTCCAGAACTACCATCCGGCGCTGAAGACGATGCAGAACAAGGATTTCCAGACGCTGCGTCAGTCCCTGCGGGAGACCGAGCCGGACATTTACCACGATGTGACCGAATGGCGTCGCCGCGCGGTTGAGCAGGCGATGCTCAACGTGGGTCTGAGCGCGCAGGATGCGGCCATTGGGGCCGAAGCGGCAATGGAAAACTTCGCCAAATGGCGCAGCCGTATCGACGTGCCGCAGGAGACCCACGACACGCTGGCGAAGCTTGCCGAAAAGTGGCCGCTGGTGGCCATCACCAATGGCAATGCCCAGCCTGAGCTGTTTGGCCTCGGCGATTACTTTGAATTTGTGCTGCGTGCCGGCCCCCACGGGCGCTCCAAGCCGTTTAGCGATATGTACCATCTGGCAGCGGAAAAACTGAATCTGTCGCTGGGTGAAATTCTGCACGTGGGGGATGACCTCACCACAGACGTGGCGGGTGCCATTCGCTGCGGCATGCAGGCCTGCTGGATCAAGCCGGAAAACGCAGACCTGATGATCGCCTCCGATAGCCGTCTTCTGCCACACCTGGAAATTTCGCGGTTGGCATCCCTCACGACGCTGATATAATCATCAATTGTTCTGTATAAATTAACAGGGTTTTGGCGAATACTATTCGCCTGCCCGACATGACGTGACGGTGCCAATGGACGTTTCTTACCTGCTCGACAGCCTTAATGACAAACAGCGTGACGCGGTTGCCGCCTCGCGCACCAACATGCTGGTTCTGGCAGGGGCGGGCAGTGGTAAGACGCGCGTTCTGGTTCATCGTATCGCCTGGCTGCAAAGCGTGGAGAACTGCTCCCCGTACTCCATCATGGCGGTCACGTTTACCAACAAGGCGGCGGCGGAGATGCGCCACCGTATCGCCCAGCTGATGGGCACCAGCCAGGGCGGCATGTGGGTTGGCACCTTCCACGGCCTGGCGCACCGCCTGCTGCGCGCGCACCATATGGACGCCAACCTGCCGCAGGATTTCCAGATCCTCGACAGCGAAGACCAGCTCCGTTTGCTGAAGCGCCTGATCAAGGCGATGAACCTCGACGAGAAGCAGTGGCCGCCGCGTCAGGCGATGTGGTACATCAACGGTCAGAAAGACGAGGGGCTGCGCCCGCACCATATTCAGAGCTTCGGCAACCCGGTCGAGCAGACCTGGCAGAACGTTTATAAGGCCTATCAGGAAGCGTGCGATCGCGCCGGTCTGGTGGATTTCGCCGAGCTGCTGCTGCGTGCCCACGAGCTGTGGCTGAATAAGCCCCACATCCTGCAGCACTACCGCGAACGCTTTACCAATATCCTGGTGGACGAATTCCAGGATACCAACAACATCCAGTACGCGTGGATCCGCCTGCTGGCCGGCGATACCGGCAAGGTGATGATCGTGGGCGACGACGACCAGTCTATTTACGGCTGGCGCGGAGCGCAGGTGGAAAACATCCAGCGCTTCCTGACCGATTTCCCTGGCGCTCAGACCATCCGTCTGGAGCAGAACTACCGCTCAACCAGCAATATCCTGAGCGCGGCCAACGCCCTGATTGAAAACAACAACGGGCGTCTGGGGAAAAAGCTGTGGACCGACGGCGTCGACGGCGAACCCATTTCGATTTACTGCGCCTTCAACGAACTCGACGAAGCCCGCTTCGTGGTGAACCGCATCAAAACCTGGCAGGACAACGGCGGCGCGCTTGAGCAGTGTGCCATTCTCTATCGCAGCAACGCCCAGTCGCGCGTGCTGGAAGAGGCGCTGCTGCAGGTGAGCATGCCGTACCGCATTTATGGCGGCATGCGCTTCTTCGAACGTCAGGAAATCAAAGATGCGCTCTCGTATCTGCGCCTGATTGCCAACCGTAACGACGACGCGGCGTTTGAGCGCGTGGTCAACACGCCGACCCGCGGCATTGGTGACCGCACGCTGGACGTGGTGCGTCAGGCCTCTCGCGATCGTCAGCTCACGCTGTGGCAGGCGTGCCGCGAGCTGCTGCAGGAAAAAGCGCTCGCCGGCCGCGCCGCCAGCGCGCTGCAGCGCTTCCTCGAACTGATTGACGCGCTGGCGCAGGAAACGGCCGACATGCCGCTGCACGTGCAGACCGACCGGGTGATTAAAGACTCCGGCTTGAGAACCATGTACGAGCAGGAAAAAGGTGAGAAAGGCCAGACCCGTATTGAGAACTTAGAGGAACTGGTCACGGCAACGCGCCAGTTCAGCTACAACGAAGAAGACGAAGACCTGATGCCGCTGCAGGCATTTCTCTCTCACGCCGCGCTGGAAGCGGGAGAAGGGCAGGCGGATACCTGGCAGGATGCGGTTCAGCTCATGACCCTGCACTCCGCTAAAGGTCTGGAGTTCCCGCAGGTGTTTATCGTGGGTATGGAAGAGGGGATGTTCCCGAGCCAGATGTCGCTGGATGAAGGCGGACGTCTGGAAGAGGAGCGCCGTCTGGCCTATGTGGGCGTGACGCGAGCGATGCAAAAACTCACGCTGACCTACGCCGAAACCCGCCGTCTGTACGGTAAAGAGGTCTATCACCGTCCGTCGCGCTTTATCGGTGAACTGCCGGAAGAGTGCGTGGAAGAGGTGCGTCTGCGTGCGAGCATCAGCCGTCCGGTCAGCCATCAGCGCATGGGCTCGCCGATTGCGGAAACCGACACCGGCTACAAGCTGGGCCAGCGCGTGCGCCATTCGAAGTTTGGCGAAGGTACCATTGTGAATCTGGAAGGCAGCGGCGAGCACAGCCGCCTGCAGGTGGCGTTCCAGGGGCAGGGGATCAAATGGCTGGTGGCGGCCTATGCGAAGCTGGAAACAGTCTAACATTCAGAAAAATATCATTATTTTGTAATAATCTGCTAGCCTTATACATTGAAGGTCAATTAATGCCCTTCAGCGTTCCGTTGCGTGTTGACGCCACAGTTATAGCTGGCGTAACATGCGCGCACGATTACGCTAAGAGGACATTCGCCTTGGACACACCCAGTAGATACTGGCTCAATTCCCTGTCATCCAGGAACAACTCCTAAGGCTATCTCCCCTTGCTGATGGCCTTAGTGGTTGTCAGCGACCTGCACTATTCCCGTCGCGCTGAGTCAGGCTGTTTAATGGTCTGAAACCCAATTTGTTTCTGTGTGCCCACCGAACTGTCCGATATTTTTTGCATTGGGAGTCCCGGTCATGTTGAGCGCATTTCAACTCGAAAATAACCGACTGACTCGGCTTGAAGCCGAAGAGTCACAGCCCCTCATTGATGCCGTATGGGTGGATCTGGTCGAGCCGGACGACGATGAACGCCTGCGCGTACAATCTGAGCTGGGACAAAGCCTGGCGACACGCCCGGAACTGGAAGATATCGAAGCATCTGCACGTTTTTTTGAAGACGAAGACGGTCTGCATATTCACTCCTTCTTCTTCTTTGAAGATGCTGAAGACCACGCGGGTAACTCCACCGTGGCGTTTACCATTCGCGACGGCCGCCTGTTTACCCTGCGCGAGCGCGAACTGCCTGCGTTTCGTCTCTACCGCATGCGCGCCCGCAGCCAGGCGATGGTGGACGGCAACGCCTACGAGCTGCTGCTCGACCTGTTCGAGACCAAAATTGAACAGCTGGCGGACGAAATTGAAAACATCTACAGCGATCTGGAAAAGCTGAGCCGCGTGATCATGGAAGGGCATCAGGGCGATGAGTACGACGAAGCGCTCTCCACGCTGGCGGAGCTGGAAGATATCGGCTGGAAGGTGCGTTTGTGCCTGATGGATACCCAGCGCGCGCTGAACTTCCTGGTGCGCAAGGCGCGTCTGCCGGGCGGCCAGCTGGAGCAGGCGCGGGAGATCCTGCGCGATATCGAATCCCTGCTGCCGCACAACGAATCCCTGTTCCAGAAGGTCAACTTCCTGATGCAGGCGGCGATGGGCTTTATCAACATCGAGCAGAACCGCATCATCAAGATCTTCTCGGTGGTTTCTGTGGTGTTCCTGCCGCCGACGCTGGTGGCCTCCAGCTACGGGATGAACTTTGAGTTTATGCCGGAGCTGAAGTGGAGCTTTGGCTACCCGGGGGCGATAATCTTTATGATCCTCGCCGGGCTGGCGCCGTATCTCTATTTCAAGCGCAGGAACTGGCTGTAAAAATCTGGCGGGTGGCGCTGCGCTTACCCGCCCTACAAAACACCTACATTCCTTTGCGGGCCCTGCGCTGGGTATAAATGGCATCGGCAACGAAAATCGCCAGCGCTACCCAGATAAAGGCAAACGTCACCATCTTATCCGCGCCCGGCACTTCGCCGTAAAACACCACCGCCAGCAGGAACATCAGCGTCGGGCCAATGTACTGGAAGAAGCCCAGCGTGGAGAGACGCAGGCGCGTCGCCGCCCCGGTGAAGCACAGCAGTGGAATGGTGGTCACCACGCCCGCGGCCATCAGCATCAGGTTCAATGACCACGGGTTGCTGCCCATATGGCTGGTGGCGCTGTCGGCGATGCCAAACAGATAAATCGCCGCCACCGGCAGCAGCCACAGGGTTTCAAACAGCATCCCGGTTTGGGCTTCTACCGCAATCTTCTTACGCACCAGGCCGTAGAAGGCAAAGCTGAACGCCAGGCCGAGGGCAATAATCGGCAGCGAGCCGAAGGTCCACAGCTGCACCAGCACGCCGCAGAAGGCCAAAATGACGGCCACCCACTGCATCCGACGGAAGCGCTCGCCGAGGAAAATCATCCCCAGAACGATATTCACCAGCGGGTTAATGAAGTACCCCAGGCTCGCTTCGAGCATGTGATGGTTATTCACAGCCCAGATAAACAGCAGCCAGTTACCGCCAATCAGCACGGCAGAGAGCGCCAGCAGGAAAATCTTCTTCGGGGTTTGCAGCAGCGTTTTGACGCCGGACCACTGACGGCTGAGGCTCATCAGCGCAATCATAAAGAAGAACGACCAGATGACGCGGTGAGTAAGGATCTCATCGGCCGGAACGTAGGCGATAAGCTTGAAATACGCCGGGGCGATACCCCAAATAAAATAAGCGGCAAGGGCGAGTAAAACGCCCTGCCGCGTCTGTTTAGCATCCATCGGGAAAATCCGTTACAAAAAAGTGAATTAATTTTACCCGATTTTGCTGCCTCAACCCACCATATAAGTGGCGGTTGCGCTGGCGATATAAACCTGTTCTTCGTTGTGTAACTCAACGCGCGCCACGGCCACTTTGTTGCCCGCGCGCAGCAGGCTGCTGGTACAGGTGAAGCGATTTCCGCGCCCTGGACGAAGATAGTCAACGCGTAAATCAATGGTGCCCATGCGCGCCAGACGCTGGCGGAGTTCGTCTTCATTAATGGTGTCATGGCGGGTCAGCGTACTGCCTACGCAGACCAGTCCAGCCGCGACGTCCAGCGCAGAGGCAATCACACCGCCGTGCAAAATACTTTGCGCCCAGTTACCCACCATCATCGGCTGGTTGTTGAAACTCAGCTGGGCAAAGTCTTTCTCGTAACGCTCCAGTTCCAGTCCCAGCGCGCGGTTAAACGGCATATGGTAAACAAAAATCTCGCCCACGAGTTTTAACACTTCTTCGGCGGTAAGCATGGCTGACATGAGGCATCACATCCTTATTGTTAATGAAATGTTGATTTTATGCCTCAGCAATAAGGAATTCCACTTTCAGAAACGAGGATGCAGCAGTTGTCGCAGAAGTATGTAGAATGTTCGCCACATAACTATTCAAGTAATTTTACTCTTTTGCAGGAGAACACCACCGATGCGGACGTATCTGGCCTGGTTACTGGCGGCGGTTGCGCTGCCCCTCACAGCATATGCGCAGGAAGCGACGATCAAAGAGGTGCATGATAAACCTGCCGTTCACGGCAGCATTATTGCGAACCTTCTTCAGGAGCATGACAACCCGTTCACGCTCTATCCGTACGACACCAACTACGTGATTTACACCCAGACCAGCGATCTCAACAAAGAGGCGATAAGCTCCTATAACTGGTCTGATAATGCGCGTAAAGATGAGGTGAAGTTCCAGCTCAGCCTCGCCTTCCCGTTCTGGCGCGGCATTCTGGGGCCGAACTCGGTTCTTGGTGCGTCTTACACGCAGAAATCCTGGTGGCAGCTGTCTAACAGCGGGGAGTCCTCGCCGTTCCGTGAAACGAACTACGAGCCTCAGCTGTTCCTCGGTTTTGCAACGGATTATGAATTTGCCGGATGGACGTTGCGTGATGTCGAAGTGGGCTTTAACCATGATTCTAACGGCCGTTCCGACCCGACTTCACGTAGCTGGAACCGCGCCTATACGCGCCTGATGGCGCAGAACGGTAACTGGATGGTGGAGGTGAAGCCGTGGTATGTGGTCGGCAGCACTGATGACAACCCGGACATCACCAAATACATGGGATACTACCAGCTCAAAGTCGGCTATCAGCTGGGCGATGCGGTGCTGAGCGCGAAGGGCCAGTACAACTGGAATACCGGCTACGGCGGCGCGGAAGTGGGCTTAAGCTATCCTGTGACGAAGCACGTTCGCATCTATACGCAGGTATACAGCGGTTACGGCGAGTCGCTTATCGACTACAACTTCAACCAGACCCGCGTCGGCGTGGGCGTGATGCTGAACGATATTCTCTAGGCAGCTCGAATGTTTTTGCGTTAAACGTTGAAGTTTCTCTCTCAGGCGCTGAAAATAGCGCCTGTTTTATTTTTCGCATATGGGGTTAATGTGGCGCAGGCGGAAGTATTGAATCAGGAGTCGCTGGCTAAACAGGTTTTGCATGAAACCTTTGGCTACCAGCAGTTCCGCCCTGGCCAGGAAACCATCATTGAAACGGTGCTGGAAGGTCGCGATTGCCTGGTGGTGATGCCGACCGGCGGCGGTAAATCCCTCTGCTATCAGGTGCCCGCGTTGGTGCTTAACGGCCTGACGGTCGTGGTATCGCCCCTGATTTCTCTGATGAAAGACCAGGTTGACCAGCTGCTCGCCAACGGCGTGGCGGCGGCGTGTCTTAACTCGACGCAAACCCGCGAGCAGCAGCAAGAGGTGATGGCCGGGTGCCGCACCGGGCAGATCCGCCTGCTGTATATCGCGCCGGAACGCCTGATGCTGGATAACTTCCTCGACCATCTCGCGCACTGGAACCCGGTCCTGCTGGCGGTGGATGAAGCGCACTGTATCTCCCAGTGGGGTCACGATTTCCGCCCGGAATATGCTGCGCTCGGCCAACTGCGTCAGCGCTTCCCCGAGCTGCCGTTTATGGCGCTTACCGCCACGGCAGATGACACCACCCGTCTGGATATTGTTCGCCTGCTGGGGCTGAACGACCCCTATATTCAGGTCAGCAGCTTCGACCGCCCCAACATCCGCTACATGCTGATGGAAAAATTCAAGCCGCTGGATCAGCTCTTACGCTACGTGCAGGAGCAGCGCGGCAAGTCCGGCATCATCTACTGCAACAGCCGAGCGAAGGTGGAAGACACTGCCGCGCGTCTGCAAAACCGTGGCTTTAGCGCGGCGGCCTATCATGCCGGGTTAGAGAACCACATCCGTGCCGACGTGCAGGAGAAATTCCAGCGCGATGACCTGCAAATCGTGGTGGCGACGGTAGCGTTCGGCATGGGGATAAACAAGCCCAACGTGCGCTTTGTGGTGCACTTCGACATTCCGCGCAATATCGAATCCTACTATCAGGAAACCGGCCGTGCCGGGCGTGACGGTCTGCCAGCGGAAGCGATGCTGTTTTACGATCCGGCCGATATGGCATGGCTGCGCCGCTGCCTGGAGGAAAAACCGCAGGGACAGCTGCAGGATATCGAACGCCACAAGCTCAACGCGATGGGCGCGTTTGCCGAAGCGCAAACCTGCCGTCGTCTGGTGCTGCTCAACTACTTTGGTGAAGGGCGACAGGAGCCGTGCGGCAACTGCGATATCTGCCTGGATCCGCCGAAACAGTACGATGGCCTGATGGACGCGCGTAAGGCGCTCTCGACTATTTACCGTGTTAACCAGCGCTTCGGGATGGGCTACGTGGTGGAAGTGCTGCGCGGTGCTAATAACCAGCGTATCCGCGATATGGGCCACGACAAGCTGCCCGTCTACGGTATTGGCAAGGACCAGAGCCACGAGCACTGGGTCAGCATTATTCGTCAGCTGATTCACCTCGGCTTTGCCACACAGAACATTGCTCAGCACTCCGCGCTGCAGCTGACCGAAGCGGCGCGTCCGGTCCTGCGCGGTGACGTTGAACTGAAGCTCGCCGTGCCGCGCGTTATCGCCCTGAAGCCGCGGGTGATGCAAAAATCGTACGGCGGCAACTACGACCGCAAGCTGTTTGCCAAACTGCGCAAGCTGCGTAAAGCCATTGCCGATGAAGAGAACATCCCGCCTTACGTGGTGTTCAACGACGCGACGCTGATTGAGATGGCCGAGCAGATGCCGCTCAGCGCCAGCGAAATGCTCAGCGTCAACGGCGTCGGTACGCGCAAGCTGGAGCGCTTCGGGAAGGAGTTTATGGCCCTCATCCGCTCTCATGCCGACGGTGATGATGAGGAGTAGTCAGCCGGGCAAAAAAGTGTCAGGATGATGACTCACTGAATTATTTCCCTGCGAGCGAATTATGTTGATGCTATTTCTCACCGTGGCGTTAGTGCACATCGTTGCGCTGATGAGCCCGGGCCCGGACTTTTTCTTCGTGTCACAAACGGCCGTCAGCCGCTCCCGTAAAGAGGCCATGATGGGCGTGCTCGGTATTACTATGGGCGTCATGGTCTGGGCCGCGGTCGCGCTGCTTGGCCTGAACCTGATTCTGGCGAAGATGGCCTGGCTACATAACATCATTATGGTTGGCGGTGGCCTGTACCTGTGCTGGATGGGCTACCAGATGCTGCGCGGCGCGCTGAAAAAAGAAGAGAAAAAACCGGAAGAGCCAAAGGTTGAGCTGGCAACGGGCGGCCGCAGCTTTGTGAAAGGGCTGCTGACCAACCTGGCAAACCCGAAAGCCATTATCTATTTCGGCTCGGTGTTCTCGCTGTTTGTCGGGGATAACGTCGGCGCGGGCGCGCGCTGGGGTATCTTCCTGCTGATCGTCGTTGAGACCTTTGCGTGGTTCACCGTGGTGGCAAGCCTGTTTGCCTTACCGGCAATGCGCCGTGGCTATCAGCGCATCGCGAAGTGGATTGACGGCTTCGCCGGCGCGCTGTTCGCCGGCTTCGGCATTCATCTCATCATTTCTCGCTAAGCATGACGCGCTGAAGCAAGCAGCGCGCCAACCAGCATAAACAGCGAGCCAAAGACTTTATTCAGGGCCTTCATCTGCTTAGGCCCTTTAATCCACGCCGCAATCCGCTGCGCCAGGGTCGCGTAACCAATCATCACGATGATATCGACGATAATGGTGGTCGCACCCAGCACCACGTACTGCATCACCTGGGGCTGATGTGGCACGATAAACTGCGGGAACAGCGCGGCGAGGAAGACGATGCTTTTTGGGTTGGTGAGGTTGACGAACACCGCGCGCTTAAACAGATGGCCGCGATTTTGCGTCTGAGCGAGCGTATTCAGGTTGATGGAGCCCGCCGCGCGCCACTGCTGAATACCCAGCCAGATCAGATATGCTGCACCGGCCCATTTCAGTATCTCAAAAGCCAGTACCGAGCGGGAGAACAGGGTGCCCAGGCCAATTCCGACCAGGACGATGTGAATGCCCAGCCCGGCCTGCAAACCGGCAATCGACGCTGCCGCACCGCGATAGCCGTGGTTGATGGAGGTGGTCATGGTGTTAATGGCGCCCGAGCCCGGTGAAAGGCTAAGGATGATGGATGTCAGCAGGTAAGCGAACCACCACTCGAAGGTCATTTGAAACTCCCGAATCGTCTGTTTTTATGCCACAATACGCTATTGTTGAGTCATTTTGTGACCGGTTACGAAAAAACGATATTCCTTGGCTTACGTGAGTGGAAACCCGATGTTTCAGCAGAAAAAGGACTGGGAAACACGAGAAAACGCATTTGCTGCTTTCTCCATGGGGCCGCTGACCGATTTCTGGCGCCAGCGTGAGGAAGATGAGTTTACGGGCGTCGGTGATATACCGGTACGCTTTGTGCGTTTTCACGATAAGAAAAATGACCGGGTCATCGTGGTCTGTCCCGGGCGTATCGAGAGCTACATCAAATACGCCGAACTGGCCTATGACCTGTTCCATCTGGGCTTCGATGTGTTGATTATCGATCACCGCGGGCAGGGGCTTTCGGGCCGCTTGTTATCGGATACGCATCGCGGCCATGTGGATAGCTTCAGCGATTACGTCGACGATCTCGCCGCGTTCTGGCAGCAGGAGGTCGAGCCTGGCCCATGGCGGAAGCGCTATATTCTGGCGCACTCAATGGGCGGTGCGATTTCAACGCTGTTTTTACAGCGTCACGAGCACCAGTGCGACGCCATTGCGCTCACCGCGCCGATGTACGGCATCGTCATGCGCTTTCCGGACTGGATGGTGCGCCATATTCTCGACTGGGCTGAGGGCCATCAGCGCATTCGTGAAGGTTACGCCATCGGCACCGGGCGCTGGCGGGCGTTGCCGTTTGCGATGAACGTGCTGACCCACAGCCGACAGCGCTATCGTCGTAACCTGCGTTTTTATGCCGATGAACCGCGCCTGCGCGTGGGTGGCCCGACATATCACTGGGTGCGGGAAGGGATCCTTGCCGGTGAGCAGGTTCTGGCGGGCGTCGCGAATGACGACACGCCAACGCTCCTGATTCAGGCTGAAGAAGAGCGTGTGGTGGATAACCGCATGCATGACCGCTTTTGCGAACTCCGCGCTGCCGCCGGGCACCCTTGTGAAGGGGGAAAACCGTTGGTCATCAACGGCGCGTACCATGAGATCCTTTTTGAAAAGGACGCTATGCGCTCAGTCGCGCTTAACGCCATCGTCGAGTTTTTCGACCGGCATAACTGATTTTCTATTGAGGTTAAATTTCCCTATGTACCAGGTTGTTGCATCTGATTTAGATGGCACGCTGCTTTCTCCCGACCACACCCTGTCGCCTTACGCGAAAGAGACCTTAAAGCTGCTGACCGCCCGGGGCGTGAACTTCGTGTTTGCCACCGGCCGCCACCACGTAGACGTAGGGCAGATCCGCGATAATCTTGAAATCAAATCGTACATGATCACCTCTAACGGTGCGCGCGTGCATGATACCGACGGCAACCTGATCTTTACCCATAACCTGGATCGCGATATTGCCGCCGATCTGTTCGGGGTAGTGCATAACAACCCGAACATCGTCACCAACGTTTACCGCGACGACGACTGGTTCATGAACCGCCACCGCCCGGAAGAGATGCGTTTCTTCAAGGAAGCCGTATTCCAGTACTCGCTGTACGAGCCGGGTCTGCTGGAGCCGGAAGGGATCAGCAAGGTGTTCTTCACCTGCGTAAACCATGAGGAATTGCTGCCGCTGGAGCAGGCGATCAACGCGCGCTGGGGCGATCGCGTCAACGTGAGCTTCTCAACGCTGACCTGTCTGGAAGTGATGGCCGGGGGCGTCTCCAAAGGCCACGCGCTGGAAGCGGTTGCGAAACGTCTGGGATTCGAGCTGAAAGACTGCATCGCCTTTGGTGACGGCATGAACGACGCCGAGATGCTCTCCATGGCGGGCAAGGGCTGCATTATGGAGAACGCGCACCAGCGTCTGAAAGACCTGCATCCGGAGCTGGAAGTGATCGGCACCAACGGCGACAACGCGGTACCGAAATATCTGCGCAAGCTGTTCCTTGAATAAACTTCATTCGGTTATTTATTGCTCAGTTGTCAACTAAAGAGTTCGCTACAATGCCTGTCCTTCTTTCTGAGAGACAAGCATTGTGGCGCTACTCATTATCACCACTATCCTGTGGGCCTTCTCCTTTAGCCTGATTGGCGAATACCTTGCCGGTTCAGTCGACAGCTACTTCTCGGTGCTGATGCGCGTGGGGCTGGCGGCGCTGGTGTTCCTGCCGTTTCTGCGTACGCGCGGGCAATCGTTGAAAACGATCGTGCTGTATATGCTGGTGGGGGCGATGCAGCTCGGCATCATGTATCTGTTTAGCTTCCGGGCTTACGTCTACCTGTCCGTCTCTGAATTCCTGCTGTTCACCGTGCTTACGCCGCTCTATATCACGCTAATCTACGATTTGCTCAGCAAGCGCCGCCTGCGCTGGGGATACCTGCTGAGCGCGGCACTGGCGGTGATCGGCGCGGCGATTATTCGCTATGACAAAGTCAGCGATCACTTCTGGACCGGGCTAATGTTCGTCCAGCTCGCCAACATCAGTTTTGCCATCGGCATGGTGGGCTACAAGCGCCTGATGGAAACCCGTCCGATGCCGCAGCATAACGCATTTGCCTGGTTCTATATGGGGGCCGCGATTATCGCGGTGGCGGCGTGGTTTATGCTCGGTAACCCGCAAAAGCTGCCGACCACCGCCGTGCAGTGGGGCGTTCTGGTCTGGCTGGGCGTTGTGGCATCAGGGCTGGGGTATTTCATGTGGAACTACGGCGCTACTCAGGTAGACGCCGGTACGCTGGGGATCATGAACAACGTGCATGTCCCGGCAGGGCTACTGGTCAACCTCGCCATCTGGCAGCAACAGCCGCACTGGCCGAGCTTCATTATTGGGGGAACGGTGATCCTGGCTTCGCTGTGGGTCCATCGACGCTGGGTCGCTCCGCGCTCCGCACAAACGGAAGATGGTCGCACGCGTGGTTCCGCGCTGAGCGAATAAACGCCTCCGTAATCGGCTGACGCTGCTCGCCATCGCGCACGGCGGCGTACAGCCTGCTCCACAGTCCTTCACCCAGGGTTTTGGTGACCACCAGACCCTGGCGTTCAAAACTCTCCACCACCCAGTGCGGCAATGCCGCGATGCCCATTCTTGCCGCCACCATCTGAATCAACAGCAGGGTGTTATCCACGCTTTTCAGCTGCGGGCTAATGCCTGCCGGCTGCAGGAAGTGACGCCAGATATCCAGACGACTGCGCTGAACCGGGTAAATCAGCAGCGTTTCTGTCGCCAGATCTTCCGGCGTGATGCGCGTTTTAGCTGCCAGCGGATGGTCCGGCGCCAGCACCAGGCGCACTTCATAATCAAACATCGGCGAATAGTGCAGGCCGCTGCGCGGCAGTATGTCGGAGGTCATGACCAGATCCAGCTCGCCCTGCTGGAGCGAGGGCTGCGGGTCGAACGTCACGCCGGATTTAAAGTCCATCTCTACCTGCGGCCACTTCTGGCGGAAGTTCTCAAGCGCGGGGGTCAGCCATTGAATACAGCTGTGGCATTCAATGGCGATACGCAGCTTGGTCTGCTGCGGTTCGTTACACGCCTGCAGCGCGCTGGCGATCTGCGGCAGCACCTGATTCGCCAGCTGCAGCAGGATCTCGCCCTGAGGCGTAAAGCGCAGCGGCTGGCTCTTACGCACAAAAAGACGAAATCCAAGGCGCTGTTCCAGATCGCTGAACTGGTGAGAAAGGGCGGACTGGGTCTGATGCAGCGTGGCTGCCGCCGCCGCGAGCGAGCCGCAGTTCCGCAACGCTTGTAGCGTTTTCAGGTGTTTTATCTCGATCATGAAAGTCCTTCACTTCGCCATGAACATTTTGCGCTTGAGGAATATACAGTACCTGCCAATTATAGATGTGTAAACATCTGGACGTCTAAATAACGAATTTCACAAGGGGCATACCATGACAATCCGCAATCACACTCTCGGTTTCCCTCGCGTTGGCCTGCGTCGCGAGCTGAAAAAAGCGCAAGAAAGCTACTGGGCGGGTAACGCCACCCGTGAAGAACTGCTGGCGGTGGGACGCGAGCTGCGCGCCCGTCACTGGGATCAGCAAAAACAGGCGGGCATTGACCTGCTGCCGGTGGGCGATTTCGCCTGGTACGACCATGTTCTGACGACCAGCCTGCTGCTTGGCAACGTGCCGGCTCGTCATCAGAACAAAGATGGATCGGTAGATATCGATACCCTGTTCCGCATCGGCCGTGGCCGTGCGCCGACGGGTGAGCCAGCGGCAGCGGCGGAAATGACCAAGTGGTTTAACACCAACTATCACTATATGGTGCCGGAATTCGTAAAAGGCCAGCAGTTCAGGCTGACCTGGACGCAGCTTCTGGATGAAGTGGACGAAGCGCTGGCGCTGGGCCACCAGGTGAAACCGGTGCTGCTTGGGCCGGTAACGTACCTGTGGCTGGGTAAAGTCAAGGGCGAGCAGTTTGACCGGCTCAGCCTGCTGAAGGATATTCTGCCGGTCTACAAACAGGTGCTGATTGAGCTGGGCAAGCGCGGCATTCAGTGGGTGCAAATCGACGAACCTGCGCTGGTGCTTGAACTGCCGCAGGAGTGGCTCGATGCCTTCAAACCGGCGTATGACGCGCTTAGCGGTCAGGTAAAACTTCTGCTGACCACCTATTTCGAAGGCGTGACGCCGAACCTGAAGACCATTACCGCGCTGCCGGTTCAGGGCCTGCACGTTGACCTCGTACACGGTAAGGACGATGTCGCGGAGCTGCACAAGCGCTTGCCAGCGGACTGGCTGCTCTCCGCTGGCCTGATCAACGGCCGTAACGTCTGGCGCGCCGATCTCACCGAGAAATACGCCCAGATTAAGGACATCGTCGGTAAGCGTGAGCTTTGGGTAGCATCTTCCTGTTCGCTGCTGCATAGCCCGATCGATCTGAGCGTGGAAACGCGTCTGGATGCCGAAGTAAAAAGCTGGTTTGCCTTCGCGCTGCAAAAATGTGAAGAGCTGGTCCTGCTGCGCGACGCGCTCAACAGTGGCGACACGGCGGCTATTGCCAAATGGAGCGCACCGATTCAGGCGCGTCGTCACTCGGCTCGTGTCCATAACCCGGCGGTGGAAAAACGCCTGGCGGCCATCACCGCCCAGGACAGCCAGCGTCAGAGCCCGTATGAGGTGCGCGCCGAAGCGCAGCGCGCCCGCTTCAACTTGCCCGCGTGGCCGACCACTACAATTGGTTCCTTCCCGCAGACCACCGAGATCCGCGGCCTGCGTCTGGACTTCAAAAAGGGCAATCTGGATGCGAATCACTACCGCACCGGTATCGCTGAACACATCAAACAGGCGATTATCGAGCAGGAACGTCTGGGTCTGGACGTGCTGGTGCACGGTGAGGCCGAGCGTAACGACATGGTGGAATACTTCGGTGAACATCTGGACGGTTTCGTGTTTACCCAGAACGGCTGGGTGCAGAGCTACGGCTCCCGCTGCGTGAAGCCACCGGTGGTCATTGGTGACGTCAGCCGTCCGGAAGCGATCACCGTGGAGTGGGCGAAATACGCGCAGTCCCTGACGGACAAGCCGGTGAAAGGCATGCTCACCGGTCCGGTAACAATTCTTTGCTGGTCCTTCCCGCGTGAAGACGTGACCCGTGAAACCATCGCGAAGCAAATTGCGCTGGCGCTGCGTGACGAAGTGGCCGATCTCGAAGCCGCAGGCATTGGCATCATCCAGATTGACGAACCGGCGCTGCGCGAAGGCTTGCCGCTGCGCCGCAGCGACTGGGATGCGTATTTACAGTGGGGCGTGGAAGCGTTCCGCATCAACGCCGCGGTCGCGAAGGACGACACCCAGATCCACACCCACATGTGTTACTGCGAATTTAACGACATCATGGATTCGATTGCCGCGCTGGACGCTGACGTGATCACCATCGAGACCTCGCGTTCAGACATGGAGCTGCTGGAGTCGTTTGAAGAGTTCGACTATCCGAATGAGATTGGGCCGGGCGTGTACGACATTCACTCCCCGAACGTGCCTAGCGTGGAGTGGATTGAAGCCCTGCTGAAAAAAGCGGCTCAGCGCATTCCGGCAGAGCGCCTGTGGGTAAACCCGGACTGCGGACTGAAAACCCGCGGCTGGCCGGAAACCCGCGCGGCGCTGGCCAACATGGTGAAAGCGGCGCAGAACTTGCGTCAGGCGTAACGGATCTGCATTGCCGGGTGGCACCCGGCCTACCTGAAGGCCCGGTAAGGCGTAACTGCCACCGGGCTTTTTTTACGCTTTTTTCCCGCCGTACTGGTTAAACCACGCCAGCATCCGCTGCCAGCCATCTTTGGCTGATTCTGCATGATAGCTCGGACGATAATCGGCGTTAAACGCATGTCCGGCATCCGGGTACACCACAATCTCCGCCTTCGCATTGGCCGCGCGGAGCGCATGGCGCATGGTCTCTACCGAATCCAGCGAAATACCGGTGTCCTGACCGCCGTACAGCCCTAACACCGGGGCATTTAACTCAGTGGCGATATCCACGGGATGTTTCGGTGAATTCAGCGTCTTTTCACCCACCAGTTTACCGTACCAGGCGACAGCGGCTTTGAGCTGCGGGTTATGTGCGGCATACAGCCAGCTAATGCGACCGCCCCAGCAGAAACCGGTGACCAGCAGACGGTGTGGATCGCCCCCGTTGCGCGCCGCCCAGCTGGCAACGTGGTCGAGATCGGCCAGCACCTGTGCGTCAGGAACCTTGCTGACCAGGTTGCTGAGCAGCGTGGGAATATCGCTGTAGTCGTTCGGATCGCCCTGACGGAAGTAGAGCTCTGGAGCAACGGCCAGATACCCTTCCAGCGCCAGCCGGCGGCAGAGGTCGCGAATGTGTTCGTGAACGCCAAAAATCTCCTGAATCACAATCACGATGGGCAGCGGGCCGTCTGCCGATTTTGGCCGTGCGTGATAAGCTGGCATATTCTCCCCCTGCGAGGGAATGGAGGTCTCACCCGCCGTAATTTCCGCTTCTGGCGTCGACACGATGGTTGAAGCATGTGGGGCCGCAGCAGGTGCAAAACCGGTTTTTTCAGTCATGGCATTCTCCGTACCAATGAGTTAGCGCAAAGGTAAATATAGACACCAGGTTAACAACTCACAGTGCCTTAAACGGTCTATCTTTTGTGCAGCACATGACGATATAACTTGTTAATGTGATGTAAATCACTTTTTTATGGAAATTTAATGCAATCATTTTCATTCATGGTGAGTTGCGTCACGAAATTATCCTTACTGCTTCTGTAAAGTACCGTTTTACTTCTTCTGACTAACCGACCCACAGAGGAGTCACCTATGTCTAAGTCTGATGTTTTTCATCTCGGCCTCACCAAAAACGATTTACAAGGGGCTACGCTCGCAATCGTCCCTGGCGACCCTGAGCGTGTGGAAAAGATCGCCGCGCTGATGGATAAGCCGGTCAAGCTGGCAGCCCATCGCGAATTCACCACCTGGCGTGCAGAGCTGGATGGTAAAGCCGTGATCGTGTGTTCTACCGGTATCGGTGGACCGTCTACTTCAATTGCTGTTGAAGAACTGGCGCAGCTGGGCATTCGTACTTTCCTGCGTATCGGTACCACCGGCGCTATTCAGCCGCACATCAACGTGGGCGACGTGCTGGTCACGACCGCGTCCGTACGTCTGGACGGAGCAAGCCTGCACTTTGCGCCGATGGAATTCCCGGCAGTAGCAGACTTTGAATGTACTACTGCGCTGGTTGAAGCCGCGAAATCCGTGGGCGCGACTACCCACGTGGGCGTAACCGCCTCTTCCGATACCTTCTACCCGGGCCAGGAGCGTTACGACACCTTCTCCGGCCGCGTCGTTAGCCGTTTCAAAGGCTCAATGGAAGAGTGGCAGTCCATGGGCGTGATGAACTACGAAATGGAATCTGCAACGCTGCTGACCATGTGCGCAAGCCAGGGTCTGCGTGCCGGTATGGTGGCGGGCGTTATCGTCAACCGTACCCAGCAGGAAATCCCGAACGCCGAAACCATGAAGCAGACTGAAAGTCATGCGGTGAAAATCGTGGTTGAAGCCGCGCGTCGCCTGATCTAGTCCTCTCCTTTCGAAATCAAAGGCCGACACGTTCGGCCTTTGATTTTTTGCGTAGCGCCTCGCAGGAAAACCCTTTCAAACTGGACGTTTATACAGCACAATCCTATTTTGTGCGGGTAATACGTTGATGCAGGGGGCATTGTGGATATCTCAGTCCTGGTATATGCGGTGATTGCGCTGGCGGGTGTGGCAATAGGCTGGCTCATTTCCAGCTATCAGCATGCGCAGCAGAAGGCCGATCAATTGGCAGAGCGCGAAGAGATAGTCGCCGATTTAAGCGCGGCAAAGCAGCAGCTTGCGCTGAGCGAACACTGGCGTGATGAGTGTGAGCTGCTCAACAACGAGCTGCGTAATCTGCGCGATATCAACACCTCGCTGGAGGCCGATCTCCGCGAAGTGACCACCCGCCTTGAATCCACGCAACTGCATGCGGAAGACAAAATCCGCCAGATGATCAACAGCGAGCAGCGCCTCAGCGAACAGTTTGAGAACCTCGCCAACCGTATTTTCGAGCACAGCAACCGTCGCGTTGACGAACAGAACCGCCAGAGTCTGAACAGCCTGCTGACGCCGCTGCGCGAACAGCTGGACGGTTTTCGCCGCCAGGTGCAGGACAGCTTTGGTCAGGAAGCCCGCGAGCGCCACACGCTGGCGCATGAGATTCGCAATCTTCAGCAACTGAATGCGCAAATGGCGCAGGAAGCGGTCAACCTGACCCGTGCCCTTAAAGGTGATAACAAAACCCAGGGCAATTGGGGAGAAGTGGTACTGACCCGCGTACTGGAAGCCTCTGGCCTGCGGGAAGGCTATGAATACGAAACGCAGGTGAGTATCGAAAACGATGCCCGCTCGCGTATGCAGCCGGATGTAATAGTGCGGCTGCCGCAGGGTAAAGATGTGGTGATTGACGCCAAAATGACGCTGGTGGCGTATGAGCGCTACTTTAATGCGGAAGATGACTATACGCGTGAGTCTGCCCTGCAGGAGCACATTGCCTCGGTGCGTAACCACATTCGCCTGCTCGGCAGAAAAGATTATCAGCAACTGCCAGGCCTGCGCTCGCTGGACTATGTTCTGATGTTTATCCCGGTTGAGCCCGCGTTTCTGCTGGCACTCGACAGACAGCCTGAGCTGATCACCGAAGCGCTCAAAAACAACATTATGCTGGTCAGCCCTACCACGCTGCTGGTGGCCTTGCGCACTATTGCCAACCTCTGGCGCTATGAGCACCAGAGCCGCAACGCGCAGCAGATTGCCGAACGCGCCAGCAAGCTGTACGACAAAATGCGCCTCTTCGTGGACGACATGTCTTCGGTCGGGCAGAGCCTGGACCGTGCGCAGGATAACTACCGTCAGGCGATGAAAAAACTCGCCTCCGGCCGTGGCAATCTTCTGGTGCAGGCAGAAGCATTCCGCAGCCTGGGAGTAGAGGTTAAACGCGAGATTAATCCGGAATTGGTCGAACAGGCCATCGCCCAGGACGAAGAGTTTCGCCTGCGTGAAGGTGCGGACGAACAAAAGACAAACAGTGAAGACAACACCTTAGCGGCGGATTTATCACCCGAAGAGCCTCCCGCGCGTTTCTTTCGCGGTGGTTGAAACGTAGGGCAATTGCGCCCAATCTGTTACACTTCACGAACATTTTACTGATAAGCAGGCTCTGAGATGGTTGACGATTCACAAGACACAACGCACTTTGGCTTTCAGACTGTCGCCAAAGCGCAGAAAGCTGACATGGTGGCCCACGTATTTCATTCCGTGGCGGCGAAGTACGATGTGATGAATGACCTGATGTCGTTCGGTATTCATCGCTTGTGGAAGCGCTTCACCATTGACTGTAGCGGCGTGCGTCGTGGACAAACTGTGCTGGATTTAGCCGGCGGTACGGGCGATTTAACCGCGAAATTCTCCCGTCTGGTGGGCGAAACCGGTCGCGTTGTTCTCGCAGATATCAATGACTCCATGCTGAAAATGGGACGCGAAAAGCTGCGTAACATCGGCGTGGTGGGAAATGTGGAATATGTGCAGGCAAACGCTGAAGCGCTGCCGTTCCCGGACAACACCTTCGACTGCATCACTATCTCCTTCGGTCTGCGTAACGTTACCGATAAAGAAAAAGCGCTGCGTTCCATGTATCGCGTGCTGAAGCCGGGTGGACGCCTGCTGGTGCTCGAGTTCTCTAAACCCATTATTGAGCCGCTGAGCAAAGCTTACGACGCCTATTCCTTCCACGTGCTGCCGCGCATCGGCGAGCTGGTGGCCAACGACGCGGAAAGCTATCGCTATCTGGCGGAGTCTATCCGTATGCACCCGGATCAGGACACATTAAAAGCCATGATGCAGGACGCGGAATTTGAGAACGTTGAATATTTCAACCTGACGGCGGGTGTCGTCGCGCTGCATCGCGGTTACAAATTCTGAGTGGAGGTGTCCCGTGCCCTTTAAACCCTTAGTCTCCGCAGGCATCGAGAATGTACTGAACGCTTTTCTGTATCGCGCTCCGGCGCTGAAAGCCGCACGTCAGCGGCTGAACGGGAAGGTATTACGTATTGTTTTAAAAGAGTTCTCGACGCCGCTTGTGCTGGTCTTCAGCGAACGCCAGCTTGACGTTCTGGGGGAGTGGGAAGGTGAAGCCGACTGCTCGGTCATCACTCACATCAGCGTGCTGCCAAAACTGCGCGATCGCCAGCAATTAACGGCGCTTATCCGCAGCGGTGAGCTGGAAGTGGAAGGCGATATCCAGGTCGTGCAGAACTTCGTTGCGCTCACCGATCTGGCTGAGTTTGACCCGGCAGAACTGCTCGCACCCTTTATCGGCGACATTGCCGCCGAGGGCATCGGGAAAGTCCTTCATGGCGGCGCATCCTTTGCGCGCAAAAGCTTTCAACGTCAGCAACGCTATGCGGCGGAAGTGCTGACGGAGGAGTGGCGAATGGCGCCCGGATCGCTGGAAGTTGCGTGGTTTGCGGAAGAAACCGCTGCTGTTGAACGTGCGGTTGATGCGTTAACCAAACGGCTGGAAAAACTGGAGGGCAAATGACGCCTGGTGAAATTCGGCGCCTCTATTTCATTATTCGCACCTTTTTGAGCTACGGGCTCGACGAGCTTATCCCCAAAATGCGTATCACGCTGCCGCTTCGTATCTGGCGGCGGATGCTGTTCTGGATGCCCAATCGTCATAAAGGTCAGCCGCTGGGCGAGCGTCTGCGCCTGGCGCTACAGGAGCTGGGTCCGGTGTGGATTAAGTTCGGGCAGATGCTCTCGACCCGTCGCGATCTCTTCCCGCCTCTGATTGCTGATGAGCTCGCGATGCTGCAGGATCGCGTCGCACCGTTTGACGGCGCGCGCGCGAAAAAGCAAATTGAAGAGGCGATGGGAAATATTCCCGTCGAGACCTGGTTTGACGATTTCGACATTCAGCCACTGGCGTCGGCCTCTATTGCGCAGGTGCACACCGCGCGTCTGAAAGAAAACGGCAAAGAAGTCGTTATTAAAGTCATTCGTCCGGACATCCTGCCCGTCATCAAAGCAGACATGAAGCTGATTTATCGTCTGGCGCGCTGGGTGCCGCGTCTGCTGCCGGACGGGCGCCGTCTGCGTCCGATGGAAGTGGTGCGGGAATATGAAAAAACGCTGATTGACGAGCTTAACCTCCTGCGCGAGTCGGCAAACGCCATTCAGCTGCGTCGCAACTTTGAAAACAGCCCGATGCTTTATGTACCTGAAGTCTATTCTGACTACTGCAGCCAGAACATGATGGTAATGGAGCGCATCTACGGTATTCCCGTCTCCGATGTGGTGGCCCTGGAAAAACAGGGAACGAACATGAAGCTGTTGGCCGAACGTGGCGTACAGGTCTTCTTTACCCAGGTATTCCGCGACAGCTTCTTCCACGCGGACATGCACCCGGGCAATATCTTCGTGAGCTACGAGCACCCTGAAGATCCGAAGTATATTGGTATCGACTGCGGGATTGTGGGGTCGCTGAATAAAGAAGATAAACGCTATCTGGCTGAGAACTTCATCGCTTTCTTCAACCGCGACTACCGTAAGGTGGCCGAGCTGCACGTCGATTCCGGCTGGGTGCCGCCGGACACCAACGTCGAAGAATTCGAGTTTGCGATCCGAACCGTTTGCGAACCGATTTTTGAAAAACCGCTGGCGGAAATCTCCTTCGGGCACGTGCTGTTAAACCTGTTCAACACCGCTCGCCGCTTTAATATGGAAGTCCAGCCGCAGCTAGTTTTACTTCAGAAAACATTACTTTACGTTGAGGGTGTAGGCCGACAGCTCTATCCTCAGTTAGACTTGTGGAAGACCGCGAAACCTTTCCTTGAATCCTGGATTAAGGATCAGGTTGGCATTCCGGCGCTGGTGCGCTCGCTGAAGGAGAAAGGCCCGTTCTGGATAGAGAAAATGCCTGAAATTCCTGAACTGGTTTATGACAGTTTGCGTCAGAGCAAAAACCTTCAGCACAGTATGGATAAAATCGCCCGCGAGCTTCAGTCCAGCCGCGTTCGTCAGGGTCAGTCACGCTATCTCTTTGGGATTGGCGCAACGCTGCTGCTGAGCGGTACGCTGCTGCTGATCAACCGTCCGGACTGGCAGATGATGCCCGCCTGGCTGATGGCAGGCGGGGCCGTGGTCTGGCTGGCCGGCTGGCGAAAAACGCGCTGAGTTCATCGCCTTCGACGGGTCGCATACGTATAATGCGACCTGACTAATTAATCATCTATCCCTGAGGAACATGTATGGGTGGTATCAGTATCTGGCAATTGTTGATCATTGCCGTCATCGTCGTGCTGCTGTTTGGCACCAAAAAGCTCGGTTCTATTGGTTCCGATCTGGGCGCGTCTATCAAAGGCTTCAAGAAAGCGATGAGCGATGATGAGAGTAAGCAGGATAAAACCAGCCAGGACGCTGACTTTACTGCTAAATCCATCTCCGACAAGCAAGAAGAAGCCAAAAAGGAAGACGCTAAAAGCCACGATAAAGAGCAGGTGTAAGCCGTGTTCGACATTGGTTTTAGTGAGCTGCTGCTGGTCTTTGTGATTGGTCTGATCGTGTTGGGGCCGCAGCGTCTGCCGGTGGCAGTGAAAACTGTTGCGGGCTGGGTGCGTGCGCTGAGATCGCTGGCATCGACCGTTCAGAATGAGCTGGCGCAGGAGCTTAAGCTGCAGGAATTTCAGGAAAGCCTGAAAAAGGTTGAGAAGGCGAGCATGGATAACCTGACGCCGGAACTGAAAGCCTCAATGGATGAACTGCGTGAAGCGGCGGAATCCATGAAGCGCTCCTACAGCGTTAACGATCCTGAAAAAGCGAGCGATGAAGCGAACACCATCCATAACCCGGTGGTGAAGGGCAGCGAGGAGCAGCGTGAGGGCGTAACGCCAGCCAGCGCTGAACATCAGGCTGCTGCGCCGGAACAGACGCCGCAGGAAACTGAAGTGAAAAAACAGGCGCAGCCGGAAGACCCCGCGATAAAAGTGGCAGAGGCGAAGCCCGCCGCACCTGTTTCCGAATCATCCCCCTCGTCGAGTGATAAAGCGTAAACATGGCTGTAGATGATACTCAACCGCTCATTACGCACCTCATTGAGCTGCGTAAGCGCCTGTTAAACTGCATTATTGCGGTTCTCGTTATTTTTCTATGCCTGGTCTATTTCGCCAACGATATCTACCAGGTTGTCTCTGCACCGTTGATCAAGCAGATGCCGCTGGGCGCAACGATGATTGCGACGGACGTGGCCTCTCCGTTCTTTACCCCCATCAAGCTTACCTTTTGGGTATCGCTGATTGCCTCTGCGCCGGTCATTCTGTATCAGGTCTGGGCATTTGTGGCGCCGGCCTTGTACAAGCATGAACGCAAGCTGGTGATCCCGCTGCTGGTCTCCAGCTCCCTGCTGTTCTATATCGGCATGGCGTTTGCCTATTTTGTTGTCTTCCCGCTGGCCTTCGGCTTCCTCACGCACACCGCGCCGGAAGGGGTTCAGGTGTCGACGGATATCGCCAGCTACCTCAGTTTTGTCATGGCGCTGTTTATGGCGTTCGGCGTGGCATTTGAAGTGCCGGTGGCCATTGTGCTGCTTTGCTGGGTAGGGGTAACCACGCCGGATGACCTGCGTAAGAAGCGTCCGTATATCCTGGTAGGCGCATTTGTGGTCGGTATGCTGCTGACGCCGCCAGATGTGTTCTCGCAAACGCTGCTGGCCATACCGATGTACTGCCTGTTTGAAGTCGGCGTATTCTTCTCGCGTTTCTACGTGGGTAAAGGACGTCGAACGGATGATGAAGACGATACGTCCGACAAGACTACTGAAGAGTAAAACCAGCCGCCCGTCAGGGCGGTTGTTATATGGGGATTAGCATGTTTGATATCGGACTCAACCTGACCAGCCCGCAGTTTGCGAAAGATCGCGATGAGGTGGTTGCGCGTGCGTTTGCGGCTGGGGTGAAAGGACTGCTGCTGACGGGGACCAACCTGCATGAAAGCGAGCAGGCGCAGCAGCTGGCGCAACGCTACGATCGCTGTTGGTCTACCGCTGGCGTGCATCCTCATGACAGCAGCCAGTGGACCCCGGACAGTAGCGAAACCCTGCACAGGCTGGCGAAGATGCCAGACGTTGTGGCTATCGGTGAATGCGGTCTCGATTTCAACCGTAACTTTTCTACGCCTGAAGAGCAGGAAAAGGCGTTCACTGCCCAGCTTGCACTGGCGGCAGAGCTTGAAATGCCCGTATTTATGCACTGCCGCGACGCGCATGAGCGTTTCCTGGCGCTGCTGGATCCGTGGCTGAATAAACTGCCCGGCGCGGTGCTGCACTGCTTCACCGGTTCTCGCCAGGAGGCGCTGGATTGCCTGAAGCGAGGGCTTTATCTGGGCATTACCGGCTGGGTTTGCGATGAGCGCCGCGGGCTTGAGCTTCGGGAACTGTTACCCGCGATCCCGGCTGACCGGCTGCTTTTTGAAACCGATGCGCCTTATCTGCTGCCGCGCGATATGAAACCCAAACCGGCATCGCGGCGAAATGAGCCCGCCTGGCTGGGGCACATTGTTGAGAGCGTAGCGAAGTGGCGCGGAGAGGATCCGCACTGGCTTTCCGCGCAGACGGATGACAACGTGCGTAATTTGTTCGGGATAGGTTTTTAAACTTTGCGGAAGTCGGTGTTTTTAACGCTCTGAAGCACCTGCTTGTTCAGCAGATTGAGCAACAGCATGGAGCGGGCTTCACCGTCCGGCTCGGCAAAAATTGCCTGCAGGCCTTCAAAAGCGCCTTCCGTAATGACAACGCAATCGCCCGTGTAAGGCGTTTCCGGGTCGGTGATCCCTTCAGGCTGTTGGTAAACTGACAGCTGGTGAATAACCGTCGACGGAACCGTTGCCGGATGGGCACCAAAACGAACAAAGTGGCTGACGCCGCGCGTGGCGCTGATGGTGGTGGTGTGGATCACCTCCGGGTCGAACTCCACGAACAGGTAGTTCGGGAATAACGGCTCACTCACGGTTGTGCGCTTCCCGCGCTGCATCTTTTCAAGCGTGATCACGGGCGTCAGGCAATTCACAGACTGACGTTCAAGATGTTCCTGCGCGCGCTGAAGTTGCCCGCGTTTGCAATACAGTAAATACCAGGCCTGCATAATCACTCTTTCCCTTAGTTCGGGGCGCAAGCATATCAAAACCCTGGCGGGATCGCTAAGTTGATTATAATGGGGGAAAACGCAACAGAACGCATAAGTTCACGCTTGTTTAACAAAATTACAGCATCAAGCAGTCTTACGCCGTATAATGAAGCGCTTACAGAGAGGCCATGATTAACTGCATGAAATACCACGATCTCCGCGACTTCCTGACGCTGCTGGAAAAGCAGGGTGAACTCAAACGCATTACACTTCCTGTTGATCCTTATCTGGAGATGACAGAAATAGCTGACCGCACCCTGCGTGCCGGTGGCCCCGCATTACTGTTTGAAAATCCGAAAGGTTACTCAATGCCGGTGCTGTGCAACCTGTTTGGGACACCGCGTCGTGTCGCACTGGGGATGGGGCAGGAGGACGTCACGGCGCTGCGCGAAGTGGGTAAACTGCTGGCGTTTCTGAAAGAGCCGGAGCCACCGAAAGGCTTCCGCGATCTGTTCGACAAACTGCCGCAGTTTAAGCAGGTGCTGAACATGCCTACCAAACGCCTGCGCGGCGCGCCGTGCCAGCAGAAAGTGCTGGAAGGCGATGCGGTTGATTTGACTAAAATCCCTATTATGCAGTGCTGGCCTGAAGATGCCGCTCCGCTGATCACCTGGGGGCTCACCGTGACGCGCGGCCCGCACAAAGAGCGCCAGAATCTGGGTATTTACCGCCAGCAGTTGATTGGCAAGAATAAGCTCATCATGCGCTGGCTGTCGCATCGCGGCGGCGCGCTGGATTTCCAGGAGTGGTGCGCTGCGCATCCTGGTGAACGTTTCCCGGTTTCAGTTGCGCTAGGTGCCGATCCGGCCACCATTCTCGGGGCGGTAACGCCCGTACCCGATACGCTCTCTGAATATGCGTTTGCAGGCCTGCTGCGCGGGACCAAAACGGAAGTCGTGAAGTGTATCTCTAACGATCTTGAAGTTCCGGCCAGTGCCGAAATTGTGCTGGAAGGTTACATTGAGCAGGGTGAACTGGCACCGGAAGGTCCCTACGGTGACCACACCGGCTATTACAACGAAGTGGATAACTTCCCGGTGTTTACCGTGACGCACATTACGCAGCGTGAAGATGCGATTTATCACTCCACGTATACCGGACGTCCACCGGACGAACCCGCGGTACTGGGCGTGGCGCTGAATGAAGTGTTTGTGCCGATCCTGCAAAAACAGTTCCCGGAAATCGTAGATTTCTATCTGCCGCCTGAAGGATGCTCGTATCGCATGGCGGTGGTCACGATGAAGAAACAGTATCCTGGCCACGCTAAACGCGTAATGATGGGCGTATGGTCTTTCCTGCGCCAGTTTATGTATACCAAATTTGTTATTGTCTGCGATGATGACGTTAACGCCCGCGACTGGAATGACGTCATTTGGGCCATTACCACCCGAATGGACCCGGCGCGTGATACGGTGTTAGTCGAAAACACGCCGATAGATTACCTGGATTTTGCCTCGCCGGTTTCCGGCCTTGGCTCAAAAATGGGACTGGATGCCACAAATAAATGGCCCGGCGAAACCGACCGTGAATGGGGTCGCCCGATCAAAAAAGATCCTGCCGTGACCGCGCGAATTGACGCGATCTGGGACGAACTGGCCATAATGAGTAACGGTAAGCCTGAATCTGACCGTTAAGCCCTATAGACTTCCCGACAGAGAGAGCGAATGACAACCTTAAGCTGTAAAGTGACCTCGGTAGATGCCATCACCGACACCGTATATCGCGTCCGTTTAGTGCCAGAAGCGCCATTCTCTTTCCGCGCTGGTCAGTACTTAATGGTTGTGATGGATGAGCGTGATAAGCGTCCTTTCTCTATGGCCTCAACGCCAGCGGAGCAGGATTTTATTGAGCTTCATATTGGTGCGTCAGAGCTTAACCTGTATGCGATGGCGGTGATGGATCGGATCCTGAAGGAACGCGAAATCGTGGTGGATATTCCACACGGTGAGGCGTGGCTACGCGATGACGAAGACCGTCCACTGATCCTGATCGCTGGCGGCACTGGCTTCTCGTATGTGCGCTCTATTCTTTTGACCGCCCTGGCGCGTAATCCGGACCGTGATATCACCATTTACTGGGGTGGCCGCGAAGAGAAACATCTGTATGACCTCTCTGAGCTGGAAGCGCTGAGCGTAACCCATCCTAACCTGCGCATTGAGCCGGTGGTTGAGCAGCCGGAAGAGGGCTGGCGTGGGCGTAGCGGAACGGTGCTGACGGCGGTACTGCAGGATCATGGCACGCTGGCAGGGCACGACATCTATATCGCTGGCCGTTTTGAGATGGCGAAAATTGCCCGCGACCTGTTCTGTAACGAACGTGACGCGCGTGAAGACCGTCTGTTCGGCGATGCGTTTGCCTTCATTTAAATAAAAAACCCGCCCCTGACAGGCGGGAAGAACGGCAACTAAACTCTTTCTCAACGCCCGTGAAGCCAATGGCGGTGAGATACCTCTCGTAGGCCGGGAAAGCGCAGCGCCTCCCGGCAAAAGCCCGATGGCGCGATGCTTATCGGGCCTACGTTATAGCCTTACACTCTCTCAAACACTGTCGCGATACCCTGACCCAGCCCGATACACATCGTTGCCAGACCAAACTGGGCATCTTTGCGTTCCATCAGGTTAATCAGCGTGGTGCTGATACGCGCCCCGGAGCAGCCCAGCGGGTGACCGAGGGCGATCGCTCCGCCGTTGAGGTTAATCTTCTCGTCGATCTGCTCCATCAGCCCCAGATCTTTAATGCACGGCAGGATCTGCGCGGCGAACGCTTCGTTCATCTCAAACAGGTCGATGTCGCTGGCGGTTAATCCCGCTTTTTTCAGCGCCAGCTTCGACGCCGGAACCGGGCCGTAGCCCATGATCGAAGGGTCGCAGCCCACGACCGCCATCGAACGCACGCGGGCGCGAGGCGTTAACCCCAGCTCGCGAGCGCGGCTTTCGCTCATCACCAGCATCGCGGCGGCACCGTCGGACAGCGCCGACGAGGTACCTGCCGTGACCGTCCCGGTGACCGGATCAAACGCAGGGCGCAGGGTGGAAAGCGCTTCTACGGTGGTTTCCGGGCGGATCACTTCGTCGTAGCTGAACTGCTTCAGAACGCCGTCAGCATCGTGGCCGCCGGTAGGGATGATCTCGTTTTTAAAGGCGCCGGACTGCGTTGCAGCCCATGCGCGAGCGTGAGAGCGGGCGGCGAAGGTATCCTGCATTTCACGGCTAATGCCATGGAGGCGGGAGAGCATCTCAGCGGTGAGGCCCATCATCCCTGCCGCTTTCGCCACGTTACGGCTCATGCCCGGGTGGAAATCAACCCCGTGGCTCATCGGCACGTGGCCCATGTGCTCCACGCCGCCGACCAGGCAGGCCTGCGCATCGCCGGTCATGATCATGCGCGCCGCATCGTGCAGCGCCTGCATGGATGAACCACACAGACGGTTAACGGTAACGGCCGGAACCGAATGCGGGATCTCCGCGAGCAGCGACGCGTTACGGGCAATGTTGAAGCCCTGCTCCAGGGTCTGCTGCACGCAACCCCAGTAAATATCGTCGAGCGCAGCAGGATCCAGCGCCGGATTACGCGCCAGCAGGCTACGCATCAGATGCGCGGAGAGATCTTCCGCACGCACGTTACGGAATGCACCGCCTTTTGAACGGCCCATCGGGGTGCGAATCGCATCAACAATGACAACCTTTTCCATTGTGACTCCTTAAGCCGTTTTCAGCTCGCCAACCGGACGGGCTGGCTCAACTGCTGGATAGTAGGGTTCGTTATGGCGCGCTTTGTTGCGCAGCCCTTCCGGCACCTCATAAAGCGGGCCGAGGTGCTGATACTGCTGAGCCATATCGAGATAGCGGGCGCTGCCGAGGGTGTCCAGCCAGCGGAACGCGCCGCCGTGGAACGGAGGGAAGCCCAGGCCGTACACCAGCGCCATGTCGGCTTCTGCCGGGCTGGCGATGATGCCTTCTTCGAGGCAACGCACCACTTCGTTGATCATCGGGATCATCATGCGGGCAATGATTTCATCGTCGGTGAAGTCGCGCTTCGGCTGACTGAAGTCGGCCAGCAGGCCATCCACCACGGCATCTTCTTCTTTCTTCGGTTTGCCTTTGCTGTCTTCTTTATAGCGCCAGAAGCCCAGGCCGTTTTTCTGACCGAAGCGGTTGGCGTCGAACAGGGCGTCAATCGCGTCGCGATAATCTTTCTGCATGCGCTGCGGGAAGCCCGCCGCCATAACAGCCTGAGCGTGGTGGGCGGTATCAATGCCGACCACATCCAGCAGATACGCCGGACCCATCGGCCAGCCGAACTGTTTTTCCATCACTTTGTCGATTTTGCGGAAGTCCGCGCCGTCGCGCAGCAGCTGGCTGAAACCGGCGAAGTAAGGGAACAGGACGCGGTTGACGAAGAAGCCCGGGCAGTCGTTCACCACGATCGGCGTTTTACCCATCTTGCTCGCCCACGCCACCACTTTAGCAATGGTTTCGTCAGAGGTTTTTTCCCCGCGGATCACCTCGACCAGCGGCATACGGTGTACCGGGTTGAAGAAGTGCATCCCGCAGAAGTTTTCCGGACGCTTCAGCACGCTCGCCAGTTCGCTGATTGGAATGGTCGAGGTGTTAGACGCCAGCACCGTGCCAGGACGCACCTTGTCTTCCGTTTCCGCCAGCACCGCTTTTTTGACTTTCGGGTTTTCAACTACGGCTTCAACGACTACGTCCACGCGGTCGAAACCGGTGTATTCCAGCGTTGGCTGGATCGTTGAGATCACTCCGGAGAGCTTAAGTCCGTCAATTTTGCCGCGTTCCAGCTGTTTATTCAGCAGCTTGGCCGCTTCGGTCATGCCCAGCGTCAGGGATTTCTCGCTGATGTCTTTCATCACTACCGGCACGCCTTTCCAGGCCGACTGGTAGGCGATGCCGCCACCCATAATGCCGGCGCCGAGTACCGCCGCGTGTTTTGGCGTCTCAACGTTTTTGGTCAGCTGTTTGGCTTTTCCTTTCACGAACTGATCGTTGAGGAAGATACCGACCAGCGCGCGAGCTTCATTGGTGTGCGCCAGCGGAACAAAGCTCTGGTTTTCAAGCTTCAGCGCGTCGTCGCGACCAAGGCGGGCGGCTGCTTCGATGGTTTTTACCGCGGTGATGGGCGCAGGATAGTGTTTACCTGCCGTCTGCATCACCATGCCTTTGGCGATGGTGAAGCTCATGGTGGCTTCAATCTTGCTGAGTTTTAACGGTTCCAGCTTCGGCTGGCGTTTCGCTTTCCAGTCGAGATCGCCGTTAATCGCCTGACGTAAAATGGCGACAGCGCCTTCAACAAGCTTCTCTGGTTTAACGACGCCGTCGACCAGGCCGATTTTCTGCGCCTGTTCTGCACCGACGTCTTTACCTGCGGCAATGATCTCAAGTGCGCTGTCGGCACCCAGCATGCGCGGCATACGCACGGAGCCGCCAAAGCCCGGCATGATACCCAGCTTCGTTTCCGGCAGGCCAATGCGCAGGTCCGGCGTCGCCAGACGGTAATCCGTGGCTAACACGCATTCGCAGCCACCGCCCAGCGCGTAGCCGTTAACGGCGGAAATGGTCGGGACGGGCAGATCTTCCAGACGGTTAAAGACGCTGTTCGCAAAGTGCAGCCACTGGCTCAGCTGTTCTTCAGGCACCAGGAAGAGCGAGAGGAATTCGGTGATATCGGCACCGACAATAAAGGCCGCTTTGTTCGAGCGCAGCAGCAGCCCTTTTAATTCAGGTTGTTTTTCAAGTATATCCAGCGCCTGGCCAAGACTGGCCACCGTCGCGGTATCAAGCTTGTTCACTGAGCCGGGGGCATCGAACACCAGTTCGGCAATGCCATCTTCCAGCCAGTTGAGGTACAGGGTGTCGCCTTTGTAAAGCATGTCAGTCTCCTGAATCCATCAAGTGGATCTGGTCATACCAGATGAGTCGGAGTGTGGGATTTATGTTAATAAAATGCAAATTACTCATTAAGAAATTGCTGCATTGATCACGGTCGGTGGAAATCACGCAGCAGGAGTGAGGTGTGCTAAGATGCGATGACTTGAGGTCAAAAAAACGAAAGGAAGAATGATGGACTCACTGGCTTCGCTTTATAAAAATCATATCGTTACCCTACAGGAACGTACCCGCGATGTACTGGCCCGCTTTAAGCTGGATGCGCTGTTGATCCACTCTGGCGAGCTGATGAATACCTTTCTCGACGATCACGCTTACCCGTTTAAGGTGAACCCGCAGTTTAAAGCCTGGGTGCCGGTGACTCAGGTTCCAAATTGCTGGCTGCTGGTCGATGGCGTGAATAAGCCGAAACTGTGGTTCTACCTGCCGGTTGATTACTGGCACAACGTTGAGCCGCTGCCGACCTCTTTCTGGACGGAAGAAGTGGATGTCATTGCGTTGCCAAAAGCCGACGGCATTGGCAGCCAGCTGCCAGCCGCGCGCGGCAACATCGCCTATATTGGCCCTGTTCCGGAGCGTGCGCTGGGCCTCGATATTCCGGCAGACAAACTGAACCCGAAAGGGGTGCTGGATTACCTGCACTATTACCGCGCGTATAAAACCGACTACGAACTTTACTGCATGCGTGAAGCGCAAAAAACGGCGGTGAATGGCCACCGCGCCGCGCACGAAGCGTTCCAGTCGGGTATGAGCGAGTTCGACATCAACCTGGCTTACCTGACCGCGACAGGCCATCGCGATACCGACGTGCCGTACAGCAATATTGTTGCGCTAAACGAGCATGCTTCCGTCCTGCATTACACCAAACTCGATCACCATGTACCGTCTGAGATGCGCAGCTTCCTGCTTGACGCAGGTGCCGAGTACAACGGTTACGCGGCAGACCTTACCCGTACCTGGGCGGCGAATGCGGATACCGATTTCGCGCAGCTTATTAAAGACGTGAACGATGAACAGCTGGCGCTTATTGGCACCATGAAAGCGGGCACCAGCTATGTGGATTACCACATCCAGTTCCATCAGCGCATCGCGAAGCTGCTGCGTAAGCATCAGATTGTGAAAGACATGAGCGAAGAGGCGATGGTCGAGAACGATCTGACCGGGCCATTCATGCCGCACGGTATTGGTCACCCGCTGGGCCTGCAGGTTCACGACGTTGCGGGCTTTATGCAGGATGATACCGGTACGCATCTGGCGGCACCGTCTAAATATCCTTACCTGCGCTGCACCCGTATTCTTGAGCCGCGTATGGTGCTAACGATTGAACCGGGGATCTACTTTATCGAATCCCTGCTGGCGCCGTGGCGTGAAGGTCAGTTCAGCAAGCACTTCAACTGGGAAAAAATTGACGCGCTTAAGCCGTTTGGCGGGATTCGCATCGAAGATAACGTTGTGGTGCACGAAAACGGTATCGAGAACATGACGCGAGACCAGAAGCTGGCCTGATGGAAAGCTGGCTGATACCGGCTGAACCGGTCACCTTTGTTGAGGAAATCAAGAAAAGCCGCTTTATTACGCTGCTGGCGCATACCGATGGCGTAGAGGCGGCAAAGGCGTTTGTCGAGTCCGTCCGGGCTGAGCATCCTGACGCACGCCACCACTGCGTGGCGTGGGTGGCTGGGCCGCCGGACGATTCGCAGCAATTGGGGTTTTCCGACGACGGTGAACCGGCAGGAACGGCCGGTAAACCCATGCTCTCCCAGCTGATGGGCAGCGGTGTGGGTGAAATTACCGCCGTGGTGGTGCGCTACTACGGCGGCATTTTATTAGGTACGGGTGGGCTGGTTAAAGCGTATGGCGGAGGGGTTCAGCAGGCGTTGAATATACTCATAACGACCCGCAAAACGCCGCTCACCGAATATACTTTACTGTGTGATTACTCCCAGTTATCCGGCATCGAAACGTTGCTGAAGCAGTTTAACGGCGTCATCGCACACAGTGAATATCAGGCAATGGTGCAATTACGCGTGGCGCTTCCTCAGGCGGAACTGGCTGCTTTTTCAGCAAAACTGGCTGATTTTAGTCGTGGTTCGTTGCAATTGCTGCCGATTGAAGAATAATCCCCACCTCACTTTTGAATACCAAAGGAAGCGGCAGAGATGCATTTTCGTGCCATAACCCGAATCGTTGGACTGCTGGTCATACTCTTTTCCGGGACGATGATTCTCCCTGGACTGGTGGCGCTTATCTACCGGGATGGCGCGGGGCGGGCATTTACCCAGACCTTCTTTGTCGCGCTGGCGATTGGCTCGCTGCTGTGGTGGCCAAACCGTCGTCAGAAAGGTGAGCTGAAATCTCGCGAGGGCTTTCTGATTGTGGTCCTGTTCTGGACGGTACTGGGAAGTGTCGGTTCGCTGCCCTTTATCTTCTCTGAACAGCCTAACCTGAGCATCACGGATGCCTTTTTTGAATCGTTCTCGGGTTTAACGACGACCGGGGCGACGACGCTGGTGGGCCTGGATTCGCTACCGCACGCGATTCTCTTTTATCGCCAGATGCTGCAGTGGTTCGGTGGTATGGGGATCATCGTCCTGGCCGTGGCCATCCTGCCTATTCTGGGCGTCGGTGGTATGCAGCTCTATCGCGCCGAAATGCCCGGACCGCTGAAAGACAACAAAATGCGGCCTCGCATTGCCGAGACGGCGAAAACCCTGTGGCTGATTTATGTCTTGCTGACGGTCGCCTGTGCGCTGGCGCTGTGGTTCGCCGGGATGCCTGCTTTTGATGCTATAGGGCACAGCTTTGCGACGATTGCCATCGGCGGGTTCTCCACCCACGATGCCAGCGTGGGCTACTTCGACAGCCCAACGATCAATACCATCATTGCGATTTTCCTGCTGATCTCCGGCTGTAACTATGGTCTGCACTTCTCTTTACTGAGCGGGCGCAGCCTGAAGGTGTACTGGCGCGATCCGGAGTTCCGCATGTTTATTGGTGTCCAGCTTACGCTGGTCATCATCTGTACCCTGGTGCTGTGGTTCCACGACGTTTATAACTCGGCGCTGACGACCCTAAACCAGGCGTTCTTCCAGGTGGTATCGATGGCGACGACCGCCGGGTTTACCACGGACAGCATTGCGCGCTGGCCGCTGTTCTTGCCGGTGCTCCTGCTGTGTTCCGCGTTTATCGGCGGCTGTGCGGGCTCCACGGGCGGTGGCCTGAAGGTGATTCGTATTCTGCTGCTGTTCAAGCAGGGCAACCGTGAGCTAAAACGTCTGGTTCACCCGAACGCGGTCTACAGCATCAAACTGGGTAACCGCGCGCTGCCGGAACGTATCCTCGAAGCGGTGTGGGGGTTCTTCTCTGCGTATGCGCTGGTCTTTATCGTCAGTATGCTGGCGATTATCGCGACGGGGGTGGATGATTTCTCCGCCTTTGCGTCCGTCGTAGCAACATTGAACAACCTCGGGCCTGGTCTGGGGGTTGTGGCGGATAACTTTGCCAGCATGAACCCGGTCGCGAAATGGATCCTCATCGCCAATATGCTGTTTGGTCGTCTTGAGGTCTTTACGCTGCTGGTGCTGTTCACCCCTACATTCTGGCGCGAGTAAGGAGCCGTTGATGAAAACACTGATTCTTTTCTCTACCCGAGACGGGCAGACGCGTGAAATTGCCGCGTATCTGGCATCGGAATTAAAAGAGCTGGGTATTTACTCGGATGTGGTAAACCTGAATCGCGCAGAGCAGATTGCCTGGCAGGATTACGACCGCGTGGTGATTGGCGCGTCAATTCGTTACGGGCATTTCCATCCGGCGCTGGACCGCTTTGTGAAAAAGCACACGGCGGTGCTCAGCAAATTGCCCGGTGCGTTTTACTCGGTCAATCTGGTCGCGCGTAAAGCAGAGAAGCGTACGCCGCAGACCAACAGCTACACGCGCAAGTTTTTACTCAGCTCGCCGTGGCAGCCAGACCTGTGCGCCGTTTTTGCCGGCGCGCTGCGCTACCCTCGCTATCGCTGGTATGACCGCTTCATGATCCGCCTGATTATGAAGATGACGGGGGGCGAAACCGATACGCGTAAAGAAGTGGTTTATACCGACTGGTCGCAGGTGGCCAGTTTCGCTCGGGAAATCGCGCATTTAACGGGCAATTCGCGACTTAAATAAGCGTTAAGTTTGAAAAGTGAGCGAACGAAAAGTTTTTTGTATTTTGTGCTTGTCACTTAAGAATAACTCCCTATAATGCGCCTCCACTGACACGGAACAACGGCACACACGCCGCCGGGTCAGCAGAGAAAAGCGAA
>NZ_JBYTBA010000010.1:0-100702 GCF_058788735.1 Enterobacter sp. FW301-JW81 | reverse complement strand
TCCCCATGTGAGAGTAGGGAACTGCCAGGCATCAAATAAGTAGAGAGGCCATCCGCAAGGATGGCCTTTTTGCGTTTTTGAACCACCGAATTTTGTAGGCCGGGTAAGGCAAAGCCGCCATCCGGCAAGTCAGACCGCACTCCACGCCACAATAAACTCCGCAATCCCATCCACATCATTTAAATCCAGCAGCGGAACCTCCAGCGGCAACACAACATCACTGGCTACGGCAATCACGTGCTCATCAAGCGCTAACTCACTGACATCATGCCCGGCATCGCTTCGGAACAGCAGGATCTTAGGCACGGCCTCATGCTTAAAACCCTCAACCAGCACCAGGTCCAGCGTGGAATGATCCATCCGGCTAACCAGATAAGCCAGATCCAGCGGCGCCTCATCCGGCGTTTCTGTCATCAGCGCCCAGCGTTGAGTACTTGCCACCATCGTTTGCGCTGCACCCGCTTTACGCAACGCATAGCTATCTTTGCCAGGTTTATCGACATCCATATTATGGTGGGTATGCTTAATCAATCCTGGACGGATACCTCTTGCACATAGCGCAGGAATGAGCTTTTTCAGCAGCGTGGTTTTCCCGGTCCCACTCCAGGCGGAAATGGCTACAACAGGTATCATCTTTTCTCCTGCATCATCTGCAAATCTTCACTCGTATTCACGTTCACAAACGCTGATTTCAAATCGCTAAAATCAACGGGATGTCCGCCAGAGCCGCGCATAAAAACCATCACCCTGCGCTCTCCCGCAGCCAGATACGCCTGCAGGGCAGGTGCTAGCGATCGGTGCATCAACGCGATAGCAGGATGGTCACGCTCGCCGTCATGTACCCAAACCACAGGCGCTGCGCCACGGAGCAATAACAAACGCTCGACAAGGCAGGACGGAATAAACGGCGTATCGCAGGGACAGAACATAAACCACTCTCCGTGCGACTGTTGTATGACCGAAAGCATACCGGCCAGCGGTCCCGGGTAATTCTCAAGGCTATCCTGATAAACGGCGTACCCGCTGCGCTGGTAAGTGCCAATATGCCTGTTCGCACTGATGACCATTGTCGTCACCTGGCCTGCAAGCGTATCAGCGACGCATTGCCATAAGGGTTTGCCGTTAAGGAGTTGAAGCCCCTTATCTTTTCCCCCCATACGCGTTGCTCTGCCACCCGCCAGAACCACGCCGATGATTTCCAGACCCCGATTCACGAATATCGCCTCTTTTATTGTGGGATTGACCCTGCTAACGTGTCACTCTAAATGAAAGGAGCACCACCATGAAATGTAAACGTCTGAATGAAGTTATTGAACTCCTCCAGCCCGCCTGGCAAAAAGAGCCAGAGCTGAATCTGATGCAATTTTTACAGAAACTGGCGAAAGAGTCAGGTTTTGACGGCGAACTGGCAGACCTTTCTGACGACATCCTGATCTACCACCTCAAAATGCGTGACTCTGCCAAAGATGCTGTTATTCCTGGTATTCAGAAAGATTATGAGGAAGATTTTAAGACCGCATTATTGCGCGCCCGAGGCGTAATTAAAGAGTAAAAGCTTGTAAGCGGCGGCACCGAAATCGCCACAAGATGATATCCTGAATCATTCGTATAATTTCCGGATGATCGGATGAACGACCAGGCTTTTACTTTCCAGACATTACACCCGGACACCATTATGGATGCCCTGTTTGAACAGGGCATTCGCGTGGATTCCGGGCTAACGCCGTTAAACAGCTACGAAAACCGCGTTTATCAATTTCAGGATGAGGAACGTCAGCGCTTCGTCGTAAAGTTCTATCGTCCTGAACGCTGGTCCGCAGAACAAATTCAGGAAGAGCATCAGTTTGCTCACGATCTGCTGGATGACGATGTCCCCATTGCCGCACCGCTAAAATTCAATAACCAGACGCTCCTCACGCACCAGGGGTTTTATTACGCGGTATTCCCAAGTCTGGGGGGGCGCCAGTTTGAGGCGGATAATATCGATCAGATGGAGTGGGTGGCTCGCTATCTGGGACGTATACACCAGACGGGACGCAAAAAAACCTTTACTGCCCGCCCGACTATCGGGATTCAGGAATACCTTCTTGAACCGCGTGAAATATTCGAAACGTCTGCAATGATTCCCAATGCGCTAAAGGGAGATTTCCTCAGCGCTACCGATAAGCTTATTGCTGCGGTTAAAACCTGCTGGCGCGATGATATTTCCGTTCTGCGCCTGCATGGCGATTGTCACGCCGGCAATATTCTCTGGCGCGATGGCCCGCTGTTTGTCGATCTCGATGATGCGCGCATGGGCCCAGCGGTTCAGGATCTGTGGATGCTGCTCAATGGCGACAAAGCCGAGCAACGCATGCAGCTTGAAACCATTATTGAAGCCTATGAAGAGTTTAGCCCGTTTAATTCAGACGAAATTGCCCTGATTGAGCCTTTACGTGCTATGCGTTTTGTTTATTATCTCGCATGGTTAATCAGGCGTTGGGACGATCCCGCATTTCCTCGAAATTTCCCGTGGCTTACCGGAGAGGATTACTGGCGTAGCCAGATATCTACATTTACTGAGCAGGTTAAGGTTCTTCAGGAGCCCCCTCTGCAATTAACGCCGATGTATTAATTAGACACACCCAGGAGAGAGTTAATCATGAAAAAAATTTGGCTGGCGCTGGCAGGTATGATTCTGGCATTTAGCGCTTCTGCGGCGCAGTTTACCGACGGCAAACAGTACATCACGCTGGACAAGCCTGTCGCTGGCGAGCCACAGGTTCTGGAGTTCTTCTCGTTCTATTGCCCACACTGCTACCAGTTCGAGCAGGTACTGCATGTTTCTGACAACGTGAAGAAAAAGCTGCCGGAAGGCACCAAAATGACCAAGTACCACGTTGAGTTCCTGGGTCCATTGGGTAAAGACCTGACTCAGGCGTGGGCGGTAGCCATCGCGCTGGGCGTTGAAGATAAGGTAACGTCCCCAATGTTTGAAGCCGTGCAGAAAACCCAGACCGTTCAGACCACTGCGGATATCCGTAAAGTTTTCGTAGATGCCGGCGTGAAAGGTGAAGATTATGACGCGGCATGGAACAGCTTTGTGGTGAAGTCACTGGTGGCACAGCAGGAAAAAGCGGCGGCTGACCTGCAGCTGCAGGGCGTTCCGGCAATGTTTGTTAATGGCAAATACCAGCTGAACATGCAGGGCATGGACACCAGCAGCATGGATATCTTTGTACAGCAGTACGCCGATACCGTGAAATACCTGGTTGAGAAGAAGTAATTTCGCTGATGTAAAAACGCCGGTCACTGACCGGCGTTTTTGTATGAAGATTTAATGCTGTCTATCTGTTCGTCTTTCTCTTTCCAGAGCGCATTAAGCCACTGCTGGAAACGACGCTTGAAATTCTTATCGTTAACGTAGTCACCATGCAGTTCGGCATCTATCGGGACCAGATCGACACGCACAACAATACGCGTTAGTTTGCCGCTGAGCATATCGAAGAACGGCGTCTTATCGTTTTCCGGATAGCAGAGCGTGACGTTAAGGAGCTTATCGAACTGCGTGCCCAGCACATTAAGCGCCATCGCAATGCCTGCGGCCTTTGGCGGCAGCAGATTCTGATAAGGGGAACGAGTTTGTTGGTGCTTCTCTTGCGTAAACCGGGAGCCTTCAACAAAGTTCACGATGGTTGTTGGATGCGCACGAAACTTTTCGCAGGAACGGCGTGTGGTCTCCACATCTTTACCGCGACGCTCCGGATGACGAATCAAATAGCTGCGCGAATAGCGTTTCATAAACGGCATATCCAGCGCCCAGCAGGCCAGGCCGATAAAAGGTACCCAGGCGAGCTGCTGTTTCAGGAAGTATTTGTTCATCGGGATGTGTTTGCGGAAAAGCACACACAACACCACGATATCAGCCCAGCTGTGGTGATTGCAGATCAGCAGATACCAGTTTTTTTTGTTGAGGCTCTCCAGCCCTTTGATATCCCACTTCAGATGTGGGTTCAGGCACAACAGGATTGCCAGTCCTTCACACCAGCAGTACATCATGAAATTACAAAATGCGGACACGGCTCGCCACACCGCGGGTACAGGCAGCAGCAGTTTAACGAGCCCGGCGATAATGATCGGCACAGAACAGGCGATAGTCACCAGGATAGTTAAAATGATGCTTAACAGTAATGTTATTGCAGCGAGCAATCTCGACATGATGAGCTTTTTCAAATGGTTAGCTGTAAGTGGGCAGCCGGCTATTCGGCGCTGGGCGCTGATTTTATCAGAAAACAGACAAAGTAATGGGGCTTTCACGTGAGGAACTGGCGGCTTTTCCTCTGTCGCAGAAGATTTCTCTGTGATTCTGCGCTAATCAAGGCTTATATCCACATAGACTAAATTGCCATCAGTTAGCATATAGAGAAGATCTGGCAACATAACAGCATGATAATTAAGATCTAAATATAACCCAATATGTGTTTTAAGCGACTGTTATTCATATGAAGTGAAAATATGCACAAACTTATCCACAGTTTTATTTTTGCGAGCGATCCTCACGATCGCAAAATCTTTTCCGGTATCTGGCGCTAATAACTGATGTTTTCATCCTTCTGTGGCATCCTTTACGCATAAATTGATTAAAGGCACGGACATTATGGTTCAGATCCCAGAAAACCCTCTTATTCTCGTCGATGGCTCTTCTTACCTGTATCGGGCGTATCATGCGTTTCCTCCTCTGACCAATAGCGCAGGGGAACCTACCGGCGCAATGTACGGCGTGCTGAATATGCTTCGCAGCCTTATTCTTCAGTATCAGCCAACTCATGCGGCAGTCGTTTTTGATGCGAAAGGCAAAACATTCCGCGACGAGTTGTTTGAGCATTACAAATCCCACCGTCCGCCAATGCCTGACGATCTGCGCGCGCAGATTGAGCCACTGCACGCCATGGTGAAGGCGATGGGCCTGCCGCTGCTGGCCGTTTCTGGCGTCGAAGCCGATGACGTCATCGGCACGCTGGCGCGTGAAGCTGAAAAAATGGGCCGACCAGTACTGATCAGCACCGGTGATAAAGATATGGCACAGCTGGTGACGCCGGGTATCACCCTGATTAACACCATGACTAACACCATTCTGGGACCTGAAGAGGTGGTTACAAAGTATGGCGTGCCGCCTGAACTGATTATCGACTTCCTCGCATTGATGGGTGACTCCTCGGATAACATTCCTGGGGTTCCGGGCGTCGGTGAAAAAACCGCGCAAGCGCTGCTTCAGGGGCTGGGCGGGCTGGATACGTTATATGCGGAATCGGATAAAATCGCCGGGCTCACCTTCCGTGGTGCAAAAACCATGGCCGGAAAACTGGAAGAAAACAAAGAGGTGGCTTATCTCTCTTATAAGCTGGCAACCATCAAAACCGACGTTGAACTGGAGCTGGGCTGTGAACAGCTGGAGGTACAACAGCCTTCCGCTGACGATCTGCTGACCCTGTTTAAGAAATATGAATTTAAGCGCTGGATCACTGACGTAGAAGCCGGCAAATGGCTGCAGGCAAAAGGTGCCAAACCTGCTGCAAAGCCGAAAGAGACAATTGTTGTTGATGCAGAAGAGCAGGCGGAAGAAGCCGCCGCGGTGCTTTCCTCTGACAATTATGAAACCATTCTTGACGAGTCGCAGCTGATTGCGTGGATCGAGAAGCTGAAAAAAGCGCCGGTCTTTGCCTTTGATACCGAAACCGACAGTCTTGATAACATCTCTGCCAATATGGTGGGCCTCTCCTTTGCCACTGAGCCCGGTCTTGCGGCCTATGTGCCCGTCGCGCACGATTACCTGGATGCGCCGGAACAGCTCTCCCGTGAGCGCGTGCTTAAGCTGCTGAAGCCGATCCTGGAAGACGAGAAGGCGCTGAAGGTCGGGCAAAATCTCAAGTACGACCGCGGCATTTTGCAGAACTACGGCATTGAACTGCGCGGGATTGCCTTCGACACAATGCTCGAATCCTACATTCTGGACAGCGTCGCGGGCCGTCATGATATGGATTCCTTATCTGACCGCTGGCTCAAGCACAAAACGATCACGTTTGAAGAGATTGCCGGTAAAGGGAAAAATCAGCTTACCTTTAACCAGATTGCTCTCGAAGAGGCAGGGCGCTACGCGGCGGAAGATGCTGATGTCACGCTGCAGCTGCACCTGAAGATGTGGCCAAAACTGCAGAAGCATGAAGGACCGCTGAACGTGTTCCAGCATATCGAGATGCCGCTGGTTCCCGTACTGTCCCGCATCGAACGCAACGGCGTGAAGATCGATCCAACGGTGCTGCATAACCACTCCGGTGAGCTCGCCCAGCGTCTGACCGAGCTTGAGCAAAAAGCGCATGAGCTTGCCGGCGAGCCGTTTAACCTCTCTTCGCCGAAGCAGCTGCAAACCATTCTGTTTGAAAAGCAGGGTATCAAGCCGCTGAAGAAAACCCCTGGCGGCGCACCGTCAACTTCTGAAGAGGTGCTGGAAGAGCTGGCGCTGGATTACCCGCTGCCAAAAGTGATTCTGCAGTACCGTGGCCTCGCGAAGCTGAAGTCTACCTACACCGACAAGCTCCCGCTTATGATCAACCCGAAAACAGGCCGCGTGCATACCTCATATCATCAGGCTGTAGCGGCGACGGGGCGTCTCTCGTCAACCGATCCAAACCTGCAGAACATCCCGGTACGTAACGAAGAAGGCCGCCGTATTCGTCAGGCTTTTATTGCGCCCGATGACTACCTGATTGTCTCGGCTGACTACTCGCAAATTGAGCTACGCATTATGGCGCATCTCTCCCGCGACAAAGGTTTGCTGACGGCCTTCGCAGAAGGGAAGGATATCCACCGGGCGACCGCGGCGGAAGTTTTCGGTTTGCCGCTGGACAGCGTGACGAACGAACAGCGCCGCAGCGCTAAAGCGATCAACTTCGGCTTAATTTACGGCATGAGCGCGTTTGGCCTTTCGCGCCAGCTCAATATTCCGCGCAAAGAGTCGCAAAAGTATATGGACCTCTACTTCGAACGCTATCCGGGCGTGCTGGAATACATGGAGCGCACCCGCGCGCAGGCGAAGGAGAAAGGTTACGTTGAAACCCTTGATGGCCGCCGTCTCTACTTGCCGGACATCAAATCCAGCAACGCGGCGCGACGCGCTGGCGCAGAGCGTGCGGCGATCAACGCCCCGATGCAGGGTACCGCGGCGGACATTATCAAGCGCGCAATGATCGCCGTTGATGCCTGGCTAGAAAAAGAGAAGCCTCGCGTGAAAATGATCATGCAGGTACACGATGAACTGGTATTCGAAGTGCACAAAGACGATCTCGACGTCGTATCGAAAAAGATCCACGAACTGATGGAAAGCAGCATGACGCTGGACGTGCCGTTGCTGGTGGAAGTGGGAAGTGGTGAAAACTGGGATCAGGCTCACTAACGCTTCTGCGAAGAACGCGCGTTTTATGTAAGTTTGCAACATAACAACGCGCGTTTTGTGACGATCATTAGAATTCCCTATGTAAAGAATGAAAAAAAACTACAAAAAGTGCTTTTTCTGCAGCACAAAAAGGGGTAGAGTTATCGACGTAGGGTACAGAGGTAAGATGTTCTATCTTTCAGACCTTTTACTTCACGTAATCGGATTTGGCTGAATATTTTAGCCGCCCCAGTCAGTAATGACTGGGGCGTTTTTTATTGCGGCAAAGAAAAAATCAGGGCAAAAAAAAGCGCGGCCGTCGCCGCGCTCGGTATTACTCTTCTTCCGCTTCCGTCGCGGGTTCCAGCTCGCTAAACCAGGTGTCGAGTTTCTGACGCAGCTTGTCCACGCCCTGCTTTTTCAGCGAGGAGAACGGCTCAACCTGCACATCACCGTTGAACGCCAGTACCGCTTCGCGAACCATATTCACCTGCGCTTTGCGCGCACCGCTTGCCAGCTTATCGGCTTTTGTCAGCAGCACCAGCACGGCGATATCGCTTGCGACAGCCCAGTCGATCATCTGCTGATCCAGATCTTTAAGGGGATGGCGAATATCCATCAACACCACCAGACCTTTCAGGCACAGGCGCTTTTCCAGGTATTCACCCAGCGCACGCTGCCATTTGATTTTCATCTCTTCCGGTACCTGTGCGTAACCGTATCCCGGTAAGTCGACAAGGCGTTTGCCTTCTGCCACTTCAAACAGGTTAATCAGCTGGGTACGGCCAGGTGTTTTTGAGGTACGCGCCAGGCTCTTCTGATTGGTCAGCGTATTCAGGGCGCTGGATTTCCCCGCATTGGAGCGGCCAGCAAAGGCCACTTCAATGCCGGTATCAGAAGGAAGGTGGCGAATATCGGGCGCACTGGTGACAAAATGCGTCTGTTGGTAGTTCCAGGTAGTCACGTGGTCGTCTCCAAAATCGTAATCTGAGGGAGATTATACCCGAATGCAGGCAAAAGGCTTTCTGATTACATATGACCTGTAGGCTAAAGCCCCAAACGGTGTGAGAGATCGGCCAGAGATGCTATGGGAGATTTCAGAGAATTCGCAGGCGTTAAAAAATGCAAACTGTTTTAAATCATGAGCTTATTCCCGGGTAATTATCTGAAAATCTCTTTTTATACTGTTTCGTTGCTTGTTAGTTTATGCGAACAAGGTAAAGTGTGCGTCAGGGCGAGGAAGCCATCAGGAAATCGACTTAAGGATTAGGGTCAGGAGCGCCAGGAGGCGAAGACGCAGGATTGTCAGGATGACCAGCGCCTGGAGGCGTTTTAACAGGAAATGGAACCGTATCACGGACGGTATTAGCCAAGGGATAAACAGGGTTTGTTGTTGGCAAACACGGATTGTCTGACCCGCTAAGGGTTGTGAGTCAGGAAAAAAGGCGACAGATTGCTCTGTCGCCTTTTTTCTTTGCTTGCTTTCTGCTAGATTTCGCCGCAATTCTATACTGAAGAAAACGACTTAAAGATAAAACATCATGAAAAAACCAACCTCCGCTGCGGGTGCGAAACGCCCTGCAAAAGCACGCCGCAAAACGCGCGAAGAACTGAACCAGGAAGCGCGCGATCGTAAACGCGATAAAAAACATCGCGGTCATGCTGCGGGTAGCCGTGCCAGCGGCGTTGGTGCAGCGGGCGCTTCTGCAAAAGGCAAACAGCAGAAAGATCCTCGTATCGGCAGTAAAACTCCCATTCCACTGGGCGTGACAGACACCCCGGTCACTAAGCAGCACAAACCAAAGAGCGAGAAACCTATGCTTTCACCGCAGGCTGAGCTGGATTTGCTGGAGAACGATGAGCGCCTGGACGCGCTGCTGGAACGTCTTGAAGAGGGTGAAACCCTGACCGCCGAAGAGCAGTCATGGGTTGATGCCAAACTGGATCGCATCGATGAACTGATGCAGAAGCTGGGCCTGTCATACGACGATGACGAAGATGAAGAAGAAGACGAAAAGCAGGAAGATATGATGCGTCTTCTGAAGGGTGGAAACTAACATTTGCACCCGGCAGGCACGATAGTCCTGCTTATAACCCTTCCGGTTATATGTTATCTGGTGTGGTTATTCGTTAAACTACGGCGGTTGTCGCGGCGACAGAAGTGGCTGCGCACCCGAGTGATGGCCCGCAATAGGGCCGGAACGGGCCGCCGTATACGAACGCGACACCAACGGAAGGAGTGAGCATGTCAGTACCATCTATCGACTGGGATTTGGCCCTAATCCAGAAATATAACTATTCCGGGCCGCGTTATACGTCATACCCCACTGCGCTGGAGTTCTCCGATGCCTTCGGCGAGGATGATTTTCAGCAGGCTGTCGCGCGCTATCCTGAGCGTCCGCTGTCTCTCTACGTCCATATTCCGTTCTGCCACAAGCTCTGCTACTTCTGCGGCTGCAATAAAATCGTTACCCGTCAGCAGCATAAAGCCGACCAGTATCTTGACGCGCTCGAACAAGAAATTGTGCATCGCGCGCCGCTGTTTGCTGGCCGTCACGTCAGCCAGCTTCACTGGGGTGGCGGCACGCCAACCTATCTGAATAAAGCGCAAATAAGCCGTCTGATGACTCTGCTGCGCGGCAATTTCAGTTTTAACGACGACGCTGAAATCTCGATCGAGGTCGATCCGCGTGAAATTGAACTGGATGTGCTGGATCATTTACGTGCAGAGGGCTTCAACCGCCTGAGCATGGGCGTGCAGGACTTCAATAAAGAAGTTCAGCGCCTGGTGAACCGCGAGCAGGACGAAGAATTTATCTTTGCCTTACTCAACCATGCGCGTGAAATTGGCTTCACCTCGACCAATATTGACCTGATTTACGGCCTGCCAAAGCAGACGCCGGAAAGCTTCGCCTTCACGCTGAAGCGCGTGGCCGAACTTAACCCTGACCGCCTGAGCGTCTTTAACTATGCGCATTTGCCGACGCTTTTTGCCGCTCAGCGTAAAATTAAAGATGCCGACCTTCCTTCTGCCCAACAGAAGCTGGATATCCTGCAGGAAACCATTACCTCGCTGACCGAGACCGGCTATCAGTTTATCGGTATGGATCATTTTGCCCGTCCTGATGACGAGCTGGCCATTGCCCAGCGTGAAGGGGTACTTCACCGTAACTTTCAGGGCTACACGACCCAGGGCGATACCGATTTACTGGGGATGGGCGTCTCCGCCATCAGCATGATTGGCGACTGTTACGCGCAGAACCAGAAAGAGCTGAAGCTTTACTATCAGCAGGTTGATGACACAGGTAACGCGCTGTGGCGCGGCATTGCGTTAACGCGCGACGACTGCATCCGTCGGGACGTGATTAAGGCGCTTATCTGCAACTTCCGTCTCGATTTCAGTGATGTGGAAGCGCAGTGGGGTCTGCACTTCAGCGATTATTTTGCAGAAGACCTGAAGCTCCTGGCGCCGCTGGCGAAAGACGGGCTGGTGGATGTATCGGAGAGTGCGATTGAGGTCACGCCGAAAGGGCGTCTGTTGATTCGTAACATCTGCATGTGCTTTGATGCCTACCTGCGGCAGAAAGCGCGTTTGCAGCAGTTCTCGCGGGTCATTTAAGCCGCATTGCTAAAAAACGTAGGCCGGGTAAGGCGTAGCCGCCACCCGGCTTTTACGTTCAACTCGCTAGCTAAACAGCCCGACCAGCGCCGCACACAGCACGGCCGCAACGGCGGTTTGTGGCGTGTGGCTTTCAGCGGCTCCGCTAGAGAGCATATTCACTAATGTTTCCAGCATGATGTTCACCCTCAATTTCCGGGCACGATCATACAAAACTTAACGGAACAGTAAAGCGCAAAATAACACCACTTTGCGCTCAATTAATAATCTTTACGCTGCGGTAAAGGTCACTCCATTCCGAGCTCTTTAAGCTTGCGCGTCAGGGTATTACGTCCCCATCCCAGCAGGCGGGCGGCTTCCTGCTTATGACCCTGAGTATGACGAAGCGCGGTGGTTAATAACGTACGCTCCATCTCAGGCTGAGCTTCAGACAGCAGGTTTTGATGACCGGAACGCAGCGCACGGTCCGCCCACTGCGCCAGCAGCGTCGCCCAGCTGTCCGGCAGCGTGTGCCCGGTACTGCTTTCAGGCGCGGTCGCTTCAAACAGCTCGGCCGGTAAATCCTGAATCAACACTTCCTGTCCGGCGGCCATCACGGTTAACCAGCGGCAGGTGTTTTCCAGCTGACGTACGTTGCCCGGCCACGCCAGACGCGTCAGAGCCGCATCGGTTTCCGGGTGAAGCTGTTTGGCTTCCACACCGAGCTCCCGGGCAGCCACCTGCAGGAAATGACGCGCCAGGCGAGGGATATCTTCACGGCGTTCACGCAGCGGCGGCAGATGAACGCGAATCACGTTCAGGCGATGGAATAAATCCTCGCGGAATTTTCCCTCCTGCACGCGTTGCTCCAGGTTCTGGTGGGTCGCAGCGATAATGCGCACGTCCACCTTCACTGGCGCATAGCCGCCCACGCGATAAAACTGCCCGTCGGCCAGCACGCGCAGCAGTCGGGTCTGGACATCCAGCGGCATATCGCCGATCTCATCCAGGAACAGCGTACCGCCGTCAGCCTGTTCGAAACGCCCCTGGCGAATGGTATTTGCCCCGGTAAACGCCCCTTTTTCATGGCCGAACAGTTCCGATTCAATCAAATCCTTCGGGATAGCCGCCATATTCAGGGCGATAAAAGGTGCTTTTGCCCGCGGGCTGTGGCGGTGCAGTGCATGTGCAACCAGCTCTTTACCGGTTCCCGATTCACCGTTAATCAATACGCTGATGGACGAGCGGGACAAGCGGCCAATAATGCGAAACACATCCTGCATTGCCGGCGCTTCGCCGATGATGTCAGTCGTTGGCCCAAAATCGGGCGCGTGGCGCGGCTGTTGCTGCTCCTGATAATGGCTAATCGCGCGCTCAACCAGCGCCACCGCTTCGTCAATATCAAACGGTTTGGGCAGGTAATCGAACGCCCCTTGCTGGTAGGCGCTCACTGCGGCATCCAGATCGGAATGTGCCGTCATTATGATGACCGGAAGCATAGGGTGGCGTTGTTTTATCTGCTTTAAAAGCGCCAGCCCGTCCATCCCCGGCATGCGAATATCCGACAGGAGAACATCCGGCGTTTTGGTGGTGAGTGCGTCGAGCACTTCGCTGCCGCTCTCAAACGTCGTGCAGCTTAATCCCGCCCCTGTGAGCGCGCGTTCAAGCACCCAACGGATGGAGCTATCGTCATCGACTACCCAGACTATCCCTCGTTGCATAAACGTCACCTTTATTTTTTAATCGGCAGGAAAACCGAAAACTCGGTATGTCCCGGCCAACTGGTAAATTCAATTTTGCCAGAGTGTTGATCGATCAAACTGCGGGCAATGGATAAGCCCAGGCCGGTCCCGCCTTCGCGACCGCTTACCATCGGATAGAACAGGGTGTCCTGCAGATGCGATGGAATACCAGGCCCGTTATCCTCGACGTCGATTCGGGCCGCCAGGCGATAGCGCACGCCGTGTAACGTGAGCTGGAAGGCGGTGCGGGTGCGTAAAATAATCTCGCCCCCTTCCGGCCCCAGCGCCTGCAGCGCGTTGCGCACAATATTCAACAGGACCTGCTCGATCTGATCCGGGTCATGCGCCAGTTCCGGCAGGCTTGGGTCGTAATCACGTACCAGCGTGACGTTCTCCGGCAGCTCCATTGAGACGAGCTTCACCACCCGTTCGGCCACTTTATGGATGCTTTCTGTGACATGCATTCCCGGCTGCTGCGGCCCGAGAAGGCGGTCAACCAGATTACGCAGACGGTCCGCCTGCTCAATGATGACGTTGGTGTACTCCGCCAGAGCAGGGTCGGGCAGCGCCTTGGTCAGAAGCTGCGCCGCGCCGCGTAATCCACCCAGCGGGTTTTTGATTTCATGTGCCAGACCGCGCACCAGGTCTCGGGCGGCAATTTGCTGCGCATGCTGAAGCTGCTCCTGGCTCAGTCGACGCTGATTATCCATCGGCGCCATTTCAAGCAGGATCATACCTTCGGGAAGACGCTGCGCGGTCAGCGACAGGATATGCGAGCGCCCGTCGATCACCAGCGTCACTTCGTTATCCGTGAACCCTTGACCCGCCTGCAAACTTTCCTGCATCAGGCCAATATTCAGCGAAAAATAGCTCAGGAGTTCCGGAAGCGGGGTGCCAAACAGTTTGCGTGCGCTTTGGGCAAGCAACTGCTGCGCCGCCGGGTTGGCGTAATGCACCGCCAGCTCGTCATCGACCAGCAAGATGCTGTTAATCAAAGAATTGAGGATCTGCCCAGCATCGGGCAGCGTGCCAGTTGCCATTCAGCAGTCTCCTGGAGTCGTTTGCACTAATTTAGTGCAGTATAGCGTTTTCGGCGTAAAAAGCGCGTGAGATCAGGTTGTTGGTGGAGAAAAAAGCCCATCCGGAGATGGGCTAAAAGTTTCCACGGCAACTACTCCCGGCGCTTGTCACGCCGGGTAAAACAACTTTATTAAACGCTGTAGTACAGTTCGAACTCAACCGGGTGCGGAGTCATACGTACACGGTCGTTCTCTTCAGTACGCAGGGCGATGTAAGCGTCAATCGCTTCATCAGTGAACACGCCACCGGCAGTCAGGAACTCACGGTCTGCGTCCAGCGCCTGGAGGGCTTCTTCCAGAGAGCCAGCAACCTGTGGGATCTCTTTCGCTTCTTCTGGCGGCAGGTCGTACAGGTTTTTGTCCATCGCTTCGCCTGGGTGGATCTTGTTTTTGATACCGTCCAGACCCGCCATCAGCAGTGCTGCGAAGCACAGGTATGGGTTAGCCGCTGGATCCGGGAAGCGCACTTCGATACGACGCGCTTTCGGAGAGGCAACAACCGGAATACGGATAGAAGCAGAACGGTTACGAGCAGAGTAGGCCAGCATCACTGGTGCTTCATAGCCCGGGACCAGACGCTTGTAAGAGTTAGTGGTTGGGTTCGCCAGGGCGTTGATCGCTTTAGCGTGTTTGATAACACCACCGATGTAGTGCAGCGCCTGCTCAGACAGACCCGCATACTTGTCGCCAGAGAACAGGTTGGTACCGTTCTTGGACAGAGACATGTGGCAGTGCATACCGGAACCGTTGTCGCCAAACATTGGTTTTGGCATGAAGGTTGCGGTTTTACCGAAACGGTGCGCAACGTTGTGCACAACGTATTTGTAGATCTGAATCTCATCCGCTTTCTTGGTCATGGTGTTGAAGCGGGTTGCGATTTCGTTCTGGCCAGCGGTCGCCACTTCGTGGTGGTGAGCTTCAACAACCAGGCCCATCTCTTCCATGATCAGACACATGGTAGAACGGATGTCCTGTGAAGAATCGACCGGAGGAACCGGGAAGTAACCGCCTTTCACGCCAGGACGGTGACCTTTGTTACCACCTTCGTATTTGGTGGAAGAGTTCCATGCACCTTCGATGTCATCGATAGCCACGTGGGAACCAGAAATTGAAGCGCCGAAACGGATGTCGTCAAACAGGAAGAACTCTGGCTCTGGCCCGAACAGAACGGTGTCTGCGATGCCGGTAGAACGCAGGTACTCTTCAGCGCGTTTTGCGATAGAACGTGGGTCGCGGTCGTAACCCTGCAGAGTGCCTGGCTCGAGGATATCGCAACGGATGATCAGAGTCGGTTCTTCGAAGAACGGGTCAATGAGCGCAGTGGTCGCATCTGGCATCAGAACCATGTCGGATTCGTTAATGCCTTTCCAGCCACCAATGGAGGAGCCGTCAAACATTTTGCCTTCTTCAAAGAATTCGGCGTTCACCTGATGAGCAGGGATTGTGACGTGCTGTTCTTTACCTTTGGTATCGGTGAAGCGCAGATCAACAAACTTCACTTCATGTTCGTTCAGCATCGTCAAAACGTGTTCAGCGGACATACTTAACTCTCCAGATTGGTCATTGTCGTCGTGGTAACGAGGTCTTCAATTTCTGTTTGTACTGGCTGTCGCCATGTATTTTTTATAAAGCGAAATCTGTGCCAACTTTTAAAACACCCCAAAAAGGCGTTATCATGCGCACCATAGTGCAAAAGGGCTGCACCACAATGGATTTGTTGCACCAGTATAGTGCTTCAATGTGAACATTGAGCACCATATTGGTGCAATTTACGTTAAAGTGCCCTTTTACCGCTCCGTGAAAGCGATCACAAAGCATCTCTGCAATACTTGTTTGCGGGGGATGTTTGTGATCCTGTTTTGTAGTGCGATTAATCCGTGTACAATAACGCGCTATTTCTAAATGCCTGAGGCAAAGTTGTGATCGAAAATTTGCGTAACATCGCCATCATCGCGCACGTTGACCATGGTAAAACTACCCTGGTTGATAAGCTGCTGCAGCAATCCGGTACGTTTGATGCTCGTGCCGAAACCCAAGAACGCGTGATGGACTCCAACGATTTGGAGAAAGAGCGTGGGATTACCATCCTCGCGAAAAACACCGCGATTAAATGGAATGACTACCGTATCAACATCGTTGATACCCCAGGGCACGCCGACTTCGGTGGTGAAGTTGAACGTGTAATGTCCATGGTAGACTCCGTTCTGCTGGTCGTTGACGCAATGGATGGCCCAATGCCACAGACGCGCTTCGTGACCAAAAAAGCATTTGCCCATGGTCTGAAGCCAATCGTTGTTATCAACAAAGTTGACCGCCCTGGCGCGCGTCCTGACTGGGTTGTTGACCAGGTATTCGACCTGTTCGTTAACCTGGACGCGACCGACGAGCAGCTGGACTTCCCTATCGTTTACGCGTCTGCGCTGAACGGTATCGCAGGTCTGGACCACGAAGACATGGCTGAAGACATGACCCCGCTGTACCAGGCGATTGTTGACCGTGTTCCTGCGCCAAACGTCGATCTCGACGGCACCCTGCAGATGCAGATCTCTCAACTCGACTACAACAACTACGTTGGCGTAATCGGCATTGGTCGTATCAAGCGCGGTAAAGTGAAGCCTAACCAGCAGGTCACTATCATCGATAGCGAAGGCAAAACCCGTAACGGTAAAGTAGGCAAAGTGCTGACTCACCTGGGTCTTGAGCGTATCGAGAGCGACGTGGCAGAAGCGGGCGACATCATTGCTATCACCGGTCTGGGTGAACTGAACATCTCCGACACCATCTGCGATCCGCAGAACGTCGAAGCGCTGCCAGCCCTGTCCGTTGATGAACCAACCGTATCGATGTTCTTCAACGTCAACACCTCTCCGTTCTGTGGTAAAGAAGGTAAGTTCGTTACCTCTCGTCAGATCCTTGACCGCCTGAACAAAGAGCTGGTGCACAACGTTGCGCTGCGCGTTGAAGAAACCCAGGACGCTGATGCGTTCCGCGTTTCTGGTCGTGGTGAGCTGCATCTGTCTGTTCTGATCGAAAACATGCGTCGTGAAGGTTTCGAAATGGCGGTTTCCCGTCCGAAAGTTATCTTCCGCGAAATCGACGGCCGTAAACAAGAGCCGTTCGAGAACGTGACGCTGGACGTTGAAGAGCAGCACCAGGGTTCTGTAATGCAGGCACTGGGCGAGCGTAAAGGCGACCTGAAAAACATGAATCCAGATGGCAAAGGCCGCGTACGTCTCGACTACGTGATCCCAAGCCGTGGCCTGATCGGCTTCCGTTCAGAGTTCATGACCATGACCTCTGGTACCGGTCTGCTGTACTCCACCTTCAGCCACTATGACGACGTTCGTCCGGGCGAAGTAGGCCAGCGTAACAACGGCGTGCTGATCTCCAACGGTCAGGGTAAAGCGGTTGCGTTTGCGCTGTTCGGTCTGCAGGATCGCGGTAAGCTGTTCCTGGGTCACGGTGCTGAAGTTTATGAAGGCCAGATCATCGGTATTCACAGCCGTTCTAACGACCTGACTGTAAACTGCCTGACCGGTAAGAAACTGACCAACATGCGTGCGTCCGGTACTGACGAAGCAACGGTTCTGGTTCCACCTATCAAGATGACCCTGGAGCAAGCTCTGGAATTCATCGATGACGACGAACTGGTAGAAGTGACTCCTCAGTCAATTCGTATCCGTAAACGTCACCTGACCGAGAACGATCGTAAACGTGCAATGCGCGGTGCGAAAGAAGAGTAATACGGTCAATCCGTAGTAAAAAAAGCCGCTGATATCAGCGGCTTTTTTGTTGTTATTTGAAGCTGTATTTCACCCCCAGCATTCCCTGCGTCTCGCTGAAGCCTTTATCGCCGACCTGCTGAGCCATGTTGCCCCAGACGCTAAGCTGCGGCGTGATCTGTCCCTCCACACCCGTTTTAAGCTCACCGATGTTGCGCGTACCGCGCATCTCGTTGCTGACGTCATCCATGCGGATGCGCGTGGTCTGAGTATTGTGGATCCAGTTCGCTTCGATGAACGGCTGGAAGGTACGGGAATTACCGTCGTCAATCGCGTTATGCCCGCTGATGTAGGCCTTCACGCCGAGACGGGTCATCAGGTTTCCCTGGGTTTCGTCTTTCACTCGCGTGCCGTTGCGTTCGCGATGGTCGTCAGTCTGCACGTCCATCCACACCACCTGCGCTTTTGGCTGGAGCCAGTAGCTGTTGCGACCGCTTTCGCCCACCTTGAAGCTATATCCCGCTTCGACAGAGGCGGTTACCCCACTTGAGCGATAACTCTCAGTGGCCTGATCCTGCCCCATGACCTTGTTATCGAACCAGTTATACAGCATCCAGCTATCAACGTAGGTGCCGCTTTTATCCGCTTCGTTTGCGTACCAGGTACCGTACAGGCCTACGCTATAGCCATTAACTTCGCCACGCGAGTGGTATCCGGTCAGGCTGGAAACGCTCCGGCTCTGGCTGTTGCCGTAGCCGGCCATCAGGCCAAGATGCCAGCGATCCAGACCGTCGGAACTCCATTGCGCCACATCTCCCCCTATCTGGAGCACGTAGCGATTGGCAGTGGTCTTTAACTGGCCGCTGCCGTCTTTAAACCGCGTATGGCCACCGACGTTACGCATCCACAGGCTTGTTACTTTTTGCTCACCCGTCAGGATGTCGGTGTACTGCGTTTCACCCAGACGATCGTGCAGACGGGTCATAAACAGCGTATTTGCCGCATAGCTGTTCGCCTGATAGCTGCCAAATTCCGGACGATACTGATGCTCGCTTTTCGGTGGCGCAGCAGGCGGTACCGGTTCCTGCGGTGGAACAACCGGGTCAACCGGTGGGTCTACGGGGTCGACCGGCGGAATCACCGGGTCAACCGGTGGGTCAACGGGATCGACCGGTGGAATTACCGGGTCAACCGGTGGGTCTACCGGGTCAACTGGCGGGTCAACAGGGTCAACTGGTGGGTCAACAGGATCGTCCGGTGGGTCAACGGGCTCAGCCAGGCTGGTCAGGAACCAGTTTTTACCTTTTTGCACAACGTTATAGTCATAACCCCCTGCCACGATACGGCTGGTCTTTGCGAACGTCCCGTCAGAGTTGCCGCCAACGCTGACAATCTCAATCCCTTCTACGGTTTGTGCGCCGGTACCGCCAATGTTGTTCACTTCCACCCCGGTATGACCGGAAGTATTCCCTTCAACGATCAGCTTGTCCGTTTCAGAAGTATCGTCAAACAGCACGGTATTGAAAACCAGCTTGCCGCCGTTGCCGATGTAATCATCGTTGATGGTCAGGGTTTGCCAGGTTGCATTTTCGGGATGCTGGAAATTAATCGTGCCGCCCGCATTCAGCGTCAGGCTGGTCAGCGTGGAGCTGTCGCGCATATTCCATACGGCATCATTCATCGTAAGTGCGATGGCACCGCTGCCTGCGGCATTGCTCTCAATGAAGGACGCTCCGTTCCACAATGAGTTGTCATTCATTGTCAGCGTAATGGTGCTGTTTTGTGCCGGTAGCTTGCTGGTGGCCGCGATGCCGCCTGCGGAGAGAATATCGCCGTTGAGGATGAATTTGCCGCCGGCGGATGCATCAATAACCCCGCCATTACCTGCGTTCAGGGCATAGCTGCCGCTGTCGCGCTGGCCAGCGGTGGTAATGGTTGCGCCACCCGCCAGCGTTATCACGCCGCGTGACCAGGCGTAGAGCCCGTGCGGGGCCTGCGCGGAGCTGCTTGTTTTAGCGCTGCTGTTTACCGCAATGGTGGCGTTATCGCCAAGGTTTACCGCACCGGTGTAGGCATAGACACCATGCGCGCTGGCGCCGTTGGTGGTAATGCTGGCGCCCTCATCAAGGTTGATGGTCGATGAGCCGGTTGAATAGATCCCGGAGGCGCTATTCTGGTCAGTAATAATGGCCGCGTTTTTTCCTAGCTCAATTTTTGACGCAGAACCCGCATACAGGCCGTAGGCCGATGCGCCGAACGTTTCAATGGTTGCCTCATCACCCAGACGGACATAAGAGCCACTCTGGTTGGTGCGGATCCCCTCGGCGTAGGTGCCCCGCGTAACAATATGCGCACGATCGCCGACGATAACGTTATTTTTGGCCTTCGATGCGTCATTTAGTGCATAGGCGCTAATCCCGCGACCGGTGCTGCCGGTGGTTTCGATGTAGAGATCGTCGCCCACATAAATATTGGCGGAGCCGAGAGAGCCCTGGCTGAAGGAGCTATACCCGGCATTAATGCCGTCGCCGCTTTGGCCATTGACGTAGATGTGTGTGCGATCGCCGGTAATGATAAACACCGGATTGTCCGGCGTGTTCATACCATGGGTACGAATGCCGTCGACATCTTTACCATTATTGGCGGCTGCTTTTGACTGGGTGCGAATAGTCAGATCGTCACCAAATATTACGCCCGGGCTGCCGGACGTGGAGTTCTGAATAACGGTAATGGAATGCTCGAAGGCTTCCGCCCCTGGCCCTTCGAGCGTGATCCCATCTCCGTAGATCGGGATATTACCCGGGCTGTACTGATAGACATAGTTAGGATCGGTGGTATTTTTGCTAAAGTTCGCATTTGCCGTTGCCGGTATTAGCGCCTGTATTTCTGCAGGCAAATCCGTTACCGCTCCGGAGGTTGGTAAATTAGCAAAATCTATTACCGCAGCATGTACGGCGAATAGCGCTGACGATAACGCCAGCGAAATCGCAACCGCGACAGGTGAGTGTTTCATTAAATATGGCATAACTGCCCCTTTCTTTCAGGCGTAAAACATCCTCCACACTATTAAATGTGGGTATGTTAAGAAGTTAATATTACAAAATAGAAACGAGAAGTTTATGAATGCTGGTCCCTAATTTCCTCTCTAGTCGAACTTTATGAACGTAAATTTGTTTCACATTGATGCTGTTTGTTTTTATTATCTCCTGAAGGCACTCGCCTGACATAAATCGGTTAAGCAACATGAATTCGACAGCATTCAAGGTACTTCTTCGCCTGTTGTCTACACGTCTACCGGAAAAAAGATAGTTTATCTTTTCCTGTAATTTAACGTCATTATCGTCAAAATATACAATTCCCTTTATTTCACTGTATTGTGCGATAAAGTAATTAGCCAGTGCCTCCATTTTTCGGTCCGTAATAATAACAATATTCATGTTAGTTATCGCCAGACGTTCAATCCATTGCGGATCTGCAAGCACACGCAGGTTGTATATCGAAAAATCTACAAAAATAAACCCGCGTGATAAGTGATTATTGTTTCTCCGCAATATCTTATCTTGTACTGCTATTTCTAAAAAATGATTACCAACCGGCCAAACGGCAAACGAGGCGTTGTCACAGTATTGTGATCGTACTGCGTTATCTGGAAATAACTGACAGGACAATTCACAGCTTATACAGCGGACAACATTTTGTGACGATGATATCATCCAGTCCACTCCTGTCTTATTTTCATTGTCAATATTTCACTGCCGTTCAAATGTGTCAATCTTGAAACATATACAGCGGTCTGGTCTTGTTTGTGAAAAATAGTGCCAGGGAAAATAAATTCCTGGTAGCATCTATTTTGGTAGACCGGCGCCATAGCAAACAAACAAAAGGTCCTGGCATTATTCCAGGAATATCCCACAATCCATTAAGACTATTCTGCAAAGAAAAGCCGGGAAGAAAATTCCGCAAATGGCACAAATAGCTAAAGAATCGTTTCGTAAATCTACATAAGCGTCAGTCTTTTCCCTGGTGGTGCCCCAATATAAGTATTTGGCCTGGTGAAGTGTAATGAAATCTTATTAGATCGTTTTAGATGAGGTGAATCTAAGAAAAATCATTTATAACCAATTGAAATTTAATGCTTTATTTTTAATCTTAAATAAGATGATGTCGCACCATGATCTTCTCTGGCCTATACTGTTGTTAAATATAAGTATGCCCTTTGAGCGTATGGCGTTAAATCTTGTTATTGCAGAGGAAAAGAAAGCTGTATCGCATTAACAAGCTGGTTGAGTATGACGCGGATAATAAAACCCTGGTCAATCATATTTCCGGGCGCTTGATACCATTGCAGATATCATCAGAACGCGCGCGGATTAAATAACGATTGCATTGTTAAAACCTTTGCGGATGCGGCTGGTATCAACGCCACGCTGCCGGGCTTTTATCACACGCCGTAAAAATCAATCGCACACCTTCGACCGCGCGCATAGTCAAATCTCTTTATTCCCGCTACAGTTACTTCTCCACGGCGAGCAGGAGATAAACATGCTTTATATCTTTGATTTAGGAAACGTAATCGTCGATATCGATTTTAATCGGGTGCTGGGCGCATGGAGCGATTTTAGCCGTGTCCCGCTGGCGACATTGAAGCAGAGTTTCGCGATGGGCGAGACCTTCCATCAGCATGAACGCGGCGAGATTAGCGATGAAGAGTTCGCTGAACGTTTCTGCCAGGAGATGGATCTCCCGTTAAGTTACGAGCAGTTTTCACACGGCTGGCAGGCGGTATTTGTCGCCATACGACCGGACGTGATCGACATCATGCATAAACTTCGCGAGCAGGGGCATCGGGTGGTCGTCCTGTCGAATACCAACCGCCTGCACACCACCTTCTGGCCTGAGGAGTACCCTGAAGTTAAGGCCGCGGCAGATAAGATCTATCTTTCGCAGGAGATGGGTATGCGTAAACCTGAAGCCCGGATCTATCAGGCTGTTCTCGACGCAGAAGGTTTTACCGCGGCCGATGCGGTCTTTTTCGACGACAATGCCGATAATATAGAGGGAGCTAATCAGTTGGGCATCACGTCAATTCTGGTGACCGGAAAAGAGACGATACCAAACTACTTTGCGAAGCAGTTATGCTAAAAACCGTTCATCAAAAAGCCACGCATCATACTCGCCCGCTGAGGGCCTGGCTGAAGCTGCTCTGGCACCGCATTGATGAGGACAACATGACCACGCTGGCGGGTAACCTCGCCTACGTGTCGTTGCTCTCGTTAGTGCCGCTGGTGGCCGTTATCTTTGCCCTGTTTTCCGCTTTTCCAATGTTTGCGGACGTCAGCCTGCAGCTTCGCCATTTTGTCTTCGCAAATTTTATCCCTGCAACCGGGGATGTCATCCAGAACTACATTGAGCAGTTTGTCGCCAACTCCAGCAAGATGACGGCAGTGGGGGCATGCGGTCTTATCGTCACTGCGCTGTTGTTGATGTACGCCATCGATAACGCGCTGAACACCATCTGGCGGAGTAAAAAGACACGGCCAAAGGTCTATTCCTTTGCCGTGTACTGGATGATCCTCACGTTGGGGCCGCTGCTGGCCGGAGCCAGCCTGGCGATCAGTTCTTATTTGCTTTCCCTGCGCTGGGCGAGTGATTTAAACGGCGTTATTGATAATGGGCTCCGCATTTTTCCGCTGATCCTGTCGTGGCTCTCGTTCTGGCTGCTCTATAGCGTCGTGCCGACCACGCGCGTGCCTAACCGCGATGCGGTCGTGGGGGCGCTGGTGGCGGCATTGCTCTTTGAGCTGGGCAAAAAAGGGTTTGCCCTCTACATCACCATGTTCCCGTCCTATCAGCTGATATACGGCGTGCTGGCGGTGATCCCCATTTTGTTTGTCTGGGTCTACTGGACCTGGTGTATCGTCTTGCTTGGTGCTGAAATAACTGTCACTCTCGGTGTATACCGCGAACTTAAAAAAGCAGCAGCAGCTGAAAAACAACAAGAAGCAGACCAACCATGATTGCATTGATACAGCGCGTAACCCGTGCCAGCGTCACCGTGGAGGGAGAGGTGACGGGTGAAATTGGCCCAGGACTTTTGGTGTTGTTAGGTGTCGAAAAGGATGATGACGAACAAAAAGCCAACCGCTTGTGCGAGCGCGTGCTGGGCTACCGTATTTTCAGCGATGCGGAAGGTAAAATGAACCTGAATGTCCAGCAGGCGGGCGGCAGCGTGCTGGTGGTTTCCCAGTTTACGCTGGCTGCGGATACCGAGCGCGGCATGCGCCCGAGTTTTTCTAAAGGCGCCGCGCCGGATCGTGCAGAAGAACTTTATGAATACTTTGTTGAGCGTTGTCGCCAGCAGGAAATGAATACGCAAACCGGACGATTCGCTGCAGATATGCAGGTATCGCTGGTGAACGATGGCCCCGTCACATTCTGGCTCCAGGTATGAGCCAACTGGCGGCGTGGCCGCGGGTAACAAGAGAGAGTACAGCTATGTATCACCTTCGAGTACCGCAAACGGAAGAAGAGTTAGAAGCTTATTACCAGTTCCGCTGGGAAATGCTACGCAAGCCATTACATCAGCCAAAAGGGTCTGAACGCGACGCCTGGGACGCGATGGCCCACCATCAGATGGTGATGGACGAAGAGGGCAACCTCGTCGCCGTCGGGCGTTTGTATATCAACGCCGATAACGAAGCCTCGATTCGCTTTATGGCGGTTCATCCCTCCGTGCAGGACAAAGGTCTGGGGACGCTTATGGCGATGACCCTGGAATCCGTCGCTCGCCAGGAAGGCGTTAAGCGCGTCACCTGTAGCGCCCGCGAAGATGCCGTCGAGTTCTTTGCCAAGCTCGGTTTTGTGAACCAGGGGGAGATCACGACTCCGCAAACCACCCCGATTCGTCATTTTTTGATGATCAAACCCATCGCCACGCTGGATGATATTCTCCATCGCGCTGACTGGTGCGGACAGCTGCAGCAGGCCTGGTATCAGCACATTCCGCTCAGCGAAAAAATGGGCGTGCGTATTCAGCAGTACACCGGACAAAAATTTATTACCACCATGCCGGAAACCGGCAATCAGAACCCTCACCATACGCTTTTTGCCGGCAGCCTGTTCTCGCTGGCCACGCTTACCGGCTGGGGGCTTATCTGGCTGATGCTTCGCGAGCGCCATCTGGGCGGCACGATCATTCTTGCCGACGCTCATATTCGCTATAGCGCACCGATTAGCGGCAAGCCGAGCGCCGTGGCCGACCTGGGTTCACTGGGTGGCGATCTCGACCGCCTGGCTCGCGGTCGCAAAGCCCGCGTCCAGATGCAGGTAGAACTGTTTGGCGATAAAACGCCGGGCGCGGTGTTTGAAGGCACCTATATCGTTCTTCCGGCGAAGCCCTTTGGCGCGTATGAAGAAGGTGGGAACGAGGAAGAGTAATCTCTTCAGCGTTATCGCCGGGCGGAGCTTATCCGCCAGGCGATGTCCCGCATCACATCTCGCGCTGACTGGCTAATTCCACCAAGCTGGAAAAAACCATGTATGACCCCCAGCCATCGCTGAGCGGTACACCTCACCTCCTGCTCTGCCAGATACTGGTACAACATTTCTCCCTCATCGCAGAGCGGATCGTACTCGGCGGTAATAATGTGCACCGGCGGAAGACCGTTAAAATCATTCCGCCATAGCGGGCTGGCTTCGGGATGCTGACGGTCGGTGTCTGCGAGATACATTTCATATCCGCTGAGCAGGGTATCGCGAGTAATTACGTAATCCTGGCCATTAAGGGTATAGCTTTCAAAACTGGCTGTAGCGTCGAGCATGGGGTAGATAAGAATGAGCTGGGCCGGGTTCCAGAGGCCTTTGGTCTTAATCCGCAGAGCCGTCACCAGCGCCAGATGCCCCCCTGCGCTGTCTCCGCAAAGGGTGATGCGGTTTTTATTCACGCCAAATACTGCTGCATTTTGCCAGACAAGCGCAGCCGCTCGCTCTGCGTCGTCATGCGCAGCAGGGAACGTATGCTCGGGTGCCAGTCTGTACTGAACCGCAATGACCCGGCAGTTACCGTAAAACGCCAGCTGGCGGAGCTGGTTATCATGGGTTTCAAACCCTCCGCTGACAAAGCATCCGCCGTGATAATAGAGGGCACCGGGTAACGTTTCGGTGGCATTGAGAGGCGAATAAATCTGAAAGGTGAGGTCATCAATGACGCGCGTTTCAACCTGGACGCGAGCTTCTTTTTTCCCGGCAAGTAACGTACTGGCAATATACCCTTTTCTTCGGTCATCAATATTCTGGTCACGCGAAGAGGGCTTTCCTGCATCAATAAAGTCCTTAACTAACTGCGCGATCCCGTTTTCCAGAGCCATATTAACGTTCTTTTAAGCTGTATGAATGTACAGTTATAGCCTGGTTTCATGCGGAAGAAAACAACAAATTTTGTGAAGCCAGGGAACTGGAAAGCGGCTCGCAGAAACGAATATTACCCAATGAAAAAAATGGATAATTTCTCTGAACCCCAATAACGTAACTCGCACAGAGTACGTCATTGACGTACGTTGAACACTTGTTACTATAAGCCAATGGCGTATAATTTATGTTATTCATTGAAACGGATATCTTCACAGAAGACGTCAAAGCGTTACTGGATGATGACGAATACCATAAACTTCAGGTTTTCCTTGCAACTCAGCCTGATTATGGCGATGTGATCCAGCATACAGGCGTGTTTACGAAAAATTCGCTGGCTTGCCAAAGGGAGAGGAAAACGCGGGGGCGTACGCGTTATCTATTTTCACCGTACGCGTGAGTTTGAAATTAGGCTGCTGCTCATCTATCGCAAAGGAATCAAAGATGACCTGTCAGCAAGCGAGAAAGCCATTCTGAAAAAGATGATTGAGAGGTGGTAAATGGATAAGGCGCTGTTTGAGCGGTTAACCCAAAGCATGGCGCAAATGAACGAAATCGCCGAGGGCAAACGTGAGCCATCGCGCACCTTTCAAATCGATGCGATGAAAATTAAAGAAATCCGTCAGGCATCCGGTTTATCACAGAGTAAATTCGCGAATCTCATCTCTGTCAGTGTTGATACGTTGCGTAACTGGGAGCAGGGCAGACGTTCGCCTACGGGGCCGGCTAAAGCGCTGTTACGTGCTATTGCCAACGATCCTCAGCATGTCATCTCTGCTCTCTCACAGTAAACAGCCCGGCTCCACAAAGGTTTACCGGGCATTTAGAGAAATTACTCCCCTTCACCCGGGAACAGGAACGGGTTGATAGAGCTGCGGGCAAAGCCCTCTTGCTCCATCTTCGCGTCCAGAATCAGCGAGGCGAGATCGTCGGCCACCGCTTCAACTTTCGGGTCTTTTTCCTGATAGAGAATCTTCAGGTAGGTCCCGCAGTCGCCGCAGCTTTCGGCTTTCACTGCCGCTTCTTCGTTTTCCAGCGACCAGTAGTTCAGATCGCGGGTCTGCTCGCAGTTGCTGCACTTGATGCGCACCACGTGCCACTCGGTTTCACACAGATTGCAGTGCAGGTAGCGCAGCCCCTGAGTGGTGCCGATTTGCACCATGCTGGAGACCGGCATTGAGCCACATACCGGGCAGAACTGGCGTGCTTCACCGTATTCGGCGCGGGCTTTACCGGGGATCAGGCTGGCCATTTGCGCCCAGTAAAGCGACAGCGCAGCCCAGATAAACGGTGCTTTATCGCTGCTGACCAGCGAGAAGTCGGACGCAAACAGCGCGCTCGCCATCTCTTCCAGCTCCTGCTCGGACGCTTTTTCCAGATTCTCAATGACCGCTAGCGCGGTGCCGCTCATCTCGGGCTTCAGCTCGGCAATCAGCGAATTCAGCAGCTTATGCCAGTGCTTGTCGCGCGGCAGGACGTGAATATCCAGCGGCGGCTTGCCCTGCGCGTTGGCTTCTTTGATGCGCGCGGTCAGGTCCATTTGCAGCGGGTGGTCGTACAGCACCACTTCCTGCGCGTGGGCTACCAGCGCGGCAAAACGCAGAAAATCGCCCAGCGGGTTGTTCTCTGCCAGCTCGCGCAGACGCTCTGCGCGGCGGTTGTAGAGGTTCTTGAGTCTGGGGAATAACAACGGCGGAATATAATCCGCCGTGCGTTTCTCGCTCGACCCCAGCTCATCTTGCGGGATTATGCGAATACTCATTCAGATGACTTTTCCTGTTTCTGGCGGACCTCACGGTACCAGCGCGGGTGATGTTTCTTCGCCCACGTGCTGGTTACCCATCCTTCCACCATCGCGGTAATGGTGCCTTTCACCCAGAGGGCGGCGTAGATATGCACCATGATAACCACAATTAACGCCACTGCGGCAAATGAATGCAGCATCAGCGCGAATCGGATCACCGGGATTGAGAAAGCAGGCGCAAAGTACGGACGCCAGATGATCACGCCGCTGACCAGCAACAGGACCAGGAAGATAATCGCCGCCCAGAATACGCATTTCTGGCCGAAGTTATAACGCCCGGTGTCACCTACTTCCTCGTTGACGACGATCTTACGAATATTCTTCGCCCAAAAGATATCATCCCGATTGATTAGGTTATGGTGCCAGTAGCGGAAAAACATGATGATGAACGACGCGAACATGATGACGCCCACAAACGGGTGCAGGATACGCGCCAGCTGTGGTGTCCCCATGATCTGCATCAGCCAGTTGAAGGAGGGGAAGAAGAACCCCAGCCCGCTTATCGCCGCCAGCATGAAGCAAAAGGCGGTGACCCAGTGGTTGATACGTTCCGGTGCGGTGTAGCGCACGATGGTGTCACGTTTTCTCATTTGCGCACCTCGTCTTTCTCTTCATGCAGGTTGTCGTCTTCCTCTTCCGCACGGTTCGGACCAACGCCGACGTAGTGGAAGATGCTCGCTGCGAAGGTGGCAGCAAAACCTACCGCTGCCAGCGGTTTCCAGATGCCTTTCCAGAACTTCACGGTGGCGCTGATTTCCGGGTTCTCCGGCAGGCCGTGATACAGGTTCGGCTTGTCGGCGTGGTGCAGCACGTACATTACGTGCGTACCGCCAACACCGGCCGGATCGTACAGGCCCGCGTTGTCGTAACCACGGGTTTTCAGCTCGCCCACGCGCTCTGCCGCCAGCGTTTTCATATCCTCTTTGGAGCCAAAGTGGATAGCGCCGGTTGGACAGGTCTTCACGCACGCTGGCTCCTGGCCGACGGTTACGCGGTCTACGCACAGCGTACATTTGTAGACGCGGTTGTCTTCCGGGTTCAGGCGCGGTACGTCGAACGGACAGCCCGCAATGCAGTAGCCGCAGCCGATGCACTGTTCGGACTGGAAGTCGACGATGCCGTTAGCATACTGAATGATAGCCCCTTCTGACGGACACGCCTTCAGGCAGCCCGGATCCGCGCAGTGCATACAGCCGTCTTTGCGGATAAGCCATTCCAGCTTGTCGTTCTGCTCCACTTCGGAGAAACGCATCACCGTCCAGGACTTGGCGGTCAGGTCAGCCGGGTTGTCGTACACCCCGACGTTGTGACCGACTTCGTCACGGAGGTCGTTCCACTCTGAGCAGGCCACCTGACAGGCTTTACAGCCGATACAGGTGGTCACGTCGATGAGCTTCGCCACTTCCTGCTGATGGTCCCGCGCCTGAGGCGCGGGCGTGAAACTGTTTGTCGCGGAACGACGGATAATGTCTTGAGATTGATAAGCCATAAGTCGTCTCCGTTACACCTTTTCCACGTTCACGAGGAAGGCCTTAAACTCCGGCGTCTGCGTGTTCGCATCGCCGACGAACGGCGTCAGGGTGTTCGCAATGAACCCTTTCTTCGCCACGCCCTCATAGCCCCAGTGAATAGGAATACCAATGGTATCCACCTGCTGGCCATGAACGTTCAGCGTGCGAATACGCTTGGTCACCACCGCCTTGGCTTTGATATAGCCGCGGTTAGAGGAGACCTTCACGGTATCGCCATGAGCGATGCCGAGCTTGCCCGCCAGCTTCTCGCCGATCTCCACAAACTGTTCCGGCTGCGCGATGGCGTTAAGCAGCGCGTGCTTGGTCCAGTAGTGGAAGTGTTCGGTCAGACGGTAGGTGGTACCCACGTACGGGAACTTGTCTTTTTTACCCAGCGCGTCGAAATCGCCCTTAAAGATACGGGCTGCCGGGTTAGAGACCACATTCGGGTGCAGCGGGTTGGTGCCCAGCGGCGTCTCAAATGGCTCGTAGTGTTCCGGGAACGGCCCTTCCGCCATCTTATCGATAGCAAACAGGCGCCCCATCCCTTCTGGCTGCATGATAAACGGCCCAACGTCGCTGCCGGGTGCGGCAGTGCTGTAGTCCGGAATATCCACGCCGCCCCATTTGGCGCCGTCCCACTTCAGTAGCTGACGCTTCGGATCCCACGGGTTGCCCTGCGGGTCAGCGGATGCGCGGTTATAGAGGATACGGCGGTTGAGCGGCCACGCCCATGCCCAGCCCAGCGTATTGCCGAGGCCCGATGGGTCGGCGTTATCGCGGTTGGCCATCTGGTTGCCTTTCGGCGTCCAGCTACCGGCGAAGATCCAGCAGCCGCTGGAGGTTGTGCCGTCATCGCGCAGGTGCGCGAAGGTGCTGAGCTGATCGCCTTTCTTCGCCAGCACGGTGCCGGTGGCCGGGTCGATAACGTCCGCCAGCGCCTTACCGTTGCTCTCCATCGCCACTTCTTCCGGCGCTGGGTTTTCTGGCGTCGAATAGTTCCAGGTCATGTTCAGAACCGGTTCCGGGTTCGCGCCGCCTTCAGCCGCATACATCTTACGCAGGCGTAAGAAGATACCGGCCAGGATCTCGCCGTCGTTCATGGCGATGCCCGGGGCGTCCGCGCCTTTCCAGTGCCACTGCAGCCAGCGTCCGGAGTTGACGATAGAACCGTTCTCTTCTGCGAAGCAGGTCGATGGCAGACGGAACACTTCGGTCTGAATCTTCGAAGGATCGACGTCGTTCGATTCACCATGGTTCTGCCAGAAGGTCGAGGTCTCGGTATTGAGAGGGTCAATCGTCACCAGGAACTTCAGTTTCGACAGGGACTCAACAACCTTGTTCTTGTTCGGGAACGAGGCAACCGGGTTAAAGCCCTGGCACAGATAGCCGTTCACTTTGCCCTGGTGCATCATCTCGAAATACTGCAGAACGTCGTAACCCTTGTCCCACTTCGGCAGCCAGTCAAATCCCCAGCTGTTTTCAGCCGTCGCTTTGTCACCGAAGAAGGCTTTCATCATCGAGACGAAGAACTTCGGATAGTTGCCCCAGTAGTTCACCTGGCCTTCAAGCAGCGGCTTAGGCGTGCTGGCCGTCAGGTAGGTTTGCAGGTCGGTCTGTTTCTCGCTCGGCAGGTTCATATAGCCCGGCAGACTTTGAGACAGCAGGCCGAGATCGGTCAGACCCTGAATATTGGAGTGACCGCGCAAGGCGTTCACGCCGCCGCCTGCCATCCCCATGTTACCGAGCAGGAGCTGAACCATCGCCATGGTACGGATGTTCTGCGCGCCGATGGAGTGCTGCGTCCAGCCGAGGGCATACAGGAACGACGCGGTTTTGTCTTTCGCGCTGGTTTCAGCGATAAGCTCGCACACCTTCAGGAAGTCCGCCTTCGGCGTACCGCAGATGTTTTCGACAACTTCCGGCGTGTAGCGGGAAACGTGCTCTTTCAGCAGGTTCCACACGCAGCGCGGGTGTTGCAGGGTGGTGTCGCGCTTCGCAAAGCCTTTCTCATCCAGCTCGTAGTTCCAGCTGGTTTTATCGTATTTGCGTTTTTCGGCGTCGTAACCGCTGAACAGACCATCTTCGAAGTGGTAATCCTCACGCACGATCAGGCTGGCGTTGGTATAGGCTTCGGTGTATTCGCGGTTATATTTTTCGTTGGTCATCAGGTACAGCAATACGCCTGACAGGAAAGTGATGTCAGTACCTGAACGAATAGGGGTGTAGAAATCCGCCACTGACGCAGTACGCGTAAAGCGGGGATCGATCACAATCAGTTTCGCACCGTTGTGGATTTTGGCTTCCATCGCCCAGCGGAACCCGACAGGGTGCGCTTCAGCGGCGTTACCGCCCATCACCACAATGAGGTTGGCGTTCTTGATGTCGACCCAGTGGTTGGTCATCGCACCGCGACCAAATGTTGGAGCAAGACTTGCTACCGTTGGTCCGTGTCAGACACGCGCCTGGTTGTCGACCGCGAGCATACCGAGTGCGCGCGTGAATTTCTGGGTTAAATAACCGGTTTCGTTGCTGGAAGCAGAGGCACACAGCATCCCGGTGGAGAGCCAGCGGTTGACCGTAACGCCATCGGCGTTCTTCTCAACAAAGTTGGCATCGCGGTCTTCTTTAATATGTTTTGCGATGCGATCAAACGCCTCTTCCCAGCTGATTTGCTGCCATTTGTCGGAGCCAGGCGCACGATATTCAGGGAATTTGAGGCGGCTTTCGGAGTGGATAAAGTCCACCAGACCAGCCCCTTTCGGGCACAATGCGCCGCGGTTGACCGGATGATCCGGGTCGCCTTCGATATGGAAAATAGACGCTTTGGCGTTTTTAGCACCGTCGCCGAGGCTATACATCAACAGCCCGCAACCGACAGAGCAGTACGTACAGGTATTACGGGTTTCACGGGTGCGCAGCAGTTTATACTGCCGCGTTTCCGCCAGCGCTACGCCGGGCGCAAAGCCCAGTGCCGCTGCCGTGGTGCCTGCCATACCGCCAGCGCAGATCTTAAAGAACTGCCTTCTGCTGACCTGCATGGGTCACTCCTTGTTTCGACATTGCTTACATATGTAGTTTTGACTTCACGGCTGAAAAATGACCGCAAAGGAAAAAATTTGCGTTAATCCCTCAATTCCACGAGGGATATCATCAGAATACCACAATGTCGGTACAGCTGTTCTAATGGCGTTAATACAAAGTGAACGTATTATCACCATGTTGATTATAAAGTGTGATATCGATCACATTAATAGCTCGGCATGTTAAAGCGGTGTAGCGGGCGTCAGGTTGCACCCCTTCTAAATGAGTAGGAGAATGGTTGTCGAAAAGTTGATCCATACTATGCGTAACGCCTGTAGTTTGTGCTGCAATAGCAGGCTCGCTTCCGTGGTTGTTCAGGAATACCGCTGTGTCTAAACAAAACCGTGCTCACCATCCGTCACCCCTGCCTGCCGGCATTGTGGAATTGTCTGTACACAGGCCTCCGCACATTACCCATGCCACACCTGATTATCTGGCGGAAGAAGTGCCCGTTGCGCTCGTTTACAACGGCATCTCGCATGTGGTGATGATGGCTTCGCCGAAAGATCTTGAACTGTTCGCGATAGGGTTCTCCCTTTCGGAAGGCATCATCGAGCAGCCACAGGAGATCTACGGCATGGACGTGGTGCAGGCATGCAACGGCCTTGAAGTGCAAATCGAACTCTCCAGCCGCCGCTTTATGGGATTAAAAGAGCGCCGCCGGGCGCTGGCCGGGCGCACCGGCTGCGGCGTCTGCGGCGTTGAGCAGCTCAACGATATTGGTAAGCCTCTTGTACCTCTGCCGTTTACTCAGACCTTCAATCTGGCGAACCTCAACCATGCGCTTGAGCACCTCAACGACGTACAGCCCATCGGCCAGCTGAGCGGCTGCACGCACGCGGCAGCGTGGGTATTGCCGTCGGGCGATATCGCCGGGGGACATGAGGACGTTGGCCGCCACGTGGCGCTGGATAAGTTGCTCGGCCGCCGCGCGCGTGAAAGTGACGTCTGGCAGCAGGGGGCAGCGCTCGTTTCCAGCCGGGCCAGTTATGAGATGGTGCAAAAATCGGCGATGTGCGGGGTAGAGATCCTGTTTGCCGTGTCGGCGGCAACCACGCTGGCGGTGGAGGTGGCGGAGCGCTGCAACCTGACGCTGGTGGGCTTCTGCAAGCCGGGAAGGGCGACAATATATACCCATCCTCAGCGATTAATAGTTAATCAGTAATTTTGAATGATAATAGCAAATCCTTCCGCTTTTAGTTGTTCACGATGAGGTCTAGTATTTATCTCATCAAGGCACGGTGCCTTACCTAAACAACTTAATGAAAGGGTTTAAATCATGAAAAGCATCAAAACTTTTGTCGCTGTAATCGCTCTGGTTGCTTCTTTCGGTTCTTTTGCCGCGCAGACCGTGACCGCAACCGCATCCACCATTGACGGTGCAGAAGCGAAAATCGCGGCCCAGGCTCAGGAAGCAGGTGCATCATCGTACAAAATTACCCAGGCATTCAGCGGTAACCGCGTACACATGACCGCTGAACTGACCAAATAAGCTGTCATACCGTCGAAAGAGCGCCCCCGGGGCGCTTTTTTAGTTTATGCCCGCCAGACGCAGCAGCGCCGTCACCACCGCCGCCGCAACGATCACCACAATTAACGGCATCTTCCGCCAGGCCAAAAACACCGCAAACGCCACGCCCAGCACCCGCGCCATCCCGGCGAAATGTTCGCCTTCATAAAATGTGGTCGCCAGCGCCACCGAAAACAGCAATACCGTTGCCGCATCTGACAGCAGCGCCTGTGAACGCTCTGACAATGCCAGCCTGCTGCCCAGTTTTGCCCCGCCGAGGCGCATCAAATACGTTCCCGCAGACAGGATCGCGATGCCGAGAATAAAGACCGTCATGTTTTCCATTATTTTTTCCTCGCGGCAAGACCCAGTAAGGAGAGCAGCACCGGCAGGCCCACCGGGGCAAACGGCACGGCGGCCAGCGACAATACGGCACCGCTGCAGGCGCGGATTAGCGTGGTGCGGTTTTTAAACGCAGGCACCACTAACGCCAGCAAAATGGCGGGAAATACCGCATCCAGCCCAATGGTTTCCGGGTCTGGCAGCAGTTTGCCGACCATGGCACCCAGCAGCGCGCCCAGCGGCCAGATGATTGCCACGCCCAAACCGCACAGCCAGTAGGCCGCTTTACGCTGTTCTGGGGTTTTCTGCGACAGGCCGAACACTACGCTTTCATCGTTCATGATGTGGCAGCCCAAAAAGCTCAGGCCGCGCTTGCCCACCAGTTCCCGCACCGTCACGCCGAACGGCACGTGGCGGGCGTTCACCAGTAATCCGGCTGCAGCTGCAGCTAGCGGGTTCCCACCGCTCGCCACGATGCCGATAAACATAAATTCCGATGCGCCCGCCAGAACGGTAAGGGAGAGCACAAACGGCACCCACAGCGGGAAACCGTAGGCCATCGCCAGCGAGCCGTAGGACATCCCGACTACGCCCACCGCGAGGCAAACCAGGATGATTGCTTTGATCGTGTCGCCTTTCAGGCAGGAGAGATGATGCTTCATACAATTTTAGCCATATCGAACGTGTATCCATTATAATGAACGCAACAGAGACGTTTTTCAAGGCGAACGATTCGTTCGATTTATAGAACAAAAAGGGCCGTTTTATGACGCAGCCAATCAGCGTGATCGCTAAAAGCCTGGTGCGAGAACGCCTGCGAACCGGGCTTTCACTGGCGGAAATTGCCCGTCGTGCCGGGATCGCCAAATCCACGCTTTCCCAACTGGAGTCCGGTAACGGTAACCCGAGCCTGGAGACGCTGTGGTCGCTTTGCGTGGCGCTGGATATCCCTTTCGCCCGCCTGCTGGAACCACAGCAGACGACAACACAGGTCATCCGCCGTGGAGAGGGAACGAAGGTCGTTGCCGGGCAGGCTAACTATGAAGCTATTTTGCTGGCGGCGTGTCCGCCGGGCGCGCGGCGCGACATCTATCTGCTGCTCACCCAGCCGGGCGCAGATCGTATATCCCAGCCGCATCCGCCGGGGTCCGTTGAACATATTATTGTGACGCAGGGGCGCGCGTTAGTCGGCCTGATCGACGCAGCGGAAGAACTCGGCCCGGGGGATTACATCTGTTATCCCGCCGATCTGCCGCATATCTTTAAGGCGCTGGAGCCAGATACGCACGCGCTGCTGGTGGCGGAACAGAACTAACAGAGATACGGAAAATCATGTCGCTTAAAGCCATTGCCAAAGAACTGGGGCTGTCAGTCACCACCGTCAGCCGCGCACTCAACGGATATGACGACGTCTCCGCCGAGACGCGCGCCCGCGTGGAAGCAGAGGCGCAGCGCCGTGGCTACCGACCTAACACCTTCGCCCGCCGCCTCAAGATGGGCAAAATCGACGCCGTCGGGCTGGTGTTCCCCGTGCATCCCGTTCCGCTCAATAATAGCGTTTTTATGGACATGGTCGGCGAAATTAGCCACGAACTGGCGCGACATGAAATCGATTTACTGCTGATTGCCGATGATGATTTGGCCGATAAGCACAGCTACATGCGCATGGTGCAGAGCCGCCGCGTGGATGCGCTGATCGTGGCGCACACGCTGGACCACGATCCGCGTCTTGAGCAGCTTCAGGCCGCCGGTTTTCCTTTCCTGGCGCTTGGGCGCAGCCACCTACCGCAGCCGTACGCGTGGTTTGACTTCGACAACTACGCCGGTACGCATCAGGCTACCCGCTGGCTGATCGAGAAAGGCCATCAGCGCATCGCGCTGCTGGGTGAAAGCAACAATCAGGCGTTTATTACCCAGCGTCGTCAGGGCTTTCTCGATGCCCTGCGAGAAGCCGGGCTTTCCAGCGAATGGCTGCGCGCCATGCCGCCGTCGCGCCGCGTGGGGTATGCCACCACTAAAGAGCTTCTCGCTCTGCCGCAGCCGCCCACGGCCATCATTACCGACTGCAATACCCACGGCGACGGCGCGGCGATGGCGCTGGCGCAGATGGGGCGCTTATCCGGCGACAACGCCGTCTCGCTGGTTGTCTACGACGGCCTGCCGCAGGACAGCATTGTCGATATCGACGTAGCGTCAGTCATTCAGTCCACCCGTCAGGGCGTCGGAAAACAGATTGCCGATATGGTGCGCCAGCTGATTAACGGCGACGATATCGAGCAGCTTCAGGTGCTCTGGCAGCCTGAATTCTCTCCGGGTCAGACGGCCTAAACCCACTAAAATTCCAAACCCGATCACATAACCGAAACGTTTTGGTTTGTATCCGAAACGTTTCGGATCAACACTCAGGACATCCCGACGACAGGAGATGTCTGATGCAAGATTCCATTTTTCGACTCGAAAGCAATACGGTAGACGTGGTGGTTAAAACCCACCCGTTCGCCGAAATTCTCTACTGGGGGCCGCACCTTCAGCACTTTTCGCCACGCGATGTGCTGAGCATTGCGCGCCCTGTGGCGAACGGCAGGCTGGATGTCGATTCTCCGGTCACGCTGATGGCGGAGCTGGGGCACGGCCTGTTTGGCTCGCCGGGCATTGAAGGGCATCGCCAGGGACTGGACGGTTCCCCGGTGTTCAAAACCACACAGGTGCAGCAGGAATTAAACACCCTGACGGTTACCGCTGAGGATGAGCTTGCGGGGCTGCGCCTGACCAGCGAGCTGGTGCTGGATGCCAGCGGCGTGCTGGTCGTGCGTCACGGCCTGACCAATCTGAAAGCGCTGCCGTGGCAGGTGGACCGTTTCGCCGTCACGCTGCCGGTGGCCGAGCGCGCGCAGGAGGTGATGGCCTTCCACGGACGCTGGATCAGAGAATTTCAGCCGCACCGCGTAAAGCTTGAACACGACAGCTTCGTGATTGAAAACCGCCGGGGTAAAACCTCCCACGAGCACTTCCCGGCGCTGATTGCCGGTACGTCGTCGTTTAGCGAAATGCAGGGCGACGTCTGGGGCGTGCATCTGGGCTGGAGCGGCAACCATCGCCTGCGCGCGGAAGCGAAAACCGATGGTCGTCGCTACCTGCAGGCCGAAGCGCTCTACCTGCCGGGAGAGATGGCGGTTGAAGAGGGAGGCACGCTTTGGACGCCGCGCCTGTATGCCAGCTACTCCACGCGGGGCCTGAACGGCATGAGCCAGCAGTTTCACCGCTACCTGCGCGACAACGTTATCCGCTTCCCGGACGACAAACCGCGCCCGGTGCACCTCAATACCTGGGAAGGGATCTACTTCAATCACGACCCGGACTACATCATGCGCATGGCCGACGAGGCCGCGGCGCTTGGGGTGGAACGCTTCATTATCGACGACGGCTGGTTCAAAGGCCGCAACGACGATCATGCCGCGCTGGGCGACTGGTATCTGGACGAAAAAAAATACCCGAACGGCCTGACGCCGGTGATCGACCACGTCAAACGGCTCGGCATGGAGTTTGGCATCTGGGTAGAGCCGGAGATGATCAACCCGGATTCCGATCTGTACCGCGCGCATCCAGACTGGGTGCTGGCGCTGCCGGGCTACGCCCGGGCGACCGGGCGTCATCAGCTGGTGCTCAATCTGAACATTCCGGAAGCCTTTGACTACCTCGTGGAGCGCATGAGCTGGCTGCTGGGCGAGAACGCGGTCGACTACGTGAAGTGGGACATGAACCGCGAGCTGGTGCAGCCGGGACACAAGGGTAAAGCCGCCGCCGATGCGCAGACACGCCAGTTTTACCGCCTGCTGGACGTGCTGGGCGAGCGCTTCCCGCACATTGAGTTTGAATCCTGCTCGTCGGGCGGCGGGCGTATTGATTACGAAGTGCTGACCCGCAGCCACCGCTTCTGGGCTTCCGACAACAACGACGCGCTGGAGCGGAACACCATCCAGCGCGGCATGAGCTACTTCTTCCCGCCGGAGGTGATGGGCGCGCATATCGGTCATCATAAATGCCACGCCACCTTCCGCCAGCATAGCATCCAGTTTCGCGGGCTGACGGCCCTGTTTGGCCATATGGGGCTGGAGCTGGATCCGCTTACCGTCGATGAAGATGAACGCGAAGGCTATCGGCACTACGCCGCGCTGCACAAGCAGTGGCGCGAGGTGATCCACCATGGTACCCAGTGGCGTATTGATATGCCGGACGCTACCACCCTGGCACAGGGTATTGTGAGCAAAGACAAAGCGCAGGGGCTGTTTATGGTCAGCCAGCTTGCGATGCCGGATTACACCCTGATGATGCCGCTGCGCATGCCGGGGTTAAACGCCAGCGCGCAGTACCGCATCACGCTGCTCGATCACCCGAACATCCAGATTACGGGTGAGGGTGGACACACCATGCGCAAGCTGCCTTCGTGGATGGAAGCGCCGCAAACGGTGAGCGGCGAGTGGCTGATGCAGGCGGGTATTGCGCTGCCGATTCTGGATCCGGAGACCGCCATTTTGATTGGCGTCGAACGCGTGTAAGGTTGAAGGGCCGGGCAGCCGGCCCTCCGTTGAGGATAAAAATAATGAACACAACAACCTGTACCCACAAAGACAACCCTAACTTCTGGATCTTCGGGCTGTTCTTCTTTCTCTACTTCTTCATTATGGCCACCTGCTTTCCGTTCCTGCCGATCTGGCTGTCGGACATCATCGGCCTGAATAAAACCCATACCGGGATTGTCTTCTCCTGCATCTCGCTGTCGGCCATCGCCTTCCAGCCGGTGCTGGGGGTGATTTCGGACAAGCTTGGGCTGAAAAAACACCTGCTGTGGATCATCGCGGTGCTGCTGTTCCTGTTCGCGCCGTTCTTCCTGTACGTCTTCGCGCCGCTGCTGAAAACCAATATCTGGCTGGGCGCGCTGAGCGGCGGGCTGTATATCGGCTTTGTCTTCTCGGCGGGATCGGGGGCAATTGAGGCCTACATCGAGCGCGTGAGCCGCAACAGCTTCTTCGAATACGGCAAGGCGCGCATGTTCGGCTGTCTCGGCTGGGGGCTGTGCGCCTCAACGGGCGGCATCCTTTTTGGCATCGATCCGTCGTACGTTTTCTGGATGGGCTCGGGAGCAGCGCTGTTGCTGATGCTGCTGCTGGTCGTTGCGAAGCCGAAGCCCAACCAGACGGCGCAGGTAATGAACGCCCTGGGCGCAAACCAGCCGCAGATCACTGCCAAAACCGTGTTCAACCTGTTCCGCCAGCGCAGAATGTGGATGTTCATTCTGTACGTGATTGGCGTGGCCTGCGTGTATGACGTTTTCGACCAGCAGTTTGCCACCTTCTTTAAAACCTTCTTCGCTACGCCGCAGGAAGGCACCCGCGCCTTTGGCTTTGCCACCACGGCGGGGGAAATCTGTAACGCCATCATCATGTTCTGCTCGCCGTGGATCATTAACCGCATCGGCGCGAAAAACACGCTGCTGATCGCCGGGGTGATTATGGCGACGCGCATTATCGGCTCGTCGTTCGCCACCACCGCCGTGGAGGTGATTGCCCTCAAGATGCTGCACGCGCTGGAGGTCCCGTTCCTGCTGGTGGGCGCATTCAAGTACATTACGGGCGTGTTTGATACGCGGCTTTCGGCCACCATCTACCTGATTGGCTTCCAGTTTGCCAAACAGTCGGCGGCGATTTTTCTCTCCGCCTTTGCCGGGAATATGTATGACCGGATCGGCTTCCAGGAGACGTACCTGATGCTGGGCTGCTTCGTGCTGGCGATTACGGTGGTGTCGGCGTTTACGCTGAGTGGCAGGCGGGAGATTGCTGCCGCCTCGGGGGCAGCAGCGTTAACACATCAGTCCAGGTAAAACACCTCTTCCAGCTCCGCACTCACCGGGCTGTTATCCGGGTTCGACGGCATAACGTCACCCATATGCTTCCACCAGCGCTGGCAGACGTCGGTATTCGCTACCGCGTTCCAGCGCTCCTCCGATTCAATCTCCACGGTTGCAAACAGCAGGTTGCGGGCTTTGTCGAGATAGATGGCGTAGTGGTGCGCGCCGTGGGCTTTCAGCACCTTTTCCAGCTCGGGCCAAATCGGATTGTGGCGACGCGCGTACTCCTCGTGCGCATTCGGGTTCACCTGCATCACAAACGCTTTGCGGATCATAGGGCCTCCAGATAGAGCTCGCGAACTTCCTCACGGCTGGCGGGGCGCGGATTGCATGGCGCACAGGGATCGGCGAGGGCTTTATCCAGCCAGCCTTCAATATCGGCTTTGGTCACGCCGAGCTGGCTGAAGCCCGCAGGGATGCCGACGCGAGCGCTCAGGTCGCGAATCGCCTGAATGGCGGACATGCTGGCCGCGTCATCACTCATGCCGCGGGTGTCTACGCCCATCGCCTGCGCCACGCGGGCGAAGCGGACGACCGCGTTCGGGCGGTTAAAGTTTTCAACGATCGGCAGCAGGATAGCGTTGCACACGCCGTGCGGCAGGTTGTGCGTCGCGCCCGGCTGGTGCGCCAAAGCATGCACAAGGCCGAGACCCGCACTGTTAAACGCCATGCCCGCCAGATACTGACCAAACGCCATTTGCTCGCGCGCTTCAAGGTTATGACCGTTGTTGACCGCTTCCGGCAGCCACAGGTTGATCAGGCGAATCGCTTCCAGCGCGTTGGCATCAGTCAGCGGGTGCGCGCCAACGGACACGTAGGCTTCAATGGCGTGGGTCAAGGCATCCATACCGGTTGCGGCGGTCACGGAGGCAGGAATATCCAGCATGACGCTGGCATCGTCCACGGCGATATCCGGGATGATGTTCGGGTCAATAATCACCTCTTTCACCTGACGCGCGGAGTCGATGATTACCGCGTTGCTGGTCATCTCCGCTGCCGTGCCTGCGGTGGTGTTGATCGCCACCAGCGGCACGCCCGCATTTTTCACCTTGCCGACGCCGGAATAATCGGTTGACGGGCCGGGGTTGGCGGTGAGGATTTTAATCGCCTTGGCGGTATCAATTGGGCTGCCGCCGCCGAAGGCGATAATGTAATCACACGCGGCTTCCCGGTATGCCGCGAAACCCTTCTGTACCAGCGCCTCCGTTGGGTTGGGAAAGACCGCGTCAAACAGCTGATATGACATCTGGTGCGCATCCAGCGCGGTAAACAGACCGTCCAGCAGGCCCAGCTTTACCAGCTGACCGTCGGTGACAATCAGCGCTTTGCCCCACCGTTTGTTCGCCACCAGGTTGACCATGTCGCCAATAGCGCCCGCGCCGTGCAGGCTGATTTTTGGAAGTGCCAACATAAAGCTCATGATAATTCTCCTTAACTATCGCCCGTACCGTCCGGTCAGCGGGGGTTTATGCATATATCTCCAGCGCTGACCGGAGCGGGGTTACGCCGAAACGCTTGCCGAGCGCAATAAGCTCTTCGCGGGTAATGGTTTGCTTCATACCGCCCATGGAGTACACCTTCACCAGCACTTCCGCTGATTTCTCGGCGGTGTCGATCAGGCCGAAGGTTTCATCAAGCGTAGGGCCGCTGCCGAACACGCCGTGGAACGGCCACAGCACCAGCGAATGTTTTTGCATATCCCGGGCGGTTGCCTGGCCAATTTCGTCGGTACCCGGCACCATCCACGGCAGAATGCCGACGCCGTCCGGGAACACCACCAGACACTCGGTACTGCCTTCCCATAGCTTGCGGGTGATGAAATCGGAGCTGTTTTCCAGCACGTAGGTCAGGGCGATCAGGTTGGTGGCGTGGCAGTGCATAATCACGCGGTCTTTGCCGTTAGTTGCCTTGATGCGCTCGCAGTGGGAGAGGAAGTGCGCCGGCAGTTCGGAGGTGGGCACCGCCTCGTCGGTCAGGCCCCACAGGATGTGATAGCCCGCGCCGTCGCTGTCCACCTTCACCACGCCGAGGTTGGCCGCTGGATCGAGCTGGACGTTACGGAAGAACTTACCGGAACCGGTGACGATAAACGGCGTGTTGGCGAGTAGCGGCATCGGCTGGCTCAGCGCGATATAGCGCGGCTTCTGGTGGAAATCGGCCGCGAACGGTTCGATATCCGCGTCGTCCAGGCGCAGCGTCAGGTTGCCGCCGTTGCGCTCGTCCCAGCCCTTCAGCCAGGCGTCGGAGGTGGCTTTGATCATGCCCTGGACGAACCAGGAATTGGAGATGGTCTGCATACTATGGTTCCTTTGAAGATGCCGGGTGGCGCTACGCTTACCCGGCCTACTCTTACCTGTAGGCCCGGCAAGCGAAGCGCCGCCGGGCAATGTTTTTTACTGACGCGCGACGAGAACGTCTTTCTCATACGCCCGCACGTTGTCCAGCCACTGGCTGCCTGCCGGCGCGTCGTGACGCTGGCAGTACATCTCCCACACCGCCTGCCACGGCAGGGATTTTTGCTCTTCCAGCAGCGCCAGGCGCGCGGTGTAGTCGCCGTTTGCTTCCAGCTGTTTCAGCGCCGCGACAGGCTCCAGCAGCGCGCGCAGCAGGGCTTTTTTCATGTTGCGGGTGCCGATCACCCATGCCGCGATGCGGTTAATGGAGGCATCGAAGAAGTCGAGGCCAATGTGCACGCGGTCAAAGAGGTCGTGACGGATGATTTCGCTGGCAATCGCCTGGGTTTCGTCATCCAGCAGCACCACGTGGTCGCTGTCCCAGCGCACCGGACGGCTGACGTGCAGCAGCAGACGCGGTACGAAGAGCATGGCGGCGGAGATTTTGTCGGAGATCACCTCAGTCGGATGGAAGTGGCCGGCATCCAGGCACAGCGCGGTCTGGCGGCTGGTGGCGTAACCCATATAGAACTCGTTTGAGCCGACGGTGTAGCTCTCCGCGCCGATGCCGAACAGCTTGCTCTCCACCGCGTCGATGTGGTGCGCCGGATCCAGTTTTTCGCTGATGGCCTCATCCAGCGCGGCCAGCAGGCGCTGACGCGGGGCCAGGCGGTCGACGGTGATGTCCTTCATGCCGTCCGGGATCCAGATGTTCATTACCGACGGCGTGCCAAGCTGCTCGCCAAACCAGGCCGAGACGCGGCGGCTGGCTTTTACGTGATCGATCCAGAACTGACGGATTTCGTCGTTGGCATGCGCGAGGGTAAAACCGTCCGCGCTCAGCGGGTGCGAGAAGCAGGAGGGGTTAAAGTCCAGGCCCAGCTTGTTGGCTTTCGCCCATTCAACCCAGTTTTTGAAGTGTTCCGGTTTGATCTCGTTACGCGCCACCGGTTCGTCGGACTCCAGATAGATCGCGTGCAGGTTCAGGCGTTTTGGCCCCGGGATCAGGCTCAGGGCCAGCTCCAGGTCGGCACGCAGTTCGGTAGCGTTGCGCGCTTTGCCCGGGTAGTTACCCGTCGCCTGAATGCCGCCCGTCAGAGAGCCGCCTGGGTTCTCGAAACCGGCGACGTCATCGCCCTGCCAGCAGTGCATGGAGACCGGCAAACGGTCGAGCTGGCGCAGCGCCGCTTCGACATCTACGCCGACGGCGGCGAAACGCTGTTTAGCCAGTTCCCAGGCTTGTTGAAGTTGAGTGGTCATGCGCAAAGCTCCTTAGTCAGTCGTTTTTGCTGAAACTGCGCCCGGTAGCGGGCAATTTCATGGCAGGGATTAGGGATGAAGGTGGTCAGGCGGGTATTCGCGGTGACCACCGAACGGAATTCGTCGACGTCTGCAAGTTCGTCCAGGGTCATTAGCTGAATACCGATGTTGCCGAGCGTCGAGGCCTCCACCGGACCCGCCACCACGGTGATACCGCAGGCATCGGCGCAGAGCTGGTTCAGCAGATGGTTCTGGCAGCCGCCGCCCACGATATGCAGCTGGCTGAACGGTTTGCCGCGAAGGCTCGCCAGCTCGCTCAGGACATCCGCGTAGAGCAGGGCGAGGCTGTCAAAAATGCAGCGCGCCAGCTCGGCAGGACTGGAGGGCACCGGCTGCCCGGCTTCGAAACAGGCGGCCTGGATTTCGGCGCTCATATTCACCGGGTTAATAAAGCGGTCGTCGTTCGGGTTGATCAGGAACGTACAGGCCTTCAGCTTTTCGGTTTCTGCGATAAGCGCAGGCAGGTCGGAAATGTGCTGCTCTTTCAGTATCCGCTGGAGCAGCCAGAGACCCATGATGTTCTTCAGCACACGGTAGCGTCCTTCGGCACCGCCTTCGTTAGTGATGTTCGCCGCCAGCGCGGCGTCGCTGGTGTACGGCGTTTTGCTCTCAAAGCCCATCAGCGACCAGGTGCCGGAAGAGAGGTAGGCCGCGTCTTTACTGGCCAGCGGGGATGCAATCACCGCGCTGGCGGTATCGTGACTGGCGACGGCAACCACCGGGATTTCATTCCCCTGCGGGCAAATCCAGTAACCGATCACATTTCCCGGATGGGTCGGCGCGCCGAACCAGGAAGGCGAGGCGCCCGTCCAGGCCAGCAGGTGTTCATCCCAGCTATCGGTGTTGATGTTGACCAGCTGCGTGGTGGTGGCGTTGGTGTATTCCCAGTTCATGTTGCCGGTCAACCTATAGCTTAAGTAGTCCGGGATCAGCAGCGCGTGCGCCACCTTTTTGACCAGCTCCGGCTGCTGCTTAACCAGCGCACGCAGCTGATACAGCGTGTTAAACGGCAGAAACTGTATGCCGCTGCGGCCATAGATATTGTCCTTGCCAAGCTGTGCGATGGCGTGCGCCATCAGCCCATCGGTGCGGCTGTCGCGATACGAGACGGGCAGGCCAATGCGTTCGCCATGGCTGTCGAGCAGAACGTAGTCCACACCCCAGGTATCAATACCGATGCTGTCGATGCGTATGCCGTTATTGCAGACGTTGTTCAGCCCGGTGCGGATCTCCGCTTCCAGGGCATCAATATCCCAGGTATCAAAACCGTCCTGTTTTTGCAGGCAATTGGCGAAACGGTGCATTTCGCGAAGCGTAAATGTGCGCTCGCTGCAGTCCCAGGTGGCGAGCATTACGCGGCCGCTGGATGCGCCTAAATCGACAGCCACACAATGGCGAAAAGTCATGGTCAGGTCCCTTCTTAAGTCATTGGTACTGAGTGTAAAAAAGGGAAAAAAAGACCACCTTCTCATCACTGACAGCACGAATCTCGCGCTGGCAAGAAAGCAAAGATGAACGTGAGGGAGTTCACAATTTCCAGTCATGGCGGGGTTTTAGGGCAATGTGACGCTGACCGCATTTCCCGATTTTTTCGTCTGTTTCTTGAAAAACGGACAGCTTTTGCGACGTTTGCTGTCAAAAATTTAAGGTGAGTACGGAAGGCCTTAATTACTATTTTGAGAACTTTTCTCATTGGTGGGAGCCGTTATGACCGTACTGCACAGCGTCGATTTTTTCCCGTCGGGAACGTCTCCGGTGGCGATTGAGCCACGGCTCCCGCAGGCTGCGTTTCCTGAACATCATCATGATTTTCATGAAATTGTGATTGTCGAGCATGGAACGGGCATTCATGTCTTCAACGGCCAGCCGTACACCATCAGCGGCGGTATGGTGTGCTTCGTGCGCGACCACGACAGGCATTTGTATGAACATACCGATAACCTGTGCCTCACCAACGTGCTCTATCGTTCGCCGGACGCGTTCCAGTTTCTGTCGGGGTTAAACAAGCTACTGCCCCAGGAGCAGGATGGACACTACCCGTCTCACTGGCGGGTGAATCAGTCCACGTTGCAGCAGGTGCGCCAGCTGGTGAATCAAATGGAGCAGAGCGAGGACGGGCAGGAGACCCATGCCATTGCCACCCGCGAGCTGCTGTTTATGCAGCTGCTGGTTCTGCTGCGTCGCAGCAGCCTGGTGGAAGGGCTGGCAAATAACGACGCGCGGCTGAACCAGTTGATGGCCTGGCTGGAGGACCATTTCGCTGAGGACGTATGCTGGGAAGCGCTGGCGGATGATTTTTCGCTGTCGTTACGCACGCTCCATCGTCAGCTGAAGCAGTACACCGGGCTCACGCCGCAGCGCTACCTCAACCGCCTGCGCCTGATCAAAGCGCGTCACCTTTTACGTCACACCGACGAAAGCGTCACGGATATCGCCTATCGCTGCGGTTTCGGCGACAGTAATCACTTTTCGACACTTTTTCGCCGCGAGTTTTGCTGGTCGCCGCGCGATATCCGTCAGGGGAAGGATGCTTCGCTCCAGTAACGCGAAGGCAATCACCGTTTTATTGCCGTAAAAAGGCTAATAATGCCCGGTTATTCACCGTAGAGGTTGTGGTGTGGCCGCTCAGTTAATTCTTCGCAAAGATGACTTTTTTGCCTCCGCGAGCCAGGCCGTCGCGGTGGCCGACCGCTATCCGCAAAATGTCTTTGCCGAGCATACCCACGAGTTTTGCGAGCTGGTGCTGGTGTGGCGCGGCAACGGCCTGCACATCCTTAACGACCGGCCCTACCGCATCACGCGTGGCGATCTGTTTTACATCCGTGCCGAAGACAAACACGCTTACGCCTCGGTTAACGATCTGGTGTTGCAGAACGTTATCTACTGCCCGGACAGGCTCAAACTGAATGTCGACTGGGCGGCCCATATCCCCGGTTTTCTCAATACCAGAGGCGAACCCCACTGGCGCTTAAGCAGCAACGGCATGGCTCAGGTGCGCCAGACGATCTCCCAGATGGAGCAGGAGAGCCAGAAGCACGATCCGGTGGCAAACCCGATGGCGGAACTGCTGTTCGCCCAGCTGGTCATGACTCTCAAACGCCATCGTTACGCTACCGATAACCCCTCCGCAACCGTCCAGGAAGCGCTGCTGGACAAGCTGATCGCCCGGCTTGCGGGCAGCCTGAACAAAAGTTTCGTGCTGGAAAAGTTCTGCGAGCAGGAGCAGTGCAGCGAGCGCGCGCTGCGCCAGCAGTTTCGCACCCAGACGGGGATGACGGTGAACCACTACCTGCGCCAGCTGCGCATCTGCCACGCCCAGTACCTGTTGCAGCATACTGAGCTGATGGTGAGCGAAGTGGCGATGCGCTGCGGATTTGAGGACAGTAATTACTTTTCGGTGGTGTTTAACCGCGAGGTGGGGATGACGCCGGTTCAGTGGCGTCATCGCAGTCGAAAGGCGGCGTAGTCAGTTCGCCATGCCGAGGCCGACAATATTCGCGGCAATGATGATCACCACGCAGCCCAGGCTTAGAACGCCCACCGGACGACGCCCGGCGTTATTCCACTCCTTCAGTACCAGCCCAACCAGTCCGCCACACAGCACGTAGAAGCTCATGTGCAGCATCCAGCTTATGTAGTCGTACTGCGGTGGAATGCTGGCGTGGCCCCAGGCGTAGAAAAAGAACTGCAGATACCACATGAGGCCGCCCAGTATCGACAGCAGCACATTGGTGATGATTAAAGATTTTGCCAGTGAGAAATCGGCTTTTACCGACAAATCCTTCACTTTTGCCAGACGAATGAAGCAGAAGCCGAGGTTGACCAGCGCGCCGCCGCCCATGATGACAACGTAGCTTGGCAGTGCCACGTACAGCGGGTCGACGCCCAGCGCGGCGGCCGCTTCGTGCATGGGCTTCGCGGCGTTCATGGCGAACGACATGCCCGCCGAGAAGATGCCGCACATCACTGCCAGCAGCAGCCCTTTCTTCAGATTAAAGTCTTCGGCTTTGATGCCCATCTTGCGCTCTTTCAACTGACCCGCGCGGGTGACGATACCCACGCCGATCACCGCGACGAGCACGCCCAGCAGCGTCATCTGCCCGCCTTTGGTGTTGATCAATACGTCAACATTGCCGTTAAGAATGGGCGTCATCAGCGTGCCAACGATCAGCGTAATGCCAATCGCGATGCCGATACCCATCGACATCCCGAGGTAGCGCATGGTCAGGCCGTAGTTGATATTGCCGATACCCCACATCGCGCCGAACAGAAACACCGGCAGCAGGGTGGAGGCATTGAAGGAGGTGAAGTAGCCCCAGAAATCCGGGAGCAGCATGGCGCTAATGGTCCACGGCAAAATCAGCCAGGACACGGTACCGCCAACCGACCACATGGTTTCCCACGACCACCCTTTCACCTTTTTGAACGGGGCATAGAAACAGGCTGCACTGGCCGCGCCTATTAAATGCCAGAAGATACCCATCGTAATCGCATGATTCATTTTTACGTCCTCATCGTTTTTATAGCCGGTGGCTTCCCCCCGACTTGATGAGTGTAAAAATTAGGCGGTTCAGGAACCTTCAGAAGGTTGCCGCACTTTTGTTCTGGATGGCAATCAGCACGTTAACCGGGTGAGCAGACTCACAATTTTGTGATTAGACAAAACCTGAATAACCTTATTAAAACTACGGCATTGATAATCATTTTCAATATCATTTAATTAACTATAATGAACCAACTGCTTACGCGGCATTAACAGCTGTGCCGCCCGACAATAATGGAGAGGATTATGAGTTATACACTGCCATCCCTGCCGTATGCCTATGACGCACTGGAACCGCATTTCGACAAGCAGACGATGGAAATCCATCACACTAAACACCACCAGACCTATGTAAACAACGCGAACGCCGCGCTGGAAAGCTTGCCAGAGTTCGCTAACTTGTCTGCTGAAGAGCTGATCACCAAACTGGACCAGCTGCCAGCGGACAAGAAAACCGTTCTGCGCAACAACGCTGGCGGTCACGCTAACCACAGCCTGTTCTGGAAAGGCCTGAAAACCGGTACCACTCTGCAGGGCGACCTGAAAGCGGCTATCGAGCGCGACTTCGGTTCCGTTGACAACTTCAAAGCGGAATTCGAAAAAGCCGCTGCAACCCGTTTCGGCTCAGGCTGGGCGTGGCTGGTACTGAAAGGTGACAAACTGGCGGTGGTTTCTACCGCTAACCAGGACTCCCCGCTGATGGGTGAAGCGATCTCTGGCGCATCCGGTTTCCCAATTCTGGGTCTGGACGTGTGGGAACACGCTTACTACCTGAAATTCCAGAACCGTCGCCCGGACTACATCAAAGCCTTCTGGGACGTGGTGAACTGGGACGAAGCAGCAGCGCGTTTCGCCGCTAAAAAATAAGGTTGCATTGACGCCTGTGAGAAGCGAGTCTGATGACTCGCTTTTTTTGTATCTGCAGAAAGGAGCAGCGATGCATTATCCGGTGAATGTATTTACAGGCAAGGTAAGGGAATACGACGGCAGCCGCCCGAGCGCCATCGCCAAAATTCAGGTCGACGGTGAGCTGACGCTAACCGACCTCGGGCTTGCCGGTGACGAGCAGGCCGAAAAGAAAATCCACGGCGGGCCAGAGCGCGCGCTGTGCCACTACCCGCGCGAACACTATCAGCACTGGAGAACCGAGTTCCCCGAGCAGGCTGATCTCTTCGTCGCCCCCGCGTTTGGCGAGAACCTCTCCACCGAAGGGCTGACCGAAAAGAACGTGTTTATTGGTGATATCTACCGCTGGGGCGATGCCCTGATTCAGGTGACGCAGCCGCGCTCCCCGTGCTTCAAGCTCAACTTCCATTTCGGCATTCAGGATATGTCCGAGCAGCTGCAAAGCACGGGTAAAACAGGCTGGCTGTACCGCGTGGTGCTGGTAGGGCAGGTATCAGCGGATGCACCGCTGGTGCTGGCATCGCGCCTGAGCGATGTCTCCGTGTATGAGGCCTGCGCGATTGCCTGGCATATGCCGTTCGACGACGAGCAGTATCACCGCCTGCTGTCGGCGGCTGGATTGTCGACAAGCTGGACGAGAACGATGCAGAAGCGGCGCTTAAGCGGCAAGATTGAGGATAATTCGCGGAGATTGTGGGGGAAATAGTCCCCGTAGAGAGTAGGCCGGGTAAGGCGAAGCCGCCACCCGGCATTTTTGCCCCTGCGCCTGTTATTGCCCGGTGGCGCTGCGCTTACCGGGCCTACAATACAGTGCCAGAGGGAAACTACGAACGCTTATACAGCGGCAGCCACAGCGTTAACCGCAATCCGCCCAGCGGGCTGTCGTCGGCTTTGACCCAGCCGCGGTGCTGCTGCATGGCGGTTTCAACAATCGCCAGACCCAGCCCCGTACCGCCAGACTCGCGGTCGCGCGCCTCGTCGGTGCGGTAGAACGGACGGAAAATCTGCTCGCGATCTTCCGGGCTTACGCCAGGACCGTCGTCATCGACAATGACCGTAATCCCGTCTTTATCCACCGAAAACGCCACTTCAATCTTCGTATGCGAGTAGCGCAGGGCGTTACGCACGATATTCTCCAGCGCGCTTTCCAGCGTGTTGGGGTTACCGTACAGCGGCCATGGCCCCGGCGGGAAGTTGACGGTGAACGATTTGCCCATCTGTTCCGCTTCGAACGCCGCGTTATCCAGCACTTCATGCCACAGATGATTGGCTTTCACCGTTTCGCTGACCAGCGCGTTTTTCTGCTGGTTGCGCGACATGACGAGCAGGTCGTTGATCATGCTGTCCAGGCGGTGAGCTTCCGTTTCAATACGCTCCAGCTCCTTGCTCTCACCGCTGCGGCGACGCAGTAGCGCGGTGCCGAGCTGTAAGCGCGTGAGCGGGGTGCGCAGCTCGTGCGAGATATCCGACAGCAGGCGTTGCTGCGCCGTCATCATGCGATCGAGCGCGCTCACCATCTGGTTAAAACTGGTCCCGGCGGCCAGGAACTCCTGCGGTCCGGCTTCCAGTTCAGGATGCTGTCGCAAGTTACCCTGAGCCACCTCGTCAGCGGCGTTTTTCAGCTTACGCGCCGGTTTTGCCAGGCTCCACGCCAGCCATAACAGCAGCGGCGAGCTGACCAGCATGGTAACAATCAGCAGCAGAAGCGGACGGTCAAACAGCAGGTTGATAAAATCGGACTGGGAGTTGCTCGCCGGGCGGATCAGGTAGAGCTGATAATTATCCTCCCCGTCCCTGACGGAGAAAGGCCCCACCATCTCTACGCGGCCATATTTCTTCTTCTGGGGGTGATCGGCGTTATCCGCCTGGCCAATGAAGTTGCGGATGATTTGCATCTCGTTGCGATCGGCCCCAATCACGCGGCCTTCGCTGGTGACCAGCAAAAGACGTTGCCCGGGCGGAGCCCATTTGTCGATAGCGCGAAACAGCCTGCGCCACCACATCAAATCGTTCGGCGGATCGTTTGCCAGCTCGGCTTCCACGTGCTGCTCGATCATCACGCCCTGACGTTGCTCGCTGTCGAGAAGCTCCGTCATCTGGCGTGAGTCGAGTTTTGGCAACATCAGTACGAGCATTAAAACCAGTGCCAGCGTCAGCCAGAAGATGGCGAAGATGCGGGCGGTTAAGCTTCCTATCATGAAGCGGAAACCATCAGATAACCGCGACCACGCAGGGTTTTAAACCATGGGTGACCGTCTTTACGCTCCGGCAGCTTACGGCGCAGGTTAGAGATGTGCATGTCGATGGCGCGGTCAAACGGGGTGAGGCGTTTGCCCAGCACTTCCTGACTTAAATGTTCACGCGATACCACCTGGCCGAGATGCTGCGCCAGCAGATAAAGCAGGGTGAACTCCGTGCCGGTGAGTTCCAGCGTCTGACCATCGAAGCTCGCTTCCTGGCGGCCCGGGTTCAGGCTCAGGGAGTCAACTTCAAGGGTGGGTGAGCTGTTGTCGGTATTTTGCTGCTGCTCGCTCCAGTGGGAACGTCGCAGGATAGCGCGAATACGGGCAACCAGTTCACGGTCGTTAAACGGCTTGGGTAAATAGTCATCCGCGCCCAGCTCAAGGCCAAGTACGCGGTCAAGTTCGCTGCCGCGCGCGGTCAGCATGATAACGGGAGTCTGGTGTGTCTGGCGAAGCTCTTTCAACGTATCGATACCGTTCTTCTTTGGCATCATCACGTCGAGCAAAAGTAAATCGATGCTGTCGTCAAGGAGACTCAGCGCCTGCTCGCCATCATGGGCAACCAGAACGTTGAAACCTTCCATGTCGAGCAACTCCTTTAAAAGGGATGTGAGCTCTCGGTCATCATCAACTAACAGGATTTTATTCATTGTTTAAATACCTCCGAGGCAGAAATTACGACATCAAGGCTGTCTAATCCATGACTTTACGTTGTTTTACACCCCCTGACGCATGTTTGCAGCCTGAATCGTAGACTGTCTCTCGTTGAATCGCGACACGAAAGATTTTGGGAGCAAGTGATGCGCAAAGTTACCGCTGCCGTCATGGCCTCAACGCTGGCGTTCAGTGCGTTTAGCCAGGCTGCTGTAGCTATCATCAGCGATAACGGTTCCTCAAAAGAGGACACAACGCAGCACAGTAGCCAAAGCCATATGTTTGACGGCATAAGTTTAACCGAACATCAGCGTCAACAGATGCGAGATCTGATGCAGAGGGCAAGACATGACCAGCCCCCTGTTAATGTTAGCGAAATGGAGACAATGCATCGCCTTGTCACCGCAGAAAATTTTGACGAAAGCGCAGTTCGCGCTCAGGCCGAAAAAATGGCACAGGAACAGATTGCTCGCCAGGTAGAGATGGCGAAGGTCCGCAACCAGATGTTCCACCTGCTAACGCCCGAGCAGCAAGCGGTTTTGAATACCAAACATCAGCAGCGAATGGACCAGCTGCGTGAGGTTGCACGGATGCAGCGAAGCTCAGAAACGACGTTTTTCAGTAGCAATAGCAGTACCCGTAGTAACCAGTAAACCCTGTTTTCCTTGCCATAGACACCATCCCTGTCTTCCCCCACATGATGTGGGGGTTTTTTTTGCCCCGCATTCTGATTTGTTAACCGTTTATTCATCCTAAGACTCCCCGTGCTTCCGTTATACTAGCGGCATGACATGACAGGAGCGTTTATGAATCAATCCTATGGAAGACTGGTAAGCCGGGCTGCGATGGCCGCGACGATAATGGCGTCGTGCTTGCTGGTCATCAAGGTTTTCGCATGGTGGTATACCGGCTCGGTCAGTATTCTGGCTGCGCTGGTGGACTCGCTGGTGGACATTGCCGCCTCGTTGACCAACCTGCTGGTGGTGCGTTACTCGCTGCAGCCGGCAGATGAAGAGCACACGTTTGGGCACGGTAAAGCGGAGTCGCTGGCCGCGCTGGCGCAAAGTATGTTCATTTCCGGTTCTGCGCTGTTCCTGTTTTTAACCGGCATTCAGCATCTCGTCTCGCCGACTCCGATGAAGGATCCCGGCGTGGGTGTGATTGTGACCATCGTTGCACTTATATGCACACTTGTTCTGGTAACGTTCCAGCGCTGGGTTGTTCGCAAAACGCAAAGTCAGGCCGTACGGGCGGATATGCTTCATTATCAATCTGATGTTATGATGAATGGGGCTATTCTTATTGCGCTCGGTCTGGCCTGGTATGGATGGCATCGGGCCGATGCGTTGTTTGCGTTAGGGATTGGTATCTATATTTTATATAGCGCCCTGAGGATGGGGTACGAAGCGGTGCAATCACTGCTTGACCGCGCCCTCCCGGACTCGGAACGCAATGAAATTTTTTCTATCGTGACCTCCTGGCCCGGCGTCAGCGGTGCACACGATCTTCGAACGCGGCAGTCAGGGCCGACCCGCTTTATTCAGATTCATATTGAAATGGAAGACAACCTGCCACTGGTTCAGGCTCACGTTATTGCTGAGCAGGTCGAGCAGGCGATTTTGCAGCGTTTTCCTGGTTCAGACGTCATCATTCACCAGGATCCCTGCTCGGTTGTACCCGGACATGTTGGGCTTTCGTAATTCGTTGTAAAAAAGTGAGCCAGGCCAGCATTTTGTGTATAAATTACCGCCATTTGGTCTGACCTGAATCAATTCAGCTGGAAGGGATTGATATACTATTTGCAGTATTCGTTGGTCGATAAGTTTCTTCCGGCAACAGATTTCAATTTTGCATTCCTAAGTTCAGAGGTAGTCATGATTAAGAAAATCGGTGTGTTGACAAGCGGCGGTGATGCGCCGGGCATGAACGCGGCAATCCGTGGTGTTGTCCGTGCAGCGCTGACGGAAGGCCTGGAAGTTTTTGGCGTTTATGACGGTTATCTGGGCCTGTATGAAGATCGTATGGTTCAGCTAGACCGCTACAGCGTGTCTGACATGATCAACCGTGGCGGTACTTTCCTCGGTTCTGCGCGCTTCCCGGAATTCCGTGATGAACACGTTCGTGAAGTGGCTATCGAAAACATGAAAAAACGCGGCCTGGATGCCCTGGTGGTTATCGGTGGTGACGGCTCCTATATGGGCGCAAAACGTCTGACCGAAATGGGCTTCCCGTGCATCGGCCTGCCAGGTACTATCGACAACGACATCAAAGGCACTGACTACACGATCGGCTTCTTTACTGCGCTGGGTACCGTTGTTGAAGCGATTGACCGTCTGCGTGACACCTCGTCTTCTCACCAGCGTATCTCCATCGTAGAAGTGATGGGCCGTTACTGCGGCGACCTGACTCTGGCGGCAGCCATTGCGGGCGGCTGTGAGTTTATCGTCGTGCCAGAAGTCGAATTTAGCCGTGAAGATCTGGTGGCTGAAATCAAAGCGGGCATCGCGAAAGGTAAAAAACACGCGATCGTGGCTATCACCGAGCACATCTGTGACGTTGACGAACTGGCGAAGTACATCGAAGCGGAAACCAAGCGCGAAACCCGCGCAACCGTTCTGGGTCACATCCAGCGTGGCGGTTCCCCTGGCCCTTATGACCGTATCCTGGCATCCCGTATGGGCGCGTACGCTATCGATCTGCTGCTGCAGGGCCACGGTGGCCGCTGCGTCGGTATTCAAAACGAAAAACTGGTTCACCATGACATCATCGACGCCATTGAAAACATGAAGCGTCCGTTTAAAGGTGACTGGCTGGACTGCGCTAAAAAACTGTACTGATCGGCGTTTGTATTGTGCCGGGTGGCGGCTTCGCCTTACCCGGCCTACAAAAGCACGGTTCGTAGGCCCGGTAAGCGAAGCGCCACCGGGCTTTTTTGTTCGCAGAGTTTGTCTTTTTATTCCTCAAAGTTATAGCCAATCTTTTTTTATTCTTTAATCCTCGATTCGCTTTCTGGCACGCTGCATTCATCAAAACACTACATAAGAGAGCTGGGCGATGAATAAATGGGGCGTGGGTTTTACATTATTGCTGGCATCGACCAGCGTTCTGGCTAAGGACATCCAGTTACTGAACGTGTCATACGACCCGACGCGTGAACTGTACGAGCAATACAACAAAGCGTTTGCGGCACACTGGAAGCAGGAAACCGGCGATAATGTCGTGGTTCGCCAGTCTCACGGTGGTTCTGGCAAGCAGGCGACCTCCGTCATCAACGGTATTGAAGCCGACGTGGTGACCCTGGCGCTGGCCTACGATGTTGACGCTATCGCCGAGCGTGGCCGCATCGACAAAAACTGGATCAAACGCCTGCCGGATAACTCCGCGCCATACACCTCGACCATTGTTTTCCTGGTGCGTAAAGGCAACCCGAAACAGATCCATGACTGGAACGACCTGATTAAACCAGGCGTGTCAGTTATCACGCCTAACCCGAAAAGCTCGGGTGGCGCTCGCTGGAACTACCTGGGCGCGTGGGGCTACGCGCTGCATCACAACAACGGTGACCAGGCCAAAGCGCAGGAATTCGTGAAAGCGCTGTATAAAAACGTTGAGGTGCTGGACTCCGGCGCGCGTGGCGCCACCAACACCTTCGTCGAGCGCGGGATTGGCGACGTGCTGATCGCATGGGAAAACGAAGCCCTGCTGGCCACCAACGAGCTGGGTAAAGACAAGTTTGAGATCGTCACACCAAGCGAATCGATTCTGGCTGAGCCGACCGTCTCTGTAGTCGATAAAGTGGTTGAGAAGAAAGACACCAAAGCGGTAGCTGAAGCGTACCTGAAGTATCTCTACTCGCCAGAAGGCCAGGAAATTGCGGCGAAGAACTTCTATCGCCCACGCGATCCGGCAGTTGCGAAGAAATACGAAAGCGTCTTCCCTAAACTGAAGCTCTTCACCATTGATGACGAGTTCGGCGGCTGGACGAAAGCGCAGAAAGAGCACTTCTCTAACGGCGGCACTTTCGACCAGATTAGCCAGCGCTAACCATTAGCCAATGATACGGTAACCCGGCGTGAGAAATCCGCCGGGTTTTTTATTTGGTCATCATTTTGCGTTACTCTTTTGCCTCTATTGAAAACAGGGAACGCGTTGTGAAAAAAATTATCGTATTGATCCTGATTGTCATCGCCCTTGCCGCTGGCGGCGTGTACTGGATGAAGGCGGGTAATCCGAATGCGTTGCGACATATCGTTCTCGACCAGTGTGTGCCGAATCAAATCCAGAACCGTAACCCGGCGCCGTGTGCGCAGGTGAAAACGGATGCAGGCTACGTGGTGTTTAAAGACCGCAACGGGCCGCTGCAGTATCTGCTGATGCCAACCTACCGCATCAACGGCACCGAAAGCCCGCTTTTGACCGATTCACATACGCCGAATTTTTTCTGGCTGGCCTGGCAGTCGCGAAGCTTTATGACGTTGAAGCGTGGCTCCGAGGTCCCTGACAGCGCCATTTCGCTGACGATCAACTCCCCGACGGGCCGTACGCAAAATCATTTTCATATTCATATCTCCTGCCTGCGCCCGGACGTGCGTGAGAAGCTCAATGCGGCTCAGGGAGAAATCACCACCCAGTGGCTACCGTTCCCGGGCGGGCTGGAAGGGCATGAGTATCTTGCTCGTCGGGTGACGGAGAATGAACTGGTCCAGCGCAGCCCGTTTATGATGCTGGCAGAAGAGCTGCCGGAAGCGCGCGACCATATGGGGCGTTTCGCACTGGCGATGGCGCAGCAGTCGGACGGCTCGTTTGTGTTGCTGGCAACCGAGCGCAACCTGCTGATGCTGAACCGCGCGTCGGCTGAGGAATTGCAGGATCATCAATGCGATATCCTGAAGTGACCCCACTATAAATAGCGTTTACTCGTCCTGCCTGTCGCCGTAGACTTGCTGAAAAATTCTACAGGAGACAGGTATGTCGCTCTGGTTAACGTATCCTCTGCTGCTGCCCTCGCTGATCGTTGGCGTTACCATCGTGCTGTGGGCGACGTCGCTATTGCCGGAATTTATCACCGCGCTGCTGTTCTTCACGGCGGCGATGACCGCGAAAATTGCCCCGCCGGAGACGGTCTTCGGCGGTTTTGCCTCGTCGGCCTTCTGGCTGGTCTTCAGCGGCTTTGTGCTCGGCGTGGCGATACGTAAAACCGGCCTGGCCGACAGGGCCGCCCGGGCGTTGTCCGCAAAGCTCACCGACTCCTGGGTATTGATGGTGGCGAGCGTGGTGCTGCTGAGCTACGCGCTGGCGTTTGTGATGCCGTCGAATATGGGACGTATTGCGCTGCTGATGCCGATTGTCGCGGCGATGGCAAAACGCGCCGGTATCGCCGACGGCTCCCGCGCCTGGTTTGGACTTGCGCTGGCCGTTGGGTTTGGCACCTTCCAGCTCTCTGCCACCATCCTGCCTGCTAACGTACCTAACCTGGTGATGAGCGGTGCGGCGGAAGGCTCGTACGGCATCCATTTGAACTATGTCCCGTATCTGCTGCTGCACACGCCGGTGCTGGGTATTCTCAAAGGCCTGATCCTGATCGGCCTGATCTGCTGGCTTTTTCCCGGCAGCCCAAGACCGCCGAAGGAACTAGCACCGTCTGAACCCATGGGCCGGGATGAAAAGCGTCTTGCCTGGCTGCTGGCGGTGGTGCTGGGAATGTGGGTGTCGGAGAGCTGGCACGGCATTGGGCCCGCGTGGACGGGGCTGGCGGCATCGGTCATCGTTATGCTGCCGCGCATTGGATTCATTACCGGAGAGGAGTTTTCTGCGGGGGTGAATATGCGTACCTGTATCTATGTTGCAGGTATTCTTGGGCTGGCGACTGTCGTGACGCAAACCGGTATCGGAACGGCGGTGGGTGAGGCGTTGCTCCGCATTATGCCGCTGGATGCAGACAGACCGTTCACCAGTTTCCTGGCGCTGACCGGTATCACCACAGCGCTCAACTTCATTATGACCGCCAACGGCGTTCCGGCGCTGTATACCACTCTGGCACAGAGTTTTTCGGATGCGACCGGCTTCCCGCTGCTGTCGGTGATCATGATCCAGGTGCTGGGCTATTCCACGCCGCTGCTGCCGTATCAGGCGTCGCCGATTGTTGTAGCGATGGGCTTAGGGAAGGTGCCTGCAAAGGCGGGGATGGTACTCTGTCTGGCGCTGGCGATTGCAACGTATCTGGTGCTGCTGCCGCTGGATTATTTGTGGTTTAGCGTTTTAGGTCGTTTGTAGCGATTTTGTAGGGCGGGTAAGCGCAAGCGCCACCCGCCACAACAGCATTACGCCTGCTTAGCCGCTTCTGCTGCTTTAACGATCACCGCGAAAGCGTCAGCTTTCAGGGATGCACCGCCAACCAGCGCGCCATCGATGTCTGGCTGGGTGAACAGCTCAGCAGCGTTGGAAGCGTTAACGGAACCGCCGTACTGGATGATGACCTGCTCAGCCACTTTCGCGTCTGCTTTAGCAATGTGATCGCGGATGAATTTGTGAACCGCCTGCGCCTGTGCTGGGGTTGCAGATTTGCCGGTACCGATCGCCCAGACTGGCTCGTATGCGATAACCGCGCCTTCGAACGCTGCCGCGCCCTGGGTTTTCAGCACCGCGTCGATCTGACGTGCGCACACTTCTTCGGTTTTGCCTGCTTCGTTTTCTGCTTCGGTTTCACCGATGCACAGAACCGGGATCAGACCCTGCTCTTTCAGCACGGCGAATTTCTTCGCGATGAACTCGTCGGATTCTTTGTGGTAGGTGCGACGCTCGGAGTGGCCGATGATGATGTATTTCGCGCCGATATCTTTCAGCATTTCAGCGGAGGTTTCACCGGTGAACGCGCCAGACAGGTTAACGTCAACGTTCTGCGCGCCCAGAATGATGTGGCTGCCGTCAGCGGCACGTTTAGCCAGATCCAGGTACATATCCGGCGGAGCGATAGCAACCGCGCAGCCGGTCACGCCAGCCAGCTCTTTACGCAGGTTCGCAACCAGTTCGTTTACCATGTGGCGGCTGCCGTTCAGTTTCCAGTTACCCATCACTAAAGGATGTCGCATTTCAATTCTCCACGCTAAATAAGCGAATTAAGGAATATGGCCACCCTGACGGGCAGCATGGTCTGTGAATCAGTATAGAGATTTTCCCTCGAAAGGCTTTGCTTTTTGTCATTAATTCGCCCCGCCAAGGGTGTCAGATAGTGCCAGCTTAATCGGTTCAACAGCGAAGGTCAGTCCTTTTTCGCCGTTGTCCGCCACAACATAGCGGATCGCGCCTTCGGTATCGGCGTAGTAACGCTTATTTTTACCGGCGGTAAGGAGCTTTTGCAGCTTCTGCTGGCTTTGTTTTTTCGTCAGCGAAGGGGTAAAAGCCTGCAATACTGCGCTCATGTACTCCATCGCCTTCGCCTTAGCGGCTTTCTGCTCCGGGCCTTGAATCGGCAGCCAGGTGATTTGCATGCTTTTGATTTTTAACGTACCGCGCTCCAGCGCCGTGGAGGCATACAAATTCTCGTTAATCTTGCTTGCCGCACGGGTCAGGGTAGGGGTATCGCGGGAGCCATCAATGGCGCGAAATTCATCCAGCGGCAGCGTTGGATTAACCTGATTGAAGGTTTCACGAAACTGGCTAATGGACTGATCGAACGACGGCGCGCCCGCCAGCAGATACGGCGCGGTGGTCGGGGCAGTGGTTTCGGCGGCGTGCAGGGGAACACCCGCGCTAAGCAGCGCTAAACACAGGAAAAGAGAACGTGCCGAACTTTTCATCAACATTGCCCCTGGCCGTAAGTGCTCATGATTAAAACGATATCTGGTCGGCTTGTCAAAAGGTCACAACTCCAGGGTAAAATGCGCGCTATACGATAATAAGGAACCTTACATGACCATACAGCAGTGGCTGTTTTCATTCAAAGGGCGTATTGGACGCCGTGATTTCTGGATCTGGATGGTGACGTGGGTTGTCGCCATGCTGCTTCTGTTTTTCGTTGCTTACAATGCCTGGCTGAGCACGCAAACGGCGGCCTTCGCGCTGGTCTGCCTGCTATGGCCAACGGCCGCCGTTGTGGTGAAACGTCTGCACGATCGCGGTCGTTCCGGCGCGTGGGCATTTCTGATTATTCTGGCGTGGATGCTGGTGGCAGGAAACTGGGCAATGCTTCCGTCCATCCTGCCGTGGGTCGTGGGCAGGCTACTGCCGTCGGTCATCTTCGTGATGATGATTGTCGATCTGGGCGCGTTTATCGGCACCCAGAGCGAAAACAAATACGGTAAAGATACCGTAGAGGTGAAGTACCGCTGATCACCAGTAGTGTTCGGCGGTCATATGGCCCGGCCGGCGGCGAAGATGTTTCGTCATCTGCCGGGTATCCTTCAGAAGCTGCTGCGTGTCCCGCACCATCTGCGGGTTGCCACACAGCATGACGTGGCTGGTTTCAGCGTTTAACGGCAATCCAACAGCCTCTTCCAGAGCGCCGCTCTCAATAAGCGCCGGCACGCGACCGGTAAGCGTTCCTGCTACGGTTTCACGGCTGACCACCGTCTGAATCTTTAACTTTCCGCCGTACTGCTGTTCCAGCGCCTGCATCTGCGGCAGGTAGCTCAGGTCTGCGGCGTAGCGCGCAGCGTGAACCAGCACGATGTTTTTAAAACGCTCCAGGTCTTTGCCATACTGCAAAATAGAGAGATAAGGGCCGATGGCCGTACCGGTTGCCAGCATCCAGAGCGTGTCACAATCTGGGATCTCTTCGAGCACAAAGAAGCCTGCTGCTTCGCTTACAATTTGCACATCGTCGCCGGGCTTAAGCGCGGCAAGGCGCGGGCTGAGTTTGCCGTCCGGAACGGTAACCAGATAGAACTCGAGGTCCGGGTTATCAGGTGCGTTTACGTAAGAGTAGGCGCGCTGCACGCGCTCGCCGTCGACGTCCAGCCCCAGCTTCGCAAATTGCCCGGCTTTAAACGGGTGGACGGGAGCATGTACGGTGAGACTAAATAGCGCATCGGTCCAGAACTGTATCTTTGTGACTTTACCTGTTACCCAGTCCGCCATGATCTTCTCCTGTGCTGTTTCTCTGTTCTATCTTCCGTACTTGTGGTGACAATTTCCAGCCCGTCAGGGCCGGAAAGCTCTATCGATCAAACGGTTTTACAGGATGTGCGTCTGCACGTCCGGGTCTTTACGGTCGAGATAGTGGATAGACTGGATGCGGCGAATAGTGCGCGATTTACCGCGGATCAGCAGCGTCTCGGTGGTGGCCATATTGCCCTTGCGGGTGATGCCGTCCAGCAGATCGCCTTTGGTGATGCCGGTGGCCGAGAAGACAACGTTATCGCTACGGGCCATCTCGTCCAGCGCGAGAACTTTATTGGCCTCAATACCCATCGCTTCGCAGCGTGCCAGCTCATTTTCCCCGATGCGGCGGTTCTCTTCGCTGTCGCCTTTCACCTCATGACGGGGCAGCAGACGGGCCTGCATATCGCCATCCAGCGCGCGGATCACGGCTGCTGATACCACACCTTCCGGCGCACCGCCGATGCCGTACAGCACATCCACTTCGCTGTCCGGCATGCAGGTCAAAATGGAGGCGGCAACGTCACCATCCGGAATGGCAAACACCCGCACGCCGAGCTTTTGCATCTGCGCGATGGTGGCGTCGTGGCGCGGTTTGGCCAGAATAGTCACGGTGAGTTCGCTAAGGGATTTGCCCAGGGCTTTGGCGATATTGCGCAGGTTCTCTTCCAGCGGCAGGCTGAGGTCGATTGCGCCCTTCGCGCCAGGACCAACAATCAGCTTTTCCATATACATATCCGGCGCGTTGAGGAAGCAGCCTTTATCGCCTACGGCCAGCACAGCGAGGGCATTGGCCTGACCCATCGCCGTCATTCGGGTGCCTTCGATCGGGTCGACGGCAATATCCACGGCATCGCCGTTGCCGGTACCGACTTTTTCACCGATATAGAGCATTGGCGCTTCGTCGATCTCGCCTTCGCCGATCACGATGGTGCCATCGATGTTGACCTGGTTAAGCACAATGCGCATGGCATGGACGGCGGCGCCGTCTGCGGTATTTTTGTCACCACGACCCAGCCATTTATAGCCTGCGAGGGCAGCTGCTTCGGTGACGCGGGAAAACTCGATAGCAAGTTCACGTTTCATGAGGTACTCGTGCAATCAAAAGGAATTGCACGAAGTTTATCACAGAGTGGGGAGGGGCGAGGGGCCCGGTGCGGTCCGGGCCCCTAACCCTGACCCTCTCCCCAGGGGAGAGGGAATATATGGTTACTCGTCGTGCTCTTCCCACGCCAGGGCGCGTTTCACCGCTTTCTTCCAGCCGCTGTAGCGGAAGTTGCGCTCGGTGGTTTCGATGCCAGGGCGGAATTCGCGTTCGATCACCGCTTTTTCCTGCAGCTCGTCCAGATTCTGCCAGAAGCCTACCGCCAGACCGGCAAGATACGCCGCACCCAGCGCCGTCACTTCGCGCACTTCAGGGCGCTCAACACGGGTGCCCAGAATGTCGGACTGGAACTGCATCAGGAAGTTGTTCGCGACCGCGCCGCCGTCCACGCGCAGGGCGTGCAGACGAATGCCGGAGTCAGCCTGCATCGCTTCCAGCACGTCGCGCGTCTGATAGGCGATAGATTCCAGAGTGGCGCGAATAATGTGGTTAGAGTTCACACCACGCGTCAGGCCGAAAATCGCGCCGCGTGCATACGGATCCCAGTACGGTGCGCCCAGACCGGTGAACGCAGGCACCACGTACACGCCGTTGGTGTCTTTCACTTTGGTCGCGAAGTATTCGGAGTCGAACGCATCGCTGATCAGCTTCATCTCGTCACGCAGCCACTGAATGGACGCACCGGCCATGAACACCGCACCTTCCAGGGCATAGTTCACTTCGCCGCGCGGGCCGCAGGCGATGGTGGTCAGCAGGCCGTTTTCTGATTTCACCGCTTTCTCGCCGGTGTTCATCAGCATAAAGCAGCCGGTGCCGTAGGTATTCTTCGCCATCCCTTCTTTGACGCACAGCTGGCCGAACAGCGCCGCCTGCTGGTCACCGGCGATGCCGGCGATAGGAATACGCGTACCGCCTTTACCCCCGATGTTGGTCTGGCCGTATACCTCTGAAGATTTGCGCACTTCAGGCAGCATCGCGCGTGGAATATCCAGCGCGTCCAGCATCTTGTCATCCCACTCCAGGGTGTTGATGTTGAACAGCATGGTACGCGAGGCGTTGGTGTAGTCGGTGACGTGAACGCGTCCCTGAGTCATCTTCCAGATAAGCCAGGTGTCAACGGTACCGAACAGCAGCTCGCCGCGCTTAGCACGCTCACGAGAACCTTCCACGTGGTCGAGGATCCACTTCACTTTGGTGCCGGAGAAATACGGGTCAATCACCAGGCCTGTTGCGCTACGGATATAATCTTCCATGCCCTCGCGCTTCAGTTTTTCGCAAATTTCTGAGGTACGGCGGCACTGCCAGACGATGGCGTTGTAAATAGGTTTACCGGTTTCGCGCTCCCAAACGACGGTGGTCTCTCGCTGGTTGGTAATACCAATGGCGGCAATTTCGTCGGAACTGATATCGGCCTTCGCCAGCACTTCGACCAGCGTGGAGCTTTGTGACGCCCAGATCTCCATCGGGTCGTGTTCTACCCAGCCTGGACGAGGATAAATTTGTTCAAATTCGCGCTGTGACACGCTGACGATGTTCGCGTCATGATCCATTACGACAGCGCGGGAGCTGGTAGTGCCCTGGTCGAGTGCAACGATATATTTTTTTTCGGTCATGGTATGTGTCCCGTAGTCAGATTACAGCGAAGCTTTTTGTTGTGCGGTAGAAGTCGTTTCCTTCTCCTCTTCCACACAGGTGTCGCACGGTAAGTGGCGACCAATTAATTTGCGATAGCCAAATGCACCCAGTGCCGCCCCTACGATTGGCCCGAAAAGCGGTACCAGGAAGTAAGGAATATCTTTGCCACCGGTGAAGGCCACGTCGCCCCATCCAGCAAAGAAGGCGAAGGTTTTTGGACCCAGGTCACGCGCCGGGTTCATCGCAAACCCTGTTAACGGGCCCATGGACGCACCAATGACGGCGATCAGCAGGCCAATCAGCAATGGCGCCAGCGGGCCACGCGGAATGCCGTTGCCATCATCGCCCAATGCCATAATGACGCCCATCAGAATAGCGGTAATCACCATTTCAACTGCGAACGCCTGCACAAAATTGATATGCGGGTTTGGATAGGTTGAGAAGATACCTGCCAGATCCAGACTTTCGACGCTGCCGCGCACCATATGATGCGTCTGTTCGAAGTCGATGAAAAGATTGTAATAAAGCCCGTAAACTAACGCCGCTGCGCAAAACGCGCCGGCAAACTGAGAAATAATGAAAGGAACAACTTTGCGTCCGTCGAAGCACGCGAACAGCCACAGTGCGATAGTCACCGCCGGGTTAAGATGTGCACCGGAAACCCCTGCAGTCAGGTAGATGGCCATCGCCACGCCCAGACCCCAGATGATACTGATTTCCCACTGACCAAAACTGGCACCCGCCACTTTCAGTGCAGCGACACAGCCCACTCCGAAGAATATCAGCAACCCGGTACCAAGGAACTCGGCAATGCACTGGCCTTTTAAGGTTGATGTCTGACTCATAATCGGAATCCTGAAGAGATTGATGTTTATTGTTAGCATGGCCGCCCGTGACAGCCACGATGTCCTGTAGACATAGTGTTAATTTATCGTTAACGAGCAAAAACGAGAAATATCGAAATCAAAATGTGTGGTCTGCGTCAATAAAATGAGCGTTTTCGCGCCATAAAGCACATTTTTGCATCAGCGCTGGAATGTGAGCTGAATCATTTCATTAACGAATGAGTTAACAATTTAGGGGTATATGACGCGAACGCACCAGGACCAGACCTAAAAGTGTTGCAAACCGCGATCTGCGCGGCGTGTCGCTGGACACAGAGCGCCGCGCTCCATACAATCGACGGTATATGTCGTGCGCGTTTATGTTAAAGCGTCGCCTTGCAATTCAGGAGAGGTAGCATCATGTCTTTAGAAGTGTTTGAGAAACTGGAATCGAAAGTACAGCAGGCGATTGACACCATCACCCTGCTGCAGATGGAAATTGAAGAACTGAAAGAGAAGAACAACAGCCTGGCGCAGGAAGTTCAGAACGCTCAGCACGGCCGCGAAGAACTGGAGCGCGAAAACAACCAGCTGCGCGAACAGCAGAACGGCTGGCAGGATCGTCTGCAGGCGCTGCTGGGACGTATGGAAGAAGTCTGATCCCCTCAGGGATGACTAAGTAGGCCGGGTAAGGCGAAGCCGCCACCCGGCTTTTTTATGGTTATTGCACGCTGATTTCAACCATAAAAAAGGCCGCCCGAGGCGGCCTTAACGCTACTTGTCCTGCGCTGTCACAGCATAAGCAATAAACCCACTCGGTTCATCACTCTTTACCACGAGTACGCTGGCGACAATGAACGCGATACATAAATAGCGTTTCATTATGCGGTCCCTGCAGCTAACCGCTCCACCGTTCACCACCGGTGATAAGTCAGTGGACACAAGTCCGGTTAAAGGTTGCTTTACGGTTGTGAATACACCTTTCCCTGGACCGATGCCCATGTGCGAGATGGCGGAAAGGGACGATGCATCATAATGAGCAACAGTAGCGTAGTTAAGGCCTTCAGAGGAAATTAGGAATTTATAAAGGGTCGACGGGGGTTACCAGAGGGATGAACCAGGGTAAGATAAAAATCCTGGTTAAAGGTTGCAAGATAACCCAACGGACCGCGAATCCTAAGGGACAAAAAAACCGCCACATTGCTGTTGGCGGTTTTTTTATGGTTCACGCTGACTGTTCTACTACTCAATATCCAGCGGATCTTCAGAAAGAATAATCCCGGTGTTATCGGCGTAGAGATGGTCCCCGGAGAAGAAGGTCACGCCGCCGAAGTTAACGCGCACGTCGCTTTCGCCGATGCCGTCACCCGCCGCCCCTACCGGTATGGCCGCGATGGCCTGAATCCCGATATCCAGTTCCTCCAGATCGTCCACCTGGCGCACGGAACCGTACACCACAAGGCCTTCCCACTCATTCTGAACGGCAATGCCGGCCAGTTCCGCATCAATTAATGCACGGCGCACGGAACCGCCGCCGTCGACTACAAGAACGCGGCCGCGGCCGTTCTGTTCGAGCAGATCGTACAGCAACCCGTTGTCCTCGAAACATTTCACCGTGACGATTTGACCGCCAAACGACGACCGTCCACCAAAGTTGGAGAACAGCGGTTCAACGACGTTGACATCTTCCTGATAGATGTCACAGAGCTCGGAGGTATCGTATTTCATAGGTTTAACGCTCGGTTGCTGCGAATGTGTTCAGTATATCGTGCGAAATGCGTTGTTGGCAAAATCATCAATTGTTAATTGATATTTGTCAGCTAACTGAGCGTCTGGCTTAAAACAATCCCGATGACGAACAACAGGTTAGTCAGCAGGGCGCCTTTTACCGTTCGCTCCAGCATCGGCGGCATGGCTGCCGGGCTGAGCTCACGCATCACAAAGCGGGCCTGTTTCACCAGCAGCGGCGCGGCAAGCACAAACAGCCACCCCCACAAACTCTGCAGGGAAATCAGGTTAAACAGCGCCAGGCAGACCAGCGCGCCAATGAGCAGGCAGGCATGGTAGCGACGCGCATTCACCGGACCCAGACGAACCGCCAGGGTGTTTTTGCCGTTCTCACGATCGCTGTCTATGTCGCGCAGGTTGTTGATGTTGAGCACCGCTGTCGCCAGCAGACCGCAGGCGGTCGCGGGCAGGAACAGGGCAGGGATCACCGTATGCGCCTGTAAGTACCAGCTGCCCATCACGCTCAGCCAGCCGAAGAACACCAGTACGGAAATATCCCCGAGTCCAATATAACCGTAGGGGCGCGTACCAACGGTGTAAGTGATGGCCGCGATAATGGCCAATAAACCCAACACCAGGAAGCCAATAAAATCGCTGGTGGTCTTAGACGCAACCGTCACCAGCGCCAGGCCGGACACGCAGATCAGCACCACGGTGATAATCAGCGCGCGTTTCATCTGCGCCTGGGTAATTACACCTTTCTGCATCCCGCGCAGCGGCCCTATACGATCGGGCTTGTCGCTGCCTTTCACCGCGTCGCCGTAGTCGTTGGCGAGATTGGAGAGGATTTGCAGCAGGCCTGCGGTAATCAATGCCAGCGTGGCGACCAGCGGATCAAAATAACCCTGCCACCAGGCAAGCGCCGTACCGACGATAATCGCGGCAAAGGCCAGAGGAAGGGTTTTAGGGCGCAGACTTTCGAGCCACGCCTGAGTACGGCTGATGTCAGTCATAAGTATTTAGCCAATAAAAATGGGGGCATTAGCCCCCATTAAACGTGATGAGAATCCAGTAACCGCGATTATAGGATAAAACGGCTCAGATCTTCATCTGCCACTAACGCATCCAGATGTTTACTCACATATTCTGCGTCAATGGTAACGGTTTGACCGTTCAGGTCGCTCGCATCATAAGAGATATCTTCCACCAGGCGTTCCAGCACGGTGTGCAGACGACGCGCACCGATGTTCTCGGTGGTTTCGTTCACCTGCCATGCGGCCTGAGCGATACGTTTGATGCCGTCTTCGGTGAACTCAAGGTTCACGCCTTCGGTCGCCATCAGCGCTTTGTACTGAACGGTAGCAGAGGCGTTTGGCTCGGTCAGGATACGTTCGAAATCTTCGGTTGTCAGCGCCTGCAGCTCAACGCGGATGGGCAGACGCCCCTGCAGCTCAGGGATCAGATCTGACGGGCTGGCAACCTGGAACGCGCCTGAAGCGATAAACAGAATGTGGTCCGTTTTCACCATGCCGTGCTTGGTAGAAACGGTGCAGCCTTCAACCAGCGGCAGCAGGTCGCGCTGAACGCCTTCACGGGAAACATCCGGGCCGGAGCTGTTGCCGCCGCGCTTACAAATTTTGTCGATTTCGTCAATAAACACGATGCCGTGCTGCTCAACCGCGTCGATAGCGTCCTGCTTCAGCTCTTCCGGGTTTACCAGCTTCGCCGCTTCTTCTTCAATCAGCAGCTTCATCGCGTCTTTGATTTTCAGCTTACGCGCTTTCTGCTTCTGGCCGCCCAGGTTCTGGAACATGGACTGCAGCTGGCTGGTCATCTCTTCCATTCCCGGAGGCGCCATGATTTCCACACCCATTGGCGCGGCAGCGAGATCGATCTCAATCTCTTTATCATCCAGCTGGCCTTCACGCAGCTTTTTGCGGAACGCCTGACGTGCGGCAGACGGTTCCGCCTGCTGCTCAGCCTGACCCCAGTTGTTTTTTGCTGGTGGGATCAGCACGTCGAGAATGCGCTCTTCGGCCATCTCTTCCGCGCGATAGCGGTTTTTCTCAATCGCCTGGACGCGCACCATTTTGATCGCCGAGTCGGTCAGATCGCGGATGATGGAGTCCACTTCTTTACCCACATAGCCCACTTCGGTGAACTTGGTGGCTTCAACTTTGATGAACGGTGCGTTAGCCAGTTTGGCCAGACGACGGGCAATTTCGGTTTTACCGACGCCGGTCGGGCCGATCATCAGAATGTTTTTCGGCGTGACTTCGTGGCGCAGCTCTTCGTCAAGCTGCATACGGCGCCAGCGGTTACGCAGAGCGATAGCCACGGAACGCTTCGCGTTATCCTGGCCGATAATGTGTTTGTTCAGTTCGCTGACAATTTCGCGTGGGGTCATTTCAGACATGGGAGATCCTTACGCTTTGGAGGTCAATTCTTCGATGGTGTGGTTGTGGTTGGTATAGATGCAGATATCACCTGCAATATCCAACGCCTTCACCGCGATATCACGCGCGTTCATGTCGGTGTTTTCCAACAGCGCGCGGGCTGCAGCCTGGGCATAAGGGCCGCCAGAGCCGATGGCAATCAGGTCATTTTCCGGCTGAATCACGTCACCGTTGCCGGTGATGATCAGCGATGCCGTTTCATCGGCTACCGCCAGCAGCGCTTCGAGCTTGCGCAGCATGCGGTCGGTACGCCAGTCTTTTGCCAGCTCAACGGCGGCTTTCACCAGATGACCCTGGTGCATTTCCAGTTTACGTTCAAACAGTTCAAACAGCGTGAAGGCATCAGCCGTGCCGCCTGCAAAACCGGCGATCACCTTGTCGTTGTAGAGACGACGCACTTTCTTCACGTTGCCTTTCATGACGGTATTACCCAGCGTGGCCTGGCCATCACCGGCGATTACCACATGGCCGTTACGGCGTACACTTACTATTGTTGTCACGAGCAGACCCCCTGGTTACAGAATCGGGAAACAGAAGCCCTGAGCCTGTGCTCAGGGCTGAATTAAATGATAGATGGGGGGGAATTTGGGGGTTTCAACCCCCGGAGGCGAGTCGAATACAGTTTGTGTGACCGGCAATTTTCAAACGAGAAATGGTGCCATCGGCATTTTCTTTGCCTTTGACCGGACCAATCACCACGCGATTCCAGCCGTTATTGGTGGTAATACGCGAATCAAACCCTTCAAAGGCCAGCTGTGCACGCACCGTTTCAGCCTGCTCGGCGCCTTTGAACGAACCGCACTGCACCATCCAGCGGCGTTCGTCTTTTTTCTCTGCCGTCTGCTTCGGCGCCTCGGTCTCTTTAGTGGCCGGCGCGGCCTGCTGCGTTTTCGGCTGCTGCGTGGCGGTATGCGCTGGCGTCTGCAGCAGATCCTGATACGGCTGAGCCGCTTGTTTTTGCGGCTGCGCTTTTGGCTGCTGCTGAACAGGCTGGGACTGCGCCGTTCGCGTCTGCTGCTGGTATGGCTGTTCCGTTACCCGCGGCTGTGCTTTTGGCTGCTGCACCGGCTGGGTTTGCGCCCACTGTTGTTGTTGCTGTTGCTTCTGTTGCTGCTGAATTTGCTGTTGCGCCTGACGTCGCTGCAGCGTTTGCTGGCGCTGTTCCGGCGTCTGCTCATTCCACGGCACTTCGTTCAGCTGCGTAGGCTGCTGGCGCATATCGGCCTGCATTTGTGCCAGCAGCTGACGCTGCTCATCCGTCAGCTGATTTGCATTCTGCACTTCACCACCTGCAGAAGGTTCGGTTGGCGCACGGACCCCAGGCTGACGGCTTTCCAGCTCTTTGATATAGCGCCAGCGCTCTTCAGGCTTCGGAGGTAGGCCATTTCCGGCCACTTTGCTGGCCTGAAGCGCCTCAGACTCTTCTTTTTTATGGTGCGTGATAAAGTACAGGCCACCAATAAAGGCGACGACTACAGCCGCAGCAATAGCGACCATTGCTGGCGAGACAGCAGGCAGGTTACGTTGCTTTTTCCTTGAGCTACTCTTTTTGCGTCGCGAAGGTGCCGGCTGGCCGCGACGTACATAATCTCGTTGTGCCACTATCGTTTCGCTGTATTTATTCGTTCGTCAGTCCGCCATGTTACTTAAGCGGCGGGGCTTTGACCAGATAAGGGTGTCCTAAAGACGTTTACTTTAAGTCAATGCCTGGGTAGAGCCGCGGACAATCAGTTCGCAGTCCAGCAACCGCGAACCGCTGCTAACTGTTTGACCGTGAAGCTGATCCAACAAAAGCAGCATCGCTTCACGGCCGATTTGATAGCGCGGCTGAGCGACCGTTGAGAGCGGTGGATCGCAAAATTCTGAAAGCGAAATATTATCGAATCCGATGATCGATAAATCTTTCGGGATCCGCAGGCCGCGGCGTTTGGCATACGATAATGCGCCTAGCGCCATCACGTCGCTGTGACAAAATACGGCGGTTGGCGGTTCAGGCAGGTCCAGAAGCTTTTCCAGCGCCTGTCCACCGGCTGCGAAGGTAAAGTCTCCGCGCGCAATGTAATGCGGATCGACCGTAGCGCCGGTACGGCGCAGCGCCTGAACGTATCCCTGCAGGCGGTAGTGACACAGCGGCATCTCTTCCGGCCCGGCAATGCAGCCTATACGCTTGTGCCCCAGCTCCTGGAGATAGTTTACGGCGTTGAACGCGGCGGTGAGGTTATCAATATGGACGGTCGGCAGCTCCAGCTCTGGCGCGAACTCGTTGGCCATTACCATAGGCGGTAAATTACGCTGCTCTTCGATGCTGGCATCAAACGGCAGGCGCGAGCCAAGCAGCAGCATGCCGTCGATCTGCTTGGTAATAATGAGGTCGATAAAGGTTTTTTCCTGCTGGTTCTGATGGGCACAATCGCCAATCAGCACCAGGTAGCCTTGCTCCGCGGCCGTCACTTCGATACCGCGAATGATCTCGCTGAAGAAGGGATCGCAGATGTCCGGCACAATTACCAGGATAGTGCGCGACTCATTGCGCTTCACGTTACGCCCCATCGCCTGCGGGAAGTAACCCACTTCCAGCGCTGCCTGCTCAACCTTGTTACGGGTCGCCTGGGAGACTTTGTCCGGGTTCATTAATGCGCGGGACACGGTTGCCGTAGAGACTTGTGCTTTCTCGGCAACGTCTTTCATGGTCGCTGTGGCAACCTCTTTCCTGGACTTCAACGTCTTCTCCTCGCCTGAACACCGAACTTCTGCCATTACCATTTTTACAGATAGTTAATGGAATCGGTTACAGAATTTTCATAAAAAGTGTGAGGAGCGTTAAATTTTTCGATCCGTCTTCAACCTTCGATGGGATCAACGTCCAGCACCCACTTCACTTTTCGCGCTTCGGGCAGGGTATTAATCAGTACCAGCGCGCCGCTGACGATGTGCTGAAGACGAACGCGAGAGGGGTGCTGAAGCAAAATTTGCCAGCGGAAGCGTCCGCCGCGCTTTGGTGCCAGCGCTGGCACCGGGCCCAAAATCCACAGCTGGTTATCCACCAGCGGGCTGGCCTGCAGGAGATTTCTCAGCTGCTGCAGGAAAAGCGGCGCCTGCTGGTTGTTATGATCTTCCGCGCGGATGATAACGTGGCTGGTCCACGGCGGCAGTTGCATCGTCTGTCGCTCGGCCAGCGCCTGCTCGGCAAAGGCGTCATAGCCTTTATGCAGCAGGGTTTGCAGCAGCGGGTGTTCCGGGTGGTGCGTTTGCAGCACAACTTCACCCTGTTTGCCGGCGCGTCCCGCACGTCCTGCCACCTGGGTATAAAGCTGAGCGAAGCGTTCGGCTGAGCGGAAATCCGCAGAGAACAGCGCGCCATCCACGTCCAGCAGAGCGACCAGCGTCACGTCCGGGAAGTGGTGCCCTTTGGCCAGCATCTGGGTGCCAATCAAAATGCGCGCCCCGCCGCGATGCACTTCCGCCAGCTGCTGTTCCAGCGCCCCTTTGCGGCTGGTGGTGTCCCTGTCGATTCGGGACAGGGGCACGTCGGGGAAGAAGGGCGCAAGGGCCTGTTCCAGCTGCTCCGTTCCCAGACCGACCGGCACAATATGCGTTGAACCACATGACGGGCACTGGCGCGGCACCGGGCGCTGGCTGTCGCAGTGGTGGCAGCGCAGATGACGCTGGGCCTGGTGGAAGGTGTAGTAATGGTCACAGCGCGGGCACTCGGCAATCCAGCCGCAGTCGTGGCACAGCAGGGCGGGCGCAAATCCGCGGCGGTTAAGGAACAGGATGACCTGGTTCCCCGCCTGCAAATGCTGGCGCATGCGGGTAATAAGCGCGGGCGCTAACCCCGCCTGAACCTGCTGACCTTTCAGATCCAGCACGTGCTGAATGGCCGGACGGGCATTCCCCGCCCGACGCGTCAGGCGAAGCATATGGTATTTACGCTGGCGCACGTTGTGCAGCGTTTCGAGCGCTGGCGTGGCGGAGCCGAGAATAATAGGAATTTGCTCGCTGTGGGCGCGATAAACAGCCAGATCGCGGGCGTGATAGCGCCAGCCTTCCTGCTGTTTATAGGAGCTGTCGTGCTCTTCGTCGATCACGATAACGCCAAGGTTTTTAAACGGCGTAAACAGCGACGAGCGGGTGCCGATCACAATCGCCGCTTCGCCGTTCTTCGCTTTCAGCCAGGCGCTGAGACGTTCGCTGTCGTTCAGGCCGGAGTGCAGTACCACAACGGGCGCGTTAAAGCGTTCGCGAAAGCGAGCGATGGTTTGCGGCGTCAGGCCAATTTCCGGCACCATCACCAGCGCCTGTTTGCCCTGTGCGAGCACGTTTTCCAGTACGCTCAGGTAGACTTCGGTCTTGCCTGAACCGGTGACCCCCGCCAGCAGCCAGGCAGAGAAATGATCGGAGGCGCTATGAATCGCGCCGACGGCGGTGGCCTGCTCGGTATTCAGACGCAGGCGATCCCCTGAAACGGAGAAACTCTCCCGCCAGTCGTAAAGGGCAGGTGCTTCGCTTGCCAGTTCGCTTAGCCCTTTCTTTCTTAAGGCCTGGAGCGCCGTTTCGCTGACCTCGAGCTCATCAACCTGATGGCGCCAGATTTTCCCCTGACGCAGGGCCGCCAGCGCCTGCTGCTGTTTCTGGGAGCGCTTCAGGCTGTTGATGTCGACCGCCTGACCCTGCTCGGTCGCAAACCAGTACCACATTGGCGCATGGCTGGCACTTTTGCCCTGGCGCAGCATGATCGGCAGGGCATGGAACAGGACGTCGCCAATCGGGTGATGATAATAATCCGCCGCCCACAGCAGCAGTCGCCAGGTGCTGGTGGAGTAAACCGGCTCGCTGTCCAGCACCTCAACGACCGACTTCAGTTCGTTAAGCGGCAGTTCGCTCTTATCGCTGATGGAGACAACAATCCCCACGCGCTGCTGTTTGCCAAACGGCACGGTCACGCGACAGCCCGCTTTGGCGCTCATGCTGTCAGGCAGCAGATAGTCAAAGGTGCGGGGAAGCGGAACGGGCAGGGCAACGTGAGCGACGGGCATCGAATCTTCCTGACTTGAAAAGTGGCGCGTTAGTATACACATTAGTGAAAGCGGCGTGCGGATCAGTTTGCATACGTTGGTCAAATTCTGTATGATTCGCCGCCTTTGGTGTACTTTACGCCAAAGAACTTACAATCAACATCGCGTGGTGTCTGGCGTTAGGGCTGGAAGAGCGACGCGGCCTTAACTGAGGTTCTCCCATGAAAAAAGATATTCACCCGAAATACGAAATGATTACTGCAAACTGTTCTTGCGGTAACTCTATCCAGATCCGCTCTACCGTGGGTCACGATCTGAACCTGGACGTGTGCGGCAAATGCCACCCGTTCTACACTGGTAAGCAGCGTGATGTTGCAACCGGTGGCCGTGTTGACCGCTTCAACAAGCGTTTCAGCATCCCGGGCGCTAAATAAGTTTCCCGAAAAAAAGGCACCGCAAGGTGCCTTTTTTGTATCCGCTTATCAGTATTCCCACGTCTCCGGGTCAATACCCAGTTCACGCATGATCACCTTCGCCTCTTCCGGGATTTCGTCACTACGCTCTTTGCGCAGATCGTCATCGTTTGGCAACGGTTGACCGGTAAACGCATGCAGAAACGCTTCGCACAGCAGTTCGCTGTTGGTTGCGTGGCGCAGGTTGTTCACCTGACGACGCGTACGTTCATCGGTGAGGATCTTCAACACCTTCAGAGGAATGGAAACCGTAATTTTCTTTACTTGCTCACTCTTCTTACCGTGCTCAGCGTATGGGCTGATATATTCGCCGCTCCATTCAGCCATGAGATACCTTTAATCCTCTCAGTCATTTATCTAAAGGTGCAAAACCTGTAACCACCCGTTTTGAACCGCAATCTTGCCTAGTTTACCGTAGAGACGATACCGTGGCACGGATATTGCCGCTGCAGCGTGCACTAAAGCATATAATTTTAACGGCTATTTGCGCATTGCTCAATCTATACGCAAAGAAGTTTAGATGTCCAGATGTATTGACGTCCATACTTTCAATGTTTACTCTGGTGCCTGACTTTTCACCTCATTCGCCAGGAAGCCCTCACCATGACGCGTAAACAGGCCACTATTGCAGTGCGTAGCGGATTAAATGATGACGAGCAGTACGGCTGCGTTGTCCCGCCGATTCATCTTTCCAGTACCTATAATTTCACCGGATTTAATGAACCCCGCGCGCATGATTACTCGCGTCGTGGCAACCCTACGCGTGACGTGACCCAGCGCGCGCTGGCGGAGCTGGAAGGTGGCGCAGGTGCAGTATTAACCAATACGGGAATGTCCGCCATTCACCTGGTGACTACAGTGTTCCTGAAGCCGGGTGACCTGCTGGTTGCGCCGCACGATTGCTACGGCGGCAGCTATCGTCTGTTTGATAGCCTGGCGAAACGCGGCTGCTATCGCGTGCTGTTTGTCGATCAAAACGACGAACAGGCGCTGAAACAGGCGCTGGCAGAGAAGCCGAAGCTGGTGCTGGTGGAAAGTCCAAGCAATCCATTGTTGCGCGTTGTCGATATTGCGAAAATTTGTCGTCTCGCAAGGGATGCGGGAGCGATAAGTGTAGTGGATAATACGTTCCTCAGTCCGGCCCTTCAGAACCCACTCGCACTGGGTGCCGATTTGGTATTGCATTCATGCACAAAATATCTGAACGGCCATTCTGACGTGGTCGCGGGCGTGGTGATTGCCAAAGATCCTGACGTTGTCACCGAACTGGCATGGTGGGCGAATAACATTGGCGTCACCGCCGGGGCCTTCGACAGCTATCTGCTGTTACGCGGCATTCGCACGCTGTCGCCGCGCATGGACGTGGCGCAGCGCAATGCCCAGGCGATTGTCGATTTCCTGAAAAAGCAGCCGCTGGTGAAGAAGCTCTATCACCCGTCGCTGCCTGAAAACCAGGGGCACGAGATTGCCGCGCGCCAGCAGAAGGGATTTGGCGCGATGTTAAGTTTTGAACTGGACGGTGACGAGCAAACGCTGCGTCGCTTCCTGAGCGGGCTGTCATTGTTTACGCTGGCGGAATCCTTAGGTGGGGTTGAAAGCTTGATCTCCCACGCCGCGACCATGACGCACGCAGGTATGGCACCCGAAGCACGTGCCGCCGCCGGTATTTCTGAGACGCTGCTGCGAATCTCAACCGGTATTGAAGATTCTGAAGATTTAATTGCCGATCTGGAAAATGGCTTCCGGGTCGCAGCCAAGGGGTAATCATGAGTGTGATAGCGCAGGCAGGGGCGAAGGGTCGTCAGCTGCACAAGTTTGGTGGTAGTAGTCTTGCTGATGTGAAATGTTACCTGCGCGTTGCAGGGATCATGACAGAGTATTCGCAGCCGGGGGACATGATGGTTGTCTCTGCGGCAGGCAGCACCACCAACCAGTTGATTAGCTGGCTCAAACTGAGCCAGACCGATCGCCTTTCTGCGCATCAGGTGCAACAGTCCTTACGTCGTTACCAGAGCGAGCTGATTGCCGGCCTGCTGCCTGCGGACGTGGCGGACGGGCTGATCAGCGCCTTTACCCATGACCTTGAGCGTCTGGCGGCTCTGCTGGACAGCGGAATTACCGATGCGGTGTATGCCGAAGTGGTGGGCCACGGTGAAGTGTGGTCCGCGCGCCTGATGGCCGCCGTTCTGCAACATCTGGGTGTCGACGCAGCCTGGCTCGACGCGCGCGATTTCCTGCGCGCCGAACGCGCCGCGCAGCCGCAGGTGGATGAAGGCTTGTCCTACCCGCTGCTGCAACAGCTGCTGGTGCAGCACCCGGGCAAACGCATTGTGGTGACCGGCTTTATCAGCCGCAGCAACGCGGGTGAAACCGTGCTGCTGGGCCGTAACGGCTCCGACTACTCGGCAACGCAAATTGGTGCCCTGGCGGGCGTGTCCCGCGTCACCATCTGGAGCGACGTGGCCGGTGTTTACAGCGCGGACCCGCGTAAAGTGAAGGATGCCTGCCTGCTGCCGCTGCTGCGCCTGGATGAAGCCAGCGAGCTGGCGCGTCTGGCCGCACCGGTGCTGCACGCGCGCACGCTGCAGCCGGTTTCCGGTAGCGATATCGACCTGCAACTGCGCTGTAGCTATACCCCGGATCAGGGCTCCACGCGCATTGAGCGCGTGCTGGCGTCCGGTACCGGGGCGCGTATTGTCACCAGCCACGACGACATCTGCCTGATTGAGTTCCAGGTCCCTGCGGGTCAGGACTTCAAACTGGCGCATAAAGACATCGACCTGGTATTAAAGCGTGCCCAGGTGCGTCCGCTGGCGGTTGGCGTGCATAACGATCGCCAGCTGCTGCAGTTCTGCTATACCGCTGAAGTGGCGGACAGCGCGCTGAAAATCCTGGATGAAGCGGGCCTGCCGGGCGAGCTTCGCCTGCGTCAGGGGCTGGCGCTGGTGGCAATGGTGGGTGCGGGCGTCACCCGTAATCCGCTGCACTGCCACCGCTTCTGGCAGCAGCTGAAAGGCCAGCCGGTCGAGTTTACCTGGCAGTCGGAAGAGGGCATCAGCCTGGTCGCCGTCCTGCGCAAAGGGCCAACCGAGAGCCTGATTCAGGGTCTGCATACCTCTCTGTTCCGCGCGGAAAAACGCATCGGACTGGTGCTGTTTGGTAAAGGCAATATCGGTTCCCGCTGGCTGGAGCTGTTTGCCCGCGAACAGGTCACGCTCTCGGCGCGTACCGGGTTTGAATTCATTCTCGCGGGCGTCGTGGACAGCCGCCGCAGCCTGCTGAACTACGAAGGACTGGACGCGAGCCGCGCGCTTGCCTTCTTCAATGATGAAGCCGTCGAGCAGGATGAAGAGTCGCTGTTCCTGTGGATGCGTGCGCACCCGTATGACGATCTGGTGGTGCTGGACGTCACCGCCAGTGAACAGCTTGCCGATCAGTATCTTGATTTCGCGAGCCACGGTTTCCACGTCATCAGCGCCAATAAGCTGGCGGGCGCCAGCAGCACCGATAAATACCGCCAGATCCACGACGCGTTTGAAAAAACAGGGCGCCACTGGCTGTACAACGCTACCGTTGGCGCGGGCCTGCCGGTGAACCATACGGTGCGCGACCTCATTGAGAGCGGCGACAGCATTCTGGCGCTGAGCGGTATTTTCTCCGGCACGCTCTCCTGGCTGTTCCTGCAGTTTGACGGCACCGTACCGTTTACTGACCTGGTGGATCAGGCATGGCAGCAGGGCTTAACGGAACCCGATCCGCGCGTTGACCTCTCAGGTAAAGACGTCATGCGTAAGCTGGTGATCCTGGCGCGTGAAGCCGGTTATGACATCGAACCGGATGCCGTCCGCGTCGAATCGCTGGTCCCTGCCGGCTGTGAAGAGGGTTCTGTGGACCATTTCTTTGAAAATGGTGAAGAGCTTAACGAGCAGATGGTGCAGCGTCTGGAAGCGGCTAATGAAATGGGGCTGGTACTGCGCTACGTGGCGCGTTTCGAGGCGAACGGAAAAGCGCGAGTCGGCGTCGAGGCGGTGCGTCCTGAACATCCGCTGGCGGCGCTGCTGCCGTGCGATAACGTTTTCGCCATCGAAAGCCGCTGGTATCGCGATAACCCGCTGGTGATCCGTGGTCCTGGCGCGGGGCGCGACGTCACAGCGGGGGCGATCCAGTCCGACATCAACCGTCTGGCTAAGCTACTGTAACCTCTGTATTTCCCTCTCCCTGTGGGAGAGGGTTAGGGTGAGGGCATCAGACCGCACTCACCCCCATCATGAATTCCCTTCATCTTCCCTGAGCAAACCTCACCGTTATTGTTGATTATTTATGTTGACGTCCCTCCGCTTTTCCGTCATTTTTACATCTGGACGTCTAAACGTATAGAAGTTCACAACACAACAAACAACGACACGCGATAGATAGAGGTAAGGTATGAGCTTTTTTCACGCCAACCAGCGGGAAGCACTGAATCAGAGCCTGGCTGAGGTAAACGGCCAGATTAACGTCTCTTTTGAATTTTTCCCGCCGCGCACCAGTGAAATGGAGCAAACCCTGTGGAGCTCTATCGATCGTCTCAGCAGCCTGAAACCGAAGTTTGTCTCCGTGACGTACGGGGCTAACTCCGGCGAGCGTGACCGTACGCACAGCATCATTAAAGGCATTAAAGATCGTACCGGCCTGGAAGCGGCGCCGCACCTCACCTGTATCGACGCCACTCGCGACGAGCTGCGCGCCATTGCCCAGGATTACTGGAACAACGGCATCCGCCATATTGTTGCGCTGCGCGGTGACCTGCCGCCGGGTAGCGGCAAGCCGGATATGTATGCAACCGATCTGGTCGCGCTGCTGAAGGATGTGGCCGACTTTGATATCTCCGTTGCCGCTTATCCTGAAGTTCATCCGGAAGCGAAAAGTGCCCAGGCCGATCTGCTTAACCTGAAGCGTAAAGTGGACGCCGGCGCGAACCGTGCCATTACCCAGTTCTTCTTTGATGTGGAAAGCTACCTGCGCTTTCGTGACCGCTGCGTCTCCGCGGGCATCGACGTTGAAATCATCCCGGGGATCCTGCCGGTCTCTAACTTCAAACAGGCAAAGAAATTTGCCGATATGACCAACGTGCGCATCCCGCTGTGGATGTCCAAAATGTACGAAGGGCTGGACGATGACCCGGAAACCCGCAAGCTGGTGGGGGCCAATATCGCGATGGACATGGTGAAGATCTTAAGCCGCGAAGGCGTGAAAGACTTCCACTTCTATACGCTGAACCGCGCGGAGATGAGTTACGCCATTTGTCATACGCTCGGCGTGCGCCCGGCGTAATGAGCATAAAGCCCTCAAAAATATGAGGGTTTTTTAGTCAGATAAAAAGTTAAAAGGTATTAGCTATCGAATCTGTGGATTAATTCAACTATATCTTATTGCTAGTGGTGTATATCGTAACGGTAACACTGTAAAAGGGAGCATAGCGATGAGCACGTCAGACGAGACCAATAAAGCGGCATCAGTCGGCAAATGCCCGTTCCACCAGGGCGGCGTCGATCACAGCGCGGGTGCAGGTACAGGCAGCCGTGACTGGTGGCCAAAACAACTCCGCATCGATCTTCTTAACCAACATTCCAACCGTTCTAACCCTCTGGGTGAAGACTTCGACTACCGCAAAGAATTTAGCAAACTCGATTACTCTGCCCTTAAAGGCGACCTCAAAGCACTTTTAACCGACTCTCAACCGTGGTGGCCAGCCGACTGGGGCAGCTATGCGGGCCTGTTTATCCGTATGGCCTGGCACGGCGCGGGTACCTATCGCTCCGTTGACGGGCGCGGTGGGGCAGGACGCGGTCAACAGCGCTTTGCGCCGCTGAACTCCTGGCCGGATAACGTTAGCCTCGATAAAGCGCGCCGTCTGCTGTGGCCCATCAAGAAAAAATACGGACAAAAAATCTCCTGGGCTGACCTGTTCATCCTCGCGGGTAACGTGGCGCTGGAGAACTCTGGCTTCCGCACCTTTGGTTTTGGTGCCGGGCGTGAAGACGTCTGGGAACCGGATCTCGACGTAAACTGGGGCGATGAAAAAGCCTGGCTGACCCATCGTGACCCGGAAGCGCTGGCGAAGCGCCCTCTGGCCGCCACCGAAATGGGGCTGATTTACGTTAACCCGGAAGGACCAAACGCCAGCGGTGAACCGCTGTCAGCGGCAGCGGCGATTCGCGCCACCTTCGGCAACATGGGCATGAACGACGAAGAAACCGTGGCGCTGATTGCCGGTGGTCACACCCTCGGCAAAACCCACGGCGCGGGTGAAGCCACCCACGTTGGCACCGACCCGGAAGCCTCACCGATTGAAGCGCAGGGCCTTGGCTGGGCCAGCACGCACGGCACGGGCGTTGGTGCTGACGCCATTACCTCCGGCCTGGAAGTTATCTGGTCCCAAACCCCGACCCAGTGGAGCAATTACTTCTTCGAGAACCTGTTCAAATTTGAATGGGTGCAGACCCGCAGCCCGGCAGGCGCGATTCAGTTTGAAGCCGTGGATGCACCGGAAATCATGCCTGACCCGTTCGACCCGTCGAAAAAACGTAAGCCAACGATGCTGGTTACCGACCTGACGCTGCGTTTTGACCCGGAATTCGAAAAGATTTCCCGCCGTTTCCTGAACGACCCGCAGGCCTTCAACGAAGCCTTCGCGCGCGCGTGGTTCAAACTGACCCACCGCGATATGGGACCTAAATCGCGTTACCTCGGTCCGGAAGTGCCGAAAGAAGATCTGATCTGGCAGGATCCGCTGCCGGAGGCGGTATTCAATCCGACCAAAGAGGACATTGAAAGCCTGAAGGCGGAAATTGCGGCATCCGGCCTGTCCGTCAGCGAGCTGGTTTCCGTTGCCTGGGCGTCAGCGTCAACCTTCCGCGGTGGCGATAAGCGTGGCGGCGCCAACGGTGCGCGTCTGGCGCTGGCCCCTCAGCGTGACTGGGACGTGAACGCCGCAGCGGTGCGCGCGCTGCCAGCTCTGGAAGCTATCCAGCGCACCACCAACAAAGCCTCCCTGGCCGATATCATCGTGCTGGCGGGCGTGGTAGGCGTAGAGCAAGCCGCGAAAGCTGCGGGCGTGTACGTCACCGTACCGTTCACGCCGGGCCGTGTGGATGCCCGTCAGGATCAAACGGATATCGAGATGTTTAACCTGCTCGAGCCGGTTGCCGATGGCTTCCGCAACTACCGTGCGCAGGTGGATGTGTCCACGACGGAATCTCTGCTGATTGATAAAGCCCAGCAGCTGACGCTGACCGCACCCGAGCTGACGGTGCTGATCGGTGGCCTGCGCGCGTTGGGGGCTAATTTCGACGGCAGTAAGAACGGTGTGTTCACTGACCGCGAAGGTGTGCTGAGCAATGATTTCTTCGTGAACCTGCTGGACATGAATACCCAGTGGAAGGCGACCGATGAATCAAATGAACTGTTTGCCGGAAGCGATCGCGCCAGCGGTGAAGTGAAATATACCGCCACCCGCGCCGATCTGGTCTTCGGTTCTAACGCCGTCCTGCGCGCGCTGGCGGAGGTTTATGCCAGTGATGATGCGCACGAGAAGTTCGTCCGCGACTTCGTTGCAGCATGGGCGAGGGTGATGGATCTGGACCGGTTTGACGTGAAGTAACCATTGTGCCGGGTGGCGGTTACGCCTTACCCGGCCTACGGGCAAAAAAATCCCCGTCGATGCGGGGATTTTTATTCATGCTATTTACTCCCACTCCTGCAAAAATCGCTGTCCGTACTGATCGGCCACCAGCAGCGCCGCATAGACCTGATCCGGCGTGACGCCGCCAGGCATATTATGGATGGTTTCTCCTTGTGCACAGGACGCTTCGGCAATCAGACGCATTTTGGCCGGAATGTCTTCTTTGATGTTCAGCTGCGCCAGCGTAATGGGCAGCCCAACGCTGTGGCAAAGCGCCGCGACGGTCTCTATTTCTTCTACCGGCGCATTTTCCAGCACCAGCTGCGTCAGCGTACCAAACGCCACTTTTTCGCCGTGATAGAAATGATGCGCGTCTGGCACGGCCGTCATACCGTTATGAATAGCATGCGCCGCGGCCAGCCCGCCGCTCTCAAAGCCGACGCCGCTGAGATAGGTGTTGGCTTCGATAATGCGTTCCAGCGCCGGTGTGACCACGTGCTGTTCCGCTGCCAGCATCGCTTTTTCCCCCTCTTCAACCAGCGTGTTGTAGCACAGCTCGGCGAGCGCTAATGCCGCCTGAGTGCATTTACCACCGGCCATGGTGGTTGCGCCGCTGCGCGAGCAGGCGCGTGCTTCAAACCAGGTCGCCAGCGCATCGCCAATCCCGGCGGCAAGCAGACGTGCAGGCGCACCCGCCACCACTTTCGTATCCACAATGACCATGTTCGGGTTGTGCGGCAGCATCAGGTAGCGATCGAACTCGCCGCTGTCCGTGTAGATAACGGAAAGGGCGCTGCACGGCGCATCGGTGGACGCGATCGTCGGCGCAATCGCGACGGGCACGTCCATGAAGTGGGCCAGCGCTTTAGCGGTATCCAGCGTTTTACCGCCCCCGATGCCCAGTACCGCCATGCAGTCGGCGCCGTCAGCGAGTTTTTTCAGTCGATCGATTTCATTTTGTGAACATTCGCCGCCAAACGGCGCGATTTCGGCATGCAGCTCTGCTTTTTTAAAGCTTTGTCGCAAGGTTTCTTCGGCAAAACCCAGTACAAACTTATCGCCGACGACCAGCCAGCGTTGTGCCAGGGGTTTCAGATAGTCGCCGAGACGGGTAAGCACATCAGCGCCCTGGATATATTTCCCCGGCGATTGAATGATACGGTCCATAACAGTTCTCCCTTACAGGTTGAGGTTACCAAACGCGTTTTTCCAGTCCTGCTCGAACTTCTCTATGGCTGACTCTACCGCTGGGGTGCCGAGCATTTGTTGCGCTACGTCTAAAGGAAGCGTGATTGCCTCACATCCCGCGAGCAGACAGTCCAGCGCCTGACGCGGTGTTTTGAAGCTGGCGGCCAGCACTTTGCTGTCCGGTGCGTGCAGCTCCAGCAGGGACTGCAGCTCCTGGACCATGCGGATGCCGTCACCGCCCTGAGCGTCGACGCGGTTGACATACGGCGCGACATATTGCGTCCCCGCCAGTGCGGCGAGTAAGCCCTGCGCAGCGCTGTAAACGGCGGTTCCCAGCGTGGTTATCCCCTCTTTTTTCAACTCTTTAATCGCGATAAGCCCCTGAGCGGTAACCGGGATTTTGACCACGATATCCGGTACGGCGTTACTCAGGCGCTTGGCTTCCGCCACCATACCTTCTGCATCGCGGCTCAGGGTTTGCGCAAACAGCGTGCCTTCCGGCCCGATGGCTTTTTGCAGGCGCGGCAGCACGTCCCAGATGGATTCGCGGCTGGCAGCGACGATGCTTGGGTTGGTGGTGACACCCGCAATAGGGAAGATGCGGGCCAGACGTTCTACTTCTGCCACGTTGGCGGTATCCAGGTACAGTTCCATTATTTTTCCTTAAGTCAGAAAGGTTAAATAAAGGATAAGGCCCGGCCAGGCGCGGCCGATACAGGTCAATTTTGCCAAATACTGGACAAATGTATTCTGCTTAACGAAGTGCGATGCCGATCACAGTGCTAGTTTTTGGCGATCAGCTGGCTGTGGTACTGGCGGCGATATTCGGAAGGGGAGCGTTCGGTGTGTTTGCGAAAGAGACGGCAGAAATAGTTGCTATCCATAAACCCGCACCGCGCCGCAATATCCTTAATTTTTAAATCGTATCTCTTGAGCAGCTGGCGAGCGTGTTCCAGACGCGTCTGCGTCAGGTATTCATTGAACCCGACGTTTCCGGTCTTCTGAAACAGGTGAGAGAGATAGTTAGGGGAAATATAAAACGCCTCGGCAACGGAATCCCGGGTCAGCGCTGAGGCATGATGTTCGTCAATAAAGCGACGAACGGCTTCGAAGAGCGCACGGCTGCGGCTATCAGTGTGGATCTCGCTGCCAAGCAGATCGCGGCAGTGGCTAAGTAGACTTAACACTACCAGCCTGGCCGTGTCCTGCTCGGTCGGCTGCATGTGCAGCTCGTTGAGCGTTTGCAGGAGAAACGCGCCCGTTCGGGGGCCTCGCCTGGCGACCTGCAGCTGTTGTAAAAGGACGTTGCTCCGATGGAGCTCAAGCGTCAGCTGCTGTTTACCGAAGCTTATTCTGAGAATGTTTGAAGAATGAAGCGGGACGTGCCCGGATGTGGAAAAGAATGCCTCGCAGCGGGTTTCCAGGATAACCGAGAGACAAGGTGATGTTCGGATGTTCTTCCCGGCAGGCGCGACAAAGTGCACCTGATACAGGGGTAATGCGCCGTTAATTAGCGCCGTCAGGATTTGCCTAACATCGTGGTGCATGACGTGGATACCGCGGTATTGCCGGGTGGCGCTAACGCTTACCCGGCCTACCTGTCGTAGGCCCGCGCAAGCGTAGCGCCGCCGGGCATAAAGCCTTAGCCGGTGTTACGCATACCCGCCGCAACGCCCGCAATCGTCACCATCAGCGCCTGTTCAACGCGAGGATCCGGCTCTTTCCCTTCTTCTTCCGCCAGGCGAGAACGGTGCAGCAGTTCTGCCTGCAGAACGTTCAGCGGGTCGGTGTAGATGTTGCGCAGCTGGATAGACTCGGCAATCCACGGCAGGTCTTCCATCAGGTGTGAGTCGTTGGCGATATCCAGCACCACTTTGATGTCGCCTTGCAGCAGTTCGCGCAGCTCTTTACCCAGCGCCCACAGCTCAGGTTTCACCAGACGCTGATCGTAGTATTCCGCCAGCCACAGGTCAGCTTTCGAGAAGACCATCTCAAGCATGCCCAGGCGGGTAGAGAAGAACGGCCAGTCGCGGCACATGGTTTCCAGTTCATTTTGCTTGCCGTCTTCCACCACTTTTTGCAGCGCCGCACCTGCACCCAGCCAGGCGGGCAGCATCAGGCGGTTCTGTGTCCAGGCGAAGATCCACGGGATCGCACGCAGAGACTCTACGCCACCGGTCGGGCGGCGTTTGGCCGGACGTGAGCCCAACGGCAGTTTACCCAGCTCCTGCTCAGGCGTTGCCGAGCGGAAGTAAGGCACGAAATCTTTGTTCTCTCGCACGTAGCCGCGGTACAGATCGCAGGAGATATCCGACAGCTCGTCCATGATGCGACACCAGGAGTCTTTCGGTTCCGGCGGCGGCAGCAGGTTCGCTTCCAGAATGGCGCTGGTATAAAGCGACAGGCTGCTGATGGTCACTTCCGGCAGGCCATACTTGAAGCGGATCATCTCGCCCTGCTCGGTAACGCGCAGGCCGCCTTTCAGGCTTCCCGGCGGCTGCGACAGCAGAGCCGCGTGAGCTGGCGCGCCGCCACGGCCAATTGAGCCACCGCGTCCGTGGAACAGGGTTAGCTCAATACCGGCTTTCTCGCAGGTTTTGATTAGTGCATCCTGCGCCTGATACTGCGCCCAGGATGCCGCCATTACGCCCGCATCTTTTGCGGAGTCGGAATAGCCAATCATTACCATCTGTTTGCCCTGAATAAAGCCGCGATACCAGTCGATGTTCAGCAGCTGGGTCATGACGTCGTTGGCATTGTTCAGGTCGTCGAGGGTCTCAAACAGCGGTGCGACTGGCAGGGCATAGTCGATACCGGCTTCTTTCAGCAGAAGGTGAACGCCCAGCACGTCGGACGGGGTTTTCGCCATGGAGATCACGTAGGCGGCCACCGATCCTTTCGGCGCGTCCACGATCGCTTTACAGGTGTTGAGCACCTCGCGGGTGTCGTTGCTTGGCTCCCAGTTGCGCGGCAGCAGAGGGCGCTTGGAGTTCAGCTCGCGGATCAGGAAGGCCTGTTTATCGGCTTCGGACCAGCTTTCATAATCGCCGATGCCGAGATAGCGGGTCAGCTCGCCCAGGGCTTCGGTATGGCGGGTACTTTCCTGACGCACGTCGATGCGCACCAGCGGCACGCCAAAACACTTCACGCGACGCAGTGTGTCGAGCAGTTCGCCGTTGGCGATGATGCCCATCCCGCAGGCCTGCAGCGATTTATAACAAGCGTAGAGCGGCTCCCAGAGCTGTTCGTTCTGGCTGAGCAGGCCTTCTGGTTTTGGCAGGCGCTGGCCTTTCAGACGCGCTTCCAGCCAGGCCTGAGTGGCCATCAGCTGACCGCGCAGTTTTTTCATAAGGAAACGGTACGGCTCGCTGGCGCCTTCTTCTCCGGCCAGCGCGCGTAGTTCCGGCGTCGCTTCAACCATCGACAGCTCGGAGATCAGCACCTGAATGTCCTTCAGGAACAGGTCAGTCGCTTTCCAGCGGCTCAGCAGCAGGACGTGACGGGTGATTTCGGCGGTGACGTTCGGGTTGCCGTCGCGGTCGCCGCCCATCCAGGAGGTGAAACGTACCGGAACAAAGTCGACCGGCAGGCGGTAGCCCAGGTTCTCTTCCAACTGCTCGTTCAGCTCGCGCAGGTAGTTAGGCACCCCTTCCCACAGGCTGTTTTCCACCACCGCAAAGCCCCATTTGGCTTCGTCGACCGGGCTTGGGCGGTGCTTACGAATTTCATCGGTGTGCCAGGACTGGGCAATCAGCTGGCGCAGACGGCGCATCAGCTGGTTGCGTTCGTAGTCGGCAATGTCTTTATTATCCAACTGCTTGAGGCAGTTGTTCACTTCCACCATTTTGTGGATCAGGGTGCGACGGGTGATCTCGGTTGGGTGAGCGGTCAGTACCAGCTCCAGCGAAAGAGACTCCACCGCTTTTTTGATGGTGGCTTCGTTGAGGTCTGGCTGGTCTTTCAGTTTACGAAGGGTGCGGGCAATGACTTCCGGGTTGCTGGCCGCTTCGCCGTTTGGCGAAATGCTGTGGTATTGCTCAGCGGTATTTGCCAGGTTCAGGAACTGGCTGAATGCGCGTGCAACAGGCAGCAGCTCGTCGTTAGAGAGATTCTGCAAGGTGGTGAGCAGCTCCTGGCGACTGGCCTCGTTACCTGAGCGGGAAGATTTAGACAGCTTGCGGATGGTTTCAACGCGGTCGAGGATGTTCTCCCCCAACGCGTCTTTGATGGTATCTCCAAGCACTTTGCCGAGCATACTGACATTACTACGCAACGCGGAATATTGTTCGTTCATAAAAACCCAGTCACCCCATCATTTTTGTTTATGCCCAATCGAAAATCTTTTGGACATTATTTTGTCATCTCCCTTTATAAAGCCACGTAAAACCCCCGTCGTCAATTGCTGCGAAAACGGTTCAGCAAACGAATAAATGTGGGCAATTTACGAAATTTAATTCGCTTCGCGTCAGATAAGAGATGCTTATGGGAATGTGACGGAGATCATGCGATTTGTTGCCCTCACCCTAACCCTCTCCCACAGGGAGAGGGGACTCTTCGGTGCGGTTTTAATGCCAGCAGAAGTGATGCACAACCTGGGTAATCAGTTCACGGGTGGGCTTGATGAAGCGGGTTTCCAGATACTCGTCCGGCTGGTGCGCCTGGTTGATCGAACCGGGGCCAAGGACCAGCGTCGGACAAAGCGTCTGAATAAACGGCGCTTCGGTGCAGTAGTTCACCACGTCGGTTTTCTCGCCGAGCAGCTTTTCCACCACTTCGACCAGCTGATGATCCGGCGGGCATTCGTAACCCGGGATCGGTGGGTGCAGTTCGGAGACCGTCAGACGGCCCGGCCAGCGCTCGCTCACCGGGGCCAGCGCTTCATTCAGCAGGCCGTCGAGATCGCTCAGCGTCATGCCCGGCAGCGGGCGGATATCCATGTGCAGTTCGCAGCAGGCGCAGATACGGTTGGAGGCATCGCCGCCGTGCAGGCTGCCGAGGTTCAGGGTCGGATACGGCACGGTGAACGCGTCGTAGTGGTAACGCTCTTTCAGGTCGTCGCGCAGGGTCATGATACGGCCGATGGCGTCATGCATCAGCTCAATGGCGTTGACGCCGCGTGCCGGATCGCTGGAGTGGCCGGACTGGCCCAGGACGCGCACGGCGGTAGAGATATGGCCTTTATGCGCGCGAATCGGCTGCAGAGACGTTGGCTCGCCGATGATGGCGCAATCCGGGCGAATCGACGTATTTTCAGAGAAGTAGCGCGCGCCCGCCATGCTGGTCTCTTCATCGGCAGTCGCCAGGATGTAGAGCGGCTTTTTCAGCTTTGTCACGTCCACATCGCGCAGGGCGTCGAGAATAAAGGCGAAGAAGCCTTTCATGTCGGCGGTGCCCAGACCGTAAAGCTTGTTGTCATGCTCGGTCAGGGTGAACGGGTCGCGCGTCCAGCGGCCATCGTCAAACGGCACGGTGTCGGTATGACCGGCAAGCAGCAGGCCGCCCGCACCGGTTCCGGTGCTGGCCAGCAGGTTAAATTTGTGGCGTGTTCCGGGGACGGGCTGAACCTCAACGTTAAACCCAAGATCGCTGAACCAACCCGCCAGCAGATTGATTAAAGACTCATTGCTCTGATCCAGCGCTTCTTCCGTTGCGCTGATGGACGGTGTGGCAATCAGGGCGCGGTAAATCTCGATAAATGGTGGTAAGTTCATTTTCATTGTTGACACACCTTAGGTCGTGATAGTATCAATATTCATGCAATAAATGTGAATAAAAATACATTATCGTTGAGCATAAAGGAACCCGATGTTGAATACGCTGATTGTAGGCGCTAGCGGTTATGCGGGCGCAGAGCTTGTAAGCTACGTAAATCGTCACCCTCATATGACCATAACCGCTTTGACTGTGTCAGCGCAAAGCAATGATGCGGGAAAGTTAATTTCCGATTTGCATCCGCAGCTTAAGGGCATGGTTGATCTGCCTTTGCAGCCTATGTCTGACATCAGCGAGTTCACCGACGGCATCGACGTGGTGTTTTTAGCTACCGCGCACGAGGTCAGTCACGACCTGGCGCCGCAGTTCCTGGCTGCCGGCTGCGTGGTGTTCGACCTCTCAGGCGCGTTCCGTGTTAACGACGGCGCGTTTTACGAAAAATATTACGGCTTCACCCATCAGCATCCGGAGCTGCTTGAAAAAGCGGTGTACGGCCTGGCGGAGTGGAGCGCTGACAAACTGAAAGAAGCGGATCTGATTGCTGTCCCGGGCTGCTACCCGACGGCGGCACAGCTTTCGCTGAAACCACTGATCGACGCCGGGCTGCTGGATCTGAACCAGTGGCCGGTGATCAACGCCACCAGCGGCGTGAGCGGAGCAGGGCGCAAGGCCGCCATCTCCAACAGCTTCTGCGAAGTGAGCCTTCAGCCGTATGGCGTGTTTAATCATCGCCATCATCCTGAAATCACCACCCATCTGGGCGCGGACGTGATTTTCACGCCGCATCTGGGCAGCTTCCCGCGTGGGATCCTCGAAACCATTACCTGCCGCCTGAAGCCTGGCGTGACCAAAGAGCAGGTGAGCGAGGCCTTCACGCAGGCGTACGCGGATAAACCGCTGGTGCGTCTGTACGACAAAGGCGTGCCGGCGCTGAAAAACGTGGTCGGCCTGCCATTCTGCGATATCGGCTTTGCCGTGCAGGGCGAGCACCTGATTGTGGTGGCCGCAGAAGATAACTTACTCAAAGGCGCTGCCGCACAGGCAATGCAGTGTGCAAATATTCGTTTCGGTTTCCCGGAAACGCAGGCTCTTATTTAAGGTGTGATGATGAACCCATTAATTATCAAACTCGGTGGTGTACTGCTGGACAGCGAAGAAGCGCTGGAGCGTCTGTTTACCGCGCTGGTTAACTATCGCGAATCACATCAACGTCCGCTGGTGATTGTCCACGGCGGCGGCTGCGTGGTGGATGAGCTGATGAAAGGGCTCAACCTGCCGGTGAAAAAGAAAAACGGCCTGCGCGTGACGCCTGCCGACCAGATTGACATCATCACCGGGGCGCTGGCGGGTACGGCGAATAAAACCCTGTTGTCCTGGGCGAAGAAACACCACATCGCGTCCGTTGGCCTCTATCTGGGCGATGGCGACAGCGTAAAAGTGACCCAGCTCGACGAAGAGCTCGGCCATGTTGGACTGGCGCAGCCGGGTTCGCCTAAGCTGATTAACACGCTCCTGGAAGGTGGTTTCCTGCCGGTGGTGAGCTCTATCGGCGTAACCGAAGAGGGCGCGCTGATGAACGTCAACGCTGACCAGGCGGCGACTGCCCTGGCGGCAACGCTGGGTGCGGATCTGATCCTGCTCTCCGACGTGAGCGGCATTCTGGACGGTAAAGGTCAGCGCATTGCTGAAATGACCGCGGAAAAAGCCGAGCAGCTGATTGCTCAGGGCATTATCACCGACGGCATGATCGTCAAAGTGAATGCGGCGCTGGATGCCGCACGCGCGCTTGGCCGCCCGGTTGATATCGCCTCATGGCGTCACGCGGAGCAGCTCCCGGCGCTGTTTAACGGCACGCCGATTGGCACGCGTATTTTAGCCTAAGTTTTTATTGAATGACCGTAGGCCGGGTAGGCGCAGCGCCACCCGGCGGAACTAACGAATAAAGGAAGCATGTTATGGCACTTTGGGGTGGGCGTTTTACACAGGCAGCGGATCAGCGGTTCAAGCAGTTCAACGACTCTTTGCGCTTCGACTACCGCCTGGCCGAACAGGATATCGTCGGCTCTGTGGCCTGGTCCAAAGCGCTGGTGACGGTGGGCGTGCTGACCGCAGACGAACAATTGCAGCTGGAAGAAGCGCTGAACAATCTGCTGGAAGAGGTGCGTCTTAACCCGCAGCAGATCCTCGAAAGCGATGCTGAAGATATTCACAGCTGGGTGGAAGGCAAGCTGATCGACAAAGTCGGTCAGCTGGGTAAAAAGCTGCACACCGGCCGTAGCCGTAACGACCAGGTCGCCACCGACCTGAAGCTATGGTGTAAAGATACCGTTGGCGAACTGCTGACGGCCAACCGTCAATTGCAGAGCGCGCTGGTGGAGACCGCACAGAACAACCAGGACGCGGTGATGCCGGGTTATACCCATCTGCAGCGCGCGCAGCCCGTGACTTTTGCGCACTGGTGTCTGGCCTACGTTGAGATGCTGGCGCGTGACGAAAGCCGCCTGCAGGATACCCTGAAGCGTCTGGACGTGAGCCCGCTGGGCAGCGGTGCGCTGGCCGGTACGGCGTATGAAATCGACCGCGAACAGCTGGCAGGCTGGCTGGGCTTTGCCTCCGCCACCCGTAACAGCCTGGACAGCGTCTCTGACCGCGACCACGTGCTGGAGCTGCTCTCAAACGCGTCTATCGGCATGGTCCACCTGTCGCGCTTTGCTGAAGACCTGATCTTCTTTAACTCTGGCGAAGCCGGTTTCGTCGAGCTGTCCGATCGCGTGACCTCCGGCTCTTCCCTGATGCCGCAGAAGAAAAATCCGGATGCGTTGGAGCTGATCCGCGGGAAGTGTGGCCGCGTACAGGGCGCGCTGACCGGCATGATGATGACACTGAAAGGGCTGCCGCTGGCGTACAACAAAGACATGCAGGAAGACAAAGAAGGGTTGTTCGACGCGCTCGACACCTGGCTGGACTGTCTGCATATGGGCGCGCTGGTGCTGGACGGCATTCAGGTGAAACGTCCGCGCTGCCAGGAAGCGGCGCAGCAGGGCTATGCGAACTCTACCGAACTGGCGGATTATCTGGTAGCGAAAGGCGTACCGTTCCGAGAAGCGCACCATATTGTAGGTGAAGCGGTGGTTGAAGCCATTCGTCAGGGTAAACCGCTGGAGGATCTGGCGCTTGCCGACCTGCAGAAATTCAGCTCGGTTATCGGGGATGATGTGTATCCGATTCTGGCGCTGCAGTCTTGTCTGGACAAGCGTGCGGCGAAAGGCGGCGTGTCGCCGAAGCAGGTGGCGCAGGCGATTGCGGATGCGAAGAGCCGGTTGGTTTGATTTGGTTTGAACAGTGCGGGCTGGTGCCCTCACCCTGGCCCTCTCCCACAGGGAGAGGGAGAAAAACAGAGCCTGGCTTAGTGCCAGGCTTTTTTATTTACGCAAAAAAAAAGCGGACCACGGGGTCCGCAAAAGTTCACGTTGGCTTTAGTTGTTCGAGTTTTGAGAGAAACTCGCTGACGGTGCGGGGACGTCAAGGGTCAAACACGTGCCGCCTCGTCTATGTGGCGTATTATTCAACAGAATGCTTGATAGGGATAATCGTTCGTTGCTATGCTATCTATCGCCATGAACTATCGTGGCGACGGAGGATGAATAATGAATATTCGTGATCTTGAATACCTGGTAGCGTTAGCCGAGCATCGTCACTTTCGCCGCGCGGCAGATTCCTGCCACGTCAGCCAGCCCACGCTGAGCGGTCAGATCCGCAAGCTGGAAGACGAACTGGGCGTGATGCTGCTGGAGCGCACCAGTCGTAAGGTTCTGTTCACACAGGCAGGTCTGCTGCTGGTGGATCAGGCGCGCACCGTGCTGCGCGAGGTCAAAGTGCTCAAGGAAATGGCAAGCCAGCAGGGGGAGGCGATGTCCGGCCCGCTGCATATCGGCCTGATCCCAACCGTTGGCCCGTACCTGTTGCCGCACATCATCCCGATGCTGCACCAGACGTTTCCGAAACTCGAAATGTACCTGCATGAAGCGCAAACGCATCAGCTGCTGGCGCAGTTAGATAGCGGCAAGCTCGACTGCGCCATTCTGGCGCTGGTGAAAGAGAGCGAAGCCTTTATTGAAGTGCCGCTGTTCGATGAGCCGATGATGCTGGCGATCTATGAAGATCACCCGTGGGCGAACCGCGATCGCGTGCCGATGGCCGATCTGGCCGGTGAAAAGCTGCTGATGCTGGAAGATGGCCACTGCCTGCGCGATCAGGCGATGGGCTTCTGCTTCGAAGCGGGTGCGGATGAGGATACCCATTTCCGCGCAACCAGCCTGGAAACGCTGCGTAATATGGTCGCGGCGGGAAGCGGAATTACGCTGCTGCCTGCGCTGGCCGTGCCGCGCGAGCGTAAGCGTGATGGCGTGGTCTATCTGCCGTGCATTAAGCCGGAGCCGCGTCGCACCATTGGCCTCGTTTATCGTCCGGGTTCACCGCTGCGCAGCCGCTATGAGCAGCTGGCAGAGGCCATCCGTGGTTCGATGGATGGCCATTTTGACAGCGCGTTAAAACAGGCGGTTTAAGCCGTTCAGCGCAGCTACCCGGTAGGCTTCCGCCATGGTCGGGTAGTTAAAGGTGGTGTTAACGAAGTACTCGATGGTGTTACCACCGCCTTTCTGCTCCATGATTGCCTGGCCGATATGAATGATTTCCGCGGCGCGTTCACCAAAGCAGTGAATCCCGAGGATCTCTTTCGTCTCGCGATGGAACAGGATCTTCAGCGTACCCACGCTCATCCCCACGATTTGCGCCCGCGCCAGATGTTTAAACTGCGCACGTCCCACCTCGTAAGGCACCTTCATTGCCGTCAGCTGCTGCTCGGTTTTCCCGACAGAACTGATTTCCGGGATGGTATAAATGCCCGTCGGGATATCTTCAATAAGATGCGCCGTTGCTTCGCCTTTCACCAGCGCCTGAGCGGCAATACGGCCCTGATCGTAAGCGGCTGAGGCCAGGCTCGGGTAGCCAATCACGTCGCCGACCGCGTAAACGTGCGGCAGCGCGGTCTGGTACATGCTGTTGACCTTCAGCTGACCGCGGCTGTCGGTCTCAAGCCCGATATTTTCCAGCTGCAGCGAATCGGTGTTGCCGGTACGGCCGTTGGCATACAACAGGCAGTCGGCTTTCAGCTTCTTACCGGACTTCAGGTGCATGATCACGCCGTCGTCGCAGCCTTCAATCTTCTCGTACTCTTCGTTGTGGCGAATCACCACGCCGCTGTTCCAGAAATGGTAGGAGAGGGAGTCTGACATCTCCTGATCGAGGAATGCCAGCAGGCGGTCGCGGGTGTTAATCAGGTCAACTTTGACCTCCATTCCGCGAAAGATTGACGCATATTCACAGCCAATCACGCCGGCGCCATAGATGATCACATGGCGTGGCTCATGGTGCAGGCTGAGGATGGAGTCGCTGTCGTAGACGCGCGGATGTGAGAAGTCCACGTCGGCCGGATGGTACGGGCGCGAACCGCAGGCAATCACAAATTTTTCAGCGGTGAGGGTTTCAACGGAACCGTCGTGGCATTCGAGCGCCAGCGTGTGTTCATCCACAAAATGCGCGTTGCCCTGCAAAATTTCACAGTGGTTACGCTCATAAAACCCCTGACGCATACGCGTCTGCTGGTTAATGACGGTATCCGCGTGATTCAGGATGTCAGCAAAGGATGAACGAAGAAGTCGGGAGTGGTCGCTGTAAAGAGGGTTCTGGTTAAATTCGATAATGCGGCTAACGGCGTGGCGGAGGGCTTTGGAAGGGATGGTGCCCCAGTGGGTGCAACCGCCGCCGACATTATGGTAGCGCTCAATGACCGCTACTCTGGCTCCCTGTTTCACCAGACCCATAGCAGCACCTTCGCCGCCGGGGCCGGAACCAATAACTATTGCGTCGTAATCGTAGGAATGTGGCATGGCAAGGCTTACCTGTTCTTATACATAAAAGCAACAGAATCATAACATCATTGCCGGAGTAACCCAATTATCGTTGTGCTTTTTTCCGGCAGTGGAGCACAAACCGTACGTAAACAATCATTCACAAAGCTGAACAAACAGATTAATTTTATTCTCTGGTATAGTGCCATCAGGCCTTTGGAAGGATTCAATTATTGTGATGGGCGTTAGAGCACAACAAAAAGAGAAAACCCGGCGTTCGCTGGTGGAAGCCGCATTCAGTCAACTGAGTGCTGAGCGGAGTTTTGCCAGTTTGAGCCTGCGCGAAGTCGCACGCGAGGCCGGGATTGCGCCAACGTCTTTCTATCGTCATTTCCGTGATGTGGATGAACTGGGCCTGACCATGGTCGATGAAAGCGGCCTGATGCTGCGCCAGCTGATGCGCCAGGCGCGTCAGCGAATTGCAAAAGGAGGCAGCGTGATCCGCACCTCCGTCTCGACCTTTATGGAATTTATCGGCAATAACCCCAACGCATTTCGTCTGCTTCTGCGCGAACGTTCGGGCACATCGGCGGCGTTTCGTGCCGCCGTCGCGCGTGAAATTCAGCACTTCATCGCGGAACTTGCCGACTATCTGGAACTCGAAAACCATATGCCGCGTGCGTTTACTGAAGCACAGGCGGAGGCGATGGTGACGATTGTTTTCAGCGCGGGTGCCGAAGCGCTGGATGTCAGCATTGAACAACGCAAACAGCTCGAAGAGCGACTGGTATTGCAGCTCAGGATGATCTCCAAAGGCGCGTACTACTGGTATCGCCGTGAACAAGAGAAACTGGCACATCAAACCGAAGAGTGAAGGTGAGTAATGAAACAGTCAGGTCAGGATAAAGGGACGCTGTTGCTGGCATTGATCGCTGGCTTATCCATTAACGGTACGTTTGCCGCTATTTTTAGCTCAATCGTTCCGTTTTCGATTTTCCCGCTTATTGCGCTGGTGCTGACGGTTTACTGCCTGCATCAACGTTACCTGAACCGCACCATGCCGGTGGGGTTACCGGGATTGGCCGCAGCCTGCTTTATTCTGGGTGTCTTGCTGTATAGCACTGTAGTGCGCGCGGAGTATCCGGATATCGGCTCTAACTTCCTGCCTGCGGTACTGTCTGTGGCGCTGGTGTTCTGGATTGGCTCGCGCATGCGTAACCGCAAAAGCCAGTTATCAGAGTAGAGGGTTTTGTCATTGTAGGCCGGATAAGCGAAGCGCCATCCGGCTTTTTGGCAGGTGGCGCTTCGCTTACCTGCCCTACAGGGCCTGGATCATTTTGCCGTGAGCAGTACACCGCACTCCATATGGTGCGTATACGGGAACTGATCGAACAGTGCCAGGCGTTCAACCTTGTGCGTCTGGCCTAACGTTTCCAGATTCTTGCACAGCGTCTCCGGATTACAGGAGATGTACAAAATACGCGGGTACGCCTGCACCATCTTCTCGGTTTCGCTGTCCAGGCCACTGCGCGGCGGGTCGACAAAAATCGTCTCACACTGGTAGCTTTTCAAATCGATCCCTTCCAGTCGGTTAAACGCCCGCACGCCGTTCATGGCCTGGGTAAACTCTTCAGCGGCCATACGAATGATCTGCACGTTATCGATATGGTTGGCGGCAATGTTGTACTGCGCGGCGGCCACCGACGGCTTGGCGATTTCCGTGGCCAGCACGCGATCGAAGTTACGCGCCAGCGCCAGCGAGAAGTTGCCGTTACCGCAGTAGAGTTCAAGCAGGTCGCCCGTTGACCCTTCCGTTGCCTTCAGCGCCCACTCCAGCATTTGCACGTTCATCGCGGCGTTCGGCTGGGTGAAGCTGTTCTCGACCTGACGATACACCATCTCTTTACCCGCTACTGGCAGGCGCTCGTCGATGTAGTCCTGGTCGAGCATGATTTTGGTTTTTGTTGCGCGGCCAATCAGGTGAACGTTGATGTTCTGCGCACGCAGCGCATCGCGCAGCGCTTCCGCCTGCTCGCGCCACTCGTCGTTCAGCGCTTTGTGATACAGCAGGGAAACAATCGCCTGGTTGCTTTGCGTGGTTAGATAGTCAATCTGGAATAGCTTGTGGCGCAGCACAGGGTTATTGCGCACGCCTTCCATCATCAGCGTCATGAGCTGGTTGATTAATTCACTTGCCGCCGGGAAGCTGTCCACGCGGATGCGGGATTTCGTCTGCTGATCGAAAATGATGTGATACAGGTCATCCCCGTCATGCCAGATGCGGAATTCGGCACGCATGCGGTAATGGCTGACAGGGGAGCGGAACACCTCGGGAACGGGCGCGTTGAACGGCGTCATCATACTTTGCAGGCGGACAACTTTCTCTGCCAGCTGCGCGTCGTACTGTTCTGTCGGGAGGTGTTCGGGGGTCATGATGCGTCCTGAGTGATAAAGAATTACGCGGGGATTGTAGGCATTGTTCAGGGGATGTCCAGATTTAATGGCTAATAGCTGTCTGGACATCTATACGTGTCTAATTGTAGCATTCTGTTTCCGGTCTCATGAGAGTGAAAAGGGAATCCAGTGTAAATCTGGAGCTGACGCGCAGCGGTAAAGACTGGCGGGATGAGCGTTGTAGACACTGTGAAAATGGGAAGTCTTCATCCGTATAACGCCACCTAGCCCGAAGACCTGCCGGGATCACGTCGCATTTGGTTTCATCATCGCGTGCTATAGATGAGGCCTGCGGCATCCTTCTTATATTGTGGATGCTTTAACAATGATTAAAAAAGTATCGCTGTTGACGGCCTTGTCCGTCACGGCATTTTCGGGCTGGGCGCAGGATAGCGCAGACTCGTTGGTGGTGACGGCAAATCGTTTTGAACAACCTGAAAAATCTATTCTGGCGGCAACCTCCGTTGTCACACGTGCCGATATTGACCGCTGGCAGTCAACCTCGGTTCTGGATGTCATGCGCCGCCTGCCGGGTGTGGATACCGCACAAAACGGCGGAATGGGACAGTCTTCTTCACTCTTTATTCGTGGCACAAACTCCAGCCATGTGCTTATCCTCGTCGACGGGATCCGCCTTAATCAGGCGGGCGTTACGGGATCGTCCGATCTCAGCCAGTTCCCTATCGCGCTGGTGCAGCGTATCGAATACATTCGTGGCCCGCGTTCGGCGGTGTATGGCTCCGATGCGATTGGTGGCGTGGTGAATATCATTACCACCCGCGCCAAGGACGGTACGACTCTGAATGCAGGCGTAGGCTCGCACGGTTACCAAAATTATGGCGGCAGTACTCAGCAGACGCTGGGTGACGCCACGCGCGTGACGCTGGCAGGGGATTACACGTATACCAAAGGCTTTGACGTGGTGGCGGACGGTAACAACGGCGGCGTTCCGCAAACCGATCGTGACGGCTACATGAATAAAACCATCTACGGTGCGCTGGAGCATGCGTTCTCCGAACAATGGAGCGGCTTCGTTCGCGGGTATGGCTACAGCAACCGTACTGCCTATGACGCTTATTACAGTCCAAACGCGCTGGTTGATACCCGCCAGCTATATAGCCAGACCTGGGATGCCGGACTGCGCTTCAACGAAGATATCTTCCATTCGCAATTGCTTTCCAGTTACAGCCACAGTAAGGATTTTAACTACGATCCGCATCTTGGTCGTTATGATTCCACGGCGACGCTGGATGAAATCAAACAGTACAACGTTCAGTGGACAAACTCTGTGGACGTGGGCCACGGTAATATCGGCGCGGGTATCGACTGGCAGAAGCAGAGTACAGAACCTAACACCAACTATGTGTCGAATGCCTACGACATTCGCAACACGGGCGTCTACCTGACCGGGTTGCAGCAGTTTGGTGACGTCACTCTGGAAGGGGCGGTTCGCAGCGACGACAACTCTCAGTTTGGACGTCATGGCACCTGGCAGAGTAGTGCGAGCTGGGAGTTTATTGACGGTTATCGTTTCATTGCTTCTTATGGCACGGCCTATAAAGCACCGAATCAGGGGCAACTCTACGGAATTTACGGTAATGACCGTCTTGATCCTGAAGAGAGCAAGCAGTGGGAAGGCGCGTTTGAAGGCCTGACGGCAGGCGTGAGCTGGCGGATATCCGGCTATCGTAATGACGTTGATAATCTTATCGACTTCAACAATAACCTCCAGGAGTATTACAACGTCGGCAAAGCGCGTATTAAAGGTATCGAAGCTACCGCGTCGTTTGATACGGGCCCGGTCATGCATACTGTGGGTTATGACTATGTTGATGCACGCAATGCGGCAACCAACCAGCTACTGGATCGTCGCGCTAAGCAGCAGGTGAAGTATCAGCTTGATACGCAACTTTATGATTTTGACTGGAGCCTGACTTATCACTATCTGGGAACGCGGTACGATACCGACTTCGGTACCTGGCCGAGTCAGAAGGTGAAAATGGGCGGCGTTAGCCTGTGGGATGTCGCAGTTTCGTATCCTGTCACCTCACACCTCACAGTTCGTGGTAAAATAGCCAACCTGTTCGATAAAGATTACGAGACAGTTTATGGCTACCAAACTGCAGGACGGGAATACACCTTGTCTGGCAGCTACACCTTCTAATCCGCGTCCCACCGTGCTGGTGTTTGATTCCGGCGTCGGTGGGCTTTCGGTCTATGATGAGATTCGGCATCTCCTGCCGGATCTCCATTACATCTACGCCTTCGATAACGTCGCTTTTCCCTATGGGGAAAAGAGCGAAGACTTTATTGTTGAGCGTGTGGTTGAAATCGTCACTGCGGTACAAAAGCGCTATCCCCTTGCGTTGGCCGTCATCGCCTGTAATACGGCGAGCACCGTCTCCCTTCCTGCCCTGCGTGAAAAATTCCCGTTCCCGGTTGTGGGCGTTGTTCCGGCAATAAAGCCCGCTGCCCGCCTGACGGCGAACGGTATTGTGGGTTTGCTGGCAACGCGGGGTACGGTAAAGCGTCCTTATACCCGCGAGCTGATCGACCGTTTTGCTAACGAATGCCAGATTGCGATGCTCGGCTCGGCCGAGCTGGTGGAGATGGCCGAAGCGAAGCTGCATGGAAAGGCGGTATCACTCGACGAGTTGCGTCGTATTCTTCGTCCATGGCTGCGGATGCCGGAACCACCGGATACCGTTGTGCTGGGCTGCACCCACTTCCCGCTATTACAGGAAGAACTGTTAGAGGTTCTGCCGGAGGGGACGCGCCTGGTAGATTCGGGGGCGGCTATCGCCCGTCGTACGGCCTGGCTGCTGGAACACGAAGCGCCGGATGCAAAATCTGCCGATGAGAATATCGCTTTTTGTATGGCAATCACCAAAGAGACCGAGCAACTTTTACCCGTTTTACGCCGTTATGGCTTTGAAACGCTCGAAAAACTAGCGCTGTAGCACGGTTTTGAGCAAAAAAGAGACGGTTGAACGTTTTTTTTAAAAGAGGGGTTGTCAACGTCTGAGAACTCCCTATAATGCGCCTCCACTGACACGGAACAACGGCTTGCAGGCCGCCGGGTTAGCGGGGTTCAGAGATGAACGCCAACAGAGAAAAGCGAAAATAATCACTTGACTCTGAATGAGGAAAACGTAATATACGGGACCTCGCAACGGTGAGCTGAAAGCCGCGTTGCAACTGCTCTTTAACAATTTATCAGACAATCTGTGTGGGCACTCAAAGTGACATGGATTCTTAATGTCTTCGGACAATA
>NZ_JBYTBA010000009.1:0-136857 GCF_058788735.1 Enterobacter sp. FW301-JW81 | reverse complement strand
GATGGTAGTGTGGGGTCTCCCCATGTGAGAGTAGGGAACTGCCAGGCATCAATTAGAAGAACCCCGTACCGTAAGGTCGGGGTTTTTTGCTTTTGTTTTCTCCTCTCCCTGAAACTTTCTCACCTTCGACTTGCAGACTCGACATTCCGATCGTTTCTCGGTATCGTTAGCTGTCTGGATGTCTAAACGTTTATACGTATATTGTGAGGAAGTCAGGTTATGCCGATTCGGGTGCAGGACGAGCTACCAGCCGTCAATTTCTTACGTGAAGAAAACGTCTTCGTTATGACGGCTTCGCGTGCGACAGGTCAGGAAATTCGCCCGCTGAAGGTACTCATTCTCAATTTGATGCCGAAAAAGATCGAAACAGAGAACCAGTTCCTGCGTTTGCTTTCTAACTCCCCGCTGCAGGTCGATATTCAATTGCTGCGAATCGATGCCCGTGAGTCACGTAACACGCCTTCTGAGCACCTAAACAACTTCTACTGCAACTTCGATGACATTCAGGGTGAAAACTTCGACGGACTGATTGTGACCGGCGCCCCGCTGGGCCTGGTTGAATTTAACGATGTCGCCTACTGGCCACAGATCAAACAGGTCCTGGAGTGGGCAAAAGATCACGTCACGTCCACATTGTTTGTCTGTTGGGCGGTACAAGCCGCACTGAATATTCTTTATGGCATCCCCAAGCAAACCCGTACTGAAAAACTCTCCGGCGTATACGAACACCACATTCTTCATCCACATGCGTTGCTGACACGTGGTTTCGATGACTCTTTCCTGGCACCACATTCTCGCTACGCCGATTTCCCGGCCCAGCTGATTCGTGATTACACCGATCTGGAGATCCTGGCCGAAACGGAAGATGGAGATGCTTATCTGTTTGCCAGCAAGGATAAACGTATTGCTTTTGTGACCGGGCATCCTGAATACGATCCGCATACTCTCGCGTCAGAGTATTTCCGTGATGTCGAAGCGGGTCTTAATCCGGAAGTACCGTACAACTATTTCCCAAAAGACGATCCGCAGAACAAACCAAGAGCGACCTGGCGCAGCCACGGGAATTTACTTTTTACCAACTGGCTCAACTATTACGTCTACCAGATAACGCCATACGATCTGCGTCACATGAATCCGACGCTGGAGTAATCTTCTGCATTAAACGATCCTAAAGCGTTTCAGCTATTCAAATCAGGCACCTTCGGGTGCCTTTTTTATTTCCGAAATGCCACTCACCATTCGATCAAACTTTAATCTCAATAAAATCAACAAATTAATTCCATTTAATAATTAAAATGGAAATTGTTTTTGATTTTAGAAAAAATATAGATAGTCTTAATTCTGCTGAGCGAAAACTACCCAACGATCTTTCGTTCGCATCGGGGGCGTGATTTTGGATCTTTGATGAGGAGCAGAGTAATGACTCAACAGGCAACGACGGTCGATGAACTGGCCTTTACCCAGCCGTATGGCGAGCAAGAACAGCAGGTTTTGACGCCAGAAGCGGTAGAATTTCTGACTGAGCTGGTGACCCGCTTTACGCCACAGCGTAATAAGCTGCTGGCGGCACGTATTCATCAGCAGCAGGAAATTGACGATGGCAAGTTGCCTGGTTTCATTTCGGAAACCGCTTCCATTCGCCGTGGTGAGTGGAAAATTCGCGGCATTCCTGAAGATTTACAGGATCGTCGCGTTGAGATCACCGGTCCGGTAGAGCGTAAAATGGTGATCAACGCCATGAACGCGAATGTTAAAGTCTTTATGGCCGATTTCGAAGACTCGCTGGCGCCGGACTGGCGTAAGGTCATCGAGGGGCAGATCAACCTGCGCGACGCTGTAAACGGCACCATCAGCTATACCAACGAAGCCGGTAAAATTTACCAGCTTAAACCGAACCCGGCGGTTCTGATCTGCCGCGTTCGCGGGCTGCATCTGCCCGAAAAACATGTCACTTGGCGTGGGGAAGCCATTCCGGGGAGCCTGTTTGATTTTGCGCTCTATTTCTTCCACAACCATAAAAACCTGCTGGCAAAAGGTAGCGGCCCTTATTTCTACCTGCCGAAGACCCAATCCTGGCAGGAAGCGGCCTGGTGGAGTGAGGTGTTCAGCTACGCGGAAGATCGTTTCAACCTGCCGCGCGGCACCATCAAAGCCACGCTGCTGATTGAAACGCTGCCTGCCGTGTTCCAGATGAACGAAATTCTGCATGCCCTGCGCGACCACATCGTCGGCCTGAACTGTGGGCGCTGGGATTATATTTTCAGCTACATCAAGACCCTGAAAAATTATCCCGATCGTGTGCTGCCCGATCGCCAGGTCGTTACCATGGATAAACCGTTCCTGAGCGCCTACTCGCGTCTGCTGATCAAAACCTGCCACAAGCGCGGCGCCTTTGCGATGGGCGGCATGGCGGCCTTTATCCCGAGCAAAGATGCTGAGCGTAACAATCAGGTGCTCAACAAGGTGAAAGCCGATAAAGAGCTTGAAGCACGTAACGGCCATGACGGGACGTGGATCGCGCATCCGGGTCTGGCGGATACGGCAATGGAAGTCTTTAACCGCGTACTCGGTGACAATAAAAACCAGCTGTTCGTCACGCGCGAAGACGATGCCCCGACGGCTGAAGAACAGCTGCTGGCACCGTGTGCAGGTGAACGTACCGAAGAGGGCATGCGCGCAAATATTCGCGTTGCCGTGCAGTACATCGAAGCGTGGATCTCCGGTAACGGCTGCGTACCGATCTACGGCCTGATGGAAGATGCCGCGACGGCAGAGATCTCACGCACCTCGATCTGGCAGTGGATCCACCATCAAAAAACGCTCAGCAACGGCAAGCCGGTGACCAAATCCCTGTTCCGCCAGATGCTGGCTGAAGAGATGCGGGTGATCCAGGACGAGCTGGGCGAACACCGCTTCAGCAGCGGACGTTTTGACGACGCCGCGCGCCTGATGGAGCAAATCACCACATCTGATGACTTAATCGACTTCCTGACCCTGCCGGGCTACCGCTTCCTGGCGTAACTCACCACATAACAATATGGAGCATCTGCACATGAAAACCCGTACCCAACAAATCGAAGACTTAAAGAAAGAGTGGACACAGCCTCGCTGGGAAGGCATCCGCCGTCCTTACAGCGTGGAGGAAGTGGTGAAATTACGCGGCTCGGTCAACCCGGAATGCACGCTGGCCCAGAACGGTGCGGCGAAAATGTGGAAGCTGTTGCACGGTGGTTCCAAAAAGGGCTATATCAACAGCCTCGGTGCGCTGACCGGCGGTCAGGCGCTGCAGCAGGCGAAGGCGGGCATTGAAGCTATTTATCTCTCCGGCTGGCAGGTCGCGGCGGATGCCAACCTGGCGTCCAGCATGTATCCGGATCAGTCGCTCTATCCGGCTAACTCCGTGCCATCGGTCGTGGATCGGATCAACAACACCTTCCGCCGTGCGGATCAGATCCAGTGGGCCGCAGGTATTGAGCCAAACGATCCGCGCTTTATTGACTACTTCCTGCCGATCGTCGCGGATGCAGAAGCGGGTTTTGGTGGCGTGCTGAACGCCTTCGAGCTGATGAAATCGATGATTGAGGCCGGTGCAGCGGCCGTTCACTTCGAAGATCAGCTGGCGTCCGTGAAGAAGTGCGGACACATGGGCGGGAAAGTTCTTGTCCCAACCCAGGAAGCGATTCAGAAGCTGGTTGCGGCCCGTCTGGCGGCTGACGTGCTCGGCGTGCCGACGCTGGTGATTGCCCGTACCGATGCTGACGCGGCGGATCTGATCACCTCTGACTGCGACCCGTACGACAGCGAGTTTATTACCGGCGAGCGTACCAGCGAAGGGTTCTATCGCACCCATGCGGGCATTGAGCAGGCGATCAGCCGTGGCCTGGCGTACGCGCCGTACGCGGATCTGGTGTGGTGTGAAACCTCCACGCCGGATCTGGCGCTGGCAAAACGCTTTGCCGACGCCATCCACGCGAAATACCCGGGCAAGCTGCTGGCCTACAACTGCTCGCCGTCCTTCAACTGGCAGAAAAAGCTGGATGACAAAACCATCGCCAGCTTCCAGCAGCAGCTGTCCGACATGGGCTACAAATACCAGTTCATTACCCTGGCAGGCATCCACAGCATGTGGTTCAACATGTTCGACCTGGCTCATGCGTATGCACAGGGCGAAGGCATGAAGCACTATGTTGAGAAGGTGCAGCAGCCGGAATTTGCGGCGGGCAAAGACGGTTATACCTTCGTCTCTCACCAGCAGGAGGTGGGAACCGGTTACTTTGATAATGTGACGACCATCATTCAGGGCGGCACCTCCTCCGTCACGGCATTAACGGGATCAACCGAAGAAGCACAGTTCTAATCTTTTCCCCCTCTCCCCTCTGGGGAGAGGGGTGGGTAAGGGGAATATATGTCGCGTGGCCTGGAATTGCTGATTGCCCAAACCATTTTGCAGGGCTTTGATGCCCAGTATGGTCGTTTTCTGGAAGTGACCTCCGGCGCGCAGCAGCGCTTCGAACACGCTGACTGGCATGCGGTTCAGCAGGCGATGAAGCAGCGTATCCATCTCTACGACCACCACGTGGGGCTGGTGGTGGAGCAGTTGCGCTGTATCACTGACGGTAAAAGTCCGGATGCGGAATTTTTACTGAGCGTCAAAGAGCATTACACCCATTTGTTACCCGACTACCCGCGCTTCGAGATTGCGGAGAGCTTTTTTAACTCCGTCTATTGCCGGTTATTTGACCACCGCTCATTATCTCCTGAGCGGTTATTTATTTTCAGCTCCCAGCCTGAGCGACGCTTTCGAACCATCCCGCGTCCGCTGGCGAAAGATTTCTTTCCCGAGCGCGGCTGGGAAAAGCTCCTGCACCGCGTCTTAACGGATTTGCCGCTGCGCTTGCCCTGGGAAAATAAAACCCGGGATATCGGTTATATCCACGCGCATCTCAACGAAATCTTCGGCGCGGAGGTGCTCAGCCGCAGTCATTTGCAGGTCGCCAACGAGCTTTTCTACCGCAATAAAGCCGCATGGCTGGTGGGCAAACTGGTTACGCCAACCGCTATTGTGCCGTTTCTGCTGCCGATTCACCGTACCGACGACGGGGAACTGTTTGTCGATACCTGCCTGACCACCGGCGCCGAAGCCAGCATCGTATTTGGCTTCGCCCGCTCCTATTTCATGGTGTACGCCCCGCTGCCAGCCGCTCTGGTGGAGTGGCTACGCGAGATCCTGCCGGGCAAAACCACCGCCGAGCTGTATATGGCGATTGGCTGCCAGAAGCACGCCAAAACGGAAAGCTACCGGGAGTACCTGCGCTATGTCACCACGGCGGATGAGCAGTTCATCGAAGCGCCCGGCATTCGCGGCATGGTAATGCTGGTGTTTACGCTTCCGGGCTTTGACCGCGTATTTAAGGTGATTAAAGACAGGTTTGCGCCACAGAAAGAGATGACCGCAGCCCATGTTCGCGCCTGCTACCAGCTGGTTAAAGAGCACGATCGCGTCGGACGCATGGCGGATACCCAGGAATTCGAAAACTTTGTGCTGGATAAGCAGCAGATCGATCCGGCGCTCATGACGCTTTTACTGCAGGAAGCCTCCGGCAAAATCACCGATCTTGGCGACAAAATCGTGATAAGCCATCTCTACATAGAACGCCGCATGGTGCCGCTCAATATCTGGCTGGAACAGTCCGACGGCCAGGCGCTGCGTGATGCCATTGAAGAGTACGGGAACGCAATTCGCCAGCTTGCCGCCGCCAATATCTTCCCGGGCGATATGCTGTTTAAAAACTTCGGCGTCACCCGCCACGGGCGAGTGGTGTTCTACGATTATGACGAAATTTGCTACATGACCGAGGTGAATTTCCGCGATATCCCGCCGCCCCGCTACCCGGAAGATGAGCTTTCCGGTGAACCGTGGTACAGCGTATCGCCGGGGGACGTGTTTCCCGAAGAGTTTCGCCACTGGCTGTGCGCCGACCCGCGCATCGGGCCGTTATTTGAAGAGATGCATGAGGATCTGTTCCGCGCCAGCTACTGGCGCGGGCTGCAAACGCGGATCAAAAATGGGCATGTGGAAGATGTGTACGCTTACCGACGCAAGCAGCGGTTTAGTGTCCGATTTTCTCCCTCTCCCTCAGGGTGAGGTCAACATGTTTTCTCCCTCTCCCTGTGGGAGAGGGCCGGGGTGAGGGCATCAGGCCGCACTCAATCTTAACGGATCCCACCGTACGCCAGCGTCACCTCTTTCGCCGCCTTGATCACCAGCGCACCCAGTTCGGTCACGCGGTCATCGGTCATCCGCGAAATCGGCCCGGAGATAGATATGGCCGCAAACGGCTCGCGGTGCTCGTCGAAAATACAGGCCGCCAGGCAGCGCAGCCCCAGGGCATGTTCTTCATCATCAAACGAATAGCCGCGCTTGCGGGTCAGGGCCAAATCTTCTTTCAGATGCACCGGCGACACCAGGGTGGCGTGGGTATAGGCGGGGAGCCCTTTACGGTGTAGTAGCCCCGTCACCTGCTCCTCGCTCAGCTGCGACAGAAACGCTTTACCCGCCCCGGAGGCGTGCATCGGCAGCTTGCCGCCGATCGGCGCGGACATGCGCATCAGCTGCGTGCACTGCACCTGGTCGATAATAATCGCCTGGTGGTCGCTCTGGTCCAGCACCGCCAGGTTGACCGTCTCGCCGGAGTCTTCCATCAGCTTGCGCAGAATCGGATGCACAATCGCCAGCAGGTTGCGACTCTGCAGGAAGCTGCTGCCGACGATAAACGCATGCGCGCCCACCGCCCAGTGCCCCAGTTCGCCAACCTGGCGGACAAAGCCCAGCTGCTGCATGGTGGTCAGCAGCCGGTGCGTAGTGGAGTTCGGCAGGCCCGCCTGCTGCGCCAGCTCCGTCAGGGCCACGCTGCTGTGCGACTCGGCTATCCACTCCAGCAGCTTCAGACCGCGCGTGAGCGATTGAACCTGTCCGCCCTGTTGTGCGGCGGTGGTGGCAGCAGGCTTTCTGCCGCGTTTAGCGGGAACGGTCGCGACCATGACGATCTCCTTTTTCTGTATCGTGGAAATCATTTTCGTTTTATTTGGTGAATTTGCAACCGTTATCCTGACTGATCGGAGGAGTGATGGTGAACATGTCTCATGTTACCCCTGAGCGGCTTTTCCACCCTGCGAGATTATGCCAGTATGGAACGCAGCCTTTTGGCCATGTTGAGCGTTGTCGGGAGCAAGTGTGAGCAGCAAAGTAGAGCAACTGCGTGCGCAGTTAAATGAACGAATTCTGGTGCTGGACGGCGGCATGGGCACCATGATCCAGGGCTATCGCCTGAGCGAAGACGATTTCCGCGGCGAACGCTTCGCTGACTGGCCATGCGATCTGAAAGGGAACAACGACCTGCTGGTGCTCAGCAAGCCGTCCGTGATTAAGGATATCCATAACGCGTACTTCGAAGCGGGTGCGGATATCGTTGAAACCAACACCTTTAACTCGACAACCATCGCCATGGCGGATTACCAGATGGAATCCCTGTCGGCGGAAATCAACTATGAAGCCGCGAAGCTGGCGCGCGCCTGTGCAGACGAGTGGACGGTCCGCACGCCGGAAAAACCGCGCTACGTGGCTGGGGTGCTTGGCCCTACCAACCGCACTGCATCGATTTCACCGGACGTGAACGACCCGGCATTTCGTAACATCACCTTTGACCAGCTGGTTGCGGCCTACCGTGAATCGACCAGAGCGCTGGTGGAAGGCGGTTCCGATCTGATCCTGATTGAAACGGTGTTCGATACCCTCAACGCCAAAGCCGCGATTTACGCGGTGAAAGAGGAGTTCGAGGCGCTGGGCGTTGACCTGCCGATCATGATTTCCGGCACCATCACCGACGCCTCGGGCCGTACGCTGTCCGGCCAGACAACCGAAGCGTTTTACAACTCTCTGCGCCACGCGGAGGCGCTCTCCTTCGGCCTGAACTGCGCGCTGGGGCCGGATGAACTGCGCCAGTACGTCCAGGAGCTGTCGCGCATCGCGGAATGCTACGTTACGGCCCACCCGAACGCCGGTCTGCCGAATGCGTTTGGTGAGTACGATCTGGATGCCGACACCATGGCGGCGCAAATCCGCGAGTGGGCCGAGTCCGGCTTCCTGAATATCGTCGGCGGCTGCTGCGGCACCACGCCGGAGCACATCGCCGCCATGAGCAACGCCGTGGCCGGGTTGCCGCCGCGCAAGCTGCCTGAGCTTCCCGTTGCCTGTCGTCTTTCCGGCCTGGAGCCGTTGACCATCGGCGACGACAGCCTGTTTGTGAACGTGGGTGAGCGAACTAACGTTACCGGCTCGGCGAAGTTTAAGCGCCTGATCAAAGAAGAGAAGTACAGCGAAGCGCTGGACGTTGCCCGCCAGCAGGTGGAAAGCGGCGCGCAGATTATCGATATCAACATGGATGAGGGGATGCTCGACGCCGAAGCGGCGATGGTGCGTTTCCTCAACCTGATTGCCGGTGAGCCGGACATTGCCCGCGTGCCGATCATGATTGACTCCTCCAAATGGGAGGTCATCGAAAAAGGGCTGAAGTGCATCCAGGGCAAAGGCATCGTCAACTCCATCTCGATGAAAGAGGGGGTTGATATCTTTATCCACCACGCGAAGATGGTCCGCCGCTACGGTGCCGCCGTGGTGGTGATGGCCTTCGACGAAGTGGGCCAGGCGGATACCCGCGAGCGCAAAATTGAGATTTGCCGCCGCGCGTACAAAATTTTGACCGAAGAGGTGGGCTTCCCGCCGGAAGACATTATTTTCGACCCGAACATCTTCGCCGTCGCGACCGGGATTGAAGAGCACAACAACTACGCGCAGGACTTTATCGGCGCGTGTGAAGACATTAAGCGCGAGCTGCCGCATGCGCTTATCTCCGGCGGCGTGTCGAACGTCTCGTTCTCGTTCCGCGGCAATGACCCGGTGCGCGAAGCGATCCACGCCGTGTTCCTCTACTACGCCATCCGCAACGGGATGGACATGGGGATCGTTAACGCCGGCCAGCTGGCGATTTACGACGACCTGCCAGCGGAGCTGCGCGACGCGGTGGAAGACGTGATCCTTAACCGCCGAGACGACGCGACCGAACGCATGCTGGACCTGGCGGAGAAATACCGCGGCAGCAAATCTGACGAGGCGGCCAACGTTCAGCAGGCGGAGTGGCGTTCCTGGGACGTGAAAAAACGTCTGGAATATTCGCTGGTCAAAGGCATCACCGAATTTATTGAACTCGACACCGAAGAGGCGCGACAGCAGGCCTCCCGCCCGATTGAAGTGATTGAAGGCCCGCTGATGGACGGCATGAACGTGGTCGGCGATCTGTTCGGCGAGGGCAAAATGTTCCTGCCGCAGGTGGTGAAATCCGCTCGCGTGATGAAGCAGGCAGTGGCGTATCTCGAGCCCTATATCGAAGCCAGCAAAGAGAAAGGCTCCAGCAACGGTAAAATGGTCATCGCCACCGTGAAGGGCGACGTGCACGACATCGGCAAGAACATCGTCGGCGTAGTGCTGCAGTGTAATAACTACGAAATTATCGACCTTGGCGTGATGGTCCCGGCGGATAAAATCCTCAAGACCGCGCGCGAAGTGAATGCCGACCTGATTGGCCTCTCCGGGCTGATCACGCCGTCGCTGGACGAAATGGTCAACGTGGCAAAAGAGATGGAGCGTCAGGGCTTCACCATTCCGCTGCTGATTGGCGGGGCGACCACCTCGAAAGCGCACACGGCGGTGAAAATCGAACAAAACTACAGCGGCCCGACGGTGTACGTGCAGAACGCCTCGCGCACGGTCGGCGTGGTCTCCGCGCTGCTCTCCGACACCCAGTGCGATGACTTTGTGGCGCGCACCCGTAAAGAGTACGAAACCGTTCGCATCCAGCACGGGCGCAAGAAACCGCGCACGCCGCCCGTCACGCTGCAGGCGGCGCGCGATAACGATCTGGCCTTTGACTGGTCGAGCTATACGCCCCCGGTCGCGCATCGTTTGGGCGTGCAGGAGGTAACCGCCAGCATCGAAACGCTGCGCAACTACATCGACTGGACGCCGTTCTTTATGACCTGGTCGCTGGCAGGCAAATATCCGCGCATTCTGGAAGATGAGGTTGTCGGTGAAGAGGCGAAGCGCCTGTTTAAAGACGCTAACGACATGCTTGATAAGCTGAGTGCGGAGCAAACCCTTAATCCGCGCGGCGTGGTCGGCCTGTTCCCGGCGAACCGCGTGGGCGACGATATCGAAATTTATCGTGATGAAACCCGCACCCACGTGCTGGCGGTCAGCCGCCATCTGCGCCAGCAAACAGAAAAAGTGGGTTTTGCCAACTACTGCCTGGCCGATTTCGTCGCACCGAAGTTAAGTGGTAAAGCCGACTATATCGGTGCCTTTGCGGTAACCGGCGGTCTGGAAGAAGATGCGCTGGCGGACGCGTTCGAAGCGCAGCACGACGATTACAATAAAATCATGGTGAAAGCGATTGCCGACCGCCTGGCGGAAGCCTTCGCCGAGTACCTGCACGAGCGGGTGCGCAAGGTGCACTGGGGCTACGCGGCCAATGAGAACCTCAGCAACGAGGATCTGATCCGCGAAAACTACCAGGGCATTCGCCCGGCACCGGGCTACCCGGCCTGTCCGGAACACACTGAAAAGGGCACCATCTGGACGTTACTGGACGTAGAAGCGCATACCGGCATGAAGCTCACCGAGTCGTTCGCCATGTGGCCGGGCGCGTCCGTCTCCGGCTGGTACTTTAGCCATCCGGACAGCAAATACTTCGCCGTCGCGCAGCTGCAGCGCGATCAGATCGAAGATTATGCCCTGCGCAAAGGAATGAGCGTTGCTGAGGTTGAGCGCTGGCTAGCGCCGAATTTAGGCTACGACGCGGACTGAGGTCACTTTTCCTTACAACAAACAGGGCGCTCATTGGGCGCCCTGTCTCTTTCTTACGTTTAAACCCTTATACTGAACCTAAGGAAAACGAATAACGATAAGGAGGAAAACCTTCCGTGCTGACCCTGTTACATCTGCTCTCTGCAGTCGCACTGCTCGTCTGGGGCACCCATATCGTCCGTACCGGCGTGATGCGGGTCTTTGGTGCCCGTTTACGTACCGTTCTCAGCAGCAGCGTTGAGAAGAAGCCGCTCGCCTTCTGCGCGGGCATTGGCGTAACGGCGCTGGTTCAGAGCAGTAACGCCACAACCCTGCTGGTCACCTCCTTTGTGGCGCAGGATCTGGTGGCACTGGCTCCGGCACTGGTTATTGTGCTGGGTGCCGACGTGGGTACCGCGCTGATGGCGCGTATCCTGACGTTCGATCTCTCCTGGCTGTCTCCGCTGCTGATTTTTGTCGGCGTTATCTTCTTCCTCGGCCGCAAGCAGACGCGGGCCGGACAGCTTGGGCGCGTGGGGATTGGCCTGGGGCTGATCCTGCTGGCGCTGGAGCTGATTGTGCAGGCGGTCACGCCTATCACCGAGGCCAACGGCGTGCAGGTCATCTTTGCCTCCCTGACCGGTGACATCATGCTGGACGCGCTGATCGGCGCGGTGTTTGCCATCGTCAGCTACTCCAGCCTGGCCGCCGTGCTGCTGACCGCAACGCTCACCGCTGCGGGGGCGATCTCCTTCCCGGTGGCGCTGTGCCTGGTGATCGGGGCTAACCTCGGCTCTGGCCTGCTGGCGATGCTCAATAACAGCGCCGCCAACGCTGCCGCGCGTCGCGTGGCCCTCGGCAGCCTGCTGTTTAAGCTGGTGGGTAGCCTGCTTATCCTGCCCTTTATCCATCCCCTGGCGAACCTGATGGACAACCTCCCGCTGCCGAAGGCGGAGCTGGTGATCTATTTCCACGTTTTCTATAACTTGGTGCGCTGCCTGGCGATGGTACCTTTCGCTGAGCCGATGGCCCGATTCTGCGAACGCCTTATTCAGGATGAACCGGAGCTGGACGCGCGCCTGAAACCGAAGCATCTGGATACCTCCGCGCTGGATACCCCGGCGCTGGCGCTGGCGAATGCCGCTCGCGAGACGCTGCGCATGGGCGACGCCATGGAAACCATGCTCGAAGGCCTGCAAAAGGTGATGCACGGCGAGCCGCGAGAAGAGAAAGAACTGCGCAGGCTGGCGGACGATATCAACGTGCTTTATACCGCCATCAAGCTTTACCTGGCGCGTATGCCGCAGGATGAGCTGGCGGAAGAGGAGTCCCGCCGATGGGCGGAAATCATTGAGATGTCGCTTAACCTTGAGCAGGCCTCAGATATCGTTGAGCGCATGGGCAGCGAGATCGCCGACAAATCCCTTGCCGCGCGTCGGGCGTTTTCAGGTGAAGGCCTGAAGGAGCTGGAGGCGCTGCACGAACAGCTGGTGAGCAACCTGAAGCTGGCCATGTCGGTCTTCTTCTCCAGCGACGTGCCGAGCGCGCGCCGCCTGCGCCGCAACAAGCATCGCTTCCGCATTCTTAACCGTCGCTACTCGCACGCCCACGTTGAGCGTCTGCACCAGCAGAACGTGCAGAGCATCGAAACCAGCTCGCTCCACCTGGGGCTGCTGGGCGATATGAAACGCCTCAACTCGTTGTTCTGCGCGGTGGCCTACAGCGTGATGGAACAACCGGATGAAGATGACGAGCGGGATGAGTATTAATCTCTGAAAGCGCCTCGCAAAACCGTTTCGCGAGGCGTGACATCTTATAACGCGCCATTTACTCTTCAGACCTTACATTTTTAAGGGAATAGAAAATGCTCGTTTATTACGCTACACTTCGCCAATTCATGCGCATTCCTATGGGGGTTTTCATGCGCACTACGCATGGCATCAAAAAATCAGTCAATGTGTCGTTAGCGCCAGAAATCCTGGAAGAGGCGAGACGGCTTAAACTTAATCTCTCTGCCGTGCTCACGGCTGCACTGCAGGAGCAGTTTCGTGCGCATCAGCGTGCAGAGTGGTTAGCAGAAAATAAAGCTTCTATCGAGGCCATTAACCAATGGGTTGATGAAAACGGCTCCTTTAGTGACTTTCAGAGGTCGTTCTGATGGAGCAATATTTTGCTTATGAGAATGAAGGTAAGGGGAAAACTGCCTATCCTTGGCTAATCAATATGCAGCATCCGGTGGCCAATGTGATGAAACATGTCCTGGTTGCTCCCGCAGTTGAGCTTAGACACCTGGGAGGCATTCAACCGCCTGCGAAAGTGTGCCCTGTCGTTGAGATAGCGGGTAAGCCTTGCGTGGTCATGGTGCATATGATGGCAGGCATATCGCCAAAAGAGTTAGGCGAGCGTGTCGCCGATCTTACGCAAAACCGGGCTTCATTGCGGGATGCACTCGATTTTTTGATCAACGGTTACTAACACTTTTTTGTCAGCCGCAAGGTAAGGTATATTTCGCCCTTCACAGGAGAAACTATGCTGCCAACTCAATCAACCCGATTAAACAAATACATTAGCGAGAGCGGGATCTGCTCACGTCGCGAGGCGGACCGTTACATTGAACAGGGTAACGTGTTCCTCAACGGCAAACGCGCCACGATTGGTGACCAGGTGATGCCTGGCGACGTGGTCAAAGTGAATGGTCAGCTCATCGAGCCGCGCGATGCTGAAGACCTGGTGTTTATCGCGTTGAATAAACCGGTTGGGATTGTCAGCACCACGGAAGACGGTGAGCGGGACAACATCGTTGATTTCGTGAACCACAGCAGCCGTATCTTCCCGATTGGCCGTCTGGATAAAGACTCTCAGGGGCTGATTTTCCTCACCAACCATGGCGATCTGGTCAACAAAATTCTGCGTGCCGGTAACGATCACGAGAAAGAGTACATCGTGACGGTGAATAAGCCGGTCACGGACGAGTTTATTCGCGGCATGGGCGCCGGTGTGCCAATCCTCGGTACCGTCACGAAAAAGTGTAAGGTGAAGAAAGAAGCACCGTTCGCGTTCCGCATTACCCTGGTGCAGGGCTTAAACCGTCAGATCCGCCGTATGTGCGAATACTTTGGCTATGAGGTGACGAAGCTCGAGCGCACGCGCATTATGAACGTCAGCCTGTCCGGTATCCCGCTGGGGGAGTGGCGTGATTTAACCGGCGACGAGCTGATTGAGCTGTTCAAGCTCATCGAGAATTCCTCGTCCGAAGCGAAGCCGAAGGCTAAAGCAAAACCGAAAACCCAGGCGATTAAGCGCCCGGTGGTGAAGGCGCCGCAGGCGGAAGAGAAAGGACGTGGCAAACCGGCCAACGGGAAGCGCTTTGTCCAGCCTGGCCGTAAAAAGAAAGGGCGCTAGTTAGCGCCTTCCACGGGTAGAGGTCGTGGCCGACCAGGAGAAGGTCGTTTCTGTATCCGGCTTATAGGCCTGCTGCTTTTTCAGTTTGCGGGCTTTCTTCGCCTCGGCGTCACGCTGAGCCATCAGTTTATCGATGTACTCTTTTTTCACCTGATTGGTTTCGGCGTTCGTCAGCGTACGGCCATGTGCGATGCGTGCACGGTCGAGAAGCGTTTTAAGTTCGCGCTGCTCGGCTTCCGTCATGTCTTTCTGGGTCAATCGTGGTGTAGCCATTGCTGAAGCCTCCTGAGAGAGAGGCTTCAGTGTAAAGCAAGTACCGCCAATTAACCCTGTTTCACCGCATCTTTTTTCGTTTGCCCATCAATCGGTTTGCCGGACCAGTAGCCCGCCAGCAGCGAACCGGACAGATTATGCCAGACGGAGAACAGGGCCCCCGGCAGTGCCGCGAGCGGTGAGAAGTAGATTTTCCCGAGCGCCGCCGCCAGGCCGGAGTTCTGCATGCCCACCTCGATTGCCAGCGTGCGGCAGGTCGACTCGTCAAAGCCAAACAGCTTCCCGCCCCAGTAGCCGCCCAGCAGGCCGATGGTGTTATGCAGTACCACCGCGACAATCACCACAAATCCTACGGAAGCAATGTGTGACGCGGAACCCGCCACCACGGCGCTGATGATGGCCAGAATACAGACCATCGAAAACGCAGGCAGATACGGCTCAACCGCTTTCACCACGCGTGGGAAAAGATGGTGAATCACCAGGCCCAGCGCAATCGGGATCACCACGATTTGCAGAATGCTCAGCAGCATGCCCATCACGTCCACCTGAATATGCGCGTCCACGTACAGGCGGGTCAACAGCGGTGTGGCAATCACGCCAACCAGCGTTGAGACGGAAGAGATAGTGACGGAGAGCGCCACGTCGCCTTTCGCAAGAAAGATCATCACGTTGGACGCTGTGCCGCTGGCTACGCTACCTACCAGCACCATCCCGGCGGAGAGGTCAGGCGGCATCTTAAAGGCCATCGCCAGCAGCCACGCCGCAAGAGGCATCACCAGGTAGTGGAGGAAGATCCCTGCGGCAACCGGAGCCGGGCGGGACAGCACGCGCTTAAAGTCGTCGATTTTCAGATGCACGCCCATGCCCAGCATAATGAGCATCAGCAGGGTGGTGACCCACGGGCCAATACCGGTGAACGTGGTGGGGGTATAATACGCGAGTACGGAGAGCAGCAGCGCCCATAACGGGAACAGCCGCGTGATGGCGGATAACATAGTGGTTTCCTTGCAGTATTGTCGTGTTGTTTAGTTATGAAAAAGCCGGGTCTGTGCCCGGCTTGTAGATAATGTTTATCGTGCTAACGAATTTTATTCAAACAAATTCTGATGAAGTTTCTGCACCACCTGCTCGGCCTGATCGGCTGGCACCAGGAAGCAGAGGTTATAGCTGGATGCGCCGTAGCAAATCATACGAATGCTGAACGGGTCGAGTACGCCGAACACTTCTTTGCCGACGCCGCAGGCGCGCGACAGTTTGTTACCGATGATGGCAACCAGCGCCAGGTCTTCTTCCACTTCCACGCGGCACAGCTCAGACAGCTCAATCAGCAGCGACTGCGTCAGCAGGGTATCGCCCGTGGAGGTGGAGCCGGTAGTGTCCAGCGTCAGCGCAATGCTCACTTCAGAGGTGGTGATCAGATCCACGGAGATATTGTGCCGCGCCAGAATGCCAAACACCTCCGCCAGGAAACCGCGGGAGTGCAGCATATTGTGGCTGTGGAGCGTCACCAGCGTCTGGCGACGGCGCAGGGCCAGCGCGCGGAACAGCGGTGGGTTTTCCGTTTTCTTGCACACCAGCGTACCGCCCGCTTTTGGATCTTTACTGGAGCCGACGAAGACCGGAATATCGCTGCGTACGGCGGGCAGCAGCGTAGCAGGGTGCAGCACTTTCGCGCCGAAGGTGGCCATTTCCGCCGCTTCTTCAAACGCGATCACATCAATACGTTTCGCCGCGGAAACGACGCGCGGGTCGGTGGTGTAAATGCCCGGAACGTCAGTCCAGATATCGACGCGGGTGGCATGCAGGGCTTCGCCCAGCAGAGCGGCGGTATAGTCGCTGCCGCCACGGCCAAGCGTTGTCGTACGCCCTTTTGCTTCACTGCCGATAAAGCCCTGGGTGATCACGATACCCTCTGCCAGACGCGGTGCTAGCTGCTGAGTGGTCAGCTCGGCCAGCGCTTCAACGTCCGGCTCGGCGCGGCCGAAGCGATCGCTGGTACGCATCACTTTACGCACGTCAAACCACTGCGCCTGAATGTTACGTTCGCGCATGATCTCCACAAACAGCAGCGTGGACATCAGTTCACCGTGGCTGACCAGTTCGTCAGTCAGGGCGGTGGAGGTTGCCAGAGAAGCAGCTTCTGCCAGGGTGGTGATGTTTTCCAGCAGACGTTCCACTTCTTCGCGGATGACGTTCGGGTTCTGCAGACGTTCAAGAATGTCGAACTGAATTTTGCGCAGTGCATCCAGCTTCACGAAACGTTCGGTCGCTTCCAGTCCTTCAGACAGAGAAACCAGCAGGTTCGTCACGCCGGCAGAGGCGGAAAGCACCACCAGGCGGGTATTCGGATCGGCCAGCACCACATCGGCGCTGCGGTTCATGGCATCGTAATCGGCCACACTGGTGCCGCCAAATTTGGCGACCACAAAACTCGTCATAACAACCTCGTGTCAGGGAATGAATAAGCGACCATGGCACAAGAGTGAAACGAAAACAGGTGCAGGCGCAAAATACGGCCCTATAAATAAAATGCGGGGGAGGTCCTGTCAATGCTGGGATTATGCGGATTTTTTATGGGGGGGTACCCCTGAGAAACAGGACTTATAACAGCACCAGATTTTATGCTCCGTTTTAGGGTATTTTGACCGACATTTCGCCGCCCCGGGAGGGCTCTTCAGCAGCTATACTTTTCGGGTCTTTTCACCTGCGTTTGATGCAGGCCAGGGCAATGGCATAAAAACCATCACAATTTTTATTTGCAGGCGCTACAATCGACCGCAGTCACAATTCTCAAATCAGAAGAGTATTGCTAATGAAAAACATCAACCCAACGCAGACCGCTGCCTGGCAGGCACTCCAGAAACATTTTGATGAAATGAAAGACGTCACCATCGCGGACCTGTTCGCGAAAGATGCCGATCGTTTCAGTAAGTTCTCCGCGACCTTCGACGACCTGATGCTGGTGGATTTCTCCAAAAACCGCATTACCGAAGAGACGCTGGCAAAACTGCAGGATCTGGCGAAAGAGACCGAGCTTGCTGACGCCATCAAATCCATGTTCTCCGGTGAGAAGATCAACCGCACCGAAGACCGTGCCGTGCTGCACGTAGCCCTGCGTAACCGTAGCAATACGCCAATCATCGTTGACGGCAAAGACGTCATGCCGGAAGTCAACGCGGTGCTGGAAAAGATGAAAGCCTTCTCTGAAGCAATCATCTCCGGAAGCTGGAAAGGCTACACCGGCAAACCGATCACCGACGTGGTTAACATCGGTATCGGCGGTTCTGACCTCGGCCCGTTCATGGTGACCGAAGCGCTGCGCCCTTACAAAAACCACCTCAACATGCACTTCGTCTCTAACGTTGATGGTACCCACATCGCCGAAGTGCTGAAGAACGTGAACCCGGAAACCACGCTGTTCCTGGTGGCGTCCAAAACCTTCACCACCCAGGAAACCATGACCAACGCCCACAGCGCGCGCGACTGGTTCCTGAAAACCGCGGGCGACAACAAGCACGTGGCGAAACACTTCGCGGCGCTGTCCACCAACGGTAAAGCGGTCAGCGAGTTCGGCATCGACACCGCGAACATGTTTGAGTTCTGGGACTGGGTCGGCGGTCGTTACTCTCTGTGGTCCGCGATCGGTCTGTCCATCATTCTCTCCGTGGGCTTCGACAACTTCGTTGAGCTGCTCTCCGGCGCGCACGCGATGGATAAACATTTCTCCACGACCGCTCCTGAGAAAAACCTGCCGGTACTGCTGGCGCTGATCGGTATCTGGTACAACAACTTCTTCGGTGCTGAAACCGAAGCCATCCTGCCGTACGACCAGTACATGCACCGCTTTGCAGCCTACTTCCAGCAGGGCAACATGGAATCCAACGGTAAATACGTTGACCGTAACGGCAACGCGGTGGATTACCAGACCGGCCCAATCATCTGGGGCGAGCCGGGCACCAACGGTCAGCACGCGTTCTACCAGCTGATCCACCAGGGCACCAAAATGGTACCGTGCGATTTCATCGCTCCGGCTATCACCCATAATCCGCTGTCCGACCACCATCCGAAGCTGCTGTCGAACTTCTTCGCCCAGACCGAAGCGCTGGCGTTCGGTAAATCCCGCGAGGTGGTTGAGCAGGAATACCGCGATCAGGGTAAAGACCCGGCAACCCTGGACCACGTTGTTCCGTTCAAAGTATTCGAAGGCAACCGCCCAACCAACTCCATCCTGCTGCGCGAAATCACGCCGTTTAGCCTGGGTGCGCTGATTGCCCTTTATGAGCATAAAATCTTCACGCAGGGCGCGATCCTGAACATCTTCACCTTTGACCAGTGGGGCGTTGAGCTGGGCAAACAGCTGGCAAACCGTATCCTGCCAGAGCTGGGTGACGATAAGGCGATTGCCAGCCATGACAGCTCGACAAATGGTTTGATCAACCGCTATAAAGCATGGCGCGCGTAATTAAAACGTCATGAAAACGTGCCGGCGAAATGCCGGCATTTTTTTATCGGATAATTCCTGATGTCTGTTATTTAGCTCTAATTCCTTTACTGAGTTTTATCTGAAAAAAGCCGTTAACCCGTTAATCACTGCGGTTTACTTTCGGAATATACGGATAATGCAATGACCTTTATTTAATTCTATATCACTGATTTGCTTGTTTTTTATATTCCGTTAATTCTCCTTATATTTCAATTTTATCCATTAGTCTGAAAACCCCTTTCCTATTTCCCCTTACGGCAAACCCGCGGCGGGAGTTGTGTATACTCGAATCCGCCTGAAATTCTTTTTGGGCAAATCTCCATTCATTAAATGAAGGGAAATTCTTATGAAGAAAGTACTGTATGGCATTTTTGCCATATCTGCGCTTGCGGCGACATCTGTCTATGCTGCTCCGGTTCAGGTCGGGGAAGCGGCAGGTTCGGCTGCGACGTCTGCGTCTGCGGGGAGTTCTACCGCGGCCAGCGCCAGCACCGTAAGTTCAGCCGTGGGTGTCGCGCTGGCGGCAACCGGTGGCGGTGATGGCTCCAATACCGGAACCACGACCACTACGACAACCAGCACCCAGTAATAGCGGGTGTTTTAATCATAACCACACTTCGGTGTGGTTATTCTGGCTTTTCAGTAGCCTTCGGGACCTGTAGGCCGGGTAAGCGCAGCGCCACCCGGCAATAATGCGGAGAAGAGTCGTGAAGCGACCTGGGATCATCCTGATTTGCCTGCTTTTGCAGGCGTGCTCGGCCACCACCAAAGGGCTGGGAAACTCACTGTGGGACAGCATGTTCGGCACGCCGGGCGTGCATCTGACCGATGACGAACTGCAGAACATGCCTTATGCCAGTCAGTACATGCAGCTTAACGATGGCCCGCAGCTGTTTGTGGTGCTCGCTTTCGATGAAAACGGGCAGCAGAAATGGGTGACGCAGGATCAGGCCACCATCGTGACGCAGCACGGTCGTATCGTAAAAACCCTGTTGGGCGGCGATAACCTGCTTGAGGTAAATAACCTCGCTGCCGACCCGCTGATCAAACCTAACCAGGTTACCGACGGCGCAAGCTGGACGCGCACGATGGGCTGGACCGAACATAAGCAGGTGCGTTACGCCACGGCGCGCTCTACCTTCCGATGGGACGGCACGGACAGCGTCAGCGTGGGCAGCGACGAAACCCGTGTTCGCGTGCTGGATGAAGAAGTCGTCACTGACCAGGCCACCTGGCATAACCGCTTCTGGATTGACGAAGACGGGCAGATCCGCCAGTCCCTGCAGTATCTCGGCGCCAATTTCTTCCCGGTGAAGAGCACTCTGATCAAGGCGGCGAAATCATGAAAATGCTTATCCAGGTTGCGCTTCTCGCCAGTCTTGCCGCGCCGCTGGCATGGTCCGCCGGGACGGTACAGGTCTACACGCCGGACAGTGAAAAACCCAAGACCTTAACTAACGCAGATCATCTGCTCGATCTCGTCGGGCAGCCCAGGCTTGCCAACAGCTGGTGGCAAGGGGCGGTGATCGGCGAGCGTCAGGCAACGGTTAAGGCGGAGCAAGAGCATCTTGCGCTGCTGGCTCGCCTGACGGGTTTGGCGGAGCAGGAAGACGGCGACGATGTCGCAGCCATTAACCACGTTCGCCAGCAGCTGCAGGCGCTGAAGGTGACAGGTCGCCAGAAAGTGAACCTTGACCCAGATGAAGTGCGCGTTACGGAAAAGGGCAACCCTACGCTTGAAGGGGATTACACCCTCTGGCTACCTGCCCAGCCTTCCACCATTACCGTTTTCGGGCTTATCAGCAGCCCGGGTAAAAAGCCCTTTATGCCTGGCCGCGATGTGGCGAGCTACCTCGACGAGCAGAGCCTGCTGAGCGGGGCGGATAACAGCTACGCCTGGGTCGTTTACCCTGACGGGCACACGCAAAAAGCGCCGGTTGCTTACTGGAACAAGCGCCATATCGAACCCATGCCAGGCAGCATTATTTTTGTCGGTTTTGCCGACCATTTCTGGACGAAGGCATATGACGGGCTTAACGCCGATATCCTTCACTCCCTGATTCAGCGGATACCGGAATAATGAAAAGAATCCATCTCTACAGCATGCTGGCGCTCTGCGTGAGTGCCGCCTGCCATGCAGAAACGTATCCGGCACCCATTGGCCCGTCTCAGTCAGACTTCGGCGGCGTCGGTTTACTGCAAACGCCTACCGCGCGGATGGCGCGGGAAGGGGAAATTAGCCTTAACTACCGCGATAACGACCAGTATCGCTACTACTCGGCGTCGGTGCAGCTGTTCCCGTGGCTTGAAACCACGCTGCGCTATACCGACGTGCGTACTAAACGGTACAGCAGCGTAGAGGCGTTCTCCGGCGATCAGACCTACAAGGATAAAGCCTTCGACGTCAAACTGCGCCTGTGGGAAGAGAGCTACTGGATGCCGCAGGTGTCCGTGGGTGCGAAAGATATCGGCGGTACCGGTCTGTTTGATGCGGAATACGTCGTGGCCAGCAAAGCCTGGGGGCCGTTCGACTTCTCGCTCGGCCTGGGGTGGGGCTATCTGGGCACCAGCGGCAACGTGAAAAACCCGTTTTGCTCCTACAGCGATAAATACTGCTACCGCGATAACAGCTATCAGAAAGCGGGCTCTATCAACGGCGACCAGATGTTCCACGGTCCGGCGTCGCTGTTTGGCGGCGTTGAATATCAGACGCCCTGGCAGCCATTGCGCCTGAAGCTGGAGTATGAAGGGAATGACTACTCGCAGGACTTCGCCGGGAAGATTGAGCAGAAGAGCAAGTTTAACGTCGGCGCCATTTATCGCGTCACTGACTGGGCCGACGTTAACCTCAGCTACGAGCGTGGCAATACGGTGATGTTTGGCTTCACGCTGCGCACCAACTTCAACGACATGCGCCCGCACTACAATGATAACGCGCGGCCTGCCTATCAGCCGGAGCCGCAGGATGCGATCCTGCAGCACTCCGTGGTGGCAAACCAGCTGACGCTGCTGAAATACAATGCCGGTCTGGCGGATCCGAAGATTCAGACCAAGGGCGATACGCTTTACGTCACCGGCGAGCAGGTGAAATACCGCGACTCGCGGGAAGGGATCGAGCGCGCCAATCGGATCGTTATGAACGATCTGCCGGAGGGGATCCGCACGATCCGCGTGACGGAGAACCGCCTCAACCTGCCGCAGGTTACAACCGAAACGGACGTCGCCAGCCTCAAGCGCCATCTGGAAGGCGAACCGCTCGGGCATGAAACCGAGCTGGTGCAAAAACGCGTTGAGCCGGTGGTGCCGGACACCACCGAACAGGGCTGGTATATCGATAAATCGCGCTTTGATTTCCATATCGATCCGGTGCTGAACCAGTCCGTCGGCGGGCCTGAAAACTTCTACATGTATCAGCTGGGCGTCATGGCGACGGCGGATCTGTGGCTCACCGACCACCTGCTGACCACCGGCAGCCTGTTCGGCAACATCGCCAACAACTACGACAAGTTCAACTACACCAACCCGCCTAAAGACTCGAAACTGCCGCGCGTGCGTACCCGTGTGCGTGAATACGTGCAGAACGATGCCTACGTGAATAACCTGCAGGCCAACTACTTCCAGTACTTCGGCAACGGCTTCTACGGCCAGGTCTACGGCGGGTATCTGGAAACCATGTACGGCGGGGCGGGGGCAGAGGTGCTGTATCGTCCGGTAGACAGCAACTGGGCGTTTGGTGTTGATGCCAACTACGTCAAGCAGCGCGACTGGCGCAGCGCGCAGGACATGATGAAGTTCACCGACTACAGCGTCAAAACGGGCCATCTGACCGCCTACTGGACACCGTCGTTCGCACCTGACGTGCTGGTGAAAGCCAGCGTGGGCCAGTACCTGGCAGGCGATAAGGGCGGTACGCTGGATATTTCTAAACACTTCGACAGCGGCGTGGTGGTAGGCGGTTACGCGACGATCACCAACGTCTCGCCGGACGAGTACGGGGAAGGGGACTTCACCAAAGGGGTCTATGTGTCGATTCCGCTGGATCTGTTCTCGTCAGGCCCAACCCGCAGCCGCGCGGCTATTGGCTGGACGCCGCTAACGCGTGACGGCGGTCAGCAGCTGGGTCGTAAGTTCCAGCTGTATGACATGACGAGCGATAAGAACATTAACTTCCGCTGATGCTTCACGCCGGGCGGCACTGCGTTTGCCCGGCCTACTATTTTGTAGGCCCGGTAAGCGCAGCGCCACCGGGCGAATCACAAGCGGCGCAGTAGCCTCGCCGGGTTCCCGGCATAGACACCTTTCTCGACGATCGATTTCGTCACCACGCTTCCCGCCCCAATCACCGCGCCATCGCAGATGGAGACCGCCAGAATGGTGGCACCGCTGCCTATCGAGACATCATTCCCCACGGTAATGCGTCCCCAGCTGTTCCGGTCAGCGTTGGGTTTGCCTTCGCGGAACATATCGTTGGCAAACATCACCCCATGGCCAATAAAGCAGCGTTCGCCTACGGTGACGTACTCGCAAATGAAGGTGTGCGACTGAATTTTGCTGTCGTCTCCAATGCAGGTATTGCCCTGAATTTCAACAAACGGGCCGACGAACACGCCGTTGCCGAGCACGCAGTCATAGAGATTGGCGGGTTCGTAAAGGGTGACATTTTCACCGCAGGTTACGTTGCGAACCCCGGTAGGTTTACGTTCCATCGGTTACCTCCGTACATAAAACATAATTAAAAAATATAGATCCACGTCACATTTTTGCGTTATACAGGAACCTCGCCCTGGAGAATGAGGTGCTGTATGACATCCCTGACTCGTCCGCGCGTTGAGTTTATCTCAACAGTCCTCCAGACCGTACTGAACCTCGGTCTGTTGAGCCTTGGCCTGATACTGGTCGTCTTTTTGGGTAAAGAGACGGTGCATCTGGCGGATGTACTGTTCGCCCCCGAGCAAACCAGCAAATATGCGCTGGTGGAAGGACTGGTGGTCTACTTTCTCTACTTTGAATTTATCGCCCTGATTGTGAAGTATTTTCAGTCAGGCTTTCACTTCCCGCTACGTTATTTTGTCTACATTGGGATCACCGCGATAGTGCGGCTGATCATCGTCGATCATAAATCTCCCCTTGATGTGCTGATCTACTCCGCGGCGATCCTGCTGCTGGTGATCACCCTCTGGCTGTGTAATTCGAAGCGGCTGAAGCGAGAATAAAAAAATGGCGCTCCGAAGAGCGCCTAACAACAGTCACAAGTTGGGTCAATACAATACGTCTAAAGTTGAGGGTTGCAGTGGCATAACAAAATGAAACTTAACCTTTCACACCGCCCGCCGTCAGGCCGTTGACCAGCCAGCGCTGTGCCAGCAGGAACACCACGGTAATCGGGATGGCGGAGAGTACGGCCGCCGCGGCAAAGTCGCCCCACAGGTAGTTTTGCGGGTTGAGGTATTGCTGCATACCGACGGCCAGGGTGTAGCTGTTTACATCGCGCAGCAGCAGCGACGCAACCGGCACTTCGGTGATGGCGGCGATAAACGACAGGATAAACACCACCGCCAGGATAGGCACCGACAGCGGCAGCAGAACCAGACGGAACGCCTGCCACGGGGTTGCGCCATCCAGCGCGGCCGCTTCTTCCAGCGAGCCATCGATGGTTTCGAAATAGCCTTTAATGGTCCACACGTGCAGCGCGATACCGCCAAGGTAGGCGAAGATCACGCCGCCGTGGGTGTTCAGACCGATAAACGGCACGTACTGGCCCAGGCGGTCAAACAGGGCATACAGCGCCACCAGCGACAGCACCGCCGGGAACATCTGGAAAATCAGCATCCCTTTCAGCAGCGTCGCTTTGCCAGGGAAACGCATACGGGCGAAGGCGTAAGCACAGGTCGTGGAGAGCGTCACGATGCCGATAGCGGTGATTGTCGCCACTTTGACCGAGTTCCACAGCCACAGCAGGACCGGGAACGGCGGCGGCGTGACGCGGCCATCCGCGTGTTCCACGCTGAAGCCCAGCGCGAGCTTCCAGTGCTCCCAGGAGATTTCGTCCGGGATCAGGCTCCCGGTGGCGAAGTTACCCGAACGCAGGGAGATGGCGATAACCATCAGCAGCGGGAACATGATCGCCGCAATAAAAATCAGCAGGCCTAAGTGCGTCGCCAGGAGGCGCAACTTCTGAGATTTGGGTTGTACCATAGCCATGATCGATGCCCTCCTTAGTCAAATTTCATACGTGTGGCTTTCAGGTTCACAATCGCCAGGGCGCCGACCAGCAGGAAGATCAGGGTGGCTATTGCCGCCGCCAGACCGAAGTCCTGACCGCCGCCGCCTTCGAAGGCGATACGGTAGGTGTAGCTCACGAGCAGGTCGGTATAGCCTGCCGGCGTCGTGGTGCCAAGGCGGTCCGGGCCACCGTTGGTCAACAGCTGAATCAGCACGAAGTTGTTAAAGTTAAAGGCGAAGCTGGCAATCATCAGCGGGGTCAGCGGCTTGATGAGCAGCGGCAGCGTAATTTTGAAGAAGTTCTGGAACGGACCCGCGCCGTCCATCGCCGAGGCTTCGTACAGGTCGTCCGGGATGGCCTTCAGCAGCCCCATGCACAGAATCATCATGTACGGATAACCCAGCCAGGTATTCACGATGATAATCATCGAGCGGGCGGTGGTCGGGTCGCTGAACCAGGCCGGTTTGATGCCGAACAGCGCGCTCAGCATCATGTTGATTTCACCGAAGCTCTGGTTGAACAGCCCTTTGAAAATCAGAATCGAGATAAACGACGGTACGGCGTAGGGCAGGATCAGCAGCACGCGGTAAATCGCTTTGCCTTTCAGGGATTCCCACTGGACGAGGCAGGCCAGCACCATGCCTACGGCAACGGTCAGGATCACGGTCAGCACCGAGAAGACGACCGTCCAGACGAAGATGGCGAAGAACGGTTTCTGAATGCCTTCGTCAGTGAACACGCGGGTAAAGTTATCCCAGCCGATGGTCACGGTATAGCCCGGGCTGAGTTTGTCATCACCCCATTTGCCATCGGCAGTAATGGATTGATAGAAACCAATGTCGTTGTTCGGACGATATTTCACGCCGCTCTGGTTGTTGGTCAGCGTACCGTCATCCGCCAGGGTGTAGAGCGGCTGTGTGCCGGAGAACTGGCGCAGCGAGCTCATGGTCACTTTGCTTTCATCTGGCAGCACGGCGGTGAGCTGGGTCAGCGCCTGGCGGTTCTGGGTAATGACGCGCAGGTTGGCACGTTCACCTTCCGGCAGCGCTGCGGCCTCTTTTAGGGTCAGCTTCTGCTCGCCGCCAAATTTGAACGCGTCGGAGACATAGTATTTGCTGCTTGCTTCGTCAGTAAGCGCTAACTTCCACTCGTTACCGGCAGGATACAGGCCGAAGTTAAAAGTCTTACCGGCCTGATAAGAGCGATCCAGAAGCACCTGCGTTGCGCGTTCTTGCGCGAGCTGGTTAGTGCTGCTGTAGTTGGTGAACGCAATGGCGATGGTACAGATCAGCGGGAAGAGAACAAACAGCCCCATTCCGGCCACGCCAGGGTAGACATAGCGCCAGGCGTAGGCTTTACGGTTGGCGAAAATATACAGGCCAGCAGAGCTTAAAATCAGCGTCATGATGGCAAACAGATATTCCCCTTGTACGTACATTAAAACAACAAGGTAACCCACCAGCAGGCACAGCAGACCTATCACTGACCACTTCAGCGCGTCGCTTTGCCACCAGTGTTTCTTTTTAATGACATCCATGGGGTTCTTCCTCTACAACGGTGGAAACTTATCGTCAGGTGGCGCTGCGCTTACCTGACCTACGGATCGTGCCGTAGTCGTAGGGCGGGTAAGCGCACGCGCCACCCGCCGTTTTTCAGACTTACTTAGTAATACGGCCCTGAGCATCTTTCAGCGCGGCATCAACGGTCTGGCGACCGCTTGCGGCGTTGATGACGGCGGTACGGGTGGCGTACCAGAACGCGGCCATCTGTGGGATGTTCGGCATGATTTCGCCTTTCTGGGCGTTATCCATGGTAGCTGCGATGCGTGGGTCTTTCGCCAGCTGATCCTGGAAGGATTTCAGCGCAACGGCGCCCAGCGGTTTGTCCTTGTTCACTTCGTCCAGACCCTGATCGGTCAGCAGGTAGTTTTCCAGGAACTCTTTCGCCAGCTCTTTGTTCGGGCTGGCGGCGTTGATGCCTGCGCTCAGCACGCCCACGAACGGTTTAGACGGCTTGCCGTTGAAGGTTGGCAGCAGCGTGACGCCGTAGTTGATTTTGCTCTTATCGATGTTGGTCCAGGCCCACGGACCGTTGATGGTCATCGCGGTTTCGCCTTTGTTGAACGCCGCTTCCGCGATGGAGTAATCGGTATCCGCGTTCATGTGTTTATTCTTGATGAGGTCAACCAGGAAGGTCAGGCCTGCTTTCGCGCCAGCGCTGTCTACGCCCACGTCTTTCACGTCGTATTTGCCGTTTTCAAACTTGAACGCGTAACCGCCGTCGGCAGCAATCAGCGGCCAGGTGAAGTACGGTTCCTGCAGGTTGAACATCAGCGCAGATTTACCTTTCGCCTTCAGCTCTTTATCCAGTTTCGGGATCTCTTCCCAGGTCTTCGGCGGGTTTGGTACCAGGTCTTTGTTGTAAATCAGGGACAGGGCTTCAACCGCGATTGGGTAAGCAATCAGTTTGCCGTTATAGCGAACGGCATCCCAGGTGAACGGGAACAGTTTGTCCTGGAACGCTTTGTCCGGGGTGACTTCAGCCAGCAGACCAGACTGCGCGTAACCGCCGAAACGGTCATGTGCCCAGAAGATAATGTCCGGGCCGTCGCCGGTTGCGGCAACCTGCGGGAATTTCTCTTCCAGCTTGTCCGGGTGCTCTACGGTAACTTTGATACCGGTGTCTTTCTCGAATTTTTTGCCCACTTCGGCCAGGCCGTTATAGCCTTTGTCGCCGTTAATCCAGATAACCAGCTTGCCTTCTTCAATTTTGGCGAGCGCCGGTGCGGAAATCATCATTGCTGCAAGGGCGGACAATGCGAAAACGCGTGCGCCAGTCTTGATATTCATATCTGCCATCCTTTTGGTGATGTCTCGTGGTATGACTTCAGTGGTTCAACGTGACTCAGTCTCCTTATTTGACATCCTCTTTCCATCCTCCCAACCCCTACGCCCCACCCCCGGTTTGTGTGATCTCCGTTGCATAAATTTAAGTTATGAGTGCTGGCGCACATAAAAACACACCCAATTTTGCAGGCCGCTTCACGAATTTCGCCTCAGCCCGCCAGCGGCGGTCGCAGAGCCTGCTCTCTCATCCTCCCGCCTCCTCCCCCATAAAAAAGCCGGGGGGTGGAGGATTCAGGAAAGTAATGGATACCCCATAGTGAACTTATCTTGAATGTTTCTGTCGGTGACAGGTTGTAACGAAGGGAGAAGGGCATGGCGAGCGTACAGCTGCGTAATGTAACGAAAGCCTGGGGTGACGTTGTGGTGTCGAAAGACATCAATCTGGACATCAACGAAGGTGAATTCGTGGTGTTTGTTGGCCCATCAGGCTGTGGTAAATCTACTCTGCTGCGTATGATTGCCGGTCTTGAAACCATCACCAGCGGCGACTTGCTGATCGGTGATACCCGAATGAACGACATCCCACCTGCCGAACGTGGCGTCGGCATGGTGTTCCAGTCTTATGCACTCTATCCCCATCTTTCCGTTGCCGAGAACATGTCCTTTGGCCTGAAGCTGGCCGGCGCGAAAAAAGAGGTCATTAACCAGCGCGTCACGCAGGTGGCGGAAGTGTTACAGCTGGCGCACCTGCTGGAGCGTAAACCAAAAGCGCTTTCCGGTGGACAGCGTCAGCGCGTGGCGATTGGTCGTACCCTTGTCGCCGAGCCGCGCGTGTTCCTGCTCGATGAACCTCTCTCTAACCTGGATGCCGCCCTGCGCGTCCAGATGCGCATTGAAATCTCCCGTCTGCACAAACGTCTTGGCCGCACGATGATTTACGTCACCCACGATCAGGTCGAAGCGATGACCCTGGCGGACAAAATCGTGGTGCTGGATGCCGGTCGCGTGGCGCAGGTGGGTAAACCGCTGGAGCTGTATCACTACCCGGCAGACCGCTTTGTTGCGGGCTTCATTGGCTCGCCAAAGATGAACTTCCTGCCCGTCAAAGTGACCGCAACAGCCATTGAACAGGTACAGGTGGAGCTGCCAAACCGCCAGCAGGTCTGGCTGCCGGTCGACAGCGCCAACGTACAGGTCGGGGCAAACATGTCCCTGGGTATTCGTCCTGAACATTTACTCCCGAGCCACATCGCCGATGTGACCCTGGAAGGTGACGTTCAGGTCGTCGAACAGCTTGGTCACGAAACACAGATTCATATCCAGATCCCCGCCATCCGTCAGAACCTGGTCTACCGCCAGAATGACGTGGTGTTGGTAGAAGAGGGTGCCAAATTCGCTATCGGCTTGCCGCCAGAGCGTTGCCATCTGTTCCGTGAGGATGGCACTGCATGTCGTCGGTTGCACAAAGAGCCAGGCGTTTAAGCAATCCCAAAAGAAGACACGAAACCGACAGGTGAAGTGTTCAAAGAAAAGCAATGATCTCAGGAGATAGAATGATGATTACTCTGCGCAAACAAGTCCCTCTGGCAATCGCCGTTGCGGCAGGCATCCTGTCTGCCCAGGCGGGCGCCGTGGACTTTAAAGGTTATGCTCGTTCCGGCATTGGCTGGACCGGGAGTGGCGGTGAACAACAATGTTTCCAGGCAACAGGCGCTCAAAGTAAATACCGTCTCGGTAACGAATGTGAGACCTATGCTGAACTGAAACTGGGTCAGGAAGTGTGGAAAGAGGGCGATAAGAGCTTCTACTTCGACACCAACGTCGCGTATTCCGTTTCTCAGCAGAACGACTGGGAATCCACCAGCCCGGCCTTCCGTGAAGCAAACGTGCAGGGTAAAAACCTGATTGAATGGCTGCCAGGCTCCACCATCTGGGCCGGTAAGCGCTTCTATCAGCGTCATGACGTTCACATGATCGACTTCTACTACTGGGATATCTCTGGTCCTGGTGCGGGTATCGAAAACATCGACCTGGGCTTCGGTAAGCTCTCTCTGGCCGCAACCCGTTCTTCTGAGTCCGGCGGTTCCGCGACCTTCGCCGACCGTGATGCGAATGGCGACCGCGTTTATGACAACGTTGTGCCAAACGATGTCTTCGACGTCCGTTTAGCCGGTCTGGAAACTAACCCGGGCGGTACGCTGGAGCTGGGTGTTGATTACGGTCACACCAACATTCCAGACGATTACTACCTGCAGCCTGGCGCCTCTAAAGATGGCTGGCTGTTCACCGCTGAACACACCCAGAGCATGATGAAGGGCTTCAACAAGTTCGTGCTGCAGTACGGTACGGACTCTATGACTTCTAACGGCAAAGGCATCCCACAAGGTGGTAGCGTTGATAACGACGGTTCCATGTGGCGCGTGCTGGACCACGGTGCAATCACCCTGGCAGACCGTTGGGACCTGATGTATGTCGGTATGTACCAGAACATCGATCGTGACAACAACAACGGTACCGAGTGGTGGACCGTGGGTGTTCGTCCAATGTTCAAATGGACGCCGATCATGAGCACCCTGCTGGAAGTTGGCTACGACAACGTTAAATCTCAGAAAACTGACGAGAAAAACAGCCAGTACAAAATTACCCTGGCACAACAGTGGCAGGCAGGCGACAGCATCTGGTCTCGTCCGGCTATCCGTGTCTTCGCAACTTACGCGAAGTGGGATGAGAAATGGGGCTATGCGAACAACAGTGACACCGGCTACACCTCTGGCGTGGCATACAGTGACACTTCCGCGAAAACCTTCAGCCGCGGCGATGACGATGAGTGGACCTTCGGTGCCCAGATGGAAATCTGGTGGTAATTCGTTAGACCTGACGTAATGACCTAAAAGAGGGGCGCAAGCCCCTCTATCCTTAGGGTGCTGCGCGCTATTGCCTGGCCACCGCAGTGCTCACGCTATCAGAGGTAATAACAATGAAAATGAAGAAAAGTCTCGTCGCGCTGTGCCTCTCTGCGGAGCTGATGGCCTGTGTTCCGGCGGTCTCCTTTGCAGACGTGAATTTCGTACCACAAAATACCAGTGCTGCGCCGGCTATCCCGGCGGCGGCGCTCCAGCAGCTGACCTGGACGCCAGTTGATCAATCCAAAACGCAGTCGACACAGCTTTCTACGGGCGGCCAGCAGCTGAACGTGCCAGGAATCACCGGGCCTGTCGCCGCCTACAGCGTACCGGCCAACATTGGTGAACTGACCCTGACGTTAACCAGCGAAGTGGACAAGCAGACAAGCGTTTTTGCGCCTAACGTTCTGATTCTGGACCAAAACCTGACGCCTTCTGCTTTCTTCCCGAGCAGCTACTTTAGCTATCAGGAGCCTGGCGTGATGAGTGCAGACCGCCTGCAAGGCGTGATGCGCCTGACGCCTGCCCTGGGACAGCAAAAGATTTACGTGCTGGTCTTCACCACAGAGAAAGATTTGCAGCAGACCACAAAGCTGGTTGACCCGGCGAAAGCCTACGCCAAAGGCACCGGCAACTCTGTTCCGGATATTCCGGACCCGCTTGCCCGTCATACCACTGATGGCCTGGTCAAACTGAAAGTCTCCACCAACAGCGCCTCCAGCGTACTCGTTGGCCCCCTGTTTGGCTCGTCTGGCCCAGGCCCGGTGACTGTGGGGAATACCGCTGCACCGGCCTATGCCGCGCCAGTTGCCACGGCAGCCGCACCGGTAGCAACCACAGCGCCGGCCCCGGCGAAGAAAGCTGAGCCGGTACTGAACGACACCGAAGAATACTTCAACAACGCCATTAAGCAGGCGGTGAAGCGCGGCGATGTCGATAAAGCGCTGAAACTGCTTGATGAAGCCGAACGTTTAGGTTCAACCACTGCCCGTTCCACCTTTATCAGCAGTGTAAAAGGCAAGGGGTAACCGTTTCCCCACAGTGCTGATTTGTTAGTCGTTTGGTGCGCCTGAGTGGGCGCACTTTTTTTCGTCCCGGCCAGGTTGTTGCGCCCTTGTTGCAATAGCGATCGTTAAATAACGTTTGGCCCCCCTCAATCCGCGTTTCTGCGATACAATGCCATTACGTTATGTATCGGAGAGTCTGGCATGTCACACCCCGCGCTAACGCAACTGCGTGCGCTGCGCTATTTCGACCAAATACCTGCGCTTGATCCGCAGCAGCTTGACTGGCTGTTGCTGGAAGATTCCATGACGAAACGTTTTGAGCAGCAGGGTAAAACGGTTACGGTGACCCTGATTCAGGAAGGGTTTGTCTCCGGCGATGAGATCGCCAGTGAGCTGCCGCTGCTGCCGCAGGAGCCACGCTACTGGCTGCGTGAAATTTTACTCTGTGCTGACGGTGAGCCGTGGCTTGCCGGGCGGACGGTGGTGCCCGAGTCCACCCTTTCCGGGCCCGAGCTGGCGCTGCAGCGCCTGGGGAAAACGCCGCTGGGGCGTTACCTCTTCACCTCGTCTGAGCTTACCCGGGATTTTATTGAAATTGGTCGTGATGCCGAACTGTGGGGGCGTCGTTCCCGCCTTCGCCTGAGCGGTAAGCCGTTAATTCTGACGGAGCTTTTTTTACCGGCATCGCCGTTGTACTAAGAGGAAGAAAAAATGGAGTGGAGCCTGACGCAGAGTAAGCTGTTGGCTTATCACCGCTTAATGCGCACCGATAAACCTATTGGCGCGCTACTGTTGCTGTGGCCGACCCTGTGGGCGCTGTGGGTTGCAACGCCGGGCGTGCCGCCGCTGTGGATCCTCGGCGTGTTTGTTGCCGGCGTCTGGCTGATGCGTGCGGCGGGCTGCGTGGTCAATGACTATGCCGACCGCAAATTCGACGGCCATGTCAAACGGACTGCCGGTCGTCCGTTGCCCAGCGGGCAGGTCACCGGAAAAGAAGCACGCGTGCTGTTCATCGTTCTGGTGCTGCTCTCCTTCCTGCTGGTGTTAACCCTGAACACCATGACCATTCTGCTTTCCGTGGCAGCGCTGGCGCTGGCCTGGGTTTATCCGTTTATGAAGCGCTATACCCACCTGCCGCAGGTGGTGCTGGGCGCAGCGTTTGGCTGGTCGATTCCGATGGCGTTTGCCGCGGTCAGCGAGTCGTTACCGCTCAGCTGCTGGCTGATGTTCCTGGCGAACATTCTCTGGGCCGTGGCCTACGACACCCAGTACGCGATGGTTGACCGCGACGACGACCTGAAGATTGGCATCAAATCAACCGCCATCCTTTTTGGCCGTCAGGACAAGCTGATTATCGGTATTCTGCAGGTCGCTGTACTGGCCTTGATGGTCGCGATCGGACGCCTGAACGGACTGAACTGGGAGTTTTACTGGTCAGTGCTGGTGGCGGGGCTGCTGTTTGCCTATCAGCAGAAGCTGATCGCTAAGCGTGAACGCGACGCCTGTTTTAAAGCGTTTATGAACAATAACTACGTTGGCCTGGTGCTGTTTTTAGGCCTGGCGATGGGCTATTTCTTATAAAAAAAGTCGGGTGGCGGCTTCGCCTTACCCGACCTACGCGTTAGCAGAAAATGCAGGCCCGGTAAGCGTTAGCGCCACCGGGCTTTTTTTTACCGGCGACGCAGCAGCCGAAGCGCGTTCGCCGTAACCAGCACCGTTGCCCCGGTATCCGCCAGCACCGCCAGCCACAGCCCGGTCATGCCCAGCAGCGTAGTCACCAGGAAAATCCCCTTCAGCCCCAGCGCGATGCCGATGTTCTGCCGGATATTGGCCCGCGTCGCGCGCGCAAGCGCGATGGTCTGCGCCAGCCCCGTCAGACGGTTATGCGTTAATGCCGCGTCGGCGGTCTCCAGCGCTACGTCGGTACCGCTGCCCATCGCAATGCCAATGGTGGACGCCTTCATGGCTGGCGCATCGTTAATCCCGTCGCCGACCATCGCCAGCGGGGCGTGCCTGTTCAATTCCGTCACCGCGCTGACCTTGTCCGCAGGCAACAATCCGGCTTTAAACTCGAGCCCCAGTTCGCCGGCAATGGCCGCCGCCGCGCGAGGGTTATCCCCGGTTAAAATCACACCCTGCACCCCCAACTGATGCAGCGCCGCTACGGCCTCTTTTGCATCCTCACGCAGGGTATCGCGCAGCGCCAGAATGCCTTTCATAATGCCGTCCTGCATGACGGCAACAACCGTCTGCCCGGCCTTCTCTAACGCCTCGACCTGTGGATCGGCGGCGTGGCCCGCCGCGACAATCAGCACATTTTTGCCTTCGACGCTGGCCTCAATCCCTGACCCTACCAGCGCTCGCTGCGCCGTCGCCGCCGGGATCGCTAACCCTCTCGCCTGCGCTTCACGCACGATCGCCAGCGCCAGCGGGTGGGTTGACCCCTGTTCGACGGCGGCGGCCAGCGTCAGCAGGTCATTTTCACTGATATCCTGCGGATAAACGCCGGTCACCTGCGGCTTGCCGACGGTCAACGTGCCGGTTTTATCGAAGGCGATGTGCTGGACCTGGCTCAGCTGCTCCAGCGCCGCTCCGCCCTTAATCAGCGCGCCGCGACGTGCCGCTGCCGCCAGCCCGGACGTAATGGCCGCCGGGGTAGAGATGACCAGCGCGCACGGGCAGCCAATCAGCAGCAGCGTCAGCCCTTTATAAATCCAGCCCTCCCACGGCGCGCCGAAGAAAAGCGGCGGCACGACGGTAACCAGCAGGGCAACCAGCATAATGGCGGGCGTGTAGATCCGGCTGAAGCGGTCAATAAAGCGTTCAACCGGCGCGCGGCGTTCTTCGGCCTCTTCAATCAGCTTCAGGATGCGGTCAATGGCGCTGTCGCCCGGTTCGGACAGGACCTTAAGCTGCACCAGACGGTCGACGCTGGTGGCGCCCGCAGGCACTTTTTCGCCCACCGCGCGCTCTACCGGAATGGATTCCCCGGTGAGGGCGCTTTCGTCGAAGCTTGCCGTGGCGGTGAGCAACTCACCGTCCGCGGGCAGCCGCCCCCCTGCGGACACTTCAATCACGTCGCCCGGGCGGAGCGTATTGATGGCGACCGTTTCACGCGTGCCGTTTACCACGCGCGTGGCGGTTTCCGGTTTTAGGGCCATTAACGCGCTGACCCCTTTACGCGCGCGGCTGGCAGCCCAGCCCTCAAGGCGTTCACCGATTAAAAACAGCAGCAGCACCATCGCCGCTTCTGCCGTTGCGCCAATAAACAGCGCGCCGATGGCGGCCACGCTCATCAGCGTTTCGATGGCGAACCAGCTGCCGCTTTTCATCAGACGCAGCGCCTGTCGGGCAATCGGGAACAGACCGACCAGGGTGGTGGCGATAAACGCCAGATTGCCGAACGGGTGGTTAATCTGTTCCAGCCCCCAGCTCAGGGCCATCATGATGATGAGGGTGATAAGCGGCAGATTTTCTTGCAGGGATGACGTTTTTTCCGCGGGCGCGGTTTCGCTGCGCAGGCTGTAGCCCGCCTTGCTCACTGCGGCTTCCACCTGTTTGCTGACGTCGTTATCGGCGCTGACCAGCAGCTTTTCGGTGGCAAACAGCACCTGTACGTGACTGACGCCCGGCACCTGTTTTACCGCATTTTCAACTTTACGGGCGCAGGCCGCGCAGTCCATACCGTTGACCACCCAGATGTAGCGGCTGCCGCTTTCAGGAAGCGGTTGAGTTTGCGTTTCGCACGCGCCTTCGCAGCAGCAGTCGTCTTTGGACGGAACCGGGCTGAGCTTAAGTGCCGAGAATTGAGGAACTTTTTTGGGTGTTTCTGGAGTCGACATGGCAGTCTCCGGTTAATGATAATTTTCTCATTAACTGAAGCATACACTCTGGAGTCGACTCCAGAGTCAAGCGTTATTTAGATATACAGCGAACGCACAATCAGGAAGTGCCCGGCGAAGTAACAGGCCGCGGCGATCGCGTTATCCGCCCGGAAACGGCGGCGATAATGGCTGCCCAGCCACACGATATTCCCGATCAACAGCAGCGCTGCACCGAAGAATGCGGACATCGCCGGGGCCGTTGGGCGGAAGAACCACAGTTCACCTGCCAGCCATACCATCACCAGCGTCATGGCAATAAACGTGCAGACCGGCAACCGCATCTCTTCCAGACGAGACCAGATCACCGCAATCAGCAGGGCGCCAATCACCAGCAGCACCAGCGGCAGCGGCCAGAAGAACGAGAGCGTCATCTGGCTGGCGAAGTAGATCGTATACAGCAGATGCGACAGGAAAAATGCCCCTACGGCATACAGCAGACGCTGGCGCGGCAGCAGGGTCAGGGCATCGCCAATCAGAGATGCGCACAGCCCGGCGAGGACCAGGTAGCTTACGGCGTTAAACATCGGCGCTTGCCAGGCAAGCAGCAGGAGCAGCAGTAGCGTGACGGGTTTAAACAGCCAGCGCTGCCAGGTGGGACCGCGGTACGACGCATCGACGTAAAGCCATGCGGAAAAACAGACAGCGATAAATGACCAAAGCATATTAACTCCCTGTATCTGTTAAGTCTGAATAATCAGTTTCTGATCCAGTGTAGTGACGCGAGCGGGCGTTTGGCAATGGCGGGGAAGGCAAGGTATCCTGATTTCCGCATAATCTTATGGGATTTTAGAATGAGCAAGATGCCGCTGTTTTTCATTATCGTGGTGGCGATTATCGTCATTGCCGCTTCGTTCCGTTTCGTGCAGCAGCGCCGCGAGAGAGCGGATAACGATGCCGCGCCGCTGATGCAAAAGCGCGTAGTGGTGACGAACAAACGTGAGAAACCGCTCAACGACCGCCGCTCGCGCCAGCAGCAGGTGACGCCTGCGGGCACAGCAATGCGCTATGAAGCGAGCTTTAAGCCGGAAACGGGCGGCCTGGAGATGACCTTCCGCCTGGAAGCGCAGCAGTACCATCAGCTGACGGTGGGGGAGAAAGGGACGCTCAGTTACAAAGGATCGCGGTTTGAAGGGTTCAGGGCGGAATAATGCACGAACGGTTCCCTCTCCCTGCGGGAGAGGGTTAGGGTAAGGGCATCAGGCCGCACCTTACTTCTTCACCTGCGCCTTAAACTTTTTCATCCACACCAGCAGTTCAAACACGCCGAAAATAAAGACGCGAAGCTGCTGCCAGCCCGTCATCTGCGGGCCGTCTTTAGGCAGACCGTTTTTCAGCATCACCATCTGCAGGGCGTGCATGAACGACGTGAAAATCAGCGCGACGTTAACAAAAATATTCATCGGACGCGGGAACGGGTGCACCAGGTTGAGAATTAAAAACGCCCAGACGCCCAGCATCAACAAACGTCCCAGATTAATCAGTACCGGCATCGGATTCTCCTTGAGCCTGACGGTGATACAGACGATAAGCGACCTGACCTGCGACTTTTTCGCGGTGCAGATCCCAGTGAGCGGGAACCGGCGGCAGACCGTTTTCCACTTCGCTTTCAACGTAAATCAATGCGTCATCCGCCAGCCAGCCATTCTGCTCCAGCAGGGAAAGCGTCTCTTCCAGCAGACCCTTGCGGAACGGCGGATCGACAAACACCACGTTATGCGGCGTGCCCTTCTGTGCAAGAAAACTCAGGGTGTTGGTGTTCACGACTTTTGCGTTGCCCGCTTTCAGCGTCGCCAGATTTTGCTGCAGCGTCTGCGCTACGCCGCGCTCCATCTCCAGCAGGGTGGCGCTGGCGGCATAGCGCGACAGCGCTTCCAGCCCGAGCGCGCCGCTTCCGGCGAAGCAGTCGAGGCAGTGGGCGTCTACCATTGACGGGGCCAGCCAGTTAAACAGCGTTTCGCGCACGCGGTCGGTGGTAGGGCGCAAACCGGGGCTGTCCGGCACCGGTAATTTCCGGCCTCGCCACTGACCGCCGATAATACGAATTTGACCGGCCGGGGCGCGGTTGGGTTTCTTCATCTCAGGAAAGCTCTGTTAACAATTGGCCTGCGATTGCGGGCGGTGATGTCAATTAAGTAAAGTGTTAGACTATTTCATCATTTTTTTAGCTTCCATGTATATAGCGCCGCGAGGAGTGTAGTCGCAGATGGCAAAACAAAAAAAACGTGGCTTCTTTTCCTGGCTGGGCTTCGGTGAAAAAGAGCAAGAAACAGAACAGAAAACCGAAGAGCAACAAGCCGTTGAAGAGCAGTCGCAGCCTGAAACGCCTGTAGAAACCGCCGCGGTTGTCGAAGCGGAAGAGACGGCGCACAGCAAAGAAGAGATTGAAACCTTTGCTGAAGAGGTGGTTGAGATCACTGAACAGGTTCAGGAGAGCGACAAGCCAGAACCGGTTGTGGTTGAAGAGATCCCCGAAGCGCCGCAGGCCGTTATCGAACGTGAAGAGCTGCCGCTGCCGGAAGAGGTGAACGCCGACGCGGTTTCTGCCGAAGAGTGGCAGGCCGAAGCGGAAACCGTTGAAATTGTTGAAGCGGTGGAAGAAGAAGCGGCACTTGAGCCAGAGCTGACCGACGAAGAGCTGGAAGCCCAGGCGCTGGCGGCGGAAGCGGCTGAAGAAGCGGTTATCGTCGTGCCGGTGGAAGAGCCAGAGCAGACCGAAGAAGAGATCGTTCAGGAACAGGAAAAACCGACCAAAGAAGGTTTCTTCGCCCGCCTGAAGCGCAGCCTGCTTAAAACCAAAGAAAACTTAGGTTCCGGATTTATCAGTCTTTTCCGCGGCAAGAAGATCGACGACGATCTGTTTGAAGAGCTGGAAGAGCAGCTGCTGATTGCGGACGTCGGCGTGGAAACCACCCGGAAGATCATCGCCAACCTGACCGAAGGGGCGAGCCGCAAGCAGTTGCGCGACGCCGAGGCGCTGTACGGCCTGCTGAAAGACGAGATGGGCGAAATTCTCGCAAAAGTTGACGAACCGCTTAATATTGAAGGCAAAACGCCATTTGTTATTCTGATGGTCGGCGTGAACGGCGTGGGTAAAACCACCACCATCGGCAAGCTGGCGCGTCAGTTCGAGCAGCAGGGCAAATCGGTGATGCTGGCGGCGGGCGATACCTTCCGTGCGGCGGCGGTTGAGCAGCTCCAGGTGTGGGGCCAGCGCAACAACATTCCGGTGATTGCCCAGCATACCGGCGCGGATTCCGCGTCAGTTATCTTCGACGCCATCCAGGCCGCGAAGGCGCGCAACGTGGACGTGCTGATTGCCGATACCGCAGGGCGTTTGCAGAACAAATCGCACCTGATGGAAGAGTTGAAGAAAATCGTTCGCGTCATGAAGAAGCTGGACGAAGACGCGCCGCATGAAATTATGCTGACCATTGATGCCAGCACCGGACAGAACGCCATCAGCCAGGCGAAGCTGTTCAATGAAGCGGTAGGACTGACGGGTATCGCGCTGACCAAACTGGACGGTACCGCGAAAGGCGGGGTGATCTTCTCCGTGGCCGACCAGTTCGGCATTCCTATCCGTTACATCGGTGTGGGCGAGCGTATTGAGGATTTACGTCCGTTTAAAGCGGACGACTTTATTGAGGCATTATTTGCCCGAGAGGACTAACAATGATTCGCTTTGAACACGTCAGCAAGGCCTATCTCGGTGGGAGACAAGCGCTGCAGGGGGTGACATTTCACCTGCAGCCGGGCGAGATGGCATTCCTGACCGGCCATTCCGGCGCGGGGAAAAGTACCCTGCTCAAGCTTATCTGTGGGATTGAGCGGCCAAGCGCCGGGAAAATCTTTTTCGGCGGCCATGAGATCAGCCGCCTGAAAAACCGCGAAGTGCCGTTCCTGCGTCGTCAGATCGGCATGATTTTCCAGGACCACCACCTGCTGATGGATCGCACCGTTTTCGATAACGTGGCCATTCCGCTGATTATTGCCGGCGCCAGCTACGATGATATCCGCCGCCGCGTCTCTGCGGCGCTGGATAAGGTCGGGCTGCTGGACAAAGCGAAGAACTTCCCGATCCAGCTCTCCGGCGGTGAACAGCAGCGCGTGGGCATTGCCCGTGCGGTGGTGAATAAGCCTGCGGTGCTGCTGGCGGATGAACCGACCGGTAACCTGGACGATGCCCTGTCAGAAGGGATTTTGCGTCTGTTTGAGGAGTTTAACCGCGTGGGGGTCACCGTACTGATGGCGACGCACGACATCGGGCTCATTTCCCGTCGTTCGTACCGCATGCTGACCCTGAGCGACGGTCATTTGCACGGAGGCCACGGTGAATAAGCGTGATGCAATAAACCAGATTCGGCAGTTCGGGAACCGGTTTGACCGCTTCCGTAAGCCGCAGGGCGGCGGTGACGGCAATCGTAATGCGCCGAAGCGCCAGAAGGCTGCGCCAAAGCCGGCCTCCCGCAAAACCAACGTGTTTAACGAGCAGGTGCGCTACGCGTTCCACGGCGCCCTGCAGGACCTGAAAAGCAAACCGCTGGCGACGTTCCTGACGGTGATGGTGATTGCCATCTCCCTCACGCTGCCAAGCGTCTGCTATATGGTCTATAAAAACGTCAACCAGGCGGCCTCGCAGTATTATCCGTCCCCGCAGATCACGGTCTATCTGGATAAAGCGCTCGACGATAACGCCGCGGCGCAGGTGGTCGGGCAAATTCAGGCCGAGCAGGGCGTGGAGAAGGTTAATTATCTCTCACGTGAAGACGCGCTGGGCGAGTTCCGTAACTGGTCAGGCTTTGGCGGTGCGCTGGATATGCTCGAAGAGAACCCGCTGCCCGCCGTGGCGGTGGTGATCCCGAAGCTGGATTTCCAGGGGACCGATTCGCTTAACACTCTGCGCGATCGCATCACACGCATTAAAGGCATTGATGAAGTGCGCATGGATGACAGCTGGTTCGCACGCCTTGCGGCCCTGACCGGGCTGGTAGGACGCGTCGCGGCGATGATTGGCGTGCTGATGGTGGCGGCGGTCTTCCTCGTCATCGGTAACAGCGTGCGCCTGAGCATCTTCGCCCGTCGCGATACCATCAACGTGCAAAAGCTGATTGGCGCGACGGATGGCTTCATCCTTCGACCGTTCCTCTACGGCGGTGCATTGCTCGGTTTTTCCGGCGCATTTCTTTCACTGATATTGTCAGAAATTTTGGTGATGCGGCTTTCGTCTGCCGTAACTGAAGTGGCGCAGGTTTTCGGAACGAAGTTTGATATCAGCGGCTTAGGGTTCGATGAGTGCCTGTTACTGCTGCTGGTTTGCTCAATGATTGGGTGGGTGGCAGCCTGGCTGGCAACCGTTCAACATTTACGTCACTTTACTCCCGACTAATAAAAGCGTGATATAATCTTTCCCTGCACCGAGATGTTCGCTCTGCAGGGAAAGCGTCCCTGTTGTCTCTTCCCCTGTTATCATCTCCATGTCACAATTTGTGCGTAATTTATTCACCGTTGCACCTGGAACTTGTGGATAAAATCACTGTCTGATAAAAGAGTGAATGCTAATCTCGTTGCTCAAACGCTTTGGCATGGCTGTTGCCTGACGGGGACAGCCTGGACCAGAAGAAACATTGAGAGGAATGAATGACCAAAGAAATGCAAACTTTAGCTTTAGCCCCTGTTGGTAACCTGGAATCTTACATCCGGGCTGCGAACACCTGGCCGATGTTGACGGCTGAGGAAGAAAAGGAGCTTGCTGAAAAGCTGCATTACCAGGGCGATCTGGAAGCAGCTAAGACGCTGATCCTGTCTCACCTGCGCTTTGTTGTTCACGTTGCTCGCAACTACTCGGGCTACGGCCTGCCGCAGGCGGACTTGATTCAGGAAGGTAACATCGGCCTGATGAAGGCTGTACGTCGCTTTAACCCGGAAGTGGGTGTGCGACTGGTCTCTTTCGCCGTGCACTGGATCAAAGCAGAAATTCATGAATACGTGCTGCGTAACTGGCGTATTGTGAAAGTTGCCACGACAAAAGCGCAACGCAAACTGTTCTTCAACCTGCGTAAAACCAAGCAGCGTCTGGGCTGGTTCAATCAGGATGAAGTCGAAATGGTGGCGCGCGAGCTGGGCGTATCCAGCAAAGACGTTCGTGAGATGGAATCCCGTATGGCCGCGCAGGACATGACCTTTGACATGTCTTCCGACGACGACGCATCCGACAGCCAGCCGATGGCCCCGGTCCTGTACCTGCAGGATAAGACTTCTAACTTTGCTGATGGCATTGAAGAAGATAACTGGGAAGACCAGGCGGCGAACAAGCTGACCTTTGCGATGGAAGGCCTCGACGAGCGTAGCCAGGACATCATCCGTGCCCGCTGGCTGGACGAAGATAACAAGTCCACGCTGCAGGAGCTGGCCGACCGCTACGGCGTTTCTGCGGAACGTGTCCGTCAGCTTGAAAAGAACGCGATGAAAAAACTTCGCGCCGCTATCGAAGCGTAATTTCCGCGAAGTCCCCGATAACCCTCGAATGCAAATTCGGGGGTTTTGTTTTTTTATCTCCCGCTCTGGCGAATTCCCTCCCCCTGGCAAACACTTACAGATGCGCTAAGCAGGTGAATTTCTCAGGGGGACAGGGTGAAAAATAACGAACTGCACGACCGGCGTTTACAGGCGACGCCGCGCGGCATCGGCGTGATGTGTAACTTCTATGCCGATAAAGCCGAAAACGCCACGGTGTGGGACGTCGAGGGTAACGAGTACATCGACTTCGCCGCGGGGATCGCGGTCCTGAATACCGGCCATCGCCATCCAAAAATCATTTCCGCTATCGAAAAACAACTCCACGCCTTTACCCATACGGCCTACCAGATTGTGCCGTACGAAGGCTATGTGTCGCTTGCCGAACGCCTCAACGCACGCGTGCCAATTGACGGCCCGGCGAAAACGGCATTCTTCTCTACGGGCGCAGAGGCGGTCGAAAACGCCGTAAAAATTGCCCGCGCCTTTACCAAACGTCCTGGCCTTATCACCTTCGGCGGCGCGTTCCACGGCCGCACCTTTATGACCATGGCGCTGACCGGCAAAGTCGCGCCGTACAAGCTTGGCTTCGGTCCCTTCCCCGGCTCGGTGTATCACGCCCAGTACCCGAATGAACTGCACGGCGTCAGCACGGCGGAAGCGCTAAAGAGCCTGGAGCGCATCTTTAAGGCGGATATTGCGCCTGACCAGGTCGCGGCGATTATTCTCGAACCGGTTCAGGGAGAGGGCGGGTTTAACATCGCCCCTGCTGATTTTATGCAGGCGCTGCGCGCCCAGTGCGATACCCACGGTATTTTGCTTATTGCCGACGAAGTGCAAAGCGGTTTCGCCCGCACCGGCAAGCTGTTCTCGATGGAAAACCACTGTGTGAAGCCGGACCTTATCACCATGGCGAAAAGCCTGGCGGGTGGGATGCCGCTTTCGGCGGTGTCGGGCCGTGCAGAGGTGATGGACGCCCCTGCACCGGGCGGGCTGGGCGGCACCTACGCGGGTAACCCGCTGGCGATTGCGGCCGCGCACGCCGTGCTGGACGTGATTGATGAAGAGGATCTCTGTACGCGCTCGGCGCACCTTGGGCATCACCTGGTGGAAGTGCTGAACAAAGCGAAGGAACACTGCCCGTATATCGCTGATATTCGCGCGCAGGGCTCGATGGTGGCGGTGGAGTTTAACGACCCGCAGACGGGGCACCCTTCGCCGGAATTTACCCGGCAGGTACAGGATCGCGCGTTGCAGGAAGGTTTGCTGCTGCTGAGCTGCGGCGTCTACGGCAACGTTATTCGTTTCCTCTATCCGCTGACTATCCCCGAAGCGCAGTTCCGTCAGGCGCTGGACATTATCTCCGCGTCGCTGACACGTTAAAGCCACACGCCCGGCGGAAATTCCTGCCGGGCTTATCATATATTCATTTCAAATTAGCTATTCCAAAATAATAAAAATCGGGTATGTTTTAGCAGAGTATGCTGAAAAAGCGCGAACAGCACACCTATAACTGAAATAAAGCGCTGCACAACAACATCACAACAATCGTAATAACCATAATAATGGGGAATCTCAGGATGAACATGAAGGGTAAAGCGTTACTGGCAGGATGTATCGCGTTGGCATTCAGCACCATGGCTCAGGCAGACATCAAAGTGGCTGTTGTTGGCGCAATGTCCGGTCCGGTAGCGCAGTACGGCGACCAGGAGTTTACCGGCGCAGAACAGGCGGTTGCAGACATTAATGCTAAGGGCGGTATCAAAGGCGAAAAGCTGCAGATCGTAAAATATGATGATGCCTGTGACCCGAAACAAGCGGTCGCGGTCGCGAACAAAGTGGTGAACGACGGAATCAAATACGTTATCGGTCACCTGTGCTCTTCCTCTACTCAGCCAGCGTCTGACATCTACGAAGACGAAGGTATTCTGATGATCACCCCGGCAGCGACCGCACCGGAGTTGACGGCGCGCGGCTATAAGCTGACCCTGCGCACCACCGGTCTGGACTCTGACCAGGGCCCAACCGCGGCTAAATACATTGTTGAAAAAGTGAAGCCGAAGCGCATCGCCATCGTTCACGACAAGCAGCAGTACGGTGAAGGCCTGGCGCGTTCGGTGCAGGACAACCTCAAAAAAGCGAAGGCTGATATCGTGTTCTTCGACGGGATCACCGCCGGTGAGAAAGACTTCTCCACGCTGGTGGCGCGCCTGAAGAAAGAGAATATTGATTTCGTTTACTACGGCGGTTATCACCCGGAAATGGGCCAGATCCTGCGTCAGGCGCGTGCTGCGGGCCTGAAAACCCAGTTTATGGGGCCGGAAGGTGTGGCGAACGTTTCCCTGTCTAACATCGCGGGTGAGTCTGCGGAAGGCCTGCTGGTGACCAAGCCGAAGAACTACGACCAGGTGCCTGCAAACAAACCTATCGTAGATGCCATCAAGGCGAAGAAACAGGATCCAAGCGGTGCGTTCGTCTGGACAACCTACGCTGCGCTGCAGTCTCTGCAGGCGGGTCTGAACCAGTCAGCCGATCCGGCTGAGATTGCCACCTGGCTGAAAGCGAATACCGTCGAGACCGTCATGGGGCCACTTTCCTGGGATGCGAAGGGCGACCTGAAGGGCTTCGAGTTTGGCGTGTTTGACTGGCATGCCAACGGTACTGCTACTGACGCAAAATAAACGCAAATGGCAACCGTAAGGTTGCCATTTTAGTGTTTGCACCCTCTCCCCGTGGGAGAGGGCTGGGGTGAGGGCATCAGGCCGCACAGATCAGGCAGCACACGTCAACTCTGGCGCTTCTCCCACCCGCTCTCCTGCGCCGTAAACCCTAACGCCTGCATAAACGCCGCCATCACGCCGCGGTCTTCCACGCCCACGTCTGCCATCCACCAGGAGGTCACGCTCGGGTTTTCACGGATTACTTCTTCAATTAAATACTGGCCCACGCCGCGCCGACGGGTGACGTCACGCACGCGCAGCGAGTCCAGCGCTCCTTCTGTGCCGCTCAGGGTCACGCGAACCGCAGCCAGCAGGCGCTCGTTAAAACGCGCGGCATAAATGCGGTGGGTCTCATCGACGCGAAGCGACGAAGGGGAATATTCCGGCCAGATTTTGCCCAGGTCGATATGATCCTGGTCGCTAAAGGTCACCAGACGCACGATAGTCAGTTTCATTAGCTACTTGTCCAAATCAAATTGAGTAAGGGCAGTGTACTCAATTTATCCACTCAGCGGCTTCCTCTTTTTATTCCCATTCGCCAGGTGATTAGTTTTTTGACAACGCAATGGGCAGTTTGAAAACACACGGATCGAAAAATAAGCAGAATTTTAACCTGAATGGTAGTGATTTATTCGGCGCTTTGTACCGTTATTTTATGCTGCAAACTGCACTTTTATTTGTTTATCTCTGCCTGATTTCAGAATATTATCTTTGCTTAATCGCCTGAAAAATAGAGATTTTAGTCTGGTTTTTGATAAAAAACTGCGCTAAACCATTAAAGGCACTGGTAAAAATAGCGTTGTTCATTAAAAGTACAGAATGCTTTTTAACCATAATAAAACAAAATATAAACACGACATCACGAATGGGGATTCAGAGATGAAAAGGAACGCGAAGACGTTAATCGCGGGGATGGTCGCACTGTCGATCTCGCATGCCGCTATGGCGGAGGACATTAAAGTTGCGGTAGTGGGTGCAATGTCCGGCCCTGTTGCCCAGTGGGGTGACATGGAGTTCAACGGCGCGCGCCAGGCCATCAAAGACATCAATGCTAAAGGCGGCATCAAAGGCGACAAGCTGGTGGGCGTGGAATATGACGACGCCTGCGATCCTAAACAGGCCGTCGCGGTCGCCAACAAAATCGTTAACGATGGCATCCAGTACGTAATCGGCCACCTGTGCTCATCCTCCACCCAGCCCGCGTCTGATATCTACGAAGACGAAGGCATTCTGATGATCACTCCGGGCGCCACCAATCCGGAGCTGACCCAGCGCGGCTACCAGCACATTATGCGTACCGCCGGTCTGGACTCCTCCCAGGGGCCAACCGCGGCGAAATACATCCTCGAGACGGTTAAACCGCAGCGCATTGCCATCATTCATGACAAACAGCAGTACGGCGAAGGCCTGGCGCGCTCCGTTCAGGACGGCCTGAAAAAAGGCGGCGCGAACATCGTCTTCTTCGACGGCATTACCGCCGGTGAGAAAGACTTCTCCGCGCTGATCGCCCGTCTGCAAAAAGAGAATATCGACTTCGTTTACTACGGCGGCTACTACCCGGAAATGGGGCAGATGCTGCGCCAGGCGCGCGCGACCGGCCTGAAAACCCAGTTTATGGGGCCTGAGGGCGTGGGTAACGCCTCCCTGTCAAACATCGCCGGGGATTCTGCCGAAGGCATGCTGGTGACGATGCCAAAACGCTATGACCAGGATCCGGCCAACAAGGCTATCGTTGATGCGCTCAAGGCGCAGAAGAAGGATCCGAGCGGTCCGTACGTCTGGATCACCTACGCGGCCGTACAGTCTCTGGCCACCGCGCTGGACCGTACCGGCAGCAAAGAACCGCTGGATCTGGTGAAAGATTTAAAAGCACACGGGGCGAACACCGTGATTGGGCCGCTGAACTGGGATGAGAAAGGCGATCTGAAGGGATTTGAGTTTGGTGTCTTTAAGTGGCACGCCGACGGTTCGTCCTCGGCCGCCAAATAATTATCCCACCGCCCGGACTGACGGGCGGGTATAAAAAGGTTTGCATATGTCCGAGCAGTTTCTCTATTTCCTGCAGCAGATGTTTAACGGCGTCACGCTGGGAAGCACCTACGCGCTGATTGCCATCGGCTATACGATGGTTTACGGCATTATCGGCATGATTAACTTCGCCCACGGCGAGGTTTACATGATCGGTAGCTATGTCTCCTTTATGATCATCGCCGCGCTGATGATGATGGGCATCGACAGCAGCTGGCTGCTGGTCGCCGCCGGATTTGTCGGCGCGATTGTGATTGCCAGCGCCTACGGCTGGAGCATCGAGCGCGTGGCCTACCGGCCGGTGCGCAGCTCCAAGCGCCTGATTGCGCTCATCTCCGCGATTGGTATGTCCATCTTCCTGCAAAACTACGTCAGCCTGACCGAAGGCTCGCGCGACGTGGCGCTGCCAAGCCTGTTTAACGGCCAGTGGATTGTGGGGGCCAGCGAAAACTTCTCTGCCTCTATCACCACCATGCAGCTGGTTATCTGGGTGGTGACCTTTATTGCGATGCTCGCCCTGACCCTGTTCATTCGCTACTCCCGCATGGGGCGTGCCTGCCGCGCCTGCGCGGAAGACCTGAAGATGGCGAGTCTGCTCGGCATTAACACCGACCGCGTGATTGCCTTGACCTTCGTGATTGGCGCCGCGATGGCGGCCGTCGCAGGCGTCCTGCTCGGCCAGTTCTACGGCGTGATCAACCCGTACATCGGTTTTATGGCCGGGATGAAAGCCTTCACCGCAGCGGTGCTGGGCGGTATTGGCAGTATTCCGGGCGCGATGATCGGCGGCCTGATCCTGGGCGTGGCGGAAGCGCTCTCTTCGGCGTACCTGAGTACGGAATATAAAGATGTGGTGTCGTTTGCCCTGCTGATTCTGGTTCTGCTGGTAATGCCTACCGGTATTCTGGGCCGTCCGGAGGTAGAGAAAGTATGAAACCGATGCATTTTGCAATGGCGCTGCTCTCTGCCGCCATGTTCTTCGTGCTGGCGGGCGTCTTTATGGGCGTCCAGTTAGGTCTGGACGGCACGAAGCTGGTGGTGGATACCGCCCCCGACATCCGCTGGCAGTGGGTGTTTATCGGCACTGCCGTGGTATTCCTGTTCCAGCTGCTGCGTCCGCTCTTCCAGAAGACGCTGAAAAACGTCTCCGGGCCGAAATTCGTCCTGCCGGCAATCGACGGTTCTACCGTTAAGCAGAAGCTGTTCCTCGTGGCGCTGCTGGTCGCCGCCGTGGCGTGGCCGTTTGTGGTCTCGCGCGGAACCGTAGATATCGCCACCCTGACCATGATCTACGTGATTCTCGGTCTCGGTCTGAACGTGGTGGTGGGGCTGTCTGGCCTGCTGGTGCTGGGCTACGGCGGCTTCTACGCCATCGGCGCCTATACCTTTGCGCTGCTGAACCACTATTACGGCCTCGGCTTCTGGACCTGCCTGCCGCTGGCGGGGCTGGTCTCTGCCGCCGCCGGTTTCCTGCTTGGCTTCCCGGTGCTGCGCCTGCGCGGCGACTACCTGGCGATTGTGACCTTAGGCTTCGGCGAAATCGTCCGTATCCTGCTGCTGAATAATACTGAAGTGACCGGCGGCCCGAACGGCATCAGCCAGATCCCGAAACCGACCTTCTTCGGCCTGGAGTTCAGCCGTACCGCCCGCGAAGGCGGCTGGGACACTTTCAGCAACTTCTTCGGCGTGAAATACGACCCGTCCGACCGCGTGATTTGGCTCTATCTGGTGGCGCTGCTGCTGGTGGTGATTACCCTGTTCGTGATTAACCGCCTGCTGCGCATGCCGCTGGGCCGCGCGTGGGAAGCGCTGCGCGAAGATGAAATCGCCTGCCGCTCGCTGGGCCTGAACCCGACCCGCATCAAGCTGACCGCGTTCACCATTAGCGCCGCGTTTGCCGGTTTCGCCGGGACGCTGTTTGCCGCGCGCCAGGGCTTCGTTAGCCCGGAATCCTTCACCTTTGCCGAATCGGCCTTCGTGCTGGCGATTGTGGTACTCGGCGGGATGGGCTCGCAGTTTGCCGTTATCCTCGCGGCCATCCTGCTGGTGGTCTCGCGCGAGCTGATGCGCGACTTTAACGAATACAGCATGCTGATGCTGGGTGGTTTGATGGTGCTGATGATGATCTGGCGTCCGCAGGGCCTGCTGCCGATGACCCGTCCACAGCTGAAGCTGAAGAACGGGCAAGCGAAAGGAGAGCAGGCATGAGTCAGCCATTATTATCCGTTAACGGCCTGATGATGCGCTTTGGCGGCCTGCTGGCGGTCAACAACGTGAATCTGGATCTGCACAAGAAAGAGATTGTCTCCCTGATTGGCCCGAACGGCGCGGGGAAAACCACGGTCTTCAACTGCCTGACCGGCTTCTACAAGCCGACGGGGGGCACCATCATGCTGCGCGACCAGCATCTTGAAGGATTACCGGGCCAGCAGATTGCCCGCATGGGCGTGGTGCGTACCTTCCAGCACGTGCGTCTGTTCCGCGAGATGACGGTGATTGAGAACCTGCTGGTGGCACAGCATCAGCAGCTGAAAACCGGGCTGTTCTCCGGCCTGCTGAAGACCCCGGCCTTCCGCCGCGCGCAGGATGAAGCGCTCGACCGCGCCGCCACCTGGCTTGACCGAATTGGCCTGCTGCAGCACGCCAACCGTCAGGCGAGCAACCTGGCCTACGGCGACCAGCGTCGCCTTGAAATCGTGCGCTGCATGGTGACGCAGCCGGAGATCCTTATGCTCGACGAACCGGCGGCAGGGCTCAACCCGAAAGAGACTAAAGAGCTGGACGAGCTGATTGCCGAGCTGCGCGACCATCACGACACCACCATTCTGCTGATTGAGCATGACATGAAGCTGGTGATGGGCATTTCTGACCGTATCTACGTGGTCAACCAGGGCACGCCGCTGGCAAACGGCACGCCGGAAGAGATCCGCAACAACCCGGACGTGATCCGCGCATACCTTGGTGAGGCATAAGATGGAAAAAGCGATGTTAACGTTCGACAAGGTCAATGCGCACTACGGCAAGATCCAGGCACTGCATGACGTCAGCCTGCATATCAATCAGGGTGAAATCGTCACCCTGATCGGGGCCAACGGCGCGGGCAAAACCACGCTGCTCGGCACCCTGTGCGGCGACCCGCGCGCCAGCAGCGGGCGGATTGTGTTTGATGGCAAAGACATTACCGACTGGCAGACGGCCAAAATTATGCGCGAGGCGGTGGCGATTGTTCCGGAAGGACGTCGCGTGTTTTCCCGCATGACGGTGGAAGAGAACCTGGCGATGGGCGGGTTCTTCGCCCACCGCGATGAATACCAGACCCGCATTAAGTGGGTGTATGAACTCTTCCCGCGCCTGTGGGAGCGCCGCATTCAGCGTGCGGGCACCATGTCCGGCGGCGAGCAGCAGATGCTGGCGATTGGCCGCGCGCTGATGAGCCAGCCGCGCCTGCTGCTGCTGGACGAACCGTCGCTCGGTCTGGCGCCGATCATCATCCAGCAGATTTTCGACACCATCGAGCAGCTGCGTAAAGAGGGGATGACCATCTTCCTCGTCGAGCAGAACGCCAACCAGGCCCTGAAGCTCGCCGATCGTGGCTACGTGCTGGAGAACGGGCGCGTGGTGCTCTCCGATACCGGCGACGCGCTGCTGGCGAACGAGGCGGTGCGGAGCGCGTATTTAGGCGGTTAATCGCATTTCCCACTCACCCTAACCCTCTCCCTCAAGGGAGAGGGAACCGATCGCTTTTCTCCCTCTCCCCGTGGGAGAGGGTCGGGGTGAGGGCACCAGACCGCACCCAATCCCCCTTCACACAACCATCATCCCCCTGACGCCTGGCTGTCACTTATCTGTAAACAAACAGTTATTTTTCTGTCATTCGAGCATGTCATGTTACCTCGCGAGCATAAAACGCGTGATATCGCGCATCCGGCACAATAAGAGAGATGACAATGACATCGTTACGACACACAGCTTTGGGTCTGGCACTGGGTCTGGCTTTTGCGACGAACGCAATGGCTGTGACGACCATTCCGTTCTGGCATTCCATGGAAGGGGAGTTGGGTAAAGAAGTTGACTCCCTGGCGCAGCGTTTCAACGACACCCATCCGGATTACAAAATTGTGCCGGTGTACAAAGGCAACTACGAGCAGAGCCTGAGCGCGGGCATCGCCGCCTTCCGTACCGGTAACGCCCCTGCGCTGTTACAGGTTTATGAAGTGGGTACCGCGACCATGATGGCCTCCAAAGCCATTAAGCCGGTGTATGAAGTGTTCAAAGACGCGGGTATCAACTTCGACGAATCCCAGTTCGTGCCAACCGTGGCGGGTTATTACACCGATTCCAAAACCGGGCATCTGCTGTCCCAGCCGTTTAACAGCTCTACGCCGGTGCTGTACTACAACAAAGATGCCTTCAAAAAAGCCGGTTTAGACCCGGAGCAGCCGCCAAAAACCTGGCAAGACCTGGCCGAATACACCGCGAAGCTGAAAGCGGCGGGGATGAAGTGCGGTTACGCCAGCGGCTGGCAGGGCTGGATCCAGATTGAAAACTTCAGCGCCTGGCACGGCCTGCCGGTTGCGACAAAAAACAACGGCTTCGACGGCACCGATGCGGTGCTGGAATTCAACAAGCCGGAGCAGGTGAAGCACATCGCGCTGCTGGAAGAACTCAACAAGAAGGGCGACTTCAGCTACTTCGGGCGTAAAGACGAATCTACCGAGAAGTTCTACAACGGTGACTGCGCCATTACCACCGCCTCGTCCGGCTCGCTGGCCGATATCCGTCACTACGCCAAATTCAACTACGGCGTGGGCATGATGCCATACGACGCTGACGTGAAGGGCGCGCCACAGAACGCCATTATCGGCGGGGCGAGCCTGTGGGTGATGCAGGGCAAGGACAAAGGCACCTACAAAGGCGTGGCCGAGTTCCTCGACTTCCTGGCGAAGCCGGAAAACGCGGCCGAATGGCACCAGAAGACCGGCTACCTGCCGATTACCAAAGCCGCGTATGACCTGACCCGCGAGCAGGGCTTCTACAGCAAGAACCCGGGTGCGGATATCGCGACGCGCCAGATGCTGAACAAGCCGCCGTTGCCGTTCACCAAAGGCCTGCGCCTGGGCAACATGCCGCAGATCCGCACCATCGTTGATGAAGAGCTGGAAAGCGTGTGGACTGGGAAGAAAACGCCACAGCAGGCGCTGGATTCAGCGGTAGAGCGCGGGAATCAGCTGCTGCGCCGCTTTGAGCAGTCGACCAAATCGTAAAAAAATGCCCGGTGGCGCTTTGCTTACCGGGCCTACGATGTGCCCCATGTAGGCCGGGTAAGGCGTAGCCGCCACCCGGCATTGTTCAGGAACCAAATCTCAATGTCATCATCCCGTCCGGTGTTCCGTTCCCGCTGGCTGCCCTATCTTCTGGTCGCGCCGCAGCTGGTCATCACCGTTATCTTCTTTATCTGGCCTGCGGGCGAAGCGCTGTGGTACTCGGTACAAAGCGTCGATCCGTTCGGGCTTTCCAGCCAGTTTGTTGGCCTGGATAACTTCGCTGCCCTGTGGCATGACAGCTACTACCTGGACTCCTTCTGGACGACGATGAAGTTCAGCGCGCTGGTCACCGTGAGCGGCCTTGTCGCCTCGCTGTTCTTTGCCGCGCTGGTGGATTACGTGGTGCGCGGCAGCCGTATTTATCAAACGCTGATGCTGCTGCCGTACGCCGTGGCCCCCGCCGTCGCCGCCGTGCTGTGGATCTTCCTGTTTAACCCGGGGCGCGGGTTGATTACCCACTTCCTGGCCGAACTGGGCTACGACTGGAACCATGCCCAGAACAGCGGTCAGGCAATGTTCCTGGTGGTGTTCGCCTCTGTGTGGAAGCAGATCAGCTACAACTTCCTGTTCTTTTTTGCCGCGCTGCAGTCCATCCCGCGCTCGCTGGTGGAAGCGGCGGCGATTGACGGCGCAGGGCCTATTCGTCGCTTCTTCAGGCTGTCGCTGCCGCTGATCGCCCCGGTGAGTTTTTTCCTGCTGGTGGTCAACCTCGTGTACGCCTTCTTCGACACCTTCCCGGTGATCGACGCGGCCACCGCGGGCGGCCCGGTACAGGCCACCACCACGCTGATTTATAAGATCTACCGCGAAGGCTTCGCCGGTCTGGATCTTTCAGCCTCCGCCGCGCAGTCGGTCGTGCTGATGTTCCTCGTTATCATCCTCACGGTGGTGCAGTTCCGCTATGTCGAAAGTAAGGTGCGCTACCAATGATTGAGAACCGTCGCGGGCTGACGATTTTCAGCCATACCATGCTGATTTTAGGAATTATCGTCATCCTGTTCCCGCTGTACGTGGCGTTTGTCGCCGCCACGCTGGACACCAAAGCGGTGTTCGACACGCCGATGACGCTGATCCCCGGCACACATCTTTTCGAGAACATAAAAACCATCTGGACCCAGGGCGTGGGTGCCAACAGCGCGCCGTTCTGGCTGATGATGCTCAACAGCTTCATCATGGCGTTTGGCATCACCGTCGGCAAAATCACGGTGTCGATGCTTTCGGCGTTCGCCATCGTCTGGTTCCGCTTTCCGCTGCGTAACCTGTTCTTCTGGATGATTTTCATCACCCTGATGCTGCCGGTGGAGGTGCGTATCTTCCCGACGGTGGAGGTGATCGCCAACCTGAAGATGCTCGACAGCTACGCGGGCTTAACCCTGCCGCTGATGGCCTCGGCGACCGCCACCTTCCTGTTCCGCCAGTTCTTTATGACCCTGCCGGACGAGCTGATTGAAGCCGCCCGCATCGACGGCGCCTCGCCGATGCGCTTCTTCCGCGACATTGTGCTGCCGCTGTCGAAAACCAACCTCGCGGCGCTGTTTGTGATCACCTTTATCTACGGCTGGAACCAGTACCTGTGGCCGCTGCTGATTATTCAGGACGTCAACCTCGGCACCGCCGTCGCGGGCATCAAAGGCATGATCGCCACCGGCGAAGGCACCACCCTCTGGAACCAGGTGATGGCGGCGATGCTGCTCACCCTTATCCCACCCGTAGTCATTGTTTTAGCCATGCAGCGTGCGTTTGTCCGCGGCCTGGTCGATAGCGAGAAATAAGATGGCAGGTTTAAAACTTCAGGCAGTAACCAAAAGCTGGGACGGTAAAACCCAGGTGATTCAGCCGCTGACGCTCGACGTGGCGGACGGGGAATTCATCGTCATGGTCGGCCCGTCCGGCTGCGGCAAATCCACCCTGCTGCGCATGGTGGCGGGGCTGGAGCGCGTGACGTCCGGAGATATCTGGATTGACCGCCAGCGCGTTACCGAGATGGAGCCCAAAGATCGCGGCATCGCGATGGTGTTCCAGAACTACGCGCTTTATCCGCACATGAGCGTGGAAGAGAACATGGCCTGGGGGCTGAAAATCCGCGGGATGGGAAAAGGCCATATCGAGGAGCGCGTGAAAGAGGCGGCACGCATTCTGGAGCTGGACGGCCTGCTGAAGCGCCGCCCGCGCGAGCTCTCCGGCGGCCAGCGCCAGCGCGTGGCGATGGGGCGCGCCATCGTGCGCGATCCGGCGGTGTTCCTGTTCGACGAACCGCTCTCTAACCTCGACGCCAAGCTGCGCGTGCAGATGCGTCTTGAGCTGCAGCAGTTGCACCGTCGTCTGAAAACCACCTCCCTGTACGTGACCCACGATCAAGTCGAAGCCATGACCCTCGCCCAGCGCGTGATGGTGATGAACAAAGGCATCGCCGAGCAGATTGGCACCCCGGTGGAGGTGTATGAGAAACCGGCTACCCGCTTTGTGGCGAGCTTTATCGGCAGCCCGGCAATGAACCTGCTGGAAGGACGGATCAGCAGCGCGGGCACCCACTTTGAACTGGAAAGCGGGATGGCATTGCCCATCAACTGGTACTATCGTGGCCACGCCGGGCGTAAGATGACGCTCGGTATCCGCCCGGAGCATTTTGGTTTAACCTCTCAGGCGGACGGCGGCGTGCCGCTGGTGATGGACACGCTGGAGATGTTGGGTGCAGATAACCTGGCGCACGGACGCTGGGGTGAGCAAAAAATAGTGGTGCGTTTAGCGCATCAGGAACGCCCGAAAGCAGGCAGCACGCTGTGGCTGCACCTGCCGGAAAATCACCTGCACTTCTTTGACGGTGAAACAGGACAACGAGTATGAGCAACTGGCCTTATCCCCACATCGTCGCCCACCGGGGCGGCGGTAAGCTGGCGCCGGAAAACACGCTGGCGGCGATTGACGTTGGCGCGCGCTACGGCCACACGATGATCGAGTTCGACGCCAAGCTGTCGAAAGACGGCGAAATTTTCTTGCTGCATGACGATAACCTCGAACGCACCAGCAACGGCTGGGGCGTGGCGGGTGAATTGCCGTGGCGCGATCTGCTTAAGGTAGATGCCGGAAGCTGGTACAGCGGCGAATTCAAAGGCGAGCCGCTGCCGCTGCTGGCGGAAGTGGCAGATCGCTGCCGCCAGCACGGCATGATGGCCAATATCGAAATCAAACCGACCACCGGTACTGGGCCGTTAACGGGCAAGGTTATCGCGCTGGCCGCGCGTGAGCTGTGGGAAGGCATGACGCCGCCGCTGCTCTCCTCGTTTGAAGTTGACGCCCTGGAAGCGGCACAGGCGGCCGTGCCGGAACTGCCGCGCGGGCTGCTGCTGGACGAGTGGCGCGAAGACTGGCGCGAGCTGACGACCCGCTTAGCGTGTGTCTCTATTCATCTCAACCACAGGCTGCTGGATGAGGCGCGGGTGAAGATGTTGAAAGCGGCGGGTCTGCATATTCTGGTTTATACGGTCAACAAGCCCCAGCGCGCGGCCGAGCTGCTGCGCTGGGGCGTGGACAGCATCTGTACCGATGCGATTGACATCATCGGCCCGAACTTTAGTTCTGCGGATTAAGCATACTGCCGTTCGACTGCGGCGGCAGCATATGCTGCTGTCCGCTGCCTGACGACGTCATGCCGCCTAACATCCCGCCGTTTTTATTGGGCAGCGGCTGTTCACGTACCTGTCCCTGCTGCACGCGCTGCGTGTTGGTATTCATCTGATTTTGCAGGCTCTGCTGCTGCATCTGGGTCTGCGTTTTCAGCTGCTGATTCAGCATCCCTTTCTGCTGTTGCTGCTGGCTCATCATCTCGGTCTGCATGCGCTGCTGGCTCGGGATAACATAACCCTGCTGGTTCGGGTTATTCATGGTGTTCAGTGGCTGTGCGAGCGCGGCAAACGGGATCAGCGCCGTAAGAATCAGTAAGCGTTTCATTGTCATTTCCTCCTTTTGAGGTCTCTCTTAAGTTTACCCTGATTTCACCATGACGATGATTTTTTAGGAGTTGTGAACCAGGCTTAAGCGGGGAATATGGATCCCTTCACCTGGAGAACAATAATGATGAAACCAACGTTTTTGCGCTGGGTAGCAATCGCTGCGCTGATGGCCGGCGGCACATTTAGCGTGGCGGCCAACTCGCCAGCGGCTCCTCCTGTTTCTTACGGCGTGGAGGAGGATGTTTTTCATCCCGTGCGGGCAACCCATGGCATGGTGGCGTCGGTGGATGCTCTGGCAACCAAAGTGGGCGTCGATATTCTCAAGCAGGGCGGTAACGCGGTTGATGCAGCGGTCGCCGTCGGCTATGCGCTGGCGGTGACGCACCCGCAGGCGGGGAACCTGGGCGGCGGCGGCTTTATGATGCTGCGCACCAAAGACGGCAAAACGACGGCCATCGACTTCCGCGAGATGGCGCCTGCTCAGGCGTCCCGCGATATGTTCCTCGACGATCAGGGTAACCCTGACAGCAAAAAATCCCTGACGTCGCACCTCGCCTCCGGCACGCCGGGCACCGTCGCAGGCTTCTCGCTGGCGCTGGAAAAATACGGCACCCTGCCGCTGAATAAAGTGGTGCAGCCTGCCATCAAGCTGGCGCGCGACGGCTTTGTGGTAAACGATGCGCTGGCGGACGACCTCAAAACCTACGGCAGCGAAGTTATTCCGAATCATGAAAACAGCAAAGCGATCTTCTGGAAAGACGGTGAGCCGTTGAAGAAGGGCGACAGGCTGGTGCAGAAAAACCTCGCCAAAAGCCTGGAGCTGATTGCGGAGCACGGCCCGGACGCTTTCTACAAAGGGGCGATTGCTGACCAGATTGCTGAAGAGATGCAAAAGAACGGCGGGCTCATCACCAAAGCCGATCTGGCAGAATACAAAGCGGTGGAGCGCGAGCCGATTAGCGGAACCTACCGCGGCTACGAGGTGTTCTCCATGCCGCCGCCGTCTTCCGGGGGCATTCACATCGTGCAGATCCTCAACATTCTCGAAAACTTCGACATGCACAAGTTCGGCTTCGGCAGTGCGGATGCCATGCAGGTGATGGCGGAAGCGGAAAAACGCGCTTACGCCGACCGGTCGGAATATCTCGGCGATCCGGACTTCGTGAAGGTGCCGTGGCAGGCGCTGACTAACAAGGCGTATGCCAAATCCATTGCCGACCAGATTGATATCAACAAGGCCAAGCCGTCGAGCGAGATCCGCCCAGGCAAGCTGGCGCCGTATGAAAGCAACCAGACCACCCATTTCTCGGTGGTGGATAAAGACGGTAACGCGGTAGCGGTGACCTACACGCTCAACACCACGTTTGGTACCGGAATTGTGGCGGGCAACAGCGGCATTCTGCTGAACAACGAGATGGATGACTTCTCCGCCAAGCCGGGCGTGCCGAACGTCTACGGGCTGGTGGGCGGCGATGCGAATGCGGTAGGGCCGAAGAAACGCCCGCTGTCGTCCATGTCGCCGACTATCGTGGTGAAAGATGGTAAAACCTGGCTGGTGACCGGTAGCCCGGGCGGTAGCCGTATTATCACTACCGTGCTGCAGATGGTGGTGAACAGCATCGACTTTGGAATGAACGTCGCCGAAGCGACCAACGCCCCGCGTTTCCACCACCAGTGGCTGCCGGACGAGCTGCGCGTCGAGAAGGGCTTTAGCCCGGATACGATTAAACTGCTGGAGCAGCGCGGGCAGAAGGTAGCGGTGAAAGAGGCGATGGGCAGCACCCAGAGCATTATGGTGGGTCCAGACGGGGCGTTGTTTGGCGCGTCGGACCCGCGGTCGGTGGATGATTTATCGGCGGGGTATTGATGTGTTGTTGCCGGGTGGCGGCTTCGCCTTACCCGGCCTGGGTTTTTCATTCCCTCTCCCTATGGGAGAGGGTTAGGGTGAGGGCAATAAACTACTTCATCCGCGCCATATAATACGCGTCCACATACTCGCCGTTGCGCAGGGCAAATTTCCTGCCGGTCCCTTCGATTTCAAAGCCAAAATTTTTATAGAGCGCGACTGCCGCCGGGTTATCGGCAAAGACCGTCAGTTCTATGCGTTCAATGCGCAGCCAGTTGTCGCACAGGTTAATCATTTCGCTCATGAGCCTGCGGCCTACGCCGCGCCCCTGCATATCCGCAGCCACGCTTATGCCGAATGTGGCAACGTGGCTGCGACGGGGGTTTTCCATCACGTCCAGCGCCATATGTCCGATAACGCGCTGTTCCAGACAGGCAACAAGATGGCGTCGGCCTGGTTTTGTCGCAACGCGTTCGTGCCACATTTCCATTGAGGGATGAGGGAGCTGTAGCGTGTCGTGATACACATCAGGATGCGACATGATGTCACGCAAAGCTTCTGCATCGCTGGGTTCGATGTGGCGTATCACTATTTCACTCATTCCTTATTCCTCAGTCAGTTAAACGTCCCTTCCAACATCAATGACTTTAAAATTTGAGTCAACCGCTAATTTTTGCAAAAAGTATTGGACAAGTGCGAATGAGAATGATTATTATTGCTCTGCATTCAGGAAGACCGCTACGGGAACCTGAAAGCACGACATTGCTCACATTGCTTCCAGTATTACTTTAGCCAGCTTCTCGCTGGCTTTTTTTTTGTTATGGTTAGACTCAGTAACCTTAAAAAGGACTGAGCCATGACACTACATTGCGCATTTATTGGATTTGGCAAAAGCACCACGCGTTACCACCTTCCGTATGTTCTTCACCGTAAAGATACCTGGCACGTGGCCCATATCTATCGCCGCCGCGCGAAGCCGGAAGAGCAATCCCCGCAGTATTCCCATATTCATTTCACCAGCGATCTCGACGAGGTACTGGGCGACCCGCAGGTTAAACTGGTCATCGTCTGTACCCACGCCGACAGCCACTTCGACTACGCTAAGTGCGCGCTCGAAGCGGGCAAAAACGTGCTGGTAGAAAAGCCCTTCACCCCGACTATCGCCGAAGCGAAGGAACTGTTCGCGCTGGCGAAAAGCAAAGGCCTGACCGTTACGCCGTATCAGAACCGTCGCTTCGACAGCTGCTTCCTGACGGCGAAAAAGGCGATTGATAGCGGCAAGCTCGGCGACATTGTGGAAATTGAAAGCCACTTCGACTACTACCGCCCGGTGGCGGAAACCCAGCCCGGGCTGCCGCAGGATGGCTCCTTCTATGGTTTGGGCGTCCATACCATGGACCAGATCATCTCGTTGTTTGGCCGCCCGGATCATGTCACTTATGACATCCGCAGCCTGCGGAATAAAGCCAACCCGGACGATACCTTTGAAGCGCAGCTGTTCTACGGCGACCTCAAAGCCATCGTCAAGACCAGCCATCTGGTGAAAATCGACTATCCGAAATTTATCGTTCACGGGACCCGAGGCTCGTTTATTAAGTACGGCATTGACCAGCAGGAGACCAGCCTGAAGGCCAACGTTATGCCCGGTGAGCCGGGATTTGCGGCGGATGATTCCGTTGGCGTGCTGGAGTATGTGAACGACGAGGGCGTGACGGTCAGGGAAGAACTCAAACCCGAAGCGGGTGACTACGGCCGCGTGTACGATGCGCTGTTTGAGACCCTCGCCAACGGCACGCCGAATTACGTCAAGGAATCTGACGTTCTGACCAACCTGGAAATCCTTGAGCGGGCCTTCGAACAGGCCTCTCCTGCCACGGTAACCCTCGCGAAATAAGCAAAAAAGGCTCCTCTGCGCTTGTTCATAATTTTTGAACAGAGGAGTCAATTTTCACCCTCTATGATCCCAGACCGTTTGCGTCCACACTTACTCCATCGAAACGAACTGAGGGTGAAAACAATGATCTACTTACGCAAAGCAAACGAACGTGGTCACGCGAATCATGGCTGGCTGGACTCATGGCATTCATTCTCGTTTGCCGACTACTACGACCCGAACTTCATGGGCTTCTCCGCACTGCGCGTGATTAATGACGACGTGATTGACGCAGGCCAGGGCTTTGGTACCCACCCGCACAAAGACATGGAAATCCTGACCTATGTGCTGGAAGGCGCGGTTGAGCACCAGGACAGCATGGGCAACAAAGAGCAGGTTCCGGCGGGCGAGTTCCAGATTATGAGCGCGGGTACCGGGGTACGTCACTCCGAGTACAACCCGAGCAAAACGGAAAAACTGCACCTGTATCAAATCTGGATCATTCCAGAAGAAACCGGCATCACGCCGCGCTACGAGCAGCGCCGCTTTGACGCGAAACAGGGCAAACAGCTGGTACTGTCCCCGGACGCGCGTGAAGGTTCCCTGAAAGTGCATCAGGATATGGAGTTGTACCGCTGGGCGCTGGCGAAAGATGAACAGTCTGTGCATCAGATTGCCGCTAACCGCCGCGTCTGGATCCAGGTGGTGAAAGGTGAAGTGTCCATCAACGGCACCAAAGCGACAACCGCCGATGGTCTGGCAATCTGGGACGAGCAGGCGCTCTCCGTGCATGCCGACAGCGAAAGTGAAATTCTGCTGTTTGACCTGCCGCCGGTGTAATAAATCATAAATAAATGCCCATCCTTCCCTATGACAGGGGAAGGATGGGCTTTGTCCGTGATAAACTGAGAAAATCTCTCACTTCAAGATTTCTCAGGACGATGAAAAAGAAACGCCCCGTACTTCAGGATGTCGCCGATCGCGTCGGTGTGACCAAAATGACGGTCAGCCGTTTTTTACGTAACCCGGAACAGGTTTCCGTGGCGTTGCGTGGCAAGATTGCCGCTGCCCTTGATGAACTGGGTTATATCCCCAACCGCGCACCCGATATTCTCTCGAATGCGACCAGCCGCGCGGTGGGCGTCCTTCTGCCGTCCTTAACCAACCAGGTGTTCGCCGAAGTTCTGCGCGGCATTGAAAGCGTCACCGATGCTTTTGGTTACCAGACCATGCTCGCCCACTACGGTTACAAGCCGGAACTGGAAGAGGAACGTCTGGAATCGATGCTTTCCTGGAACATTGACGGCCTGATTTTAACCGAACGTACCCACACAGCCCGCACGCTCAAAATGATTGAAGTCGCCGGCATTCCGGTGGTGGAACTGATGGACAGCCAGTCGCCGTGCCTCGACATCGCCGTGGGCTTTGATAACTTCGAAGCGGCGCGTCAGATGACGGCGGCAATTATCGCTCGCGGGCATCGTCATATTGCCTACCTGGGTGCGCGACTTGATGAACGTACTATCATCAAACAGAAGGGATACGAGCAGGCGATGCTCGACGCGAACTTAACCCCTTACAGCGTGATGGTGGAGCAGTCCTCTTCCTATACGTCGGGTATTGAGCTGATGCGTCAGGCGCGACGTGAGTATCCGCAACTGGACGGTATTTTCTGTACCAACGATGACCTTGCGGTCGGCGCGGCGTTTGAGTGTCAGCGTCTGGGGCTGAAGATCCCTGATGATATGGCGATCGCCGGCTTCCACGGCCACGACATTGGCCAGGTGATGGAGCCGCGTCTGGCGAGCGTCCTGACCCCACGTGAACGTATGGGCCGCATTGGCGCAGAACGCCTGCTGGCGCGCATTCGTGGCGAGACGGTTACCCCAAAAATGTTAGATTTAGGTTTCACCTTGTCACCGGGTGGATCTATTTGAACTGACAAATTTGAAGTAGCTCACACTTATTCACTTCGCGCACGTTTGGATATTGCTTCTCTTTTGCCCCGGCAGGACAATGTTACCGATAACTGTTACCCGTAACAATTGACTGAGGGACACCCTTTGAGCACGACTAATCACGATCACCACGTCTACGTCCTGATGGGCGTTTCCGGTAGCGGGAAATCAGCCGTAGCCAGCGAAGTGGCGCATCAACTCCAGGCTGCGTTCCTTGATGGCGACTTCCTCCATCCGCGCAGCAACATCATGAAAATGGCCTCCGGCGAGCCGCTGAACGACGACGACCGCAAGCCGTGGTTGCAGGCGCTGAATGACGCCGCGTTCGCCATGCAGCGCACCAATAAAGTTTCCCTGATCGTCTGCTCCGCGCTGAAAAAAACCTATCGCAACCTGCTGCGTGACGGCAACCCGAACCTCTCTTTCATCTACCTGAAAGGAGACTTCGAGGTGATTGAAAGCCGCCTGAAGGCGCGTAAGGGTCACTTCTTCAAAACTCAGATGCTGGTGACGCAGTTCGAAGCGCTGCAGGAGCCGGGTGAAGACGAGAAAGACGTCTTAGTGGTTGATATCGATCAGTCACTGGAAGGTGTTGTTGCCAGCACCATCGAGGTCATTAATAAAAGGCAGTAAGTTTTGAGTACATTGACGCTAGTTTTGACAGCAGTGGGTTCCGTATTGCTGCTGCTGTTTTTAGTGATGAAGGCGCGTATGCACGCCTTTGTTGCTTTGATGGTGGTTTCTATTGGTGCAGGTCTCTTTTCCGGTATGCCGCTCGACAAGATCGCCGCGACGATGGAAAAAGGGATGGGCGGCACGCTGGGCTTCCTGGCGATTGTGGTCGCGCTTGGCGCGATGTTTGGCAAGATTTTGCACGAGACGGGCGCGGTCGACCAGATTGCCGTCAAAATGCTGAAATCCTTTGGCCACAGCCGCGCGCACTATGCGATAGGCCTGGCGGGGCTGATTTGCGCGCTGCCGCTGTTCTTCGAAGTCGCCGTGGTGCTGCTGATTAGCGTGGCGTTCTCCATGGCTCGCCATACCGGCACTAACCTCGTGAAGCTGGTTATTCCGCTGTTTGCGGGCGTGGCGGCGGCCGCAGCGTTTCTGCTGCCCGGACCCGCGCCGATGCTGCTGGCCTCCCAGATGCACGCTGACTTTGGCTGGATGATTCTGATTGGCCTGTGCGCGGCGATCCCGGGGATGATTATTGCCGGCCCGCTTTGGGGCAACTTCATCAGCCGTTACGTTGAGCTGCACATTCCTGACGACATCACCGAGCCGCACCTGGGCGAAGGCAAAATGCCGTCCTTCGGCTTTAGCCTGTCGCTGATCCTGTTGCCGCTGGTTCTCGTGGGGCTGAAAACTATCGCCGCGCGCTTTGTGCCGGTAGGGTCTTCCGCCTACGAGTGGTTCGAGTTCATCGGCCATCCGTTTACGGCGATCCTGGTGGCCTGTCTGGTGGCGATTTACGGCCTGGCGATGCGTCAGGGGATGCCGAAAGACCGGGTGATGGAGATCTGCGGTGCCGCGCTGCAGCCTGCGGGTATCATCCTGCTGGTGATCGGTGCAGGCGGCGTGTTCAAGCAGGTGCTGGTGGATTCTGGCGTAGGCCCGGCTCTGGGTGAGGCGCTGACCGGAATGGGCCTGCCGATTGCGGTAACCTGCTTTGTGCTGGCTGCGGCGGTGCGTATTATCCAGGGTTCTGCAACCGTGGCATGTTTAACCGCCGTGGGCCTGGTGATGCCGGTAATTGAACAGCTGAACTACTCCGGTGCGCAGATGGCCGCGCTGTCTATCTGTATCGCGGGCGGTTCGATTGTGGTCTCCCACGTTAACGACGCAGGCTTCTGGCTGTTCGGTAAATTCACCGGCGCCACCGAAGCGCAGACCCTGAAAACCTGGACGCTGATGGAAACCATCCTCGGCACGACGGGTGCGATTGTCGGGATGATTGCCTTTACGCTGCTGAGCTAAATGCGGTGATTTAAAACGGCTTAAAAATAAGGCCCGGTAGCGTTAGCGCTTACCGGGCCTTTTTATTATGCAGACAGCAGGCCGGGAAAGGTGAGACCACCACCCGGCGTTTTCACATCATTCGCCCTGCGTGGCGCTCTCAATCGTCAAACGCACGTCCGAGGTGATCAGCTCTGCCAGCATCTGGTATACCTTCAGCGTCTCTTCCGGTTCGGCATCGCCCGTATCGCTGATAAAGCCTTCGTCACGCAGCGTCAGCACCAGGGAACTGAAGACCGCTTTGTCGAAGAATTCAGGGGCGTTAATGCCGTGCAGAACGGACAGGCGCTGTGCCAGCGTCCGGCTCTCTTTTTCCAGCGTACCGCGGTTGATAGACGGGTTCGCACTCAGCAGCCAGAAGGTAATGGCGTAGCGCTGCAGCGTTTCGCGCGCACCGGCCGCCAGCAGCTGCAGGGTACGGGAGCGTGACGGATTGATGTGCAGCTCGTCATTCGTGACGGTGATCAGCCCCTGGCGGCGCAGTTCTTCCGTCAGTTTGTCCAGCTCGCCCGCCAGCTCTTCTTTGCTCCAGCGCAGGAACAGCTCCGCTTTCAGCATCGGGTAGAGCGTATCAACGTGACGCAATAGCTCCTGACGCGAGATGCGGCGATGCTGGGTGATGATGGCCGCCATGAGCGACGGCAGCATCAGCATATGGGTGATGTTGTTGCGGTAGTACGTCATCAGCACTGCCTGCTCGCGCGGCAGAATGATGATGTCGCCGATCGTGTCTTTTTCGACTTCAAACTTGTTCATCTGCAGCGCGTGATCGATAAGCTCACTGGCGGTCGCAGAAGGCACGGTTGAATCGACCGAATATGGCACGTTGCGCATCATATCCAGATAGCAATCCAGCTGTTCCGTCAGCTGTTCACGGGTCAGCGAGCGCTGGCGCGAAGCGAGAAGCGCCGTACAGCACAGGTTCATGGCGTTAGCCGCCCCGGCGTTGTTAATGCGCACCATCAACTCGGACGCAATGCCGTTGACCGTTGGCGTCAGCCAGGCCGGACGGATCGCTTCGATAGGGTCGATGGACTCGCGCCACTCCGGAACGTGATGGTTCAGATACGTCATCAGCGGCATCGGCTCGCCAAAGTTCACGTAGCCCTGGCCCAGGTTGCGTAACTTGCTCAGGCCGCGCAGCATCTGCGGCAGGCTCTCTTTCTCTTTGGTCGCACCGCGCAGCTCTTTGGCGTAAGTGCCCACTTCCATTACGTGCTCATAGCCAATGTAGATTGGCACCAGCGTGATGGGACGGGTTCCTCCGCGCAGCATGGCCTGAATGGTCATCGACAGCGTGCCGGTCTTAGGATCGAGCAGACGTCCGGTACGGGAACGGCCGCCCTCCACGAAGTACTCCACGGAATAGCCGCGGCTGAACAGCTCGCCGAGATATTCACGGAATACGGTGGAGTAGAGCTTGTTGCCCTTAAAGGTACGCCGGATAAAGAAGGCGCCCAGGCGGCGGAAAATCGGGCCTGCTGGCCAGAAGTTCAGGTTGATGCCGGCAGCGATGTGCGGCGGCACCAGCCCCTGGTGATAGAGGACATAGGAAAGAAGCAGGTAGTCCATGTGGCTGCGGTGGCAGGGAACATAGACAATTTCATGGCCATCGTGCGCCAGCTGACGTACGCGCTCGGCGTTATGAACGTTGATGCCCTGGTAGAGGCGGTTCCAGGTAAAGCCGAGAATACGATCGGAAAGGCGGATCATCTCGTAAGAGAAGTTCGCTGCAATCTCTTCCATCAGCGCAATGGCGTTCTGCTGGGCTTTCTCATGCGAAATTTTCTTGCTGCGCGCTTCGTCTTCTACGGCGCGGGCAATCGCTTTGGAAGCCAGCAGCTTGTTGAACAGATCCTGACGCGCCGGGAGGCGTGGCCCTACGGCAGCCAGGCGCTGACGGGCGAAGTGCATACGCGCCACGCGCGCCAGTTTTTGCGCGATGATCTTGTCGGTGCCGTGCTCGTCCGCCATTCGACGCAGCGAAACGGAAGGCGAGAAGCGCACAAAGCTGTCGCGTCCCAGCCAGGAGACCGCGAAGAATTTCTGGATGCCGTTAAGCATGCGCAGCGGTGGATTCTCTTCACCTTTTTCACGGCCCGGACGGCGACCAAACATCACCGATACCGGCACCATCTGCACATCCAGGTCAGGATTGCTGCGGTGCAGGTCGAGATAGTCATGGAACAGCTTGATGGACTCTTCTTTTGGCGTGTAATAGGTAAACACGCGAGGTCCGCCATGAATGAACACGTAGCGCGGCAGCAGGGTGCCGTCAACTTCCAGCGGTTCAAGCGGGTCAGGTAGGTCATGCGCCAGACACTGGGCGCGAAGCGTCAGTAAGTCTGCCTTCGAGTTATAAGGCAAAACGTACATAATAGGACGCGACGTATCGAGCCCCAATTCCAGCGCGGGTTCTGCTGGGATAGACTTGCTTTTTACCAGGATGCTTAATGGTAAATTAAGTAATTTGTAGTAAATTCGTGGCCAGCCGGACATAAACGATGTAAAGCCTCTGGTTAATAATGCAATTGCGGCGCAAGGATAACAGAAAGCGCGCAAAATTTCTGTTGTTACCCGTCATACTTCAAGCGGCAGCGAAACGCGCTACAGCTATAGTTACTGACGCTATTTCCAATAAAAGGTTCTTTTAATGGCCAATAATACCACTGGGTTAACTCGAATCATCAAAGCCGCCGGCTATTCCTGGAAAGGTTTCCGCGCCGCGTGGATCAATGAAGCCGCTTTTCGCCAGGAGGGCGTCGCCGCTATCATCGCGGTGATTATCGCCTGTTTCCTTGATGTTGATGCAATAACACGCGTACTTCTGATCGGCTCCGTGCTTCTGGTGATGATAGTGGAAATTCTTAATAGCGCTATTGAGGCTGTTGTTGACCGTATCGGCTCTGATTTCCACGAACTCGCTGGCCGGGCAAAAGACATGGGCTCTGCTGCCGTGCTGCTGTCAATTATTACTGCCGTTATCACCTGGGTCACGCTGCTTTGGTCACATTTCCGATGAGCCTCGAGGAATAATTAAGTCCCTGGTTTTTTGTGCAGTTTTTGGTTCCAAAATCGCCTTTGACTGTATATACTCACAGCATAACTGTATATACACCCAGGGGGCGGAATGAAAGCGTTAACGACCAGGCAGCAAGAGGTGTTTGATCTCATCCGGGATCATATCGGCCAGACGGGTATGCCACCCACGCGTGCGGAAATCGCGCAGCGTCTGGGCTTCCGTTCTCCGAATGCTGCCGAAGAACACCTGAAAGCGCTGGCACGTAAGGGCGTGATTGAGATTGTTTCGGGCGCGTCACGTGGTATCCGCCTGCTGGTGGAAGAAGAGACGGGCATTCCGCTGGTGGGGCGCGTTGCTGCGGGTGAGCCTTTACTGGCACAGCAGCATATTGAAGGCCACTATCAGGTCGATCCAGCCATGTTCAAACCGAGCGCTGATTTCCTGCTGCGCGTAAGCGGTATGTCAATGAAAGACATCGGTATTCTTGACGGCGATCTGCTTGCGGTTCACAAAACGCAGGATGTGCGCAACGGCCAGGTCGTGGTCGCACGCATCGATGACGAAGTCACCGTCAAGCGCCTTAAAAAGCAGGGTAACACCGTCCAGCTGTTGCCTGAAAACAACGAGTTCTCCCCGATTGTGGTGGATCTCCGTGAACATAACTTCTCTATCGAAGGACTGGCGGTTGGGGTTATTCGCAACGGTGAATGGCTTTAATCTCTTCCTGACAGGCTACGGCTCCGCTGTAGCCTGATTCATTTTCTGCTCCCGGTATTTTTCATGTCACTGCTGACGGCATCCGATAAGGCATTGTGGCGTCTTGCTCTGCCAATGATTTTCTCCAATATCACCGTGCCCTTGCTGGGTCTGGTCGATACTGCCGTTATTGGTCATCTTGATTCGCCTGTTTATCTTGGCGGCGTGGCGATTGGCGCGACGGCAACCAGCTTCCTGTTTATGCTGCTGCTCTTTTTGCGCATGAGCACCACCGGACTGACCGCACAGGCTTATGGCGCAAAAGATCCGCTGCGTCTGGCTCGCGCGCTGGTGCAGCCGCTGATACTTGCGCTTGGCGCGGGGGCGTTAATCGTTTTACTGCGCGCTCCCCTGATTGACCTTGCGCTTCATATCGTTGGCGGCAGCGAAGCGGTACTGGAGCAGGCGCGACGTTTTCTTGAAATCCGCTGGCTCAGCGCGCCCGCCTCGCTGGCTAACCTGGTTCTGCTGGGCTGGCTCCTGGGCGTACAGTACGCCCGTGCACCGGTGATTTTGCTGGTAGTGGGTAACCTTCTCAACATCGTGCTGGATATCTGGCTGGTGATGGGTCTGCATATGAACGTGCAGGGTGCGGCACTGGCGACCGCGATTGCAGAATACGGAACCTTTATTATTGGTTTGTGGATGGTCTGGCGCGTTCTGGCGATGCGCGGGATCTCCCTTGCGCTGCTTAAAACCGCCTGGCGCGGGAATATCCGTAAGCTGCTGGCGCTCAACCGTGACATCATGCTGCGCTCGCTGCTTCTTCAGCTCTGTTTCGGCGCGCTGACGGTTTTCGGGGCCCGGCTGGGGCCCGAAATCGTCGCGGTCAACGCGGTATTGATGACGCTTCTGACCTTTACCGCCTACGCGCTGGACGGCTTTGCCTATGCGGTTGAAGCGCATTCTGGGCAGGCGTATGGCGCGCGCGAAAGCGGGCAGCTACAGGATGTCTGGCGGGCAGCCTGCCGTCAGTCGGGACTGGTCGCGCTGGCGTTTGGTCTGGTTTATGCCTGTTTTGGCGAGCAGATTGTGGCGTTACTCACCTCTCTTTCTTCACTGCGCGAGCTGGCGGGCCATTACCTTATCTGGCAGGTGATTTTACCGGTGGTCGGCGTCTGGTGTTATCTCCTGGACGGCATGTTTATCGGTGCGACGCGCGGAGCCGAAATGCGTAACAGCATGGCTGTCGCGGCGGCCGGATTTGGCCTGACGCTGTTGACGCTACCGTGGCTTGGCAACCACGGTTTATGGCTGGCCCTTGCCGTCTTCCTCTCGCTGCGGGGGTTATCGCTGGCTTTTATCTGGCGGCGCCACTGGCGGGACAATACCTGGTTCCCCTCGCGTCACGATATATCGTGACGGTTAAAGATTCCGAATATGAAACCAACAGCCGAATCCTTAACTACAATAATTATCACGTCCAGCAGAAAAGAACGTAACGGACGTTACGACCCGACGCTTAACTAAGAGGACACGATGATGAATAAAGACGAAATCGGCGGCAACTGGAAGCAGTTCAAAGGTAAAGCGAAAGAACAGTGGGGTAAGCTGACTGATGACGATATGACCGTCATTGAAGGTAAACGCGATCAGCTTGTCGGTAAAATTCAGGAACGTTACGGCTACGCGAAAGATCAGGCGGAAAACGAAGTCAAAGACTGGGAAACCCGTAACGACTACCGCTGGTAACGCTGAATAACCCACGAGGCGGCTCTAAGCCGCCTTTTCTTTTGTCGCTAACGCGGCTTTTTCTTCACGAGTATAGAGTGGTCATGCTGGCACGCGTCCTGATGACGACAGGCTTCCACTTCAACGCACGCTGAACACAGCCCGTGCGCTTCAATCACGTTATGACGCAGGGCAAAGCCCATTTTAGCGGCCAGCGAATGCATAATGTCTTCCACGCCTTCCGCGCCTTCTTCTTTCACAACCCCACAGCGGTCACAGATAAACATCGCCGATGTATGCGTTGGCTGATCGAACAGATGGCACAGCACATAGCTGTTTGTGGACTCTACTTTATGCACGAATCCTTGTTCCAGCAGGAAATCCAGCGCGCGGTAGACCGTCGGCGGTTTCGCCTGCGGCTCGCTTTCGCGGAGCAGGTCGAGCAGATCGTAGGCGCTGATTGCACCCTGCTGCAGGCTCATCAGACGTAATACTTCAAGGCGCTGCGGAGTCAGGCGCACATTGCGTTGCGCGCACAGCTTTTCGGCCTGCGCTAACAGCTCTTTTGTGGACTTATCCATGTAGCACCCCGGATGTTATAGGACGGAAAACCCTCACTTTATCATGTTCTGGTAAAAACACCGAGATCCGCCAGTCTGTGCTATACCTGACCCATCGCAAACCGGGAAATAAACAATGAAAAGACCTGACTGTATTCGGCACTGGCGCGACGTTGAAGGTGCGGATGATTCGACCTATCCAGGGAGTGATGAGCTGTTTTCTATCGGTGCACCGCTGGCTCGCAGGCTCGGGCTCGGGCGCATTGGCATTCATCATGAACGGTTGCCGCCGGGACGCAGGACGTCTTATCCCCATGCGGAAAGCGACGAAGAAGAGTTTATCTACGTGCTCGAAGGCTACCCGGAGGCCTGGATTAATGGCTATTTGTGGAAGCTTGAACCGGGCGACAGCGTGGGGTTCCCCGCCGGAACCGGTATCTGCCATACCTTTATCAACAACACGGATGAAGAGGTTCGGCTACTGGTCGTTGGCGAGGCCAACAAGAAGCACAACCGCATCTACTACCCGCTCAACCCCGTGTATGCCGCCACGCGTGAAGATCGCTGGGTCGACCATCCTCCACAGTTTTTTGGACCGCACGATGGAAAACCTGGGAAAAAATAATTTCCTCTTCTATAAATATTGAGGGCCGTCACAAAATATAACAGGCCGTAAGGGAATTTTACTTAGGGAAAGAAATAGCGGGTCTTTTACTACTTATTCACAGCAATAGTTCGTTCCTGTTTGGGTGATAACAGACAGGGGTTATTTCATAACAGACTATAACGGGCATCCTGTGAAAAAAAATTTTAAATTTTCGGTGGTGAGTATCGCTGTCTCCTTGTTTATGGCAAATCAGGCGGGAGCAGCCAATACCTGGACAGAATCACGTAGCGACGCAATGGGTGGCACTGGCGTTGCCTCTGGCAGCTATGGCAGTGGGGCGTTAATCAACCCCGCGCTGCTGGCAAAGGCAAAACCGGACGATGATGTGACGGTTATCTTGCCTTCGGTCGGCGCGCAGATCACAGATAAAGACAATCTTCAGGATGAGATTGATAATATCAACGACAAAATTAACCACTATAAAGACGTGGTGGATAATCTTACGCCGATTGAAATTATCACCAATCCGCTGGGTTCTATTAACCAGTTCCAGGGCGCGGCAAAAGATCTTGCCGACGAGCTGGACTATCTCAAGGGCAAAACCGCACGCGCGACGGCAGGGGCTGGCATTGCAGTGAGTATCCCTAACGACGTGCTCTCCGTGGCCTTTATGGCGAAAGGCTACGCCCATGGTCGGGTAAGCTCGTCTATCGATCAACAGGACATTGATTATCTGCGCGGTATTCAAAAAAGCGATGCGGTAGCGGCCGGTGTCGCGCTGGATGCTGCCCTGAACGGCACGGATCAAATCACCAAAAACCTCAACTCTACGGCTTCTGGCCGGGCGGCAATTGTGTCCGACTACGGCGTTGCCGTTGCGCGCCAGTTCGATCTCGGCGGTGTCCCGGTATCCGTGGGCGTGACGCCAAAACTGCAAAAAACCTGGGTCTATAACTACACCACCTCAATCTACGATTACGACAGTAATAAGTGGAACGATAGCCGCTACCGTACAGACGATACGGGCTTTAACGTTGATGCCGGTATTGCGGCTGATTTCGGCGAAAACTGGACGGTTGGCGTGAGCGGACAAAACCTGATGTCGCGTGATATCGACACCAAAGATATCCGTATCCGCAACGGGCGTACCGGGGAAGTGGTGAGCTATAAAGATACCTACCAGATCCGTCCGCTGGTGACCGCCGGGGCCGCCTGGCACAACGATCTGGTGACGCTGACTGCCGATGGCGATCTGACGGAAACCAAAGGCTTCAAGAGCGAAGATAACTCACAGTACGTTGGCGTCGGTGCCGAGGTTACGCCGCTGAGCTGGCTGGCCGTGCGTGCGGGTTATCGCGCGGACGTGAAGGGTAACGACAGCAATGTCTTTACCGGCGGTGTCGGTTTCGCGCCGTTTAGCACCGTTCACGTTGACCTGATGGGGCTGTACGGCGAAGACGAAACCTGGGGCGCAGGGGCTCAACTGAGCATGACGTTCTAAAGTCCACCGGAGGCGCTGCGCCTCCGGCTTTTCTTTGTGCTATAGTAGCGCCCCTTTTCCACCAGATGCTTAAAACTTCGCCATGTCGTCAGAATTACAGACTGCTTTTCCCGCACACCGTTTTTCCATTGCGCCGATGCTCGACTGGACGGACAGACACTGCCGCTACTTCCTGCGTCAGCTCTCCCGCCACACGCTGCTGTACACCGAAATGGTGACCACGGGCGCAATCATCCACGGGAAGGGCGACTACCTGGCCTATAGCGAAGAAGAGCATCCGGTTGCCCTGCAGCTGGGCGGCAGCGATCCGGCCGCGCTGGCGCAGTGTGCGAAGCTGGCAGAAGCGCGCGGCTACGACGAGATCAACCTTAATGTGGGTTGTCCGTCCGACCGCGTGCAAAACGGCATGTTCGGTGCTTGCCTGATGGGGAACGCGCAGCTGGTGGCGGACTGTATCAAGGCGATGCGCGACGTGGTCTCCATTCCGGTGACGGTTAAAACCCGCATCGGCATTGACGACCAGGACAGCTACGAATTCCTGTGCGATTTTATCAATACGGTTTCCGGCAAGGGTGAATGCGAGATGTTTATCATCCACGCGCGTAAAGCCTGGCTTTCTGGCCTGAGCCCGAAAGAGAACCGTGAAATTCCGCCGCTGGATTACCCTCGCGTGTACCAGCTGAAGCGTGATTTCCCGCATCTGACGATGTCGATTAACGGCGGCATCAAATCGCTGGAAGAGGCCAACGCGCATCTGGCGCATATGGATGGCGTCATGGTCGGGCGCGAGGCGTACCAAAACCCGGGCATTCTGGCGACGGTCGATCGCGAAATCTTTGGCGTTGAAGGGGCAGACAGCGATCCGGTTGCGGTGGTGAGAGCGATGTACCCGTACATCGAACGCGAGTTGAGTAACGGTACGTATCTCGGCCATATCACACGCCATATGCTCGGCCTGTTCCAGGGGATCCCCGGGGCGCGCCAGTGGCGTCGCTATCTCAGCGAAAACGCACACAAGGCCGGGGCCGATATTGAGGTGCTGGAGCACGCGCTGCATCTGGTCGCGGATAAACGATAAGTTACGCTAAAAAGTCGTCAAATTCACCACGCCCTGCGAATTCTCGCGGGGCGTTTTGCTTTAAGAACAGCATGTTAGCTTTGGCATGAATTTTGTAATGCTTACTGCATTATTCGGGAACTCGTGGGAGAGCACCATGCTGGAACTACTTTTTGTGATTGGCTTTTTTGTCATGCTGCTAGCGACGGGCGTTTCGCTGCTCGGCATTCTGGCGGCTATCGTTGTGGCGACGGTGGTTATGTTTATTGGCGGATTATTTGCCCTGACGATCAAACTGCTGCCGTGGTTACTGCTGGCCATTGCGGTGGTGTGGGTGATTCGGGCGATTAAAGCGCCAAAAGTGCCCAGTTATCAGCGCAATAACCGCTTTCGTTACTAAGGTATTGAGGGGTTCGTCACATACTTGTAACTTTTCCGGCGGCGGGGCTTAGAACAGAATAGGATTTGCTTATCGAATCTGTCACTATGGCTGTCGTTAAAGAATTCATCGAGCTGTACCCTACATACAGCCGAACTAAAAAAAGAAAGGGCTTCCCACGGGAAGCCCAATTTCTTTTTGGGGATCAGGGAATCAACAGGCTCGACCCCTGCGTTGCCCGGCTCTCCAGTACCTCATGCGCGCGCTGCGCATCGGTTAGCGCGTATTTCTGCGCGTCTGCCACATCCACTTTTATGACCCCGCTGGCGATCAGCGAGAACAGCTCGTTGCTGGCTTCCTCAAGTTCTTCCCGGCTGGTGATATAACCCTGCAGGGAAGGGCGCGTCACGTACAGCGAGCCTTTCTGGTTCAGGATCCCGAGATTGACGCCGGTCACGGCGCCTGAGGCATTCCCGAAACTTACCATCAGCCCTCGACGCTGCAGACAGTCTAGCGACGCTTCCCAGGTGTCTTTCCCTACCGAGTCATACACGACGCGGACTTTTTTGCCGTTAGTGATCTCTTTCAGCCGTTCAACAATGCTCTCTTCACGGTAGTTAATCACCTGCCAGGCGCCCGCCTGCAGCGCGCGCTGCGCTTTTTGCGCATTGCCCACGGTACCGATCAGCTTCGCGCCCAGCGCTTTTGCCCACTGACAGGCGATAAGCCCGACGCCACCCGCCGCGGCGTGAAACAGGAACTGCTCGTCGGGTTTAATTTCATAGGTTTTGCGCAGCAGGTAGTAAACGGTCAAACCCTTCAGGAACGAGGCCGCCGCCTGCTCAAAGGAGATGGCGTTGGGCAGCAGGGCGGCCTTATCCGCCGGGACGTTGTGGACGGAGCTGTAAGCGCCCAGCGCAGATTGCGCATACACCACGCGATCGCCTTCTTTAATATGCTTAACCGCGCTGCCCACGTTGATGACGATACCGGCCGCCTCGGTACCCAGCCCGCTCGGCATTGACGGAGGCGGGTAGAGGCCGCCGCGAATATAGGTGTCGATGTAGTTTATACCGATGGCTTTGTTTTCAACCTGAACTTCATTTTCGCCAGGCGCGGCAGGGGTGAACTCCACCGCTTTCAGTACGTCTGGCCCACCGTGTTTCTGGAATTCAATGCGCGTTGCCATGCTCCCTCCGTAAGAAAAATATGGTAATCTTTCGACCCACTTCTTTATCTCGGTAACTCCATTCACTATGGCAGGAAACAAACCCTTCAACAAACAGACTGAACCTCGCGAGCGTGATTTCCAGGTCGCAGGGTTAAAAGTCCCGCCGCACTCGATTGAAGCGGAACAGTCGGTGTTGGGCGGTTTAATGCTGGATAACGAACGCTGGGACGACGTCGCCGAGCGCGTCGTGGCGGAAGATTTCTACACCCGTCCGCACCGCCACATCTTTACCGAAATGGCGCGTCTGCAGGAGTCGGGCAGCCCAATCGACCTGATCACGCTCGCGGAATCGCTGGAGCGTCTGGGGCAACTCGACAGCTGCGGCGGATTTGCCTATCTGGCGGAACTGTCAAAAAATACGCCTAGTGCGGCGAACATCAGCGCTTATGCGGACATCGTGCGCGAACGTGCCGTCGTCCGCGAAATGATCTCGGTGGCGAACGAGATCGCCGAAGCCGGGTTCGATCCGCAGGGGCGTACCAGCGAAGACCTGCTCGACCTTGCCGAGTCTCGCGTCTTTAAAATCGCCGAAAGCCGCGCGAACAAAGACGAAGGCCCGAAAAACATCGCTGATGTCCTCGATGCCACCGTTGCCCGTATCGAACAGCTGTTCCAGCAGCCGCACGACGGTGTGACCGGGGTAAACACCGGCTATGACGATCTCAACAAGAAAACCGCTGGCCTGCAGCCGTCGGATTTGATTATCGTCGCGGCGCGTCCGTCGATGGGTAAAACGACATTTGCGATGAACCTCGTGGAAAACGCGGCGATGTTGCAGGATAAGCCGGTGCTCATCTTCAGTCTAGAGATGCCCTCCGAGCAGATTATGATGCGTTCTCTGGCGTCGTTGTCCCGCGTGGATCAGACACGCATCCGTACCGGCCAGCTCGACGATGAAGACTGGGCGCGCATCTCCGGCACCATGGGCATTCTGCTGGAAAAACGTAACATCTATATTGATGACTCCTCCGGCCTGACGCCGACGGAAGTCCGTTCCCGCGCGCGTCGTATCGCTCGTGAACACGGCGGCATCGGCCTTATCATGATCGACTACCTTCAGCTGATGCGCGTCCCGTCGCTTTCCGACAACCGTACGCTGGAAATTGCGGAGATTTCACGCTCGCTCAAGGCCTTAGCCAAAGAGCTGCACGTGCCGGTGGTAGCGCTGTCGCAGCTTAACCGCTCCCTGGAACAACGTGCCGACAAGCGTCCGGTCAACTCCGACCTGCGTGAATCCGGCTCCATCGAGCAGGATGCCGACTTAATCATGTTTATCTACCGTGATGAGGTTTATCACGAGAACAGTGACCTGAAAGGGATCGCCGAGATTATTATTGGTAAACAACGTAACGGCCCGATCGGGACGGTACGTCTGACCTTTAACGGACAGTGGTCGCGTTTCGACAACTATGCCGGTCCTCAATATGATGATGAGTAATTTCTAAGGAATTCAAATGCAAGCGGCAACTGTTGTTATTAACCGCCGCGCTCTGCGACACAACCTGCAACGTCTGCGTGAACTGGCACCCGCCAGCAAGCTCGTTGCAGTCGTGAAAGCGAACGCTTACGGACACGGTCTTCTTGAGACCGCGCGAACGCTCCCCGATGCCGACGCCTTTGGCGTCGCCCGTCTTGAAGAAGCTCTCCGCCTGCGCGCGGGGGGAATTACTCAACCTATTTTGCTGCTGGAAGGCTTTTTCGAAGCCACGGATCTGCCGACCATTGCTGACCAGCATCTTCACACGGCGGTGCATAACGAAGAGCAGCTCGCCGCGCTCGAAACCGCGGAGCTGAGCGAGCCGGTAACCGTGTGGATGAAGCTCGATACGGGCATGCACCGTCTGGGCGTGCGACCGGAAAACGCGGAGGCGTTTTATCAGCGTTTGTGCCAGTGCAAAAACGTGCGCCAGCCGGTGAATATTGTCAGCCACTTTGCCCGCGCCGACGAGCCCGAGTGCGGCGAGACCGAGCGGCAGCTGGATATCTTTACTACCTTCTGCGAAGGCAAGCCGGGGAGGCGGTCTCTGGCGGCATCCGGCGGTATTTTACTGTGGCCCCAGTCGCACTTTGACTGGGCTCGCCCGGGCATCATTCTTTACGGCGTGTCGCCCCTGGAGAACAAGCCCTGGGGACCTGACCTGGGCTTCAAGCCGGTAATGTCCCTTGTTTCTAACCTGATTGCCGTGCGTGAACACAAAGCGGGTGAGCCGGTGGGCTACGGCGGTACCTGGACCAGCGAGCGCGATACCCGTCTCGGCGTCGTGGCGATGGGCTATGGCGACGGTTATCCGCGCGCAGCGCCGTCGGGTACGCCGGTTCTGGTCAACGGTCGCGAGGTGAAGATTGTTGGCCGCGTGGCGATGGACATGATTTGCGTCGATCTGGGACCTGAAGCCCAGGATAAGCCCGGCGACGATGTAGTGCTGTGGGGCGAGGGTTTGCCTGTTGAACGCATTGCTGAAATCACGAAAGTGAGTGCTTACGAACTTATCACGCGCCTGACGTCACGGGTGGCGATGAAGTACATCGACTAACATTTTATTCCAGGGAAGGATAATGTCCCCTTCAGAAATCGCCGCCTGTCTGGCCTACGCGCTCTCCGTCTGGCTGGCCGCCAGAAATAACATCCACACGTGGTGGGTTGGCATCATAGGCTGCGGGCTTTACGCGTGGGTCTTTTATTCAGTGCAGCTTTACGCTGACGTTACGCTTCAGTTCTTCTTCATTATCACGAGCATAACCGGTTGGCTGCACTGGCTTAGAGGCAATCGCGGGGACGTATTGCCCGTTCGGCGTACCAGACCGGGGCATTTTTTTATTCTCCTGGCCTGCGCCATGAGCGTGGCGGCGGTGTACGGACTGATACTGCATCTCTACACCAATGCCTGGGCTCCCTGGCTGGACTCCATCATTTTAACATTCAGCGTTCTTGCTCAGTTTATGCTGATGGGACGACGACTGGAAAACTGGTACGTCTGGATTGCCGTCAACACGCTGGCGGTACCGCTGTATGCGATGCGGGACCTGCATCTGACCGCCGGGTTATATCTGCTGTTTTGGTTTAATGCCTGGCATGGACTGTATCAATGGCGTAAGGAGATCCGCGCGCAGTGAAGCGTTATGCCAGCGGCCTGGTTGTGGGCAAATTCGCACCTTTGCATTCAGGTCATGAAGCGCTTATCAATGCGGCTCTTGAGCAGTGCGAGACGGTCTTTGTCATTAGCTATTCGGTGCCGGAAATACGCGGTTACGAGCCCGAAAAACGGCTTCACTGGCTACAGATGCGCTTCCCACAATGCCGCCATCTTGTGCTTTCTCCGCAGGTGATGGCGTCTTACGCTATTGCGCCGCCCCCACCGAACGACGCTGACGCCGATCTGCATCGTCATTACGTTGCCACGCTGTGTGAAGACGTTCTGCATTGTCAGCCACGGGCGGTATTTACCGCCGAAGACTACGGTGACGGCTTTGCCGCAGTGTTGAGCCAGCGTTTCGGGCTGCCGGTTACACACATACGTCTTCAGCGGCCACAGGGGCCGGAAGCCCCGTCGGGAACACGCATACGCTCTGATGTTCACCGCTACCGTCAGATGATGTCCCCGGAGGTTTATCGCAGCTTTGTATTTCGTATCTGCTTATTAGGCGGCGAATCGACGGGCAAAAGCACGCTTTCCCGGGCCCTCTCACAGACCTTGAACGTTCCGTACGTTGCAGAGTTTGGCCGTGAACACTGGGAGGCGAAGAACGGCGTGCTGGAGAAGGACGATCTGCTGCATATCGCCCGGGAGCAGGTGCGCAGAGAGGAATTAGCCTGCACCGCTCCGTACCTGGTGTGTGATACCTCGCCTTTAACCACCCTGTTCTATACGCTCGACCAGTTCGGCAGCGCACCGCAGGAGCTCATGGCGTTAGCCGAACGAGACTACGCTCTGGTCGTACTCTGCGGCGATGAATTTCCTTTTGTGCAGGATGGCACACGGCAAGGCGAGGCGTTTCGCCGTCGACAGCAGGCATGGTATGAAGCAGAGCTAACGCAGCGAAAGATCCCCTTTTTGCGCATACGGGGTTCGTTGTCTGGGCGCATAGAGCAAATTTGCCAACATATCTCGTGGCCGGGCTGATATCGCTCTCGACCTTCTCCCGCTTCCGGTTTATTGTTGAAATTCCTGCCTCATCGAATTCCGGAGAACCATCGCGTGTTTCAGAAAGTTGACGCCTATGCCGGCGACCCTATTCTCTCCTTAATGGAGCGTTTCAAAGAAGATCCTCGCAGCGACAAAGTGAACCTCAGCATTGGTCTGTATTACAACGAGGACGGCATTATTCCTCAGTTGAAAGCCGTAGCTGAAGCAGAAACGCGTCTGAACGCCGCTCCACACGGCGCATCGCTGTACCTGCCGATGGAAGGGTTAAATTCTTACCGCAGCACCATTGCACCTCTGCTGTTTGGCGCCGATCACGCGGTGCTGGCGCAAAAACGCGTGGCGACTATCCAGACGCTGGGTGGCTCGGGTGCGCTGAAAGTGGGGGCCGACTTCCTGAAAAAATATTTCCCGGATTCGGGCGTGTGGGTCAGCGACCCAACGTGGGAAAACCACGTTGCGATTTTTGAAGGCGCAGGCTTTAAGGTGGCGACCTATCCATGGTTCGACAGCGAAACCAACGGCGTGCGCGTTGAAGCGCTGCTGGAAAAACTGAACACCCTGCCGGAGCGCAGCATTGTCCTGCTGCATCCGTGCTGCCATAACCCGACCGGTGCGGACCTCACGAATGCCCAGTGGGATGCCGTGATCGAGGTACTGAAGGCGCGCAACCTGATCCCATTCCTCGACATCGCCTATCAGGGCTTTGGCGCGGGTATGGAAGAAGATGCCTACGCGATTCGCGCCGTTGCCAGCGCCGGTCTCCCTGTACTGGTGAGTAACTCTTTCTCTAAAATCTTCTCCCTGTACGGTGAACGCGTTGGGGGCCTGTCCGTGGTGTGTGAGGACGCCGAAGCCGCCGGCCGCGTGCTGGGTCAGCTGAAGGCGACGGTGCGCCGCATCTACTCCAGCCCGCCAAACTTTGGTGCGCAGGTGGTGGCCACGGTTCTTGGTGATGAACAGCTGAAAGCCAGCTGGCTTGCCGAAGTGGAATCCATGCGCAAGCGCATTCTGTCGATGCGTCAGGAACTGGTTAACGTACTGAAAGAGGCCGTGCCGGGGCACAATTTCGACTACCTGCTTAAGCAGCGCGGGATGTTCAGCTACACTGGCCTCAGCGCCGCCCAGGTCGATCGCCTGCGTGAAGAGTTCGGCGTCTACCTGATTGCCAGCGGACGTATGTGCGTGGCGGGCCTGAATGCCAGCAACGTTCATCGCGTGGCGCAGGCTTTTGCTGCTGTGATGTAAGTACTTGCCAACCCTCCCTCTCCCCGTGGGAGAGGGCCGGGGTGAGGGCATCAGGCCGCACAAAAAGGTTGGCCGGCCTTTTGTGATCTTATTCTTTTTATTCAGCCTCATAAGTAAAAACTCCTTCCCTTCATCTCCCGCTGGGGTTATGGTCGGAGAGTTTTTTGACCAATCGCTCAGAATAAAACGATAACAAACTGAATATTCAGGGGAAAATATGCGCAAGATCACACTGGCGCTCAGCGCCGCCTGCTTATTGTTCTCGCTTAACAGTGCTGTCGTGGCGCGTGCTTCTGCACCCACGCCGCTTTACACCGGCACCACCGCCGCGATCCTTGCCGAGCAGGCTCCCATTCACTGGGTTTCCGTGGCCCAAATCGAAAACAGCCTGATGGGACGCCCGCCAATGGCCGTGGGCTTCGACATTGACGATACCGTTCTCTTCTCCAGCCCGGGCTTCTGGCGCGGCAAAAAAATGTATTCGCCCGACAGCGAAGCGTATCTGAAGAACCCGGAATTCTGGGAAAAAATGAACAACGGCTGGGACGAATTCAGCATCCCGAAAGAGGTGGCCCGCGCGCTTATCGCCATGCACGTGAAGCGCGGCGACAGCATTTACTTCGTTACCGGACGCAGCGAGACCAAAACCGAAACCGTCTCTAAAACGCTGCAGGATGATTTTCTCATCCCGGCGACCAGCATGAATCCGGTGATTTTTGCGGGTGACAAAGAAGGTCAAAACACCAAAACCCAGTGGCTGGAAAAGAAAAATATCAAAGTGTTCTACGGCGATTCAGATAATGACATCACCGCCGCGCATGATGTGGGTGTGAGAGGGATCAGAGTGTTACGCGCCTCTAACTCGACGTATCGCCCGCTGCCGATGGCCGGAAAGTTTGGCGAAGAGGTCATTGTGAACTCTGAGTATTAAACCGCAGGCGGCGGGTTTGACTCTTTTTTAAGCAAATCTCGTCGCGGCGGGTTTTACCTTTCGCCTTCTTGCTGCACACTTAGAAAGATTCATCTTTCATTACGGAGCAGCACATGTGGTATCAACAGACCCTGACCTTAAGCGCTAAACCACGCGGATTTCACCTGGTGACGGATGAAGTCATCGGGCAGATCCGCGACCTGTCGCGGGTTAAAACGGGTTTGCTGCATCTGCTGCTTCAGCACACGTCTGCCTCTCTCACGCTTAATGAAAATTGCGATCCCACCGTCCGGTCTGACATGGAGCACCATTTTCTGAAGGCCGTCCCGGACAATGCACCTTACGAGCATGATTATGAGGGCGACGATGACATGCCTTCGCACATCAAATCTTCTCTGCTGGGCGTATCGCTGATGCTGCCGGTACGCAATGGGCAGCTAATGCTGGGAACATGGCAGGGGATCTGGCTGGGAGAGCATCGCATTCACGGTGGTTCGCGTAAAATTATTGCCACGCTACAAGGGGAATAAAGATGACAATTTCGGAGCTACTTCAGTACTGCATGAGTAAACCGGGCGCGGAGCAGAGCGTTCATAGCGACTGGAAGGCCACGCAGATTAAAGTGGGGGACGTGCTGTTTGCGATGGTGAAAGAGGTTGAGGGGCGTCCGGCGGCGTCGCTGAAAACCAGCCCGGAACTGGCCGATTTGTTACGCCAGCAGCACCATGACGTCCGGCCAAGCCAGCATCTCAATAAAGCCCACTGGAGCACCGTCTATCTTGACGGGTCGCTGCCAGGCTCGCAAATTTACTATCTGGTCGATGCATCTTATAAGCAGGCGGTTGAGTTGCTGCCGGAAGTGACCCGACAGCAACTCTCCGTGTGACGTTACAGCAACGGTTTGAGGAAGCGTGCAGTGTGCGAGGCTTCGCACTCTGCAACGGTCTCTGGCGTACCGGAGACGAGGATTTCACCGCCGCCGCTACCGCCTTCCGGGCCGAGATCGACAATCCAGTCCGCGGTTTTAATCACGTCCAGGTTGTGTTCGATGACCACGATGGTATTGCCCTGATCGCGGAGCTGATGCAGCACCTCAAGCAGCTGCTGAATATCGGCAAAGTGCAGACCGGTGGTCGGCTCATCCAGAATATACAGCGTCTGGCCGGTGCCGCGTTTGGAGAGCTCACGCGCCAGCTTCACGCGCTGCGCTTCACCGCCTGACAGCGTGGTGGCGGACTGGCCCAGGCGAATGTAGGTCAGACCGACGTCCATCAGCGTCTGCAGCTTGCGCGCCAGCGCAGGGACGGCGTCAAAGAACTCGCGCGCCTCTTCGATGGTCATGTCCAGCACTTCGTGAATGGTCTTGCCTTTGTACTTAATCTCCAGCGTTTCACGGTTATAGCGCTTGCCCTTGCACTGGTCGCACGGCACGTATATATCCGGCAGGAAGTGCATCTCAACCTTAATCACGCCATCGCCCTGGCAGGCCTCACAGCGTCCGCCACGCACGTTGAAGCTGAAACGTCCAGGCGTGTACCCGCGTGAACGTGATTCCGGTACGCCAGCAAAGAGTTCACGTACGGGCGTAAAGACGCCGGTATAGGTCGCCGGGTTAGAGCGCGGAGTACGGCCAATCGGGCTCTGGTCAATGTCGATAACCTTATCGAAATGCTCCAGCCCCTGAATGTCGCGGTACGGTGCCGGTTCGGCGAGCGTTGCGCCGTTGAGCGCCGTCTGCGCAATCGGGAACAGGGTATCGTTGATCAGCGTCGATTTACCTGAACCGGACACGCCGGTAATACAGGTAAACAGGCCAACCGGCAGCGTCAGGGTGACGTCTTTCAGGTTGTTGCCTCGCGCCCCGGTCAGCTTAAGCACTTTTTCCGGATCTGCCGCTACGCGCTGCTTCGGTACCTCAATTTTGCGCTTGCCGCTCATGTACTGGCCGGTGAGGGATTCAGGCACCGCCATAATGTCTTTCAGCGTACCTTCAGCAACGACCTGGCCGCCGTGCACGCCAGCGCCTGGGCCGATGTCGATGACGTGATCAGCCGCGCGGATCGCATCTTCATCGTGCTCGACCACAATCACCGTGTTACCGAGGTTACGCAGGTGAACCAGGGTGCCGAGCAGACGCTCGTTGTCGCGCTGGTGCAGGCCGATGGACGGCTCATCCAGCACGTACATGACGCCCACCAGGCCCGCGCCAATCTGGCTTGCCAGACGGATACGCTGGGCTTCACCGCCGGAGAGGGTCTCTGCCGAACGGGAAAGCGTCAGGTAGTTCAGGCCGACGTTAACCAGGAACTTCAGGCGGTCGCCAATCTCTTTCAGCACTTTTTCGGCAATTTTGGCGCGCTGACCGGACAGCTTCAGGTTATTGAAGAAGTCCATCGCGTGGCCGATGCTCATGTCTGAGATGGTCGGCAGCGCCGTGTTTTCCACAAACACGTGGCGCGCTTCGCGACGCAGACGCGTGCCCTCGCAGGTGGCGCAGGAGCGGTTGCTGATGAATTTCGCCAGCTCTTCGCGCACCGCGCTGGATTCGGTCTCTTTGTAGCGGCGCTCCATATTGTGCAGCACCCCTTCGAACGGGTGACGACGCACGGAGGTATCGCCGCGATCGTTCATGTACTTGAACTCGATGTTCTCTTTGCCGGAACCGAACAGAATCACTTTGTGCACGTTCGGGCTCAGGCTGGCCCACGGGGCTTCCACGTCGAACTTATAGTGCTCCGCCAGAGATTTCAGCATCTGGAAGTAGTAGAAGTTACGCTTATCCCAGCCGCGAATGGCACCGCCCGCCAGCGACAGCTCCGGGTTCTGGATCACGCGGTCCGGGTCGAAATATTGTTGAACGCCCAGGCCGTCACACGTCGGGCAGGCGCCCGCCGGGTTGTTGAACGAGAACAGGCGCGGTTCCAGCTCGCGCATGCTGTAGCCGCAAATCGGGCAGGCAAAGTTGGCGGAGAAGAGCAGCTCTTCCGCTTTCGGGTCGTCCATGTCGGAGACCACGGCCGTGCCGCCGGAGAGTTCCAGCGCCGTCTCGAAGGATTCCGCCAGACGCGTGGCGAGATCGTCACGCACCTTAAAGCGGTCAATCACCACTTCAATAGTGTGCTTCTTCTGCAGCTCCAGCTTTGGCGGATCGGACAGGTCACACACCTCGCCGTCGATACGGGCGCGGATATAGCCCTGGCTTGCCAGGTTTTCCAGCGTTTTGGTGTGCTCGCCCTTACGCTCTTTAATGATCGGTGCCAGCAGCATCAGGCGTTTGCCTTCCGGCTGCGACAGCACGTTATCCACCATCTGGCTCACGGTCTGTGCTGCCAGCGGGACGTCGTGGTCCGGGCAGCGCGGCTCGCCCACGCGGGCATACAGCAGACGCAGGTAGTCATGAATTTCGGTGATGGTACCGACCGTTGAACGCGGGTTGTGCGAGGTGGACTTCTGCTCAATAGAGATCGCAGGGGACAACCCTTCAATGTGGTCGACATCCGGTTTTTCCATCAGCGACAGGAACTGACGCGCGTACGCAGAGAGTGATTCAACGTAACGACGCTGTCCTTCGGCATACAAAGTGTCGAAAGCCAGTGAGGATTTGCCTGACCCCGAAAGCCCGGTCACGACAATGAGTTTGTCGCGAGGGATTATGAGGTTGATATTCTTGAGATTGTGGGTGCGGGCGCCCCGAACTTCGATCTTATCCATTCACCTTTCCCGGTTGGAACACGGATTGCCTGGTTTGTTTGAAGGACAAACGGCTGTCAGAAACGGCTAATTATGACACAATTTGACCTGTTTGAATATACAGTATTGGAATGCATTTTCCGATTGGCTGTGTAACAATGTCGAGTTCGCGGGAGATTTCTGAACCTGCTACGCAACTATGCAAATTGACGCGTGGAAATGGTACACTCGCGCGTTTACACTATTAAGAAACGTATTCAGGAGACACGAACATGGCCAGCAGAGGCGTAAACAAGGTGATTCTCGTCGGTAATCTGGGCCAGGACCCGGAAGTACGCTACATGCCGAGTGGTGGCGCAGTTGCCAACATTACGCTGGCTACTTCCGAATCCTGGCGTGATAAAGCGACCGGTGAGATGAAAGAGCAGACCGAATGGCACCGCGTTGTGCTGTTTGGCAAACTGGCGGAAGTGGCCGGTGAATATCTGCGTAAAGGTTCTCAGGTCTATATCGAAGGCCAGCTGCGTACCCGCAAATGGACCGATCAGTCCGGCGCTGAGAAGTACACCACTGAAGTCGTGGTTAACGTCGGCGGCACCATGCAGATGCTGGGTGGCCGTCAGGGCGGTGGCGCGGCACCAGCAGGTGGCGGCCAGCAGCAGGGCGGTTGGGGTCAGCCTCAGCAGCCACAGGGCGGCAACCAGTTCAGCGGCGGCGCGCAGTCTCGTCCGCAGCAGCAGTCGGCTCCGGCCCCATCTAACGAACCGCCAATGGATTTCGACGACGACATTCCGTTCTGATATCCAGCGCGTAAAAACAAAAAACCCAGACTATGGTCTGGGTTTTTTTATGCCAGAAGGGATCAGGTAATGACCATCGGCCAGTCCGGTGGCGTATGGCTCATCGCCTCAACCATCACTACTTTGATATTTTCCCAGACGGCGGTCATATCCAGCAGGGTAATGCCAAGCAGACCCGTGGCAAACCAGCAGGCCGCACCCAGCCCCAACAGCGTGCTGATAACAGCAAGGCCCGCGTAGTCAGATTTACGAAACTGGATGTTCAGCGTGCTGGCTAAAAACATCAGCACCGCACTCAACAAAGGCCAGCGCAGAAGAACCATGCTGGTAGTAATGGTTGCCATAAAACCCATCCTCTACAAAACAGACGAACTGAATGAAACAGAGCTTTTTCGTTACATAAGATTTGTGAACTATATCACGATTGCTGTTTTATTCGCCAGTGCCGGACTGTTGAAAAATGGGGTTTTTATCGCTATCTATAATCAGTGCGCGCCTGAGAGAAAATATATCTTTGCAGGCCAAGATCCCTTTTCCCGCACTCTTTATAATGAATTCATTGAGATAGCAAAACTGATGCAAAAGCGGGCGTCATGTACAACGTTTACAGCAATATTCCTATGGCTTATGCTTGAGTGGACAATTAATTTTACTCGCAGCTAACCTTTCAGGTTTTTGAATTTTATTGTTTTTTTATTTATTTGTACCTCTTTAATTACACACAACGTTGTTTTTAATTCGCCGCGCTGAGACTCAGCCTGCCGCGTTGGTTTGTCGATTTTTCGAATCTGAAGAAAGTTGCGTCCGGTTTATCGCCTGATAATCAGCGAAAAAAAATGAAAGAAAACCGACGTGAGATTGTTAATGACAGCATGCAGGCGCTACATGCGCTGGCAAAACTGATGCCCCAGCTCCATGCTCAATGTTCTCTGGCCGATATGCTGGAAACCATCAGCCGCACGCTGGGAGCTAGTCTTGCCTGGGTAAGCGTTAACGGGGATGACGGGCTGCAGCGCGTGGTCTGCGCCGGGGAGATGACCTGCCATTCCTTCGAGGTGGCCGATTTCCTTGCGGATTCTCTTCTCCAGCGGCACCATCGTTCGTGGCGAGTGGTCTACTGGAAAGAGAATATTGGTCGCGCGCTATTTCCTCCTCAGCATCCCGGCTATGCGCAACTGCAAAGCGGTGTGCTGTGCAAGCTTTCAACCCATAACTGGCGCTGCAGCGGCTATTTCTTTTTAGCATTTAATGAAAGACTCTATTCTCTGCCGATTCTGAAAAATATCGTCGTAGTGCTGGTCGAAAAATTAAAAGACTATTTTGCGGAAATCATTGCCCGTGAAAAAACCGCGCAGGAAATGCAGCGCGTCGTAACGCAATATAAAACCCTCTTTGAACGCGCCCCGGTTTTAATGAACTCTTTCGACAAATTTAACCGCTGCGTGCTGTGGAATGCCGAATGTGAAAAAGTGTTCGGCTGGACGATGGCGGAGATCGCTGAACATGCCGATCCGCTTTCGCTGTTTTATCCCGACCCCGAAGAGCGGCGGCGGGTAAGAGAGTCGGTCAACGTCTCACCCCTTAAGGATATGTATGAGTGGCATCCGCTACGTAAAGACGGCACCCCGTTGACGGTACTGTGGTCAAATATTCTGTTGCCGGACAACTCCATCCTTAATATTGGGCTGGATATTACCGAGCGGAAAAAAGCCGAGCAGCAGCTGGAGGTAAAAGCCACCACTGACGATCTTACCGGCTGCTTCAACCGTTCGGCGATTTTGCAGCAGCTGGAGCATGCGCTGGCGGCCAGTGCCGGGCAGGAGGTTAACAGCCATTTTTGTGTCCTGATGTTTGATCTGGATTTTTTCAAGCAGATCAACGATGAATGGGGACACCCGGTGGGGGATGCGGCGCTTATTCACTTCTGTAATTCTGTCCGCGAGCTCGCCCCCTCAGACTCAGCATTAGGGCGCGTGGGAGGCGAAGAGTTTTTGCTCCTGCTGGCGCAAACCGACGGCAGTGGCGCTGCGCGCCTGTCCGCCAGGCTGCGCACCGTTCTGGAAACCAACCCGCTGATAGTGGGTGAGAGAAAACTGTCGCTGTCGTTTAGTGCCGGGGTCGTGGAAGTCAGCGGGAAACAGCGGGATTCTTCAGCCTTACTGAGGCGCGCCGATAAAGCATTATATGAAGCCAAGCATACGGGGCGAGGAAAAACGGTAGTGGCGGCTGATTATTTATAAATCAACGAACAAAATACGCCCGAACAAATAGCGTGATATGTCATAGTAACGCTGTGCTTTTTTCGCGCTGTCACAAGTTTGGCTTAATCAACGATCGTCTGTTGTGTTATCTTCCCACCAGCCCTGGCGGGCTGGATAATTATTTTCCTTAATTGAAACGGAACGAATACTTACAGTTTCACTTACGGGAAAATATTATCGTCATAACGAAATTTAAGATTTTTAATACTAAAAGTCAGTTGCTAACTTCGCATGATTCATGCAACGTAATCACCTGTTTAACAAAGCATCCGGCCTTCATTACTACAGGCGTACAACATGCAGGGATATAGGGCGGGAAATGAATCGTAGCGCGCGGCGCAAGATGCTCAGGGTGGTAGGGATCATCATGGTAGTTATGCTGCCGGTGATGCTTGCGCTATGGTTTGCCCAGCTTAGAGCCGTATCTGAAACAAGCGCCCAGCTACGCACATTTGCTGAACTGGCTTTAGACAAGACCGAGCTGGTTATTCAGCAGGTTGATCTGGCCCGCGACGAGGCTGAAAAATATCAGGGTGAGCGTTGTACGCCGGGACACCGTCAATATATGTTGAACGTTGTTCGTGGCCGGCTGTTTGTTGCCGATTTAATTTATGCGGAAGGTCAGAATTTTCTTTGTTCGACCGTTTTTACACCGGATCAACCTTACGCCATTCCCGTCGCTAATTACACGCGCAAACCTGACGTCGCTATCTATTATTATCGCGATACCCCATTTTATACTGGCTATAAAATGACATATATGCAGCGTGGAAATTATGTGGTGGTCGTCAATCCGCTTTCATACAGCGAAGTCATGTCCGCGGATCATTCTCTCTCGTGGGGAGTGTACGACACGGTAACCAATGCGTTCTTTTCCGTCAGCCCGAAAGCCAATATTTCTTTATTAAATTCGATGATTCGGGATAAGGAATCGGTATTTCAAAAAGATAACCGCTTTTATACGGTCGTAAAATCGCCCAAAAGACCTATCGCGGCTATTGTGTCGACATCAAATAAACGCTTTTATGAAACGCTTTATCATCAGGCGACGTTAACGTTGCCGCTGGGTATGATCTGCAGCATTATTATTTTGCTGGTCTGGTCGCGTACCCATCGCGAGCTTAATTCGCCGGGGCGCCTGCTGCACCGGGCGCTGAACAAACGGCAGCTTTGCGTTCACTATCAGCCAATTATTGATATCAAAAATAATCAGTGTGTGGGTGCGGAGGCATTGTTACGCTGGCCCGGTTTTAACGGGCAGGTGATGAGCCCGGCCGAGTTTATTCCGCTGGCGGAAAAAGAGGGCATGAGCGAGCGGATTACGGACTATGTCGTTGAGGAGGTGTTCAGCGATCTGGGCCATTTCCTGGCCGAGCATCCGCATCTCTATATTTCGGTCAACCTGTCGGCCACGGATTTCCACTCCTCGCGGCTGATCGCCATGATTTCTGACAAGGCCCGCCACTACGCCGTACGCGCGCAGCAAATCAAAATTGAAGTGACGGAACGCGGTTTTATCGATGTGCCAAAAACCACGCCGGTGATTCAGGCTTTCCGCCAGGCGGGTTATGAAGTCGCGATCGATGACTTCGGTACCGGCTACTCGAACCTGCACAACCTCTATTCGCTGAACGTGGATATTCTGAAAATCGATAAATCGTTTATCGATACCTTAACGACCAACAGTACCAGCCACCTGATCGCCGAGCATATTATCGAGATGGCCCAAAGCCTGCGGCTTAAAACCATTGCGGAAGGGGTCGAGACGGCAGAGCAGGTAAGCTGGCTGTTGAAGCGCGGCGTCCAGTATTGTCAGGGATGGCACTTCGCGAAAGCGATGCCGCCCCAGGAATTTATGACCTGGCAGCAGCAACCTTTGCACTGAGAACGCTTAATTCAGCTGGTGGCGATAATCGCTCGGCGTGCGGTCAAACTCGCGGCGAAACACGCGGGAAAAGGTCTGTTGCGATACATAGCCAAGATCCATCGCGATATCAAAAATCGGCCGCTGCGTTGAGCGTAACGCCTGCGCCGCCAGCAACAGCCTGCGCTGACGAATGTACTCCCCCAGCGTCTGATGCATAACCGTGCGGAACATTCTCTGTAAATACCATTTCGAATAGCCCGACTTTTTCGCGACCACATCAATGTTTAACGGTTGGTCGATATGTTCATCAATCCATTCAATAAGTGACTGAATAATCTGCTGATGCGACATAAGGTTGCCCCTCTGTAGATACAACTATCTCGGTTAATTCGTCGTTTTCTCTGCGGGGGAGTATAATTCCTCAAGTTAACTTGAGGTAAAGGGGTTTTATGGAAAAGAGATTGCCGCGAATTAAAGCGCTATTAACTCCCGGTGAAGTGGCAAAGCGAAGCGGCGTTGCCGTGTCGGCTCTCCACTTCTATGAAAGCAAAGGGTTAATCAAGAGCATCCGTAACGGGGGAAACCAACGTCGCTACACCCGCGACGTGCTCCGCTACGTAGCGATTATCAAAATTGCGCAGCGAATCGGAATTCCCCTGGCCACCATTGGCGAAGCCTTTGGCGTGCTGCCGGAAGGGCATACGCTGAGCCCGAAAGAGTGGAAGGAGCTGTCATCCCAGTGGCGTGAAGAGCTGGACAGGCGTATCCATACGCTGGTTGCCCTGCGCGACGAGCTGGATGGCTGTATTGGCTGCGGCTGTTTGTCCCGTAGCGATTGTCCGCTGCGTAACCCGGGAGACCGGCTGGGCGAGCAGGGGACAGGGGCGCGGTTGCTGGAAGAGGATTGAGTCTTTGCGGCCTGTTTGCCGAGTGGCGGCTGCGCCTTACCCGGCCTACAAAACCCAGAACGTAGGCCGGGTAAGCGAAGCGTCACCCGGCAAAAAGCATAATAAAGAACTAAAGCGCCACATAAGGGCGCTTTAGTTTTTCCCGGTCTTTGTCTTTCACTCTATCCCGCTGGTTCACGGGAGGGTTTCCCCCGACGTCAGCACCCCTCATGTCGAGCGGGTTGGGGAGGTTCCGGATTGTGCTGACACTTTAATTCTAAGCAAGACCCGTTTTTTCGCCAGCCGCGCTCGCCCTTTTTTAGACGAAATTTTTTCGCGGTGTTGTTCGATTTTCTATAGTTAAAAAGTATGAATAACAGGAGAAAACCATGCTCACGGTACACCACCTCAACCAGTCTCGTTCGCACCGCGTAATTTGGGCGCTGGAAGAACTCGCCCTGCCTTATGAGATCGTTCACTACCAGCGCGAAAAGAACATGCTGGCGCCTGAGTCACTCAAAAAAGTGCATCCGCTGGGCAAATCACCGGTCATCGAAGATAACGGGCTGATCCTTGCGGAGTCAGGCGCTATTCTGGAGTACCTGCAGGAAACGTACGATGCCGAGTCACGGCTTAAGCCGTTAGATCCGGCACATAAGGTGCAGTACCGCTTCTGGCTGCATTATGCTGAAGGATCGCTAATGCCGCTGCTGTTGATGAAGCTGGTTTTCAATAGCCTCGGCAAGCCGCCCGTGCCGTTTGGTATCAGAACCCTGGGCAAAGCGCTGGGACAGGGGGTGCAGAAAGCGTATCTCAACCGTCAGCTGGAAACCCATGCGCGCTTTATTGAGTCACATCTTGCTGAAAACAGCTGGTTTGCCGGGGATTCGCTCAGCATGGCCGACATTCAGATGAGCTTCCCGATTTTTGCCCTGCTGGCACGCGGCGGTATCGCTAATCTGCCGCATATTCAGGCATGGAAGACAAAGGTTGAGAACAGCCCTGGCTGGCAAAAAACGCTGCAACAGGGCGGCCCGTTATCTATCCCGGGTGAGGATTGAAATGTAAACAAATTGCGCATAGACGATAACGTTTGCGCATCCTCTGTTTATTTCTTCAGCGTCATAAGCGAATTTTAGCGAAAAACGATAAAGTTCAGTTGAAAAGGGCGGGTATTAGGCTAGATAATCGTTTGCCTTAATTTGACCACCCGTTTGTAAGTGCGGAGCTAAACGTTTGCTTTTTTTGTGACGCCCTTTCGTCGCAAACGCAACACAAGGATTTGACGTTTAGCTGGCAGTGGCGTCTCCACCTCGCTTACGAACTTCCTAAAAAAAACTCAGGGGATGTTTTCTATGTCTACGCCATCTGCGCGTACCGGCGGTTCACTTGACGCCATGTTTAAAATTTCGGCTCGCGGCAGCACCGTGCGCCAGGAAATCGTTGCCGGTCTGACAACGTTTCTGGCGATGGTTTACTCCGTCATCGTTGTGCCGGGCATGCTGGGCAAAGCGGGCTTCCCGCCAGCGGCCGTCTTTGTAGCGACCTGCCTGGTGGCCGGCGTGGGCTCTATCGTGATGGGCCTGTGGGCGAACCTGCCGCTGGCGATTGGTTGCGCTATCTCCCTGACCGCCTTTACCGCGTTCAGCCTGGTGCTGGGCCAGCACATCAGCGTACCGGTTGCGCTGGGCGCCGTGTTCCTGATGGGTGTGCTGTTTACCGTTATTTCAGCGACCGGCATCCGTAGCTGGATTTTGCGCAACCTGCCGCAGGGCGTGGCGCACGGTACCGGTATCGGCATCGGCCTGTTCCTGCTGCTGATCGCCGCTAACGGCGTCGGCCTGGTCATCAAGAACCCGCTGGAAGGTCTGCCGGTGGCGCTGGGTCATTTCGCCAGCTTCCCGGTGATCATGTCGCTGATCGGCCTGGCGGTGATTATCGGTCTGGAAAAACTGAAAGTCCCGGGCGGCATTCTGCTGACCATTATCGGCGTTTCCATTGTCGGCCTGATTTTCGATCCGAACGTCCACTTCTCCGGTATTTTCGCTATGCCGTCGCTGAGCGATGACAAAGGCAACTCCCTGATTGGCAGCCTGGATATCGTTGGCGCGCTGAACCCGGTGATCCTGCCAAGCGTGCTGGCGCTGGTGATGACCGCCGTATTTGACGCGACGGGCACCATTCGTGCGGTCGCGGGTCAGGCAAACCTGCTGGATAAAGACGGCCAGATTATTGATGGCGGCAAAGCGCTGACCACCGACTCCCTGAGCAGCGTCTTCTCTGGCCTGGTGGGCGCGGCCCCTGCGGCAGTGTACATCGAGTCCGCAGCGGGAACGGCGGCAGGCGGTAAAACCGGCCTGACGGCGATCACCGTCGGCGTGCTGTTCATGCTTATTCTGTTCCTCTCTCCGCTCTCCTACCTGGTTCCGGCGTATGCGACCGCACCGGCGCTGATGTACGTTGGCCTGCTGATGCTGAGCAACGTGGCGAAAATCGACTTTGCGGATTTCGTGGACGCCATGTCTGGCCTGATTACCGCGGTCTTTATCGTGCTGACCTGTAACATCGTTACCGGCATTATGATCGGCTTCGCGTCGCTGGTGATTGGTCGTCTGGTCTCCGGCGAGTGGCGCAAGCTGAACGTCGGCACCGTGGTCATCGCCGTTGCGCTGGTGGCGTTCTACGCGGGCGGCTGGGCAATCTAAATTGTCCTTTGATGCGAAAACGGGTGGCTCAGGCCGCCCGTTTTTATTTTCCGGACTCATCCTGTTGCCTTTTACGTTACTCTGAGGAAGATAGAATGAAAGGCACGACGCCTTCCGTAGTACATAAGCAACACAGCAAACAGGGAACGCATGGAAATCTTCTTCACAATACTCATCATGACCCTTGTGGTCTCGCTATCCGGGGTGGTTACACGCGTACTGCCCTTTCAGGTCCCCCTGCCATTAATGCAAATTGCCATCGGCGCGCTGCTGGCGTGGCCGACGTTTGGCCTGCACGTTGAGTTCGACCCGGAACTGTTCCTCGTGCTGTTTATCCCGCCGCTGCTGTTTGCCGATGGCTGGAAAACGCCGACGCGCGAGTTCCTTGAACACGGACGAGAGATCTTCGGCCTGGCGCTGGCGCTGGTGGTGGTCACCGTGGTCGGGATTGGTTTTCTCATCTACTGGGCCGTACCGGGCATCCCGTTAATTCCGGCCTTCGCGCTTGCCGCCGTGCTGTCGCCGACCGATGCCGTGGCGCTTTCCGGCATTGTGGGTGAAGGCCGTATTCCGAAGAAAATTATGGGGATTTTACAGGGTGAGGCGCTGATGAATGACGCCTCCGGCCTGGTCGCCCTGAAATTTGCCGTGGCCGTTGCCATGGGCACGATGGTCTTTACCGTCGGCGGCGCGACCCTGGAGTTCTTTAAGGTGGCCATTGGCGGTATCCTGGCGGGCTTCGTGGTGAGCTGGCTGTACGGTCGCTCTTTGCGCTTCCTCAGCCGCTGGGGCGGTGATGAGCCCGCTACGCAGATCGTACTGCTGTTCCTTCTGCCGTTTGCCTCCTATCTTATTGCCGAACATATTGGCGTGTCGGGCATCCTGGCGGCGGTTGCGGCAGGGATGACCATCACCCGCTCCGGCGTAATGCGCCGCGCGCCGCTGGCCATGCGCCTGCGAGCCAACAGCACCTGGGCAATGCTGGAATTTGTCTTTAACGGCATGGTGTTCCTGCTGCTGGGCCTGCAGCTGCCGGGCATTATGGAATCCTCGCTGGTGGCGGCCGAAGCCGACCCGAACGTTGAGGTCTGGATGCTGTTTACCGACGTCGTGCTGATCTACCTGGCGCTGATGCTGGTGCGTTTCGGCTGGCTGTGGACGATGAAAAACTTCAGCGTACGCTTCCTGAAGAAAAAGCCGATGGAGTTCGGCTCGTGGACAACGCGTGAGCTGCTGATTGCCTCCTTTGCCGGCGTCCGCGGGGCAATCACCCTTGCCGGTGTGCTCTCCATTCCGCTGCTGCTGCCCACGGGCGATGTCTTCCCGGCGCGCTACGAGCTGGTGTTCCTGGCGGCGGGCGTGATTCTGTTCTCCCTGTTTGTCGGCGTGATTATGCTGCCGATTTTGCTGCAGCATATCGACGCGGGTGATTCGACCCAGCAGCACAAAGAAGAGCGCATAGCGCGTGCGGCCACCGCCGAAGTGGCGATTGTCGCAATTCAGAAAATGGAAGAGCGCCTGGCCGCGGATGCGGAAGAGAACATCGATAATCAGCTGCTGACAGAGGTCAGCTCCCGCGTGATTGGTAACCTGCGTCGCCGCGCAGACGGGCGTAACGATGTGGAAAGCTCGCTGCAGGAGGAGAACCTGGAACGCCGGTTCCGTCTGGCAGCGCTGCGCTCAGAGCGTGCCGAGCTGTACCATCTGCGCGCCACGCGGCAGATCAGCAACGAGACGCTGCAAAAGCTGCTGCACGATCTGGATCTGCTGGAAGCGCTGTTGATAGAGAATCAGTAACGCGCTTTTGCCCGGTGGCGCTGCGCTTACCGGGCCTACGTGCTCGATCGGTTCCCTCTCCCTATGGGAGAGGGTTAGGGTGAGGGGAAATCCAAAACCCCTCACAACACTGCAACCACGCCTGCGCGCTGTGCGACAAATAGACCCCTTCACGCCAGATCATCCCCAACTGCCAGTGCAGGTCGCTCTCCAGCGGGATCCAGCGCAGCGTGTTTTTATCCAGACGCTCGCATATCGGCTGCGGCAGAATGGCAATCCCCACGCCTGCCTGCACCATCGCTGCCAGGAAATCCCACTGGCCGCTGCGCACCGCAATGCGCGGCTTCACGTTATGTTGATTAAATAGCGTCATCAGCTGGCGGCTGAGGGCGAAGTCTTCGTTGTAGATCAGCAGAGGGTGCTCGCCGAGCAGTTCAGGCTTGACCGCGTCTCTTTTCAGCCAGTCGCCGGAGCGGGGAACCAGCACGCACAGCGGGTGGCTAAAGAGCGGGAGCGTCGCCAGACCGCTCTCTTCCTCAACGGGGAGGGCGGTCATGGCGACGTCGAGCTCGCCGTTGGTAACGGCCTGCTGGACGGTTAACCCGCCAAACTCCGAAATCTTCAGCTCAACGCCGGGATAGCGCTGGCGAAACAGACTAATCGGCCCGGCCATCATCATTCCCACCATCGGTGGAATGCCGAGGCGAAGCACTCCTTTGGTCAGATGGTTGATATCGTCCAGCTCCGCTTCCAGCTGGCGAAACTCCGCCAGAATCGCCAGCCCGCGTTCAAACACCACGCGTCCGGTATCGGTCAGCAACAGCTTGCGCCCGTCGCGGAGCAGCAGGGTACAGTTCAGTTCATCTTCGAGGTTTTTCAGCATCTTGCTGATGGTGGGCTGGGTAACAAACAACTTCTCCGCTGCGCGGGTAAAACTTTGCTGGCGAACCACTTCGACAAAATAGCGCAGCGTTCTTATGTCCATGATTATTCCTCGAAACTATACCTTTGATGATTTTAATTCATTTCAGTCCACACCGTGCGCTCTCTATACTGGCGCCTCGTCTCATTTTTGAGGAAAACCCCCATGGCCGTGGCGTTAAGCCGTGTTACGCCTGCCGTTGTTCAACGACTCCAGGTACCGGTTCAGGTACTGCTCTACGCGGGACTGTTTGTTTTCGCTGAATATCTTGTCGGCTGGCTCCATCTGCCGCTGCCTGCCAACCTGGTGGGGATGCTGCTGATGCTGACGCTCATCCTCTGCCGCGTGATCCCCCTTAACTGGGTACGCGCCGGGGCGCGCTGGCTGCTGGCGGAGATGCTGCTGTTCTTTGTCCCTGCCGTAGTAGCGGTAGTGAACTACGCGCAGCTGCTGATGGTCGACGGATGGCGCATCTTCGCGGTCATTGCGCTGAGTACGCTGATGGTGCTGGGGGCGACCGCCTGGGTGGTGGATAAAGTCTATCGCTTTGAAATCAGCAGGCAGAAGCATGACTAACTTTCAGATAAGCGTCCTGTGCCTGGTTGCAACGCTGGTCATCTACTTCGCCAACAAGCGGCTTTATCGCCGCTTTCATGCCCTGCCGCTGATGCCGCTGGTCTTCACGCCGATCCTGCTGGTGCTGATGCTGGTCTTCGGCCATATCTCCTGGCAGAACTACATTGGTGAATCCCACTGGCTGCTGTGGCTGCTCGGCCCGGCGACCATCGCCTTTGCCGTCCCCGTTTATGACAACCTGAATATTATCAAACGCCACTGGATGTCGCTCAGCGCGGGCGTTGTCACCGCGACGGTGGTGGCGGTCTGTAGCTCTGTCTGGCTGGCGCGGCTGTTTACCTTGTCCGATGAAATTCAGCGCAGCCTCGCCGTGCGCTCGGTGACCACGCCGTTTGCGCTGGCGGCGGCCAAACCGCTCGGTGGGCAGCCGGATCTGGTGGCGCTGTTTGTGGTGGTGACGGGCGTCTTTGGGATGGCGGTCGGCGATATGCTCTTTCTGCGGCTTTCTATTCGGGAAGGGATGGCGAAAGGGGCAGGGTTCGGCGCGGCATCGCACGGCGCGGGCACGGCACGTTCGTATGAGCTGGGTCAGCAAGAGGGCGTTGTCGCGAGCCTGGTGATGATGCTCTCAGGCGTGGTGATGGTGCTGATTGCACCGCTGGTGGCGTGGGTGATGTTTTAAGCTCCCCGGCCAGAATGACCGGGGAGAAAGGCTTAGTGCGCGCGGCCCTGCTCAACGCCGAGACCGGTTTGTGAACGAATAAACTGGGCGCGGAATTTCTCGCGCTCCAGGTTACCCTCCGGCGAGTTGTCGGTCGCCGAGAAGAACCAGATACCGATGAACGCCACGGCGATAGAGAACAGCGCCGGGTATTCGTACGGGAAGATGGCGCTGGCGTGACCGAGGATCTGCACCCAGATGGTCGGACCCAGAATCATCAGGATCACCGCCGTCAGCAGCCCCAGCCAGCCGCCAATCATCGCCCCACGGGTGGTCAGTTTCGACCAGTACATGGAGAGCAGGATGATCGGGAAGTTACAGCTTGCGGCAATCGAGAAGGCCAGCCCCACCATAAACGCGATGTTCTGCTTCTCGAACAGGATGCCCAGCAGAATGGCGACCACGCCCAGCACCAGTACGGTGATTTTAGAGACTTTGAGCTCATCACGTTCGCTTGCCCCTTTGCGGATCACGTTGGCGTAGAGGTCATGCGACACCGCAGACGCGCCTGCCAGCGTCAGCCCTGCAACCACCGCGAGGATGGTGGCGAAGGCCACGGCGGAGATAAAGCCGAGGAACAGGTTACCGCCAACCGCGTCGGCCAGGTGCACCGCCGCCATGTTGTTACCGCCAATCAACGCGCCCGCCGCGTCTTTAAACGCCGGGTTCGCCCCCACCAGCATGATCGCGCCAAAGCCGATGATAAAGGTCAGAATGTAGAAGTAACCCATAAAGCCGGTGGCATAGAAGACGCTTTTACGTGCTTCACGCGCATCGCTCACGGTAAAGAAGCGCATCAGGATATGCGGCAGACCCGCGGTGCCGAACATCAGGCCGAGACCGAGAGAGAGCGCGGATATCGGATCTTTCACCAGCCCGCCCGGGCTCATGATCGCTTCCCCTTTCGGGTGGACCGCCATCGCTTCGGTAAACAGGTTATTGAAGCTGAAGCCGACGTGTTTCATCACCATAAAGGCCATAAAGCTGGCGCCGAACAGCAGCAGGACGGCTTTGATGATCTGCACCCAGGTCGTCGCCAGCATGCCGCCAAACAGGACGTACATCACCATCAGCACGCCGACCAGCACCACCGCGACGTGGTAGTTCAGGCCAAACAGCAGTTCGATAAGCTTGCCCGCGCCCACCATCTGGGCAATCAGATACAGCGCCACCACCACCAGCGAGCCGCAGGCGGAGAGGGTGCGAATCGGCCCCTGCTTCAGGCGATAGGATGCCACGTCAGCGAAGGTGTAACGGCCCAGGTTGCGCAAGCGTTCGGCAATCAGGAACAGAATGATCGGCCAGCCGACGAGGAAGCCGAGGGAGTAGATCAAACCGTCATAGCCGGAGGTGTACACCAGCGCAGAAATCCCAAGGAACGAGGCTGCGGACATAAAGTCACCCGCAATCGCCAGCCCGTTCTGGAAACCGGTAATGTTGCCGCCTGCGGTGTAATAATCATTACGGGAGCGCACGCGTTTCGACGCCCAGTAGGTGATGTACAGCGTCAGCAGGACGAAAATCAGGAACATCACAATCGCCTGCCAGTTAGTTGGCTGGCGCTGTACTTCGCCGGTAATGGCATCCGCCGCGCTGGCGGCAAAGGGAAGTGTGGCGGCTAGCGCTGTCAGGACTCGCTTCATGACGCTTTTACCTCTTGCAGTACCGCTTTATTAAGACGATCGAATTCACCGTTCGCGCGCCAGACGTAAACGCCGGTCAGCACAAATGAAATGACAATCACGCCAATGCCGATGGGAATACCGCGCGTCACGCTGGTACCCGCGTGCAGCGGGGTGCCCAGCCAGTGCGGGGCAAAGGCGATCAGCATAATAAAGCCGACGTAGATAATCAGCATGATGATGGATAGTAAGAAGGCAAACCGTTGCCGTTTATCGACGAGCTCCCTGTAGTGCGCACTATTCTCTATCTGCTGACAAATATCGTTATTCATCACAGAAATCTCCAGAGGTAAGGTTGGTTTGTTTTATCCCCTCTCCCCTATGGGGAGAGGGTTAGGGTGAGGGGAGGAAGGTGCGGTCTGATGCCCTCACCCCGGCCCTCTCCCACGGGGAGAGGGAGAAAAAATCATGAAGGCATTGCGATGGCCTGCTTCTCTTCGAGCAGTTTGTCCACCACGCCAGGATCCGCGAGCGTTGAGGTATCACCGAGATTGCTGGTGTCCCCGGCCGCGATTTTGCGCAAGATACGACGCATGATTTTGCCGGAGCGGGTTTTCGGCAGCGAATCAGTCCAGTGCAGCACGTCCGGCGTGGCAAGCGGGCCAATCTCTTTACGGACCCAGTTGCGCACTTCGGTGTACAGCTCTGGCGACGGTTCTTCCCCGTGGTTCAGGGTGACGTACGCGTAAATCGCCTGGCCTTTGATGTTGTGCGGAATCCCCACCACGGCGGCTTCGGCAATCTTCGGATGCGACACGAGGGCTGATTCAATCTCAGCCGTGCCCAGACGGTGGCCGGAGACGTTCAGCACGTCGTCCACGCGTCCGGTTATCCAGTAATAGCCATCTTCGTCACGACGCGCGCCGTCGCCGCTGAAGTACATGTTTTTAAAGGTCGAGAAGTAGGTCTGCTCGAAGCGATCGTGGTCGCCGAACAGGGTACGGGCCTGGCCCGGCCAGGAGTCTGTGATCACCAGGTTGCCTTCGGTGGCCCCTTCCAGCGGATTACCTTCGTTATCCACCAGCGCAGGCTGCACGCCGAAGAACGGACGGGTTGCCGAGCCAGCTTTCAGCTGCGTGGCGCCCGGCATAGGAGTGATCATAAAGCCGCCGGTTTCGGTCTGCCACCAGGTGTCCATCACCGGGCATTTCTCGTTACCGATTTTTTTCCAGTACCACTCCCAGGCTTCCGGGTTGATCGGCTCGCCGACGGAACCGAGGATACGTAACGAAGAGCGGTCGGTTCCTTCGATAGCTTTATCGCCTTCCGCCATTAATGCGCGGATCGCCGTTGGGGCGGTGTAGAGAATATTGACCTGATGTTTGTCGACCACCTGACACATCCGCGCCGGGGTAGGCCAGTTTGGCACGCCCTCAAACATCAGCGTTGTTGCGCCACAGGCCAGCGGGCCGTACAGCAGGTAGCTGTGCCCGGTCACCCAGCCCACGTCGGCGGTACACCAGTAGATGTCGCCCGGATGGTAGTCGAAGACGTATTTGAAGGTGGTTGCCGCATAGACCAGATAACCGCCGGTGGTGTGCAGCACGCCTTTCGGCTTGCCGGTCGAACCGGAGGTATAAAGAATGAACAGCGGATCTTCCGCGTTCATCTCTTCCGGCTGGTGCTGGTCGCTCGCGTTCTCAATCAGGTCGCTCCACCACAGATCGCGCCCCTCGTTCCAGTCGATTTTGCCGCCGGTACGCTTAAGGACGATAACGCTGCTGACCGTGTTGACGTTCGGGTTTTTCAGCGCTTCGTCGACGTTTTTCTTCAGTGGGATACCGCGTCCTGCACGCACGCCTTCATCGGCGGTGATCACCAGTTTTGAACTGGAATCAACAATACGCCCTGCAACCGCTTCGGGTGAGAAACCGCCAAAGATAACGGAGTGGATCGCGCCAATACGCGCGCAGGCCAACATCGCCACCGCCGCTTCCGGCACCATCGGCATATAGATAGCGACCACATCGCCTTTTTTAATGCCTCTTTCCAGCAGGACATTGGCGAAGCGGCACACGTCGCGGTGTAATTCTTTATACGTAATATGTTTGCTCTGCGAGGCATCATCGCCTTCCCAGATGATGGCCGTCTCATTCCCGCGCTCCGCAAGGTGACGGTCAAGGCAGTTCGCCGCCAGGTTCAACGTGCCGTCTTCATACCATTTAATGGAGACGTTACCGGGCGCAAAGGAGGTATTCTTCACCTTCTGATAAGGTTTGATCCAGTCAAGGATATGGCCCTGCTCACCCCAGAAGGTATCCGGAGCGGTGATAGACTGGTGATATTTCTCGTGGTACTGCTCCGGGTTGATCAGGCAACGGTCCGCGATATTTGCGGGAATGTCATGTTTGTGTATTTGGCTCATGGCTTTTTTTCTCCTTGTAAGATGTTAATAATATGTCACTAAAACGTTAATTGTAGGGGCTTTACAAGCTTTGTTTATTATTTGGGCTACAGATCACGCATTGTTTGAATAGGTTGAAAAATGAGCGAATGAAACTTTGAAGGAAAATAATTTATGCTGACGATTATTCACATTTATGTTTAAAAAAGCTTTTTTATAACAAAAGGTTATTTATCAGAATTAGGACAAACTCCCGTCATCCCCGCTTTTTTGAGTGAAATGCGTCGTTCTTTAAGGCTTGCGCAACAGGCCGCGCAAATGATACTCATACGCCGCGTTAAAAAATCCCATAAACCAACGCAACACAATTCATACCCTTTCAGTATGTCCCCATATTCATGCAGTTTTGATGAATAAGGCGCTTCATTGAGGAAGTCAGTTTCTATGAAAAACGTTAAAGTGAGCCTTGCCTGGCAGATCTTAATCGCCCTTGTGCTGGGCATCCTGCTGGGCAGTTACCTCCACTATCACAGCGACAGCCGCGAATGGCTGATAGCGAATCTGCTCTCACCGGCAGGGGATATCTTTATTCATCTGATCAAGATGATCGTGGTGCCGATCGTGATCTCGACGCTGGTGGTCGGTATTGCGGGCGTAGGCGATGCGAAGCAGTTAGGACGTATTGGCGCGAAAACTATTATCTATTTCGAAGTGATCACTACGGTCGCCATCATCCTCGGTATCACGCTGGCGAACGTGTTCCAGCCGGGTTCCGGGATTGATATGTCGCAGCTGGCAACGGTGGATATTTCGAAATACCAAAGTACGACCGCTGACGTGCAGAGCCATGCGCATGGCCTGATGGGCACGATCCTGTCGCTGGTACCGACCAACATTGTGGCCTCGATGGCGAAGGGCGAGATGTTACCTATCATCTTCTTCTCGGTGCTGTTCGGTCTGGGACTCTCTTCGCTGCCTGCGACGCACCGCGAACCGCTGGTGACCGTGTTCCGCTCTATCTCCGAAACCATGTTTAAAGTGACCCACATGGTGATGCGTTACGCGCCGGTAGGGGTGTTTGCGCTTATCGCCGTCACCGTGGCCAACTTCGGTTTTGCCTCCCTGTGGCCACTGGCGAAGCTGGTGATCCTGGTACACTTCGCCATCCTGTTCTTTGCGCTGGTGGTGCTGGGTATTGTGGCGCGCCTGTGCGGGCTGAGTATCTGGATCCTGATCCGTATCCTCAAGGACGAGCTGATTCTGGCCTACTCCACGGCAAGCTCCGAGAGCGTGCTGCCGCGCATTATTGAGAAGATGGAGGCCTACGGCGCGCCTGCTTCTATTACCAGCTTCGTGGTGCCCACCGGCTACTCCTTTAACCTCGATGGTTCGACGCTGTACCAGAGTATCGCCGCTATCTTTATTGCACAGCTGTACGGCATTGACCTGTCGCTGTGGCAGGAGATCGTGCTGGTGCTGACCCTGATGGTGACGTCCAAAGGTATCGCAGGCGTGCCGGGCGTCTCGTTCGTGGTGCTGCTGGCGACGCTGGGCAGCGTTGGTATTCCGCTGGAAGGTCTGGCGTTTATCGCCGGCGTGGACCGTATCCTCGACATGGCGCGTACCGCGCTGAACGTGGTGGGTAATGCCCTGGCGGTGCTGGTTATCGCCAAGTGGGAACACAAATTCGATCGTAAAAAAGCGCTGGCGTATGAACGCGAGGTGCTGGGTCGTTTTGATAAGACGGCCGACCAGTAATGTAATAAAGCCCGGTGGCGCTGCGCTTACCGGGCCTACGGGTCTTGTAGGTCGGGTAAGGCGAAGCCGCCACCCGACATGTTACTCGCCGCTCAAGGCATCAAACTCTTCACACCCCGTATCAAACCCTTCGGTACAGCTCAGGTTCAACCAGTACAGCGCTTTCTGTTTATTGGGCGTGATAAACCCTTTCTCACCCTGCTGGAACAGCATACCTGCCCAGTATTCCGCGTAGCCGGTGCGTGACAGAGACGAACTGCGCTTAAACCACGATGCCGCCACGGCGTCATCCTGGGCCACTTCTACACCGTTGGCATAAATCAGGCCCAGCAGCATTTGTGCATCAACCGCGGAGTCGTTGTCGATATCTTCGGTGGCCGTTTGCAGCAGCTTAATGGCCTGGGAATAGTCAGTTTTACCCGCCTGCGTGTTCACCAAAATGCGCGCCAGCATAATGGTGCCGCGTTTGCTGCCCGCGATGGTCGCCTGCTGCGCCAGCGCTTTAGCCTGGGGATAATCGCCCTGCGTAAAGAGAATTTGTGAGAGCAGCCCCATGGCATCGACATCACCACCTTTTGCCGCTTTTTCAGCCCAAAGGGCCGCCTGCTTGCTGTCGCCAGAGCTGAAGTACGTATCGGCAAGATAATACTGGGCACGGGCATCGCCGGCTTCTGCCTGTTTCTGGTACTGGCTGCCTATCTCATCCGCGCGAGCGAACGAGGTTAAAAATAACAACAACAGAAAAATGGGTTTCATGGATTCTTATCATCTGGGTACACGCCGCGCAGTATAATCGCGGTAGCAAAAGAAAAAAACGGGTGCATTAAGACCTCAGCATCCTACAAGCCGGGCGGAACCGTCGTTCCGCCCGTAGAGGTTAGCCTGCGTTGCAGGCTAATTTAGCCGCCACCTCCTGATGTTCACCCTTGATTGAAAACTCGCAGAGCCTGCCGCGAGTAATAAAGGTAAAGATCACTATCGTCAGGCAAATAATAAAGACGATGCCTAACGCAGTTTTTAATGGCGTCATGCCTTTTACTCCTTGTGTAAAAAAGAATAAGAGGCTACTCTCAACCTGTTGGTAGTTGAGGGAGTAGCCTCGGGTAAATGAAAATTTCCCGGGGCTTCCTACTTTCTGTCCCTCAACAATGCTCAAGACAGAAAGTCTTAAGCACCCGCCGCACATCTTATCCCTCTGAATTAAAATGCAAAGATGTAATTCTTTTTCACGAGAATTACATTATTTCTGCGAGCCGCTTTCCAGAATAATAATTGATATATTTAATGAATTAAGCGGAAATAAAAAGGGAGTGAATATTTCACTCCCTTTATTCAACGATGAATTAACGGCTTCAACCCATTGCGCTTTCGCGCAGTCGGGCTTTCAGCTTGTTATATTCGTCGATCACGTACTGTTCCGCCGTGTGCTGATCCGCAATCGGCTCCACGCGTACGGCGCAGTATTTATACTCCGGCGTTTTGGTTATCGGGCTTAAGTTCTCCGTCACCAGCTCGTTGCAGGCGCCAATCCACCACTGGTAGGTCATGTAGACCGCCCCTTTGTTGGGTCGGTCGCTGACCTGCGCACGGGTGATGATCCGCCCTTTGCGCGAGTTCACCCACACCAGCGCTTCGTCCTCAATGCCGAGACGCTCCGCGTCGGCGGTGTTGATTTGCGCATAGCCGGGCTCATCCGCCAGCGCCGCCAGTGCGGCGCAGTTGCCGGTCATCGAGCGGCAGGAGTAGTGGCCCACCTCGCGTACGGTGGAGAGCACCATCGGATACTCATCGGTGAGCTTATCGATCGGTGCGACCCAGTCGCAGGTGAAGAACTGCGCCAGCCCATTCGGGGTGTCGAATTTCTCTTTAAAGAGATACGACGTTCCCTGGTCGGTCTCTGCCTCATCCCGACATGGCCACTGGATGTACCCCAGCTCACCCATTTTTTCATAGGTTGCCCCATAAAAATCCGGACACAGGTGACGCAACTCGTCCCAGATTTCCTGGGTGTTGTTGTAGTGCATCGGGTAACCCATACGGGTGGCGATTTCGCTAATGATCTGCCAGTCCGTTTTCAGATCCCACTTCGGTTCGACCGCCTTAAAGAAGCGCTGGAAGCCGCGGTCTGCCGCCGTGTAGACACCTTCATGCTCGCCCCAGGAGGTCGACGGTAAAATCACATCCGCCGCCGCCGCGGTTTTGGTCATAAAGATATCCTGGACAATCACCAGCTCCAGATCCTCAAACCCTTTGCGCACCGCAGACAGCTCGGCGTCGGTCTGGAGCGGATCTTCACCCATGATGTAGGCCGCACGCACTTCGCCGTGCGCCGCGCGGTGCGGCAGCTCGCTGATGCGGTACCCGGTGTGCTCAGGCAGACTTTCCACGCCCCAGGCCTTCGCGAATTTCTCGCGATTTTCCGGGAACTTGACGTACTGATAGCCCGGATAGGTATCCGGCAGCGCGCCCATATCGCAGGCACCCTGAACGTTATTCTGACCGCGTACCGGGTTCACGCCGACGTGCGCTTTACCCAGATTGCCGGTCAGCATCGCGAGACTCGTCAGAGAACGTACCGTTTCCACGCCCTGATAGAACTGAGTCACGCCCATGCCCCACAGGATGGCGGCGGTTTTCGCGGCCGCATACATCCGCGCCGCCTGACGGATGTCCTGCGCGCTAACGCCGGTTATCGCTTCGACGGACTCTGGCGTATAGCCTTCGACAATTTTCCGATACTCTTCAAAGCCTTCCGTACGGGTGGCGACGAACGCCTGGTCGTACAGGTTCTCCTCAATAATGACGTGCCCCATTGCGTTCAACAGCGCGATGTTCGAGCCGTTTTTCAATGCAATATGCATGTCCGCAATACGCGCGGTTTCGATTTTGCGCGGATCGCAGACGATGATTTTCGCCCCATTCTGTTTAGCGCGAATAACGTGGTTCGCGACGATAGGGTGAGAATCCGCCGGGTTATAGCCGAAAATAAACACGAGATCGGTATTATCTATCTCGTTGATGGCATTACTCATTGCGCCGTTACCGACCGACTGGTGCAGACCTGCAACCGATGGGCCGTGTCAGACGCGAGCGCAGCAGTCGACGTTATTGGTACCAATAACGGCGCGCGCGAATTTTTGCATCACATAGTTAGTTTCATTCCCCGTCCCGCGTGAAGAGCCGGTGGTCTGAATCGCATCCGGGCCATACTTGGCCTTGATGGCGCTAAGGCGCGTGGCGACGTAATCGAGCGCCTCGTTCCAGCTGACGGCTTCCAGCTTGCCGCCGCGCTCGCGGCGGATCATTGGGGTTTTCAGGCGCGGGGTGAGGATTTGGGTATCGTTAATAAAATCCCAGCCGTAGTAACCTTTCAGGCATAGCGTACCCTGGTTGGTTTTCCCCTGTGCGGCCTCCGCCCGGACGATTTTGCCGTTATCGACCACCAGGTGGATCTTGCAACCTGAGGCACAATAAGGGCAAACCGTGACGACTTTTTTCATCAGTCTGCTCCAGTTAATCGAATCGTTCGCACCCACTATGCAGCTTCTATGCCATGTTTTTATTGTGGGTATACGTAGACTTTACGGCCCATTTGCGGTGAAAACGCTGACCAAAAGCAGCGAATCGTCAAAATTGACGTGTCGACAGGGCAGCGGATGTGACATGGGTTGAATTTCCGTCACTGAAAAACCTATTTGACTGGAGCCGACGGCAGAATGGTTCAGACTTAACATAATCCCCTGACGGAAGCATATGATGAAACCGGCGATTCTGGTGGTAGATGACGATACGGCAGTCTGCGAACTGCTTCAGGACGTGCTGAGCGAGCACGTCTTTAGCGTGCTTGTCTGCCATAACGGCCAGGATGCGCTGCGCCGGGTACAGCAGGAGCCAGATATCGCGCTTGTCCTGCTGGATATGATGCTGCCGGATATCAACGGCCTGCAGGTTCTGCTGCAGCTGCAAAAGCAGCGTCCGGCGCTACCGGTTGTGATGCTAACCGGGCTGGGCAGTGAGTCAGACGTGGTGGTAGGGCTGGAGATGGGTGCCGACGATTATATTGGCAAACCGTTCAACCCGCGCGTGGTGGTTGCCCGCGTGAAAGCGGTACTGCGCCGTACCGGCGTGCTGGCCGCAGAAACCTCCGCGGCGCCCGTCGCGGGCATTGTCTTTAATGGATGGACGCTCGACACTACCCGCTGCGAGCTGAGCGATCCGCAACGGAATACCGTGCCCTTAACCCAGGGCGAGTACGGCTTGCTGCTGGCGCTCACGCAAAATGCCCGCCGGGTGCTGAGCCGCGATCGGCTGCTTGAGCTGACCCATAGCGAAAGCGCCGAGGTGTTCGATCGCACTATCGACGTGTTGATCATGCGCCTGCGCCGGAAGATCGAGGCTAACCCGCACCAGCCAGCCCTCATCAAAACCATTCGTGGGCTGGGTTACGTGTTTGCCACCGATGTATCTCATAGCGAGAAAGCGGCCTAAGTATTCTCTTTGATAAACAGCTGCAGCTCGGCCAGCGTTTTCGCGCCGTCGATCGCATTGGCGGCCAGCAGGCTAGCCCGCGCGCAGGCGTGTGCCAGATAAATGCTCTCCGCAAGCGGCAGCGATTCATGGCAGCCATATAAAAAACCTGCACAGAAAGCATCACCCGCGCCGACGCTGCCGATAATCTCTTCCTGCTCCAGCATCCACGACGGGATCCAGCGACCTTCTTCACCGCGTGCTTCTCCCCATGCCCCTTCCGGACAGTGGATCACCACCCGCTGGCGAACGCCGGCAGCCAGCAGCTGCGCCGCGGCTTCTGCGATATGGGCGATGTGCGGAGCGTCGCTTTCGTCACGCATTGTCAGGCCGCTAAATTCGCCGGCTTCCAGCTCGTTAATCACCAGATAGTCGAGATGGCGCAGGGCAGGGAGCACCAGCGGCTGATAGCGCGGGTCGCCCTTGCGGGAAACCAGATCGAGCGAGGTTTCATACCCTTGCTCGCGCATCTGCGCCAGCAGCCGCGCGCTGCGGGTGCCAAATTCGTCATCGGGCATGTCCAGGCTGTCGAGAAGCAAAAGGTAGCCGAGATGGAAAATTTTCATCGACCCGTCGAGACGGTCAAAAGCAGGCAGATCCAGCAGGCGGTTGGCCCCCGGGGAGTGGAAGAAGGTACGTTGCCCGCTGGGGTCGGTCATGACCTGCGACATCGAGGTCGGCGCAAAGGTGGTGCGCTGCACGCGCTGGCGGTTGACGTGGTACTGGTCGAGCATCGCCAGGATGTAATCTCCGTCGCCGTCTTCGCCAATCAGCCCCACCGCCTGCAGCGGCAGGCCGACGTGCATCTTCGCCAGCGTCAGCAGGACGTTGAGCGGCGCGCCGCCGGTTGAGCGTTCGCTGTGGGTGATTTCCGCCAGCCAGCCTCGCTCCGGCCACTGCACGATCTGATGAACGTGATCCACCAGCATATTGCCTGCGGCGATGATGCCCTTACGATCCATTATGCCTGCCCCGCGCTGCCGAAGATGCGCATCTGTTCAGCGACCGTGTCGGTAATCGCCTCTTCTATCCCCAGCAGCAGCTCGGCAAACTCGTCATAGAGCGGCTGGCGGTTTGCCATGCGCTGCTCGACGGCGGCAAGCGCGGCCTGCGACATCCCGGTATAAAAATTGATTTTATGAATGCCCAGCTCAATTGCGCGGCGAAAATCGGCATCGCTAATGCCGGAGCCGCCGTGCAGCACCAGCGGCAGCCCCGTCTGCTGGCGAATGGCGTCCAGGCGCGGGAAATCGAGTTTCGGCTCGCCCCTGTATTTACCGTGCGCGTTGCCGATGGCAACCGCCAGCGCGTCAATACCGGTTGAATCGACAAATTCGCGCGCCCGCTGCGGGTCTGTAAAGCACGCTTCATCCGCATGCCCGTAAAGCGCACCGCCTTCATCGCCACCGACTGCGCCAAGCTCGGCTTCTACCGACACGCCAACGGCGTGGCACATCTTCACCACTTCCCGCGTCTGGCGAATGTTCTCCTCGTAACTCAGGGTTGAGCCATCGAACATCACGGAGCTGAACCCTAAGCGCAGGGCGCGTACCACGGCTTCAAAATGCAGCCCGTGGTCGAGGTTGAGCACCACGGGAATATCGTGGCGAGCGGCCTCGAACTTAACCGCTTCGACGAGCGAATCCAGCGACACGTACTTAAAGTGCACCTCGGCGATGTTGATGATAAAAGGCGAGCGTTCCTGCTTTGCAGCGGCGAACAGCGCGCGCAGGAAATGGGAGTCGAGCACGTTAAACGCGCCCAGCGCATAGCGATGCGTCCTGGCGTGCTCAAGACTGTCGGCAAGCGAAATCAGCGGCATTATTCACCCCTTATATCCGAAACAGGTTGTACTCGTTGCACAGCACCAGCAGCGCCGGCTCGTCTTCTTCGATGTTGTTATAGCGGGCGACGGGCTGCAAAAAGTGGTTGTCATGTTCATCATCATTGACCGACGACACTTCCCCGACCAGCACGTCGCCGAAGCCGCGTTCGCCCCAGAAGCTGTGGTATAGACCTGGGGGGAGGCAGATGCTTTCCCCGGGCAGCAGGCGCAGCTGGCTGCCGGGCGCGTGGGTTTGACGGCAGCCGTCGACGGTGACCGTCACGTCTGTGTTTTCCGTCTCTTCATGCGCACCGGCATTCCACAATTCAACAATCAGATTCCCGCCGCCCCGGTTGATGATGTCCTCCCGTTTACGCCAGTGAAAATGCATCGGCGTGACCTGGCCGTCCCGCACGTGCATGATTTTTTCGGCATAGCCTTTTTCATACGGCATGCCGTTCGGCGAGCCGTTGCGCAGGGTAAACAGCGTCAGCCCCTCGGCGGCAAAGCTGCTGCCGCCGAACGCCGTCACGTCCCAGCCGAGCTTGAGGTCAAACACCTCCTGCCATGCGGCCTGGTCAAGCTGCTGCCATTTCGTTGGCGGAAAGCTGGCAAAAGGCGGGAGATGCACGTCGTGCATGGAAAAAAACTGTCGCGTGTGGCCGAGAATTTCATTGATGTCGGAGCGTTTCATGGGGACTCCTTGAAAACAGTTCCCTCTCCCTGAGGGAGAGGGAAAAGGATCATTTAACCGTCCAACCCTTATACGTGCCGACGTTCTTTTTATCGATCATCGTCACCGGGATCAGCACAGGCGCTTTCGGTGCCGGTTTGCCCTGTAATATGTCATAGCCGATCTCCACCGCTTTTGCCGCCATCACCTGCGGATCTTGCGCCGGGGTCGCCACAAACAGGGAGTTTTCGCGCTTCAGGGCTTCCTCACCGTCCGGCGATCCATCCACGCCGACGATAAAGAACTCGTTGCGCTGCGCCTGTTTCGCCGCCAGATCGGCACCGATCGCGGTCGGATCGTTAATGGCGAATACGCCGTCGATCTTCGGATTCGCCGCCAGCAGGGAGGTCATCACTTCCAGGCCACCTTCACGGCTGCCCTTGGCGTTCTGGTTATCCGAGAGCACCTTGATATCCGGATGTTTTTTGAATTCAGTCTGGCAACCTTCCACGCGGTTCTGCACCGCAGAGACCGGCGGTCCGTTAATGATCACCACGTTGCCTTTGCCTTTCAGGCGGTCGGTAATGTACTTACAGGCCATTTCGCCTGCCTGGGTGTTATCGGAGGTGATGGTGGCATCAGCCCCTTCCGCCGCCACGTCAACCGCAACGACCACAATCCCGGCGTCCTTCGCGCGCTTCACCGCTGGGCCGATCCCTTTGGAATCCGCGGCGTTGAGGATGATCATATCTACTTTAGCGGCAATAAAGTTGTCGATCTGCGCCACCTGCTGGCCCAGATCGTACCCGCTGGAGACCAGCGTCACCTTGACGTTATCGCCAGCCAGCTTGCGCGCTTCCAGCTCGGCACCTTTGGTGATCTGCACGAAGAACGGGTTAGCCAGGTCGCCCACCGTCACGCCGATGGATTTCAGATCTTTCGCCTGCGCAAACGGCGTTGCGGCAAGCAGCGCGCCAGCACAGAGCGCGGTCACTAAGGGTTTCAAACGCATATTGGTTTCCTCGAAGCTGTAGGGTGTTGTTGTTATGCACTTTGATGGTGTCGGGTACGGTATTTGTCGATCAGCACCGCAATGATGATCACCGCCCCTTTGATCACCAGTTGCCAGAAGTAGGAGACGCCCATCAGCGTCATGCCGTTGTTGAGGGTAGCGATGATCAGGGCGCCGACCAGCGTGCCGGTGATCGTGCCGATCCCGCCAACGAAGCTGGTCCCGCCGAGGATCACCGCCGCAATCGCGTCAAGCTCATAGCCCATGCCGAGGTTACCGTTGGCGCTGTAGAGGCGTGAGGCACTCATAACGCCGCCGAGGCCCGAGAGCAGGCCGCTCATGCCGTAGACAAACAGCAGCACCAGCCAGACCTTGATGCCGGTCAGGCGCGCCGCCTGCATGTTGCCGCCCACCGCGTAAATGTGAACGCCAAGCGTGGTGCGGCGCAGGATGAACCAGCAGATAGCAATGACTGCCAGGGCGATCACCACCAGCCACGGAATCGGGCCGAGGTAGTTATTGCCGATCCACTCAAAGTTGATGTTGGAGTTAATGACCGTCGTGCCGTCGGCCAGCAGATACGCCGCGCCGCGCAGCGCCGTATAGGTGCCGAGCGTCACGATAAAGGGCGGCAGCCCGGCAAAGGCCACCAGCGCGCCGTTGAACAGGCCCAGCACCATGCCGAGCATCAGCGCGGCGGGAATGGAGAGCATGGCGAATTCCGGGATCAGCGATACCACCATTGCGGCTACCGCCGTGGTGCCCAGAATCGAGCCCACGGAGAGGTCAATCCCGCCGGTTAAGATAATGAAGGTCATTCCCGCCGCCAGCACGATGTTGATCGACGCCTGGCGGGTAATGTTGAGCAGGTTGCTCTCGGTGAAGAAGTTGGGCGCGATAAAGCCAAATACCGCCACAATCAGGATCAGAATCGGCAGGATACCGACCGTTTGCATCAGATCGCTCATCAGCATTTTTTTTGCGGAGGCGGATTTCGCCACCTGCTGCGGACTGGTTGAATGTGTCATGGTTACACCGCCTGATGATGAGTGTCGTTCACGCCGGTTGCCAGCGTCATGATGTTTTCCTGAGAGATGTCGCGCCCGTGCAGTTCACCCGCAATGCTGCCTTCCCGCATCACGTAGACCCGGTCGCTCATCCCCACCACTTCCGGCAGCTCGCTGGAGATCATCAAAATCGCCACCCCTTTGCGCGCCATCTGGTTCATGATGCGGTAGATCTCGCTTTTCGCGCCGACGTCCACGCCGCGCGTCGGTTCGTCCAGAATCAGAATGCGCGGGCCGATGGCCACCCAGCGGGAGATAAGCAGTTTTTGCTGATTGCCGCCTGACAGCCCGCCCGCGCGCACCTGAGAATGCGGCACGCGGATGTTGAGCAGGGCAATGGCGTCATCGGAAATGGACTGGGCTTTTTTGCGGTTTAGCATGCCGAAGGTGGCGTCGCGCTCCAGCGTCGCCATGGTGATGTTTTCCTGGGCCGCCAGCTCCAGAAACAGCCCCTGCTCCTTGCGGTTTTCGGTGAGAAAACCGATGCCGTTATCAATGGCCGCGCGCGGGGAGTGGATCACCACCGGCTCGCCGTCGACCTCAATCATGCCGCCCGTGGCTTTGCGCACGCCGAAGATGAGCTGCGCCAGTTCGGAGCGCCCGGCCCCGACCAGGCCCGCCAGCCCGACGATTTCGCCGGAACGCACCTGCAGGCTGCAGGGAAGCACTTTTTTGCCGTCAGTGAGGTGGTGCACGTTGAGGCGCGGGCTGCCGAGGGGGATATCACGCTCTTTGTTAAACAGATCGCTTAACGGACGACCAACCATCATGCGCACCAGCTCGGAGGCGTTCAGCTTGTCGCGCGTCAGGCTGCCGACGTACTGCCCGTCGCGCAGGACGCTGACGCGGTCAGAGAGTTCATACACTTCTGCCATGCGGTGGCTGATGTAGATAATCGCCATCCCTTCGTCGCGCAGGCGCAAAATCAGTTCGAACAGGCGGTGCGTTTCCCGTGAGGAGAGGGCGGCGGTGGGTTCATCCATCACCAGAATGCGGCTGTTGCGGTGCAGCGCGCGGGCAATTTCAACTTGCTGCTGCTCGGCGATGGTTAGCTTCATGACCAGATCGGTGGCGCTGAACTGGGCACCGAGACGGTCAATCACCGCCTGCGCCTGCGCGGCCATCTCTTTACGCTGGACCATCCCGCCGCGCGACAGCTCGCTGCCGAGAAAGATATTTTCGGCAACGGTAAGGTTGGGAGCCAGCTGCATCTCCTGATAAATCAGGGTAATGCCTGCGGCCAGCGCATCTTTCGGCCCTTTAATATGAAACGGCTGACCGTCGATCAGGATCTCGCCGCTGGTGGCGGTATAGGCCCCCGCGAGGATTTTCATCAGCGTGCTTTTTCCCGCGCCGTTTTCACCCATCAGCGCGTGGATCTCACCGGGAAAGACCGTCAAATCCACACCCTTGAGCGCGTGGAAACTGCCAAACGTTTTGGCAATGCTGCGCATCTCTAATACGGGGGTTCTGCTCATGGCGGATCTCCTGCGAATGTTGATATCTGCACTTCATCACAGGTACGTAAATGCAAAATGTCAGAAGCTGTTCATATTTGTCATAGTTATGAATAGCTAATCGCCGTCACATTTCTCTTTTCCCTCTCCCTGTGGGAGAGGGCCAGGGTGAGGGCACCAAACCGCAGAGGAGCCCGAACCCATGCCATCACGCCCTCCGTTCTTCGCCAGCGCACGAGGCCGCCTGCTGATTTTCAATCTGCTGGTGGTTGCCGTTACGCTGATGGTGAGCGGCGTGGCGGTGCTCGGCTTTCGTCATGCCAGCCAAATCCAGGAGCAGGTGCAGCAGCAAACGCTGGATGACATGACCGGCAGCATGAACCTGGCCCGCGATACCGCCAGCGTGGCGACGGCGGCGGTGCGGCTCTCGCAGGTCGTCGGGGCGCTGGAGTACAAAGGCGAAGCCGAGAGGCTGAAGCAGACGCAAATGGCGCTGCGCCACTCGCTGGAGCAGCTTGCCGATGCGCCGCTGGCGCAGCAGGAGCCGGCGCTGGTGGCGCGGATTATTCAGCGTAGCCATGAGCTGCAGCAGAGCGTGACGGAGATGCTTGAGCGCGGGCAGCGACGCCATCTGGAGCGTAACGCGCTGCTCAGTTCGCTATATCAAAGCCAGAGCTTCCTGCGGCATCTGCAGGACATTAATCGCCGCTATGGCAGCAATGTTCCGGACGCGCAGCAACTGATGGAAATGGACCGGCTGATCGCTGCCGCCATCGACACCCCTTCGCCGCGCGCGACCGTTCAGCAGCTGGACGCGGTGACCGCAGCGCTGCCCCGGAGTGCCGTACAGCCGATCGTGAAGGGGGTTCTGCCTGATTTTAATGCCGAGTTAGGCAAGCTCGCCCCGCTGTCGAAGCAGCTGGAAGAGAGCGATCTGGCGATAAGCTGGTATATGTTCCACATCAAGGCGCTGGTGGCGATCCTCAACGGCGATATCAATCAGTACGTTGAGCAGGTGGCGCAGGCCTCCAGGCTTCGCACGGCCCAGAGCCATCACGAACTGCAATCCATCAGCGTGTTTATCACCATCTTCGCCGCGCTGGCGCTGATCATCACCGGGTGCGCCTGCTGGTATATCTACCGCAATCTGGCCTCCAACCTGACGGCGATTTCCAGGGCGATGTCGCGCCTTGCTCACGGTGAACAGGATGTCTCCGTCCCCGCCCTGCAGCGGCGCGATGAGCTGGGCGAGCTGGCGCGCGCGTTTAACGTGTTTGCCCGCAACACCGCCTCGCTTGAGCACACCACGCGCCTGCTGAAAGAGAAAACCACGCAGATGGAGATCGACCGCATTGAGCGTCAGGGGCTGGAAGAGGCGCTCCTGCACAGCCAGAAAATGAAGGCCGTCGGACAGCTGACGGGCGGGCTGGCGCATGATTTTAATAACCTGCTGGCGGTGATCATCGGCAGCCTTGAGCTTACCGATCCTGAATCAAAAGACGCGCCGCGCATCACTCGGGCGCTGAAGGCCGCCGAGCGTGGCGCCTTACTGACGCAGCGCCTGCTGGCGTTTTCCCGTAAGCAATCCCTGACGCCGCATGCGGTAGACATGCTGCCGCTGCTGGAGAACCTCCGGGAGCTGATGCGCCACTCTTTGCCTGCCACCCTGACCCTGGAGATTGAAGCGCAATCCCCGGCGTGGCCCGCCTGGATAGACGTCAGCCAGCTGGAAAACGCCATCATTAACCTGGTGATGAACGCCCGCGATGCGATGGAAGGACAAAGCGGGGTGATAAAAATCCGCACCTGGAACCAGCGCGTTACCCGCAGCGACGGACGCAGGCAGGACATGGTGGCGCTGGAAGTCATTGACCGCGGGAGCGGGATGTCGCAGGAGGTGAAATCCCGCGTCTTTGAACCGTTCTTCACCACCAAACAGACCGGAAGCGGAAGTGGGCTGGGCCTGTCGATGGTCTACGGTTTTGTGCGTCAGTCTGGCGGCCGCGTGGAGATCGAAAGCGCACCGGGGCAGGGGACGACCGTGCGGCTTCACCTCCCGCGCTCGACGCTGCCCGCCGCTGCAGTTGATGAAACGCAGTCTGCCGCCGCCTCAGTCGATAGCGAGCGGCTGGTGCTGGTGCTGGAAGATGAAGCCGATGTTCGGCAGACCCTGTGCGAGCAGCTGCACCAGCTTGGCTACCTGACGCTGGAAGCAGACAACGGCGAGCAGGCGCTGAGCATGCTGGCGGCGTCGCCGGATATTGGCATGTTTATCAGCGACCTGATGTTGCCCGGAAGCCTGAGCGGGGCCGAGGTGATTAACCATGTGCGCAGCCATTATCCGCAGCTGCCAGTGCTGCTGATAAGCGGCCAGGATTTACGCCCCACGCACAACCCGCAGCTGCCGGACGTTCAGTTACTGCGTAAGCCGTTTACGCGGGTGCAGCTGGCGCAGGCGCTGCGGAAGGTAATGGTAATTTGAGATTCCTCCGCTACCCCGGTTCCCCGCCGTTCATTATCGTAAGGCCAGTTCACCTGCGAGTCTGGCCTTATGAAACGTTACTCAACTGCTCTGTTATTTGGTCTGCTGTCACTCACCAGCCAGCTGGCTCATGCCGATATTGTTGATGATGCTATTGGCAACATTCAGCAGGCGATCAACGATGCCTATAACCCCAGCAGCAGCCGCAGCAGCGATGACGATGACGATCGTTATGACCGCAGCCGTCAAATCGACAGCCGACAGTACGACGATCGTCGTCGGCAGCTCGAAGACAGACGCCGCCGTCTGGACGAGCGTCAGCGTCAGCTGGACGATGACAGACGTCGCCTGGAAGAGGATGAGCGGCGGTTAGAAGACGATTACGATCGAGGCTAAAGCCTGGTGGCGCTTCGCTTACGCAGGCCTACCAAACCCTGGACCGTAGGCCGGGTAAGGCGCAGCCGCCACCCGGCAAAACTCAGTCGAGTACCAGCACCATCCCGTCATACCCCGCCTCAATCCCCTCCGGCAGCGGATTATCCATCATCCACGCGTCAAACTGATGGCTGATGTGCGTCAGGATCACCTGCGGGCAGCCAATCACCTCGTTTAGCGCCATCACGGTATTTAAGTCGCAATGGTTTCGCGGCGTCTCGTCGCGCGGTTCATGACTGCAGTCGATGATGATGGTCTGCGGCTGGTTGTTGAGCAGAAACTTCACCGTCTTTTCCGGCAGCCCGGCGGTGTCGGAAAGCCAGGCCACGCGGCTGTGGGCCGATTCCAGCAAATACCCGAAGGTCAGTTTCGAATGGTTGAGCGGCAGCGGCGTGACCCGCAGCCCCTGAAGTTCAAACATCACAAACGGTTCGACCGTGTGGCTGAAGTCGAGGATCCCCGGATGTTTAAACAGGTCGTCACAGCCCGCGTCATCCGGCGGGCCGTAAACCGGAATTGTCGCGCCAACGCCCCAGCGCAGGGGGAACAGCCCCTGAACGTGATCCATATGGTAATGCGTGAGCAAAAACTGCTGAAAGCTGCCGGCGGGCCAGTCGTCCATCAGGTGCGGGATGCCGGCATCCAGCAGGGTGACGGCATCGTTGAATTTAACCACCGCGCTGCACGGGCGACGGCGATAGTTATCCTGCAGGCGCGCCCGGCGACACGCTGCGCAGTCGCAGCCAAAGACCGGCACCAGCTGGGCGCCTCCGGTTCCTGTCAGCATGATGGTCAGACTCATAAGGCACCTCTACAGCGGTTTGGTGAATCGGAAATGGCTCTGCGTATACCCTTCACGAACGTAAAAACGGTGCGCGTCGGTGCGCTTCACGCTGGTGGAAAGTTCGGTCATCTCCGCGTCGGACTCTCGTGCCACCCCTTCCGCCCAGGCCAGCAGCTGGCTTCCCACCTTTAACCCGCGCGCCTGCGGCATCACCACCAGCTCCTGGATCTCGCCGATCCAGCGCGCGTGATGGAGGTGAAACTGCAGGTGCAGGCCGATCATGCCGATGGCCTGCCCGTTCATCTCTGCAAGCTGGTAGCGCATGTTGCGATCCTGCAGGTTGGCAAGATACCCCGCGTGAAACGCCTGGCGATCGAACTCGGCCTGCTTTAACTCGCAGATTAACGCGTAAACGATTTGCGCATCGTCCGCGGTGGCGGGGCGAAGCGTGCAGTCAGGCATGCTGGTTCTCCTTCTGACGGATAAGCGATAAAAAGGTATCGACTGACTGTAGCAAACTTCCGTCGTTATTGAGGATGTGACAGTCTGACGGGGTATAACGCGCCGCACGCGCAAGCCGCTGGTCTATTTCACGGGCTGACTCACGCCCCCGGCTCAGCAGGCGGCTGCGCAGGACGTCCGGCGAAACCTGCAGGCAGACCGGCAGCAGGGCCGCCCCGTAGCGGGCGCGCGCCTGAGGAAGATGCGCGCGCGAGCCGTTGACCAGCACGTCGAACCCTGCATGCAGCCACAGATCGATCTCAATGCCGATCCCGTAGTAGTAGCCGTTGGCGTGCCAGCTCAGCGCCAGCAGGTTTTGCCCGGCGCGGGTGAAAAACTCCTGCTCGTTCAGGGCGATATGGTTTTCACTTCCGGCGTTGGCCGCGCGGGTAATATAGCGGTGCGCCACCAGAAGCTGCGGGTGTTCCCGCTGTCGTAAGGCGGACAGCAGGCTGTCCTTACCGGAGCCGGACGGCCCCATTAACCAGATGAGTCTTCCCATCAGAACACCCTTTTTCCCTGACGCCAGACGTGGTCGATATGAACGTGTTCGCCCTTGCGGTGGGCGAGCACCAGATCCGCGCGTTTACCTTCGGCTATCTCGCCGCGATCCTGCAGATTAAGCGCCGAGGCCGGGTTTTTCGTCACCAGGCGAATCGCCTGCGGCAAGGTGAAGCGGTTGCCCTCGTCGTCCGCCACCCGGAATGCAGCGTCCAGCAGGCTGGCAGGGTAGTAGTCGGAGGAGAGGATATCCAGCAGGCCAAGCGAGGCGAGCGTGCTTGCCGCCACGTTGCCGGAGTGCGAGCCGCCGCGCACGATATTTGGCGCGCCCATTAGAACGTTCATGCCGTGTTTACGGGAGGCTTCAGCCGCTTCAAAGGTGGTGGGAAATTCGGCGATCGCGCTGCCAAGCTGGTGGGATTCAAGCACATGAGCGTGCGTGGCGTCGTCATGGCTGGCCAGCGCGATGTTGCGGTCCCGGCACATCGCTGCAATCGCGAGACGGTTCGGCTGCGACCACCGCGCCGCAAGCTGAAGCTGCTCCTCTTCGTAGCGCGCCATCTCCGCATCGCTGAGAGAATATTTGCCCTGATAGTATTCGCGATACTTCTCAATATTGGCGAACTGGCGCTGGCCCGGCGAGTGGTCCATCAGGGAGACCAGCGAGACCGGCTCACGGCCGACCAGTTTTTCAAACAGCGGGAGGGTCGTGTGGTGCGGCAGTTCGCAGCGCAGATGCAGGCGGTGCTCGGCGCGGTTGAGGCCGCGCTTTTGCGTCTCTTCCACGGCGTTGATCATCTTCTCCAGGTTTTCCAGCCGATCGCCGCCGTCGCGCACGTCGCCAATCGCCACCGCGTCCAGCACGGTGGTAATGCCGCTGGCGACCATCAGCGCGTCGTGGCTGCTCATGGCTGAATGCGCGGGCCAGTCCACCTTCGGGCGCGGCGTGAAGAATTTGTCGAGATTATCGGTATGCAGTTCAATCAGCCCCGGCAGCAGCCAGCCGCCTTCACCGTCCATCGCTTCAGGGGTACGGCTCTGGGTTTCTGCGAATGCGCGGATGACGCCGTCCTGGATTTCAACCGAACCGTCGACGACTTCGTTTTCCAGCACCAGCTTGACGTTATTGATAATCATGCGTTTGTCCCCATCGGGTGCAGTCTGTCCGCGACGCGGGTGCGAACGCTTTCGTCGTGGAAGATCCCGACGATCGCCGCGCCGCGCGCTTTGGCCTGCTCGATCAGCTCTACCACGGCCGCGCTGTTTTTATCGTCGAGCGAGGCGGTGGGCTCATCCAGAAGCAATATCGGGTAGTCGACGATAAAGCCGCGGGCGATGTTGACGCGCTGCTGTTCGCCGCCGGAAAAGGTCGACGGGGCAAGGTGCCACAGGCGCTCCGGCACGTTGAGGCGCGTCAGAAGGCTGGCGGCTTTGGCGGCGCAGGCTTCACGCGGCACGCCGAGATCCAGCAGCGGCTGCATCACCACGTCGAGCGCGGAGATCCGCGGGATCACCCGCAGAAACTGGCTCACCCAGCCGATCGTCGAGCGGCGCACGTCCAGCACCTTACGCGCCGGAGCCTGTACCAGATCGACCCACTCATCATTGTGGCGAATATGGATATGGCCTTCGTCGGGCAGGTAGTTGGCGTACAGGGAGCGCAGCAGGGTGGATTTTCCGCTGCCGGAGTGGCCGTGCAGCACTACGCATTCGCCCTTGCTGACCTCCAGAGAGGCATTTTGCAGCACCGGCAGGCGCACGCCGTTTTGCTGGTGGAGTACGAAGGTTTTACTGACGTTTTGTACGTGGATCATGTTGGCCTCGCGATTCGTTTTGCCGGGTGGCGGCTTCGCCTTACCCGGCCTACAGGTGCGGTGTTCGTAGGCCGGGTAAGCGCAGCGCCACCCGGCGACAGCGCCCTCAATTCTGCAACACGGACGACACCAGCAGCTGGGTGTACGGATGGTGAGGATCGTCGAGCACGCGGTCGGTTAGCCCACTTTCCACCACCTGGCCCTGCTTCATCACCAGCAGACGGTCCGCCAGCAGGCGCGCAACGCCTAAATCATGGGTGACAATCACAACCGCCAGGTTCAGTTCCACCACCAGGCCGCGCAGCAGGTCGAGCAGGCGCGCCTGCACGGAGACGTCCAGCCCGCCGGTGGGTTCATCCATAAACACCAGCTTCGGGTGGGTGACCAGGTTGCGGGCGATCTGCAGGCGCTGCTGCATGCCGCCGGAAAAGGTGGTGGGCAGGTCGTCGATGCGCGACGCGGGGATTTCAACTTCCTCCAGCCAGCGCTGCGCCGTGGCGCGGATGTTGCCGTAGTGGCGCGCGCCGGTGGCCATCAGCCGTTCGCCGATGTTGCCCCCCGCCGACACCTGACGGCGCAGGCCGTCCATCGGGTGCTGATAGACCACGCCCCACTTGGTGCGCAGCAGGCGGCGGCGTTCGGCCTCGCTCATGCCATAGAGGGAGGCGCCCTCATACAAAATCTCACCGTTATGCGGTGCCAGGCGCGCGGAGATGGACTTCAGCAGCGTGGTTTTGCCGGAGCCGGACTCGCCGACAATGCCCAGCACTTCCCCCGGCCAGAGTTCGAACGACACGTCGCTGAAGCCTTTGCCCGGCGCATAGAGGTGGGTCAGGTTGTTAACCGAAAGCAGCGGTTTCATTGGCTGTTCGCCTCGCTCTGTTGGCGGCAATAATCGGTGTCGGAGCAGACAAACATCCGTTTGCCCGTGTCGTCCAGCACCACTTCATCCAGATAGCTGTGTTTGGATCCGCAGATGGCGCACGGCTCGTCCCACTCCTGCACCGTAAACGGGTGATCGTCGAAATCCAGGCTTTCGACACGCGTGTAGGGCGGGACGGCGTAAATGCGTTTTTCACGCCCGGCGCCGAACAGCTGCAGGGCAGGCATCATGTCCATCTTCGGGTTGTCGAACTTCGGGATTGGCGACGGGTCCATGACGTAGCGCCCGTTGACCTTCACCGGGTAGGCGTAGGTGGTGGCGATATGGCCGAAGCGGGCGATATCCTCATACAGCTTCACCTGCATCACGCCGTACTCTTCCAGCGCGTGCATGGTGCGGGTTTCCGTTTCGCGCGGCTCGATAAAGCGCAGCGGCTCCGGGATGGGCACTTGGAAAATCAAAATCTGATCTTCGCTGAGCGGGGTTTCCGGAATGCGGTGGCGGGTCTGGATCAGCGTCGCGTCTTCGGTTTTTTCAGTGGTGTTTACGCCGGTTACGCGCTGGAAGAAGCTGCGGATCGACACGGCGTTGGTGGTGTCGTCGGCGCCCTGGTCGATGACCTTCAGCACGTCAGACTCGCCGATCACGCTGGCGGTGAGCTGGATACCGCCCGTGCCCCAGCCGTAGGGCATCGGCATTTCGCGGCCGCCGAACGGAACCTGATAGCCCGGAATGGCGACCGCTTTGAGTATGGCGCGGCGGATCATGCGTTTGGTTTGCTCGTCCAGATAGGCAAAGTTGTAGCCGCTTAAGTTAGCCATGTTTGCGCTCCCGTTGCAGGCGTTTCAGCAGTTCCAGTTCTGCCTGGAAATCGACGTAGTGCGGCAGCTTGAGGTGCGAGACGAAGCCTGCGGCCTCAACGTTATCTGCATGGGCCAGCACAAACTCTTCGTCCTGCGCCGGGCCTGCAATGTGCTCGCCGTAGTCCGGCGCCTGCAGGGCGCGGTCGACCAGCGCCATTGCCATGGCTTTACGCTCGCCGAGGCCAAACACCAGCCCGTAGCCGCGGGTAAAGTGCGGGTCTTCATTTTCGGGCGCGACAAAACCGTTCACCATTTCACACTCGGTCATCAGCAGTTCGCCGACGTTCACCGCAAAACCCAGCTCTTCCGGCACGATTTCAACGTCGATATAGCCGCTTCGAATCTCGGCCGCAAACGGGTGGTTGCGCCCGTAGCCGCGCTGGGTGGAGTAGGCCAGCGCAAGCAGATAGCCTTCGTCGCCGCGCATCAGCTGCTGCAGGCGCGACGAGCGAGAGCACGGGTAAACCGGCGGCGTGCGGGTGACGTCATCCGGCTGCGCGCCGGAGTCCTCTTCCGCCTTCGCCAGACCCTGTTTCGCCAGCAGGCTGAAGACATGGGGAGACGGTTCTTGTTCGGCGTCAGAGGTGCTGAGCGGCGGTCTTTCGCCGTTCGCCAGCAGAGTGAAATCCAGCAGGCGATGGGTATAGTCATAGGTAGGACCCAGCCGCTGGCCGCCGGGAATATCTTTGTACACCGCTGAAATACGGCGTTCTAAGCGCATCTCTGCCGTATTGACCGGCTCGCTCACCGCCAGTTTGGCAAGCGTGGTGCGGTAGGCGCGCAGCAGGAAGATGGCTTCGACGTTATCGCCGCTGGCCTGCTTCAGGGCCAGCGCCGCCAGCTCGCGGTCGGCGATACCGCCTTCGGTCATTACCCGATCGACGGCGAGGTTTAGCTGCTGCTCAATCTGGGCGACGCTCAGCTCGGGAAGCCGTTCATCGCCCCGTCGTCTGTGCTCCTGCAGCGCATGGGCGGCGACGATCGCTTTTTCGCCCCCTTTGACGGCAACGTACATCAGCACACCTCCACGTGGGTGGTCCGCGGGATCGCCAGCAGACGCTCGCCGCAGGTCAGGATCAGGTCAATGCCCAGCGGGAACGGGTGCGGACGCTCGGTCAGCTCGTGAATGATGCACTCCGGCAGCTGCGGCGCGACCATGCGTTCTTCGGCGATGCCTGCGCCGGTCAGACGCAGCATGCGGCCGCCGCTCAGGCTTGAAACCTGCAAAATCAGAGTGGCGCTGGTCTCCGGGGCGACGGCGCTGCCTTCACTCAGGGCGTTAAGCTGCTCATGGCTGATTTGCTCATCGGCCACGGCAAAGATTGCCTGCTGGGGCTGATCGACCAGCGGGGCGCTGGTGTGAAAACGCAGGTTCTGGCTGGCGATATCGTTGGATAATGCGCCTGAAAGCCAAACAGGCGTGTCGTTGTCGGCCAGGGTCAGCAGTACGCTGGTGGTCGCCAGATTGAGCGGCAGCCAGCCCTGAGAGAGCTGGTGCAGCGAGACGATCGCACCCGGCTCGCTCATCGCCTTCAGCAGGCGACGAAAACTTTGTTGGGCATCCTGGACAGCCAGGGTAAAAGCAGGTTGAAGCGTCATGCGTTGTCTCCGCGAACGAGCGTAAAGAAGTCGACCCGGCTGGGATTCACTTCGGCCTGACGTGCGGCAATGCGCGCGGCGCGGTCGGCTTCCAGCGGGGCAATAAGGGTTTCCATCAGGGTCTGGAAATGCGGTTGTTCCTGTAAAAGCGCGTCGATCACCGCGCAGCGCTCGGCGTGCGCTTTATCGCGCCCCAGCACGTAGCTGTAACCCAGCGTGCCGCTGTTCAGGCGGATCGCTGCGCGGGTGAGGGTGGCATCGCCGGCGAAGAAGCGCGCGCCGGTGCCGCCCATGCGGGCCTGGATCTGAACGAGGCCGATCTCCGGGGCGCGGAGGGTGTCGTATTCGGGCGCCAGGCTAAGGGCGCTCATGCGGCCAGAGAGCGCAGCAGGCTGGCTGTGGGCCAGCACGCGCATCCAGCGCTGTCGGGTGGCGGTGTCGAAATGCATTCAGTGCTCCATGGTGAATTCGATCATGTCGGCGCGGGTCAGGCTGACGGAGTATTCCGTTGCGTTGACGTCGCCGTCACGGTGGTTGAGGGTGCGTACGCAGAGCAGCGGGGCCATATTGGGGATTTCGAGAACCTTGCTCTCTTTCGCCTGCGCGCGACGGGCGCTGATGCGCGTCTGGGTACGCTTGAGCGCAATGCCTGTCGCGCCCTGAAGAAAATCATGCAGCGATCCGCTGGAGAAATGCTGGAGCACGGGCCAGAGGGCGAGGTCCGCGAAGTAGTGGTCTATCTGACAAACCGCGACGCCGTTGACCCGGCGCAACGTGCGCAGGTGAATGACGTTATCGCCCTCCTGAATGCCCAGCGCGTCCGCCACGTGGCTGGAGGCCGGGCGCAATACCGAGAGCAGCTTTTCACTGGTCGGGTGGCTGCCCTGGTCCAGCAGATTCTGGCTAAAGCGCGCCTGGGCGTTTAGCGGGTAGTCAAACGGGCGCATCAGCACCAGCACGCCCACGCCCTGGCGGCGCTGCACCCAGCCGCGCTCGACCAGTTGGTCAATGGCGCGGCGCAGGGTGTGGCGGTTCACTTCGTAGCGGTCGGCAAGCTGTTGTTCAGCGGGCAGGTAGTCTCCGCAGCGGTAGTGCGTGCGCAGCTCCACTTCGAGCTTTGCCGCAATCTCTTGCCAGCGGGTGGGGTAACTGGTCGGATGTCTGGATAAGTGCATAGAAAACAAAGCCTCGCTTCTCAGATGAAGTGCTTACGCAAACGTTGAGAGAGGAAATCCAGCAGGCTGACGGTGACGATGATGAGCACCATCAGGGCGCAGGTTTGCTGGAACTGGAAACCGCGAATCGCTTCCCACAGGGTGACGCCAATCCCGCCTGCGCCCACCATGCCGACCACGGTGGCGGAACGGACGTTAGATTCGAAGCGGTAGAGCGAATAGGAGATCAGCAGCGGCATGACCTGGGGCAAGACGCCGTAAAGGATCTCTTCAATTTTGTTGGCTCCGGTGGCGCGAATACCTTCGACCGGGCCGGGTTCAATGGCTTCCACGGCTTCGGAAAGCAGCTTGGAGAGCACGCCGGTGGTGTGAATGAACAGCGCCATGACGCCCGCGAACGGACCGAGGCCGACGGCCACCACGAACAGCATCGCGAACACCATTTCGTTAATGGCGCGGCAGGCGTCCATCAGGCGACGCATCGGCTGATAAATCCACCACGGAACGATGTTTTCCGCGCTCATCAGGCCAAACGGAATGGAGAGGATGACGGCCAAGGCGGTGCCCCAGACGGCGATTTGCAGGGTGACCGCCATTTCGCTGAGGTAGTCTTGCCACTGGCTGAAGTCCGGCGGGAAGAAATCGGCGGCGAAGGTCGCCATATTGCCCGCGTCTTTGAAGAGCAGCAGCGGATCCATTTCCGCGCCCTTCCAGGAGATAACCAGCACCGCCAGCAGGATGGCCCAGCTTATTAGCGAGAACCAGCTGCGCTTCGGCGGCGGGAGGGTGATGGTTTGCATGTTGGCTCCTTAATCTGTTCTCCCTCTCCCTGTGGGAGAGGGCCGGGGTGAGGGCATCAGCGTGCGCATTTCCCCCTCACCCTAACCCTCTCCCTCAAGGGAGAGGGGACTTAAGTTACTGCACCGCTTTATTCACGCTGGTCATCGCGCCGAGCGCGGCGGTCAGACGGTCAAGGTCTTCCAGCTGGGCCTGAATGGTGGCCACTTTGCTGGTCTTCTCCTCGTCCTTCAGTCCCTTGTTGTCCTTCACGCCCTGCATCTCTTTAAACAGCGCCAGCTGGCGAATCGGCACCAGCTGCAGGTCGCTGGACGGACGGAACGGTGCCCAACCCAGACGTTCCAGAACCGCTTTCTCTTCCGGCGTTTTGCCATAGGTCATAAAGAAGTCGTACACCTTATCCTTGGTGCTTTCAGACAGATTTTTACGCCACACAATCGGGTCGCCGGGGATCAGCGGGGATTTCCAGATAACCTTGATCTCTTTCAGCTTGTCCGGCGCGGAGGTCTTCAGCTTGTCGAGGTTTTCGGTGTTGTTGGTGGCGACATCCACCTGCTTGTTGGCCACGGCCAGGGCGTTGGTTTCGTGGCTGGCGTTCACCGTGCGCTTGAAGTCGCTGGCGGAGGCGTTGTTTTTGGCGAAGACGTAGTAGCCAGGGACAAGGTAACCAGAAGTTGAGTTGGGATCGCCGTTGCCAAAGGTCAGCTCTTTGCGTTTGGCAAGCATGTCACTGAGGTTGTTGATCGGGCTGTCTTTGTTCACGATCAGCACGCTCCAGTAGCCCGGGGAGCCATCTGCCGCAACGGTCTGGGCAAAGACCTGGCCGTTCGCGCGGTCCACCGCTTCCATAGCGGAGAGGTTACCGTACCAGGCGATGTCCACTTTGTTGAAGCGCATCCCCTGGATAATGCCCGCGTAGTCCGGGGCGAAGAAGGCGTTCACTTTGATCCCCAGTTTGGTTTCCATATCTTTCAGGAACGGTTCCCACTGAGGTTTCAGGTTCTGCTGTGATTCCGTCGAAATAATGCCAAAGTTCAGCGCTTTTTCCTGCTCTTCCGCGTACGCCGGGCTTAACAGGGTGCTGATGCTGAACATGCTGGTAAAGGCCAGCGCGGCAACGGCTTTGTAGCTCATGTACTTTCCTCGGATCGGGTTTAATTAAGCAGCCTGCGCGTTCTCTTCGACGCGGTTAATGCTGCGGTAGAGATGGTCAAAACGGTCGTTATCAAACTGATGGCTCGCGCCATCAAAGAACACATGCCCCTGACGCAGGGCGACGATGCGCTCGCAGTAGCGCAGGGCGTAATCCACCTGATGCAGCGTGACCACCACGGTGATGCCGTCTTTCTGGTTAATGTCGTGCAGGGTCTCCATCACAATGCGGGCGGACTCCGGGTCCAGCGAGGCGATGGGTTCGTCAGCGAGAATGATTTGCGCTTTCTGCATCAGGGCGCGGGCAATGGCGACGCGCTGCTGTTGCCCACCGGACAGGGTGGACACGCGCTGGTGGGCGAAATGCGCCATACCGACGCGGGTTAGCGCCTGTAAGGCTTCCTGCTTCTGGGAAGGAGAGAACCAGCGCAGACAGGTGCGCCAGAACGGGGTGCTGCCGAGCGCGCCAATCAGCACGTTCTCCAGCACCGTCAGGCGGTTCACCAGGTTGAACTGCTGGAAGATGTAGCCCGTCTGGGCACGGCTCTTGCGGATATCGCTCGCCAGACGCCCCGCGCGCTGCACCGTATTGCCCAGCAGCTCGACGTGGCTTTCCGGCGTTTTATCGCAGGTGATAAGCCCGCTTAAATGGCGCAGAAGGGTGGATTTACCAGAACCGGATGGCCCCAGTAGCGCCACCATTTCGCCCTGCCGGACGGTGAGATCAACGGCATGCAGAGCCTTGTTGTGATGAAAGGTCTTGCTCAGTTTCTCGACGCGGATGACAGTTTGCATGTGCTGGGCCTCACGATAAATGTGGCCTCATGCTGGCGCATCAATGTGACATTTGGGTTAAGTGCAGGTTGCGGGAGTTTGAAGAGTTGAGCGGAGTTTGATGACAGGCGGAGGCAGACAGCCCTCCGCCAGAAGATTAATGCTGTTGCTTCACGACGTTAATCATCCACGGCACGCCGTATTTGTCGGTGACTTTACCGAAACCGTGTGCCCAGAAGGTCTCCTGCCAGGCCATTTCGACATTGCCGCCTGCGGCAAGGTTGTCGAACCAGCGCTTGCCTTCCGCCACGTCCTGGGTGTCAAGCACCAGCGTAAAGCCGGCGTACTGCGCTTTGCTGCCCGGCGGCAGCCCATCACTCATCATAATATCGCTGCCCGCAATGCGGACGTTGGAGTGAGCGATAGCCGAATCCGGAAATTGCATACCGGACGGACAGCCTTCCTCGCTGTTATCGCTTTTTGGCATTTCGCCGAAGGTAATTTTATAGAGAAGCTCTGCGCCGACGGCTTGCTGGTAGAAAGAAGTGGCTTCTGCACAGTTGCCGGCGAAAGAGATGTAGGGACTTAACGGCATAATCTTTACCTCACGTAAGAAAAGCCCATTAAGTGTAGTTGCGGGTGGCCCGGTAAGCGAAGCGCCACCGGGCAGGTCAATCAGTTCTTTTTCACAAACTCAGATTTCAGCTTCATCGGACCAAAGCCGTCAATTTTGCAGTCGATATTATGATCGCCTTCAACGAGACGGATGTTCTTCACTTTGGTGCCGATCTTCAGCATAGAAGAGCTGCCTTTAACCTTCAGATCTTTAATGACGGTAACGCTGTCGCCGTCTGCAAGCAGATTGCCGTTCGCATCTTTTACGACGAGTGCGTCAGCATCGTGCGCTGGCTCGGCATCATTCCATTCGTGAGCGCATTCCGGGCAGATGAACATGCCATTATCTTCATAGGTGTATTCAGAATTGCATTTCGGGCAGTGTGGGAGTTGCATATCGGTATCCTCAAAAAGTGTAAACGGGCTGGAAAGTGCCAGCTAAATGACGGCAGGGTGCCGAAAAAGGCGGCAAGTATAGCGCAAATCCACACGGTTGTCGGTGATATTGTGAATTAAAAAAAATGCTAAAAACGTATTGGGAGTGACACTTCCTGTCAGTCAGTTAAGCGATGCTTACGTCATTAACACGGTGGGAAGAAATGACGCGAAATATATAGAATATTTTATTGCCGCAAATTGCTACGCACCTCCATTTCGGATAAGGTGAAGCGACACATTGTTATTTATCTCCGGACTTCGCTGCCATACATATCTTATGGCAGGGGTGCATTACCTCTCTTTTTAGGTGGGTAAATAATGAGGATATATCCTGAAGTTTCTTAAAAATGGGCTACGCTTTTTTCTTTTGGCTATCAGGCCAGGAGAAGATCTCTACACGCCATGCAAGGATAGTGAATTATTTCTGATTATCTTCAATCAGTTATATTTCGGCGAACATGTTTTCCACACGTGATCATATAAGCCTGAACAACATAATTAATACCAGTGGCTTAATAAAAGTAATAAATTTGCGTTAAGGAAAGGCTTTTATCATGCACACACAGACCATTTTTGAATTAAGCCAGGAAGCTGAGCGTTTGTTACAGCTTTCCCTGCAAAATCTTGATACGTTGAAATCAATGCCGACGGCGATGCTGGAAAGCACAACAGCTGCCATTACGGGTGAAAAGAATAACGTTTTACCTTTGCATTTTAGCGCACGCGGTGTCGAAGCGCAGCAGGCGATGCTGAATAATGAATTACGGAAAATAACCCGGCTGGAAATGGTCCTGGCTATTGTTGGCACCATGAAAGCGGGGAAATCGACCACCATTAATGCGATTGTAGGGACCGAAGTGTTGCCGAACCGCAATCGTCCGATGACGGCGTTACCGACGCTGATTCGCCATACGCCGGGCCAGAAGGATCCGGTGCTGCATTTCTCCCATGCCTCGCCCATTGATGAATTGATCCAGCTGCTGCAGAAAAAGCTTTGCGATTACGATCGCGGGATACTGGCCCAGCGGCTTGAAATTGATAAAGACATGAATACCCTGCTGGAGCGTATTGAAAAAGGGGAAGCGTTCGAGAAGCATCACCTGGGGGCGCAGCCCATATTTCATTGTCTGAAAAGCCTCAACGACCTGGTGAGGCTCTCCCAGGCGTTAGGCGTCGAGTTTCCGTTCTCTGAATATGCGGCTATCGAACATATTCCGGTGATTGAGGTGGAGTTCGTGCATCTTGCGGGCCTGGATGCTCACCTCGGGCAGCTGACGCTGCTCGATACGCCCGGGCCCAACGAGGCCGGACAACCGCATCTGCAAAAAATGCTCAGCGAGCAGCTCTCCCGCGCGTCGGCGGTGCTGGCGGTGATGGATTATACCCAGCTTAAATCCATTTCGGATGAAGAGGTCCGCCAGGCTATTTCCGCGGCGGGAAAATCCGTGCCGCTGTATGCGCTGGTCAATAAATTCGATCAGAAAGATCGCAATAGCGACGATGAAGAACAGATCAGGGCGATGATCTCCGGCACCTTAATGAAAGGCAATATCTCGCCCGGCCAGATCTACCCCGTTTCGTCCATGTGGGCGTATCTGGCGAACCGCGCTCGCTACGAGATGAGTACGCACGGACAGCTGCCGGATCATCAGGAGCAACCGTGGGTGCAGGATTTTGCCGAGGCCGCGCTTGGGCGTCGCTGGCGTACGGCGGACCTGGACGATATCGACCATGTTCGTCATTCGGCCGATCTTCTCTGGGAAGATTCGCTATTTGAACAACCGATCCGCAAGCTGATTTACGCCGCCTATGCCAACGCCTCGCTGTTCGCTCTGCGTTCGGCTTCGCATAAGCTGCTCAACTACGCGCAAAATGCCCGAGAATATCTCGACTTCCGCTATCAGGGACTGACGGTGGCCTTTGAGGCGCTGGAGCTGAACATCGCACGTCTGGAAGAGGACATGACGCTTCTCCAGACGCGCCAGAGCGTGGTGAGCGATGAGGTGAAACATGAGGTTGAGGAGGCGCTGAACGCCACCGCGGACTTTATGGTGTCCCAAAAAACGGCGCTTCACCAGGCGATTGGCGATGTGTTCAGCGCGCACCATATTCTTGATTTGGCAGGCATCGATCGGCTGAACCGCCGCGATGACGAGCCGCAAGCGCTGAAGCAGCTGGTTCTGGACGATGAAGGGCAGGCGCAGATTGCGCTGAGTAAAATTCGCGCCTCCTGCGAGCTTATCATGCTGGACGCGCAGACGAAGATCGCCCGCGAGCTGGCGCTACGCTTCGATCAGCTGGAGTCTACGCTGGCGCGTTCCCTGAATGAAGCCATGCGCCCCATTGAGACGCGAATCAAAGAGCATCTGAGCCATGCGGGTTTTCGCGCGCGGATCAGCTTCCCGGCCTTTCAGGCGAGCCAGCTTAACTTCAACACGCGGGCGCTGTTTAACGATGCGATTGCGGAAGATGACAGCCAGGCTGCCCAGCCTTCTGGCGGGGGCAGCATGCGTGAAACGGTCTCTCGATGGCTCAATAATCCTGGCTGGGGCTGGGATGATTATGTGGAAACGCGCACGCGCTATGTTATCGACATTGCGCAGCTACATGACAAATTTAAGCAACATATTGAACAGTTTTGTGAACAAATACGTAAAGCTTTGTCCGCGCAGGTCGATGTCTCTGTTACGGCAGGGATGGCAACGTTCTTTGCAGAATTTTCGCTGTGCCTGACCGGTTTACAGGAAAGCTTGCGTGATAGCCTCGCAGTGCGTCAACAGAATGAGCATTCAACCCGAGCGCTCTGCCAGTTGTTGAAGCAAAGTATCACGACTGCGACGTGGATACAGGAAGATACCCGACTGTTACGCGATGATATTCAAACTCTATTCGCGGCAGAGCAACCATGACAACACAACTACTGGACGGCCCCGGGCGAACGCTGGAGTGTATTAATCCAAAATTTATGGTCGATCTGGTGCAGGGGATAGACGCGGCGCGTCATCCCCACCTGGGACCACAACAGCTGCAGTTTCGTGAGCGTCTGACTCATGAAATCATGACCCATACCCGTCTGCGCCCCTGGGCGATGGCGGGAATGCTCAATGAAAATACGGCGCTGCGCCTGGGGCTGGCGGAAAAACTGGCCGGCATGCTTGACCCGGGTCATCTCGCGCTGACGCTGATGGCGGAGAAGCTGATTGCGCTGCGCCAGCAGACTCACCCGCGCGCCCAGCAGCCTCCGGGTCTGACGCAGCAGTACGCTGAACTCTCTTCTCATTTTACCCAACGCGCAGCTTATAAAGAAAAAGCGCTGACCCAGCGCGGGCTAACGGTGCAGGCGGGTGAGCACAGCGAGCAGATTTTTACCCGCTGGCGGGCCGGTCATTACGATAGCTGGTCGCTTGCCGGGCGCTGTTTTATCGTCCTGGAAGAGCTGCGCTGGGGGCCATTTGGCGATGCCTGCCGTCTCGCGAATGATGATGTGGCGGCCATGCTCAAGGATAACCTGCGCAGCATGGCGGCAAACTATCTGGCACAGGGCATCAATGCATCACCCGCTACCCGCCATTTCTATCACCAGTGGCTGACAACCCCGGCTTCTCCGGGGTTGATCGATCATAAAGATATGCTGGGCTGGCTGGGGGACTGGTGTCAGGCGGATAAACATCCGGTGAGCTGGTCGGTGACGCAAAACTGGCAGACCGTCGCGCTGGGGATGCCGAGGCTCTGCTCGGCAAAACGGCTGGTGGACGGGATGGTGGAAGAGATTTTTGGGTGAATCCCTTACCCCTCACCCTAACCCTCTCCCCGGAGGGGGGAGAGGGGATGGTGCGGTGTGTTAATGATTCATTTCTATTGGTTTCGGTTCTGGCAGGGTCTCTTGCATATTCCCGTAGCGTTTCGCATACAGTGCCGTGATGATGGGCACCAGAATCGCGGTGACAATCACGCTGGCGGCAACCAGTGCCGTCGCTGAAGCCGCCACCGGTTCGAAGGCCGGGTTAATCTGGGCAATAATCACCGGGTTGGCGACGGCAGCGCCCGCGGCTGAAGAGGCGGCGACGCCCGCCGTGCCGTTTCCTCCCCCGATTACGCGGTCGGCGATAATCAGTGGAATTCCGGTGATAATGATAACGGTGACACCCAGCATAATGCCCAGCAGGCCGGTATCAAGAATGACCTTCAGGTTGATGGTGTTCCCCAGGGCGAAGCCGAAGAACGGGATCAGCACTGGCGTGGCTTTGCTGAAGAAATCACGCAGGTCGTGATCCAGATTGCCCAGGGCGAAACCGATCAGGAAGGGCAGGATCGCGCCGACAAAGTGGTGTGGTTCAAAAGATGCCAGCCCGGCAGATCCCAGGATCAGCATCGTCATCAGCGGGCCGGACTCCAGGGACATCAGCACGAATGCGCCGGACTCTTCCTTCGTCCCGTACTGGTTCATCAGGCTGGCGTACAGCCCGCCGTTGGTCATATCCATCGCCGAAACAATCGCCAGCACCGATAAACCCGCGAAGAACCCGGTCTGAATTCCATTCTCCGGAATGAACATCGCGCATATCATCGCTACAGCCCAGGCAACCGCTATTTTGGTTATCACCAGCGTTCCGGATTTCCGTAATACGGTACCCGTTGCCCGCAAATTAATGGATGCTCCGATACAAAAAAACCAGACCGCCAGAATGGGAACAGTGCCCGTTATCATTCCTTTTGTGAAACCACCAAAATAAGCCCCGGTATCGGGAGCAAGAGTATTCAGGATGGCGCCAAGTACCAGCGGTACCAGCATCATACCGCCGGGTATGCGTTCTATCGTGGCTTTAATCTTCATAGACAAACCTCACATCGGATCCCGCTGGACGGGTGATAGGTGTTAAAAATTAGTCAATAAATTCAAGTAATTGCTCTTGTTGCTTGCGATCTTTTTTCGCTGGCCCTGCAACAAAATTAAATGTGTGCTCCCGATCAACCTCATTCGAAAACAACGAAAACGCCTTATTCGGATTTATGATGCGATCATTGGAATAACGATTCAATGAAAATAAAACACCGTTTTAGTTATCTTTGTCACATATTCACTGTAAAACTTTGGGCCGGTTCCTGATGATGAAAATTTATGTAAATCTGATGTGAAGTAACGTGGTTTCTTTTTTTGTTAAGTAGGAAACAATGACGCGTGTGAGGATGTTCTTTAGGTGGAGTCAGGAAGTACTTATTGGTGCGCGTTGACAAAAACTGAACTGAGTTGACCAGCCACAAAAATATGTGTGAAGTTGATCACAAATATAAACGCTGGTAGGGTAAAAAGGTCATTAACTGCCCAGACAGGCGTCAACAGGTTCGGTTGTATCGACGTAAAACGTCAATGTAAGTAAACCTGCTACGCTTGAATAAGGTGATTCGCATGGAGCGGATCCCATGGTTCACAGAACGCAAACTGGACTGTGAAACAGACAGGGCCGAGTCAACGAGGATAGCTATGCTAAGAAGGAAAAAGATTAAACCCATTACGCTTCGCGACGTCACCATTATTGATGACGCAAAACTGCGTAAAGCGATTACCGCAGCCTCGCTCGGTAATGCGATGGAATGGTTCGATTTTGGTGTCTACGGCTTTGTAGCCTATGCGTTAGGTAAAGTATTTTTCCCTGGGGCCGATCCCAGCCTGCAGATGATTGCCGCACTGGGTACGTTCTCCGTTCCCTTCCTGATTCGTCCGCTGGGCGGTCTGTTTTTCGGTATGCTCGGCGATAAATATGGTCGCCAGAAGATCCTTGCCATCACCATCGTCATTATGTCGATCAGTACATTCTGTATCGGCCTTATACCTTCTTACGCCACCATCGGCATTTGGGCACCGATTCTGCTGCTGATTTGTAAGATGGCTCAGGGCTTCTCGGTGGGTGGGGAATATACCGGTGCCTCGATCTTCGTTGCAGAATACTCTCCGGACCGTAAGCGCGGTTTTATGGGCAGCTGGCTGGACTTCGGCTCGATTGCCGGGTTTGTCATGGGCGCGGGCGTGGTGGTTCTGATTTCAACCGTGGTGGGTGAAGATAACTTCCTCGACTGGGGCTGGCGTATCCCGTTCTTCCTCGCACTGCCGCTGGGCATTATTGGCCTGTACCTGCGCCATGCGCTTGAAGAGACGCCTGCGTTCCAGCAGCACGTTGAGAAACTGGAACAGGGTGACCGCGAAGGGCTGCAGGATGGTCCGAAGGTGTCGTTCAAAGAAATTGCCACTAAGCACTGGCGCAGCCTGCTGACCTGTATTGGTCTGGTGATTTCGACTAACGTCACCTACTACATGCTGTTGACCTACATGCCGAGCTACCTGTCGCATAACCTGCACTACTCGGAAGATCACGGTGTGCTGATTATTATCGCCATCATGGTGGGTATGCTGTTTGTGCAGCCGATTATGGGCCTGTTGAGTGACCGTTTTGGTCGTCGACCGTTCATTATCCTGGGAAGCGTTGCGCTGTTTGCTTTGGCAATCCCGGCATTTATTCTGATTAACAGTAATGTGCTGGGGCTGATTTTTGCCGGTCTGCTGCTGCTGGCGGTGATCCTTAACTGCTTTATCGGGGTGATGGCCTCAACGTTGCCCGCGATGTTCCCAACGCACATTCGCTACAGCGCGCTGGCCGCGGCCTTTAACATCTCGGTGCTGATTGCCGGTCTGACCCCGACGCTTGCCGCTTCGCTGGTGGAGAGCACGCAGAACCTGATGATGCCGGCTTATTACCTGATGGTGATTGCGGTGATTGGTTTGATTACGGGTATTACCATGAAGGAGACGGCGAACCGTCCTCTGAAAGGTGCGACGCCTGCGGCGTCTGACATCCAGGAAGCGAAAGAGATCCTGCGCGAGCACTACGATAACGTAGAGCAGAAGATTGAGGATATCGACGCAGAGATTGAAGAGCTGCAGAAAAAACGCTCCCGACTGGTGGACCAGCATCCACGCATCAACGAGTAATAAAAAACCCGCCGCTGGCGGGTTTTCTTTTATTAGCATCCGGCAGCGATGTAGTCGCCATTGGCGCTGATGGGTATCACCGTCAGGAAAAGGACTGTCGCGAACAGGATCAGGACTATCCCTCCGGCTATTTTGACTGCCGGCACCAGCCATCTTAATGAGGCGCTTTCTCCGAACCAGGTCACCGTGCGCTCGCGGGCATAACGAACTGCCAGCGAAAGTCCCACAATAGAAAGCGCAGTTCCCAGAGACATGGTCATGACCGCGGCCACTCCCCAGGTGACAATCCCCAGCGCATTCGAGAACATCAGAATCATGATCGCCCCGCTGCACGGACGTGCGCCTATCGCCAGAATGACGCCCAGTCGCGTTTTCCAGTCGCCCTGCGTCAGGTCTGCCCCCACGCCGTGGTGGCCGCAGCCACAATGTTCATCATGCTGATGAAGGGGCTTGATGGTGGAGATAGTCATCCTGCGCGGGCGCAGGCTCTTCAGCGCCTGGTAAATGACGAATGCACCAAATGCGCCAATCAGCACTGCGCTTATCTTCTCCACGTACCAGCGGCTGGTGCTGATATCCCCTGAGGCGAGGTTAAACCCCACCGCCAGAATAAAGACAAACAGAATGGCGCTGACGCCCTGCATCAGGCTACCCAGGAAAGGGACGACCCGGGCAGCCAGCTCGCTTTCCTTATTAGTAGTCAGGTAGGTCGTCACGATGAACTTTCCGTGCCCGGGACCAATGGCGTGGAGAACGCCATAAAGGAAAGCGCCCGTTAACAGCCATAATCCGCCGCTGTACTGGTGGTTATTAAGCTGCAGCAAATACATCACCAGATAGCGGTGCAGCGTAATTTGTGTGGCAAGACACCACTGGATAAAGGCATTCCAGTGCGTATGCAGGGTAAAACCGGCAAAGAGGATTGCCAGCAGCATCACCCCTGCTGTAGGGAGACGCCAGTCGCGGGCGAGGCGTTGTATGGTCATGAGGGTGAGCCTGCACAGAGGAGAGTATTTGCCGCTAGTATAGTTGATCTTCCCGTTCAATTCGTAGGATCGCGTCGGGATCTGTTCATGATTGTGGATAACTTTGTGCATAAAAGGGTATAAGGCGGGGTTTTGCTGGGGAATGCAGCAGTCAGTCATTTTTTTGCAACTTTTCGGTTGCGGTCGCTCGGGAACTCCCTATAATGCGCCTCCATCGACACGGCGGATGTGAATCACTTCACAAACAACCCGGTCGGTTGAAGAGAAAAAA
>NZ_JBYTBA010000008.1:0-197564 GCF_058788735.1 Enterobacter sp. FW301-JW81 | reverse complement strand
ATTTTTTCTCTTCAACCGACCGGGTTGTTTGTGAAGTGATTCACATCCGCCGTGTCGATGGAGGCGCATTATAGGGATCCCAATTTTTAGCACAAGTATTTTTTAGATCTTTTTTTCCGACTGCTGATTTTCCGCGCTTTTCGCTGAAATCCCGCCCGATTTGCTTAAATATTGACGTATTTTGCCTTGCCTCGATCCAATAATATGATCACAGTCTTCTGTATAGCGCTCATCATTAGAGGTAGATATGCCCGCAGGATTACGTCCGTATAAAGATCTGTTCCCCCAAAAAGGCGATCGCGTGATGATCGATGCCAGCAGCGTGGTCATTGGCGATGTCCGAATGGCCGATGACGTCAGTATCTGGCCGCTAGTCGCCATCAGGGGAGATGTTAACTATGTGTCGATTGGCGCACGTACGAATATTCAGGACGGTAGTGTTCTGCATGTCACCCACAAATCCTCTTATAACCCGGAAGGTAATCCGCTCATCATTGGAGAAGATGTTACCGTCGGCCATAAAGTGATGCTTCACGGCTGCACTATCGGAAACCGGGTACTCGTTGGCATGGGGTCGATTTTGCTGGATGGCGTCATAGTAGAAGATGACGTCATGATTGGTGCCGGTAGCCTTGTCCCGCAAAACAAAAGACTCGAGAGCGGTTATCTCTATCTGGGAAGCCCGGTAAAACAGATCCGCCCCCTGAAGGAGGCAGAGATCGAAGGATTAAAATACTCAGCGAACAACTACGTTAAATGGAAGAATGACTATCTGAATCAGGACAACCAAACCCAGCCCTGATCGTCCTCCTGCTGTTCACGGATTAAATCGCTGGCTTCCTCTTCCAGATCCCAGCGATTTTCACAAAATACCGCTATCGGATCAGAGCCGCCAAAACGGCGCAACAGCGTTTCCCCCAAAATGGCACAGGTAAGCTGCATGCCCTGTACCAGCACCGGGAAACAGACCGCTTGTTTACTTTCATCCCAGCTCTCTCTGTCCGGGAAGTGTATAGCCTGATTCACGCCGAAAGCTCCTGCTTTAACTTTTCAATGACCGGCTCGACTGCAGGCAACACGCCATGCCAGAGCAGCACCGCATGCGCAGCCTGCCCCACCAGCATTCCCAGTCCATCCGCTACATGCTTCGCGCCGTGTTGTTCACACCAGCTCAGGAAAGGGGTCTTCCCTTTCTGATAAAACATGTCATAGAAGTACATATGAGCATTTACCAACGAAGCGGGGATCGCCGGGCTCTCGCCATTTATGCCGCTGGACGTGGCATTGATGACAAGATCGAATTCACGATTCTCAAGATCATCAAGTGCTACCGCACTCACGCTACCGGTATGTGCAAACAACGCCGCCAGCGCTTCTGCCCGGGAAAAAGTTCTGTTGGTAATGGTTACCGCACAGTCCAGCGAAAGCAGAGGCAACAAGACTCCCCGCGATGCGCCACCCGCACCAATCAACAGGACCCGGAATCCGGGTTTGATAAAGGAGAGTCTTTCCAGATCGCTAAGTAAACCAATTCCGTCGGTGTTATCACCCAGAAGACGGCCATCCTCAAGCCGTTTTAAGGTATTTACTGCACCAGCAAGTGAAGCGCGCTCGGTCAGCTCATCCGCACGCTCGAAAGCTTCCTCTTTAAAAGGGACCGTCACATTCGCGCCTTTACCGCCCGCGGCGAAAAAGGCCTCCAGCGTTGCAATAAATGCATCCACCGGTGCCAGTACACGACCATAGGGATGATTTATCTGCAGCTGCTCCGCAAAGTACTGATGGATCAACGGTGATTTGCTGTGCGCAATTGGATTACCAAAAACAGTATAGGTTTCCATGAGATTACCCCTGGCGAAAACGTTCGCCGGTCAAAGCGTCACGAATTTCGGACGGATTCTGGCGCCCTCCTGTTTCACCGACAGCGACAGGGAAGTGATTTCCGAACTGCGCCAGCACCTCATCGGTTGTGCGACACGGAGGCAACCCTGTCAGGTTGGCGCTGGTTGAAACCAGCGGTTTGCCATATGCCAGGCAAAGCTCTACCACCAGCGGATGGTCAGTTACGCGAACCGCAAGTGAATCAAAGCGTCCGGTTAACCAGCGTGGCGTTGCCGGCTGCGCCGGGAAGACGAAGGTCACTGGACCAGGCCACGCGGAAAAGATCGTCTCGCGCTGCGCAGGCGTCAGCATAGAGTCATCAATATAGGGTTTAAGCTGCTCATAATTCGCAGCGATCAAAATCAGCCCTTTCTCAACGGGTCTTTGTTTTAAGGTAAGCAGGCGGCTCACGGCCGTCTCGCTGTCGGGATCGCAACCGACCCCAAAAACAGCTTCGGTTGGATAGGCGATGACTTCTTCGTTTTTCAGGACATCCACCATATGCGCAATGGAGCCTGATTGCAGGTTATTATTCACTGTTTTGATCCGCCAAAACTGGCTTTCCACATTGTTTACTGGCACAGAAGCGTTTCATACCTTGCGCCGTTTTCTTCTCGATAAGTAGCGGATAATTGCAATGGGTGCAGACGCCCGCTACCGGTTTGAAATTGATAACGAACTGGCATTCAGGGTAGCGATCGCAGGAATGAAAGGTCTTACCAAAACGAGAGCGACGCTGTACCAGTTGTCCGCGTTGGCATTGAGGACAGGCAATAGCCGTTTCATCAGGCTTATCAATTTGTTCCGTATGTTCACATTCCGGATAACGGCTACATCCAATAAACATGCCGAAACGTCCCTGGCGCAGCGCTAATTCGCCACCGCAGAGAGGGCAAAGCTGCCCCTCCAGAATTTTAACGATATGTCCATCCGCCTGGCTTTTTAGGGGACGAACATAATCACATTCCGGATAGTGTGAACAACCGAGAAACGGGCCGTGTTTCCCGGACCGAATAACAAGTTCAGCCCCGCACTGCGGGCAGGGCTCGTTTTTATGCACCGTGAATAGTGCTGATTTGGCCATAACAACTCTTGGTGCTGCACATTGAATTAATGCAGCATACCTTCATTCACTTCAAAGAGTAATTCTTCCATTTGCTGATAGGCATTTTCACAGCCCGGGATATTGAACAGAACCATCAGGATCACCCACTTGAGATCTTCCAGCTCAAATTCTGCAGTATCCAGCGCCATGACGCGCTCTATCACCATTTCTCTCGTTTCGAGGTTTAGCACCTGAATCTGCTCAAGGAATAAAATGAACCCCCGGCAGCTGGCGTCCAGCCTTTCACACTCTTCAGCGGTATAAATGCGTACTGACAATGGGTCAGAAGCAAGCTGCATCGGTTCGGCGAGGCCTTCCTGATAATCAGCCAGTTTTTCCAGCCACATCAACGCATTATAGATATCTTCCCGCTCAAACCCCGCATCGGTAAGATCCTGTGTCAATTTGTCCTGATCCACTCGCATTTCTGCTTCGTTATGGATGTAAGTCTCAAACAAATACATCAGTACGTCGAACATGGCATGCCCTCCTTAATCGGACATAGCCGCCGGGTACAGCTGCGATCCACCCTGCTAACTCCAGTTCGAGTAGCTGTGCTACCGTTACTGGCACAGGTTGGCCGGCACGTTCAGCGACAACGTCAACAGGTGTTACCTCATCTCCTACGTTAGCCAGGAGCTTGGGAAATGGCAATGCCACCTTTCCCTGATCTGATGAATAATGTCGCTTTTCGGGATCTTCCTGCAGCCATTGCAGCCCATATTGCAAATTTTCAAGTATGTCTCCGACTTCCGTTACCGGTGTCGCCCCCTGCTTAATAAGCCAGTGCGGCCCCTCGCATCCGGGGTTACCTATCGGGCCGGGCAAGGCAAAAATCTCTCGCCCCTGTTCGAGCGCGCATCGCGCCGTGACCAGCGAACCGCTTCGCCGCGCCGCTTCAACCACCAGCACGCCCTGGCTCAGACCGCTGATAATTCGATTACGACGCGGAAAGTTTGCTGGCCTGGGCTGTGCGGAAAGAGGAAACTCAGACACTATCGCGCCGTCAGACTCAATAATCCGCATCGCCAATGCCTGATGTCGGCGGGGATAAATGCTAAACAGTCCATTCCCCAGCACCGCTACACTTCGCCCTTTTACCGACAGCGCCGCGCTGTGGGCAACGCCGTCAATACCGCAGGCCAGCCCGCTGGTAATCGTAAAACCACTTTGCGAAAGTTGTTCGCAGAGAATCTTTCCCCATCGCTCGCCGTACCATGACGGCGCACGGCTACCGACGACCGCCAGCTGGACCGTATTAAGCGTCTCAAGGTTACCTTTTATGAATAGCGCCCCAGGATAATCAGGAATCGCGCGGAGTAAAGGGGGGTAAAGCGGATGGTTAGCCGTCAATAAATGATTTCCCGGCTGCTCAAGCCATATCAAGCTACGCTCCAGCTCACTTTCATCTGGAGCAAAGAACCTCTCAGCCTGCTTTACTGTCAGCCCGGCGTTTCTGACGACAAGAGCATCAATGCGTTCCAGCTTCTGCAATTGTGCAGCCGCTTTGAGCATTACATCACCATACAGAGAACCTGTGTGTATTAGCCGTAGCCATATCTCGGTAGACGTCATCCTTTCCCCTGCCATAAGCGGCCTGCGCAATCATTGCGATTGGTCACTGATGCTGTCAATCGATGGGGGTTTTGTCTAGAATAGAGAGAGTATTCTTATCAACTCCTGAACACGACTCTGGAAATTTATGGCAGTTTTGCAAGTGTTACATATTCCGGACGAGCGCCTTCGCATCGTCGCTGAACCGGTCAAAGAAGTGAATGCAGAAATCCAGCGTATCGTTGATGATATGTTCGATACCATGTACGCCGAAGAGGGCATTGGCCTGGCGGCGACGCAGGTGGACATTCACAAGCGTATTATCGTGATTGATGTTTCTGAAAATCGCGATGGCCGCCTGGTGCTGATCAACCCTGAGTTGCTCGAAAAGAGTGGCGAAACCGGTATTGAGGAAGGCTGTCTGTCCATTCCTGAACAGCGTGCTTTAGTGCCGCGTGCCGAAAAAGTGAAGATTCGCGCTCTGGATCGTGACGGTAATCCGTTCGAACTGGAAGCAGACGACCTGCTGGCAATATGTATTCAGCATGAGATGGATCACCTGGTCGGTAAACTGTTTATCGATTATCTCTCGCCGCTGAAACAGCAGCGTATTCGTCAGAAAGTAGAGAAACTGGATCGTTTGCGTTCTCGCGCATAACGTCCCCCCGGATACAAGGATCATCGTGTCTAAAACACTACGTATTATCTTCGCGGGAACTCCTGATTTTGCAGCGCGTCATCTTGACGCGCTGTTATCTTCTGGTCACCAGGTTGTTGGCGTCTTTACCCAGCCGGATCGTCCTGCTGGTCGCGGCAAAAAACTGATGCCGAGCCCGGTCAAGGTGCTGGCAGAAGAGCATGGGCTTCCCGTTTTTCAGCCCGCATCGCTGCGTCCGCAGGAAAATCAGCAGCTGGTTGCTGACCTGAATGCCGACGTAATGGTGGTGGTGGCTTACGGTTTAATTTTGCCGAAAGCTGTGCTTGATATGCCTCGCCTGGGTTGCATCAACGTGCATGGGTCTCTGCTCCCGCGCTGGCGTGGTGCAGCACCTATCCAGCGCTCCCTGTGGGCAGGTGATGCAGAAACAGGCGTTACCATCATGAAGATGGATGTAGGTTTAGACACCGGCGATATGCTGTATAAACTGGCCTGCCCTATTACGTCAGACGACACCAGCGCCACGCTGTATGACAAACTGGCAGAACTCGGCCCGCAAGGACTCATCGAGACGCTCCAGCAGCTTGCTGACAATACGGCGAAACCTGAAGTTCAGGATGATGCGCGGGTGACTTATGCCGAAAAACTGAGCAAAGAAGAAGCGAGGATGGACTGGTCCCTGTCAGCCGCTCAACTTGAACGCTGCATTCGCGCCTTTAATCCGTGGCCGATGAGCTGGATGGAGATTGATGGGCAGCCAGTGAAAATCTGGAAGGCCTCCGTCATTAGCGGTAATACCACAGCCGAACCCGGTACGATTATAGATGCCAGCAAGAACGGTATTCAGGTGGCGACTGCGGAAGGGATCCTGAATCTTGAATCGCTACAACCGGCCGGTAAGAAAGCCATGAGCGCTCAGGATCTGTTAAATTCCCGTCGTGAATGGTTTATCCCGGGCAACCGTCTTGCCTGAACAAATTTATTCTTAAAGCCCGGTGTTTCCGGGCATTTTTATTTTTACGGTTATGAAAAAACAAAATCTACGCAGTATGGCGGCTCAGGCCGTTGAGCAGGTTATCGAGCAGGGCCAGTCATTGAGTAACGTCCTGCCTCCACTGCAACAAAAAGTATCTGATAAAGACAAAGCCCTGCTTCAGGAGCTTTGCTTTGGCGTCCTGCGCACACTCTCTCAGCTTGAGTGGTTGATTAATAAGCTGATGTCACGCCCAATGACAGGCAAGCAGCGCACCGTACATTATTTGATTATGGTGGGTTTTTATCAGCTTCTTCATACCCGCATCCCACCTCATGCCGCGCTGGCTGAGACGGTGGAAGGCGCCGTTGCGATTAAACGCCCTCAGCTGAAAGGGCTGATCAATGGCGTACTGCGTCAGTTCCAGCGACAGCAGGAAGAGCTTCTGGCTGAATTTGCCCAAAGCGAAACACGTTTCCTGCACCCGGACTGGCTGTTGAAGCGCCTGAAAAAAGCCTGGCCACAGCAGTGGCAAAATATTGCCGAAGCCAATAATCAACGTCCACCGATGTGGTTACGCGTGAATCGTAATCATCATTCTCGCGATGCCTGGTTGGCCTTGCTTGAAGAGGCTGGAATGAGCGGCTTCACCCATGATGCATACCCTGATGCCGTACGTTTAGCATCGCCTGCACCGGTACATGCATTACCCGGTTTTGATGAAGGCTGGGTAACCGTACAGGATGCCTCTGCCCAGGGTTGCATGACCTGGCTTGAACCTAAAAACGGTGAGCAGATCCTCGATCTGTGCGCCGCGCCTGGTGGCAAAACAACGCATATTCTTGAAGTGGCTCCCCAGGCCAGCGTGATGGCGGTGGACGTTGATGAACAACGTCTGTCACGCGTCTACGACAACCTTAAGCGTCTGGGCATGAAGGCACAGGTTAAGCAAGGCGATGGACGCAAACCCGCAGAATGGTGTGGTGAAACACAGTTCGACCGCATTTTGCTGGACGCCCCCTGCTCTGCAACCGGTGTTATTCGTCGTCATCCGGATATCAAGTGGCTACGCCGCGATCGTGATATTAAGGAACTTGCCCAACTGCAGTCCGACATTCTCGACGCCATTTGGCCGCACCTTAAACCAGGCGGAACGCTGGTCTATGCAACCTGCTCCATACTTCCGGAAGAGAACAGCCAGCAAATCGCGTCCTTCCTTAAACGTACCCCGGACGCCGCGCTGCGCGATACGGGAACACCTGAATCCCCGGGTCAGCAGAACCTGCCGGGTGCAGAAGAGGGTGATGGCTTCTTTTACGCTAAGCTAATCAAAGAGTGATGTTGAGAACAGGTCACGAGATATGAAGATTATCATTCTGGGTGCAGGACAGGTTGGCGGAACGCTGGCGGAGAACCTGGTTGGCGAAAACAACGACATTACAATTGTTGATACCAACGGCGATCGCCTGCGCGTTTTACAGGACAAATTTGACCTGCGCGTTGTGCAGGGTCACGGTTCACACCCACGCGTTCTTCGTGAGGCGGGCGCCGACGATGCCGACATGCTGGTCGCAGTGACAAGTTCTGACGAAACCAATATGGTGGCCTGTCAGGTGGCCTACTCGCTTTTCAACACGCCAAACCGAATCGCGCGCATCCGCTCTCCGGACTATGTTCGCGATGCTGAGAAACTGTTTAATTCAGAAGCGGTCCCAATCGATCATCTCATCGCGCCAGAACAGCTGGTTATCGACAGTATCTATCGCCTGATCGAATATCCGGGCGCTCTGCAGGTAGTGAACTTTGCCGAAGGTAAAGTGAGCCTGGCGGTCGTCAAGGCCTATTACGGTGGGCCATTGATCGGCAATGCGCTTTCCACGATGCGCGAGCACATGCCGCATATCGATACGCGCGTCGCGGCCATCTTCCGTCACGACAGACCCATTCGCCCGCAAGGCTCCACCATTGTCGAAGCAGGTGATGAGGTCTTCTTTATTGCAGCATCACAGCATATCCGTGCGGTGATGAGTGAACTTCAGCGTCTCGAAAAACCCTATAAGCGCATTATGCTGGTCGGCGGCGGTAATATTGGGGCAGGTCTGGCGCATCGGTTGGAAAAAGATTACAGCGTGAAGTTGATCGAGCGCGATCAGCAGCGTGCTGCTGAACTGGCGGAAAAACTGCAAAATACGATCGTATTTTATGGCGATGCGTCAGATCAGGAATTGCTGGCTGAAGAGCATATTGATCAAGTTGATCTTTTTATTGCTGTCACCAACGACGACGAGGCGAATATTATGTCCGCCATGCTCGCCAAGCGTATGGGAGCAAAGAAGGTCATGGTGCTTATCCAGCGCAAGGCGTATGTCGATCTTGTCCAGGGCAGCGTCATTGATATTGCCATTTCGCCTCAGCAGGCGACGATTTCCGCCCTTCTGAGTCATGTCCGTAAAGCGGATATTGTCGGGGTGTCATCGCTTCGCCGCGGTGTTGCGGAAGCCATTGAAGCTGTTGCTCACGGGGATGAAACCACTTCACGCGTTGTGGGCCGTTCGATCGACGAAATTAAGCTGCCGCCTGGTACAATAATCGGCGCCGTTGTGCGTGGGAATGACGTCATGATTGCCAATGATAATTTACGTATTGAGCAGGGCGATCACGTTATTATGTTCCTTACCGATAAAAAATTTATTACCGACGTTGAACGTTTATTCCAGCCAAGTCCTTTCTTCCTTTAATGTATCGGGTGCCTGAAAAAGCGCACCCGAACTTTATCCTTTTCATTTCTGTGCCTTTTATTTTTCATAACGTTTAATTATCCCGAATGGCAATTGGCTAATCATTTGTTAAACTTATAGTCGTCAGCTGGCACAAGGAGAGAAAAATGAGTTTTATTAAAGAATTCCGCGAATTTGCGATGCGCGGGAACGTTGTTGATTTGGCAGTGGGTGTCATTATTGGTGCGGCATTCGGCAAGATTGTTTCATCATTAGTCGCCGACATTATCATGCCACCTTTAGGGTTGTTAATTGGGGGTATTGATTTTAAACAATTCGCCTTCACGCTGCGTGAAGCCCAGGGTGATGTCCCGGCAGTCGTGATGCACTACGGCGTATTTATTCAGAACGTGTTCGATTTCGTGATTGTGGCGTTTGCCATTTTTATGGCTATCAAACTGATCAACAGGCTCAACCGTAAAAAAGAAGAGCCGGCTGCGGCGCCTGCACCAACAAAAGAAGAAGTGCTGCTGAGTGAGATTCGCGATCTGTTAAAAGAGCAGAACAACCGCGTATAATCAACAGCTTAAAGCAGGAAGGCCAGTGGTAAATAAGCGATTCGCTTGTTTGCCACTGGTCTCCCAGTTACCCCGTTTTTCATGCTTGTCTTTACGCAGATAACTTCCTTTCCCTTTTTTATTCTTCTCAACGCGCTGTCTAAATAACGGGTCGTGAAGTAATGCCTCAATGGCATTGTCCTTAATTTGTCCTTTCGTGTGCTGATAGCGGCTCATAATTTCTCCTGAGCATGGTTTATGACGACGGAAGTCTAGACCCGGTTGGGCTAAAGATCAACCGCTCCTGGTTTCTCCACTGGCCCCCTGCTCTAATGCTTCCAGAATTGAACAATAAATACTGCTGTGGGCCGTGCCGCAGCAGGCATCATTCAGCCTTTGCAAAGAGCGCTGCATGGTTTGAAGCTCCTGAATGCGCGCTTCAACTTCATCAAGCCGGGCCTGCACAATACCTTTAGACTCCTGACAGGTATGATGTTCCGGATCGATGCGGATCGATAACAGCTCGCGGATCGAGTCCAGCGTGAAACCGAGCTGTCTCGCATAACGAATAAACCGCAGTCGCTGAAGATCGTTATCGGTATAGAGGCGAAAGCCACCTTCAGTGCGAACTTCATGATCGATCATCTGCTGCTTTTCGTAATATCGGATGGTATCCGGCGTGACGTTCGCGAGCTTCGCAAGTTCACCGATACGGTACATAACTATTCCTCGTTTATTTTCTGTATCAATCTTTCACTGTATTGCCCGTGCAGAAAATCAGTGTTCATTCCTGCCTGGCGCAGCTTGAGTTCAAGCAGGGCGAGCCGGCGACTAAGTTCAGCGTGTCGAGGATCGTCCTGACGGACCCCTTTGAGAAGATCGGCCAGTTCAACAGCCTCTCTTCGCTGTTCGAGTTCCGGAGGGAGACAACCGGCATTTTTCAGTAAACGGTATCCAGCCCGTAATTCCGGTGCGATGTGCGAATCATCGTCAAGAACAAGGGGTTCGCCGCTTCCCGGAAGATCGTCGAACTCACCTTTCTTTTGGGCATCGCGAATATGGCGTTCTGCCCACTGGTCGAGCAACCACATTACCGGCTCCTGGGGATGAACAGAATTGATACAGACATTGTAGAGAAGTGGGGATATCGCGGATATAAAAAAACCCGCCGAAGCGGGTTTTTTTACGTTACTGCAGATTACTCTGCAGCAGCTTCTGCTTTCTCTGAACGATCAACCAGCTCGATGTAAGCCATCGGCGCGTTGTCGCCTGCACGGAAACCACACTTCAGAATGCGAGTGTAACCACCGGCACGGCTCGCGAAACGCGGGCCCAGTTCGTTAAACAGTTTTGCCACGATCTCGTTATCACGAGTACGGGCGAATGCCAGACGACGATTAGCAACGCTGTCAGTCTTGGCAAGAGTAATCAGCGGCTCAACTACGCGACGCAGCTCTTTCGCTTTAGGCAGGGTCGTCTTGATGATCTCATGACGAACCAGTGAACCTGCCATGTTGCGGAACATAGCCTGGCGATGGCTGCTGTTGCGGTTCAGTTGACGACCACTCTTACGATGGCGCATGACCTTATCCTTCTCAGTAAAACCTTAACCTGTGATCCGGTTACTCGTCAGCAATGCTTGCTGGTGGCCAGTTTTCCAGGCGCATGCCCAGAGACAGACCACGTGAAGCCAGCACGTCTTTAATCTCAGTAAGAGATTTTTTACCCAGGTTCGGCGTTTTCAGCAACTCAACCTCGGTACGCTGTACCAGATCACCGATATAGTGGATAGCTTCTGCCTTGAGGCAGTTAGCAGAGCGGACAGTCAATTCGAGATCGTCAACAGGGCGCAGCAGGATCGGATCGAATTCTGGTTTCTCTTCTTTCACTTCCGGCTGACGTACATCACGTAAGTCAACGAAAGCTTCCAGTTGTTCTGCCAGGATGGTTGCCGCACGACGAATCGCCTCTTCAGGATCGATTGTGCCGTTGGTTTCCATTTCGATGACCAGCTTGTCCAGGTCGGTACGCTGTTCTACACGCGCTGCTTCAACATTGTAGGCAATACGCTCTACAGGGCTATAGCATGCGTCGACCAGCAGACGGCCGATTGGGCGCTCATCTTCTTCCGAATGAATTCGGGCAGAAGCCGGCACATAACCACGACCGCGCTGAACTTTGATACGCATGCTAATAGCTGCGTTCTCATCGGTCAGGTGGCAGATCACGTGCTGCGGCTTGACGATTTCAACATCACCGTCGTGGGTGATGTCGGCTGCAGTCACAGGGCCAATGCCAGATTTATTCAGAGTAAGAATAACTTCATCTTTACCCTGAACTCTCACCGCCAGCCCTTTCAGGTTGAGCAGGATTTCAAGGATATCTTCCTGAACGCCTTCTTTGGTGCTGTACTCATGAAGTACACCATCAATCTCAACCTCGGTCACCGCGCAACCCGGCATCGATGAGAGCAGAATACGGCGCAGTGCGTTACCCAGAGTATGGCCAAAGCCACGCTCTAAAGGCTCAAGGGTCACCTTGGCGTGCGTCGAACTCACTTGCTCGATATCTACCAGGCGCGGTTTTAGAAACTCTGTCACAGAACCCTGCATTGTGTCCTCTCTTTGGTACTAAGCTTTACTTGGAGTAAAGCTCGACGATCAGGTGTTCGTTAATGTCCGCAGACAGATCAGAACGTTCTGGCTGACGCTTGAACGTACCTTCCATCTTGCCAGCATCAACTTCCAGCCAGGTTGGCTTTTCACGCTGCTCAGCCAGCTCCAGAGCGGCCTTCACGCGAGATTGCTTTTTCGCTTTCTCACGAATGCTAACAACGTCATTCGCTTTAACCTGATAAGAAGCGATGTTAACAACACGACCGTTTACCATGATTGCTTTGTGGCTAACCAGCTGACGTGATTCAGCACGAGTAGCGCCGAAGCCCATACGGTATACAACGTTGTCCAGACGACCTTCCAGCAGAGCCAACAGGTTTTCACCCGTGTTGCCTTTCAGACGTGCTGCTTCTTTATAGTAGTTACGGAACTGACGCTCCAGCACACCGTACATACGGCGAACTTTTTGCTTTTCACGCAACTGCACACCATAGTCAGACAGACGCGGTTTACGCGCACCGTGCTGGCCAGGAGCTTGTTCAATTTTACACTTGGTATCGATCGCGCGAACGCCAGACTTAAGGAATAAGTCGGTGCCCTCACGACGGCTCAGCTTGAGCTTAGGACCCAAATATCTTGCCATTTTCTATCTCCAACTAACCTAAAAAACGAGCGTTATACGCGACGTTTTTTCGGCGGACGACAACCGTTATGAGGGATCGGAGTCACATCAGTAATATTCGTGATGCGGAAACCAGCGGCGTTCAGAGCGCGAACAGTAGATTCACGACCCGGACCCGGACCTTTAACCATAACTTCCAGATTCTTGATGCCGTATTCTTTTACGGCTTCAGCGCAACGCTCTGCTGCAACCTGAGCTGCGAACGGAGTGGATTTGCGAGAACCACGGAAACCGGAACCACCGGCTGTTGCCCAACCCAATGCGTTACCCTGACGATCAGTAATAGTAACGATGGTGTTGTTGAAAGAAGCATGGATATGAGCCACGCCGTCAGAGACTTGTTTTCTTACACGTTTACGTGCACGAACTGGTGCCTTTGCCATTATTCAATCACCCCGATTATTTCTTGATCGGTTTGCGCGGACCCTTACGGGTACGTGCGTTGGTCTTAGTACGCTGACCGCGCACTGGCAGACCACGACGATGACGCAAACCGCGATAGCAACCAAGATCCATCAGGCGCTTGATGCTCATGCTGATTTCACGGCGCAGATCACCTTCAACGACAAATTTGGCAACTTCGTCACGCAGCGTGTCGATTTGTTCTTCAGACAGCTCACTGATCTTAACATCTTCAGCGATACCCGCTGCAGCCAGAATGGCTTTAGAACGGGTCTTGCCGACGCCGTAGATCGAAGTTAATGCGATCACAGCATGTTTCTGATCAGGAATGTTAATGCCTGCTATACGGGCCACTATGCACTCCTACTATTTAATATGTACGCACCATGCTGAAAAGCCCGTTTTCAGGATACTCAAATGGAAACGTACAGACATACAAAAGATTGGCTGGCTAATCTAGCCAGCTCAACCCAACTTTGCAAGAAAAATATGCGAAATAATCAGCCTTGGCGCTGTTTATGCTTCGGCTCGGCACTGCAAATCACACGGATGACACCATCACGCTTAACGATTTTGCAGTTACGGCATAATTTCTTGACGGAAGCACGAACTTTCATTTTTACTCTCCGTAACTTCTCAGGCGACCATTTAGCGGCCGTAGCCTTTCAGGTTCGCCTTCTTCAATGCAGACTCATACTGACTGGACATCATCAGAGTTTGCACTTGAGCCATAAAGTCCATAATCACGACAACAACGATAAGCAGTGAGGTCCCACCGAAGTAGAACGGTACTTTCATTGCATCACGCATGAACTCCGGGATCAGGCAGATAAAAGTAATATAGAGCGCACCAACCAAAGTCAGGCGGGTCATTACTTTATCGATATACTTCGCCGTTTGCTCTCCCGGACGAATTCCTGGTACAAATGCACCGGACTTCTTCAGGTTATCTGCTGTTTCACGCGGGTTGAAGACCAACGCCGTGTAGAAGAAACAGAAGAAGATGATCGCAGACGCATAGAGTAACACATAAAGTGGTTGCCCAGGCTGCAAATACAGCGAAATTGTTGTCAGCCAGTTCCAACCAGTACCGCCCCCGAACCATGACGCGATGGTCGCCGGGAACAGAATAATACTGGAAGCGAAGATAGCCGGGATAACCCCCGCCATGTTCACTTTCAGCGGTAAATGTGTGCTCTGTGCAGCATAGACACGACGACCTTGCTGACGCTTAGCGTAGTTCACCACAATGCGGCGTTGACCACGTTCAACGAAGACAACAAAGAACGTCACTGCAAATACTAATACTGCAACCAACAGCAACAGGAGGAAGTGCAGGTCGCCTTGACGCGCTTGCTCGATAGTATGGGCGATGGCCGGCGGGAGACCCGCAACGATACCGGCGAAGATAATGATTGAGATACCGTTACCGATACCACGCTCAGTAATCTGTTCGCCGAGCCACATCAGGAACATTGTCCCTGTGACCAGACTAACAACAGCGGTGAAATAGAATGCAAAGCCTGGGTTTAATACCAGGCCCTGCATACCAGGCATATTCGGAAGACCGGTAGCAATACCAATCGACTGGAATATTGCCAGCACCAGAGTACCGTAACGGGTGTACTGACTAATCTTACGACGTCCAGACTCCCCTTCTTTCTTCAACTCTGCCAGGGCCGGATGAACGACCGTCAGCAGCTGGATAATAATAGATGCCGAAATGTACGGCATAATACCCAATGCAAAGATAGAAGCACGGCTGAGAGCACCACCAGAGAACATGTTGAACATTTCAATGATGGTGCCTCGCTGTTGCTCAAGCAGTTTGGCAAGTACAGCGGCATCGATACCAGGGATCGGAATAAAAGAGCCAATACGGAACACAATCAGCGCGCCGATAACAAACAGCAGTCTGCGTTTCAGCTCGCCAAATCCACCTTTGGCACTTTGAAAATCTAATCCCGGTTGCTTAGCCATCTGCTACTTATTCCTCAATTTTACCGCCAGCAGCTTCGATAGCAGCACGAGCACCTTTAGTAACACGCAGGCCACGAACAGTTACCGGAGTAGAAACTTCACCAGCCAGGATCACTTTCGCGAACTCGATCTGGATACCGATAATGTTTGCTGCTTTCAGCGTGTTCAGGTCTACAACGCCGCCTTCAACTTTCGCCAGGTCAGACAGACGGATTTCCGCTGTGATCGCTGCTTTGCGAGAGGTGAAGCCGAACTTCGGCAGACGACGGTACAGTGGCATCTGGCCACCCTCGAAACCGCGACGTACGCCACCGCCAGAACGAGAGTTCTGACCTTTGTGACCACGACCACCGGTTTTGCCGAGGCCAGAACCGATACCACGACCCAGGCGTTTACCCGCCTTTTTAGAGCCTTCGGCCGGAGACAGAGTATTTAAACGCATCTCTTACTCCTCAACTTTAACCATGAAGTAAACCGCGTTGACCATACCACGAACAGCAGGAGTATCCTCGCGCTCAACGGTATGACCAATACGACGCAGACCCAGGCCAAGCAGCGTTGCCTTGTGTTTCGGCAGACGACCGATTGCACTGCGGGTTTGAGTGATTTTAATAGTCTTTGCCATGGTCAATTACCCCAGAATTTCTTCAACGGATTTACCACGCTTGGCAGCGACCATTTCTGGAGAATTCATATTTTCCAGGCCATCAATAGTTGCACGAACCACGTTAATCGGGTTGGTGGAACCATATGCTTTGGCCAGAACGTTATGAACCCCAGCAACTTCCAGAACGGCGCGCATTGCACCACCGGCGATGATACCGGTACCTTCTGAAGCTGGCTGCATGAATACACGAGAACCCGTGTGAACACCTTTAACTGGGTGCTGCAGGGTGCCGTTGTTCAGCGCGACGTTAATCATATTGCGACGGGCTTTTTCCATCGCTTTCTGGATCGCTGCTGGAACTTCACGCGCTTTACCGTAACCAAAACCAACGCGACCGTTACCATCACCAACTACAGTCAGAGCTGTGAAGGAGAAAATACGACCACCTTTAACGGTTTTAGATACGCGGTTTACCGCGATCAGCTTTTCCTGCAGTTCGCCAGCCTGTTTTTCGATGTGAGCCATCTTACACCTCTACCTTAGAACTGAAGGCCAGCTTCACGGGCAGCATCTGCCAGTGCCTGGACACGACCATGATATTGGAACCCGGAACGGTCAAAGGAAACATTGCTGATGCCTTTTTCCAGAGCGCGTTCAGCAACAGCTTTACCTACAGCTGCAGCGGCGTCTTTGTTACCGGTGTACTTCAATTGTTCTGAGATAGCTTTTTCTACAGTAGAAGCAGCTACCAGAACTTCAGAACCGTTCGGTGCAATTACCTGTGCGTAAATATGACGCGGGGTACGATGTACCACCAGGCGAGTTGCACCCAGCTCTTTGAGCTTGCGGCGTGCGCGGGTCGCACGACGGATACGAGCAGATTTCTTATCCATAGTGTTACCTTACTTCTTCTTAGCCTCTTTGGTACGCACGACTTCGTCGGCGTAACGAACACCCTTGCCTTTATAAGGCTCAGGACGACGGTAGGCGCGCAGATCTGCTGCAACCTGACCGATCAGCTGTTTATCAGCGCCTTTCAGCACGATTTCAGTTTGAGTCGGACATTCTGCAGTGATACCGGCCGGCAGCGGATGCTCAACAGGGTGTGAGAAGCCCAGAGACAGGCCTACTGCATTCCCTTTGATAGCTGCACGATAACCTACACCAACCAGCTGAAGCTTTTTAGTGAAGCCTTCGGTAACACCAACAACCATTGAGTTCAGCAGGGCACGCGCGGTACCAGCCTGAGCCCATCCATCCACGAAACCATCACGTGGACCGAAGGTCAGAGCGTTATCTGCATGTTTAACTTCAACAGCTTTGTTGAGGGTACGAGTCAGCTCGCCGTTTTTACCTTTGATCGTAATAACCTGACCGTCGATTTTTACATCAACGCCGGCAGGAATAACGACCGGTGCTTTAGCAACACGAGACATTCTTTCCTCCGATTAGGCTACGTAGCAGATAATTTCGCCACCAAGACCAGCCTGGCGCGCTGCACGATCAGTCATAACACCTTTAGAGGTAGAAACAACTGCGATACCAAGACCAGCCATAACTTTTGGCAGCTCATCTTTTTTCTTATAGATGCGCAGGCCTGGGCGGCTGACACGCTGAATGCTTTCTACAACAGCTTTACCCTGGAAATACTTGAGAGTAAGTTCCAGTTCCGGCTTGGTGTCGCCTTCAACTTTAAAATCTTCGATAAAACCTTCTTCCTTCAGCACGTTGGCAATTGCCACTTTCAGCTTGGCGGAAGGCATGGTGACCGCAACTTTGTTCGCGGCCTGACCGTTACGGATACGGGTCAGCATATCCGCGATCGGATCTTGCATGCTCATCTGTCTTTACTCCCGTGATTCAATTGGTAATTACCAGCTAGCCTTTTTCAAGCCTGGCACTTCACCGCGCATAGCGGCTTCACGCAGTTTGATACGGCTCAACCCAAACTTGCCCACATAACCATGTGGACGACCTGTTTGACGACAGCGGTTACGCTGACGAGACGGGCTGGAATCACGCGGCAGAGACTGCAGCTTGAGAACCGCATTCCAACGATCTTCGTCGGAAGCGTTCACATCAGAAATGATCGCTTTCAGTTCAGCGCGTTTAGCGAAGAATTTATCAGCTAAAGCTACGCGCTTTACTTCGCGTGCTTTCATTGATTGCTTAGCCATTCAGTAACCCTACCTTACTTGCGGAACGGGAAGTCAAAGGCAGCCAGCAGAGCACGGCCTTCTTCGTCAGATTTCGCAGTAGTGGTAATGGTAATATCCAAACCACGCACGCGGTCGACTTTATCGTAGTCGATTTCTGGGAAGATGATCTGCTCACGGACACCCATGCTGTAGTTACCACGACCGTCGAAAGACTTAGCGGACAAGCCACGGAAGTCACGGATACGTGGAACAGCAATAGTGATCAGACGCTCAAAGAACTCCCACATGCGTTCGCCACGCAGAGTTACTTTACAGCCGATCGGATAGCCCTGACGGATTTTGAAGCCTGCAACTGATTTGCGTGCTTTGGTGATCAGCGGTTTTTGACCGGAGATTGCTGTCAGGTCAGCTGCTGCGTTATCCAGCAGTTTCTTGTCAGCGATCGCTTCACCAACACCCATGTTCAGGGTGATCTTCTCGACCCGAGGGACTTGCATGACAGAATTGTAGTTAAACTCAGTCATGAGTTTGTTAACTACTTCGTCTTTGTAGTAATCATGCAGTTTCGCCATCGTACTACTCCAAATTACTTGATAGTTTCGCTGTTAGACTTGAAGAAACGGACTTTTTTGCCGTCTTCGAATCTAAAGCCTACACGGTCAGCCTTGCCGGTAGCCGCATTGAAGATTGCAACGTTAGAAACCTGAATAGCAGCTTCTTTTTCAACGATGCCGCCTGGTTGGTTCAGGGCCGGAACCGGCTTCTGATGTTTCTTAACCAGGTTGATACCTTCAACGACGAGTTTGCCGGAAGACAGAACATTTTTTACTTTACCGCGTTTACCTTTATCTTTACCGGTTAACACGATAACTTCGTCATCACGACGGATTTTCGCTGCCATGATTCGCTCCTTAGAGTACTTCTGGTGCCAGAGAGATAATTTTCATGAACTTCTCAGTACGAAGTTCACGAGTTACCGGCCCAAAGATACGCGTGCCGATAGGCTGCTCGCTGTTATTGTTTAAAATAACGCATGCATTACCATCGAAGCGAATGACAGAACCGTCAGGGCGACGAACACCCTTCTTGGTGCGCACCACTACCGCCTTCAGCACATCACCTTTTTTGACCTTACCACGTGGAATTGCTTCCTTGATGGTGATCTTGATGATGTCGCCTACGCCTGCGTAGCGACGGTGCGAGCCACCCAGAACCTTGATACACATTACGCGACGTGCACCGGAGTTGTCGGCGACGTTCAGCATAGTCTGTTCTTGGATCATTTTAGTGCTCCGCTAATGTCAACTACTACCTGAGACTCTAAAATCAGAGCCGTTAAAAAGCCCCATATCGAGGGCGCGGCATTATAACACCGCTTCTGCAATATGGGTAGAAAAAATAAACGGCTCATCGCTGAGCCGTTTATTCGTATTGAGAATGCGTACTGTATTACAGAACCGCTTTCTCTACAACGCGAACCAGCGTCCAGGACTTAGTCTTGGACAGTGGACGGCATTCACGGATTTCAACCTTGTCGCCGATACCACATTCGTTGTTCTCGTCATGTACGTGCAGTTTGGTCGTACGTTTGATGAATTTACCGTAGATCGGGTGTTTCACAATACGTTCGATAGCTACAACAATGGATTTCTCCATTTTGTCGCTAACAACACGACCTTGCAGAGTACGGATTTTATCGGTCATTACGCACCCGCCTTCTGAGTCAGTAAAGTCTTAACGCGTGCAACATTGCGACGCACTTGCTTCAGCAGGTGAGTCTGTTGCAGCTGGCCACTTGCAGCCTGCATACGCAGGTTGAACTGCTCACGCAGCAGGTTCAGCAGCTCAGCGTTCAGCTCTTCAACGCTTTTTTCACGCAGCTCTTTTGCTTTCATTACATCACCGTCTTAGTTACAAAGGTGGTTTTGATAGGCAGTTTCGCTGCTGCCAGGCCGAAGGCTTCACGGGCCAGCTCTTCCGGAACACCGTCCATTTCATAAAGGACTTTGCCCGGTTGGATCAAGGCAACCCAGTACTCCACGTTACCTTTACCTTTACCCATACGAACTTCCAGTGGCTTCTCGGTGATCGGTTTGTCCGGGAATACACGGATCCAGATCTTACCTTGACGCTTAACTGCACGGGTCATTGCACGACGTGCTGCTTCGATCTGACGTGCAGTCAGACGACCACGGCCAACAGCTTTCAGACCGAAAGTGCCGAAGCTAACATCCGTACCCTGCGCCAGACCACGGTTGCGGCCTTTGTGCACTTTACGGAATTTTGTACGCTTTGGTTGTAACATCAGCGACGCTCCTTATTTACGGCCTTTACGCTGCTGCTTTTTAGGTTGAGCAGCCGGTTTTTCCGGTTGTTCAACAGCAGCCATACCACCCAGGATCTCACCTTTGAAGATCCATACCTTAACGCCGATTACACCGTAAGTGGTGTGCGCTTCAGAGGTGTTGTAGTCAATGTCAGCACGCAGAGTGTGCAGCGGTACGCGACCTTCGCGGTACCATTCGGTACGTGCGATTTCCGCGCCGCCCAGACGGCCGCTAACTTCAACTTTGATACCTTTAGCGCCCAGACGCATTGCGTTCTGTACAGCACGCTTCATAGCACGACGGAACATAACGCGACGTTCCAGCTGAGAAGTGATGCTGTCAGCAACCAATTTAGCGTCCAGTTCAGGCTTACGAACTTCAGCGATATTGATCTGTGCAGGAACGCCAGCGATATCCGCTACGACCTTGCGCAGTTTTTCTACGTCTTCGCCTTTCTTACCGATAACGATGCCAGGGCGAGCAGTGTGAATAGTCACACGGATGCTCTTAGCTGGACGCTCGATAACGATACGAGATACAGACGCTTTAGCCAGTTCCTTAGTCAGGTACTGACGTACTTTAAAATCGCTGTCCAGGTTGTCAGCGAATTCTTTGGTGTTCGCAAACCAGGTAGAGTTCCATGGTTTTACAATACCCAGGCGAATACCATTAGGATGTACTTTCTGACCCATTGCTAGTCTCCAGAGTCTCAGCGATCGGACACAACCACAGTAATGTGGCTGGTGCGCTTCAGGATGCGATCTGCACGACCTTTCGCACGCGGCATAATGCGCTTCATGCTTGGGCCTTCATCTACGAAAATTTTCGCGACTTTCAGATCGTCGATGTCAGCGCCATCGTTGTGTTCAGCGTTAGCAATGGCAGATTCCAGTACTTTCTTGACCAATACCGCAGCTTTCTTGTTGGTATAGGTCAGGATGTCCAGGGCCTGCGACACTTTCTTACCGCGAATCAGGTCAGCAACAAGGCGAACCTTCTGAGCAGAAGAACGAGCATGGCGATGTTGAGCTAAAGTTTCCATCTCTTCCTCCTACCTTATTTCTTCTTCGCTTTTTTATCAGCAGCATGGCCGCGATAAGTACGAGTCGGTGCGAATTCACCCAGTTTGTGACCAACCATTTCGTCGGTAACAAAGACTGGAACGTGCTGACGACCATTATGGACAGCGATGGTCAAACCGATCATGTTAGGAAAGATCGTTGAACGACGGGACCAAGTGCGCAGGGGCTTCTTGTCTCCGCTTTCCACCGCTTTCTCTACCTTCTTCAGCAAGTGCAGGTCAATAAAAGGACCTTTCTTGAGAGAACGTGGCATGGCTTATCCTCTAAAATTATTTGCTACGGCGACGTACGATAAATTTATCAGTACGCTTGTTGCTGCGGGTCTTCTTACCTTTGGTCTGAACGCCCCACGGAGTTACCGGGTGCTTACCAAAGTTACGACCTTCACCACCACCATGTGGGTGATCGACTGGGTTCATCGCAGTACCGCGAACGGTAGGACGAACACCACGCCAGCGTGCAGCACCTGCTTTACCCAGAACGCGCAGCATATGCTCAGCATTGCCAACTTCGCCCAGAGTAGCGCGGCAGTCTGCTTCGACTTTACGCATTTCACCAGAACGCAGACGCAGGGTGACATAAGCACCGTCACGAGCAACGATCTGAACGTAAGTACCAGCGGAACGCGCCAGCTGACCGCCTTTACCTGGTTTCATTTCTACGTTATGAACGGTAGAACCAACCGGGATATTGCGCATCGGCAGGGTGTTGCCTGCTTTGATTGCAGCATCAACGCCAGACTGAATCTGGTCGCCAGCTTTCAGGCCTTTAGGGGCCAGGATGTAACGGCGTTCGCCGTCTTTGTACAGAACCAGCGCGATATTCGCGGAACGGTTCGGATCGTACTCAAGACGTTCAACAACTGCTGGGATACCGTCTTTGTTGCGTTTGAAGTCAACAATACGATAAGCCTGCTTGTGGCCACCACCGATGTGACGAGTGGTGATACGGCCATTGTTGTTACGACCACCGGATTTGCTGTTTTTTTCCAGCAACGGAGCAAAAGGTTTGCCCTTGTGCAGCTCAGGGTTAACCACTTTAACTACGTGGCGACGACCCGGAGATGTCGGTTTACATTTAACAACTGCCATTGTATTACTCCTCCGACTTACTCAGCGCCGCCAACGAAGTCCAGATTCTGGCCTTCTTTCAGGGTGACGTAAGCTTTTTTCCAGTCGCTACGACGACCGATACGCTGTCCGTGACGTTTAACTTTCCCTTTAACTACCAGGGTGTTAACGACTTCGACTTCGACTTCAAACAGTTTCTGCACAGCAGCTTTGATCTCTGCTTTGGTCGCGTCTTTAGCAACTTTGAGAACGATGGTGTTTGTTTTTTCCATCGCAGTAGACGCTTTTTCAGAAACGTGCGGTGCGCGAAGCACCTTCAGCAGACGTTCTTCACGAATCATGCCAGCATCTCCTCAACTTGCTTAACAGCATCAGCAGTCATTACGACTTTGTCGAAGGCGATCAGGCTAACCGGGTCGATACCAGTCGCGTCGCGTACGTCAACCTTGTGCAGGTTACGTGCGGCCAGGAACAGGTTCTCGTCCAGCTCACCGGTGATGATCAGCACATCTTCCAGAGCCATGTCTTTCAGTTTCTGTGCCAGCAGCTTAGTTTTAGGCGCTTCTACAGAGAATGATTCGACAACGATCAGACGATCCTGACGTACCAGTTCGGACAGAATGCTTTTCAGCGCGCCGCGGTACATCTTTTTGTTAACTTTTTGACTGTGGTCCTGTGGACGCGCAGCGAAGGTCACGCCACCTGAACGCCAGATCGGGCTCTTGATAGAACCTGAACGCGCACGGCCGGTACCTTTCTGGCGCCATGGCTTTTTGCCAGAACCAGTTACTTCAGCACGAGTCTTCTGAGCACGAGTACCCTGACGAGCACCAGCTGCATAAGCAACAACAACCTGGTGAACCAGCGCTTCGTTGAAATCACGACCGAAGGTAGTTTCGGAAACAGTCAGCGCGCTCTGCGCGTCTTTCAATACTAATTCCATTGCTATCCCCTTACGCCTTCACAGCTGGTTTAACGATCAGGTCGCTACCGGTTGCACCCGGAACTGCACCTTTAACCAGCAGCAGGTTGCGCTCAGCGTCAACACGTACTACGTCCAGGCTCTGAACGGTCACACGTTCGTTACCCAGCTGACCTGCCATTTTCTTGCCTTTGAACACTTTGCCCGGAGTCTGGTTCTGACCGATAGAACCCGGAACACGGTGAGACAAGGAGTTACCGTGAGTAGCGTCCTGGGTACGGAAGTTCCAGCGCTTAACGGTACCAGCAAAACCTTTACCTTTAGAGGTACCGGTTACGTCAACTTTTTTAACGTCAGCAAACAGCTCAACGCTAATGTCCTGACCTACAGTGAACTCTTCGCCTTCAGCAAGACGGAATTCCCACAGACCACGGCCAGCTTCTACGCCAGCTTTAGCGAAGTGACCCGCTTCTGGTTTGGTTACACGGCTAGCTTTTTTAGCACCAGTGGTCACCTGAACAGCGCGGTAGCCATCGTTAGCCAGATCTTTAACCTGAGTAACGCGGTTTGCTTCAACTTCGATTACGGTTACTGGGATTGAAACGCCATCTTCAGTGAAGATGCGGGTCATGCCCACTTTTTTACCGACTAAACCAATCATTGTATCAACCTCTCAATCGCTCGATGACCTGATTAACCCAGGCTGATCTGCACGTCTACACCGGCAGCCAGATCCAGACGCATCAGAGCATCAACGGTTTTCTCAGTTGGCTCAACGATGTCAACCAGACGCTTGTGAGTGCGGATTTCGTACTGATCGCGCGCGTCTTTGTTGACGTGCGGGGAGATCAGAACGGTGAAGCGCTCTTTGCGGGTCGGCAGCGGGATCGGACCACGGACTTGCGCACCAGTGCGCTTAGCAGTCTCGACGATTTCCGCGGTTGATTGATCGATCAGACGATGATCAAACGCTTTAAGGCGGATACGGATTCTTTGGTTCTGCATGAGACCAGAGCTCCAATTATTTTATAAACGAAAATGATTACTCCTCAAACCCATTACGATTGATGGGAGAGTGTAACCGTTCTTACGTAGCTCCCCAATTGGGAGCATTGTTGAGTAACAAAATGAGCTACTCTGGTTCTGATTGAACCCGCCGTCAATTACGACAAGCCCGCGCATTATACGTAAATCTGGGCAAGACGCAAGTGCCGTTTAGAAATTAAGCGCCTGAGGCGCAGTATGCGTAAGGGCGCGCAACTTTTTACGCAATGTATCCCTTCTCAATGCTTTGTCTGGAGTCCCTACGCAATTGTCGTTTTTGTAGATTGCCGGCCAGGCCGATTATAACGAGTATGCGCTCAAACCCTTTTGAGGCCTTTTCCATGTTAACCACTCTCCCCTTTTTGCTGGTCTATTTTTCGCTGACGGCCTTTCTTGTCCGTGCAGATATTCGCTACGGACTGCTTCCCGATAAATTTCTCTGCCCGCTGCTATGGACGGGCCTGCTCTTTCAGCTCTGTGTCCACCCTGATTTTTTGCCGAGTGCGGTAGTGGGTGCGATGGCTGGATATATCGGCTTTGCCGTTATTTACTGGGGGTATTGGTTTATCTGCCGGCGTGAAGGGATGGGATATGGCGATGTAAAATACCTGGCGGCGCTTGGTGCATGGCATGGCTGGTGCATGCTGCCCACGCTGGCGTTACTCGCTGCGCTTATGGCGCTACTTAGCATTCTTGTGCTTTCGTTTCTCACCCCTGATAAGGGGGTATTAAAAAACCCACTGCCTTTTGGGCCATTTCTGGCAGCAGCGGGTTTAGGCGTAGGCTGGAAGACGGTGGTTACTCTTCCACTTTAATCTGCGACTGAAGGTAGTTTTGCAGGCCGATTTTAGAAATCAGATCCAGCTCCGTTTCCAGCCAGTCAATGTGGCCTTCTTCATCGGCCAGGATCTGGATCATCATATCGCGGCTGACGTAGTCATGTACGCTGTCGGCATAGGCAATGGCTTCACGCAGATCTTTGGCGCCTTCAAGCTCCAGCCTAAGGTCGGAACGAAGCATCTCTTCGACATCTTCTCCAATGCCCAGCTTTCCGAGATCCTGCAGGTTAGGAATGCCTTCAAGGAATAAAATACGCTCGATATATTTATCAGCGTGTTTCATTTCATCAATCGACTCATGGTACTCAACGTCGTTTAAACGCTTAAGTCCCCAATTTTTGAACATTCTTGCGTGAAGAAAGTACTGGTTGATTGCGACAAGCTCATTTCCCAATAATTTATTGAGATAACTTATGATTTTAACATCACCTTTCATTATATAGTCCCTCCGCTTCCACTCATTGAAGCGTAGATCGGGCTACAGGGATGTCAAAAAAAAGATAGGTGCTTACGCGATCTCTTTGTATTCCGGGATCTGCATCAATTCGTCCTGCATAATCTCTCGCGCAGCACGTACACATTTACCGCATTGATTTCCAACCGGAACAAACTTGCGAAGCTGCTGAAATGACTGAGGCTGAAACTGGCGAACGGCCTGACGTATTTTTTTGTCGCTTACACCATTACATAAACAAACGTACATAGAGACTCCCGTTCAAAATATGCGCAAAGTGTAAGTGAGAATGGTTATGATTACAATAGCACAAGCGCCGGAATACGGGGCGGGAGCGGGCAAAAAATGCGAAATTTTGTGACAGACTTTTAGCGGCAGAAAACAAAAAAGGACGCCGAAGCGTCCTTTTTTTATTCGGGGATAATTAATTAGCCCAGAACTTTAGCAACAACGCCCGCGCCAACGGTACGGCCGCCTTCACGGATTGCGAAACGCAGACCGTCGTCCATCGCGATTGGGTGGATCAGAGTCACAACCATCTTGATGTTGTCGCCTGGCATTACCATCTCAACGCCTTCTGGCAGTTCGATGGTACCGGTCACGTCAGTTGTACGGAAGTAGAACTGTGGACGGTAGCCTTTGAAGAACGGAGTATGACGGCCGCCTTCGTCTTTGGACAGGATGTACACTTCAGATTCGAACTTGGTGTGTGGCTTGATTGAGCCTGGCTTCGCCAGTACCTGACCACGTTCGATTTCTTCACGTTTGATACCACGCAGCAGAACACCAACGTTCTCACCAGCACGGCCTTCGTCCAGCAGTTTGCGGAACATTTCAACGCCAGTACAGGTAGACTTCGCAGTCTCTTTGATACCAACGATTTCAACTTCTTCACCAACTTTGATGATACCGCGCTCTACACGACCGGTAACAACGGTACCACGACCGGAGATGGAGAATACGTCTTCGATTGGCAGCAGGAATGGCTTGTCAATCGCACGCTCTGGTTCTGGGATGTAAGAATCCAGGAAGCCAGCCAGTTCGATGATTTTCGCTTCCCACTCTGCTTCGCCTTCCAGCGCTTTCAGAGCAGAACCACGAACGATTGGGGTATCGTCGCCTGGGAAATCGTACTGAGACAGCAGTTCACGAACTTCCATCTCTACCAGTTCCAGCAGCTCTTCGTCATCAACCATGTCGCATTTGTTCAGGAACACGATGATGAAAGGAACGCCTACCTGACGACCCAGCAGGATGTGCTCACGAGTCTGAGGCATTGGGCCGTCAGTCGCAGCAACAACCAGGATCGCGCCGTCCATCTGCGCAGCACCGGTGATCATGTTTTTAACATAGTCGGCGTGGCCTGGGCAGTCTACGTGTGCGTAGTGGCGAGTCGGGGTGTCGTATTCAACGTGGGAAGTGTTGATGGTGATACCACGAGCTTTTTCTTCTGGTGCGTTATCGATCTGGTCGAATGCACGAGCAGAACCACCGTAGGTTTTTGCCAGAACGGTAGTGATTGCAGCAGTCAGGGTAGTTTTACCATGGTCAACGTGGCCGATAGTACCAACGTTGACGTGCGGTTTTGTACGTTCAAATTTTTCTTTAGACACGGCTATATTCCTTACTATAGTGCTCTCCCCTCTGGAGAGAGCACGGGACTTAGGTTTTAATCCTGTGGATTACTTACCACGGGCTTCAATAACGGCCTGAGCAACGTTGTTAGGCGCATCATCATACTTCAGGAATTCCATGGTGTATGATGCACGACCTTTGGTCAGAGAACGCAGCTGAGTTGCATATCCGAACATTTCAGACAGCGGAACTTCAGCGTGGATCTTAACGCCAGTTACTTCGGATTCCTGACCACGCAGCATACCGCGACGACGGCTCAAGTCACCGATAACGTCACCGGTGTTCTCTTCAGGAGTTTCTACTTCAACCTTCATGATTGGCTCAAGCAGAACTGGTTTTGCTTTCTTAAAGCCTTCTTTAAAGGCAATAGACGCAGCCAGTTTAAACGCCAGTTCAGAGGAGTCAACGTCGTGGTAAGAACCGAAGTGCAGACGAACACCCATGTCAACAACCGGATAGCCAGCCAGAGGGCCCGCTTTCAGCTGTTCCTGAATGCCTTTATCAACGGCTGGGATGTATTCGCCAGGAATTACACCACCTTTGATGTCGTTGATGAACTCGTAACCTTTAGGGTTAGAGCCCGGCTCCAGTGGGTACATGTCGATCACAACGTGACCGTACTGACCGCGACCACCAGACTGCTTAGCGTGTTTACCTTCAACATCGGTAACTTTCGCACGAATCGCTTCGCGGTAAGCAACCTGAGGTTTACCCACGTTCGCTTCAACGTTGAATTCACGCTTCATACGGTCAACGATGATGTCCAGGTGCAGTTCACCCATACCAGCGATGATGGTCTGGTTAGATTCTTCATCAGTCCATACGCGGAATGATGGGTCTTCTTTCGCCAGACGGCCCAGAGCCAGACCCATTTTTTCCTGGTCAGCTTTGGTTTTTGGTTCAACCGCGATGGAGATTACCGGCTCAGGGAATTCCATACGCTCCAGAATGATCGGGTGATCCGGGTCACACAGGGTGTCACCAGTGGTCACGTCTTTCAGACCGATAGCTGCAGCGATGTCGCCCGCACGAACTTCTTTGATCTCTTCACGTTTGTTAGCGTGCATCTGTACGATACGGCCAAAACGTTCACGCGCCGCTTTCACGGAGTTCAGGATGGTGTCACCGGAGTTAACCACACCAGAGTAAACGCGGAAGAAGGTCAGGTTACCCACGAATGGGTCGGTAGCGATTTTGAACGCCAGTGCAGAGAATGGCTCTTCGTCGCTTGCGTGACGCTCTGCTGGAGTATCTTTACCGTCGTCCAGGATGCCGTTGATCGCAGGAACGTCAACCGGGGATGGCAGGTAGTCAACTACCGCATCCAGCATTGCCTGAACACCTTTGTTCTTGAACGCAGAACCACAGGTTACCAGGATGATTTCGTTGTTCAGAACGCGCTGACGCAGAGCTTTTTTGATCTCTTCTTCAGTCAGTTCTTCACCACCCAGGTATTTCTCCATCAGCTCTTCAGAAGCTTCAGCTGCGGATTCGATCAGGTTCTGGTGCCATTCGTCAGCCAGGTCCTGCATTTCAGCCGGGATATCTTCGTATTCGAAGGTAACGCCCTGGTCTGCGTCGTTCCAGTTGATGGCTTTCATTTTCACCAGGTCGATAACGCCGGTGAAGCCTTCTTCAGCACCAATTGCCAGCTGCAGCGGAACAGGGTTCGCGCCCAGACGGGTTTTGATCTGACCAACAACTTTCAGGAAGTTAGCACCCATACGGTCCATTTTGTTAACGAACGCGATGCGTGGAACTTTATATTTGTTCGCCTGACGCCATACGGTCTCAGACTGTGGCTGAACACCACCAACTGCGCAATAAACCATTACCGCGCCGTCAAGAACACGCATGGAACGTTCTACTTCGATGGTGAAGTCAACGTGGCCCGGGGTGTCGATGATGTTTACGCGATGCGGTTCGTACTGCTTAGCCATACCTGACCAGAATGCAGTAGTCGCTGCGGAGGTGATAGTAATACCACGCTCCTGCTCCTGTTCCATCCAGTCCATGGTGGCTGCGCCGTCATGAACTTCACCGATTTTGTGGTTTACACCGGTGTAGAACAGAATACGTTCGGTAGTAGTGGTTTTACCGGCGTCGATGTGCGCACTGATACCGATGTTACGGTAGCGTGCGATGGGTGTTGTACGAGCCATTTGATTCCTCGTTTATATCTTTAGGCGTTCAGTTAAGTTACCCAGAGCGGGCGGCTTCTCTGAAGCGCCCGCCTGGTGACTAATACTCCGAAGGGATTACCAACGGTAGTGTGCGAACGCCTTGTTGGCTTCTGCCATACGGTGAACGTCTTCACGTTTCTTAACTGCAGTACCTTTGTTGTCTGCAGCATCAGAAAGTTCGTTCGCCAGACGCAGAGCCATGGATTTATCACCGCGTTTACGAGCAGCTTCAACGATCCAACGCATTGCCAGAGCATTACGACGAACCGGACGAACTTCAACTGGAACCTGATAAGTAGAACCACCAACGCGGCGGGACTTAACTTCTACGGTAGGGCGAACGTTGTCGAGAGCGACTTCGAAAGCTTCCAGTTCATTTTTACCAGAACGCTGAGCCAGGGTCTCAAGCGCGCTGTATACGATTGCTTCTGCAGTAGATTTTTTACCATCTACCATCAGGATATTTACAAATTTTGCCAGCAGTTCTGATCCGAATTTCGGATCTGGAAGAATTTTACGCTGACCAATGACGCGACGACGTGGCATGGGAATACTCCGTTGTTAATTCAGGATTGTCCAAAACTCAAAGAGTTTAGTTTGACATTAAGATAAATCAGTTTGGCCTTACTTAACGGAGAACCATTAAGCCTTAGGACGCTTCACGCCGTACTTGGAGCGAGCCTGCTTACGGTCTTTAACACCTGAGCAGTCGAGCGCACCACGAACGGTGTGGTAACGAACACCCGGAAGGTCTTTAACACGACCGCCACGGATCAGGATCACGGAGTGTTCCTGCAGGTTGTGACCTTCACCACCGATGTAGGAAGTCACTTCGAAACCGTTAGTCAAACGCACACGGCATACTTTACGCAGTGCGGAGTTTGGTTTTTTAGGAGTGGTGGTATATACACGAGTACATACACCACGTTTCTGCGGGCAGGCTTCCAGCGCAGGCACGTTGCTCTTTGCAACTTTGCGTGCGCGTGGTTTGCGTACCAGCTGGTTAACTGTTGCCATTAAATAGCTCCTGGTTTTAGCTTTTGCTTCGTAAACACGTAATAAAACGACCTCATACAATATGAGGACGCGAAATTTTAGGGCTACGTCGAAAAGGTGTCAAGAAATATACAGCGATCTCAAATCACCAGTTCATTTGACTGGCGTGTATCACAGTAAGATTGACGAAATCAGTATAGCCAACCACGTCAACTTTGGCTGAAATTTGACCAGACAGTCCTCGCGCATCAAGATCGTCTTTCAGCGCAGAGACAGATATGGGGGCATTGCAGAGGATTTCAACGAAACGACTGCCTTCAAGCGCGGCGAGCACGCCATCCTGAATCAGCAGCAGGTCATCACCTTCGCGCAGCATACTCAATAACGCGTCGATATCACATTGCCACGGTGAATGGCTCAGAGTATGGAGCATGGCAGCCTCAGAAAGTCAGAACGGTGTCGTAACGGGAAAGGTGTTCGCGCAGTGCGGCAGAAGACAGCGTTGTCACATCCAGCACGAAAGGCGTTGCCTCATTTAAACCGCGCGCGGCCAGGGAGTCGGCACAGACATAGCACGTTTCGATGTCGTAAAGCGGTAAAACTTTGAAGGTTGCAATGTAATCCCGCGCCAGAATGGCCTGAGGCTGTTGCCCCGCCAGAAGCTGAAATACACCGTCCCCCAAAAAGAAGACGCCAATATCGTCGGTCAGCGCTGATGTCGCGAGCAGCGCATCCAGCCCTTCTCTGCCTGACGCATTACCGTGCGGCGCGGAGGAAAAAACAAACGCGACACGCTTCATCAGAATTGCACCACTCTGTCGCAGGTTAACGCCGCCTGTGCCAGTGCACCCAGACCACTCAACGAAAAACCGGGCTGCAGGTTAGAACCCGATAAACCAAGCCGGGCGGCTTCGGTTGCATCGGTCACGCCGCGGCGCAGTGCCGCCGCAACGCAGATATGCAGTTCTACGCCCTGCTTTTCGTTTAATGCCTGCCAGGCGCGCACCAGATCAAACTCATCGCTCGCCGGTGACGTAAACTGGTTCGCGTTATACACCCCTTCCCGATAGAAGAAGACGCTTGCCAGCTCATGTCCGGCCGCCAGTAGCGCATGCGCAAACTGCAGCGCGCTGCTGGCCTGCTGAGTACCGTACGCCGGGCCTGTCACCATTAACGCAAAACGCATTACTTGTCTTGTCCCAGGAAATCACCGCTTTTGAACTGGCGGATGTAGAGGTAAACCGTGTGCTTGGAGATGTTCAGACGATCGGCCACCTGATTGATGGCGTCTTTAATATCAAAAATTCCTTTCTCATAGAGATTAAGCACGATCTGGCGATTCTTGGCGTTGTTCGAAACGTTGCGATCGGCATTCACCTCTTCAATCGTAAACTCAAGCGTCTGAGTCACGAGATCTTCAACGGAGGAGGCAAAGTTAACAGAAGAGCCCACATCCGGCGTTTCTGGTGGAATAAAGGTGCTCATGATTTGCGAGAATGGCACATCAAGGTTCATGTTGATGCACAGCAGACCAATTACACGATGCTCGCGGTTTCGAATCGCGATGGTTTCTGATTTCATCAGCACGCCGCTTTTGGCGCGGGTGAAATAGCATTTGGAGACGCTGCTGTCCGCGCCGGTCATGTCATGCAACATACGCAATGCAAGGTCGGTGATTGGCGAACCAATTTTACGGCCAGTATGCTCACCATTCGCAATGCGGATGGCGGAACACTTCAGATCTTGCAGGGAGTGCAATACGATTTCGCAGTGGGAGCCAATGAGCATCGCTAACCCGTCCACCACCGCTTCATAGGATTTCAGAATATCGAAGTCGGTCTGATCGAAAGGACGTTGATCCAGCAAATCAAGTTCACTGGTTTCGTTGGTTAAAAGCGACCTGGACATGAAAAAAACACTCCTTTTCAGGAGCCTGTCGTTAGGTTTTCAGGGCAGGCTCATTATCTACACGGACAACTAAATTAATACAGCGTGTATAGCGCTTTCCAGTGTTAATTATATCTGCCCCACAATAAAAAAACCGCCGCCTTAAAGGCGGCGGTTTTTATCACATTACTTCTTAGCGTCTGTCGCGGCTTTTTCTTCAGCCGGCGCGTCTGCCTTTGCATCCGCTTTCGGTGCCGGTTTGATATCCAGCAGCTCTACGTCAAAGACCAGCGTAGAGTTGGCAGGGATACCCGGAACGCCGGTTTTGCCGTACGCCAGATCTGGTGGGATAACCAGCTTGATTTTGCCGCCTTTCTTGATGTTTTTCAGGCCTTCAGTCCAGCCAGGGATCACACCATCCAGACGGAAAGAGAGCGGCTCACCACGGGTGTAAGAGTTATCGAACTCTTTACCGTCGATCAGCGTACCTTTGTAGTTCACAACAACGGTATCGCTGTCTTTAGGCGCATCGCCGGTGCCTTCTTTCTCAACTTTGTACACCAGACCAGTAGAAGAGGTTTTCACACCCTTCTCTTTAGCAAAGGTATCGCGGTAGGCTTTGCCTTTCGCTTCGTTGTCTTTAGCGTCCGCTTCCATCTTGGTCTGAGCGGCACCCTTCACACGCGCTTCAAACGCCTGCAGAGTCTGTTCGATTTCCTGGTCAGACAGCTTGCTCTTATCTGCAAATGCGTCCTGAACACCGGCGATCAGCTGAGCTTTATCCAGTTTGATGCCCAGTTTCTCTTGTTCTTTCAGAGAGTTTTCCATGTAACGACCCAGAGATGCGCCGAGTGCGTAGGCGGATTTCTGGTCGTCATTTTTGAACGCCGCTTTGCTGTCTGCAGTGGCAGCAGGCTTCGCAGCAGTTTCAGCAGCGAATGACAGCGGCGCGTTCAGCGCAACAGCCATCGTCGTCGCCAGCAGCGTTACTTTAAACAGTGATTTCATCCATATCTCCAGGGCCTGGGGACTCTCACCCCAGCATTAAACGTAAATGAGTTACGTACTATAAATCGTTGCGGAAGAAATCTACAGACAGACTCCCCCGATTCTCGCCACTTTTCAGACTATTTTTGTTTAAATAAGTTTCTTGCTGCAGGGATGAATACTGCACTCAGGGATAAACTCGGTTAAACTTCGCCGCCGCTGACCCATTATGGCGAATCAGAAACAGACGAGGTGAATCATGAAGGACACGATGATAGAAGAGAGACTGGCCGAGCTTGAAAGCCGCCTGGCTTTTCAGGACATCACCATCGAAGAGCTCAACCAAACGGTGACCGCCCACGAGCTAGAAATGGCAAAACTGCGGGATCTGCTGCGTCTGCTCACTGAAAAAGTGAAGGCCACACAGGCATCGCACATCGCCTCTCAATCTGAAGAGACGCCACCACCTCATTACTGAGGCGTAAAAAAAGCGGGATTATCCCGCTTTTTTATTTTCCGCATGACGGAATTAGTGGCAACCGCAGCCGCCGTTACCGCAACCACCTTTACCGTGGTCGTGACCATGGCCGTGATCGTGGCCGTGACCACCGCAGCAGCCGTCGTGGCCGTGATCGTGGTCATGGTCGTGGCCGTTTGCACCGTGAACGTGGCCATGAGCCAGCTCTTCTTCGGTTGCTTCACGGATAGCGACAACTTCTACGTTGAACTTCAGGTTCTGGCCAGCCAGCATGTGGTTGCCGTCAACCACAACGTGGTCGTCTTCCACTTCGGTGATTTCAACAGGAACCGGACCCTGGTCAGTTTCAGCCAGGAAGCGCATGCCAACCTGCAGCTCGTCAACGCCCATGAACACGTCTTTAGGAACGCGCTGAACCAGGTTGTCGTCATACTGACCGTAAGCGTCATTCGCGCCTACAGCAACGTCAAATTTGTCGCCAACTTCATGACCTTCCAGCGCGGTTTCCAGGCCAGAAATCAGGGAGCCGTGACCATGCAGGTAGTCAAGCGGCGCACTCACCGGAGACTCATCAACCAACACACCGTCTTCTGTACGTACCTGATAGGCCAGGCTGACCACCAGGTCTTTTGCTACTTTCATGATATCTCCTGAGCGTGGGAAAATTGCTGGCGCAGATTGTAGCGGAAATCTGCACCCGTGTACCCTTTAGCTTAAAAAAACTCAGGCGATATCGCTAGTCCGGATGAAAAATCCCGATAACTTGCTCTTCTTTGCGTACATGATCGCGGGCCTCTTTATCGGCCTCACGCATCTGGTGACCGCACTTAACACACTCAACAACATCAATATTATTTTCCCGCCACATTGCCAGGGTATCTTGCGCCTGGCAGGTCGGGCATTTTGCACCCGCAATAAAGCGTTTACGTACAGCCATCTTTCGTTACCCTTTATTCAAATTCATCCCAGCCATCAAGCTGGCGTCGTTCCTGTTGCATCTCTCGCTGGAAGATCTCCTCCAGCTCGCGACGCGCTTCCCGCACGCGGGAGATCTGCTCAGTATCGGAATGTACCGGCATCAGCTCGCGCAACATTTGCATATCCAGCCGGCGGAAATGCATCTGGGCGCGCTGCGCCTGATGAGGATGCATCCCCAACGAGATCAACGCCTTGCGGCCCAGCTCCAGCGCACTGGAAAAGGTCTCACGGGAGAAGTTTTTCACACCCGCCTGTAACAGTTCGTGAGCTTCAACACGTCCACGCGCGCGCGCCAGAATATGCAGATGCGGAAAATGCTGCTGGCACAGCTCCACCAGCTTCATCGTGTCTTCCGGATCGTTGCAGGTAATCACGATGGACTCTGCTGCCTCTGCACCCGCCGAGCGCAAGAGCTCAAGCTGGGTCGCGTCGCCGTAGTAAACCTTGTAGCCATATTTACGCATCAGGTTGACTGCGCTGATATCGCGTTCCAGCACCGTAATGCGCATTTTGTTCGCCATCAGCAAACGCCCGATAACCTGTCCAAAGCGGCCAAAGCCCACCACAATCACCTGCGGCTTATCGTCTTCCACCCACGGCGCTTCATCTTCATCGTCAGTCGGGTTTAAGCGGCGCGACAGGAGCTTATCAACCAGCTTCATCAGTAGCGGTGTGGTCATCATAGACAGCGTGACCGTCACCAGCAAAAGCGCCATCTGATCGTCTTTAAAAAGCTTCTGGGACGATGCCGTGGAGAACAGCACAAACGCGAACTCGCCCCCCTGGCTTAACACGCTGGCAAACTGCATGCGTTCCGAACTGCGCAAGCCGTAAATGCGCGCCATGACGTACAGCACCAGCGTTTTCACCGCCACCAGGATGGCAACGCTCACCACCACCCACAGCAGATGGGTATAGAGCACGCCGAGATTGAGCGCCATCCCCACCGAAATAAAGAACAAACCTAGCAGCAGCCCTTTGAAGGGATCGATGGCAATTTCCAGCTCGTGGCGATATTCGCTCTCCGCCAGCAGCACCCCGGCGATGAAGGTCCCGAGCGCCATCGACAGCCCCAGCGCGTCCATAAACAGCGCCGATCCCAGCACCAGCAGGAGCGTCGCGGCCGTAAAGACCTCGCGCACGCCCGACGCGGCAATAAAGCGGAACACGGGACGTAAAAGAAAACGTCCGCCAATCAGCATGCCCGCGAAGGCCAGCACCTTCATGGCAATTTTTGCCCAGTCAAAGTGATCGTCGCCAGAACCCGCCAGCAGCGGCACCAACGCCAGCGCCGGGATCACCGCTAAGTCCTGGAACAGCAGCACCGAAAAGCCCAGCTGACCGGCTTCATTGCGATTCATCCCTTTGTCGCGCATCAGCTGCAGGGCCATCGCCGTCGAGGACATCGCAAGGCCTATTCCGCCTATCACCGCCGCCTGCCAGGAGAAACTCGTCAGCATTAACAGGCCGCCCAGAATAGCGGCGCTGAACAGCACCTGCGCGGCCCCCACGCCAAAGATAGAGCGCCGGAGCTGCCACAACTTAGAAGGATTCAGCTCCAGGCCAATGATGAACATCAGGAACACCACGCCCAGCTCGGAGAAGTGGAGAATTTCATCCACATCGCTGATGAATCCCAGCCCCCAGGGGCCAATCGCGATCCCCGCCAGCAGATAACCCAGCACCGCACCTATTCCAATCCGTGCAGCAAGCGGCACCGCGACGACGGCCGCAAATAAAAATAGCACCCCGGCGAGGAGCAAATTCGATCCTTCCATTAACGACCTCCTGCCGGAATCGGGGATGCCAGCCATTCACCGTAGGCTCTGGCGTGGCTTGCCAGCTCTTTCGGATCCTGACGCCGTGCCCAGTAGACAATAATCGGGCTCATCCAGTGCATACGGCACATCGCCGCCGTCAGCTCGAAAGGCCGCAGAATGTCGCTCATCGGATAACGGTTCAGCCCGTCGTGGCGGTAAGCGCTTTCTGGCTCACCGGTTGTAATCACGCTGCGCCAGTACTTTCCCGCCAGCTGGTTGCCCCCCACACCGCTGGAGAAGCCCCGGCTCAGCACGCGGTCCAGCCACTCTTTGAGCAGCGCCGGACAGCTGTAGGTATAAAGCGGATGCTGAAACACAATCACGTCATGCTGACGCAGCAGTTCCTGCTCGTAAGGGATATCAATAAAAAAATCAGGATAGTGCGCGTAAAGATCGTGCACCGTCACGTTGCTGAGCTGAGTAGCCGGCTTAAGCAGAACCCGGTTCGCCACCGAGTCCTGAGATTCCGGATGGGCATACAGCAGCAGCACTTTTGCTGTCTGAGACATCATTCCCCTCCCGGTCTTGTTTCTGTTTTTGTGTATCGTCGTTGTTTTGGGCTACCATGGCGGCCCGGTGCGGAAAATGGCGCACACCTTACATTATCATAATGACAAATTAACATAGTCGGAACATACGGCGCTTCTATGATTGTTTTCTCCTCGTTACAAATTCGTCGCGGCGTGCGCGTCCTGCTGGATAACGCCACTGCTACCATCAATCCGGGCCAAAAAGTGGGTCTGGTCGGCAAAAACGGCTGCGGTAAATCCACGCTGCTGGCGCTGCTGAAAAACGAGATTAGCGCGGATGGCGGTAACTTCACCTTCCCGGGGAACTGGCAGCTCGCATGGGTGAACCAGGAGACGCCAGCCCTGAGCGAACCGGCACTCGACTATGTTATCGACGGCGATCGTGAATACCGTAAGCTCGAGGCGGAACTCAACGCCGCTAACGAGCGCAACGACGGCCACGCCATCGCCACCGTTCACGGAAAGCTGGACGCCATCGACGCGTGGACCATTCGCTCCCGCGCCTCCAGCCTGCTGCACGGCCTGGGCTTCAGCAATGAACAGCTGGAACGCCCGGTCAGCGACTTCTCCGGCGGCTGGCGTATGCGCCTCAACCTGGCGCAGGCGCTGATCTGCCGCTCTGACCTGCTGCTGCTCGATGAACCGACCAACCACCTCGATCTCGATGCGGTTATTTGGCTGGAGAAGTGGCTCAAGAGCTATCAGGGCACTCTGATTCTGATCTCCCACGACCGCGACTTCCTCGACCCGGTGGTGGATAAAATCATTCATATCGAACAGCAAACGATGTTCGAGTACACCGGCAACTACAGCTCCTTCGAGCGCCAGCGCGCGACGCGCCTTGCTCAACAGCAGTCCATGTACGAAAGCCAGCAGCAGCGCGTGGCGCACCTGCAGAGCTTTGTGGATCGCTTCAAGGCCAAAGCGTCAAAAGCCAAGCAGGCCCAGAGCCGCATCAAGATGCTCGAACGCATGGAGATGATTGCCCCGGCGCACGTGGATAACCCGTTCCACTTCAGCTTCCGCGCGCCGGAAAGCCTGCCGAACCCGCTCCTGAAGATGGAGAAAGTGAGCGCGGGCTATGCCGATCGCATAATTCTCGACTCCATCAAGCTCAACCTGGTGCCGGGCTCACGTATTGGTCTGCTTGGGCGCAACGGTGCCGGTAAATCCACGCTGATCAAACTGCTGGCGGGCGAGCTTAACCCGGTCAGCGGCGAAATCGGGCTGGCGAAGGGCATCAAGCTGGGCTACTTCGCCCAGCATCAGCTGGAATTTTTACGCGCGGATGAATCTCCAATTCAGCACCTCGCGCGTCTGGCACCGCAGGAGATGGAGCAGAAGCTGCGCGACTATCTCGGCGGCTTCGGCTTCCAGGGCGATAAGGTCACTGAAAATACCGAGCGCTTTTCCGGGGGCGAAAAAGCCCGCCTGGTGCTGGCGCTGATCGTCTGGCAGCGCCCGAACCTGCTGCTGCTCGATGAACCCACCAACCACCTGGATCTCGACATGCGTCAGGCGCTGACCGAAGCGCTGATTGAGTTCGAAGGTGCGCTGGTTGTGGTTTCGCACGATCGTCACCTGATCCGCTCCACCACGGATGATCTCTACTTAGTTCACGACGGCAAAGTCGAACCGTTCGACGGCGATCTGGAGGACTACCAGCAGTGGCTGACGGACGTGCAGAAGCAGGAAAACCAGCCGGAAGAGTCCGCGAAAGATAACGCCAACAGCGCGCAGGCGCGTAAAGACCAGAAGCGCCGTGAAGCGGAGCTGCGCACCCAGACGCAGCCGCTGCGTAAAGAGATTGCCCGCCTCGAAAAAGAGATGGAAAAGCTCAACGCCACGCTTGCCGCCGTTGAAGAAAAGCTCGGCGATAGCGGTCTGTATGACCAGAGCCGTAAAGCGGAACTGACGGACTGCCTGCAAACCCAGGCGAAGACCAAATCGAGCCTCGAAGAGTGTGAGATGTCATGGCTCGACGCGCAGGAACAGCTTGAAGCGATGCTGCAGGTTGAATAAGACTCCGGGAGGGCTATGAGTTTCGATATCACGAGCGAGATTACGTTCCGCAAGCTCAGCATCTTCATGACGTTTATGGAGAAGGGGAATATCGCGCGTACCGCCGAGACTCTGGGCCTGAGCGGCGTAAGCGTGCACCGCGCGCTGCACACCCTGGAAGAGAACGTGCGCTGCCCGCTCTTTACCCACAAGGGGCGCAACCTGATTGCCCTACCTTCCGCCTGGACGCTGCTGGAGTATTGCCAGGAAGTGATGCAGGTGATGGAGCGCGGGCTGGAAGAGTCGCGCAAGGTCGCCGGCATTGGCCAGGGGCGCTTACGCGTCGGTACGCTCTACTCGCTCACCCTGGAAACCGTGCCGCGTCTGATTATGGGCATGAAGCTGCGTCGTCCGGATCTGGAAATGGATCTGACGATGGGCTCTAACGACACCTTGCTCCACATGCTGGACGACGGGTCGCTGGACGCCATCCTGATCTCCATCTCCGAAAGCGATATCGACCGCAACAGCCTTGAGGTTCTGCCGCTGTTCCATGACGACATATTCCTTGCCGCACCGGCTTCCGCCACGCTGAATACCCACGGGCCAGCGGATCTCCGCGATTATAAAGATCAGAAATTTGTCGCGCTTGCAGAAGGGTTTGCGACCTACGCCGGGTTCCAGGAAGCGTTCCATATCGCCGGGTTCGAACCGGAGATTGTTACCCGGGTGAACGACATTTTTTCAATGCTCAGTCTGGTTCAGGCGGGCGTCGGCTTTACGCTAATGCCGGGCAGGATGAAGAAGGTCTACGAGAATTCGGTGCAGCTACTGAAGCTGGCTGAACCGTACCAGATGCAGCAGCTTATCGCGATTGTATTCGCCCGCAACCGCGAGCAGGACCCGAGCCTGCGGGCATTGGCGGCCGAAGGCCGGATGTATGCGCGCAGCCTGCAGGAAAGTGCGTGATACAAAACAAGACAACCGAACCCGTAGGCCCGGTAAGGCGCAGCCGCCACCGGGCAAAAAACTCATCGCTGAAGCCGACCCGCCAGATGCACCGCCACGTCCACCCCGCTGCGCTCCAGTGAAATCGTCTCTCCTTCCCACGCAGCCTGTCGCGTCAGACAGGTCAGTACGCCGCCGGGCGGCATCTCGATCGCTAGCCGGGCTTCGCGTTCGTTAGCGGAAATCATCGCCTCCTGCCAGCGCACCGTACGCGCCATGTTCAATGCCAGATCGTCCGCGATTTTCTCCGGCTGCCAGAGCACGCGCCCGGTGCTGCCGCTCAGATACGCACAGCGTGGGCGAGCCAGCGTGACGGACTCAAACGCCGCCGCCAGCGTTTGTGCCGGTGCCGCCAGCAGTTCACAGTGCGACGGCACGCTCACCGCCAGCCGTTTGGCCTTGTTTGCCCCTTTTGCCAGCGCGCGCGCCGCCACCTGCGCCATCCCGTCATCGCTTCCGGCAATCACGATCTGCGTTTCGGCATTCAGGTTAGCAATATACGTTCCGGTACCCTCGATAAGCTGCTCCACCTGCGGCAGGGTCAGCCCCATAATCGCCGTCAGGCCGTAGCCGTGCGGATACGCCTGCTCCATCAGATCGCCACGCAGCGCCACCAGCTTAAGCGCGTCCGTAAATTCCAGCGCGCCAGCCACGACCGCTGCGGGATACGCACCAATCGATAAACCGCTCACAATGTCAGGCGACACGCCGCGCCGCTCGAGCTCGCGCGCCCAGGCCACGCCTGAAATCAGCAGACTCAGCTGAACCGCGCGGGTGTGAGTTAGCGAGGCTGCACTATCCAGCGTATCGACTTCGCTACCCAGCACCTCGCGTGCCTGTGCAAGCGTCGTTCCCGGCAAATTTTGCAGCATGCCTTCGTGCTGCGTGCCCTGTCCCGGAAAGGTAAACAGTATTTTCATCACTCCTCCCTGCGCCACGGATCCGCTACCAGGCGCGGTCCGCGGCGGGTTTTCAGCAGCGTTTTTCCGTCGCGTAACCACTCCGCCAGCGCAAAGCCCCCTTCGGGCGTATCGACCTGCGTATCCGCCCGGCACAGCGCGCGGCCCAGCTGCGACTGCCATGCGGTAAAAGCATCAGGGGAAATCGGCTCAGGGGCGCGGATCAGCAGGTCAAGATCGCTGTCGGCGTGTATCACCGGAATGCCGGTCGCCAGCGCGTAGCCGGTGCTGCCGGTAACGCCCCACGTCCACGGCCACGCCTGCTGTGAAAGCTGCAACGCCACCTGAACCGGTGGCTGAGTCACAAACGGCGAGCGCAGCAGATCGGCCGTCACGCTCAGCGCCTCAGGCGAAACCACGCGTAGCACATTCTCAGGCTTTACCCACCCGGCCGCACGCTGGTCGCGGCGCAGGCCGCGAACGCCAACGGGGATGCGGCCGTCGCTATCAACATCACGCCGCACCACTACCGGCAGGCCGGTATGCCAGATGGCATCCACCCAGGATTCGGCGATCCCTTCCAGCGCGTCGCGCGCGGTAAGCCAGATGAGGTCGTGCGGGCGTAATGTTGTGGTCATAATTACATTCCTGAAGTCAGCGAGATAAACAGCGGCAGCGACAGGATACACAGTACGGAGCTTAACAGCAGCACGGCTTCAGCATCCGGCGACTGCACGCCAAAGCGGTTACCGAACACCACGCCGAAGAAGCCCGCAGAAAGCGCAATCATCAGGATAGCGGTAATCGCCACGGAGCCATGCAGACCGAAGATCAGCACAATACCCCAGGCAATCGCAGGCTGAATCAGCAGCTTGGCGATAGTTGAGGTGATAACCATGGTGTTGATCTGCAGCTTACGGGCAGAGAGGATCACCCCGGTCAGGAACAGCGCCGCAGCGGTGGCGGACAGCCCCAGCGGTTTAATCGCCGCCAGAACCAGATCCGGCATTTTGATGCCGATGGCAGACAAAATCACACCCAGCAGCGGGCCCATCACGATCGGTTTCTTAATGGAGCGCCACATCAGCACCGGCAGCATGGAGAGCGTTGAGCCGGAGCTATTGCCCTCAGCGCGCGCTTTTTCACGCTCCAGGATCAGCAGGCAGAACGGCGTCATCAGCACGGAGCCGCAGGCAATAGAGACCGCGACGGACAGAGACGTGGAAGAACCTTCCCCCAGCACGCTGCCCAGAATCGGCAGGCCAAGCGCCGCGTAGTTCGGCAACGCGACCGTCAGGGTCAGTACCGCGGCGTCCTGTGGAGATTTTTTAAAGACTTTGGTGGCGAGGAAGTAGATGGCCGCATAGGTAATCCACATCGCCAGGGTCAGCACGAGGATCAGCGGCGACTGCGCCACAATGCCGGTCCACGGCGTTTGCACGGTGGCGCTAAACAGCGCGGCAGGCAGTGCAAAATCCATCACGAAGATATTGAGCAGGGAAACGTTTTTATTATCGACAATCTTTGCCTTACCGGCCCAGAATCCCAGCAGCATGATGACGAAAATCGGTGCAAGAGCATGAACAATTACGTAAGTCATAAATCACCTGTAGTAAAAAAAGTTTTAGCACTGGCGCGATGATTATTATTTTTCAGGATGCAGGCTCCCACGCGAGCGCAGCGGACGCGCCCGCGGGGTTATGCATCTGGCAGGTCTCTTTTTTACTTACCAGCTGGCTCGCATACGTTCGCGTACGAGCGCCGAGCTGCGGCGGTTGTCAGCACCCAGACGATTTTTCAGCGTGGTGTCCTGACGAGCGTCACTGATGGCCTGTTGCAGGGTGGTTTTCACCTGCGCCAGATCGTTATCGGATGGGGCATCCGGGTTGCTGATGTCCAGCAGGCTGGAGAGCAGCCCCAGCGTGGCGTAGTTGCTGATGTCATAGGCCATTGGCGGAATGGTTGCCGCCAGTTTTTCCAGCGCCTCGACGGTACGCAGCGTAATGCGCGCGGCAGACTCTTTGCCCATCGCGTGGATCAGCACGCCTTTGTCGTTAAAGGCAATCAGGCGGTTGGCCTGGTAGCCGTGCGCCAGAAACGCGCCGGACATCGCCTTGCCGACGATCAGGCCAATCACCGGATGACCGGCCAGGCGAGCGTTCGCATACGCGGCAGCGGCTCCCGCCAGCGCCTGGTGAATACCAAACGCCTCTTCACGACGGCCATAGGCCTGGCTTGGAACGTCAATCACCGCCACAATCGGGCGCTTTACGGCCTTATCGGCGTCCGCCGCGACGGTCTCGCTGACCACTTTCGCCAGCGTCCAGCCTTCCAGCAGACCGACTTCACCCTTCGCGGCGCGCGGGAAGTGGTTGTTGGCATCCGGAACCACGGCAACAAAGCGCACCGCTTCGCCGTTAAGCTCGCCGTCTGCAGCCTGCACCGACGGGCATAGCCCTTCCACACGTTTTGCATTCGGGGCGAGAATATCCAGCCAGAGTTCGCCACGGCTAATTGAGTTAGTCATCATTTCACCTCCCGGGCAAAAAGCGCGTTAATTTGTTCGGCATCGGCCTGTTTGCGGGTGTCGAAATTCGTCAGACGGTTCAGGTAATCGTCGTAATTATCGGTGCGATGTTTCGCCGGCACGCCTTTAGCAATCGCGTCGTTCATCGCCTGTTTCACCGCGTTGATACCGTCACCGACCAGGGCATCCACCAGCCCGCTTTGGTAGCGCACTTCGCCGCCAGTCATGCTCCAGATAAACGGACGGTCGCGAGAGTCGTACTCTTCAATCCCGGCTTCCTGCTCGATAACCTGCGGGCCGTTCAGGCCAAGACGCGCTTCGCGGGTCACAATCAGGTAGCTGCACAGCGCCGCCGCGATGGACATGCCGCCGAAGCAACCCACGGTCCCGGCAACAATCCCGACCACCGGGGTATACCGGCGCAGGTCAACAATCGCGGCGTGGATATCGGCAATCGCCGCCAGGCCGAGGTTAGCTTCCTGCAGACGCACGCCGCCGGTTTCGAGGCACAGCACCGCCTGCGTCGGAATGCCGTTGCGGTTATCTTCTGCCGCCAGCTCCAGCGCCGCCGCCATTTTGGCGCCGGACACTTCGCCCATGCTGCCGCCCTGGAACGCGCCTTCAATCGCCACGACAACGGCTGGCTGACCGTTAATGGTGCCTTTCGCCACCACCATGCCGTCGTCGGCCTGCGGCACAATACCCTGCGGGCCAAGCCACGGAGAGATAATGCCTTCAAACGGATCCAGCAGTTCGCGGTAGCTGCCCTCGTCGAGCAGGGCCTGCGCACGCTGGCGTGCTTTTAATTCGATAAAGCTGCTGTCATCACGCATGGCTCACCCCCTCAAATACCTGTTCGATGCGAATGCGGGCCACGCCCGGCGTCGCGCCGAAATCATGAATGGTCAGTTTTCCTGCCGGCAGGCTGCTGACCGTTTGCAGGCGGTTGAACAACGCCTCCCAGCGACCACGGCTGTTGTCAACGGAGGTGGTGATATCAATGGTTAGCGTCTGGCCCGGTTCGGCGGTGAAGAGCACCTCCATATCCCCGGAACCGACTACCCCCGCCAGTGCCCTGCCGCTTAACGCGCGGCTGGCTGGCACGGTCAATGTAATTTTTTCCATAACATCCTCTTAATGCTTTGAATAAGGCGATTCGACGCGGTCAAGAAACAGCGTGGCGGCAAGCAGGTCGGCGGCACCGCCCGGTGACGCGTTAAGCGCCAGCATCTGACGGTCTAAGTTCGCCAGCGCCTGCTGGCCCGCGAGGGTGGCACAGCCTCCCGCATTCAGTACCGCACGGGCACCGTGCTGCATAGCGTCCAGCCCCTCCATGCCGGCGCGCGACAGCACGCATGTATCGGTGAGCGACGTCATGATGGCCATCAGCGCGTCGAGTCTGGCCTGTGCTTCACTGCTGCCGTTCAGGCGGCTGAGGCGAAGCTGCGGCAGCGCGCGCTGCATAACGTGCGGGAACGCCTGCTGAGCCTCTTCGCGGGCACCCGGCACGCGGTAGCGGTGCGTGGCGCGCAGGCCTTTACTGAAGGCCTTCGGCGCCGCATCGTCCGGCAGTTTTGCCAGCTGCGCGGCGGTGCGGGCGACGTTTTGCGCACGGGCATCACCGCCCAGCATCGCCACCGCGCTGACCAGCAATCCCAGCGCCCAAATCGCGCCGCGATGGGTGTTTACGCCCCCGGTTGCGGCCATCATCTGCTGCTCGCCCTCGCGGCCGAGCCGCCCGACGGTTTGCCTGAGCGCAATATCTGCCGGACGCTGCCAGCTTTGCTGCGCCAGCGCCTGAAACGTGGGGGTCAGGCTGTGCGCGGAGCGCTCCATCAGCGCAAGGGATAAATCGTGGTGCGCGCCGTTCCCCCGACTGTCCACCAGACCGGGTTTCGGGCTTAAACGTGCTTCGTCAATCAGACACTGCGTGGCGGTTCGCGCCAGCCATTCGGCACCGCCTTCAACCTGAATCTGGGGCAGAAGTTTCATTACCAGCTCCGGAATTTCGCAGGTGGGTTGTAGAGACCGCCGGACCATTCCACGAGGTCTGACACGCTGCCTGCCGCCAGCAGAGAGCGGGTGGCGTCGGTTCGGCGAATCCCCATATCTTCCGGGTAGACCACTTTGCCGCTCTGACGCAGTTCCGCCACGCGTTTGGCATCCACGCCCAGACCGATATCGGTGATACCGGCGACGGCCGCGACCATGGCACGACGCTCTTCCAGATCTTTCGCCCGGTAGAGGTAAGCGATCCCCTCTTCCGTCAGCACGTGGGTCACGTCGTCGCCGTAGATCATCACCGGCGCCAGCGGCATGCCGGAGGCTTTCGCCACGTCAACGGCATCGAGTTTTTCCACGAAGGTTGGCTTCACGCCCGCCTGGAAGGTTTCCACCATCTGGACGACCAGTTTTTTACCGCGCTGCATCGGGTCAGGTTCGGTGATCATGTTCAGCCAGGCCGGCGTGGCGTGACGACGACCGTGCGGGTCGTGGCCCATGTTTGGCGCACCGCCGAAGCCGGAAAGACGACCGCGGGTCACCGTTGAGGAGTTGGCGTAACCATCAACCTGCAGCGTAGAGCCGATAAACATATCGACCGCGTACTGGCCTGCCAGCTGGCAGAACGCGCGGTTAGAGCGCATGGAGCCGTCGGCACCGGTAAAGAACACGTCAGGACGGGCGCGGATGTACTCTTCCATCCCCAGCTCGCCGCCGAAGCAGTGCACGCTTTCGACCCAGCCGCTTTCAATGGCCGGGATCAGCGTCGGATGCGGGTTCAGCGTCCAGTGCTTACAGATTTTGCCCTTCAGGCCGAGCTGTTCGCCGTAGGTGGGCAGCAGCAGCTCAATTGCCGCAGTGTTAAAGCCGATCCCGTGGTTCAGGGACTGCACCTGATGTTCCGCGTAGATGCCTTTGATGGCCATCATCGCCATCAGGATGTGTTCCTGTTTAATCAGACGCGGGTCGCGGGTAAACAGCGGTTCGATAAAGAACGGCTTATCGGCAACCACAACGAAGTCGATCCAGGAGCCCGGAATATCGACGCGCGGCAGGTCACACTCGTCATCCACCAGCTCGTTCACCTGGGCAATGACAATCCCGTCGTGGAACGCTGCGGCTTCCACCAGCGCCGGGGTGTCTTCGGTGCTCGCCCCGGTGTAGAGGTTGCCTTTGCGGTCGGCTTTAAAGCCGGCGATCAGCGCCACGTTTGGCGAGAGGTCGACGTAGAGGCGTGAATAGAGTTCGATATAGGTGTGAATCGCGCCGATTTCGAGCTGACCATCCTCCAGCAGCTGGGAGATTCGCAGGCTCTGCGTCCCGGAGAAGGAGAAATCCAGCTTGCGGGCGATGCCTTTCTCAAAGATATCCAGATGCTCGCTGCGGCCGACGCTCGGCATGATCATATGCAGGTCGTGGACAATTTGCGGGTTCACTTCGGCAAGCGAGCGGGAAAGGAAATCCGCCTGCTTCTGGTTGTTACCTTCCAGAACGACCTTGTCGCCAGGCGCGATCAGTTTTTCCAGCATGGCGACAAGATCGCCGGTTGGCAGTACCTTGCCCTGCACCGGTACGGACGCCAGACGACGCGCTTTTTCGCTGCGTCGGGTGTTCCATTGCCGGGTGGGTGTTTGCCCAGATAACATTATTAACCTCCTGATTCAGCTAATCATTTTGATTTGCTTAACGTTGAGTAAAGTGTGCGCTCTGGTGAGAAAGGCATCAATTAAGCGTAGAGCCAAATCATTAGCCTGAGAGTAATAATCAAGGTAAATATTTGTGATCGGGATCAGTTCATGTTTCGGAAAACCAGGCTAAACGGGGTACAATTCGGAAAGTATCGTTAATTTCCGACAAGAATCAGCATCGCGCTTATGACCCAAATCATTCCATCAGACTTCGACATTGCAGCCGAAGACAGCACTGAGTTCGTGCCTATGCGCGGCGTCGCCAATCGCCATTTGCAGACCATGCTGCCGCGACTGATCCGCCGCAAGGTTCAGTTCACCCCGCACTGGCAGCGCCTTGACCTGCCAGACGGTGACTTTCTGGATCTCGCCTGGAGCGAAGCGCCGGAGCAGGCCCGCCATAAGCCGCGCCTGGTGGTCTTTCACGGCCTGGAAGGCAGCCTGCACAGCCCCTATGCGCATGGGTTAATTGAGGCGGCAAAAGCGCGCGGCTGGCTCGGCGTGGTGATGCATTTCCGCGGCTGCAGCGGCGAACCCAATCGTCAGAAACGCATCTATCACTCGGGTGAAACCGAAGATGGAACGTGGTTTTTACACTGGCTGCGGGAAAACTTTGGCACCGTGCCCACCGCTGCCGTGGGCTACTCGCTGGGCGGAAATATGCTGGCCTGCCTGCTGGCGAAAGAGGGCGAAAGCGTACCGCTGGATGCCGCAGTGATTGTCTCCGCGCCGTTTATGCTGGAGCAGTGCAGCTACCACATGGAGAAAGGCTTTTCTCGCGTCTATCAGCGCTACCTGCTCAACCTGCTGAAAGCCAACGCGGCGCGTAAGCTGAAGGCCTATCCTGATACCCTTCCGGTGAGCCTGCGCCAGCTGAAAAAGGTGCGCCGTATTCGCGAGTTCGACGATCTGATCACCGCGAAAATCCACGGCTTCGCCGATGCGATTGACTACTATCGTCAGTGCAGCGCCATGCCGCTGCTCAGCAAGATCACGCAGCCGACGCTTATCATTCATGCCAAAGATGACCCTTTTATGGATCATCACTCGATCCCCGCTCAGGAATTCCTGCCCGACAACGTTCACTATCAGCTGACGGAGCACGGTGGCCACGTTGGGTTTATCGGCGGCACGCTGCGCCGCCCGAAAATGTGGCTTGAGACGCGTATTCCTGACTGGCTAACCCCTTATCTGGACGGTGCAAAATGATTATTCCCTGGCAGGATCTGGCTCCCGAAACGCTCGATAATCTGATTGAAAGCTTTGTATTACGCGAAGGCACCGATTATGGTGAACAAGAACGCTCGCTTGAGCAAAAGGTCAACGATGTAAAGCGCCAGCTGAAAAGCGGCGACGTGGTGCTGGTGTGGTCAGAGCTGCATGAGACGGTCAATATCATGCCCCGCAACGCGTTTCACGGCTGATCTTCCACCCATTTCAGTCAGGGAGTTGCTATGTCTGCCAGACATCCGGTTATTGCCGTTACGGGGTCGAGTGGTGCGGGAACCACCACCACCAGCCTCGCCTTTCGCAAGATTTTCGCCCAGCTGAATCTCCGTGCGGCGGAGGTCGAAGGCGACAGCTTTCACCGCTACACGCGCCCTGAGATGGACATGGCCATCCGTAAGGCGCGCGATCTGGGTAAACACATCAGCTACTTCGGCCCGGAAGCCAATGACTTCGGCCTGCTGGAGCAAACCTTCCACGAATATGGCCTGAGCGGCACAGGGCAGTCCCGTAAGTATCTGCACACTTACGACGAAGCCGTGCCCTGGAACCAGGTACCGGGCACCTTTACCCCCTGGCAGCCGCTGCCGGAACCCACCGACGTGCTGTTCTACGAAGGATTACACGGCGGCGTGGTCACGCCCCAGCACGACGTGGCGCGCCACGTGGATCTGCTGGTCGGGGTGGTTCCTATCGTTAACCTGGAGTGGATCCAGAAGCTGACGCGTGACATGAGCGAGCGCGGCCACTCGCGCGAGGCGGTGATGGATTCCGTCGTTCGCTCAATGGAAGACTACATCAATTACTTAACGCCGCAATTCTCCCGCACGCACATTAACTTCCAGCGCGTGCCGACGGTGGACACCTCCAACCCGTTTGCCGCCAAAACGATCCCTTCTCTGGATGAGAGCTTTGTGGTGATCCATTTCCGCAATCTTGAAGGCATCGATTACCCCTGGCTGCTGGCGATGCTGCAGGGCTCGTTTATTTCGCACATGAATACATTGGTGGTGCCGGGCGGAAAAATGGGACTGGCAATGGAGCTTATCATGACGCCGCTGGTGGAGCGGCTGATGGAAGGGAAGCAGATCGCATAATCATTTTTGCCCGGTGGCGCTGCGCTTACCGGGCCTACAATCCGTAGGGCGGGTAAGCGCAGCGCCACCCGCCAAAAGATTAAGCCTCGATCACTTCATACGAATGGGTAATTTTTACCGCTTTCTCCAGCATTAACGCCACAGAGCAGTACTTCTCCGCAGACAGGTCCACCGCGCGTGAGACCGCCGCGTCTTTCAGCGCTTTACCGGTGACAACAAAGTGAAGATTAATGTGGGTGAACAGGCGTGGCGCCTCTTCCCGGCGCTCTGAGGTGAGTTTGACCTCGCAATCCGTCACGTCATGACGGCCTTTTTGCAGAATCGACACCACGTCAATCGCGCTGCATCCGCCTGCCGCCATCAGCACCATTTCCATTGGGCTTGGCGCTTTATCACCGGAGTTACCATCCATCAAAATCTGGTGTCCTGACGCGGACTCGCCCAGGAACGTTAAACCTTCAACCCACTTCACGCGCGCTTGCATATTTTTGAACTCCAACGTTGCATTTTTGGTGACAGATTACGCGTGCGTTACATTTCTCGCAATGGAAGGCGACCTGCATCATGCTGAAGCGAGACACCAGGAGACACGCGGCGAAAGCTATGCTAAAACACTCAGGATGCTACAGTAATACATTGACGTTACACGTGTATGCAGAGGACATCAAACTTTACTGGCTGCGAAACGTTACGGTAGCCGACTTCCCAGGGTATGGGTAAGAATTCGATTGCAACCCCAGAGTCCGGATGCATCTGATGACTCTGGTGACAGCTTATAACAGAGGATAACAGCGCATGGTGCTTGGCAAACCGCAAACAGACCCGACTCTCGAATGGTTCTTGTCTCATTGCCACATTCATAAGTACCCATCGAAGAGCACGCTGATTCACCAGGGTGAAAAAGCGGAAACGTTGTATTACATCGTTAAAGGCTCGGTGGCAGTGCTGATCAAAGATGAAGAAGGGAAAGAGATGATCCTTTCTTATCTGAACCAGGGCGATTTCATCGGTGAACTGGGCCTGTTTGAAGAGGGCCAGGAACGTAGCGCCTGGGTTCGTGCAAAGACAGCATGTGAAGTGGCTGAAATTTCTTACAAGAAGTTCCGTCAGCTGATTCAGGTTAACCCTGACATCCTGATGCGTCTTTCTTCCCAGATGGCGCGCCGTCTGCAGGTCACCTCTGAGAAAGTGGGTAACCTCGCCTTCCTGGACGTAACTGGCCGTATTGCACAAACGCTGCTGAACCTGGCGAAACAGCCAGACGCAATGACCCACCCGGACGGCATGCAAATTAAAATTACCCGTCAGGAAATTGGTCAGATCGTCGGTTGTTCCCGTGAGACAGTGGGCCGTATCCTGAAAATGCTGGAAGATCAAAACCTGATCTCCGCCCACGGTAAAACCATCGTGGTCTACGGAACGCGTTAATTCCGCTTAAACGGCGTGTCACCGCAGGGTGTCACGCCGTTTTTGTCTCTACTCCCCATGTGGCGCAGGCTGATCTATCACCCCGAAGTTAACTACGCACTGCGACAAACGCTGGTGTTGTGTCTTCCTGTGGCCGTGGGCTTGATCCTCGGACATCTTCAGCAAGGTCTGCTGTTTTCTCTCGTGCCCGCCTGCTGCAACATCGCCGGTCTGGACACGCCGCATAAGCGCTTTTTCAAACGTCTGACTATTGGCGGCTGCCTGTTTGCGGGCTGCAGCCTCGCCGTACAGCTTCTGCTTGCCCGGGACATCCCGCTGCCGCTGATCCTGACCGTGCTGGCCATGACCCTCGGCGTCACCGCCGAAATCAGCTCGCTGCACGCCCGCCTGCTTCCCGCCTCGCTGATTGCGGCCATTTTCACGCTGAGCCTCGCCGGGAATATGCCGGTGTGGGAGCCGCTGCTGATCTACGCTCTGGGGACGCTGTGGTACGGGCTGTTCAACTGGTTCTGGTTCTGGCTGTGGCGCGAACAGCCGCTGCGTGAATCTCTGAGCCTGCTCTATGTGCAGCTGGCGGATTACTGCGAAGCCAAATATACCCTGCTCACCCAGCATACCGATCCGGAAAAATCCTTGCCGCCGCTGCTGACGCGCCAGCAAAAGGTGGTAGATCTGATAAGCCAGTGCTATCAGCAGCTGCACATGCTCGCCGCCAACAAAAACCACGAATACAAACGGCTGCTGCGCACCTTCCAGGTCGGTCTCGATCTGCAGGAACATATCTCCGTTAGCCTTCACCATCCGCAGGAGGTACAAAAGCTGGTCGAGCGCAGCCACGCCGAAGCGGTGATCCGCTGGAACGCGCAGACAGTATCGGCACGTCTGCGGGTCCTGGCTGACGATATTCTCTACCACCGCTACCCCACGCGCTTTAACATGGAAAAACAGCTCGGCGCGCTGGAGAAAATCGCACGCCAGCATCCGGATAACCCGGTTGGCCAGTTTGCCGCCTGGCACTTCAGCCGCATCGCCCGCGTGCTGCGCACGCAGCGCCCGCTTTATCCCCGCGATCTGATGGCGGATAAGCAGAAACGGTTGCCGCTACTGCCCGCGCTCAGAAGCTATCTTTCTCTTAAATCATCCGCCCTGCGCAACGCCGCCAGGATCAGCGTTATGCTCAGTACCGCCAGCCTGATGGGCATGGCGCTGCATCTGCCGAAACCCTACTGGATCTTAATGACCGTGCTGTTTGTCACCCAGAACGGCTACGGCGCCACGCGGGTGCGTATTCTGCACCGGGCCGGCGGAACGATGGCCGGGCTGATTATTGCGGGCGTGACGCTACACTTCCACGTGCCGGAAGGCTATACCCTGGCTGGCATGCTGGCGATTACGCTGGTGAGCTACCTGATTATCCGCAAAAACTACGGCTGGGCGATGGTGGGCTTTACGGTGACGGCGGTGTATACCCTGCAGCTGCTCACGCTCAATGGTGAACAGTTTATTGTCGCCAGGCTGATTGATACCCTCATTGGCTGCCTGATTGCCTTTGGCGGCATGGTCTGGCTGTGGCCGCAGTGGCAAAGCGGGCTGCTCAGGCAGAACGCCCACGACGCGCTGGAGGCCGACCAGCAGGCCATTCGATTGATCCTGAGCGACGACCCGCAGCCCTCCCCGCTGGCCTATCAGCGCATGAAGGTCAACCAGGCGCATAACGCCCTGTTTAACTCGCTCAACCAGGCGATGCAGGAGCCGGGCTTTAACTCGCACTATCTGGCGGACATGAAGCTCTGGGTGACGCACAGCCAGTTTATCGTCGAGCATATAAACGCCATGACAACGCTGGCGCGCGAGCACACGATGCTGACGCCAGACCTGGCCCAACGTTACCTGCAGTCGTGTGAAATTGCGCTGCAGCGATGTCAGCAGCGCCTGGAATATGACTCGCCGGGCGAGTCGGGAGATTCGAACATTCTGGAAGCGCCGGAGACGTTAACCCACGGGCCAATGAGCACCCTGGAGCAGCATTTGCAGCGCATTCTGGGGCATCTGAACACCATGCACACCATTTCGTCGGTGGCATGGCGTCAGCGTCCACATCACGGGATTTGGCTCACCCGCAGGCTGAAGCGGACGGCGTATTAACCTTTTACGATCTTCGCGACCGCAGCGGCAAAACGGGTTAACCCGTCTTCAATGTCTTTGTCTTCCACCACCAGCGACGGTGCAAAACGCATCACGTCCGGACCCGCGTTCAGCACCATCACCCCTTCGTGGGCGGCGGCGTGCAGGAAATCGCGCGCGCGGCCTTTGTACTGCGGCTTCAGCTCGGCACCAATCAGCAGCCCCATCCCGCGGATCTCGCTGAACACGTCGTACTGGTCGTCAATCTTTTGCAGGTGTTTTACGAACAGCTCGCGCTTCGCGTTCACGCCGTTCAACACCTCAGGCGTGTTGATAATATCAAACGCCGCGCCCGCCACAGCACTCGCCAGCGGGTTGCCGCCGTAGGTAGAGCCGTGAGAGCCCACGTGGAACGCGGAGGCGATATCCTGGGTCGTCAATACTGCACTCACCGGGAAGCCGCCGCCGAGCGCTTTGGCGCTGGTCAGAATATCCGGCGTCACGCCGTAGTGCATGTAGGCAAACAGATCCCCGGTACGGCCCATTCCACACTGAACTTCATCAAAGACCAGCAGCGCCTGATGCTCGTCGCACAGTTCGCGCAGCCCTTTCAGGAATTCCGGCGTGGCCGCCGTCACGCCGCCTTCGCCCTGAATAGGCTCCACCACCACCGCGCAGGTGTGATCGTCCATTACCGCTTTCACCGCATGCAGATCGTTAAACGGCACGTGGACAATATCGGCCGGTTTCGGGCCAAAACCGTCGGAATACTTCGGCTGACCGCCAACGGAGACGGTAAAGAAGGAGCGCCCGTGGAAGGCATTGTGGAAAGCGATAATTTTGGTTTTGTACGGACTGTGGCGCGTGGTGGCGTAGTAGCGCGCCAGCTTGAAGGCGGTTTCGTTGGCTTCGGTACCGGAGTTCATAAACAGCACGCGCTCGGCAAACGTGGCATCAATGATCTTGCGGCCTAGACGCAGCGCCGGTTCGTTGGTGAACACGTTGCTGGTGTGCCACAGGGTTTCGCCCTGGGTTTTCAGCGCGTCCACCAGCGCAGGATGGCAATGACCGAGCGCCGTAACCGCAATCCCGCCCGCGAAATCCACGTACTCTTTACCCTGCTGATCCCAGACGCGGCTGCCTTTTCCCTTCACCGGGATAAACTCAGCCGGTGCATAAATCGGCAGAATCACTTCATCGAATGTCGCGCGGGTAATTGCTGGTTGTTCAGTTGCCATGTCATGCCCATCCATTTTATGTCACATCAATTGTGAAAATATAATCACAAAATATGCATAAAAAATCACGGCAAGGCAACAGATATTCAGCGATTGAGGAAATTTGCCAGCAGCGCGTGCCCCTGTTCGCTGAGGATGCTTTCCGGGTGGAACTGCACGCCTTCGAGATCCCATTCGCGGTGGCGAATCCCCATGATCTCCTGCGACTCGCTCCAGGCCGTCACGTCAAAGCACTCAGGCAGCGTCGGTGGGTCAATCACCAGCGAATGGTAGCGCGTCACGGTTAAAGGATTATTAAGCCCCGTAAATACTCCGGTACCGGCGTGAGTGACCGGAGAGGTTTTGCCGTGCATCACTTTCGCGGCACGCACGATGGTAGCGCCAAACGCCTGGGCAATCGCCTGGTGGCCCAGGCAGACGCCCAGAATCGGCAGCTTGCCGGCATAGTGCCGGATGACATCCAGAGAAACACCCGACTCCGACGGCGTACACGGCCCGGGTGAAATCACGATTTTCTGCGGAGCCAGCGTCTCAATATCGGCGAGATCGATCTCGTCGTTGCGGCGGACAACCACCTCTGCACCCAGTTCACAAAAATACTGGTAAAGGTTCCAGGTGAAGGAATCGTAGTTATCAATCAGCAGAATCATGGCGGCTCCCGAAAAAAATGCCGCCCTATTCTACTCAGATTCCCGCGCTTCGCTCACTACTTTGGCAAAGATCGCGCTCAGCGCGGACAAATCACCCGTTGCGCCACTTCGGTTAGCGGCGACCCACTGCTCGGGATCGATATCGCGCCAGTCCAGGGCGTAATCCGCATGAATGGCCAGTTGCTCGAAGAAAACGCGTTGGGCAATACCGTTGCCGCGCATAAAAGGATGCAGCATATTGATTTCGCAGTAATAGTGGCTAATTCTGTCAACAAACGCCGCTTTCTCAAGGCCAGCCAGATACTTCTCGCTTTCCAGCGCCGCCATCAGCTCGTTACCCATCTTTTCGATGTATTCGAAATGGCAGAACGGAATATCGCCCTTAAAAATATCGTCGGTACGGAACTCGCCTGCCCCCTTCATTTCACTGCGATACAGGTGTCGATGAATGAGGCACAGATGGGGTAACCCGGGCGCGGGAGGCCCAAGCTCCAGCGTCTCAATATGGGGTTCTGAGGGACCAATACCTTTTTCAAGGAGACAACTGGCCTGAAGATTGACGTTACGCTGCTGCTCCCAGAGACGGGATTTTTGCTTATCGGTGAGTTTTTTCACTTAACGCCTCCCTGAATAGTCCGTTTGCCACAAGTATAAGCAGCAAAACGCGCTTTCGCAGGGAGGGCTAAATCATACGGGCGAGGATCGCCCGTATTTAAGACAATTACGGCAGCACTTTCGCGGAGAGGATAACCACCGGTTTTGACGGCACATTCTGGTACGGGCCGACGTCATGGGTAGGCACCTGAGAAATCTTATCAGCCACATCCATTCCTTTCACAATTTTACCGAAAACGGCATAACCGAAATCACGCTGACCGTGATCCAGGAAGGCGTTATCGGCCACGTTGAGGAAGAACTGACTGGTCGCGCTGTCTTTATCCGCCGTACGCGCCATAGAAATGGTCCCGCGCTTGTTCAGCAGGCCGTTGTCCGCTTCGTTTTTAATCGGCGGGTTCGGCTGTTTCTGCTGCATCTGCTCGTTGAAGCCGCCGCCCTGAATCATAAAGCCTGGGATCACGCGGTGGAAAGTGGTGTTGTTGTAGAAACCACTGTTCACATAGTCGAGGAAGTTTTTCACGGAAACAGGGGCTTTCTGGCTGTTCAGTTCCAGCTCAATGTTCCCGGCGGAGGTGGTCAGCAGAACGTGAGGGTCTCCTTTTGCTGCCAGCGCAGCAGGGGAAACGGCAGAAAGAGCAAACACAGCTGCGACAGCCGCCAGTGTTGATTTGAGCATGAGAATTCCTTAACAAAGCGCAGTATAAAAAGCGAATGGCTTGATTCTAAAGAGCAGTATGAACGGAGACCAGCCTTTTACCTAATTTTACGAAATTGAAACAGTTGTAACCGCGCAAACGATTGGTATTTGCGGCTTTTTATGTGATCATGATCACATAAAAACCTGCAATGAAGTTCTAATTTCTCTTAAAAGATATGAATAGATCACTTTAATGTCTAAAATCTGCCCGCTCTCAGCGCCCGATGGGCGCTTTTCTTTTTTTGAACAGGCCAGACATGACTAACAGCAATCGCATCAAGCTCACATGGATCAGCTTCTTCTCCTACGCCCTGACCGGCGCGTTGGTGATCGTCACCGGGATGGTGATGGGAAATATCGCAGACTACTTCCAGCTGCCCGTTTCCAGCATGAGTAACACCTTCACCTTCCTCAACGCGGGGATCCTGATCTCCATCTTCCTGAATGCCTGGCTGATGGAGATCGTGCCGCTGAAAACCCAGCTGCGCTTTGGTTTTGTGCTGATGCTCGCCGCCGTGGCGGGCCTGATGCTGAGCCACAGCATCGCCCTGTTCTCCGCCGCCATGTTCGTGCTCGGTCTGGTCAGCGGTATCACCATGTCGATCGGGACCTTCCTGATTACCCATATGTATGAAGGCCGTCAACGCGGCGCGCGCCTGCTGTTTACCGACTCTTTCTTCAGCATGGCCGGAATGATCTTCCCGATGGTCGCCGCCGTTCTGCTGGCCCGCAGCATTGAGTGGTACTGGGTTTATGCCTGCATCGGCCTGGTCTACGTGGCAATCTTTATTCTGACCTTCGGCTGTGAGTTCCCGGTGCTGGGCAAAAAAGCGCAGACTACCGCAGAACCCGTCGCGAAAGAGAAATGGGGCATCGGCGTGCTGTTCCTCTCCATTGCCGCCCTGTGCTACATCCTGGGCCAGCTGGGCTTTATCTCTTGGGTACCGGAATACGCGAAAGGCCTGGGCATGAGCCTGAACGACGCGGGTAAGCTGGTGAGCGATTTCTGGATGTCTTACATGTTCGGCATGTGGGCATTTAGCTTCATCCTGCGCTTCTTCGACCTGCAGCGTATTCTGACCGTGCTGGCGGGCCTGGCCACCGTGCTGATGTATCTGTTCATCAACGGTTCTCCGGAGCACATGCCGTGGTTCATTCTGACCCTGGGCTTCTTCTCCAGCGCGATCTACACCTCGATCATTACCCTGGGCTCTCTGCAGACCAAAGTGGCCTCGCCGAAGCTGGTTAACTTCGTCCTGACCTGCGGCACTATCGGCACCATGCTGACCTTCGTGGTCACGGGCCCGATCGTCGCCCACAGCGGTCCGCTGGCCGCCCTGCACACCGCGAACGGCCTGTATGCCGTGGTGTTCATCATGTGCCTCGTTCTGGGCTTCGTGACCCGCCACCGCCAGCACAACGCGGCAGCGGCATCTCACTAAACCCTACGCCCCTTTGCGCTCGGCAGAGGGGCTGTTTCTGGCAAAGCTCACCTCTTCCCCTCCGATGTCCATCTGGATCCAGGTCTGCGCCAGCTGCGTGGTGGCAATCACGCGCCCCTGTCGAATCGACCAGCGCACCGGCACCTGACAGCGCACCGCTTCAAACCCGCTCTCCGCAGGCAGAATAATCAGATTCGCCGGGTTTCCCGTTTCAATGCCGTAATCACTCAGGCCGAAGGTCCGGGCGCTGTTATGGGTTATCAGATTCAGGCCGCTGTCGATTTGCGGATACCCCATCATCTGGCAGACGTGCAGCCCCATATGCAGCACCTGCAGCATGTTGCCGGTACCGAGCGGGTACCACGGATCAAACACATCGTCATGCCCGAAGCAGACGTTAATGCCCGCTTCCTGCAGCTCTTTCACGCGGGTGATACCGCGACGCTTCGGATAGTCGTCAAAGCGACCCTGCAGGTGGATGTTGACCAGCGGGTTAGCGACGAAGTTAATTCCCGACATCTTCAGCAGGCGGAAAAGCCTCGAGGTGTACGCGCCGTTGTAGGAGTGCATGGCGGTGGTGTGGCTTGCCGTCACGCGTTGGCCGATACCGGCCTCATACGCCAGCGTTGCCACCGTCTCGACAAACCGCGACTGCTCGTCGTCAATTTCATCGCAGTGGATATCCAGCGGACGGTCATATTTCTTCGCCAGGTCAAACGCGATATGCAGCGACTGGACGCCGTACTCGCGGGTGAACTCGAAGTGTGGGATCGCCCCCACCACGTCGGCTCCCAGCTTTAAGGCTTCTTCCAGCAGCGCCGCGCCGTTCGGGTAAGAGAGAATGCCCTCCTGCGGGAACGCGACGATTTGCAGCGTCACCCACGGCGCAACCTCCTGCTTCACCTCCAGCATCGCCTTCAGGGCGGTGAGCGTCGGGTCGGAGACATCCACGTGGGTGCGGACAAACTGAATGCCGTTGGCGATTTGCCACTTCAGCGTTTTCCAGGCACGCGCTTTCACATCGTCATGGCTGAGCAGCGCCTTGCGCTCCGCCCAGCGCTCAATGCCCTCAAACAGCGTTCCGGACTGGTTCCAGTTCGGCTCGCCCGCCGTCTGGGTGGTATCAAGATGGATATGCGGCTCGATGAACGGGGGAATAGCCAGCCCACCGCGCGCATTCAGTACTTCATAACTCTCGGCATGAGTATCGTCCATTGGGGTGATGTCACCAAATCGCCCGTTCTCAATGGCAAGCTGCCACAGCCCTTCCCGACCCGGTAAACGAACATTCTGAACAAGCCATAACGGTGTTGTAGACATACCTTTCCCCTAAAAAACGCAGCTGATATTCAGGCGTATCGATTTTTGCAAAACCGCCCCTGATTTGTACACAAATTCAACGAACACGAAAAGCCTGCGATTTCCGCCACTTATAAAAATCCTGACAAATCAGTCGCATACCACCTAAGGGGTAGGCGAAGGCGTATTTGATTTGCATCAATAAGCGCCCCTGCTGAATCGTTAAGGTAGGCAGTAATAGAAAAGAAATCGAGGCAATAATGAGCAAAGTCAGACTCGCTATCATCGGTAACGGCATGGTCGGCCACCGCTTTATTGAGGATCTTCTCGATAAAGCCGATGCTGAGCAGTTCGATATTACCGTGTTCTGTGAAGAACCCCGCAAGGCGTACGACCGTGTGCACTTGTCTTCCTACTTCTCCCATCATACCGCCGAAGAGCTCTCTCTGGTGCGCGAAGGTTTCTACGAGAAGCATGGCGTAAAAGTGCTGGTAGGCGAACGCGCTATCACCATCAACCGTCAGGAAAAAGTGATCCACTCCAGCGCCGGGCGTACGGTTTTTTACGACAAGCTGATTATGGCGACGGGCTCCTATCCGTGGATCCCACCGATTAAAGGCTCAGAAACTCAGGATTGCTTCGTTTATCGTACCATTGAAGATCTCAACGCCATTGAGTCCTGCGCACGTCGAAGCAAGCGCGGCGCGGTGGTCGGCGGCGGCCTGCTGGGCCTCGAAGCCGCGGGCGCGCTGAAAAACCTCGGCGTTGAAACCCACGTCATCGAATTTGCCCCAATGCTGATGGCCGAACAGCTGGACCACATGGGTGGTGACCAGCTACGCCGTAAAATCGAAAGCATGGGCGTGAAGGTTCACACCAGCAAAAACACCAAAGAGATCGTCCAGGAAGGCACCGAGGCGCGCAAAACCATGCGCTTTGCCGACGGCAGCGAGCTGGAAGTCGACTTCATCGTCTTCTCCACCGGTATTCGCCCGCGCGACAAGCTGGCAACCCAGTGCGGCCTGGCCGTCGCCCAGCGCGGCGGGATCATGATTAACGATACCTGCCAGACCTCAGACCCGGATATCTACGCGATTGGCGAATGCGCCAGCTGGAACAACCGCGTGTATGGTCTGGTCGCGCCGGGTTACAAAATGGCGCAGGTTGCCGTGGACCATATCCTCGGCACTGAAAACGCCTTCGAAGGCGCGGACCTGAGCGCCAAGCTGAAGCTGCTGGGCGTGGACGTTGGCGGTATTGGCGATGCGCATGGCCGCACGCCTGGCGCTCGCAGCTACGTTTATCTCGATGAAAGCAAAGAGGTCTACAAACGCCTGATCGTCAGCCAGGACAACAAAACCCTGCTCGGCGCGGTGCTGGTGGGCGATACCAGCGACTTCGGCAACCTGCTGCAGCTGGTGCTGAATGCTATCGAACTGCCGGAGAACCCGGACGCGCTGATCCTGCCGGCGCACGCCTCCAGCGGTAAGCCCTCTATCGGCGTGGATAAATTGCCGGACAGCGCGCAGATCTGCTCCTGCTTCGACGTCACCAAAGGCATGCTGATTTCAGCCATCAACAAAGGCTGCCACACCGTGGCGGCGCTGAAAGCGGAAACCAAAGCCGGTACCGGCTGCGGCGGCTGTATTCCGCTGGTCACTCAGGTGCTGAACGCCGAGCTTGCGAAACAGGGTATCGAAGTGAACAACAACCTGTGCGAGCACTTTGCGTACTCTCGCCAGGAGCTTTACCACCTGATCCGCGTGGAAGGCATCAAATCCTTCGACGAACTGCTGGCGAAACACGGCCAGGGCTACGGCTGCGAAGTGTGTAAACCGACCGTCGGGTCACTGCTGGCCTCCTGCTGGAACGAGTACGTGCTCAAACCGGAACACACGCCGCTGCAGGATACCAACGACAACTTCCTGGCAAACATTCAGAAAGACGGCACCTACTCCGTCATCCCACGTTCCGCCGGTGGCGAAATTACGCCGGAAGGGCTGGTCGCGGTGGGCCGCATTGCACGTGAATTTAACCTGTACACCAAAATCACCGGTTCCCAGCGCATCGGCCTGTTTGGCGCGCAGAAAGACGATCTGCCGGAAATCTGGCGTCAGCTGATTGAAGCTGGCTTCGAAACCGGCCACGCGTATGCCAAAGCGCTGCGTATGGCGAAAACCTGCGTGGGCAGCACCTGGTGCCGCTACGGCGTCGGTGACAGCGTGGGCTTCGGCGTGGAGCTGGAAAACCGCTACAAAGGCATCCGTACGCCGCACAAAATGAAGTTCGGCGTCTCCGGATGTACCCGTGAATGTGCGGAAGCGCAGGGTAAAGACGTGGGTATTATCGCCACCGAAAAAGGCTGGAACCTGTACGTCTGCGGTAACGGCGGGATGAAGCCACGCCATGCGGACCTGCTGGCCGCGGATCTCGACCACGATACGCTGATTCAGTATCTCGACCGCTTCATGATGTTCTACATCCGTACCGCCGATAAGCTGACCCGTACGGCCTCCTGGCTCGATAACCTGGAAGGCGGTATCGACTACCTGAAAGCGGTCATCATCGACGACAAGCTGGGCCTGAACGAACATCTGGAAGCCGAGATGGCTCGCCTGCGCGCGGCGGTTATCTGCGAGTGGACTGAAACCGTTAATAGCCCGGCGGCACAGACCCGCTTCAAACACTTTATCAACAGCACCCAGCGCGACCCGAACGTACAGGTTGTGCCAGAGCGTGAACAGCATCGTCCAGCAACGCCGTATGAACGTATTCCGGTTACGCTGGTGGAGGAAAACGCATGAGCCAGTGGATAAACATTTGCGATATTAACGACATTATCCCCGCAACCGGCGTGTGCGCGCTGCTGGGCAGCGAGCAGGTTGCGATTTTCCGCCCTCGCCGCGATGAACAGGTTTTTGCCATCAGCAATATCGACCCGTTCTTCGAGGCCAGCGTGCTCTCCCGTGGACTGATTGCGGAACATCAGGGTGAGCTCTGGGTCGCCAGTCCGTTGAAAAAGCAGCGTTTCCGTTTAAGCGACGGGCACTGCATGGAAGATGAAAGCTTCTCTGTGAAGCACTACGACGCCCGCGTGAAGGACGGCAAGGTGCAGCTGAAAGGCTAATTCCCTCGCCTTTTCAATATGAAAAGCTTATGACCCCTTATGGGTAACGGCAGGAAAAACCGTATGTTCTGTACGATTCCTGCTGTTATCCTGACGTCAATTCTTACCCCCTCCATGAATGCTGCGAGGTAACGTCGTGGATCACCTGCCGATTTTTTGTCAATTACGCCACCGCGACTGCCTGCTTGTGGGCGGCGGCGACGTGGCCGAGCGCAAAGCGCGCCTGCTGTTAGAGGCTGGCGCCCGACTGACCGTCAACGCCATTGCCTTCTCCCCCCAGTTTGACGTCTGGGCGCAGGAAGGGATGCTTACGCTGGAGCAGGGGGAGTTTAATGAATCCCTGCTGGATACCTGCTGGCTGACCATTGCCGCGACGGATGACGATGCAGTGAACCAGCGCGTCAGCGACGCCTGCGAAGCGCGCCGGATCTTCTGCAACGTGGTGGATGCGCCGAAAGAGGCCAGCTTCATCATGCCGTCGATTATCGACCGTTCGCCGCTGATGATCGCGGTATCGTCCGGCGGCCGCTCGCCCGTTCTGGCGCGCCTGCTGCGGGAAAAGCTGGAAGCCGTATTGCCACAGCACCTCGGTCAGATTGCCCACTACGCGGGGCAGCTGCGTTCCCGCGTGAAGCAAACCTTCGCGACCGTTGGCGAGCGTCGACGCTTCTGGGAAAAATTCTTCGTGAACGACAGGCTGGCGCAGTCGCTGGCGAATCAGGACAGCAAAGCGGTTGAAGAGACAACGGCGCAGCTATTCTCTGAACCGCTGGACCATCGCGGTGAAGTAGTGCTGGTGGGCGCAGGCCCTGGCGACGCAGGGTTACTGACCCTGAAAGGGCTACAGCAGATCCAGCAGGCGGATATTGTGGTTTACGATCGTCTGGTCTCTGATGACATCATGAACCTGGTGCGTCGCGACGCCGACCGCGTCTTCGTCGGCAAACGCGCGGGCTACCACTGCGTTCCGCAGGAAGAGATTAACCAGATCCTGCTGCGCGAGGCGCAAAAGGGCAAACGCGTGGTGCGTCTGAAAGGGGGCGATCCGTTTATCTTTGGTCGCGGAGGCGAAGAGCTGGAAACCCTGTGCGACGCGGGTATTCCCTTCTCCGTCGTGCCTGGGATTACGGCGGCATCCGGCTGCTCGGCTTACTCTGGCATTCCGCTGACCCACCGGGATTACGCCCAGAGCGTGCGCCTGGTGACGGGCCACCTGAAGACCGGCAGCGAGCTGGACTGGCATAACCTGGCAGCCGAAAAGCAGACGCTGGTGTTCTACATGGGGCTGAACCAGGCTGCCACAATCCAGGCGAAGCTGCTGGAGCATGGCATGGAGTCAGATATGCCCGTCGCGCTGATCGAAAACGGTACCGTCATTACGCAGCGCGTGGTGGATGGGGTGCTGACGCAGCTAGGCGAACTGGCGCAGCAGGTCGAAAGCCCGGCGCTGATTGTAGTTGGGCGCGTGGTCGAACTGCGCGATAAACTCAACTGGTTCTCGAATCACTAACGCATATTCTTCCTTTCCGGAGTAGTCCTTAAGCGGACTACTCCCCTCTTACCGCTGTCGATAACATACCGCCCCGAAGTGGAAATTTTCCCTTTATTCCCTTGAGTTACATCCAATTTTCGTTTTTAAGACAAGGAATGCGTATGTTCAAACTGGCAAAAGCCGCCGTTCTGGTCGGCCTGTTATCCACTCTGACGGCCTGCACCGGTCACGTACAGAACACCAAAAATAACTGCAGCTACGATTACCTGCTGCACCCGGCGATCTCCATTTCAAAGATCATCGGTGGTTGCGGCCCGGCGGCACAGCAGTAAGCGTTTTACAGGCGTAAAAAAACCGGGGCTTCCCGGTTTTTTATTAGGGTGGTTTTTTGTCGGGTGGCGGCTCCGCCTTACCCGACCTACATGACCTCGTAGGCCGGGTAAGCGTCAGCGCCACCCGGCAAAGCAGGCTTAAGGTTTACCCACAAACCCAATCGCTTCGTACACCGCTTTCAGGGTTTCGGACGCGCGCGCGCTGGCTTTTTCCGCGCCCTCTTTCATCACTTTCTGCAGGAAAGCTTCATCGTTGCGATAGCGGTGATAACGCTCCTGCAGCTCAGTCAGCATGCCGGAAACGGCATCTGCCACTTCGCCTTTCAGGTGGCCGTACATCTTCCCTTCAAAGTGCTGTTCCAGCTCAGAAATGCTCTGGCCGGTAACACCGGAGAGAATATCCAGCAGGTTGGAGACGCCCGCTTTATTCTGCACGTCGTAGCGCACCACAGGCGGCTCGTCGGAGTCGGTCACCGCGCGCTTGAGCTTTTTGACCACCGATTTCGGATCTTCCAGCAGGCCGATAACGTTGTTGCGGTTATCGTCAGACTTGGACATCTTCTTGGTTGGCTCCAGCAGCGACATCACGCGCGCGCCGGATTTCGGAATAAACGGCTCTGGCACCTTAAAGACATCGCCGTAGATCGCGTTGAAGCGCTGGGCAATATCGCGGCTCAGCTCGAGATGCTGCTTCTGGTCTTCACCCACCGGCACCTGGTTAGTCTGGTACAGCAGGATGTCTGCCGCCATCAGCACCGGATAGTCAAACAGACCGGCGTTGATGTTTTCAGAGTAGCGCGCGGATTTATCCTTGAACTGGGTCATGCGGCTCAGTTCACCGAAGTAGGTGTAGCAGTTCAGCGCCCAGCCCAGCTGTGCATGCTCTGGCACATGGGACTGAACAAAAATGGTGCTCTTCTCAGGATCGATCCCACAGGCCAGATACAGGGCGAGGGTGTCCAGCGTGGCTTTGCGCAGCTTCTCAGGATCCTGACGCGCGGTAATCGCATGGAGATCGACGATGCAGTAAATGCAATGGTAGTCGTCCTGCATGCTGACCCACTGACGTAACGCACCCATGTAGTTACCAATGGTCAATTCACCTGAAGGCTGTGCGCCACTAAAAACGATGGGCTTAGTCATTATTCAATTCCTGATGTTCACTGTGCGAAAGCCCGAGTGCGGGCAACAAATCTTTGAAGTGGTCGAACACAACATCCGGCTCACTTAGCGTGATGGCCTCACCGTAGTTGTAGCCATAGGTTAATCCGACGGAAGGACATCCAGCCGCTCGGGCAGCCAGAATATCATTGCGCGAATCACCGACAAAGAGCAGCTCAGCAGGTGTTAAGGATAATTTTCCTGCCACCAGCAGCAGCGGTTCCGGATGCGGCTTTTTGTTTTGCACATCGTCACCGCCCACAATCACGGAGAAGTACTTCGCGATATCCAGCGCTTCAAGCAGCTGTGCCACAAACGGCGTTGGTTTGTTGGTCACCAGCCCCAGCGGAATACCCTTCGCGCGCAGCGCGCTCAGCGTTTCCGTAACGTCCGGGAAGAGGAAACTGCCCTCCTCGACGGTCTCTTCGTAGAAACGATCGAACAGTTTGCGCAGAATGCGCAGCTGCTCTTCCTGCGGGATATCGGCACCATCGACGCTCGGTTTACCCTGCGCGGAACGCTGCGACGCGCGCTCCTGGCGCGCCCACGTCAACGCGCGCTCCATCAGCACATCAGCGCCGTTGCCAATCCACGTGACGACACGCTCTTCGCCCGCAACAGGCAGTTCAAGGGCATACAGCGCCTGGTCGACGGCACTCGTTAAGCCCGGCGCGCTGTCAACCAGCGTGCCGTCGAGGTCGAATGCCACACCCCGAATTGCCTGCAACTTATCCATGACTTACCTTCGCCAGCTCGCGGCGCATTTCATCAATGACTTTTTTGTAATCCGGTTGGTCGAAAATCGCTGAACCTGCAACGAACATATCCGCGCCCGCTGCCGCAATTTCACCAATGTTATTCACTTTCACACCGCCGTCTACTTCAAGGCGAATATCGTAACCTGACTCATCAATGCGACGGCGTACTTCACGCAGCTTATCCAGCGTGTGAGGAATGAACGACTGACCGCCAAAGCCAGGGTTAACGGACATCAGCAAAATGACGTCCAGCTTATCCATCACATAGTCGAGATAGCTCAGCGGCGTGGCCGGGTTAAATACCAGACCCGCCTTGCAGCCGTTCTCTTTGATCAGCTGCAGGGTGCGATCCACATGTTCAGAAGCTTCCGGATGGAAGGTGATGATGCTGGCGCCCGCTGCGGCGAAATCCGGCACGATACGGTCGACAGGTTTCACCATCAGATGGACGTCAATCGGGGCGGTAATGCCGTAGTTGCGCAGCGCCTTAAGCACCATTGGACCAATGGTCAGATTGGGGACGTAGTGGTTATCCATAACGTCGAAATGGACGACATCTGCGCCAGCCGCGAGAGCTTTAGCGGTATCTTCACCCAGGCGGGCAAAATCGGCCGACAGAATTGAGGGAGCAATCAAAAACTGTTTCATCCGCATCTCCTTGAAATGTGTTTACCGGCGGGCAAAACGGCTCAGGGGCGATAAAGAGCCAGGAGTTCGTCCACCTTTTTACGTGTGCCGCCGTTGCTGCTAATGCTACGCCGCACTTTAACCTGAAAATGCTTCGCGGCTTTGTACCATTCGCGTGTATCAGGGGTATCGTGATTTGAAATTAACACCGGAATTCTTTTGCTGACCAGCTTTTCCGCCATCTCCGCCAGACGGGCCTGTTCGGCCGGGCTGAAGCTGTTGGTGTGATAGGCGGTGAAGTTCGCCGTCGCCGACAGCGGCGCGTAAGGGGGATCGCAGTAAACCACCGAGTTTACGCCTGCCAGTTCCATACACTCTTCATACGAGAGGCAGTGAAACTCGGCATGCTGTGCTTTTTCGGCAAAGTGATACAGCTCGTCCTGCGGGAAATAGGGACGCTTATAGCGGCCAAAAGGCACGTTAAATTCCCCACGAAGATTATAACGGCACAGGCCGTTGTAACCATGACGGTTGAGATAGAGGAACAGCAGCGCCCTGCGGAACGGATCCTGACTCTGGTTAAACTCCGCACGGAACTGGTAGTAAACGTCCGGGTTATTGTTCTCAGGCGTAAACAGTGCACGCGCCTCTGCGACATACTCATCGGTACGATGCTTAACGATGTTATAGAGGCTGATAAGGTCGCTGTTGATATCCGCCAGGATATAACGAGAAAAATCGGTGTTCAGGAACACCGATCCCGCACCCACGAAAGGCTCGATAAGACACTCGCCTTTCGGCAGGTGCTTTTTAATATCATCGAGCAGGGGGTATTTCCCCCCTGCCCATTTCAGAAAAGCGCGATTTTTTTTCATGCTGACTAACTGATTACACCTTCTCCGGCTGTGGAGAAAGCTCCGACAGCATCCTGCGCTTTAAACATTACTTCAGATCGGCCTGAACCTGATGAATCGGCTTCGCCCACGGGTTTTTCGCCTGCACGTCTGCTGGCAGCGTCGCCACGGCACGTTTTGCTTCATCTTTAGAAGCATACACACCGCTGACCAGCACATACCACGGCTGACCGTTACGGGTCGTCTGATAAACAACATAGTTTTTCAGATTGGATTTCTTCGCCCAACCGTTGAGGTTGTCATAGTTAGACGAACTGCTCAGCTGCAGCGTGTAGTTGCTGGATGGCGCAGACTTCAGCGAACCGACGTTACCTGCCGTTTTACCTGCCGCGCTGCTGGATGCTGTTGCCGTTGCGGCAGGCGCAGCTGTAGCAGCCGGTGCCGTGGTGGTCGCCGTTGCTTTCGGCGCAGTCTGCGTGACTGGCGCTTTAGCAGGCTCGCTCACCGCAGCCGTTTCAGTGTGTTTCGGCTGTGCCGGTACGGCTTTCACTTCAGGCGCTTTTACCACTGCCTGAGGTTTAGTTTCGCGCTTAGGCTCAATCACCGCCTGCTTACGTTCAGGACGTGTCGCAGTTTGCGTCTGGCGCGGTTTGGTTTCCGTCGCGGCCGTTTGCGGCTGAGCGTTACCGCCGCGAATCGGGGCAACGGTTGCAGGTTCAGTTGGCAGCGTAGAGTTAACCACGACGTTATCAACCTGCTGCTGGTTCTGCGGCTGCGTCAGCGCATTGTTCAGGTCTCCCTGAACTTCTACGCGCTGCTGGCCTTCAGGCGTAGCAGGTGCCTGACCCTGAGCAGGGGTAGAGGAAACGGGCGGCAGAGAAACATCCTGCGGCGTTGTTGTGTTACCAGCAGTCTGCTCTGCAGAAGTGGTACCCGGTGCAGGCTGTGCGCCATTCGCCTGATTGGACGCATCGTTACCGGAAAGGTTAATGCTCTTCTCGGCGGAAGCGGTTTGCTCGGTTGAGTTCGTTGACGGTGCTTTTAGCGCGGAGCCAATGCCGACAATCAGCAGCACAAGCACCAAAACGCCAAGGCCCATCATGATGTACTGGCGGGAAGCCGGTTTTGGCGCAGCGGCTTTTTTACGTTTACGCGGGCGACGCTCTACAGGCTGTTCGTCCATTGAATCTTCTTCGGACTCATAATCCTCTTCTTCTCGCTCCTCGTGCGCGTTGCGGCTGCGCGAAGGGCGACGATCGTCTGCATCCAGATCAACATCGTCAAAGTTGATCTGCGGCTCGTTATCACGTTCTGAAGATTGACGAGAACGACCAGTACGACGATCGCTGGGATCGGGTTTCAGCTCGTCTTCTGGTTTGAATTCATCCATTTAACACCCCACTCAAAGGCTTATGCCAACGACTTTGCATTTCACCTGAAGCTAAACGACCACCTGCAACAGTGGCCTGACCTTTCTAGTTGTTACGCCTGCTGACAATCAGCGATAGCGCCAAGAACGACATCGTGCGGTACTCCGCCGCGCACTTCACTCTTCCCTATTGCAAGTGGGAGTACAAGACGCATCTCACCTGCCAATACTTTTTTATCGCGCATCATGTGGGGTAAATACGCTTGCGCCGACATCTCCTGCGGCCCGGTTACCGGCAAACCTGCACGCTCAAGCAGCGCAATGATGCGTGCCGTCTCTTCCGGCTTGAACTGTCCAAGACGTTCAGAGGTGCGGGCAGCCATTACCATTCCGGCCGCAACGGCTTCACCGTGCAGCCAGTTACCGTAACCCATTTCGGCTTCAATCGCGTGACCAAACGTATGCCCAAGATTCAGTAAAGCACGTAAGCCCGTTTCACGCTCGTCTGCCGCGACAACTTCTGCTTTCAGCTCACAGCAACGACGAATGCAGTATGCCAGTTTAGCCTCATCCAGGCGCAACAACGCATCCATATTCTCTTCAAGCCAGTTAAAGAACTCGCCATCCAGAATAATGCCGTATTTGATCACTTCCGCCAGACCGGAAGCCAGCTCGCGCTTCGGCAGGGTTTTCAGACAGTCGAGATCCACCACCACCGATGCGGGCTGGTAGAACGCGCCAATCATGTTTTTACCGAGCGGATGGTTGACTGCCGTTTTGCCACCCACAGAGGAGTCGACCTGAGACAGTAACGTGGTCGGGATTTGAATAAAGCGGACACCACGTTGATAGCTTGCGGCCGCAAAGCCGGTCAGATCGCCCACAACACCGCCGCCCAGGGCAAGCAGTGTTGTATCGCGACCGTGCGGTTTTTGCAGCAATGCGGTAAAGACGGTATCCAGTACCGTCAGGCTTTTATACTGCTCGCCATCGGGGAGAATCACACTGTCGACTTTAACGCCCGCCTGCTCAAGCAGGTGGCGCACGCGGTCGAGATAAAGCGGAGCCAGCGTCTCATTGGTGACCAGCATCGCCTGATCACCCGCTTTCAGTGGTAAAAAGGAAGCTGGATCGTTAAACAAACCAGCCGCGATGGTGATAGGGTAACTACGTTCCCCGAGAGTAACTGTAATCCTCTCCATGACGCGACATCCACCTTTAATGCTTTACCCGCAGGCGAGTGTATATAAAGCCAGAATCAGTTGCTTTCCAGCATATGAATAATCTGGTTTGCAACCACTTTAGCGCTCTGATCGTCAGTACGAATGGTCACATCGGCAATCTCTTCATACAGCGGATTGCGTTCATCGGCCAACGCTTCCAGAACTTCGCGTGGTGGCGTTTCAACCTGCAGCAACGGGCGCTTTTTATCGCGCTGCGTACGTGCCAGCTGTTTCTCAATGGTCGTCTCAAGATAGACCACTACGCCACGGGCGGAGAGACGGTTGCGGGTTTCGCGAGATTTCACAGAGCCGCCGCCTGTTGCCAGAACGATGCCCTGTTTTTCCGTGAGTTCGTTGATCACTTTTTCTTCTCGGTCACGGAAACCTTCTTCGCCTTCTACGTCGAAAACCCAGCCCACATCAGCTCCGGTTCGTTTCTCAATCTCTTGATCAGAATCGTAAAATTCCATATTGAGTTGTTGAGCTAACTGACGCCCAATAGTGCTTTTGCCGGCACCCATAGGCCCAACCAGAAAGATATTGCGTTTCTCTGCCATTTTATCGGTACTACTAAGACTATTCGTTAATGGTAATCCCCGCTTCGCAGACACCCAGCGTAGCAGGACATGAACTGAAACCTCATATGCAATAGAGCGAGAGTCAGACTAAAAATTATCTCAATACTCCGGCTTGTTTGGCAACTGATTAAATCACCGCGCCGGGCGCATAAGGTAATAAGACGTAAGTCCAACTCAAATCGGTACTCCTTGTATGCTAATTCATGCCCCACGTCAAACTTCTGCAACAAACTGAATGCAAAATCATTGCGGAGATCGTCACCCGTCAGTGAATAGCGACCAGACGTGGCGTAATAAACACCACTAACTCGCGTCGTTCGTTATCTTTCCCGTCATGGCGAAAAAGCGCCCCAATCCAGGGAATGCTACCCAGCCCCGGTACGCTGTCAGTGCCGGTTTTGTTCTTCTGCGAAAAAATTCCGCCCAGCGCCAGCGTTTCTCCACTTTTTACCTCAACCTGCGTTTCTATCTCCTGTTTGTCGATAGCCAGCGTTTCACCGTCAGCCTGCTGCAGCACCTGTCCTGGCATATTTTCGCTGATGTGTAATTTCAGGCGCACGCGTCCCCCCGGCAATACCACCGGTGTCACCTCCATTCCCAATACCGCCTCTTTGAACTCAACGGAGGTCGCGCCGCTTTCACCGCTTGAGACCTGATACGGAATTTCACTGCCCTGCTTAATACTGGCCGGTTGCATATGCGAGGCCAGCAGCCGCGGGCTGGCGATGATATCGACCTGCTGTTTTTGCTCCAGCGCAGACAGCTCCAGATCCAGCAGCCGACCGTTGATTCGCCCGATATTAAAACCCACGTGGCTGGTGGCGCCAGGCACAGAAAGATCGCCGCCAAGCGTCGTGAGCTGTCCGACCTTGCCCGCGTCGGTGGCGTCGGCGAGATTCCACTTCACCCCCAGCTCGCGCAGACTTTTTTCAGTAATGGTCACAATGTGCGCAGCCAGCTCCACCTGCTCGACGGGAATATCCATCTGAGCGGCCCAGCGCTGGAGCGTATCCACCACCGTCTGGTTATCCCGGATCAGCAGGCGGTTGGTACGTTTGTCGACGGATAAGCTCCCCTTTGGGCTCAGGAGTTTTTCTGCGGCTTTTTGCAGATCTGCGGCATCGGCATAGGAAAAAGAGATGCTCTGTGAGACCAGCGGTGCATCAAGCTGTCGACGCGTCCGCTCCTGCTCAGAACGTTCCTGCTGTTCACGCTGCCACGCTGCGGTATGAACATAAAAAATGCCCCCTTCCTCTCGCAAAACGAGCCCGGCGCTGGAGACAACCGTCTGTAGCGCTTGCCGCCAGGGGACGCGCGTCAGATTGAGCGAAAGCGTGCCGCTGACATCAGGCGATACCACCAGATTACGGCTCTCCTGTGCGACCAGCGCCTGCAGCACCTGGACCACAGGGACGTCATCCACCACCAGCGTGACCGGCTTCGGCGCGGCGGCCCACAGTGGATGGCTGAACGCCAGCAGCCACAGCATTATCCGTAAATTCATTTTTATCCGTTCCTTCTCGTTGCCACGTCCATCGGACGGGTTCACAGGTATCACCCACATCAACAACCAGCTCAGATTCATTGATGGCTGTTATCTGCCAGCCCGCCGGGAAGCGTTCGTACGCTTTCAGGCGGTACCAGCGCTTTTGCCCATCCTGTAAGATGCCAATAGCCTGACCTCCTCCCACCATGCCGCGATAGTGCCATTGCGCCAGTTCGCCAATGGCGCAAGGATCGTCCGGCGGGCGAAACGGATCGCGCATGCCTGTTAAGAGCAACACTGAGCAAACCAGCAAATATCGCGCGCTATTTCGCATGATTCAGCTCCAGCCGCAGGCGTAGCGCCTTACCTTCTGACGAAATAGCGAAAGCTGCGACCTGCACGTCCCGCTGCGCCAGCCGGAAAAAAAGCCCCGGGATCGCCGGCCACTCAACCTCCAGCGCCAGTTCTCCTCCGTTCGGCAGCGGCTTCCAGTGAACCAGCGTCGTGCCATTGTCCTGAAAATCGAGCGGTGAAAACGGCGTCAGCTCCCGTACTTCCGTCATTTCCGGGTGAAACGGCGCCTTTCTGACCGCAGGCCATAACGCCGCGTTTGCCCTTACGTCCTGGATAAGCTGGCGTTGTCGTTCAGCACACTGTCTGTCTACCGGTCTGAGCAAGGTGCCCCACGCGGCCAATGCTGCCAGGAGACTCCCCAGACACCAGCAGAGCACCCGAATCCAGGAACGACTCTCGCACCAGCGTTCCAACAGGGTATTCACGCGTTATCCCTCGCTTTTAAGATTAAAGGTAAACATCCAGCGCCCCTGATTATCCTGCCGAAGCTCACCCGCCGTCCCGGGGGTAAAACCGGCAATTTGTCCAAGCGCATCACGCAGGGCGGACAGGGCTGGCAGGGTTGCGGCATATCCGGTCAGCATCAGCGCAGGCGGCTGATAGCGCAGCTCCGTCAGCCAGACCTGTGCAGGAATGGCGCTGGAAAGTGTTTCCAGCACCGGTTGCCACTGGCGTTGCTGACGCGCAGGTATCTGCGTTTGTGTAGCGAGCCTCTGGCGAGAGGCCAGCACGTGCTGCACGGATTGTGTTCCCGCCAGATCCGCTTGCAGGGCATGCAGCCGCATGAGATGGGTCATCCGCAGACAAAAAATGACCATAAGCATCACCAGCGCTGTGCCGAAAAACATCGCGCCCCAGAAACGCAGGTATCGCGCGCGCCGCTGCTGCCGCCACGGCAGGAGGTTCGTGATGCTCATTCGGGCACCTGACTCATCGCCAGCGCCAGCGCAACGGTATAATCAGCGCCGCATTCCGGTAACGGGGCATGGCAGCGTTCCAGGGTTTCCCACGGGTCACGTCGGCTATCAAACAGCGCGATGTCATCCGGACCAAGGGCCAGCAGCGCCGACAGCTCAGCCACGTTTTCTGCTTCCGCGGCAACGCGGCGGCCCCACTGGTGGCGCATTGCCCAGAGCCACTGCTCCTCGTCCCGCCAGGCGACACACTGCGCCGGGGCCACGGCAGGAAGAAGATTCTTCAGCGCGCTGGCATCCGGGGTAATGGTCACCAGCCGCAAACGCAGCGTTTTCCCCAGCGTCAGAAGCGTTTCGACCTCGTTATTTTGTGCCGCAGTGACGTGAAAGGTATTGCTGAAGGTGTCCTGCGCGTAATCGAAACGGAGCGTCTCTGCAGAGACCTCCAGCTCGCGCGAGAGTGCCCCGCCAAGCCATGAGAGCTGCTCGCTGTCGCGCAGCGCAATGGCCGGGCGGGGAAGCGACCTTTGCAGGGTGCGCGCGGCCGGGAAAGAGAGAAACACCCTGTGAGAGTGCGGCAACGTTTTCCGCCAGTCGCGCAACGCATCAACCAGCTGTTCTGGCTGACAAATCTTGCCGTCACGAATGATGCCTTCGGCCAGAGGAATTGCCCACCAGCGGCGCAAACACCAGCCCGACTTCTCCCGGACCAACGCGACGATCAGCACCCTATCCTGTTGAATATGAACGCCCGTTTGCCATGTTTTGAAAGCCATGCTTCACGATCTCCTTATCGCCCGTCACCTTGACGGCTATATCAATGCATCAGGCTTGCCTTTATACTACCGCGCGATTGTTTAGAAACTGCCCAAGTGAAACCAAATGGGAAATCTCCGGTGAAGTTCGTAAAGTATTTATTCATCCTTGCAGTCTGTTGCATTCTGCTGGGAGCAGGCTCGATTTACGGTTTATACAAATATATTGAGCCACAGCTGCCTGATGTCGCCACGCTTCGCGATGTGCGTCTCCAGATCCCGATGCAGGTCTATAGCGCCGATGGCGAGTTAATGGCGCAGTATGGCGAGAAGCGCCGTATCCCGCTGACCTTAAACCAAATTCCTCCTGTCATGGTGAAGGCCTTTATCGCCACCGAGGACAGCCGTTTTTACGAGCACCACGGTGTCGATCCGGTGGGGATTTTCCGTGCCGCGAGCATTGCGCTGTTTTCTGGTCATGCCTCTCAGGGGGCGAGTACCATTACGCAGCAACTGGCGCGTAACTTCTTCCTCAGCCCTGAAAAGACGCTGACCCGTAAGATCAAAGAGGTGTTCCTTGCGATCCGTATTGAGCAGCTACTGAGCAAAAACGAGATCCTTGAGCTGTACCTCAATAAAATCTACCTGGGCTACCGTGCCTATGGCGTGGGGGCTGCAGCGCAGGTGTACTTCGGTAAGCCCGTTGAGCAACTCACCTTAAGCGAAATGGCAACCATCGCCGGTCTGCCGAAAGCGCCGTCCACGTTTAACCCGCTCTACTCGCTCGATCGCGCCACCGCGCGTCGCAACGTCGTCCTGTCACGTATGCTGAGCGAAGGCTATATCAGCCAGAGCGAGTACGACCAGGCGCGCAACGATGTCATTGACGCCAACTACCATGCCCCTGAGATTGCCTTCTCAGCCCCTTATCTGACCGAAATGGTTCGCCAGGAGATGGTGAACCGCTATGGCGATAAGGCCTATGAAGATGGCTACCGCGTTTACACCACCGTCACCCGCAAGGTGCAGCAGGCGGCTCAGGAAGCGGTGCGCAATAACGTGATGGACTACGATATGCGTCACGGCTATCGCGGTCCGTCAAACGTGCTCTGGAAAGTGGGCGAGAGCGCGTGGGATAGCAAAAAAATTACCAGTACGCTGAAGGCGCTACCAACCTATGGTCCTCTTCTTCCTGCCGTGGTGACGCAGGCCGATCCTCAGGAAGCCGTGGCGACGCTCGCCGACGGAACATCCGTCTCCCTGCGTATGGATGGTATCCGCTGGGCGCGTCCGTACCGTTCCGATACCCTGCAGGGCCCAACCCCGCGTAAAGTGACCGATGCAGTACAAACCGGGCAACAAATCTGGGTGCGCAAGGTCGGTGATGCCTGGTGGCTGGCACAGGTGCCGGACGTCAACTCGGCCCTGGTCTCTATCAATCCACAGAACGGCGCAGTAATGGCCTTGGTCGGTGGCTTCGATTTCAACCAGAGCAAATTTAACCGCGCGACCCAGGCGCTGCGTCAGGTCGGTTCCAATATCAAACCGTTCCTCTACACGGCGGCGATGGATAAGGGCCTGACCCTTGCCAGCATCCTTAACGACGTGCCTATCTCCCGCTGGGATGCCGGCGCGGGTTCCGACTGGCAGCCGAAGAACTCCCCTGCGGAATATGCCGGCCCTATTCGTCTTCGTCAGGGCCTGGGACAGTCGAAAAACGTGGTGATGGTGCGTGCCATGCGCGCGATGGGCGTCGACTATGCCGCAGAGTATCTGCAGCGCTTCGGCTTCCCGGCGCAGAACATCGTTCGCACCGAATCGCTGGCGTTAGGCTCAGCCTCCTTTACGCCGCTTCAGGTCGCGCGTGGATACTCGGTGATGGCCAACGGCGGCTTCCTGATTGACCCGTACTTCATCAGTAAGATTGAGAACGATCAGGGCGGCGTGCTGTTCGAGGCGAAGCCGAAAATTGCCTGTCCTGACTGCGATATTCCGGTCATTTATGGCAACACGCCGAAATCTGACGTGCTTGAGAATAAGGACATGGAAGACCCTGCCGTGTCGCAGGAGCAGCAGAACGGCGTTGTACCGCAGCCGCAGCTGGAGCAGGCGAACCAGGCGCTGGTCGCACAGACCGGCGCGCAGGAATATGCCCCGCACGTGATCAACACGCCGCTGTCGTTCCTGATTAAGAGCGCGCTGAACACCAACATCTTCGGTGAACCGGGCTGGCAGGGCACCGGCTGGCGCGCAGGGCGTGATTTGCAGCGCCATGACATCGGCGGCAAAACGGGGACAACCAACAGCTCGAAAGACGCGTGGTTCTCCGGTTACGGTCCGGGCGTGGTAACGTCAGTGTGGATCGGTTTCGACGATCATCGTCGTGATTTAGGCCGTACAACAGCGTCTGGCGCGATTAAAGATCAGATTTCCGGCTACGAAGGCGGCGCGAAAAGTGCGCAACCGGCCTGGGATGCCTACATGAAATCGGTTCTTGAAGGCGTACCGGAGCAGCCGCTGACGCCGCCGCCAGGCGTGGTGACGGTCAATATCGACCGCAGCACGGGCCAGCTCGCCAACGGCGGCAATAGCCGCGAAGAGTATTTCATCGAAGGCACGCAGCCGACCACACAGGCGGTGCATGAGGTGGGTACAGAGATTATTGATAACGGCGAAACGCACGAGCTGTTTTAAGCATAAAAATGCCCGGTAAAACCGGGCAAAGAATTGTAGGCCGGGTAAGGCGAAGCCGCCACCCGGCTTTTTTTATGGCCTACAGCCGCCCTTGACCCTTCAGCCACTCCCGGACCAGGAACAGCGCGCTCACGTTGCGCGCTTCATTAAAGTCTGGGTCTTCAAGCAGATCCATCAGATGCGCTAACGGCCAGCGAACCTGCGGCAGCGGCTCCGGCTCGTCCCCTTCCAGCGACTCAGGGTAGAGATCTTCAGCCACCACGATATTCATTTTGCTGGAAAAATAGGACGGTGCCATGCTCAGTTTTTTCAGGAACGAAAGCTCGTTCGCACCAAAGCCCACCTCTTCTTTCAGCTCGCGGTTTGCCGCTTCAAAGACGGTTTCGCCCGGGTCGATAAGCCCTTTTGAAAACCCAAGCTCGTAAGATTCCGTTCCCACAGCGTATTCGCGGATCAAAATCAGATGATCGTCGACAATCGGAACAATCATCACCGCTTCGCGCGAAGAGGGGCGCATACGTTCATAAACGCGACGCACACCGTTGCTGAACTCCAGGTCCACGCTTTCGACATTAAACAGGCGCGATTTGGCGACAGTTTCAACATTCAGAATGGTGGGTTTTTGTAGTGGTTTGCTCATCGTGATGGGTCTTAGCAGTGAGAACTGGCGTTATTGTGCGATATGCCGCACGGTTTCGGCAATGTCAATCGTTCTTTATTTACATTTATGCAACGCAGCAGGGATCAATCCTCAATTCAAAACAAAAGTCAAGAGGTTGAAATGTTTCCAGGAATTTGCTGATATCGCGCCATAACAGGCTTTGCTATCATCACCGGTCACTGGGATGCGCTTCAGAATGCTCAAGTTCGACTCCATACTTGCCGATAGCCAACCTCAGATTCTCGTTCAATGGAAAGGTGCTACTGACTACACCTGTAAGATAAGTAAGATGGGGAAAGCATGAGCACCATTTTGATTGTTCTCGCTGCTATGCTGGCCGGCGCGTTGGTTGCAGGGTGGATGTACAGGCGTCGCGTACAGCGCCGTTATCGTCTGCCCTTTTTAAATGCATTTGCGGGAGCGACCACGCGCAAACTCACGCAAGACGAGCGTGATGCGGTTGAAAACTATCTCGAAATTCTGAACCGTTCTCAGTTAACCCCTGGGCCGACGGGAGCCACCGCTGCGCCTGTCGCGCTAAAGCTTAATACGCAAAGCGATACCGTGCTCTGCGTGACGCGCTCCATCACGCGCTACGGCATCACCACCGACGACCCCAACAAATGGCGCTATTACCTCGATTCCGTTGAAGTGCATCTGCCCCCGTCCTGGGAGCAATACATTAATGACGAAAACAGCGTTGAGCTGATTCACACCGATTCGCTGCCACTCGTTATCTCGCTTAACGGACACACGCTGAATGAGTACCTTCAGGAAGCCCCGCGTTTTGCGCTTGAGCGCGCGAGTTCGACGCAGGCCTCCATTCGTGGCGAAGAGACAGAGCAGATCGAACTGCTGAACATTCGCCAGGAGACGTATGAAGAGTACGCCCTGAGCCGCCCGGACGGCATTCGTGAAGCCGTTCTGATCGTCGCCGCCTTCCTGCTCTTTTTTATCTGCCTGCTGACGCCGGACGTGTTTGTCCCCTGGCTGGCCGGTGGTGCGGTGCTGCTGCTGGCAGGCGGGCTTTGGGGACTCTTTGCCCCGCCGGCCAAGACCTCGCTGCGTGAGATCCACTGCCTGCGCGGGACGCCAAAGCGCTGGGGCCTGTTCGGAGAAAACGATCAGGAGCATCTCAACAATATCTCACTCGGTATTATCGACCTTATCTACCCGCGCCACTGGCAGCCGTGGATTGCGCAGGACTTAGGCCAGAAAACCGATATTGATATCTACCTTGACCGCCACGTTGTGCGTCAGGGGCGCTTCTTATCCCTGCATGATGAAGTGAAAAATTTCCCGCTTCAGCACTGGCTACGCAGTACGGTCATTGCCGGAGGCGCCGCGCTGGTCTTTGTCATGCTGCTGCTTTTCGTACCGCTGGATATGCCCATCAAATTCACCCTTTCGTGGATCAAAGGGGCGCAAACCATCGAAGCGACCAGCGTCAACAAGCTAGATGAAGCCGGTGTTCGCGTAGGGGACACGCTGCGCCTGAAGGGAACCGGCATGTGTAATATTCACGCCCCAGGGGCGTGGAACACGCGCCAGACCTCGCCGTTCATGCCGTTCGACTGCTCGCAAATTATCTGGAACGACGCACCGCCGCTGCCGCTGCCGGAATCCGAAGTGGTGAATAAAGCCACGGCCCTTACCCAGACGGTGAACCGCCAACTGCACCCGAAACCGGACGATGATTCGCGCGTCAGCCCTGCCCTGCGCTCGGCCATTCAGAAATCAGGCATGGTCCTGCTGGATGATTTTGGTGACATCGTCCTGAAAACAGAAGATCTCTGCGCCTCGCAGGATGAGTGCATACGCCTCAAGAATGCGCTGGTCAACCTGGGGAACAGCAAAGACTGGGACTCGCTGGTAAAGCGCGCCGAAGCGGGGCGCCTGGATGGCGTAAACGTGCTGCTGCGCCCGGTTAGCGCCGAATCGCTGGATAACCTGGTCGCCACCTCGACATCGCCGTTCATGATGCGCGAAACCACCCGTGCGGCTCAGGCGCTGAACAGCCCGGCACCGGGCGGGTTTGTGATAGTCAGCGATGAAGGCAGCGACCTGGTCGATCAGCCTTATCCGCAGGTAGCGCTTTATGACTACCCGGCGCAGGAACAGTGGAATCAATTCCAGCGCCTGGCGCAGATGCTGATGCAAACGCCGTTTAGCGCCGAAGGGATTGTTACGAGTATTTATACCGACGCCAACGGCACTCGCCATATCGGCCTGCACCGGATGCCGGATAGCGCAGGTTTGTGGCGTTACATCGGCACCTCACTGCTGATGATCGCGATGCTTGTCGCCATTTTCTGGAACGGTTTTATGGCCCTGCGCCGCTACCAGCGCTCGCGCACGCGGCTTGCCGAAATTCAGCAGTATTACGAAAACTGCCTCAATCCGAAGCTGATCCCCTCCTCTGAGAGCCTGATCTGATAACGTCGTTGCGCGACAAGATGTGCTACCCTGTCGCGCACGTTTCTTCTGGCTGGAGTTCCCCTTATGCATCTTGATATCGCCTGGCAGGAGGTTGATACCGTTCTGCTGGATATGGACGGCACGCTGCTCGATCTCGCCTTTGATAACTACTTCTGGCAAAAGCTGGTTCCTGAGACCTATGGCGAGCAACAGGGTATCTCCCCGGCAGAAGCACAGGCATTCATTCGTTCGCAATATAGCGCCGTGCAACATACGCTAAACTGGTACTGTCTTGACTACTGGAGCGAACGCCTCGGTCTGGACATTTGCGCCATGACCACCGCCCAGGGCCCACGCGCCGTTTTGCGCGAGGATACGGTTCCGTTCCTGGATGCGCTGAAAGCGAGCGGCAAGCGCCGCATTTTGCTGACCAACGCGCATCCACATAACCTGGCCGTGAAGCTGGAGCATACGGGGCTTGCGTCGCACCTTGATTTATTACTTTCCACCCACACATTTGGTTATCCGAAAGAGGATCAGCGTTTGTGGCATGCGGTGAAGGAAGAGACGGGTTTGCAGCCAGAACGCACGCTGTTCATTGATGACAGTGAACCCATTCTGGATTCCGCGGCTAAGTTTGGCATTCGCTACTGTCTGGGCGTTACCAATCCTGACTCGGGCCTGGCTGAAAAGAGCTATCTGCGCCATCCGGGACTGAACGACTATCGCCAGATGATCCCCTCACTGACCGTGAAGGAGACGCCATGAAAGAAAAACCCTCTGACGGGGTAAGACTGGATAAATGGCTGTGGGCAGCGCGTTTTTATAAAACCCGCGCCCTTGCCCGCGAGATGGTTGACGGCGGTAAAGTGCATTACAACGGCCAGCGCAGCAAGCCAAGCAAGCTGGTTGAGCTGAATGCCACCTTAACGCTGCGTCAGGGCAACGATGAGCGTACGGTAGTAATCAAAGCCATTACCGAACAACGACGGCCCGCAGCAGAAGCCGTACAGCTGTATGAAGAGACGGCGGAAAGCATTGAAAAGCGCGAGAAGACCGCGCTGGCGCGCAAAATGAACGCGCTGACTATGCCCCACCCAGACCGGCGGCCGGATAAAAAAGAGCGCCGCGATCTGATGAAATTTAAACACGGTGAGACCGAGTAAGCCTCACCTGCACGAGAGACTATTATGGCCCAACACGACCAATTACACCGCTATCTGTTTGAACAATTCGCCGTGCGCGGCGAGCTGGTCACCGTATCCGAAACCTGGAAACAGATTCTGGAAAACCACAACTACCCGCTGCCGGTGAAGACCCTGTTGGGCGAACTGCTGGTTGCCACCAGCCTGCTGACGGCGACGCTGAAATTTGCCGGTGATATCACCGTGCAGCTGCAGGGTGACGGGCCGATGACGCTGGCGGTAATCAACGGCAATAACCAGCAGCAGATGCGCGGCGTGGCGCGCGTTCAGGGCGACGTGCCTGAAAATGCAGACCTCAAAACGCTGGTGGGTAATGGCTACCTGGTGATCACCATCTCCCCGGAAGAAGGTGAACGCTATCAGGGCGTGGTGGGTCTGGAAGGCGATACCCTGGCGGCCTGTCTGGAAGATTACTTCATGCGTTCTGAACAGCTGCCAACGCGTCTGTTTATCCGCACCGGTGAAGTGGACGGCCAGCCTGCTGCGGGCGGCATGCTGCTCCAGGTTCTGCCTGCGCAGGACGCACAGACCAATGATTTTGAGCACCTGGCAACGCTGACCGAAACCATCAAGGCGGAAGAGTTGTTCAACCTGTCGGCGACCGACGTGCTGTGGCGTCTGTACCACGAAGAAGAAGTCACCGTCTACGATCCGCAGTCCGTAGAGTTTAAGTGCACCTGTTCACGCGAGCGCTGCGCTGGCGCGCTGAAAACCCTGCCGGACGAAGAGATCGACAGCATCATGGCGGAAGATGGCGAAATTGACATGCACTGTGACTACTGCGGTACGCACTACGTGTTCAATTCGATGGATATCGCTGAGATCCGTAACAACGCCTCCCCGGCGGACCCGCAGGTTCACTGATCCCCGCTGTCCGTTACCTTTATACAGTTCCCTCTCCCTCCGGGAGAGGGTTAGGGTGAGGGTAAAACACCCCCCCAAAAGCTGAATCGTTTTCACAATGTAACTCTTACGTAATTTTCTTACGTGTATGCGATTACATTCACATTCTCTCCGATAAAATCACCAGCCTTTAACCTTTTCGGAACATTTTCCCCAACCAAAAAGCGATTCCTGCGATAATCCGCCTGCACTGTGACTGGAGTCGCAGCGTTTTCCGTTAGTAAGGGTTTTGTCCAGATGCGTAAATCTATGAGCCCCGTCGCGGTTAACAACCTCAGAAAAACCCTACAATTTCAGGCAGTACATATTGGCTAAGGAGCAGTGATATGCGTGTTACTGGTTTAACCCCGCAAGATCTCAAGGCTTATGGTATTCACGACGTCCAGGAAATCGTCTACAACCCCGACTACGATACGCTGTATCAGGAAGAGCTCAATCCAGCACTGGAAGGATACGAGCGCGGTGTGTTGACGAATCTTGGTGCTATCGCCGTCGATACCGGTATCTTTACCGGTCGTTCGCCGAAAGATAAGTATATCGTCCGAGACGAAACCACCCGCGATACGCTGTGGTGGGCTGACAAGGGCAAAGGGAAGAACGACAACAAACCGCTCTCTCCGGAAACCTGGCAGCACCTGAAAGGGCTCGTCACCCATCAACTTTCCGGCAAGCGTCTGTTCATTGTCGACGCTTTCTGCGGCGCTAACGCCGACACCCGTCTTTCCGTACGCTTTATTACCGAAGTGGCCTGGCAGGCGCATTTCGTGAAGAACATGTTCATTCGTCCAACCGACGAAGAGCTGCAGGATTTTACCCCTGATTTCATCGTGATGAACGGCGCAAAATGCACGAACCCACAGTGGAAAGAGCAGGGTCTGAACTCCGAAAACTTTGTTGCCTTCAACCTGACCGAGCGTATCCAGCTGATCGGCGGTACCTGGTACGGCGGCGAAATGAAGAAAGGGATGTTCTCCGTTATGAACTACCTGCTGCCGCTGCGGGGCATCGCCTCTATGCACTGCTCGGCGAACGTCGGGGAAAAAGGCGACGTGGCGGTGTTCTTTGGCCTTTCCGGCACCGGGAAAACTACGCTGTCCACCGATCCAAAACGTCGTCTGATTGGCGATGACGAACACGGCTGGGATGACGACGGCGTATTCAACTTTGAAGGCGGCTGCTACGCGAAGACCATTCGCCTGTCCGAAGAGGCCGAGCCGGATATCTTCCACGCCATCCGTCGCGACGCGCTGCTGGAAAACGTCACCGTGCGTGCCGACGGCTCTATCGACTTCGACGATGCGTCGAAAACGGAAAACACCCGCGTCTCTTACCCGATCTACCACATCGACAATATCGTCAAGCCGGTGTCAAAAGCGGGCCATGCCACGAAGGTCATTTTCCTGACGGCAGATGCGTTCGGCGTGCTGCCTCCGGTATCTCGCCTGACCGCCAGCCAGACGCAGTACCACTTCCTCTCCGGCTTCACCGCGAAGCTGGCGGGTACCGAGCGCGGCGTGACGGAGCCAACTCCGACCTTCTCCGCCTGCTTCGGTGCGGCCTTCCTGTCGCTGCACCCGACGCAGTACGCTGAAGTACTGGTGAAACGCATGCAGGCATCCGGCGCGCAGGCATACCTGGTGAACACCGGCTGGAACGGCACTGGCAAACGTATCTCCATCAAAGATACCCGCGCGATTATCGACGCCATTCTGGATGGTTCTCTGGACGACGCCGAAACCTTCACGCTGCCGATGTTTGACCTGGCCATCCCAACGTCGCTGCCGGGCGTGGATACGCATATCCTCGACCCGCGCAATACGTACGGTTCGCCGGAGCAGTGGCGCGAGAAAGCGGAATCGCTGGCGAAGCTGTTTATTGAAAACTTCGAGAAGTATACCGATACCCCGGCAGGTGAAGCGCTGGTGAGTGCTGGACCGAAGCTGTAGCCCTTCTCCCTCTCCCTGTGGGAGAGGGTCGGGGTGAGGGCATCAGGCCGCAAAGACCGTACCTTGTCGGGTGGCGGCTTCGCCTTACCCGACCTACGAAAAAGGGTGGCAAAAGCCACCCTTTTTTAACCCTCTTTCACCTGCCCCCGCGTGACCGGCACCGGCAACCAGGCGCGTATGCTCAAACCACCCCGCTCGCTGGTACCAATCTCCAGCAACCCGTTATGGTTATCCACAATACGCTGCACAATCGCCAGGCCTAAGCCTGTACCGCTGGTGCTACGCGCGCTGTCGCCGCGCACAAACGGCTGGAACAGATGCTTACGCTGCTCGGGCTTAATCCCCGGGCCATCGTCTTCCACCTGGAACCAGGCGCGGTTGAGTTCAGACCCGCTGCTGACCTTAATCCAGCCATTGCCGTAGCGCGCCGCGTTGACCACCATGTTCGCCACCGCGCGCTTAATGGAGAGCGGGTGCATGCGCACCTGAATTTCGCCCGCCTGAAGGTCAGTATCAATTTCACGTTCATAGCCACTTTCCGCAGCCACCACTTCGCCCAGCACCGCGTTCAGATCGGCCATCTCCATCGGCATCTCCTGCCCGGTGCGCAGGTAGTCAATAAACTGCTCGATGATGGCGTTACACTCTTCGATGTCCTTGTTAATGGACTCGGCAAGGTAACCGTCCTCTTCCCCCATCATCTCCGTCGCCAGGCGAATACGCGTGAGCGGCGTGCGCAGGTCATGGCTAACCCCCGCCATCAGCAGCGTACGGTCATCCGCCAGCTGCTTCACACCTGCCGCCATATGGTTAAACGCACGCGTTACCGAACGGACCTCCGAGGCGCCATACTCGCGCAGCGGAGGAGGTATAATCCCTTTACCGACCTGCAGCGCAGCGTGCTCCAGGTCGACCAGCGGTCGGTTCTGTATACGAATAAACAGCCAGGCGCCGCCTATCGCCAGCAGCATAATCGCCAGGGTATAGCGGAACAGCGGCGAGAAATCGCCCTGATGGATCTCGGTCAGCGGGACGCGCACCCAGATGTTGGGTGACAGCCAGGTTTTCAGCCAGACGACAGGCGAGCTTTTGTTTACCTCAACGCGCACTTCCGTTGGGCCGCCCAGCTGCTGCGCCATCTGCTGGCTGAGAAATTCGTAGTGCTGCGCCCAGCGCAGCCCCGCGTCTTCTGCCGCTTCATTGGAGTAGAGCGAGATGCCGAGCTCACGGTAGATTTCACGACGAAACGCCGGGGGAACAACCAGCTGCGTGCCGTCTTCCAGCTGCAGCTTATCGGTCATCAGCATACGGACTTCGTATGCCAGGACCTTATTAAACTGCTGGAGGCTCGGCAGAATCGCAAAGTTCAACACGACCAGGTAGGTCGTCACCAGGCTGACGAACAGCAAGGTGACGATCAGTAACAGGGTACGGGCAAACGAGCTTCGCGGCGAGAAGCGCATTCGCCTCATGCTTTAGAGCCGTCCGGGACGAATACGTAGCCCAGACCCCAAACGGTCTGAATATAACGAGGATGCGCCGGATCTTCTTCCACCATGCGGCGCAGACGGGAGATCTGCACGTCGATGGAGCGCTCCATTGCGGAATATTCGCGGCCACGCGCCAGATTCATCAGCTTGTCACGGGAAAGCGGTTCACGCGGGTGGCTGACCAGCGCCTTCAGTACCGCAAACTCGCCGCTGGTGAGCGGCATAGGCTCGTCTTCACGGAACATCTCGCGCGTGCCGAGGTTCAGCTTGAACTTACCGAATGCGATAACGGCTTCTTCCTGCGACGGTGCGCCAGGCAGTTCGTTCGCCTGACGACGCAGCACGGCGCGAATACGCGCCAGCAGTTCACGCGGGTTAAACGGTTTTGGAATGTAGTCATCCGCGCCGATTTCGAGGCCAACGATACGGTCAACTTCCTCGCCCTTCGCCGTCACCATGATGATCGGCATCGGGTTGCTCTGGCTGCGCAGACGGCGACAGATAGAGAGCCCGTCTTCGCCAGGCAGCATCAGGTCGAGAACCATCAGGTGGAAAGATTCACGGGTCAGCAGACGGTCCATCTGCTCAGCGTTCGCGACGCTACGAACCTGGAAGCCCTGCTCGGTCAGATAACGCTCCAGCAGCGCACGCAGGCGCATGTCGTCATCCACGACCAGAATTTTGTAGTTCTCTTGCATTGTGTGTACTCCCAAAGGTTCGGATAGTCTAATAACAGCGTATTCTAAAAAAGTGCACGTGTTCGACCAGCTAATTCTGGTATAAATTCTAGTCGAAATTGTTACAAAGCATATTTAACAGCAGCTTATCTGCACATTTCATCACATAAATCATTATTAACGCTGTCTGTTACGCTATGTGATACGTAATGTGCGCAAGGTTTGCAATGATGTCGAGTCTGAAGGTCACCCAATGAAAACGCCCCTGATCACCCGCGAAGGGTACGAAAAACTCAAAAAAGAGATGGATTACCTGTGGCGCGAAGAGCGTCCTGAAGTGACCAAAAAGGTTACCTGGGCGGCAAGCCTGGGCGATCGCAGCGAAAATGCTGACTACCAGTACAACAAAAAGCGGCTGCGCGAAATTGACCGCCGGGTTCGCTATCTGACGAAATGCCTGGAGAACCTTAAAATTGTCGATTACTCCCCGCAGCAGGAGGGCAAAGTGTTCTTCGGCGCATGGGTTGAGATTGAAAACGACAACGGCGACACCCTGCGTTTTCGCATTGTCGGCTACGATGAAATTTTTGGCCGTAAGGATTACATCTCCATTGACTCCCCGATGGCCCGCGCGCTGCTGAAAAAGGAAGTGGGCGACCTGGCCGTCGTTCAGACCCCTTCCGGTGAAGCCAGCTGGTACGTGAACGAAATCGAGTACGTTAAATAGTCCGAGAGCGCCCTCCCCGGCTGGCATTTTGCCGTGTCAGCCCGTATAACTATCCCCTGATTTTTTCGACTCAACAGATGATAAAGCCATGATGAAAGATTCGCTCTGCCGCATTATTGCGGGTGATATTCAGGCCAGAGCCGAACAGGTAGAAGCTGCCGTTCGCCTGCTTGATGAAGGGAACACCGTGCCGTTTATTGCGCGCTATCGTAAGGAAGTCACCGGCGGTCTGGATGACACGCAGCTGCGTAACCTGGAGACCCGTCTGGGTTATTTGCGCGAGCTGGAAGAACGTCGTCAGGCGATCCTCAAATCCATCGGCGAACAGGGCAAGCTGACCGGCGAGCTGGAAAGCGCCATTAACGGCACCCTGAGCAAAACCGAACTCGAAGACCTCTATCTGCCATACAAGCCGAAGCGCCGCACGCGCGGGCAGATTGCGATTGAAGCGGGTCTTGAGCCGCTGGCAGACCTGCTGTGGAACGCGCCGTCGCACGATCCGGAAACCGAAGCGGCGAAATTTATCGACGCCGACAAAGGCGTTGCGGACACGAAGGCCGCACTCGATGGCGCACGCTACATTCTGATGGAGCGCTTCGCCGAAGACGCTGCCCTGCTCGCCAAAGTGCGTGATTACCTGTGGAAGAACGCACACATCGTCTCTACCGTCGTTGCGGGCAAAGAGGAAGAGGGCGCGAAATTCCGCGACTACTTCGATCACCACGAACCGATTTCTACCACCCCTTCTCACCGCGCGCTGGCGATGTTCCGCGGCCGCAACGAAGGCGTGCTGCAGCTCTCCCTGAACGCCGACCCGCAGTTTGACGAGCCGCCGAAAGAGAGCCACTGCGAGCAGATCATCATCGACCATCTTGGCCTGCGCCTGAACAACGCCCCGGCAGACAGCTGGCGCAAAGGCGTGGTGAGCTGGACCTGGCGCATCAAGGTGCTGATGCACCTGGAAACCGAGCTGATGGGTACCGTGCGCGAGCGCGCCGAAGATGAAGCCATCAACGTCTTCGCCCGTAACCTGCACGACCTGCTGATGGCCGCCCCTGCCGGCCTGCGCGCGACCATGGGTCTCGATCCGGGCCTGCGCACCGGCGTGAAGGTGGCCGTGGTTGACGGCACCGGCAAGCTGGTGGCTACCGATACCATCTATCCGCACACCGGACAGGCAGCGAAAGCGGCCGTCGTGGTGGCGGCGCTGTGCGAGAAGTATAACGTGGAGCTGGTCGCCATTGGCAACGGCACGGCGTCCCGCGAAACCGAACGTTTCTACCTCGACGTGCAGAAGCAGTTCCCGAAAGTGACGGCGCAGAAAGTGATCGTCAGCGAAGCGGGGGCGTCCGTCTATTCCGCGTCTGAGCTGGCGGCGCAGGAGTTCCCGGACCTGGACGTTTCCCTGCGCGGTGCGGTCTCTATCGCTCGCCGCCTGCAGGATCCGCTGGCGGAACTGGTGAAGATCGACCCGAAATCCATCGGTGTGGGCCAGTATCAGCACGACGTGAGCCAGACTCAGCTGGCGCGCAAGCTGGATGCGGTTGTGGAAGACTGCGTAAACGCCGTCGGCGTTGACCTGAACACCGCTTCCGTTCCTCTGCTGACCCGCGTGGCGGGCTTAACGCGCATGATGGCGCAGAACATCGTCGCCTGGCGCGATGAGAACGGCCAGTTCCAGAACCGCCAGCAGTTGCTGAAGGTAAGCCGTCTCGGACCAAAAGCGTTTGAGCAGTGCGCGGGTTTCCTGCGCATCAACCACGGCGATAACCCGCTCGATGCCTCCACCGTTCACCCGGAAGCGTACCCGGTGGTGGAACGCATTCTGGCCGCCACCCAGCAGGCGCTGAAAGACCTGATGGGCGACAACAGCGCCCTGCGCAACCTGAAAGCCGTGGATTTCACCGACGATAAATTTGGCGTGCCAACCGTCACCGACATTATCAAAGAGCTGGAAAAACCAGGTCGCGATCCGCGTCCTGAGTTCAAAACGGCGACCTTTGCCGACGGCATCGAAACCATGAACGATCTGCTGCCGGGCATGGTTCTGGAAGGCGCGGTAACGAACGTTACCAACTTTGGCGCGTTTGTGGATATCGGCGTGCATCAGGATGGTCTGGTGCATATATCATCCCTTGCCGACAAGTTCGTTGAAGACCCACACACCGTGGTCAAAGCGGGCGACATCGTGAAGGTTAAAGTGCTGGAAGTGGATCTGCAGCGCAAGCGTATCGCCCTGACCATGCGTCTGGACGAGCAGCCAGGCGACACCAACGCGCGCCGTGGCGGCAATGGCGGTGGCCGCGAGCAGCAGCGCCCGGCCGCTAAAGCCGCGAAACCGCGCGGACGCGATGCCCAGCCAGCAGGTAACAGCGCGATGATGGATGCGCTGGCGGCAGCGATGGGTAAGAAACGCTAAACCCTCACCCTAACCCTCTCCCCACAGGGGAGAGGGAATATTATTGTGCCGTAATATATGAAACCGATTGCACAGCCATATTTAAACCACTAATTATCACCCCGTTAACAAATAATCCCCTTTTCGTTTTCCCTTCATTTCAGCAAATATTGAGCAAGGTCAAACAGGCCGTAAATTAATACCGCAAACAACATTCCGTCACAGTTTTAATATTGCTGATAAAAACTATTCTCATTATCATCCCATAGTAGATAATTTAACCTTTCGTGGAATCAGGCATTATGCAATTCACTCCAGACAGTGCATGGAAGATTACCGGTTTTACCCGCGAAATTAGCCCTGCCTATCGGCAGAAGCTGCTGTCACTGGGCATGCTGCCCGGCTCGTCATTCCAGGTGGTACGCGTGGCGCCGCTCGGCGATCCGGTTCATATCGAAACCCGCCGCGTGAATCTGGTACTGCGTAAGAAAGACCTCGCATTAATAGAAGTCGAAGCCTTATCCCGATAACAAGCCAGCGGTTTCAGTGAGTCTAAAAAAATGAAAAAGTTAACTATTGGCTTAATTGGCAATCCTAATTCCGGCAAGACTACGCTTTTTAACCAGCTGACGGGAGCTCGCCAGCGCGTAGGAAACTGGGCCGGCGTGACGGTCGAACGTAAAGAAGGCCAGTTCACGACAACCGACAACCAGGTCACGCTGGTTGACCTCCCCGGCACCTATTCCTTAACCACCATTTCGTCGCAAACCTCGCTTGATGAGCAAATTGCCTGTCACTATATTCTTGGCGGCGACGCGGACCTGCTGATCAACGTGGTCGATGCCTCCAACCTCGAGCGTAACCTTTATCTCACGCTGCAGCTGCTGGAGCTGGGGATCCCCTGCATCGTGGCGCTCAACATGCTCGACATTGCGGAAAAGCAAAAGCTGCGCATCGACGTCGATGCCCTCTCCGCGCGCCTCGGGTGCCCGGTCGTTCCGCTGGTTTCGACGCGCGCTCGCGGGATTGATGCGCTGAAGCTGGCCATCGATCGCCACGCGGGCAACCGCGACGTTGAGCTGGTGCATTACGCAAAGCCCCTCCTGCGCGAAGCCAATATGCTGGCGCAGAAGATGGACAACAGCATGCCTGCGAAACAGCGCCTGTGGCTCGGTCTGCAGATGCTGGAAGGCGATATCTACAGCCGCGCTTACGCCGGACATGCGGCTGATAAACTGGACGTAACGATAGCCCGTCTTCGCGACGAGCTGGACGACCCGGCGCTGCACATCGCCGATGCGCGTTACCAGGCCATCGCCTCGATCTGCGACGTGGTCAGTAACGCCCTCACGGCGGAACCCAGCCGCTTTACGGCTGCGGTGGATAAGGTCGTGCTTAACCGCTTCCTCGGCCTGCCCGTCTTCCTGCTGGTAATGTACGTGATGTTCCTGCTCGCCATTAACATCGGTGGCGCACTGCAGCCCATTTTCGATGCCGGTTCCGTGGCGGTCTTCGTGCACGGAATTCAGTGGGTGGGTTACACCCTGCACTTCCCGGAATGGCTAACCATCTTCCTCGCACAAGGGCTCGGCGGCGGTATCAACACCGTTCTGCCGCTGGTGCCACAGATCGGCATGATGTATCTGTTCCTCTCGTTCCTGGAAGACTCCGGCTACATGGCGCGCGCCGCGTTCGTGATGGACCGTCTGATGCAGGCGCTGGGCCTGCCGGGTAAATCCTTCGTCCCGCTGATTGTCGGCTTCGGCTGTAACGTCCCGTCGGTGATGGGCGCACGCACGCTTGATGCGCCGCGCGAGCGTCTGATGACCATCATGATGGCGCCATTTATGTCCTGCGGCGCCCGTCTGGCAATCTTTGCCGTCTTTGCGGCAGCCTTCTTTGGTCAGCAGGGCGCGCTGGCGGTCTTCTCGCTGTATGTGCTGGGCATCGTGATGGCGATCCTGACCGGCTTAATGCTGAAACACACGATCATGCGCGGTGAAGCCTCGCCGTTTGTGATGGAGCTGCCGGTGTATCACGTGCCGCATCTGAAAAGCCTGGTGATCCAGACCTGGCAGCGCCTGAAAGGCTTTGTGCTGCGCGCCGGTAAGGTGATTGTCATCGTCAGTATTTTCCTGAGCGCGCTGAACAGCTTCACCCTCAGCGGGCAGGCGGCAGACAACATCAACGACTCGGCCCTTGCCTCCGTCAGCCGCGTCATCACCCCGGTCTTCAAACCGATTGGCGTGCATGAGGATAACTGGCAGGCAACCGTCGGGCTGTTCACCGGCGCGATGGCGAAAGAGGTGGTTGTCGGCACTCTGAACACGCTCTACACCGCAGAGAACATTCAGGAGCAGGAGTTTAATCCAGCAGAGTTTCATCTCGGTCATGAACTGCTGGGTGCCGTAGAGGAAACCTGGCAGAGCCTGAAAGAGACCTTCAGCCTGAGCGTGCTGGCCAACCCGATTGAAGCCAGCAAAGGCGACGGTGAAATGGCGACGGGTGCCATGGGCGTGATGAGCGAGAAATTTGGCAGCGCGTCCGCGGCCTATAGCTACCTCATCTTTGTTCTGCTCTACATTCCGTGCATCTCCGTGATGGGGGCGATTGCCCGCGAGTCCAGCCGCGGCTGGATGGGCTTCTCCATCCTGTGGGGGTTAAACATTGCGTACTCGCTGGCGACGCTCTTCTATCAGACCGTTAACTTCAGCCAACACCCGCGCTACAGCCTGGTCTGCATCCTCGCGGTGGTTCTGTTTAACGCGATCGTTCTCGGCCTGCTGCGGCGCGCGCGCAGCCGCGTCGATATCGACCTGCTGGCTAATCGTAAAACCGCCGCGACCTGCTGCAGCAGCCCGGCGGGCGACTGTCACTAAGGAGCACACGATGGCATCGTTGATTCAGGTTCGTGACCTGCTGGCGCTACAGGGGCGGATGGAGGCCAAACAATTAAGCCTCACCCTGCATACGCCGCAGCCGATGATCGATGCCATGCTGGAAAGGCTTGAAGCGATGGGGAAAGCCGTGCGGATTCAGGAAGACGCGGACGGTTGCCTCTCCGGCAGTTGTAAAAGCTGTCCGGAAGGCAAAGCCTGCCTCAGGGAGTGGTGGGCACTGCGCTAATAGAGCCGGGCATCGCTGCCCGGCTTTATCGTATTACTTATACACGTCCGCCGTTGCGCGCACGTTTTTGGTCTGCTTTTCAGCACTGGTAACAACGTAGTACGTCCCACCCAGCTCATCCGCTTTCTTCGACAGCTCTGCTCTTGCATCCATCGGCGCGGTGGTGTCAGACGTAGAAATCTCACCAACTTTGGTCAGATTCATTCCTGCAACTTTATCTTTTTCCAGCTCTTTTGCCGCAAAGGCGCCAAATGAAAGTGACCCAATAACCAGAGAAGTGACAATACCTGTAACAAGTTTCATAGCCTGACTCTCCATAGGATTGTTGTTTTGATTATCGTAGGCAGAACAACCGCAACGACAACTGGAGTATGGTTGCGGTGTGTTACTTTTTCCAGGCTGGATGGAAAATAATCAGTCGAAACGTTGACTTAACGCAATGAGCGCTGAACAAAATTCGACCGGATGAGAGATAAACGGGGCATGCGCGGCTTTGGCAATGACCTGCGATTCGCTGTCCGGCCAGAGCGCATCCAGGAGCGGCACCACTTTGCGCGGCACAAGGCCGTCGAGGTAGCCATAGATGCGCAGGTGCGGCACTGCCAGCGAGGCCAGCGGCTCGCGCAGGTCAACGGTTTTCAGGATCTCCAGCCCGCCGTTAAGCACCTCTACGTCCGGCATCGGCAGGGAAAGCACGGTCTGCTTCAGCGTTCTCGCATCCTGACGCGCGGTTTCCGTGCCCATCGTCTGCAGGGCGAGGAAGCGCTCTACGGTCCGCTGGAAATCCTCGCTCAGCTGCTGCTGGAAGCTCGCCAGAACGTCAGGCTTTATGCCCGGCCACGCCTCTTGCGCGCTAAAACATGGCGATGACGCCACGGTCACCAGCGCCTTCACGCGTTCGGGCTGCGACAGCGCAATCTGGCTCGCCACCAGCCCGCCCAGGCTCCAGCCGAGCCAGATGGCGTTTTGTGGCGCTGCGTCCAGAACCTGTTGCGCCATCTCATCAAGCGACATCGCCCCAAAACCGCGGCTGCGGCCAAAACCGGGTAAGTCCACCAGATGCAGCGTGAAATGCGAGGCAAGTTCCTCACTTATGCAATGCCATACTTCTGCATTCAGGCCCCATCCGTGCAGCAGCACAAGATGGCAATTTCCTGTCCCTGCAGTCTGCCACCACAGCGTCTTCATCAGTTACTGTTCTCTTTTTTCACATGGAGGTTGCACATGCTAACAGTGCCCGGCGCGTGCTGGCTATGCCAAATGCCGCTTGCACTCAGCGGATGGGGCATCTGCTCCGTCTGCACGCGATCGCTGGAAGGGCGAATCGCGACCTGCCCACAGTGTGGTTTACCGGCCACGAACCCCGTTCTGCCCTGCGGCCGTTGTCTGAAAAAATCCCCACCGTGGAGCGCGCTGGTGGCCGTGGATGATTATGTTCCGCCGCTGAGCAGGCTTATTCACGCGCTGAAATTTTCCGGCCAGAGTTCCCTGGCACAGCCCCTTGCCCGCCTGCTATTGCTGGCGGTTTTGCAGGCGCGTCGTCACCGGGGACTACCGAAAATCGACAGGGTGATGAATGTGCCCTTATACCGACGCCGACACTGGCGGCGCGGCTATAACCAGAGCGATCTGATCTGCCGCCCCCTCGCCCGCTGGCTCGGCTGTCGGTATGACGCCAGCGCGCTTACGCGCGTCCACGCCACCGCCATTCAGCACCAGCTCAGCGCCCGGCTTCGCAAAAGAAACCTCAAAAATGCCTTTCGCCTTGAATTGCCGGTCGACGGTCTCCATATCGCGATTGTGGATGATGTCGTCACCACGGGCAGCACCGTTGCTGAACTTTCCCGACTGCTTTTGCGAAGCGGCGCCGCGTCGGTTCAGGTATGGTGTCTGTGCCGTACCTTGTAGCCCTTCTTCAATGGGCGTATGATTATACCCAGGTAATTTAGTCAACTATTAGGCCAAAGCTATGATCCGTATTTCCGATTCTGCACAAGCGCACTTTGCCAAACTGCTGGCAAATCAGGAAGAAGGGACGCAGATCCGCGTGTTTGTGATTAATCCAGGCACTCCGAATGCAGAATGTGGTGTTTCTTATTGTCCTCCGGACGCTGTGGAAGCCACCGACACTGCCCTTAAGTTTGAACAGCTCACCGCCTACGTTGATGAGCTGAGCGCACCGTATCTTGAAGATGCGGAGATCGACTTCGTCACCGATCAGCTGGGTTCTCAGCTGACCCTGAAAGCGCCAAACGCGAAAATGCGTAAAGTGTCTGACGATGCCCCACTGATGGAGCGCGTTGAGTATCTGCTGCAATCCCAGATCAACCCGCAGCTGGCTGGCCACGGCGGCCGTGTTTCCCTGATGGAAATCACGGAAGACGGTCTGGCGATCCTGCAGTTCGGCGGCGGTTGTAACGGCTGTTCCATGGTGGATGTGACCCTGAAAGAAGGGATCGAGAAGCAGCTGCTGAACGAATTCCCGGAACTGAAAGGCGTGCGCGACCTGACCGAACACCAGCGCGGCGAGCACTCTTACTACTAATTCAGTGCCCGTCTGTATTGCCCGGTGGCGCTGCGCTTACCGGGCCTACAAAACAGTTACTGCATCCGAATCGTAGGCCGGGTAAGGCGAAGCCGCCACCCGGCTTTTGTTTTCCCGCCGCTCCCCCTCTATATGTTGACCTGCGTCTCATAATTCAAATTTAGCCTCCCAGGGTGATTCTCAATCGCGTCATGTTACCCGTATCATTCTCGTGGGCACTCAGCATCCTTATAACAGCCGACTAAACTTAATGGTTTCGAAGGCACCAGTATGAGTGCCGTTAACGCTCTGTTCCCAGTTGGGACAATCGGAATTTGTCGTTGAAACAATGACGTTACCCATAACAATTCAAAGGCCAGGTAAATCATGCCATTAGTCATCGTTGCTATCGGTGTTGTGTTATTACTGCTCTTGATGATCCGTTTCAAAATGAACGGATTTATCGCTCTGGTTCTGGTGGCACTTGCAGTCGGTCTGATGCAAGGGATGCCGCTGGTTAAAGTTATCAGCTCGATTAAAGCCGGCGTCGGCGGCACGCTCGGCAGCCTGGCGTTGATCATGGGCTTCGGCGCTATGCTCGGCAAAATGCTGGCGGACTGCGGGGGCGCGCAGCGTATTGCCACCACGCTTATTGAAAAATTTGGCAAAAAGAACATTCAGTGGGCAGTGGTGTTAACCGGTTTTACCGTCGGTTTTGCGCTGTTCTATGAAGTGGGCTTCGTGCTGATGCTGCCGCTGGTGTTCACCATCGCCGCCGCGGCCAACATCCCGCTGCTGTTCGTCGGTGTGCCAATGGCTGCGGCGCTGTCCGTTACCCACGGCTTCCTGCCGCCGCACCCGGGCCCAACCGCTATCGCCACCATTTTCCACGCAGATATGGGTAAAACCCTCCTGTTCGGTACGATTCTGGCGATCCCAACGGTAATCCTGGCAGGCCCTGTTTATGCCCGCTTCCTGAAAGGCATTGATAAGCCGATTCCTGAAGGTCTGTACAGCGCGAAAACCTTCACCGAAGAAGAGATGCCTGGCTTTGGCGTCAGCGTCTGGACTTCTCTGGTACCGGTTATTCTGATGGCGATGCGCGCCGTGGCGGAGATGATCCTGCCTAAAGGTCATCCGTTCCTGTCAGTCGCCGAGTTCCTGGGTGACCCGGTGATGGCGACCCTGATTGCGGTCCTGATCGCGATGTTCACCTTCGGTCTGAACCGCGGTCGTTCAATGGATCAGATCAACGACACGCTGACCTCGTCCATCAAAATCATTGCCATGATGCTCCTGATCATCGGCGGCGGCGGTGCGTTCAAGCAGGTTCTGGTCGACAGCGGCGTGGACAAATACATCGCGGCCATGATGCACGAAACCAACGTGTCACCGCTCCTGATGGCCTGGTCTATCGCCGCGGTGCTGCGTATTGCGCTGGGCTCCGCGACCGTTGCGGCGATCACCGCAGGCGGCATCGTTGCCCCGCTGATTGCCACGACAGGCGTGAGCCCTGAGCTGATGGTTATCGCGGTGGGTTCCGGTAGCGTGATTTTCTCTCACGTAAACGATCCGGGCTTCTGGCTGTTCAAGGAGTACTTCAACCTGACCATCGGTGAAACCATCAAGTCGTGGTCCGCGCTGGAAACCATTATTTCGGTGTGCGGTCTGGTCGGGGTTCTGCTGTTGAATATGGTGGTTTGATGCCATAAGTCGGGTGGCGGCTTCGCCTTACCCGACCTACATGAGCGCTACCGGATAATAAAAAACCCGCCACTGGCGGGTTTTTTTATCACTTCTTCGCGGCTGCTTTTCGCCGCTTGTCCAAATCCTTAATCAGCCTGTTCACCCCGTCATCGGCAAACATCGTCTCAAGCGTGATGGACAGCTTGCGGCGCCAGTTCTTGTACTGATAGCTGGTGCCCGGGATGTTGACCGGTTCCGCCATATCAATCCAGTCTTCCGGCTGCAGGCCCAGCAGGGCACTGTTGCTGTCGGCAATGTAGCGCTGCAAACCACGGTTGAGCGTGGAGGTCATGGACATCAGCGACGCCTTATGCCCGGCACGTTTCGGCAGGCAGCCCTGCTTGTGCAGCGCATCCAGCAGCCCCTGTTTGGAGAGCTCACGATCCTGATACAGACCGCGCAGGACCTCTTCATCAGGATACAGGCCCAGCGTTTTGCCAAGGGTTAGATCGCCGCTTTCCCAATAGCCACGAAGCGTAGGAAGGTCATGCGTCGTCGCGACTGCCATTGACTGTTCAGGGTACGCTTTCGGCGCGCGGAAGGTTTTCTCATGGTCGTTTTCAAAATAGAGCACTTTATAGGAGTAAACGCCGCTGTCGCGGAGCTTGCTGACAATTTCCACCGGCACGGTGCCGAGATCTTCACCGATCACCATGCACTGATGACGCTTGCTTTCCAGCGCCAGGATCGACAGCAGATCGTCAACCGGATACTGCACGTACGCCCCGTGATCCGCCGTTTCACCGTACGGGATCCACCACAGGCGCAGCACGGACATCACGTGGTCAATACGCAGCGCGCCGCAGTTCTGCATGTTGGCGCGCAGCAGGTCGATAAACGGCTCGTACGCGCGCGCCGCCATCACGTGTGGATCCATCGGCGGCAGGCCCCAATTCTGGCCGAGCGGGCCCAGGATATCCGGCGGCGCACCGACGGACGCCTTCAGGCAGTAGAGTTCTCGGTCGCACCAGGTTTCCGCGCCGCCCTCGGCCACGCCGACGGCCAGGTCTCGATACAGGCCGACAGGCATCTTATAGCCCTGGCTCACCTGCCAGCAGGCGGCAAACTGGCTGTACGCCAGCCACTGCAGCCACAGGTAGAAGTCCACTTCATCCGCGTATTTTTTACAGAACGCTTTCACTTCCGGCGTGTCGACGGATTGATACGCTTCAGGCCAGACCGGCCAGCCCCAGCGCATTTCGTCCTCTTTCACCTGATACGCGTGCAGCGCATCAAATGCCGCCTGCCAGTACAGGCTCTCACCCTCTTGCGTGACAAACTGGCGGAACGCGGCCATCTGCTCGTCATCGCGCTGCGAAAAGCCTTTCCACGCCAGGCGCAGCGCGGCCATTTTCAGCGCCGTGACGGTAGAATAGTCCACCCAGTCCGCGTCGCGCGCCTGCTTCAGCGCCTGCTGCGTGGTGCTGAGGTTCCACCACGCCTGTGCCTCTTTGCTGTTTGTGAAGTCGTCTAACGCATTAACGTCGATGTAAATCACGTTCAGCCAGCGGCGGGATGACGGGCTATACGGGCTGGCACTCTCCGGGTTAGCCGGATAAAGCGCGTGGATCGGGTTGAGGCCGATAAACGCGCCGCCGCGCTCCCCCACAGAGGCCAGCATCTTTTTCAGATCGCCAAAATCACCAATGCCCCAGTTGCTTTCGGAACGCAGGGTGTAGAGCTGCACGCAGGCGCCCCACAGCTTTTTGCCCTCAAGCAACGCCTGCGGCTCATAGCAGCGTTTTGGCGCGACGATCACCCGGCAGTGAAAACGCTGATCATCCTGGGTGAGCGTTAAGGTGTGGTAGCCCTCCGGCAGCTTCGCCGGAAGGTTAAGGGTTTTGCCGCCGGTGGCGTGGCCTTTGTGCTGCTGGCCGTCTTCGGTGGTGAGCAGCCAGTTAAACTCGCCGCGCCCCTCCACCGTCAGCGGCATCTTTTTACCCGAGGTGAAAACCTTCACGTTCGGGACCGGCGCAGCCGACGCTTTCGCGTCGGTTTTGTGCATGGCATCCAGCAAACGTCTTTTGGTGTCGGCGCCAATAGACTGCGGTTTGCCGTGAGCATTAATGTAACTGAGGCTGATCCCCGCCGCCTGCGCGGCGCTGTCCAGACGTTTACTCTCCATCGCGCTTCCTTAGCGTTTTGCCTGCCAGATACGGGCCTGATAATCACGGATTGAGCGGTCAGAGCTGAACATACCGCAGCGGGCAGTATTCAGAATGCACGCCCGGGTCCACGCTTCCTGGTCGCGATACAGCACGTCGACCTGTTTTTGCGCTTCAACGTAGGCCGTGAAATCGGCCATCACCAGATACGGGTCACCGCCGTGTTTGTCCATGCTGTGCAGCATCTGGTCAAACGCGTGCTTGTCGCCGTCGCTGTATTTACCGCTTTCCAGCTCTTTCAGTACCGCATCGAGCACTTTGTCTTTCTTACGCCATTTCACCGGATCGTAGCCTTTGGCCTTAATGGCTTTCACCTCTTCTACGGTATGGCCGAAGATAAAGATATTCTCTTCACCCACCTTCTCGGCGATTTCGACGTTGGCCCCGTCGAGCGTGCCGACGGTCAGCGCGCCGTTCAGCGCCAGCTTCATGTTGCCGGTACCGGAGGCTTCTTTCCCTGCGGTCGAGATCTGCTCGGAGATATCCGCCGCCGGGATCAGCATTTCAGCCGCAGAGACGCAATAATCCGGCAGGAACACCACCTTCAGCTTGTCGCCTACTTTCGGATCGTTGTTGATCGCCGCCGCCACTTTATTAATGGCGAGGATGATGTTTTTCGCCAGGTAGTAGCCCGGAGCCGCCTTTGCGCCGAACAGGAACACGCGCGGCACGCGGTCGGCCTGCGGGTTCTCACGGATCTCTTTGTACAGTGCCAGAATGTGCAGCAGGTTCAGGTGCTGGCGTTTGTATTCGTGCAGGCGCTTGATCTGAATATCGAAAATAGCATTCGGGTTGATCTCAATCCCGGTACGCGCTTTCACAAACGCCGCCAGGTGAACTTTGTTTTCCCGTTTGATGGCGCGGTACTGCTCGCGGAACTTCGCGTCATCAGCGTATTTTTCCAGGTTGATCAGCTGGTCCAGATCGTTGGCCCACTCTTTCTTCAGGGTTTTGTCCAGCAGACCGGCCAGCAGCGGGTTGCACTGCTTGATCCAGCGACGCGGCGTGATGCCGTTGGTCACGTTGTGGAATTTGGTCGGCCACAGCTGGTGGTATTCTGGGAAGAGATCTTTGACCACCAGGTCCGAGTGCAGCGCGGCCACGCCGTTAACGGCAAAGCCGCTGACAACGCACATGTTCGCCATGCGCACCTGCTTATCGTGAACCACCGCCAGCTTCGCCCAGACCGCTTTGTCGCCCGGCCAGGTTTTATCCACCAGTTTTTTAAACTGGTCGTTAATCTTGTTGACGATCTGCATGTGGCGCGGCAGCAGCGCTTTCACCAGCTTCTCATCCCAGCACTCCAGCGCTTCTGGCATCAGGGTGTGGTTGGTGTAGGCGAAGGTGCGGCTGGTAATCGCCCAGGCGTCATCCCAGCTCAGCTGATGCTCGTCGATCAGCACGCGCAGCAGCTCTGGGATGGCAATGGTTGGGTGCGTGTCGTTGAGCTGAATCACTTCGAAGTCCGGCAGCTGCGCCAGCTTGCGGCCCGCCAGGTGATGGCGACGCAGAATGTCCGCCACGGAGCAGGCGCACTGGAAGTACTGCTGCATCAGACGCAGCTTTTTACCCGCCAGATGGTTGTCGTTCGGGTAGAGCACTTTGGTCAGCTTCTCGGCGTCGATACCCTGCTGCTCGGCGCGCAGGAAATCCCCGTCGTTGAATTTGGTCAGGTTAAAGGGATGCGCATGCTTCGCCTGCCACAGGCGCAGCGGCTGCGCCACGCCGTTACGGTAGCCGAGCACCGGCAGGTCCCAGGCTTCGCCGGTAATGGTGAACGCCGGTTCCCAGAGGCCCTGCTTCGTGACTTTTCCGCCAATGCCGACCTGCACATCCAGCTGCGCGTTATGGCGGAACCACGGGTAAGTGTTGCGATGCCAGTCGTCCGGCGCTTCCATCTGATGGCCATCGGCAAATGACTGACGGAACAGGCCGTACTGATAGTTCAGGCCATAGCCGATCGCCGACTGGCCGACGGTTGCCATGGAGTCAAGGAAACAGGCCGCCAGACGCCCCAGACCACCGTTGCCCAGCGCGGGGTCAATCTCTTCTTCCAGCAGGTCGGTCAGATTAATATCGTGCTCTTTCAGCACATCACCCACCTCCTGATACCAGCCGAGGTTCAACAGGTTGTTGCCCGTCAGACGGCCAATCAGGAACTCCATTGAAATGTAGTTTACATGGCGCTGGCCTTTTACCGGTTTTGCCAGAGGTTGAGCATCCAGCTGCTCTGCGAGCGCACCGCTCACTGCCTGCCACCACTGGTGAGGCGTCATTTCGTTTGCAGCATGAAGGCCAAAACGCTGCCACTGACGCGTCAGGGCAGCCTGGAATTGAGCTTTGTTGAAGGTAGGCTGTGACATAGGGGATCGGCATCCTTTAGAAAGAAAACACAAGTTGGCGCTAGTGTGCCTGGCTCATTTCACCTCTTCCTCCTCCCGCAGGGGATTAGACAGGGAGGAGTAGCGGGGATGAGCATAAAAGTGTGATCGAGGCCACTCTCAGAGCATAGTTCGAGTGTGCCCTGAAGATAAAAAAGTAACCGCGGAGAATGTCAAAGAAATGAAATGCGGTTTCGGGTGAAATTAAAACGCGCTGAAATGATTACTTACGTAGAATAATATTTCTGCAATCGGGTAATAACTAAGGAGATTATTAATCTCCCTTAACTTTACCCGGAGTATATTAAATTTGATGTCACTATCCCTTTCTGAAACCAGTTTCAGCGCAGCCGCAGCACAGCCATACAAGCCAGCATTGACGGGGCGTCAAAGACCTTTCCAGAAAGTTCCATCATCTGTCTGAATGTTTTGTGACAGAGTGCAAATTCAGAGCCACCAAATCCAGACATAACTTGCAATAGTTAACTTATTGGCCGACCTTATATCCATTAATTACGAAGCGCAAAAAAAATAAAATCTCTCGTTCCCCACAGTGAAGTGAAACCTATGTTGATTCCGTCTAAATTAAGTCGCCCGGTTCGCCTTGACCATACCGTGGTCCGCGAGCGTCTGTTGGCTAAACTTTCCGGCGCGCATAATTTCCGACTGGCGCTGGTTACGAGCCCTGCAGGTTATGGAAAAACAACGCTCATTTCGCAATGGGCCGCAGGTAAAAGCGATCTTGGCTGGTACTCCCTTGACGAGGGCGATAACCAGCAGGAGCGCTTTGCCAGCTATCTGATTGCCGCTATTCAGCAGGCCACCAATGGACACTGCGTCGCCAGTGAGGTGATGGTGCAAAAGCGCCAGTACGCCAGCCTGTCCTCCCTTTTCTCTCAGCTGTTTATCGAACTGGCCGAATGGCATCGCCCGCTGTACGTGGTGATTGATGATTACCATCTCATCACTAACCCGGTTATTCATGAATCGATGCGCTTCTTCCTGCGCCATCAGCCGGAAAACCTGACCTTAGTGGTGCTGTCCCGCAACCTGCCGCAGCTGGGCATTGCCAACCTGCGCGTGCGCGACCAGCTTCTTGAGGTGGGCAGCCAGCAGCTGGCCTTTACCCACCAGGAAGCGAAGCAGTTCTTTGACTGCCGCCTGACATCACCGATTGAAGCCGCCGAAAGCAGCCGCCTGTGCGATGACGTCGCCGGCTGGGCCACGGCACTGCAGCTCATCGCTCTTTCAGCCCGACAAAACAACAGCCCGGCGCATCAGTCTGCGCGTCGCCTGGCCGGCATCAACGCCAGCCACCTGTCGGATTACCTGGTGGATGAAGTACTGGACAGCGTCGATCCGTCGACCCGCAATTTCCTGCTGAAAAGCTCGCTGCTGCGCTCCATGAACGATGCGCTGATCGTGCGCGTGACGGGGTGTGAAAACGGTCAGCTGCAGCTCGAAGAGATTGAACGTCAGGGCCTCTTCCTGACGCGCATGGATGACCCGGGCGAGTGGTTTAGCTATCACCCGCTGTTTGGCAGCTTCCTGCGCCAGCGCTGTCAGTGGGAGCTGGCGGTTGAACTGCCGGAAATCCACCGCGCCGCCGCCGAAAGCTGGATGGCACAGGGCTTCCCGAGCGAGGCCATTCACCACGCGCTGGCCGCCGGCGACGCCAGCATGCTGCGCGATATCCTTCTCAACCACGCGTGGGGCCTGTTTAACCACAGCGAGCTGACCCTGCTTGAAGAGTCCCTCAAAGCGCTGCCGTGGGAAAGCCTGCTGGAGAACCCGCGCCTGGTCCTGCTTCAGGCCTGGCTCATGCAGAGCCAGCACCGCTACAGCGAAGTGAACACCCTGCTGGCCCGCGCGGAGCAGGAGATGGAAAGCAACATGGATACGCCCCTGCACGGTGAATTTAACGCCCTGCGGGCCCAGGTGGCGATTAACGACGGCGACCCGGACGAGGCTGAACGCCTGGCGATGGTCGCGCTGGATGAACTGCCGCTCGCCAACTTCTACAGCCGGATTGTTGCCACGTCGGTACACGGCGAAGTGCTGCACTGCAAAGGCGAGCTGACGCGCTCCCTGTCGCTGATGCAGCAAACCGAACAGATGGCGCGTCGCCATGATGTCTGGCACTACGCGCTGTGGAGCCTGATCCAGCAAAGCGAAATTTTGTTCGCTCAGGGCTTCCTGCAGGCCGCCTGGGAAAACCAGGAAAAGGCGTTCCAGCTGATTCGTGAACAGCATCTGGAACAGCTGCCGATGCACGAGTTCCTGCTGCGTATTCGCGCTCAGCTACTGTGGGCCTGGTCGCGTCTGGATGAAGCCGAAAGCTGCGCCCGTCAGGGTGTAAACGTCCTCTCCGGCTTCCAGCCGCAGCAGCAGCTACAGTGCCTGGCGCTGCTGGTGCAGTGCTCGCTGGCGCGCGGCGATCTCGATAACGCCCGCAACCATCTTAACCGCCTGGAAAACCTGCTCGGCAACGGTCAGTATCATAGCGACTGGGTCTCGAACGCCGATAAGGTCCGGGTGATTTACTGGCAGATGACCGGCGACAAAAAATCCGCCGCCAACTGGCTGCGTCAGACGCCAAAACCGGAGTTTGCCAACAACCACTTCCTGCAGAGCCAGTGGCGCAACATCGCCCGCGCGCAGATCCTGCTCGGTGATTTAGAGCCCGCAGAGATTGTGCTGGAAGAGCTGAACGAGAACGCGCGCAGCCTGCGCCTGATGAGCGACCTGAACCGCAACCTGCTGCTGCTTAACCAGCTTTACTGGCAGGCGGGCCGTAAAAACGACGCGCAGCGCGTGCTGCTGGAAGCGCTGCAGCTGGCTAACCGCACCGGGTTTATCAGCCACTTTGTGATTGAAGGTGAAGTGATGGCGCAGCAACTGCGTCAGCTTATTCAGCTCAATACGCTGCCGGAACTGGATCAGCATCGCGCCCAGCGCATTCTGCGCGAGATTAACCAGCACCATCGCCACAAGTTTGCGCATTTCGATGAGAACTTCGTTGAACGTCTGCTGAACCACCCGGAAGTGCCGGAGCTTATCCGCACCAGCCCGCTCACCCAGCGCGAATGGCAGGTTCTGGGGCTGATCTATTCGGGCTACAGCAATGAGCAGATTGCCGGCGAGCTGGCGGTGGCGGCCACCACCATCAAAACGCATATCCGCAACCTGTATCAGAAGCTGGGCGTGGCGCATCGTCAGGATGCGGTGCAGCATGCGCAGCAGCTTTTGAAGATGATGGGGTACGGCGTGTAATTCATTGCCCCGCGGCGCTACGCTTGCACGGGCCTACGGGGTTTTGTAGGTCGGGTAAGCGCAGCGCCACCCGACACAACTTCTAGCACAGTTCCAGCTGCAAATTATTATCTTTAATCACCTGCATCACGCCCGCTGGCGGCATCACATCGGTATAAACCGCATCCACCATGCTGATGCTGCCCATGTTGACCATCGCGTTACGGCCAAACTTGGAATGGTCTACCACCAACATCACGTGGCGTGAGTTTTCAATAATCGCGCGCTTGGTGCGCACCTCGTGGTAATCAAACTCCAGCAGCGAGCCATCGCTGTCGATGCCGCTGATCCCCAGAATGCCGAAGTCGAGGCGGAACTGAGAGATAAAGTCGAGGGTCGCTTCGCCAATAATTCCGCCGTCGCGGCTGCGCAGTTCGCCGCCTGCGAGAATGATGCGGAAATCGTCTTTCTGCATCAGGGTGTTGGCCACGTTCAGGTTGTTGGTCACCACGCGCAGGTTCTCGTGATCCAGCAGCGCATGGGCGACCGCTTCCGGCGTGGTGCCGATATCAATAAACAGCGTTGCCCCGTTGGGGATCTGGCTGGCGACCTTGCGGGCGATGCGCTCTTTCTCTGCCGTCTGCGTGGCTTTACGGTCATGCCAGGAGGTGTTGACCGAGCTGGACGGCAGCGCCGCGCCGCCGTGGTGGCGCAGAATGCGGTTTTGATCGGCCAGGTCGTTCAGGTCACGACGGATGGTTTGCGGGCTGACGGCAAACTGCTCAACCAGCTCTTCGGTGCTGACGTATCCCTGTTTTTTTACCAGTTCGATAATGGCGTCATGGCGTTGTGTTTGTTTCATCAATTATCCCTGAGAATTATGTTCGTTTTCGCGCATGGAGCGTGTCGGCAAAGGCCATCGCCAGCCCGATGGCCAGCCCGGTAACGTGCGCACCATTGGCGATAGACATACCAAACAGATCAAACCATCCGGCAATCAGCCATATTAACGCAAAGGTTATTAATCCGCGCTGCAGATAGATGCCGCTTTCCGGGTCGCGTTCCCCGCGAAGCCAGACATAGCCCATCAGGGCATACACGACGCCGGACAGCCCGCCAAACCACGGGCCGCTGAATTTGTGCTGCACGTAGCCGCTCAGCAGCGCGCTAATAATGGTGATAACGATCAGCTTGCCGCTCCCCAGGCGCTTCTCAACGGCGCCGCCGAGATACCACCACCAGAGCAGGTTAAAGAGGATATGCATCACCGAGAAGTGCATCAGCGCGTGGGTAAAGTAGCGCCAGACGTCAAACTCAAGAGACGGGTCATACGGCCACGCCAGGGCAATCATCACGCTCTGGTCGCCCACCACGTTCATAATAATAAAGACGATGATGCAGGCGGCCATCAGCAGCAGCGTAAACGGGCCCGCGCGTTCGCGGATGGTGGCAAGGAAAGGAAAACGGCTATAGTGCAGCCCGGTGTCCGTCTGGCCGGACTGCCAGCTTGCCGCCAGATAGCGCGGGTCGCCGGGGTTCTCAAGAAAACGCGCCAGCTCCTCGTTTACCCGCCCGGCCTGGCTCTCGTCGGCCAGCCAGACGTCGGTCTGATGATGTTGCTGGATGGTCAGAATAACGCCCTGCGTCGCCATATAATCGACAAACGCCTGGGCGACGCGCGGGTTGGTAAAAGAGGTGATCATCAACATGGGCAGCGGTCGCTTATTTCCACACAAAAGGGGACAGTATAGCGGGATCAGCGCTCAAAAGCGTATTCCACTTCTGCCGGGAAATGACGATGCCAGGCATCGAAACCGCCGTCGACGCTGTACACCGCGTCGTAACCCTGCTGAAGCAGATACTGCGCAGCGCCTTTGCTGCTGTTGCCGTGGTAGCACATGACCATCACCGGCGTCTCGAAGTCGTTATCGCGCATAAACGCGCCCAGCGTGTCGTTGGTGAGGTGGAACGCGCCTGGCGTATGGCCCATCGCAAAACTCTGCGGGTCGCGGATGTCCACCAGCACCGCTTTTCCCTGGTGCATCTTCTGGTGGGCTTCTTCTACGTTAATACATTCAAACTGATCCATGGTGTTCTCTTTCTGTTGTTCAGGTTGGGTGCGCTCTGATGCCCTCACCCCAGCCCTCTCCCACGGGGAGAGGGAGAAAAGTTAGTCGCACTATTTTACCCCGTAGTGTACGTCCTGGCGGCGGGTAAACGCCATTATGTTATCCATATCACTCTAAATTGTTTTTTTGATGTTACCAAAAGCGCGTTCCTTTGCTATTATGAGCGATATCGAACATTTCTGAGCTTTAACGAAAGTGCGTGAGGGTGTTATGGAAACCAAAGATCTGATTGTGATAGGCGGTGGCATCAACGGTGCCGGTATTGCGGTCGACGCCGCAGGACGCGGATTATCCGTGCTGATGCTGGAAGCTAACGATCTCGCCTGCGCGACGTCGTCCGCCAGCTCCAAACTGATTCACGGTGGCCTGCGCTACCTGGAACACTACGAATTCCGCCTGGTCAGTGAAGCACTGGCCGAACGTGAAGTGCTGCTGAAAATGGCGCCGCATCTGGCTATTCCGATGCGCTTCCGCCTGCCCCATCGCCCGCATCTGCGTCCGGCGTGGATGATCCGAATCGGTCTGTTTATGTACGATCATCTGGGTAAACGCACCAGCCTGCCGGGGTCGACCGGTTTGCGTTTTGGCTCAGAATCGGTCCTTAAGCCTGAAATCGTGCGCGGTTTCGAATATTCCGACTGCTGGGTGGACGATGCCCGCCTGGTGCTGGCCAATGCGCAGATGGTCGAGAAGAAAGGCGGCGAGGTGAAAACCCGCACCCGCGCGACCGCTGCCCGTCGTGAAAACGGCCTGTGGATTGTCGAAGCGGAAGATATCGATACCGGCGAGAAGTTCAGCTGGAAAGCGCGCGGCCTGGTGAACGCCACCGGTCCGTGGGTGAAGCAGTTCTTTGACGACGGCATGCATCTGCCTTCGCCGTACGGCATTCGCCTGATCAAAGGCAGCCATATTGTGGTGCCGCGCGTGCATACGCAGAAACAGGCCTACATTCTGCAGAACGAAGACAAGCGCATCGTGTTTGTGATCCCGTGGATGGACGAGTTCTCGATCATCGGTACCACCGACGTGGAGTACAAAGGCGATCCGAAAAACGTCGAGATCGACGAGAGCGAAGTGAATTACCTGCTCAAAGTGTATAACGCGCACTTTAAGAAACAGCTGTCGCGCGATGACGTGGTCTGGACCTACTCCGGCGTGCGTCCGCTGTGCGACGACGAGTCGGATTCACCACAGGCCATCACCCGCGACTATACGCTCGATATTCACGACGTGGACGGCCAGGCGCCGCTGCTGTCGGTGTTTGGCGGCAAGCTCACCACCTACCGCAAGCTGGCCGAGCACGCGCTGGAGAAACTGGCGCCGTACTACAAAGGCATTGGCCCGGCATGGACCAAAGGCGCGGTACTGCCCGGCGGTGATATCGGCGATAACCGCGATGATTACGCCGCGAAGCTGCGTCGTCGCTTCCCGTTCATCACCGAAGGAATGGCGCGTCACTATGCCCGCACCTACGGCAGCAATACCGAGCTGTTGCTGGGCGATGCAAAAGAGATTGCGGATCTGGGCGAACATTTCGGCCACGAGCTGTACGAAGCCGAACTGCGCTATCTGGTCGAACACGAATGGGTTCGTCGCCTGGACGATGCAATCTGGCGTCGTACCAAAGAAGGGATGTGGCTCAACGCCGAGCAGCAGTCCCGCGTGGCGCATTGGTTGCTGCAGAACGCGGGGAAGCGTGAGCTGTCGTTAGCATCGTAATTGAAAAAAGCCCGGTGGCGCTGCGCTTACCCGGCCTACTCGATCCCGTAGGCCCGGTAAGCGCAGCGCCACCGGGCTTTGTTTTTACAACCTCACCGGATCAATATGCCAGATCGTATCGGCATACTCCTTGATGGTCCTGTCGGACGAGAAATAGCCCATATTGGCGATGTTATACATCGCGGCACTGGTCCACTTCTCCTGCTGACGGTACAGATCGTCCACCTTATCCTGACAGTCCACGTAGCTGCGATAATCCGCCAGCACCTGATAGTGATCGCCAAAGTTAATCAGCGAGTCCACCAGATCGCGATAGCGGCTCGGCTCGTCAGGGCTAAACACGCCGGTTGCGATCTGCGTCAGCACCTGGCGTAACTCCTCATCCTCTTCGTAATATTGACGCGGCGAGTAGCCTTTCCTGCGCAGCGCCTCCACCTCTTCCGTCGTATTACCGAAGATAAAGATATTTTCTTCCCCCACATGCTCCAGCATCTCGACGTTCGCCCCGTCCAGCGTGCCGATGGTCAGGGCGCCGTTAAGGGCAAACTTCATGTTGCTGGTGCCGGACGCTTCCGTACCCGCCGTGGAAATCTGCTCGGAGAGATCCGCCGCCGGGATGATCAGCTGCGCCAGGCTGACGCTGTAGTTCGGGATAAACACCACCTTCAGCTTGTCGCCAATCTCCGGGTCCTGGTTAACCACCTTCGCCACGTCGTTGATGAGATGAATAATGTGCTTCGCCATGTAGTAGGCGGAGGCCGCCTTGCCGGCAAAGATCTTCACGCGCGGCACCCATTCCGCCGTAGGATCGGCCTTGATGCGGTTGTAGTGGGTGATCACGTGCAGCACGTTCATCAGCTGACGCTTGTATTCGTGAATGCGTTTGATCTGCACGTCGAACAGCGCTTTCGGGTTTGCCACCACGTTGAGGTGCATCGCCAGCCAGACCGCCAGGCGCTTTTTGTTCAGCAGCTTGGCTTCGCGCACGGCTTTATTCACCGTCGGGAAATCGATGTGCTGTTCAAGCTCGCTCAGCTGGCTCAAATCGGTACGCCAGGTGCGGCCGATATTCTCGTCCAGCACCTCAGACAGCGGCTGGTTGGCCAGCGCCAGCCAGCGGCGCGGCGTAACGCCGTTTGTCACGTTGCAGAAGCGCGTCGGGAAGATCTTCGCGAAGTCCGCAAACAGCGACTGCACCATCAGGTTCGAGTGGAGTTCAGACACCCCGTTTACCTTATGGCTGATCACCACCGCCAGCCAGGCCATGCGCACGCGGCGACCGTTCGATTCATCAATGATGGACGCCCGGCTCAGCAGGCCGGTATCGTTCGGGTACTGCTCCTGCAGGGTCTTGAGGAAGTAGTCGTTAATCTCAAAGATAATCTGCAGATGGCGCGGCAGGATTTTGCCGAGCATATCCACTGGCCACGTTTCCAGCGCTTCGCTCATCAGCGTGTGGTTAGTGTAGGAGAACACCTGACAGGTCACTTCAAACGCGTCATCCCAGCTGAACTTATGCTCGTCGATGAGCAGGCGCATCAGCTCCGGAATGGAGAGCACCGGGTGGGTGTCGTTAAGGTGAATCGCGGTTTTCTCCGCCAGGTTGGCGTAGGTTTTGTGCAGCTGATGGTGGCGGCTGAGGATATCCTGAATCGTCGAGGAGACGAGGAAATACTCCTGACGCAGGCGCAGCTCGCGGCCGGAATAGGTCGAGTCGTCCGGGTACAGCACGCGGGACACGTTCTCGGAGTGGTTTTTATCTTCCACCGCCGCAAAGTAGTCACCCTGGTTGAATTTACCGAGGTTGATTTCGCTACTGGCCTGAGCGCTCCACAGGCGCAGCGTGTTGGTGGCATCGGTGTCGTAACCGGGGATAATCTGGTCGTAGGCCACGGCCAGGATCTCTTCGGTTTCCACCCAGCGGGATTTTTTCCCTTCCTGCTGAATACGCCCGCCAAAGCGCACCTTGTAACGCGTGTTGTGACGTTTAAACTCCCACGGGTTACCGTACTCCAGCCAGTAGTCCGGGGACTCTTTCTGACGCCCGTCGACGATGTTCTGTTTGAACATGCCGTAGTCGTAGCGAATACCGTAGCCGCGGCCCGGCAGCGCCAGCGTCGCCAGCGAGTCGAGGAAGCAGGCGGCAAGACGCCCCAGACCGCCGTTACCGAGGCCCGGGTCGTTCTCTTCGTCGATCAGTTCTTCTAAATCTAACCCCATCTCTTCCAGTGCGGTTTTGACGTCGTCATAAATACCGAGCGACAACAGCGCATTGGACAGCGTGCGGCCAATCAAAAATTCCATCGACAGGTAGTAAACCTGACGCGTTTCCTGCGAGAGCTGGGCGCGGTTTGAGCGCAGCCAGCGTTCCACTAAACGGTCGCGCACCGCAAACAGGGTGGCGTTCAGCCACTCGTGCTTGTTGGCAATAACCGGATCTTTCCCGATGGTGAACATCAGCTTGTAGGCGATGGAGTGCTTTAATGCCTCAACGCTGAGCGTGGGTGAAGAGTAGCTAAATGGAGCGTTCATATCAGTAACTTCGCCTCGTTACATCAAGCGTTGATAGAGATCGCGGTACGACTGCGCCGCGACGTGCCAGCTAAAGTCCATGGACATCGCCTGACGTTGAACGTAACGCCACAGCGATGGACGGGACCACAAGACGAAAGCACGCCGAATCGCCCGAAGCAGCGACCAGGCATTACTGTCCTCGAAGACAAACCCGCTGGCGATACCGTCCGCCAGGTTTTCCAGAGAGCTATCGGATACGGTATCCGCCAGCCCGCCCGTGCGGCGTACCAGCGGCAGGGTGCCGTATTTCAGGCCGTAAAGCTGCGTCAGGCCGCAGGGTTCGAAACGGCTTGGCACCAGGATGACGTCCGCGCCGCCCATAATGCGGTGCGAGAAGGCCTCGTGGTAACCAATCTGCACGCCCACCTGGCCAGGATGTTCCGCGGCGGCGGCAAGGAAACCTTCCTGCAGCACCGGGTCGCCCGCGCCGAGCAGGGCCAGCTGTCCGCCCTGTTCCAGTAAACCGGGCAGCGCCTCCAGCACCAGATCCAGCCCTTTCTGGCTGGTCAGGCGGCTCACTACCGCAAACAGCGGCACTTTGTCGTTAACCTTCAGGCCCATCGCAATCTGCAGCTGGCGTTTGTTCTCCGCTTTGTCCTCCACGGAATCACGACCGTAGCGCGCCGCCAGCAGAAGATCGGTTTCCGGGCTCCAGATCTGTTCATCCACGCCGTTCAAAATACCCGACAGGCGCCCTTCACGATGGCGCTGCTGCAGCAGGCCTTCCATACCGTAGCCAAACTCCGGCTGGGTAATTTCGCGGGCGTAGGTTGGGCTCACCGCCGTGATGTGATCGGCGTAGTACAGGCCCGCTTTCAGGAACGAAATTTGCCCGTTAAACTCCAGCCCGTGCATGTTATAGAAGGACCATGGCAGATCGATGTCATTCATGTGATGGGCATAGTACATGCCCTGATACGCCAGATTATGCACGGTAAAGACGGATTTGGCCGGGTGGCCGCGCGCGGCGAGATACGCCGGGGCAAGACCGGCGTGCCAGTCGTGCGCGTGCACCACGTCCGGGCGCCAGAACGGATCCAGCCCCGTCGCCATTTCTGCCCCGACCCAGCCAAGCAGCGCAAAGCGCAGCACGTTGTCGGTATAGGCGAACAGGTTCGTATCGTGATACGGGCTGCCCGGTCGGTCGTATAAGTGCGGCGCGTCGATCAGGTAAATCCCTACGCCATTGTAATGTCCAAACAGCAGGGTGATGCGTCCGGCGAAGGTCTCACGACGCGACACGACTTTTGCATCGGGAATACCGCGCCGAATATCCGGGAAGGCGGGCAGCAGAACTCGGGTATCCACTCCTCCGGCGATTTGCGCCGCCGGTAATGCACCAAGGACATCTGCCAGACCGCCCGTTTTTAACAACGGGAACATCTCAGAACATACGTGTAAAACCTGCATCATCGCTCCTGTTTGATCTGCAGCTTCCGCAACATTTCCCGTGTGACTAACACGATCCCCTCTTCCGAACGGTAGAAACGACGCGCGTCTTCTTCCGCGTTCTCGCCAATGACCATCCCTTCCGGGATGACGCAGGCACGATCGATAACGCAGCGACGCAGACGACACGAGCGCCCTACCCAGACATCCGGCAATAAGACTGCCGAATCGATATTACAGAATGAATTTATCCGCACGCGGGGGAACAGTACCGACTGCACCACCACCGAGCCTGAAATAATGCACCCGCCGGACACCAGCGAGTTCAGCGTCATACCATGGCTGCCGGAGCGGTCCTGAACGAATTTGGCCGGCGGTAGCGATTCCATATGGGTACGAATCGGCCAGTTCTGGTCGTACATGTCCAGCTCAGGCGTAACCGACGCCAGGTCGAGGTTCGCTTTCCAGTACGCTTCCAGCGTTCCCACGTCGCGCCAGTAAGGTTCTGCATTCGGGTCTGACTGCACGCAGGACAGCGGGAAAGGATGTGCATACGCCATGCCAGCTTTGGTGATTTTCGGAATGATGTCTTTACCGAAGTCGTGGCTGGAATTTTCGTCTTTGTCGTCGTCTTCCAGCAGCTCATAAAGATAGTCTGCATCAAAGACATAGATCCCCATGCTGGCGAGCGATTTGGTGTCGTCTCCCGGCATGGTTGGCGGGTTAGCCGGTTTTTCAACGAAGTCGATAATTTTGTCGTCCGCATCCACGTGCATGACGCCAAACGCCGTCGCTTCCGCAACGGGCACCGGCAGACACGCCACGGTGCAGCGTGCCCCTTTTTCGACGTGGTCGATGAGCATATGGGAGTAATCTTGCTTGTAGATGTGGTCCCCGGCGAGGATCACGATGTATTCCGCGCTATAGCGACGAATGATATCGAGGTTCTGCGTGACCGCATCTGCCGTCCCGCGATACCAGTTTTCGCCGTGAACGCGCTGCTGCGCAGGAAGGAGATCGACAAACTCGTTCATCTCTTCGCTGAAGAATGACCAGCCGCGCTGAATATGCTGAACCAGCGTGTGCGACTGATACTGCGTAATGACGCCAATGCGGCGAATACCTGAGTTCAGGCAGTTGGAGAGCGCAAAGTCAATAATGCGGAATTTACCACCAAAGTGAACAGCCGGCTTGGCGCGCTTGATGGTCAAATCTTTCAGACGGGTACCACGCCCGCCCGCAAGTATCAGGGCAACCGTTTTTAATGGTAGCTGGCGTGCCAACATTAAGGGATCGTTTTTCTCTAATCTAACCATGACTAACTCCTTTTTTATCATCTTTGGAATACGCACACTCCGTGCGCAGGCCCGTGCCAGACAGCCATTACTACCGGATTATCCGCTCCGGCAAAGGGGGGAACGGCGCGCCATTCCCCGTCAGGTAAAACAATCTCTGCGACGTCATCCGTCGCGTTCAGCGTGACCAGCCACTTATCCGAGAGCAGGATTTGCAGGCGCGGTACGCCGTGTTGCCACTCTTGCGCGCTTAGCGGTTGCGCGTCTTGATTCAGCCAGCGGACGTTCCCGTCACCCTCTTCCCACCAGCGGTCAGCGGTCAGCGCAGGGATGTGCTGGCGAAGATGGATCAGCGCCGCGGTGAAGTGGATCAACCCGCTGTTCGCTTCTCCCCAGTCGAGCCAGGTTAAGGTGTTGTCCTGGCAATACGCATTGTTGTTACCGTGCTGGCTGTGGCCGTGCTCATCACCCGCCAGCAGCATCGGCGTGCCCTGCGACAGTAAAAGCGTTGTCAGCAGCGCATGAACGCTGGCGCGTCGCCGCTCGATAACGTCCAGACTTCCGCCTAACCCTTCTATACCATGATTAAAGCTATGGTTATTGTTAGTGCCATCGCGATTCTCCTCGCCGTTTGCCTCATTGTGTTTCTGATTGAAACAAACGCAGTCCCGGAGCGTAAAACCGTCGTGCGCCGTTAACAGATTGACGGTGGCCGACGGGCGTTTACCGTCACGCTTAAAGAGATCGCTGGATGCGGCAAAGCGTCCGGCAAATTCCCCCAGCGACAGATTCCGCTCCAGCCAGAAGCGGCGCACGGCATCGCGATAGTGATCGTTCCACTCGGCAAACAGCGGCGGGAAATTCCCGACCTGATAGCCGCCTTCACCTATGTCCCACGGCTCCGCGATGAGCTTCACCTGCGAGAGCACCGGGCAGTTTTTTATCGCCTCAAACAGCGGCGCCTGCTGGCTAAACGCCGGCGTGCGCCCCATCACGGGCGCCAGGTCGAAACGAAAACCGTCGACGTGGAACGTTTCCACCCAGTATTTCAGGCATTCATAAGCAAAATGCGTGACCGCCGGATGGCTGAGATTGAGCGTGTTGCCGCAGCCGGTCCAGTTCTCGTAATCGCCATCCTGCCTGATCCAATAATAGCTACGGTTATCAATTCCGCGCATGGAGAGCGTTGGTCCATCGAGATCGCTTTCGGCGCTGTGGTTCAGCACCACGTCCAGAATGACCTCAATACCCGCCGCGTGGAGCGCCTTCACCGCATCGCGAAACTCGTCCCGCGCCTTCTCCGGATGGACGGCATAGCGGGGCTCGAGCGCGAACATGGCCAGCGGGTTGTAGCCCCAGTAGTTGCTCAGCCCCAGCCGCTGCAGACGGGGCTCGCTGGCGAAATGCGCCACGGGCAGCAGCTCCAGGGCGGTGATGCCAAGGTGTTTCAGGTAGGCGACCATCGTCGGATGCCCGAGCGCCTTGTAGGTGCCGCGCATCTCTTTGGGGATCGACGGGTGCAGGTACGTCAGCCCTTTGACGTGAGCTTCATAAATGACGGTATTTCCCCACGGCGTGCGCGGCGGGGCATCGTCTTCCCAGTCGTAGAGATCGTTCACCACCACGCTTTTTGGCACGACGGGCGCGCTGTCGCGGTGGTCAGGCTCGCCGTAGCCCACGTGGAACAGCGGGTCGTCTTTAAACTCGCCGTCCACGCGGTGCGCGCACGGGTCAATCAGCAGCTTCGCCGGGTTAAACCAGTGCCCCTGAGAAGGATCCCAGAGACCGTGAACGCGAAAACCGTAGTGTATCCCCGGCCGTCCTCCGGCCAGGTAGCCGTGCCAGGTCTCCCCCGTGCGCGCCGGTAAATCGTAACGGTGCTCGTTACCTTCCCCGTCAAACACGCACAGTTCCACCCGCTCCGCGTGAGCGGAAAAGAGGGTGAAGTTCACCCCCTTTCCGTCAAAGCTCGCCCCGAGCGGTTCGGGTTTACCTGCCGTGAGCTGCGTCATTCGCCCTCCCGCACCAGCCAGATAGTGCTAAGCGGCGGCAGCGTCAGGCTCAGGGAGTTGGGCCGCCCGTGGCTTTCGACGGCATCGCTCTGTACCAGCCCGCCGTTACCGGCATTGCTGCCGTGGTAATGCATGGAGTCGGTATTGAGGATTTCGCGCCATTTACCCGGCTGGTTAATGCCAAAGCGATAGTGCTGGCGCGGCACCGGCGTGAAGTTGCTGGCGACGATAATCTCGTTACCCGCTTTGTCACGGCGCACAAAGACAAACACCGAGCGCTCGTGGTCATCCACCACCAGCCACTCAAAGCCGTACGGATCGAAGTCCAGCTCGTGCAGCGCTTTGTGATGGCGATAGGTCAGGTTCAGGTCCCGGACCAGACGCTGCACCCCGTGGTGCCAGTTGTCGCCGCCCTCCAGCAGATGCCAGTCGAGGCTGGTGTCGTGGTTCCACTCGCGTCCCTGAGCGAACTCGTTGCCCATAAACAGCAGTTTTTTGCCCGGGAAAGCAAACATCCAGCCGTAGTAGGCGCGCAGGTTGGCAAACTTCTGCCACGCGTCGCCCAGCATGCGGTCGAGAATGGATTTCTTGCCGTGCACCACTTCGTCGTGGGACAGCGGCAGCATGAAGTTTTCGGTGTAGTTGTAGAGCAGCCCGAACGTCAGCTTGTCGTGATGGTACTGGCGATAAACCGGATCGAGCTTCATGTAGTCGAGCGTGTCGTGCATCCAGCCGAGGTTCCACTTGTACCAGAAGCCCAGGCCGCCCATTGACGGCGGACGGGACACGCCGGGGAAATCAGTGGACTCTTCAGCCATGGTGACGGCACCGTCGACCTGCTCGCCGATAATGCGGTTGGTGCTGCGCAGAAACTCAATCGCTTCCAGGTTTTCACGGCCGCCAAACTCGTTCGGGATCCACTCGCCCTCTTTGCGACTGTAGTCGCGGTAGATCATCGACGCCACCGCATCGACGCGCAGGGCATCAATGCCGAAGCGCTCGATCCAGTACAGCGCGTTCCCGACCAGGTAGTTCGACACTTCACGGCGACCGTAGTTGTAGATCAGCGTATTCCAGTCCTGGTGATAGCCTTCGCGCGGGTCGCTGTGCTCGTACAGCTTGGTGCCGTCAAACTCTGCCAGCGCAAAATCATCCGACGGGAAGTGACCCGGCACCCAGTCGAGGATCACGTTCAGACCAGCGGCGTGCGCGGCATCAATGAAGTAGCGGAAGTCATCGCGCGTGCCGAAGCGGCGCGTCGGCGCATACAGCCCGGTGGGCTGATAGCCCCAGCTGCCGTCGAACGGGTGTTCATTGACCGGCAGCAGCTCCAGGTGGGTAAAGCCCATCCATTTGGCGTATGGAACAAGCTGGTCGGCCAGCTCCCGGTAGCTCAGCCAGAAGTTGTTATCGGTGTGGCGACGCCATGAGCCGAGATGGACCTCATAGACGGAGATCGGCGCATCAAAGCGGTTGGCCTGCTTGCGTTCCTCCGTCTGGACGACTTTCTCCGGCAGGCCGCAGATCAACGACGCGGTCTCCGGGCGCATCTGCGCTTCAAAGGCATAAGGGTCGGATTTGATGCGCAGCTTGCCGTTGGCGTCGATCATCTCGAACTTATAGAGCTGCCCGTTGTGCGCCCCGGGGATAAACAGCTCCCAGATGCCGGTTTCGCGGCGCAGGCGCATCGGGTGACGGCGCCCGTCCCAGTAGTTGAACTGTCCGACAACGGAGACGCGCTGGGCATTTGGCGCCCACACGGCAAACCGCGTGCCGGTGATACCGTCCATCGTGTCCGCATGGGCACCCAGCGTTTCATAAGGTCGCAGGTGGGTCCCTTCAGACAGCAGCCAGGCGTCCATCTCTTTTAAGAGCGGGCCAAAACTATAGGGATCGTCAATCAGGTTTTGCTGGCCGTGCCAGATGACGGCGAGCTGGTAACGAAAGGGGTTTTTACGACGGGGCATTACCCCGGAGAAGAAGCCACGTGAATCGAGGCATTCCAGATTACCCACCTTGCGGCCGGTTTTGGGTTCAATGACCCACACTTCGGTGGCATCCGGTAACAATGCCCGAACTTCCAGACCAGCCTCAGTATGATGCATCCCAAGCACGGAAAAGGGGTCGGCAAAATGACCCGCAATAAGCGCATTAATCACGTCTCTATCCACACGATCGGACATGGTATTCATCCTGTTTTTTTATGTCGTCCTTTTTTAGCGCCTGGGACGACTTTAATGTGACCTGAACGGGCATCCTGTCAGCCCGTCCTAACCTCAGGTAAGAAATGACTCTTCCTTAAAGCATAGCCAACGCTCTACACGACTCCTGATAAAAATAAGACATATGCGTTTTACTCCATGTAGTACGCAAAAAAAGGGGGTGAAAATCACCCCCTCGTAGTTAACAAATTATTACGCTAGCTGGCGCAGCATGCGGCGCAGCGGTTCTGCCGCGCCCCATAAGAGCTGGTCACCCACGGTGAACGCGGAGAGATACTCCGGCCCCATGTTCAGCTTACGCAGACGGCCAACCGGCGTGGTCAGCGTGCCGGTAACGGCCGCAGGGGTCAGTTCGCGCATGGTGATATCGCGATCGTTTGGCACCACTTTCGCCCACGGGTTGTGCGCGGCCAGCAGCTCTTCCACGGTCGGAATAGACACATCTTTTTTCAGTTTAATGGTGAAGGCCTGGCTGTGGCAGCGCAGCGCGCCGATGCGCACGCACAGGCCGTCAACCGGAATGGTGTTCGCGGTCGCGAGAATTTTGTTGGTCTCTGCCTGACCCTTCCACTCTTCGCGGGTCTGGCCGTTATCCAGCTGTTTGTCGATCCACGGGATCAGACCACCGGCCAGCGGTACGCCAAAGTTATCCACCGGCAGCTCACCGCTGCGGGTCAGCTGAGTGACTTTACGCTCGATATCCAGAATCGCGGACGCCGGGTTTGCCAGCTCGGTCGCGACGCTCTGGTGCAGCTGGCCCATCTGGGTCAGCAGCTCGCGCATATGACGCGCGCCGCCGCCGGACGCCGCCTGGTAGGTCGCCACGGAGACCCACTCCACCAGGTCCTGCGCGAACAGGCCGCCCAGCGACATCAGCATCAGGCTGACGGTACAGTTGCCTCCGACAAAGGTTTTCACGCCGTTGTTCAGGCCGTCGGTAATGACGCCCTGGTTAACCGGGTCGAGAATGATGATGGCATCGTCTTTCATACGCAGCGAAGAGGCCGCGTCAATCCAGTAGCCCTGCCAGCCGCTTTCACGCAGCTTTGGATAGATTTCGTTGGTATAATCGCCGCCCTGGCAGGTGACAATAATGTCGAGTGCCTTCAGCGCTTCCAGATCGTACGCATCCTGCAACGTGCCTGTGGTACCACCAAAGGACGGAGCAGCCTGGCCGAGCTGGGAAGTGGAGAAGAAGACCGGGCGGATAGCGTCGAAATCGCGCTCTTCAACCATGCGTTGCATGAGTACAGAGCCGACCATACCGCGCCAGCCGATAAAACCAACGTTTTTCATAGCATTTTTTTCCTGCTGAGGGTGTGTGCTGTTTGTGCAAGCCAGTATTGAACTGGGATATGCTTCACATTACAAAATGCTGCCAAAGTCGCAAGCGAAATTAATCGATGATTGCCCGGCAATCAGAAATACAGCTAATCATCATAATAACCATAGAGAGTTTCAGGGATAATTTACATGAGTGAAATCATTTCCGCCGCGGTTTTATTGATCCTGATAATGGATCCGCTGGGCAACCTGCCAATCTTCATGTCGGTGCTGAAGCACACCGAGCCGAAGCGCCGCCGGGCGATCATGATCCGCGAGCTGCTTATCGCCCTGCTGGTGATGTTTATCTTCCTGTTTGCGGGGGAAAAAATCCTCGCGTTCCTGAACCTGCGTGCCGAAACCGTGTCGATTTCCGGCGGGATTATTCTGTTCCTGATTGCGATTAAGATGATTTTCCCGAGCGCGGAAGGCAGCAGCAGCGGCCTGCCCGCGGGTGAAGAGCCGTTTATTGTGCCGCTGGCGATTCCCCTCGTTGCCGGGCCGACCATTCTGGCCACGCTGATGCTACTGTCGCATCAGTATCCGAATCAGATGAGCCATCTGGTGATTGCCCTGCTGATTGCCTGGGGCGGGACATTTATTATCCTGCTGCAGTCGTCGCTGTTCCTGCGCCTGCTCGGGGAGAAAGGGGTAAACGCGCTGGAGCGTCTGATGGGGCTGATTCTGGTGATGATGGCGACGCAGATGTTCCTGGACGGGATCCGGGCATGGATGAAGGGCTAGGTAAAAGCAAAATGGCCACTACGTGGCCATTTTTAGTGTTTGCTCCCTCTCCCTGTGGGAGAGGGCCGGGGTGAGGGCATCAGGCCGCAGAGGACAGCCCATCTAACCCTTACGAATCAAATACCGGTACGGCAGCGCGTCGGTTTGCTGGGCCACCAGCTCATGCTCCATAAAGGTACAAAAACCGGGGATATCGCGCGTGGTGGCCGGGTCGTCAGCGACGATCAGCAGCGTTTCACCGGTCTGCATGTTGCGCACGGTTTTACGTACCATCATTACCGGTTCCGGGCAGCGAAGGCCCTGGGCATCAAGGGTGTGGTCTGGGCTGGAAAACAGGTCGGTCATGATCTTCTCGGTCAGGTAAAAACGGCTGTAGTTTACGCCCCGTTGCAGTCAAAGCAAACCAGGTTAACGATTGCGTAAAAACTAACCATTGCAATGTCCTGCCAAAGCAGTATCATGCTGCGGTTTTTATTGGGTTCCCTCACCCCAACGTATAAAAAGGTCACAATATGACGCAGTTTTCTGAATCGCAGCGCGTAAAAGCGTTGTTCTGGCTTTCCCTTTTTCACCTGCTGGTGATTACCTCCAGTAACTATCTGGTGCAGCTCCCCATCTCCATTTTTGGTTTTCACACCACCTGGGGCGCGTTCAGTTTTCCGTTTATTTTCCTCGCCACGGATTTAACCGTACGTATTTTTGGCGCACCGCTGGCCCGCCGCATTATTTTTGCCGTCATGCTTCCGGCGCTGTTCATCTCGTACGTGGTGTCCTCCCTGTTTTATATGGGAAGCTGGCAGGGCTTCGAGGCGTTAACCCACTTCAACCTGTTTGTTGCCCGTATCGCCGCGGCGAGCTTTATGGCCTACGCGCTGGGGCAGATCCTCGACGTGCACGTGTTTAACCGCCTGCGTCAGAATCATCGCTGGTGGATGGCGCCCACGGCCTCGACGCTGTTCGGTAACGTGAGCGATACGCTGGCCTTCTTCTTCATCGCCTTCTGGCGCAGCCCGGATGCGTTTATGGCCGAGCACTGGATGGAAATCGCGCTGGTGGACTACTGCTTCAAGGTGCTCATCAGTATCGTCTTCTTCCTGCCTATGTACGGCGTGCTGCTGAATATGCTGCTGAAAAGGCTGGCAGATAAATCTGAAATCACGGCATTGCAGGCTGGTTAAGGGTTCGCTTTATCAGTTGTGATAAGATGATCGAATGAGCCGTTATGGCCGTTTATCGAAAGGAAGAAGTCAATGCGCAATCTGGTTAAATATGTCGGGATTGGCCTGCTGGTTGTGGGTCTTGCAGCCTGTGATAACAGCGACACGAAAACGCCTGCTCAGGGCGCATCCGCAGAGAGCAATGCGACCGGTCAGCCGGTGAATCTGATGGATGGCAAACTCAGTTTCTCTCTGCCAGCCGATATGACTGACCAGAGCGGCAAGCTGGGCACCCAGGCAAACAATATGCACGTTTACTCCGACGCAACCGGGCAGAAAGCGGTCATTGTGATTGTGGGCGACGACACCAGCGAAGACCTGGCCGTACTGTCCAAACGTCTGGAAGATCAGCAGCGCGGCCGCGATCCACAGCTGCAGGTGGTTACCAATAAGTCCATTGAACTGAAAGGCCACACGCTGCAGCAGTTGGACAGCATCATCTCCGCTAAAGGCCAGACCGCCTACTCTTCCGTGGTGCTGGGCAAGGTTGATAACAAACTGCTGACCCTGCAGATCACCCTGCCTGCGGAAAACCAGCAGAAAGCGCAGACGGCTGCTGAAAACATCATTAATACCATCGTGATCCAGTAACGTTTCACGATGATGACGTGGCCTCCGGTGCCTGCACCGGGGGCCATTTTTTTAGCCGCCACGTCAGCATCAGGGCGATAACCACCAGGCCCGCCGCGGCAAGATAGATAACCGGAACCCCTGCCCAGCTCATCACCAGCCCCGCCAGCGGGCCGGTAATCCCTAAAGACATATCCATAAAGACCGTATAGGTCGCCAGCGCCGCCCCCTGGTTCTGCTGCGGCACGGCTTTGACCGCCACCACGCCCAGCGCCGGGAAGACCAGTGAAAAACCCGCCCCCGCGAGGAAGACGCCCACTTTCGCGACCCACGGCACCACGGCGATGCCGGTCAACAGCAGCCCGACAATCTCGACCGCAAAACAGATCATCGCCACATTCAGCCCGCCCAGGCGGTTGATACCGTTAGGGAAAAGTAAACGCGCGCCCACAAAGGCGCAGCTGAACAGGGTTAGCGCAAAGGCTGCGCCGTCCCAGCCTTTGGCGTCGTAGAACAGGGTAATGAAGGTCGCAATGACACCGAAGCCGGTGGTCGCCAGCGCCAGCGCCATACCGTACGGCCAGACGCGCCCCAGCACCGCCCGAAACGGCAGCGGCTTGCCCTTGCTGGCCTTCACCTTCGGGCGCGGCAGCGCAAAGAGGATCGCCAGAAGCGCGACCGCCATAATGGTGATAGCCAGCCCGTACAGGCCGCCAAACGCATAGCAGACCACGCCGAGCGGCGCACCGAGCGCCATCGCGCCGTAGGTAACAATACCGTTCCAGGAGATCACCCGGCCAATGTGCGGCGCGCCGACTACCCCCACGCCCCACAGGGTTGACCCGGTTCCCGCCAGGCTTTGACCAATACCCAGGATAACGCGCCCCAGGCAGAGCAGCACCAGGCTGACCAGCGGCCAGTGGCTGGTTGTGGCAGCCAGCAGGTAGCTCAGGCCGCTGAGGAAACAGCCGCACAGCCCGACTACCACGATGCTTTTTGGACCGAACGCGTCCGCGTAGCGCCCGGCATGCGGGCGGCTCAGGAGCGTTGCGAAATACTGCAGGCTAATCACCAGCCCCGCCCAGAAGGCGCTAAAGCCCATGACGTCATGGACATAGCCCGGCAAGACCGCCAACGGCAGGCCAATGGTCAGATAGCTGGCAAAGTTGAAAATAACGACGGAAACGATGCGCAGATTGAGGCGCAGTCCGCTCAGTGCCGGTTCAGCGGCAGGTTCGGGCATGGGGTTCTACCTGATTTTTTGCAACAGTGTTTCACTATTACCACGCCACAATAAGAAAATCAGCACCGACTTTCAGATTAACGGATCCAGACGAAGCGAAGCCCGGGCACTACACTTACCGGGTCATCACACTAAGGAACGCGCATGACTCCTAATCCGTCCGACAAAGCAGGACTCCACATCTTATTAAAACTCGCCTGTCTGGTGGTTATTCTTGCGGGTATCCATTCTGCCGCCGACATTATTGTTCAGCTCCTGCTGGCGCTCTTTTTTGCCATTGTGCTTAATCCCCTGGTCACCTGGTTTTTACGCCGGGGCATCAGCCGACCGGTGGCGATCACCATCGTAGTTATCGTCATGCTGATTGCCCTGACGGCGCTTTTCGGCGTGCTGGCGGCCTCGCTGAGCGAGTTCTCAACGATGCTGCCGCAGTACAACAAAGAGCTGACGCGGAAGATCGTGGCGCTGCAGGAGATGGTGCCTTTCCTTAATCTGCATATCTCACCCGAACGGATGCTGCGCCGGATGGATTCAGAGAAGGTCATGACCTACGCCACCACCTTGATGACGGGGCTTTCCGGCGCGATGGCCAGCATTCTTCTGCTGGTCATGACGGTGGTGTTTATGCTGTTCGAAGTGCGCCACGTTCCCTATAAGCTGCGCTTTGCGCTGAATAATCCACAAATTCACATTGCCGGCTTGCACCGGGCGCTGAAGGGCGTTTCCAAATATCTGGCGCTGAAAACGCTCCTGAGCGTATGGACCGGGGTCATTGTCTGGCTGGGGCTGATGCTGATGGACGTGCAGTTCGCGCTGATGTGGGGCGTGCTGGCCTTTCTGCTGAACTACGTGCCGAATATTGGCGCGGTGCTCTCTGCCGTACCGCCGATGATTCAGGCGTTTCTGTTTAACGGTTTCTACGAATGCATGCTAGTCGGCGCGTTGTTCCTCGTGGTGCACATGGTGCTGGGCAATATTCTTGAGCCGCGCATGATGGGGCACCGGCTCGGCATGTCGACGCTGGTGGTGTTTTTATCCTTACTGGTTTGGGGATGGCTGCTGGGCCCGGTCGGCATGCTGCTCTCGGTCCCTCTGACCAGCGTGTGTAAGATCTGGATGGAGACCACCAAAGGCGGCAGCAAGCTGGCCATTCTGCTTGGGCCAGGCAGACCTAAAAGCCGGCTTCCGGGTTAAGCGTCTGGGGTAGAACGGAACATTACTCTACGGGAAATTTTTAGGAGAAACGTTATTCGCAAGCCTGCGACAACACTGTACGATGTACGCTGAAACATCGCGCTTGCGAAGAAAACATTACAGAAACAGGTTTATCGCGGACGCGCTTAGATGAAATTCACACTCTCTATTATCGACTGGCAGGCAAGAGCGCCAGGACTCAGCGATGCCGATGCATGGCAGGCATGGTCGCGCCAGTCCGAAGCCATCGATCCCGCCGCGCCGCTTGCGAAACCGACCGAACTGCCGATGATGACCGCCCGCCGCCTTAATTCAGGCAGCAAGCTGGCGGTCGACATCGGCCTTGCGATGCTTCGCAAACATCGTATTGATGCCGTGGTCTACAGCAGTCGCCATGGCGAACTTGAACGCAACTATCGTATTCTGCACGCGCTGGCGACGGAGCAACCCGTCTCCCCCACCGATTTTGCGATGTCCGTCCACAATGCCGCGGTAGGCAATCTCACGATTACCGCGGGTCAGCCGATTGTCTCATCCTCGGTCTCCGCCGGTATGGACACTTTCCAGCAAAGTTTGTGCGAAGTGTTGAGCTTGCTCCACGCGGGCTACGCCCGCATTTTGCTGGTAGATTTTGACGGCGTACTGCCCGAGTTTTATCAAACCGCACTCCCGCCGCAGATGCCCGTCTGGCCTTACGCCCTTGCGCTGGTGATTGAAGCCGGAGACACGCTCTGCTGTGAAACCCGCCCCGCAAGCGCAGGTGAAGAGCCGGCGCTGCCGCAAAGCCTGCAGTTCCTTCGACATTATCTGAGCGACGCGCAGCAATTTGCCCTTGCGGGCGAGCGTTTGCAGTGGCAGTGGACGCGCTAATGAGCCGGTTCCTGTCCCGTCTCGATCGGTTATGGCGCATGCTGATGACCGGATTCTGCTTCGCGCTGTTTGGCCTCGGCGGGCTGCTGCTGTCGCTGGTCTGGTTTAACCTACTGCTGGTTTTCCAGCGCGATCGCGCGAAGCGCCGCCGACTGGCACGACGCAGCATTTCCGCCAGCTTTCGGCTGTTCCTGGCGGTCGTTCGCGGGACTGGCGTACTGGATTACCGCTTTACTAACCTGGACGTTCTGCGCGCCGAGCGCGGCTGCCTGGTGATAGCGAACCACCCTTCGCTGCTGGACTATGTGATCCTCGCGTCGGTCATGAACGAAACCGACTGTCTGGTGAAAAGCGCGCTGCTGCGTAACCCCTTTGTCAGCGGCGTGATCCGCGCGGCCGACTACCTGATCAACAGCGAAGCAGAAACGCTGCTTCATGCCAGCCAGCAGCGTCTGGCGCAGGGGGAGACTCTGCTTATCTTTCCGGAAGGCACCCGCACCCGCGTGGGCGAAGCCATTACCCTGCAGCGGGGAGCGGCGAATATCGCCGTTCGTTGCAACCGCTCCCTGCGCGTGGTGGTGATCCACTGCAGCGAACGCATGCTGGATAAACAGAGTCGCTGGTACAATGTGCCGCCCAAAAAACCTGTTTTTACCGTGGATGTTCGCGAACGCATCAACATTCATGATTTTTACGATGCAAGCCAGCATGAACCTGCGCTGGCGGCAAGGCAGTTAAACCGGCATATGCAGCAGCAATTAACATCCGGTCTTCAATCTTTGTCAGGAATGAAAGATGCAAGCGCTCTACCTTGAAGTTAAGAATCTCATTATCTCTACGCTGAATCTGGAAGAACTTACCCCAGAGGATATCGATACCGACGCTCCGCTGTTTGGCGACGGACTGGGTCTGGACTCTATTGATGCCCTGGAGCTGGGGCTGGCCGTGAAAAATCAGTACGGCGTAGTGCTTTCTGCCGAAAGTGACGAGATGCGTCAGCACTTCTATTCCGTCGCCACGCTCGCTGCTTTTATCCATCAACAACGCGCCTGAGAATGACCCGCTATGACAGAACAAGAAACGATTTATCAGGAAGTCTCTGCGCTTCTTATTAAGCTGTTTGAACTCGACCCTGAGGACATCACACCACAAGCCCGGCTTTACGAAGATCTGGATCTCGACAGCATTGATGCCGTCGACATGGTGGTTAACCTGCAGAAGAAAACGGGTCATAAAATTAAACCTGAAACCTTCAAAGCGGTGCGTACCGTTCAGGACATCGTGAACGTTGTGGAACAGCTCCAGCGCGAAGCCTGACGTGCCTTCCCTTCCGCTCATCCCGATACTGACGGGCCTGATGCTGCTGGCATGGCCGTTTTTGATTGGCTATGGCCTTGCAAGCCACCGTTTGCAGTGGATATTGCCCGTCATGGCGCTGGCGCTACTGCTGCGTTTATATCAGGCGCGCCGGCATCGCGGTCCTCTGCGCTACGTGCTCCTGAGCGTGACCCTGGCCGGGGTGGTGCTGTGCATGGCGAGCGCGCTTATGCACGCTCACCAGTGGGTACTGTTTTATCCGGTGGTCGTCAATCTGGTGATGCTGTTGGTGTTTGGGGGGTCGCTATGGACAACCATGCCGATGGTAGAACGGCTGGCGCGGATACGTGAACCCCATCTGTCGCCGGCAGGGGTTCGCTACACCCGCAAGGTCACTCAAGTCTGGTGCGGCTTTTTTATCGGCAACGGGGCAATCGCGCTGTTTACCGTGCTGTACGCCGACATGCGCCTGTGGACGCTGTGGAACGGGGTAATTGCCTACATCCTGATGGGAACGCTGATGGCCTCCGAGTGGCTGGTGCGCCAGCGGGTAATGAAAAGAGAGAACGATGCGTAAACCTCTTCCTCTTAGCCAATGGCTAAATGCCCCGCGTCCAGATGACGCGCCGATCGCCTGGCTCGACGAACGAGTCTGGACGCTCGGCGACCTGCGCCACGATGTGACTCAGCTGGTCGACATGCTGCGTCAGGAGGAGGGCGAACGCTGGGCGCTCTGTTTTGAAAACGGCTACCTTTTTATCGTCGCCCTGCTGGCGACGCTGCATGCGGGTAAAACGCCCGTGCTCCCCGGCCACAGCCGGGCTGCGCAGCTTAACGAACAGCGGGCCATGTTCAGCGGCGTTCTGAGCGACGCCACGCTCGACTTTTCGGGGCGCCAGCGGCTGGTGGTTTCCACGCCGCGGACAGACAACGCCTTTTCTCCCCTGCCCGCCATTGACGATACGCGCGCTATCGAGCTTTTCACCTCTGGCTCCACCGGCTCGCCGCAGCGGGTCATTAAGCCGATTATCAGTCTGGATCGTGAAGCCTGTTTACTCGCCGAACGGTTTGGCGAGCGGCTGGCGGGCTGTAGCGTCGTGGCTTCCGTGGTGCTGCATCACCTGTATGGCCTGACGTTTCGCGTCGTCTTACCCATGGCGCTCGGCCTGCCGGTGCATGCCCGCCTGCTTAACTATGCCGAGCAGCTCTCGGCCCTGCCCCACGATAAACGCTATCTTTTCATCAGCAGCCCGGCGTTCCTCAGGCGGCTGGATACGGCACTGGCGGCGCCCCCTGTTGCCCTGCTCTTCTCCGCAGGGGGCGTGCTGCCCTGGCGGGATATCACCGCGTTTCAGGGCTGGCTCAACGTCTGGCCGGTTGAAATCTACGGCAGCACCGAAACGGGAGTGATGGGCTGGCGTCACCGTCAGGAAGAGACGACGCTCTGGCAGCCGTTCCCCGGCGTGACGTTCCACGGCGATCGCGTGACGTCGCCGCTGATCCACGAACCGGAGGGGGAGGTGCTAAATGATATTCTCCATTTCACGGCGGACGGGCAGTTCACCCTCGTCGGGCGCCGAGATCGGATAGTCAAAATTGAGGATAAACGCGTTTCGCTCGATGAGATCGAGCAGCGGCTGCGGGCGCTGGACGGCATCTGCGACGCCGTCGCGCTGGCGGTCACGCGTGGGGGACGCCAGAGTATTGGCGTGCTGCTGGTGCTCAGCGACGCGGCGCGTTTGCACAGAGATAACGTGGGTAAAAATGCGCAGGAATCCGCCTGGCGTCGCGCGCTTCGCCCCTGCCTTGAACCGGTTGCCGTGCCCCGCTACTGGCGGATTGTCGATGAAATCCCGGTCAACAGCATGAACAAGCGTGTTTATGCTCAGCTACAGGAGCTGTTTCATGAAACCCCATGAAATTGAACGCCGCCAGACCCATCCGGCGCATCTGGAGATAACCCTTTATCTCGATCCTGACCTGCTCTGGTTTAAGGGGCATTTTGCCGTCCAGCCGCTGCTTCCGGGCGTTGCACAACTCGACTGGGTGATGCATTACGCCACCACCCTGCTGGCACCGGGCTACCGTTTTCACAGCATCCAGAATGTGAAGTTTGCTGCCCCGCTTTTGCCGGACAACACGGTGACGCTGATCCTGGCCTGGCAGCCCGAACGCCAGATGCTGACCTTCAGCTACCAGCGCCATGCCGGTGACGAACGCCATACTGCCAGCAGCGGGAAGATTCGCCTATGTCAGTAACCTTCCGTCCCTGCGTGCTGATCCCGTGCTACAACCACGGGGCGATGATGCCAGCGGTGCTCTCACGCCTGGCGCCGCTTGACCTCCCGTGCCTGGTGGTGGACGACGGCAGCGAAGAGAGCACGGGCCGCGCGCTTGCGCACCTGGCGGAGCAGTATCCTCAGGTCACGCTACTGCGTCTGGCGAAAAACAGCGGCAAAGGCGCGGCGGTAATGGCGGGACTGAAAGCCTGCGCAGAGCGCGGCTTCAGCCATGCGATCCAGGTGGACGCCGACGGCCAGCACGCCATTGAAGATATCCCCCGCTTTCTGGCGCTTGCGCAGCGTCACCCTGATGCATTGATTTCCGGTCAGCCCGTTTACGATGACTCCATTCCACGCGCGCGCCTCTACGGACGCTGGATAACCCACGTCTGGGTCTGGATTGAAACCCTGTCCCTGCAGCTGAAAGACAGCATGTGCGGCTTTCGGGTCTACCCGATTGCGCCGACTATGCAGCTTGCCGCACGGACGCCGCTCGGCAAGCGGATGGACTTTGATACGGAAGTGATGGTCCGTCTCTACTGGCAGGGCAATCCGAGCTATTTTCTGCCCACCCGCGTCACCTACCCGCCAGACGGTCTATCCCACTTCGATGCGCTAAAAGACAACCTGCGCATCTCGCTGATGCATACCCGCCTGTTCCTGGGCATGCTGCCGCGCATCCCTTCCCTGCTGATGCGCCGTCGCCCGCAGCACTGGGCGCAACAGCGGGAAGTCAAAGGGCTGTGGGGAATGCGCCTGATGCTACGCGTCTGGCAGCTGCTTGGGCGCAGGGCCTTCACCCTCCTGCTGTGGCCGGTCACGGCCGTTTACTGGCTAAGCGCCCGTTCAGCGCGTCAGGCGTCGCGGCAATGGCTGAGGCGCGTTAAGCAGGTTATGGCCCAGCGGCAGATCCCTCAGCCGCCCCGGCTGCACAGCTTTTTCCACTTCCTGCATTTTGGCCAGGCCATGCTGAATAAAGTGGCCAGCTGGCGCGGGGAGATGCACCTTCATCGCGATCTGGCGTTTGCGCCGGGTGCCAGCGAGGCGCTGGGGCTGGACGATCCTCAGGGCAAACTGCTGCTGGCTTCGCATCTTGGCGATGTGGAAGCCTGCCGGGCGCTGGCCCAGCGTGAAGGGGGGAAAACCATCAACGCGCTGGTCTTTAGCGATAACGCCCAGCGCTTTAAGCAGATCATGGAGGAGATGGCTCCGCAGGCGGGCATTCACCTGATGCCCGTCACCGACATCGGCCCGGAGACCGCTATCCTGATCAAAGAAAAACTGGATGGCGGAGAGTGGGTAGCCATCGTGGGCGATCGTATCGCCGTCACGCCACAGCGCGGCGGCAGCTGGCGCGTGGTCTGGAGCGATTTTATGGGCCAGCCCGCGCCGTTCCCGCAGGGACCATTTATCCTGGCCTCCATTTTACGCTGTCCGGTGGTGCTGATTTTTGCCCTCAGCCAGCAGGGGAAGCTTACCCTGCACTGCGAACCGTTTGCCGACCCGCTGCTCCTGCCGCGCGGTGAACGCCAGCAGGCGCTGCAACAGACTGTCGATCGCTACGCGCAGCGGCTGGAGTATTACGCCCTGCTGTCGCCGCTCGACTGGTTTAATTTTTTCGATTTCTGGCAGCTGCCCGAGATCGCCGAGAAGGAGTAAAGGGTGCTGACCGATCCCCGCTTTACGACGGAAGTTGAATTAACCGTCCCGTTCCACGACGTCGACATGATGGGCGTAGTCTGGCACGGCAACTATTTCCGCTACTTTGAGATCGCCCGCGAGGCGCTGCTCAATCAGTTTGACTATGGCTATCGCCAGATGAAGGCCTCGGGCTACGTCTGGCCGGTTGTCGATACGCGTGTGAAATACCGCGATGCGGTGACGTTTGAGCAACGCATTCGCGTCCGCGCGCACGTTGAAGAGTATGAAAACCGCCTGCGGATTGCCTATCAAATTTTCGACGCGCAGACCGGTAAACGGACCACCACCGGCTACACCATCCAGGTAGCGGTAGATGAAGCCACCCGTGAGATGTGCTTCGTAAGCCCGGCAATACTGTTTGAACGAATGGGAGTGACGCCATGAAATGGTTGCTTTTGCTGGCTCTGACGATCAGCCCGCTGGTCAGTGCCGTGACGCTGGATGAACTACAGCAGCGGTTCACAGAGCAACCCGTGGTGCGGGCGCACTTCGAGCAGGTTCGCACCATTAAAGATATGCCGCAGCCGCTGCGTTCGCAGGGCGAGATGCTGATCGCCCGCGATAGCGGCCTGCTGTGGGATCAAAAAGCCCCGTTCCCCATGACGCTGCTGCTGGACGACAAACGGATGGTTCAGGCGATCAACGGCCAGCCGCCGCAGACCATTACCGCCGACAATAATCCGCAGATGTTCCAGTTCAACCACCTGCTGCGGGCGTTATTCCAGGCCGACCGCAAGGTGCTGGAAGACAACTTCCGCATCGATTTTAAAGACCTGGGAGAAGGCCGCTGGTCGCTGGTGCTGACCCCAAAAACGACGCCGCTGGACAAGATTTTCGCTACCCTCGATTTGGGCGGTGCAACGTATCTGGAATCTGTTCGTCTCAACGACAAGCAGGGCGACCGCACGGATATCACCCTCACCCGCCACCAGCTAACGCCCGCCAGCCTGACCGATGAAGAACGCCAGCGCTTTGCCGCACCGTAAATCCCTCCGCCCGGCGCTGCTGTGGGCCACGGTATGCCTGATTCTGCTGGGCGTGCTGCTGTCGCTGCTGCCCGGCGCGCGCCTGAACAGCAGCGTGCTGGCCATGCTGCCGAAACAGACCCTGGGGGCCATTCCTCCGGCGCTTAACGACGGGTTTATGCAGCGGCTCGACCGCCAGCTGGTCTGGCTGGTCAGCCCCGGCAAGGATCCGGACCCGCGCGTGGCGCAGCAATGGCTGGAGCTGCTGCAAAGCAGCGGCTCGCTCAGCGAGGTCAAAGGCCCGATGGACGCCGCCGGGCAAAAAGCCTGGGGAGAATTCTTCTGGCAGCATCGAAATGGCCTGATCGATCCGGCCACACGCGCCCGCCTGCAAAACGGCGGCGAAGCGCAGGCGGAGTGGATTTTATCCCAGCTCTACTCGGCCTTTTCCGGCGTGAACGGCAAGGAGCTGCAAAACGATCTGCTGATGCTGATGCGCGGCTCGCAGCTCGCCCTCGCGCAAAACGGCCAGAAAATGCGGCTGATGGACGGTTGGCTGGTCACTAAAGATGAGGCGGGGAATACCTGGTATCTGCTGCACGGCGAACTGGCGGGCTCGTCGTTCGATATGCAGCAAACCCACCGGCTGGTAACCACCCTTAAGGCGCTGGAGGGGAAGCTGAAAGCGCACTATCCGCAGGCGCAGCTGCTGTCTCGCGGCACCGTCTTTTACAGCGATTACGCCAGCCAGCAGGCCAAACGAGATATTTCAACGCTCGGCGTCACCACCCTTCTGGGCGTGCTCCTGCTGATCGTGGCGACGTTTCGCTCCCTGCGGCCGCTGCTGCTGTGCGCCATCTCGATTGCCGTTGGCGCGCTGGCGGGCACGGTCGCCACCCTGCTGCTGTATGGAGAGCTGCACCTGATGACGCTGGTAATGAGCATGAGCATCATCGGTATTTCGGCAGATTACACCCTCTACTACCTGACCGAGCGGATGGTGCACGGTAGCGAAAGCTCGCCGTGGCAAAGCCTGGACAAAGTGCGTCATGCCCTGCTGCTGGCGCTCCTGACGACCATCGTGGCGTACCTGATCATGATGCTGGCCCCCTTCCCGGGGATCCGCCAGATGGCGCTGTTTGCCGCCGTGGGGCTGAGCGCGTCCTGTCTGACCGTTATCTTCTGGCACCCCTGGCTGTGCCGCGGTTTGCCGGTGCGCCCGGTTCCGGCCAGGGGATTACTGTCGCGCTGGCTGGCCGCCTGGCAACGTAAAAAAACGCTGGCCGTTGGCCTGCCCGTCACGCTGGCGCTCCTTTCCGCCGCAGGGATCAGCACCCTGAAGGTAGACGACGATATTGCCCAGCTGCAGGCGCTCCCGAAAGCGATTCTGGCGCAGGAGAAGGCCATTACCGCCCTGACCGGCCAAAGCGTCGATCAGAAGTGGTTTGTGGTTTACGGCGCGTCGGCCCAGCAAACGCTGGAGCGGCTGGAGGCCTTCACCCCGGCGCTGGCGCAGGCGCAAAAAATGGGTGAGCTTGCAGGCTGGCGAACCCTGCCGCTGAACTCGATGGCGCGTCAAAAAAGCGATCTTGCGCTGTTGCACAACGCCGCGCCTGCGGTCACGAACGCGCTGCACAAGGCGGGGCTGAATGCCGTCTCACCGAATCTGACAGCCATGCCTGTCAGCGTGGACGCGTGGCTTGCCAGCCCTGCCAGCGAAGGCTGGCGTCTGCTCTGGCTGACCCTGCCAGGTGGCGAAAGTGGCGTGCTCGTCCCGGTGGACGGCGTCAAAAACAGCGCGGCACTCAGCGAGCTGGCCGCCCGCCATAACGGGGTTGCCTGGGTCGATCGCAAGGCAAGCTTTGACAGCCTGTTTGCCCTTTACCGCACGCTGCTGACGGGGCTGCTAGCCGTGGCGCTGGCGGTGATTGCCTGCGGCGCGCTAATTCGCCTTGGCTGGCGCCGGGGGCTTATTAGCCTCGTGCCCTCGGTGCTGTCGCTCAGCTGCGGGCTGGCGGCGCTGGCCGTCGCCGGGCATTCGGTTAATCTGTTTTCACTGCTGGCGCTGGTGCTGGTACTCGGCATCGGCATCAACTACACGCTGTTTTTCAGCAACCCGCGCGGCACGCCGCTGACGTCGATGCTGGCCATCACCCTCGCGATGATGACCACGCTGCTGACGCTGGGCATGCTGGTCTTCAGCGCGACGCAGGCCATCAGCAGTTTTGGTATCGTGCTGGTAAGCGGTATTTTTACTGCCTTCCTGCTGGCTCCGCTGGCGATGCCGGTTAAGAACGAGAGAAAAGGATAATGAACGCTTTTTACCGCGCCGCCGCGCTGGCCGCGGCGCTGCTGCTGGCAGGCTGCAGCCATTCGACCGATACTGAAGGGACGCGCCCGCAGGCCTGGATCCAGCCAGGAACCAAAGTCACGCTGCCGCCGCCCGGCATTACCCCGGCTATCCGCTCACAGCAGTTACTGACCGGCCGGTTTAACGGTCAGACCCAGTCGCTGCTGGTTCTGCTGAACGCTGACGAGCAAAAGGTGACGCTTGCCGGGCTCTCCTCGGTTGGGATCCGCCTGTTCCTCGCGACCTATGACAGCACCGGGATCCATACCGAGCAGTCTGTCGTTATGCCGCAGCTGCCGCCCGCCAGCCAGGTGCTGGCGGATGTAATGCTCAGCCACTGGCCGCTCAGCGCCTGGCAGCCGCAGTTGCCGAAAGGCTGGACGCTAAACGATACTGACACCCGACGCGAACTGCGTAACCCCGACGGCAAGCTGGTGACCGAGATTGTCTACCTGCAGCGCAACGGTAAGCGCGAGCCGATCAGCATCGAGCAGCACGTTTTTAAATACCACATCACCATTCAATATCTGGGTGACTGAGATGATTTACATTTCCGCGGTTGGCATGGTCAACGCGCTGGGCAACTCGGCCGACGAGATCGCGGCAAACCTGAACGCCGGGGTAGCTCCCGGTATGCGTCCTCGCGCCGGGTGGCTACAGGGGTTGCCCGACGCCGTGCTGGGCGGTGTTGAGGGTGAACTGCCGCCAATACCGGATAGCCTGTCAGCGCACCGCAGCCGTAACAATCAGCTTTTGTTGGCCGCGCTGGCGCAAATTCAGCCCGCCGTCGAGGCAGCCATTGCGCGCGTGGGTCGCGACCGCGTGGCGATAGTGCTCGGCACCAGCACCTCCGGGCTGGATGAAGGCGATGAGTACGTGCGCCTTTCCCTGAACGGAGAACCCAGCCCACAATGGCAGTATCCGCAGCAGGAGCTGGGCGACCCCTCCCGCTTCCTGGCCGACTGGCTGCAGCTGGACGGTCCGGCGTATACCATCTCGACAGCATGCTCCTCCAGCGCCCGGGCGATTATCAGCGGGCAGCGTCTGATCGACGCAGGACTGGTGGACGTGGCGATTGCTGGCGGCGCAGATAGCTTAAGTCGGATGCCGGTCAACGGATTCAACAGCCTTGAGTCGCTCTCATCCACGCGATGCGAACCGTTTGGCCGCGACCGCCGGGGGATCACTATCGGTGAAGCGGCGGGATTAATGGTGCTGACCCGCGAACCGGATCGGGTTGCGCTGCTGGGCGCGGGGGAATCGAGCGATGCTTACCATATCTCTGCCCCACATCCGCAGGGGGAAGGCGCCCTTCGCGCCATTACCCAGGCGCTGAATGAGGCGGGAATGACGGCGGATGACGTGGGCTATATCAACCTGCACGGCACCGCTACCCCTCTTAACGATCGGATAGAGGCGACCGTGATTAACGCCCTCTTTGGCGACCGGGTACCGTGCAGCTCCACCAAACATCTTACCGGCCATACGCTTGGCGCGGCCGGGATCACCGAAGCGGCGTTAAGCTGGCTGATCCTGACCCGTGACCTGCCGCTGCCGCCTCAGGATTTTGCCCGCTACGCGCCAGACGACACGCTGCCGCCCTGCGGCTTACTGCACGGGAGCGTCGCGCTGAAAAAACCGGTGATTTTATCGAACTCATTCGCCTTCGGCGGTAACAACGCCAGCCTGCTGCTGGGGAGAGTGTCATGAGCTATTTATCCCCCAGCGACTACCTTCCTCACGACGCGCCCATGATGCTGCTGGAGCGCGTTGAGAATATTACCGACAGCGGCGCGGCGTGCAGCGTCACGGTCGACGGGCACGGTGTGCTTGCCCCTTTCCTGAAAGCTGACGGCGATCTGCCTGGCTGGTTTGCGCTGGAACTGATGGCCCAGACCGTGGGCGTCTGGTCGGAATGGCAACGGCTGCAGAAAGGCCTGCCCCACAGCGCACTTGGCATGGTGCTGGGCGCGCGCGAGCTGGTCTGCGGTGCAGGACGCTTTGCCGCCGGTACCGCGTTGACCATTTCCATCGAACGCCTGATGCAGGATGAACGCTTTGGCAGCTTTGAATGCATCATTCAGGCAGATAACGTCCCTCTTGCCACGGGCCGCGTGAATACCTTCCAGCCCAGCGAGGAAGAATTAACCTCACTTTTCACTCAGGGAGCTCCATCATGACACGTTCCGTACTGGTCACCGGTGCCAGCAAAGGCATTGGCCGCGCAATCGCCCGTCAGCTTGCGGCCGACGGTTTCTCCGTGGGTGTGCATTACCATCGTGATGCTGACGGCGCCAGAGAGACGCTGGATGAGATTATTCAGGCCGGTGGAACGGGCCGTTTGCTTACGTTTGACGTGGGCAATCGCGAGCAGTGCCGTGAGGTTCTGGAACAGGAAATCAGTACGTTTGGCGCGTGGTATGGCGTGGTCAGTAATGCCGGGATTGCCCGCGATGGCGCGTTTCCGGCACTCAGCGAAGAGGACTGGGACAGCGTCATCCACACCAACCTCGACAGTTTTTATAACGTCATTCATCCCTGCATTATGCCGATGATAAGCACCCGCAAAGGCGGGCGAATTATCACCCTGTCATCCGTTTCGGGCGTGATGGGCAACCGTGGACAGGTAAACTACAGCGCCGCCAAAGCCGGTATTATCGGCGCCACCAAGGCCCTGGCCATTGAGCTGGCAAAGCGCAAAATCACCGTGAACTGCATCGCACCCGGGCTGATTGATACCGGCATGATCGAGATGGAAGAGGCCGCACTGAAAGAGGCCATGTCCATGATTCCTATGCAACGCATGGGTCAGGCAGACGAGGTGGCCGGGCTGGCGAGCTATCTGATGTCGGACCGGGCAGGCTACGTGACTCGCCAGGTTATCTCGATCAACGGAGGGATGCTATGACGCGTCGGGTGGTGATTACGGGGATGGGGGGCGTGACCGCCTTTGGCGAGGACTGGCTGTCCATTTCACAGCGGCTGCTCGGCTACGAAAACGCCGTGCGCACCATGACCGAGTGGCGGGAGTATGATGGCCTGCAAACGCTGCTGGCCGCCCCCATCGAGGATTTCACCCTCCCGGCACACTATACCCGTAAGCGCATTCGCGCCATGGGCCGCGTATCGCTGCTCTCGACCCGCGCCACCGAACGGGCGCTTGAGCAGGCGGGATTGATCGATGACGCGGTGCTGACCCAGGGTCAAACCGGCATCGCCTACGGGTCGTCGACGGGCAGCACGGGGCCGGTCAGCGACTTCGCCTCCATGCTTATGGAAAAACACACCAATAACATCACCGGCACCACCTATGTGCAGATGATGCCGCACACGACCGCGGTCAATACCGGCCTGTTCTTTGGCCTGCGGGGGCGCGTCATTCCCACGTCGAGCGCCTGTACCTCCGGCAGCCAGGCAATGGGTTACGCCTGGGAAGCCATTCGCCACGGCTATCAAACCGTCATGGTCGCCGGGGGAGCCGAGGAGCTTTGTCCATCAGAAGCGGCGGTATTTGATACGCTGTTCGCCACCAGCCAGCGCAACGACGCGCCGAAAACCACGCCGTCACCGTTCGATACAGAGCGCGATGGCCTGGTCATTGGTGAAGGGGCCGCCACGATTATTCTGGAAGAGCTGGAGCACGCCAGAGCGCGCGGGGCGACCATCTATGGCGAAATCGTGGGCTTTGCCACCAACTGCGATGCGGCGCATATCACCCAGCCACAGCGTGAAACCATGCAGATTTGCATGGAGCAATCGCTGGCGATGGCGGGCTTAAGCGCCACGGACATAGGGTATATTTCCGCCCATGGTACCGCCACCGATCGCGGCGATATTGCCGAAAGCCAGGCCACGGCTGCCATCTATGGCGAAAGGGTGCCGATCTCTTCGCTGAAGAGCTATTTTGGCCACACGTTAGGGGCCTGCGGCGCGCTGGAAGCGTGGATGAGCGTGCAGATGATGCGTGAAGGCTGGTTTGCCCCGACGCTCAATTTAAAGCAACCGGATGAGCAATGCGGTGCTTTAGATTATATTATGGGAGAAGCCCGCCAGATTGACTGCGAGTATCTGCAAAGCAATAACTTCGCGTTTGGCGGCATCAACACCTCGATTATCATTAAACGCTGGGCGTAACTATGTACCAGTTTGTACTGGGAAAAATCTCCACCCTTTGCGCGGACCCGCTGGCGTCAACGCTCGCAGACAGAGCACCTCAGGGTGCCCGACGTGCCTCCTGGCTGGCAGGCAGGACGCTGCTCGCCAGAACGTTATCCCCTCTCCCGCTCCCCGACATCATCTACGGCGAGCAAGGAAAACCGGCCTTTGCGAAGGGGGATCCGCTGTGGTTTAACCTGAGCCACAGCGGTGACGATATCGCCTTACTGATGAGCGATGAAGGCGAAGTCGGTTGCGATATTGAAGTGATTCGGCCCCGGCAAAACTGGCAGGCGCTGGCCAATGCCGTCTTCAGCATGACAGAGCACGATGAGCTGGAGCGAGCTGCCCCGGAGGAACAGCTTTCCGCGTTCTGGCGGATCTGGACACGGAAAGAGGCGATTGTGAAGCAGCGTGGCGGCAGTGCCTGGCAGATTGTCAGCATTGATAGCACGGCGCAGACACACGCGGTCAGCCAGTTACAGGTAGGCTCGCTGAGCCTGGCGGTCTGTACGTCGACCCCTTATACCCTGACCACCGAGTCGATTATTCACTTTGGGACGTTCGGGGCAGAAAAATCACCAGCACACCCAGAATAATAAACCCGACGCCCACCAGCCCGTGCCAGGAGAAGCGCTCCCCCCAGCCTGGCAGCAGGATCGCGGCGCCCCACACCAGAATATAGCTGAGGCTCAGCAGGGCGTACGCTTTGCTGAGCGCCATTCGATGCAGCGCCAGATACCAGCAGCCCATCGAGGCCACGTACCCTATCAACCCCAGCAGCAGCGCGCCGGTTCCGTACGAGAAGTGCCACAGTGCAGAGATAAACACCGGGATATCGTTTACGGACGGCAGAGCCTGCATGGCGCTTCGCAGCAGCAGCTGCGCGGCGCTGACTAACAGCACGCTGCATAAAGCCCAGAACGCTCCTTTCACAGACTCCCTCCCAGCACAATAATCCCAATGATGATAAACCCAACCCCCAGCCAGTGATGCGGCGCGACGTTCTCACGCCAGAATGCCTTCGCCGCCAGCGTCACCCAGACAAAATTGAGGCTCAGCATAGGATAGGCAATGCCAACGGGCAGGCGTTGCAGCACCACCAGCCAGACCAGCATCCCGCTGCCCAACGACAGCAGTGCGAGTCCAAGCCACAGCGCGATATGCGCGCCACGCCGCCCGGCTTTGGCCGGACGGGTGGCTTGCTTCTGGCACAGTTGCCCCGCGCAGCTCAGCAGGCTTGCCAGTATCAGCCAGATCCAGGTCATCACTTCGGCAGATACTGCAGGTAGGCCAGACGACCCTGGATATACAGGCTGTCCGGTTCAGGCAGATTCGCCCGCGAAAGGTCATCGCGTTTTGACAGCAGGATAACCAGCGATACGCGTCCCTGCTGACGATGCTCCGCCAGCCACTGCGCGAAGTCATCTTTACCGACAAAACGATCTTTCACGTCGGGATAATCCAGCCCGTAGCGCAGTTCGCCACTCTGACCAAACAGCGTGATGTCACTACGCTTCAGCTCCCACGCCAGGCCAGCGGCCAGGCCAACGTTATTGGCCAGCACAAATCGGCTGTCCTGAAGCAGCTCGCGCACGGTATCGACCAGCGACTGCGGCTGTTTGGAATCCACCACCAGGTTAGGAATGGCAAAGCCTATCAGCAGCGCCAGGCCCGCAGGACACAAGGCAGCCAGCCACCAGCGCTGCTGGCTCTGCCTGAACGTAAACCAGCCTACCGCGGCCCAGATGAGGAACGCCACCACCGCACAGAAGACTTTATACAGTTCCACCGACGTCCAGACCGGGTGCTTAGACAGCCCCCACGGCGAGACCACCAGCGCCGCTATCACGCCGATAACGCCAAACGCCAGGTTAATTCCGCCGTTAATGCGCAACGCTCTGGCGCCTTTTTCCGCCGCGAGGCAGGCATAGCGCGCCATCAGGATAGCCAGCGGGGCAAAGCACGGCAGGATATAGGTCGGCAGCTTGCCTTTGGCGATGCTGAAGAACAGCAGCGGCATCACCACCCACCCCAGCAGGTAGAACCCGCCACCGGCGTTTTGCCTGTCATTCCAGCCGAGACGAAACGCGCCGGGCAGCAGCGCCAGCCACGGCAGGCTGCCCGCAATCAGGAACGGCAGGTAATACCAGAACGGTGCTTTATGCTGCGCGTCGCTCTGGGCAAAACGCTGAATATGCTCAACCCAGAAGAAGTAACGCCAGAAGTCAGGCTCACGCTGCGCAATGGCCAGCGCCCACGGCAGGACAATCAGCACGCAGCTCAGGATCGCAAGCCAGCCAAATATCAGCACCTCTTTCCAGCGCTTCTGGGCAATCACCCATGGCAGCACGCCAATCACCGGTACCGCCAGCGCCAGGAAGCCTTTGGTCATCACCCCCATCCCGCACGCCAGCCCAAGCAGCACATAGCCACCCGCTTTTCCGGCAACGGTTTGGGCCTGTGAGGCCAGCCAGAAGCTGCACATCGCCGCCACCAGCCACAGGGTGATGATGGGATCCAGCACCGCATAGGTCCCAATGCCATACACCAGGAACAGGGTCAGGAAGATAAGGCCGGAGAAAATGGCCGTCCGCTTATCCCGCCAGAGACGCCAGGCCATCCAGATAACCAGCAGCGCCGTTAACCCGGTACAGAATATGGACCCGGCGCGCACGGCAAGGTTCGTATGGCCAAACAGGAGTTGCCCGATACTGTTGATCCAGTAGCCGGCAATCGGTTTTTCAAAGTAACGCAGCCCCATAAAATGCGGGACCACCCAGTCTCCGGATGCCAGCATTTCGCGACTGATTTCCGCATAGCGCGTTTCATCAGGCTGCCACAGCAGGCGGATATCGACGGGAATAAGGTAGTAAACGATAAACAGTGCGAGAAGCGCTAAGCCATAACGGGCTGTTTTCATGGGGCCGAACTCACGGTTTGTTGATAGCCAAGCCAGCCTTCCCGGCCAGCCAGTTCATTACGTACCACCTTGCCCACGGGCAGGGTGCTGAGGTCGTCTGGCAGCAGCTCGCTCAACGGGCAGAATTCAATGCCATCCTGAGCGGCCATCGTCAGCAGCGCATCGAAATCGTGCTGATACGCAATTCCTTCCACCTCTGCATGGATGGTATAGACCGGCGTACCGGCGTCACGATGGATGCAGTCCAGAATATAGCGATTGAAACCCTCAGCGTTCACCTCGCGCCCGACGACTTCATCCCAGGTAGGAAGCGTGACCGGAATTTGCACCGTACCGTAGCGATTGTCCCCTAAAAGCGGCAAAAAGGGCCCGGTTCCGCGACAATCGCTGTTGTAGCGAAAGGCGAACGCTTCTTTGGCTTTCACGACGCGTTGATCCGCACGCCATCCTGCCACGGCGGAGCAGCGCACGGGCTGGCCGGTAATGGCCTCCAGCTCCAGCATCCCGCGCTCGACCTCACGGGACAGGCGCGGGATGTCCCAGACGCCAGCCCAGGCCTGCCAGGCATGGTGATCCCAGGCATGCAGGCCAATCTCGTGGTGCTGCGCCGCCTCACGGATAACGGCCTCATTACCCGCGCCGATGCGCCTGCCGGGCCATGCGGTGCCGGCCAGCAAAATATCCCAGCCGTAGAGGGATGCTGCGCGCGAGCGCAGCATTTTGAACAGAAACGCCGGTTTAACCAGACGCCATAAATGGCGTCCCATGTTGTCAGGCCCCACGCTGAAGAAAATGCTGGAACGCACACCGTGCTTGCTCAGCAGTTCCAGCAGTTTGGGTACGCCGTCACGCGTTCCCCTGAAGGTATCGACATCAATGCGTAAACCGACTTTTCTCATGAGGCCTGATCCGAGAGCTCCACGGTGCGCAGGAAGAAATCGAGCGTTTCATCGATGGTCTGCTCCATCTTCACCGTCGGCGTCCAGTTCAGGCAGCGCTTCGCATTGCGAATGCTTGGCTTACGGTGCTCAACGTCCTGATACCCTTTGCCGTAGTAGCTGCTGCTTTCCACTTCGCGGAAACCGGCAAACGGCGGGAACTTATCGCGCAGCGGATGGCGCTCAAAGCTGGCCAGCAGCATCTCTGCCAGCTCGCGAATGCTCGCTTCGTTTTCCGGGTTACCGATGTTGATGATTTCACCGTTGCAGCGGTTATCTTTGTTTTCGATGATGCGGAACAGGGCTTCGATACCATCGCTGATATCCGTAAAGCAGCGTTTCTGCTTACCGCCTTCGATAAGCTTAATAGGAGAGCCTTCAACCAGGTTCAGGATCAGCTGGGTGATTGCGCGGGAGCTACCGATACGCGCCGCGTTCAGGTTATCCAGACGAGGGCCCATCCAGTTGAACGGACGGAACAGGGTAAAGCGCAGACCTTCTTTCTCGCCGTAGGCCCAAATCACGCGGTCCAGCAGCTGCTTGGAAACCGAGTAAATCCAGCGCTGTTTGTTGATCGGCCCGACCACCAGGTTGGAGGTGTCTTCATCGAAGTTTTTATCGGTACACATGCCGTACACTTCAGAGGTGGACGGGAAGATGATGCGCTTGTCGTATTTCACGCAGTCGCGAATGATCTTCAGGTTCTCTTCGAAGTCCAGCTCGAACACGCGCAGCGGGTTACGGGTGTACTCGATTGGCGTCGCAATGGCGACCAGCGGCAGCACCACGTCACATTTTTTAATGTGGTACTCGATCCATTCAGAGTGGATGCTGATGTCCCCTTCCACAAAGTGGAAACGCGGGTTGTCGAGGAAACGGCTGATGGCATCCGCGCCGATATCCAGGCCATAGATTTCGTAGTTATCGTCTTTGAGCAGGCGTTCGGTCAGGTGGTTACCGATAAAGCCGTTCACGCCGAGGATCAGCACGCGGGTGCGGCGTTTGATAGCAACCACCGGCGCGCTGGTGATCAGCGCCCCTGCTACCAGACCCAGAGACTGCGCCAGCTGGGTACCCTGAACGTACAGGCCGTTGTCGGTTTGCCCGGTGACGATCTCCAGCGCCTGCTCGCCGCAGCTCACAATCAGCGGAGAGACAGAGACGACGGTGCCCGGTTTAGCGGCCGGGATGTCATCACGCACGCGAGATTTCCAGACGATAAATTTGCTGACGCCCGCAAAGCTGTATGCGCCTGGCCACGGATCGGTCACGGCACGCACCAGGTTGTGCAGCTGGCGAGCCGGCTTGTTCCAGTCCAGACGGCCATCTTCCGGCGTGCGGCGGCCAAAGCAGCTTGCCTTGCTCTCATCCTGCGCGGTTTCGCTGAAGGTGCCGCTGAGGATGGAGGGAAGCGCATCACGCAGCAGCGTCTGCGCCGTCGCATTCAGCTTTTGATGCAGCTGCAGCGCGGTTTCGTCTGCATCAATAGCGATCTTCTGCTGTGCCACGATAGCGCCCGCATCCGCGCGGCGCACCATGCGGTGCAGCGTCACGCCCGTTTCCGCTTCACCGTTTACCAGCACCCAGTTCAGCGGGGCGCGGCCACGGTAGGCAGGCAGCAGAGAGCCATGAAGATTAAAGGCCCCTTTTGCGGCCAGACCTAAGATCTCGTCGGACAGCAGGTTGCGATAGTAGAACGAGAAAATCATATCCGGCGCGAGCGCGCGGATGCGCTCCACCCACAGCGGGTGGTTGACGTCGTCCGGCGCATACACCGGAATCCCGCGCTCGGCGGCGATACGCGCCACGGAGCCGAAAAAGTTATTTTCTCCGGCCGCGTCCGGATGGGTAAAGATTGCAGCAATATCATAGCCCGCTTCCAGCAGGGCCAGTGTGCCCGTGCACCCCATATCGTGATACGCAAATACGACAGCTTTCATGGGTGAATTTCCTCTTGAGATGCTTTGTGTTCCTGACGGACAACACGTTGAATAAAGTAGCGCGGACGCGCGCGAACATCGTTATAAATTCGGCCAATGTATTCACCGAGGAGCCCCATCCCGACAAACTGGGCGCCGATGAACATAAACAGCACGGCAAACAGCATAAAGACCCCTTCCGCCGCCCACTGCGGGCCAAAGACCAGTCGCAGCACGACCAGCAGAACGGACAGCGCAAACCCGGCCAAGGCGATGATGCTGCCGAAAACGCTCAGCAGACGCAGCGGCGTGGTGGTCAGGCAGGTGATGAGGTCGTACATCAGGTTGATGAGACGCATAAAGCTGTACTTCGACTCCCCGTGCTCGCGCTCGGCGTGCAGAACCGGAATTTCCGTTGCCTTACGGGCAAAGGTGTTGGCGAGGATCGGAATAAAGGTGCTGCGTTCATGGCAGTGAAGCATGGCGTCGATAATATGGCGGCGGTAGGCGCGCAGCATGCAGCCGTAATCGCCCATCGCTTTACCGGTTGTGCGCTGGATAAGACGGTTAATGGTCCGCGAGGCCAGCTTACGGAACAGACTGTCCTGGCGGTTTTGACGCACCGTGCCGACCACGTCGTAGCCTTCATCAGCTTTAGCAACCAGGCGCGGGATCTCTTCCGGCGGGTTTTGCAGGTCAGCGTCCAGAGTGATGACCAAATCGCCCGTGACGTGGCTAAACCCCGCCATAATCGCCGAGTGTTGGCCGTAGTTACGGTTGAGCAGCACCGCAACAATATGGCTGCCTTCAGCCTGTGCGGCTTCGGTCAGCATCAGCGCGGAATTATCGCTGCTGCCGTCATCCACCAGCAGAATTTCGTAAGCCTTGCCCATCGTGTCGCAGGCGGCCGTTGTGCGGCGGATCAGTTCGGGCAGGCTCTCCTGCTCGTTATAAACCGGGATGACCACGGAAACTTTTTGTACGGGCGGTGCACTGAACATATCAATGTCCTGCAAGCTGATGGAGTGCGGTAATGACGCGGGTTGTGTCGTCATGAGTCATATCCGGGAAAAGAGGGAGAGAACAAATACGCGCGCTATTCCATTCAGAATTCGGGAGCGATACATCAGGAAAACGCTCGCGGTAGTATTTTTGCGTGTGGGCCGCGCGGAAATGGAGGCCGGTGCCGATGCCTTTCTCTTTCAGGGCCGCCATCAGGCTGTCGCGGGAAATTCCGCAGCGCGCTTCATCCACGCGAATAATAAACAGGTGCCAGGCGTGAACGTGCGGCCATGACGGAATAGTCAGCGGCTGGAACGGCGTATCGGCAAGCTCTCGCAGGTAGCGTTCAGCAATGTCCTGGCGGCGCTTGTTGGCCTCTTTCAGTTTGCCCAACTGCACCAGCGCAAGCGCGGCATTGATATCCGCCAGGTTGTATTTATAGCCCGGCGCGATCACTTCCGCCTGCGGCGCACGACCGAGCGTCTGGCGGTCATAGGCATCCACGCCCAGACCGTGGAATTTCAGACTGCGGATCCGCGCAGCAAGCTCGGCATTATCCGTAACCACTAAGCCGCCTTCTGCGCAGGTCATATTTTTAATGGCGTGGAAGGAGAAAATCGCCGTCCCTTTCCAGCCCACATGACGGTTCTTGTAATACGTTCCGGCGGCATGGGCCGCATCTTCAATTACCGGAATACCGTGACGTTCACCGATGGCATGGATAGCGTCAATTTCACACGGCGCGCCGGCGTAATGAACGGGAATAATGGCTTTGGTACGTGGAGTAATAGCGGCTTCAACGGCTTGTGGCGTCACCATCAACGTATCTTTATCCACATCAATCATGACCGGCGTTGCGCCCAGCAAAACGATCATATTTAGCGTGGAGACCCAGGTTTGCGAGGGAGTAATGACTTCATCGCCCGGGCCAATATCCAGCGCCATCAGCGTAACGTGCATTCCCGCAGTGGCTGAACAGACGGCAATCGCGTGTTGATTCCCGGTAAGTTGACAGAATGCCTCTTCAAGTTCCTGATTCTTAGGCCCCGTGGTGATCCAGCCCGACATCAAAACGTCCTGAATGGCCGCAATTTCCTCAGCGCCCATCGACGGTCGCGAAAAAGGCAGAAAATCACTCATTATTAATTTCCTTGCAATAAAAATGGCACGTTTTTGATATTAACCAAATGCCAGCCCGTTTATTTCAACGAACCATAAACTCGTCTCAAAGTAGCTTTCTTTTCTTAGGAAAAAATTAAGACAACATTTACAACGTTATAAAACAACTAGCAGATAGTTTAAAAACAACAAGTTAAATAAATATGAATTTTTTTTAATGTGATCATCTGCAACATTTTGAAATGAATTGATTTAAACCAACCATAAACAAACAAAAAAAATCCCGGCTATTCCAAAATAGTATGGAATAGCCGGGAACTTTTCTTTTTAGTTAATTGTCGCGCTTATTTTAAGTTATCTGGAAAGTTTTTTGGTAACTCGCTGGCCGCGCAGGCGATGACGCTTTCATTATTTGCACCGCAGTCGCGTACAAAGGTGATTGTCGCAAATTCATCAATGACCTCCGTTGGATACGCGGGGCCTGCATCGCGATAGCTGTTCATCAGCGGAATGTGGTCGTTCTGGAAGCAGACTGTTTTTTCCGGGTTGTTCATGACCCAACGCGGGAAGAAGATGGTGCCGTGGAACAGTTTGTCGCCCAGGTTCACGATCAGGCTGACGTCGGTACCGGTTGGCTCGGTCCAGGAAATTTTATAGATGCTTTCCCCTACCCGCACGATGTAAGCCTGCTGATCTTTCACCCAACGGTTGGCCACAAGACCGCTGTGAATACGGTAATCAAGCGTGGTCTCATTTTTTACATAAATCTCGTAATTCCAGCCGTTATCGTAGGTATAAACAAGGTGTTTACCAATAAAGCCGCTTAAGTCGTGTTTGTCGAAGGTGTTCATAAAATGTCTCCTTTGTTTTGATGAGACGATCGTACCCCTTCAAAAAATGAATGAATAACGCTATGTTTTAATCAAATCCATCCAAATTTTAGATAAATTATGCATAAGACGACTCTCGAACAATGGTCTTTACTGGCGAAAGTGGTTGAGGCGGGCAGCTTCGCCAAAGCCGCGGAAGAGACCCACCGCAGCCAGTCCTCGGTCAGCTATAACCTGTCGCTGCTGCAGGAGCGGCTCGGCGTGGCGCTGCTGGTACCGGAGGGGCGACGAGCAGTATTAACGCCCGCCGGGGAGCTCCTTCTCAACCAGGTTAAACCGCTGCTGAAGGCGTTTTCATACGTCGAGACGCGCGCCGGGACCCTTCGCAACGGGATGCGCACGCGGCTGGATCTGGTGGTAGACACGGTTTTCCCGCGTCGACGCCTGTTTGCCATTCTGCGTCAGTTCCAGCAGCGGTATCCGCAAACCCAGGTGCGTCTCACCGAAGTGTTGGAAACGTCCCGCGCCGATGCCATTAATGACGAAGCCGATGTGATGGTCTTAACCCGCCGCCAGGACGTGACCGGCCTCGGCGAATGGCTGATGAATATCGACTTTGTTGCCGTGGCGCATCACCAGCATCCCCTCTTTCAGCTCGACGCGCCGCTTAACGACGACATGCTGCGCCCGTGGCCGCTCATCCAGATTGCGGACAACCAGACGGCCGCGCGCGCGGCCGGCGAGTCGTGGACGTTTTCCACCATCGATGCCGCCATTGAAGCCGTCGTCTCTCAGGTCGGGTATGGCTGGCTGCCGGAGGAACGCATCCAGCCCCTGCTGGATCAAGGCGTGCTGAAGCGGCTGCCGCTGAGCCACGGTGCGCGCAGGGCAACGCCGCTTCACCTCATCGTTAAGCGCTCCCTCGCCCCGCTGGATGAGCAGGTAGAGGCGCTGTTGCGGCTTTTTAGCCAGGAGCCCTCATCCTCACCTGCTACGCTTTAAGGTCCGAGCGTTAAAACGATAAGGAGCAGATGATGAAAATCGACTTTGCGGGAAAAGTGGCGCTGGTAACCGCCTCAACCGGCGGGATCGGCTTCGCCATTGCCAGAGGTCTGGCAGAGAGCGGTGCGGAAGTGATCGTCAATGGCCGCAGCACGGAATCGGTGAATAAGGGCATTCAACAGCTCCAGCAGGTGGTGCCCGGCGTGCAGGTGCGTGCCGCGATTGCCGATCTCAGCACGGCCGAAGGGGTCGAGTCGCTTCTGAAGGTTGCGAATAATGTCGATATCCTGGTCAACAACGCCGGGATTTACGGCCCGCAGGATTTCTATGCCACCGACGATGAAACCTGGGAACGTTACTGGCAGACCAACGTCATGTCCGGCGTGCGCCTCTCCCGCGCCCTGCTGCCGGGCATGGTGCAGAAAGGCTGGGGACGCGTGGTGTTTATCTCCTCCGAGTCGGCCTGCAATATCCCGGCGGATATGATCCACTACGGCGTGACCAAAACGGCGCAGCTCTCGCTGGCGCGCGGGCTGGCGAAGTTCGTGGCGGGAAGCGGGGTGACGGTCAACAGCGTATTGCCGGGGCCAACGATGTCTGACGGTTTCGCGGAAATGATGAAGGATGAAATCGAAAAAACCGGCAAATCGCTGGAGCAGCTGGCGAAAGAGTTTGTGATGGCCAACCGCCCCAGTTCGGTTATCCAGCGCGCGGCTACGGTTGAAGAGGTGGCCAATATGGTGATTTATGTCTGTTCGACCCAGGCCTCCGCCACCTCGGGCGCGGCGTTGCGCGTCGATGGCGGCGTCGTGGATGACATCATCTGATCCGTCAGGCTGCAGCGCCTGCTATGCGGCGGGCGGTGATGAAGTGTTCCTGCCAGTAGCTGTCAGTCAGGGTTGAAACCGTTACGCCCTGGCTGCTTGAGGCATGAATAAACTGGCTATCACCAATATAAACGCCGACGTGCTTGCGGTGCGGACCGGTCTGGAAGAAGACCAGGTCTCCGGGCCTCAGGCGGTATTGTGCCACCTGCACACCGCGATGGATCTGCTCGCTCGTCGTGCGCGGTAAATCAAGGTGCGCCGCATCGCTGAACAGATGCTGCATGAGGGCGGAACAGTCCACCCCACGTTGCGTGGTTCCGCCCCACTGGTACTGGGTTCCCTTCCATTTCTGGTATTGGTCAAGAATTCGGGAGCGTAGCGGCCCCGTTTCCTGGTGCACCAGCGCAGTCTTCGCCGGGGATACCGCCAGCTCGCTGTTCATCGATAACATCGACGCAGGCAGTTGAAAACTTAATGCAGAGAACGAAGCAAAACTTAACGTGAGGAGTGAAATAAGCGATCTGAACGTCATATCAAAAGAGAGTCTGTGAGTGAATTTATCCTTACCTGTGAGGGACAATGGGCCCTCTAAATATCTTGCGATGTGGCGATAATATAGACAGTTCATTTCTTCACCAATCTTTATCGGGACCAAAAATGGACTCACGTTGAGATCGCAAGATCGAGAAAAAAATGGTTGTGATGTAAGGACTGTCCAGGTAAAGCAGGTAAACTGATCCACAGAATGTGTATTTCAGCTAAGACGTATTTATGACCAACATGATTGCCGACGAGACGGTGGCGAAATCCAACGTGCTCTCTGTCTTTGACTTTGACGGGACATTAACCCACCACGACAGCTTTATTCCTTTCCTGCGTTTTGCCTTTGGTAAACGTTACTTCGCGGGTCGTCTGGTGCGTATGGCGCTGCCCACGCTCCACTGCGTGCGTCGCAAGCTGACGCGCGATGAGCTGAAGGAAGTGCTGATTAAAACGTTCCTGACGGGCGTGGATGAACACTGGCTACGCCAGCAGGCAGAGGCGTTTTGCGAAAAATACTGGAGCAAACTAATGCGTCCGGAGGGCGTGATGGCCGTCGCCGCAGAGGTGAATTCCGGTGCGGAAGTGACCATCTGTTCCGCGTCTCCGGCGCTGGTGCTCCAGCCGTGGGCCGACAAGCTGGGCATTAAGCTGATTGGCACGCAGCTGGAAGTGAAAGACGGCAAGCTGACGGGGCGCATTACGGGCAATAACTGCCGCTGCGCCCAGAAAGTGGCAAGACTGGAAAAGGTGTATGGCGATCTGAACGCCTATCATCTGCGCGCCTGGGGCGACACCCGCGGCGACCACGAGCTGCTGGCAGCTGCGCAGGATCCACACTGGCGGCATTTCCATCACCCGCGCAAGCGCCGGAATTCACCCATCAAGTAGCCTTTTGCCGGGTGGCGGCTGCGCCTTACCGGGCCTACATTCGAACCGTAGGCCCGGTAAGCGAAGCGCCACCGGGCGGTACATCAAGCCTCATGTTTCCCCGGGAACATCACGCTCGCAATAATCCCCAGCGCCAGCACGCCGAGCACGACAAACAGGCTTGCCGTGGCGCCAATGTTGTAACCGTGATGCCAGAAGTGATCGGTGGCATTTAGTCCCAGCTTGAACGCCACGAAGAACAGCAGCAGCACGACGGCTTTTTCGAGGTGCACCAGATACTGCTTCAGCGCTTCCAGAACAAAGTAGAGCGTACGCAGGCCGAGAATGGCGAACATCATGGCGCTGTAGATAATCAGCGGCTCGCGGCTCACGGCAATAATGGCCGGTACGGAGTCAAACGCGAACATCACATCAGAGAGCTCGACGACGGCCACGCAAAGCAGCAGCGGCGTCGCATAGCGCTTCGCCTTCTTAACGCGTCCCACCGTCACGTCCTGGTTTTCCGGTTTTTCGAGCTCCGCATCCACCTCTTTCTGCGTCAGAATAAAGGCATTGCTGCTAATTTTCGGCCAGACAGGATAGAAGCGTTTCACCAGGCGATAAGCGAGATGGCCCGAGTAGTCTTCCACTTCGTCACTCTCTTCGTTGCGTTTGAGCATCATCACCGCCGTCCAGCCGACGACCAGCGCGAAGATCACTTCTACGTAAGGCCCCAGACTCAACAGGCTTGTACCAATCGCCACAAAGATGCCGCGGAACACTATCGCACCCAGCACGCCCCAGTAGAGCACGCGGTGGCGATACTTATCCGGCACGCCGAACCAGGCAAAAATCGCCATCATCACAAACAGGTTATCGACGGAAAGCACCTCTTCCAGCGCGTAGCCGGTGAGGAACAGGCTCGCCATCTCTGCGCCGTGGTGAACATACAGGAACCCGGCGAACGCCATCGCCATCATGACCCAAAAGAGGGACCACATCGCGGCGCTTTTCAGCGAGATCGGTTTATCGTGACGATGCATAAAGAGGTCGATAAACATCGCCCCAACGGCCATCACGACAAAGACAACAACGGTTTCAGTCGGGAAACCGAGATGAGCAGCAGACATACAAAACCCTTTTGGCAGACAAAACACAACACCATGCAAACTGGCGTAAACCAGGAACAGAAAAGGGTGGACTGTTAATCAGCCTTTTCACCCTCAAAGCCGCAGCCCTGTCGGCTGCGTAAAGAGGAGTGTACTTTACCTTACCAGGCGGGGATCGCGCATCTGCCGTTTAGGCGCTCATGCCACGCAAACGCTGCAGCACCGCCACCAGAACCGCCACAGACCAGCCGACCATCAACGCGCCCACCAGCCCTTCCACCCCGCCGATAAGCCGCCAGTGTTGGGGTAACGTGACATCGCCGTATCCCACCGTGGCGTAACTGACCAGCGAAAAGTAGAAACTGGTGTTCCAGTCCTTAAACGCGTCAATGACAAAATAAAACGCAGCAAACAGCCCTGCCTCAAGAAGATGGGCGAAGATCATGGAGATAACGATGCCGACATTACGTAAAACAATACGAACCGCAGAATCGACTTCTAACGTAATGAATTTCAATACCCCGAACATCCACAGCGAATGAATCACCACGGTAAGGGTAAGCAAAATAATAATACTGAGTAGCTGCATGACGCGTGCTCTGACCAAAAGGGATATGGCCCCACGAACGCGGCGGGGCACCTGGTCGAAGCTTAGTTGAGTGGAGAGGAAAAGTTGGTGCAATAATTGCGTTGCGTGATTATTTCTCTGCCAGCGCCTGTGCGCAGGCCCAGGCGCTTGCCCATGCCCACTGGAAGTTGTACCCGCCGAGCCAGCCGGTAACGTCCATCACTTCGCCAATAAAATAGAGCCCCGGCACGTTGCGGGCTTCCATGGTGCGGGAAGAGAGTTCATGCGTATCCACCCCACCCAGCGTCACTTCCGCCGTGCGGTAGCCTTCGGTGCCGTTTGGCTGCACGCGCCAGTTTGTCAGCGTCTCGACCAGCGTCTCCTGCTCGCGGCTGTTAAGCTGCTTGAGCGACACATCCGGGATCTGCCCCAGCGCCTGCAAACATTCCACCAGACGTTTCGGCAGCTGCATTGCCAGCGTGTTTTTCAGGCTTTGATTAGGGTGCGCGGCGCGCTGCTCGTTGAGAAACGCGTCCAGATCGCAATCGGGGAGCAGGTTAACCGTAACAAACTCCCCCGGCTGCCAGTAGCTGGAAATTTGCAGTACCGCCGGGCCGGAGAGGCCGCGATGGGTAAAGAGCAGGTTTTCGCGGAACACCGTACCGTCTTCAGCGGTAATGACTGACGGAACAGACACCCCGGAAAGCGTCTGGAGCTGTTCCAGCAGCGGTTTATGCAGCGTAAACGGCACCAGACCGGCGCGGGTCGGCAGAACCTTCAGGCCAAACTGTTCGGCAATCTTATAGCCGAACGGGGAAGCGCCCAGCCCCGGCATGGAAAGCCCGCCGCTGGCGATCACCAGGTTATCGGCACTGACACTTTCACCGTTGAGCTGCAGCGTGTAGCCCTGCTCGTCGCGCGTGACCTCCAGCACCTCCGTGCGCAGGCGCATCACCACACCGCCCTTTTCGCACTCGGCCACCAGCATATCGACAATCTGCTGCGCGGAGTCGTCGCAGAACAGCTGGCCCAGCGTCTTCTCATGCCACGCGATGCCGTGCTTACCAACAAGATCGATAAAATCCCACTGGGTGTAACGCGCCAGCGCCGATTTGCAAAAATGACGGTTCTGGCTCAGATAGGCCGCAGGCTCAACATACAGGTTAGTAAAGTTGCAGCGCCCGCCGCCGGACATCAGGATCTTACGACCTGGCTTTTTACCGTTATCCAGCAACAGCACACGACGACCCGCCTGTCCGGCCATCGCCGCACAAAACATACCCGCCGCACCGGCGCCAATTACCACGGCATCAAACCTTTCCACGTCAAAATCCTCTTTGTTAACTGCCGCGGATTGTAAAGTTTCCTCTGTGGTCACACCAGCGTAAAAAGATATTACAAAGCCATTCCATTGAAATTTAAAGAATAACCTTTCAGGCACTTTTCCCAAATCAGGTGGTATGTCAAAAAAAGTCTATATTTCACTTTGCCCGCCGTGCATTTGTCCTGGATAATGCGCCGCGTTCATGTCCTCAAAATGGCGTAACGTCCTATGCTACATTTGTTTGCCGGCCTGGATTTACATACCGGGCTTTTATTATTGCTTGCTCTGGTTTTTGTACTGTTTTACGAAGCGATCAACGGCTTCCACGACACTGCAAACGCAGTAGCAACGGTTATTTACACCCGCGCAATGCGATCGCAACTTGCGGTTGTTATGGCGGCGGTATTTAACTTTTTTGGTGTCCTCCTGGGCGGACTGAGCGTTGCGTATGCCATCGTGCATATGCTGCCAACGGATCTGCTGCTTAACGTTAGTTCTGGCCATGGCCTCGCTATGGTGTTCTCAATGCTGCTTGCTGCAATTATCTGGAACCTCGGTACCTGGTATTTCGGCCTGCCTGCATCCAGTTCTCACACTCTCATCGGCGCGATTATCGGTATCGGGTTAACAAACGCCCTGATGACCGGTACATCGGTTGTTGATGCGTTAAATATCCCGAAAGTACTGGGGATCTTTGCCTCACTCATCGTCTCCCCTATTGTGGGTCTGGTGGTGGCTGGCGGGCTGATCTTCATCCTGCGTCGTTACTGGAGCAACACCAAAAAACGCTCCCGTATTCACCTGACGCCAGCAGAGCGTGAAAAGAAAGACGGCAAGAAAAAGCCGCCATTCTGGACGCGTATTGCTCTGATCATTTCCGCTATCGGCGTGGCTTTCTCACACGGCGCGAACGATGGTCAGAAAGGCATTGGTCTGGTGATGCTGGTACTGATTGGCGTCGCACCGGCAGGATTCGTGGTCAACATGAATGCCTCTGGCTACGAAATCACCCGTACCCGTGATGCGGTGAACAACGTCGAAACCTACTTCCAGCAGCATCCCGAACTGCTGAAGAAGGCGACCGGCGTTGACCAGTTAATCCCTTCTCCGGAAGCGGGTGCCACGACTGCACCAGGCGAGTTCCACTGCCATCCGGCAAACGCAATTAACGCGCTGGAACGTGCGAAAGGCATGCTGGGCAATATCGAAAGCTATGACAAACTGTCCGTTGAGCAGCGTGGCCAGCTGCGTCGCATTATGCTGTGCATCTCTGATGTGACGGATAAAGTGGCGAAACTGCCTGACGTGAATGCTGACGACCAGCGTCTCCTGAAGAAACTGAAAGGCGATATGCTCAACACCATTGAGTACGCGCCAATCTGGATCATCATGGCCGTCGCGCTGGCGCTGGGTATCGGTACGATGATTGGCTGGCGTCGCGTGGCGACCACCATCGGCGAGAAGATCGGTAAGAAAGGCATGACCTATGCGCAGGGTATGTCCGCGCAGATGACGGCGGCGGTGTCTATCGGTCTGGCAAGCTATACCGGTATGCCGGTCTCAACGACCCACGTACTCTCCTCGTCCGTGGCAGGTACCATGATTGTTGACGGTGGCGGCCTGCAGCGCAAAACCGTGACCAACATTCTGATGGCCTGGGTGTTCACCCTTCCGGCATCCATTCTGCTCTCTGGCGGTTTGTACTGGATCTCGCTGAAGCTGATCTAACCGGCTGAGTGCGACAAAAAAGCGGGTCAGGAAACTGACCCGCTTTTTTTATACTCAGTGCCAAATCATCAATGCAATCATACTGACCACGACCAGCCCGCACAGGGCGCTGGTCAAAATGAACTGACGACGCAGGCGCTCGCAACGACGGATAAACTCTTCATCGTGATGATCGCGGTAGCGCTGGTAGTAGATGTATCCCACCAGGCGCATCTGTTTGCTGGGCTGTCCATGCGAGGTGAAGAAACCTCCACCGTCCACATACTGATAAAGCAACGGATCGCAACCACGAAGTACCACTAACAGCGCACGTAACGATGAGAAGTAGCGCGCCATATTCACTATGCAAACTACGCATAACGCCCAAAACAATGCGACGGTGCTAATCATACATCCTCCCCGGCGTCCGCCCATGAAGCAAGGCTCCTGAGCTACCGCACCCCAATGCCCTGACAGACAGTTCAGTGAAAGAATGACTAAAAGTCGATCCGGTTCGCGTTTTAATATCCGAACGGCTCATTAAATAGTGTAGGAGATCCGTTAATTTTTTTGCCACAAGGTTAATCGTTATCAACACCAAAGCTTGAAAAATATGTTTAACTGGGCCGTAATGAATGTATCAGACGACGGCATTCGCATTTAGTCATCGATAACTTAAGGAAGGAGTAACACTATGGCTTACAAACACATTCTCATCGCGGTAGACCTCTCCCCGGAGAGCAAAGTGCTGGTTGATAAAGCGGTATCCATGGCACGCCCCTACAACGCGAAAGTTTCGCTGATCCACGTTGATGTGAATTACTCCGACCTCTATACCGGTCTGATCGACGTGAATCTTGGCGATATGCAGAAACGCATCTCCGAAGAGACGCACCACGCCCTGAGCGAGCTGTCCACCAACGCGGGTTACCCTATCACCGAAACCCTGAGCGGCAGCGGTGACCTGGGTCAGGTACTTGTGGATGCGATTAAGAAATACGATATGGATCTGGTGGTTTGCGGTCACCATCAGGACTTCTGGAGCAAGCTGATGTCTTCAGCGCGCCAGCTGATTAACACCGTTCACGTGGATATGCTGATTGTTCCACTGCGTGATGAAGAAGACGAGTAAGTGCATTAAATGCCCCTCACCCTAACCCTCTCCCATAGGGAGAGGGAATAGATCGAGAACGTAGGCCGGGTAAGGCGAAGCCTCCACCCGGCTTTTTTTATTCCGGCGTACCCGAATAAATATCAAACCGGTGCCCTTTGGTGGTCACCGCATTGGTCGTGGCAACGTCCGCCAGCGGCGGCGCATAGTCAGGGCGCTTCACCACCACCCGCTTTGTCGCGAGCTGACGAGCCGGCTCGAGCAGGCCGTCTGCATCTAAATCCGGCCCCACCAGCGACTGAAACACCCGCATCTCTTTTTTCACCAGTGCGCTTTTCTGCTTATGCGGAAACATCGGGTCGAGATAGACCACCTGCGGGCGCGGGGTGATATCGGTCAGCGCCGTCAGGCTGGAGGCGTGGATCAGCTGCAATCGCTCCTGCAGCCACGGGCCGATTTCCGGGTCCGCGTAGCCACGGGTCAGGCCATCATCGAGCAGTGCAGCCACCACCGGGTTGCGCTCCAGCATCCGCACGCGGCAGCCGACAGACGCCAGCACAAACGCATCGCGCCCCAGCCCCGCCGTGGCGTCCACCACGTCCGGAAGATAGCTCCCTTTGATGCCGACTGCTTTGGCTACAGCCTCACCGCGACCGCCGCCGAACTTGCGCCGGTGCGCCATGGCGCCGCCGACAAAATCGACAAAAATCCCGCCGAGCTTCGGTTCGTCGCGCTTGCGTAATTCGAGATGCGCTGTAGTCATCACCAGCGCCATCGGGTTTTCTTCATCGTGCTCCAGCCCCCAGCGGGCCGCCAGAACAGATAAGGCGCCGTCTCCGGCGCCTGTTTCATCTACTAAGCAGATCTTCACGTAACAATCAGCCTTTGATCCCGTAATGCTCAAGCATCGCATCCAGCTGAGGCTCGCGGCCGCGGAAGCGTTTGAACAGCACCATTGGCTCTTCAGAACCGCCTCGGGTCAGGATGTTGTCGAGGAACGACTGGCCGGTTTCGCGGTTGAAGATCCCCTCCTCTTCGAAGCGAGAGAAAGCGTCTGCCGCCAGCACGTCGGCCCACAGATAGCTGTAGTAACCCGCCGCATAGCCGCCTGCGAAAATGTGGCTGAAGGCATGCGGGAAGCGGCCCCAGGTTGGCCCTGGGATCACGGCGACCTGCTTTTTAATCTCGGCCAGGGTTTCAAGGATTTTCGCCCCCTGCTCCGGGCTAAACTCGGCGTGCAGGCGGAAGTCAAACAGGCCGAACTCCAGCTGACGCAGGATAAACATCGCCGCCTGGTAGTTCTTGGCCGCCAGCATTTTATCGAGCAGCTCTTTCGGCAGCGGTTCGCCGGTTTCATAGTGACCGGAGATAAACGCCAGCGCGTCCGGCTCCCAGCACCAGTTTTCCATAAACTGGCTCGGCAGCTCGACCGCATCCCACGGCACGCCGCTGATGCCGGCCACGCCTGCAGTTTCGATGCGGGTCAGCATATGGTGCAGACCGTGACCGAACTCGTGGAACAGGGTGATCACTTCGTCGTGGGTAAACAGCGCAGGCTTGCCGCTCACCGGGCGGTTGAAGTTACAGGTCAGGTAAGCAACCGGCTTTTGCAAAGATCCATCGGCTTTACGCATCTGGCCGACGCAGTCATCCATCCACGCCCCGCCGCGCTTGTTCTCACGGGCGTAGAGATCGAGGTAGAAGCTGCCGCGCAGTTCGTTTTTCTCGTCATACAGCTCGAAGAAGCGCACGTCCGGGTGCCAGACGTCGATATCGGTACGCTCTTTCGCGGTGATGCCATAGATGCGTTTTACCACTTCAAACAGGCCGTTAACGGCTTTGTTTTCCGGGAAGTACGGGCGCAGCTGCTCGTCGCTGATGCTGTAGAGGTGCTGCTTCTGTTTTTCGCTGTAGTAGGCGATATCCCATGGCTGCAGCTCGTCTACGCCGAACTCCGCTTTCGCGAAGGCGCGCAGCTGGGCCAGCTCTTTTTCACCCTGCGGACGGGCGCGTTTCGCGAGATCCGTCAGGAAGTCGAGCACCTGCTGCGGGTTTTCCGCCATTTTGGTGGCGAGAGATTTGTCGGCGTAGTTTTCAAAGCCCAGCAGCTGCGCCAGCTCGTGGCGCAGGGCGAGGATTTCCGCCATCACCGGGCTGTTGTCCCACTTACCGGCATTCGGCCCCTGATCGGAAGCGCGGGTGCTGTACGCGCGGTACATCTCTTCGCGCAGGGCCTGGTTGTCGCAGTAGGTCATCACCGGCAGGTAGCTTGGGATATCCAGCGTTAACAGGAAGCCTTCCTGCTCTTTCGCTTCGGCCTGCGCTTTTGCCGCCGCCAGCGCGCTTTCGGGCATACCTGCCAGCTCCGCTTCGTCGGTAATCAGCTTCGTCCAGCCCATGGTGGCGTCGAGCACGTTGTTACTGTACTGGTTGCCCAGTTCGGACAGGCGCGCGGCAATTTCACCGTAGCGGGTCTGCTTCTCTTTTGGCAGGCCAATCCCGGAAAGCTCGAAATCACGCAGGGCGTTATCGACGGATTTTTTCTGCGCGGTGTTCAGTTCGGCATAGTGGTCGCCGTCGCGCAGGTCGCGATACGCCTTGTAGAGCCCTTCGTGCTGGCCGACCCAGGTGCTGTACTCAGAGAGCAGCGGCAGGGTCTGTTCGTAGGCTTCGCGCAGTTCCGGGCTGTTTTTTACCGAATTCAGGTGGCTCACCGGGGAGAAGATACGCCCCAGAACGTCATCCACTTCGGCCAGCGGCTGACACAGATTTTCCCAGGTGTACGGCGCGCCCTGCGCGACCACGCTTTCTACCGCCGCGCGGCAGTTGTCCAGCGATTGCGTAACGGCTGGAACCACATGCTCAGGGAGGATTTTAGAAAACGGTGGCAACGAAAAAGGCGTCAGTAATGGATTGGTCATAAACGCTGTCCTGTTGAATTTGATGAATGAAGCGCGCATCCGGCGCTGTGCATATTGTTCAGTAATGGGGTTAAGTGTAGAGGATTTCAATAGCCCCGCTTACCGGGCCTGCGGGTAATCTGCGCCGTTCTGCTGTAAACTGTGGCAAATCGTCATTTCAGCGGAAAATCATTACCCATGCTCAGTTATCGCCACAGCTTCCACGCAGGCAACCACGCCGACGTCCTTAAACACACCGTTCAGAGCCTGATCATCGAATCGCTCAAAGAGAAAGAGAAGCCGTTTCTCTATCTGGACACCCACGCGGGCGCGGGCCGTTATCAGCTGAGCGGCGAGCATGCCGAGCGCACCGGTGAATACCTTGAAGGGATCGCCCGCATCTGGCAGCAGGACGACCTGCCTGCGGAGCTGGAGCCCTATATCGGCGTGGTGAACCACTTCAACCGCAACGGTCAGCTGCGCTACTACCCGGGATCACCGCTGATTGCACGCCAGCTGCTGCGCGAGCAGGACAGCCTCCAGCTGACCGAGCTGCACCCGAGCGATTTCCCGCTGCTGCGTTCCGAATTCCAGAAAGACGGCCGCGCCCGCGTGGAAAAAGCCGACGGCTACCAGCAGCTGAAAGCCAAGCTGCCGCCGGTTTCACGCCGTGGGCTGGTGCTGATCGACCCGCCGTACGAAATCAAAACCGACTATCAGGCGGTGGTGACCGGCATCCACGAAGGCTACAAGCGCTTCGCCACCGGGACATACGCCCTGTGGTATCCGGTGGTCCTGCGCGCGCAAATCAAACGTATGATCAAAGACCTGGAAGCGACCGGCATCCGCAAAATCCTGCAGATCGAGCTGGCGGTACGCCCGGACAGCGACCAGCGCGGCATGACCGCCTCGGGCATGATCGTCATCAACCCGCCGTGGAAGCTTGAAGCGCAGATGAACAACGTGCTGCCGTGGCTGCATAAAAAGCTGGTGCCAGCCGGCACTGGTCACGCCACCGTCAGTTGGATCGTGCCGGAGTAATCGCAGCCATCGGTGGAAACTATTGATTTCAGGTATACAATCGCGGCAATTCACGATTAAGGATAACAGCTATGACTAAGCATTATGACTACATCGCAATCGGCGGCGGCAGCGGCGGCATCGCCTCCATCAACCGCGCGGCCATGTACGGCCAGAAGTGCGCGCTGATTGAAGCAAAAGCGCTGGGCGGCACCTGCGTGAACGTGGGTTGTGTACCGAAGAAAGTGATGTGGCATGCGGCGCAAATCCGTGAAGCTATCCATATGTATGGCCCGGACTACGGCTTTGACACTACCATCAACCACTTCGACTGGGACAAACTGATCGCCAGCCGTACCGCCTACATCGACCGTATTCACACCTCATACGACAACGTCCTGGGTAAAAATAACGTCGACGTTATCCACGGTTTCGCCCGCTTTGTGGACGCCAAAACGATCGAAGTGAACGGCGAGACAATCACCGCCGATCACATTCTGATCGCCACCGGCGGTCGTCCGAGCCACCCGAACATCCCGGGCGTGGAATACGGCATCGACTCCGACGGCTTCTTTGAACTGCCTGCCCTGCCAAAACGCGTTGCCGTTGTTGGCGCGGGCTACATTGCGGTAGAACTGGCCGGCGTGATTAACGGCCTGGGGGCGGAAGCGCACCTGTTCGTGCGTAAACACGCGCCGCTGCGCAGCTTTGACCCGCTGATCGTCGATACGCTGGTTGAAGTAATGAACGCCGAAGGCCCAACCCTGCACACCCACGCCGTGCCAAAAGCGGTCGTGAAAAATGCAGACGGCAGCCTGACCCTGGAGCTGGAAGATGGCCGCAGCCAGACCGTCGATTGCCTGATCTGGGCGATTGGCCGTGAACCTGCGAACGATAACTTCAACCTCGGCGTGACCGGCGTGAAAACCGACGAAAAAGGCTATATCGTCGTCGATAAATTCCAGAATACCAGCGTACCGGGCATTTATGCGGTCGGCGATAACACCGGTGCGGTTGAGCTGACCCCGGTAGCCGTTGCGGCGGGCCGTCGTCTCTCCGAGCGCCTGTTCAACAACAAGCCGGACGAGCATCTGGATTACAACCTTATCCCGACCGTGGTCTTCAGTCACCCGCCAATCGGCACCGTCGGCTTAACCGAGCCGCAGGCGCGCGAGCAGTATGGCGACGACCAGGTGAAAGTGTATAAATCGGCCTTCACCGCGATGTATACCGCCGTCACCTCTCACCGCCAGCCGTGCCGCATGAAGCTGGTCTGCGTGGGTCCGGACGAGAAAATTGTCGGCATCCACGGCATTGGCTTCGGCATGGACGAGATCCTGCAGGGCTTTGCCGTGGCGCTGAAGATGGGCGCAACGAAGAAAGACTTCGACAACACGGTGGCGATTCACCCGACGGCGGCGGAAGAGTTTGTGACCATGCGTTAATCCTGATGCCCCTCTCTTGAGGGGCATTTTTTTTAACATTCATAAATCGTTGCAAAACGAATGCTCCGAAAATAGTGATCTACCGCACATATCCCTCCCCATCTACCGAAGCGAATGTCTACGCTTATAAGACGCCCGGATAAACCTGTCTTTAGAACGCACAACCGGAGGTCCTTATCACCATGTTCAACCAGAAACTACAGGCTACCGAGAACATCGAGTTCGAGATTGCAGAAGAGCTGCGCTACGAGACCGATCCCTGCGAGTTAAAACTGGATGAGATGATCGAGGCGGAGCCGGAACCGGAAATGATTGAAGGGCTGCCCGCGTCGGATGCGCTGACGCCCGCAGACCGCTATCTTGAACTGTTTGAACACGTGCAGTCGTCGCGGCTGTTTGCGGACAGTAAAACCTTCCCCGACTGCGCGCCGAAGATGGACCCGCTGGACATCCTGATCCGCTATCGCAAGGTCAGACGCCACCGGGATTTCGACCTGCGCCAGTTTGTGGAGAACCACTTCTGGATGCCGGAAACGTACAGCACAGAATATGTCTCCGACCCGGGCCTCTCCCTGAAAGAGCACATTGATAATCTGTGGCCGGTGCTGACGCGCGAGCCGCAGGACCATATTCCCTGGTCTTCTCTGCTGGCGCTGCCCCAGGCCTATATCGTCCCCGGCGGGCGATTCAGCGAGACCTACTACTGGGATTCCTATTTCTCCATGCTGGGTCTGGCGGAGAGCGGGCGCAACGATCTGCTGAAGTGTATGGCGGATAACTTCGCGTGGCTTATCGAGCGCTACGGGCATATCCCCAACGGCAACCGCACCTATTACCTCAGCCGCTCTCAGCCGCCGGTCTTTGCGCTGATGGTGGAGCTGTTTGAGGAGGACGGCGTGCGCGGTGCGAAACGTTATCTTGATCACCTCAAAATGGAGTACGCCTTCTGGATGGATGGTGCGGAGTCGCTGCTGCTTAACCAGGCTTACCGCAGCGCCGTGCGTATGCCGGACGGTTCATTGCTTAACCGCTACTGGGACGACCGAGACACCCCGCGCGACGAATCGTGGATTGAGGACGTGGAAACCGCCCGCCACTCTGGTCGTCCGCCCAATGAGGTGTATCGCGACCTGCGCGCGGGCGCGGCGTCAGGCTGGGATTACTCGTCCCGCTGGCTGCGCGATCCGTCGCGGCTCGCCAGCATCCGCACGACGCAGTTTATCCCCATCGATTTGAACGCCTTCCTGTTCAAGCTGGAAAGCGCCATCGCCAACATCTCGGCGTCGAAAGGGGATAAAGAGACGGCCGACCTGTTCCGCCAGAAAGCCAGCGATCGCCGCGAGGCGGTGAACCGCTATCTGTGGGATGAGGAGAGCGGCTGCTACCGAGATTACGACTGGCGACGCGAAGAGCTGGCCCTGTTTTCTGCCGCCAGCATTGTGCCGCTGTACGTTGGCATGGCGACCCACGAGCAGGCCGAGCGCTTGTCGGATGCGGTCAAAGCGCGGCTGCTGACGCCGGGCGGAATTCTGGCTACCGAATACGAAACCGGCGAGCAGTGGGATAAACCCAACGGCTGGGCGCCGCTGCAGTGGATGGCGATCCAGGGATTCAAGCAGTACGGCAATGACTCGCTGGGGGATGAGATCGCCTGGAGCTGGCTGCATACGGTGAACCATTTTTATAAGACGCACCATAAGCTGATTGAGAAGTACCACATCGCCAGCAGTACGCCGCGCGAAGGGGGCGGGGGTGAGTACCCGCTTCAGGATGGCTTCGGCTGGACCAACGGCGTGGTGCGCCGGCTGATTGGGCTGTATGGGGAGCCTTGATTGGGGTGCGGTCTGATCCCCTCACCCCGGCCCTCTCCCAATGGGAGAGGGAGAAAGATGCAGGCCCTCTCCCAATGGGAGAGGGAGAAGCGATCAGCGGATCACCTCATAAATGGCAGACTGAATGGACTGCCATTTTTTCGTCGTGGCATCCGGCTGCGACTGCGCGCGGCGGGTTGCCATGTCGAGATCGTGCTGCTGGCGTTTGACCACGGCAGGCACGGTGCAGAAGGCTTTAAGATACTCTTTACGAACCGAGGTCAGAGATTCGCCGTTCGACATGGCGTGGCTGAGCGTGTTGATGAAGCGGCGACACGGCTTCTCTTCCACCATGTTCTGCCGGTAGCGTAACATCAGCTCCAGCACATCGTCATAGCCTGCCGACATCGCCTCTTCGGTCCAGGAGAGTTTCCAGTCCAGCCCGCCCTGCAAAAAGAGCTGCGCCACGCGGGTATCGTTGCGGTTAATGGCCGAGCGGAAGTTATTCTCGTCCCAGGTCACCCCCATCCGCGTTAGCGTCTCGCGCGAGGAAGGCGTCTCGCGCATTTCCTGTGGAGGAGGCGCTTCTGCTGCACTGACGGGCGCAGGCTGCGGTTTGCTGCTGGTCACCAGCCAGAATCCCCCCGCCACGATGGCAATCACCATGACGCCAACCGCCCCCCATAACGCACCGGAAATGAGCTGCTCGCGTTGCTCGGGCGTGCGCGGCGCGCGCTGGGTCGGCTTTTCAATAGTGTCACGAACCTCAAACAGATCCCCGCCGGTGACCCGATCCATTTTCTGCGCCTTTTCCCAGAAAGTGTGTAACTCGCTGGCATCCACCGCCATGAATCCGGCCGGATTGACGCGCGTTCTCCCCTCTTCAAACGCGCGTTGAACCGGCCGCGCGATCTGCGTGTAGTAGTTATCCAACAGCTGAACTTGCGCCGAACTTAACGTTTTCTGAACGGTAATGTTGTTGCGAATTTGCCGAATGTCATCGAGGAAGGTTTGCAGGGTTTTACGCGGTTCAACCAGCAGCGTCAGCATGGACGGATCGCTGAAAAGCGAAGCGTAATAGCGGCTGAACTCTTTTTTATCCACCAGCAACTGCGCCAGTTCACTAAACATCATGCCGCTCAGGACGTCGTTGATCTCGCCGAGTTTAAGCCAGCGCCTTACGCGGTCAGCGTTAAACAGGGTCTTCAGATGGTTGTTCAGCCGCACCTGATCGGGCCAGGCCTGCTGGATGAGCCCTTTGATCATGAGCTCTATCGCGCGGACCTGCTTTTGCGCCTGCTGCTGCTGAAGCTCGCTTCCCGGTGCCAGGTCCGTGCTGTAGGTCAATAGCGGCTGCTGCAGGCGGAGATGTTCCAGCGCGGTCACAAACCGCATCGCCGCAATAAGCTGGTTTTCACTCACGTCCTGTCCGCTTTCATATTGCGGCACGCGCTGCTGCAGCAGGCGCAGCTGGAGCGTAAATTCCGACATCTCGGCATCATTAAGGTTGAGCTTCTTCGCAACGGCTCCCCAGCCCCCCAGGGCTAATCGCGCGCTGTCCAGCTGTTCCAGGAACCAGCGTGGATCTTTGCCCTCAGAAGCATGTACATTCAGAAGAAGCAAAATTTCCACCGACGCATGGCGAATGACCGCCAGACAGTGTTCGAACTGTTCGCGAATATGATGTGATGTGCTGAGGGTCATTATTTACCTTAAGTGACAACGAAAACATCGAAATGGGCACGTGACGGCCTTTTTTCTTTTTATTTATACGAGGTTAACCATACCTGACTTTCTGTTGAAATAAAGTGACAACCCTAAAATCATTTAAAAAGTGTCAGGAGAATCTGAATGCCTGTTTTAATCACCCCTCGCCTTCACTGCTCGCCTCTGCAGGAACAGGACTGGCCCTTTTTTCTGGCGTTGCAGCAGCACCCTGACGTCATGCGCTTTGTGGCGGAAGACCGCCCCGTTGCCGCCATTCGCGAGGCGTTTGATGCTCGTCTGACACCCTGGACGCCAGGCAGCGCGCACTGGCTGTGTCTCGTTGTCCGTGATGCCCTATCCCGTGCTCCGCTGGGGGTTACCGGGTATATTCATCGGGAGGAGGATTGCGCTGAGGTCGGTTTTCTTTTCGCACCCGAGGCACAGGGAAAAGGCTACGGCTTCGAATCCCTGCAGGCGCTTTGCCGCTATGCCTTTGAAGAGGGGGGTATACGCCGACTCACCGCCACCGTCACGGCGGGGAATGTCGCCTCAAGACGTCTGCTGGAAAAAGCCCACTTTTGCCTGGAAGGGGAATTACGTGAGAGCTATTTCCTCGCGGGGCGCTGGCATAATGACTGGTTATTTGGTTTATTACGGCAGGAATATCTGAATAACAATTCCTGATCAACAGCCATTTGGCGGATATTTATCGTAAATCGTTTCCTCTACAGTGTCGCGACTTAAGAGGAAACGAATATGAAAGGTCATACGCTGAAAATATCTTCTGCCGCCATTGCGTTAATTAAAAAACATCAGGGTCTTTCGCTGGAGAAATACCGTGACGAAAACGGATTGTGGGTTATCGGCTATGGACATGAGATTCGCGAGAGGGAAAAATTCCGCGGCCTTATTACTCCCCTGCAGGCGGAATATTTACTCCAGGAAGATATTCAGCTGTGTGAGACGCTGCTGCGGGAAATGTGTACACGCCCATTAACCCAACAGCAGCATGACGCGCTGGTAATGATGATATTCAGTTCTGGAGAGGTACCTTCACTCCAGAACGCGAACTTTCAGGCCATCGCCCGGGTATAGAACATGGCAGCCTGCGTTCTGTTTTTCACGTCCAGCCGCCGGAAAAGCGCCTCGAGGTGCGCTTTTACCGTGGCAGCACTGATGTTGAGATTGCGTCCAATCTCTTTGTTTGACTCCCCCGCCGCCAGCAGTTTCAGTACCTCCCGCTGGCGCTCGCTTAACGCTGATAGCGCCTGCGGCGACGAGGGCTGTCGGACCCACTCTCCCGGAAAACAGACCATCCCTCGGGACACCGAGTCCAGCACGGCGGAAAAGCGCTCGGGGCTGGCGTTTCGGGGAATAATGGCCATGACGTTTCGCTGCCGCAATTGCTCCACCCATCTGGCCTCTTTTTTCGCTAACACCATCACCACGCGGATCGCCGGAAAGCGATGCATGAGCGCTTCCAACCACGCTGTCTCCTCGTTCTGAATGACATTCCCGTCAATCAGGACGATAGCAGACGGCGAAGCGGATACCTGAGCCCATAAATCTTCTGTCTGACAGGTCCCTGTCATATTTATTTCCGGAATGAGCTTCTGCAGACTGTGTATTGCTCCATGAATAAATATTGACTGCCTGTCAAACATGATTACTCGCATCGTTTTTCTCCCTCTGAGAATAGCGAAGGGGGATTCTACAGAGGCATTTTTTAAGAAAAAACTCAACGAACGGAGACGTTACAAATCCCGCCGGGTTCTTTATATCTGTCAGTATTTAGACACATTCACCTTAAGGATTTCCTTAAGAGGATCCTTCCCCTTAAGCCCAGGCATCACAGGAACATACCACCTGACACCTCAATGCGCTGCGCGTTCATCCAGCCCAGTTTATCGCTGAGCAGCGCCGCAACGGCATCGCCAATATCGTCCGGCAGCCCCACTCGTCCCAGCGCCGTCTGCGCGGCCAGCATCTGATTCAGCTCCGCGTTGTCGCGAACGCGTCCGCCGCCAAAGTCCGTTTCTATCGCACCGGGCGCGATGATATTGACGGCGATCCCGCGCGCGCCCAGCTCTTTCGCCTGGTAACGCGTCAGCACTTCCATTGCCCCCTTCATGGCCGCATAGGTCCCTGAGCCCGGCTGGGTAAAACGGGCCAGCCCGCTGGAGACGTTGAGGATCCGCCCACCGTCGGCCAGCAAGGGCAACAGGCGCTGCGTCAGGAAGAAGGGCCCCTTGAAATGGATGTTTAATGCCTCATCAAACTGCGCTTCCGTGGTGTCGGCATAGGGCGCGTATAATCCCGTTCCGGCATTGTTTAATAAATAATCAAAGTTTTCACGCTGCCAGACCGTCTTCAGGGTTTCCTGAAGCTGGCAGGCAAAATGGTCAAAACTGGAAATATCCCCGACGTTGAGCTGTAATGCCGCCGCGTTAACGCCTTTTTCCTGAATTTGTTGCACGACTTCCAGCGCTTCCTGCTGGCTACGGTTGTAGGTGAGGACAATTCCCGTGCCGTCTGCCGCCAGCTTTAAAGCAGCGTTTTTACCCAGACCACGGCTACCACCCGTCACTAATGCGATACGTTCAGTCATCATAAACCTCGTTTTGGCTGTTATGGAGATTGAGAAAGAGCTTATTAGGTGATAGAAAATCAATAAAGAGGGGTTAAAACGCTTCACTGTTTCAACAGAAACAACAATGAGCTTCGTCTATGGATAAAATTCACGCAATGCAGCTGTTTGTCCGCGTCGCGGAACTGGAGAGTTTTTCGCGCGCGGCAGAAACATTAACCCTGCCGAAAGGCAGCGTTTCACGGCAAATTCAGGCCCTGGAAAACCGGCTGGGCACCCAGCTACTGCACCGCACCACGCGGCGCGTCAGCCTGACGCAGGACGGCATGGTCTATTACGAACGGGCAAAAGATCTGCTGGCAAACCTTGATGAACTCGACGGTATGTTTCAGCACGACCCCTCCAGCATCAGCGGACGGCTCCGCGTGGATATGCCCGTTGGCGTTGCTCGAAATTTAGTCATCCCCAAACTGCCTGCTTTTTTGCAGCACTATCCGGGCATTGAGCTGGAGCTCAGCAGCAGCGATCGTCTGGTGGATGTTATCCGCGAAGGATTTGACTGTGTGGTGCGCGTCGGCACGCTGAAGGATTCGGGGCTTATCGCCCGCCCGCTGGGCAAGCTGTCGGTGATTAACTGCGCCAGCCCGGACTATCTGACGCGTTTTGGCTACCCGGAAACGCTGGACGATTTAGGCTCCCACGCCGTTATTCACTACGCCGCCACGCTGGGAAGCCGCCCGCAGGGCTTTGAATTTTATAACGGCAGTACGACACAGTGGATAAAAACGGGAGGGGTATTAACCGTTAACAGCACGGAAACCTACCATGCTGCCTGCCTTGCCGGGCTGGGCATCATCCAGGTTCCGCGCGTGGGGGTGCGTGATTCGCTGCGCGCGAAGAAACTGGTTGAGATCCTCCCGCAATATCGGGCAGAGCCGATGCCTGTTTCCCTGATTTATCCCCACCGCCGCAACCTCTCCCGCCGGGTACATCTGTTCATGGAGTGGCTTACTGAACTCACAAAAGCTTACGTGGACTAGTCGCAAGCTATAATTCAATAACATCCAGCCAAACGAAAAGGAAAAGACGCGTGACGCCGGAAAACAACCCGCAACGACCCACCCAACATTTAGAGTATGATCCCATCAAAAAGATGGAAACCGAGCCAGAAGAGGCCAAATCGCCTGGCACCGCCAGCAAAGCGCTGGGAACCGTCACCGGCATAGCCGAGAGAATTCAGCAGTTTCCCATGGTGGCGCATCTGATCCGCGCGACCGAGCGCTTTAATGACCGCATGGGGAACCAGTTTGGCGCTGCAATTACCTATTTTTCCTTCCTGTCGATGATTCCGATCCTGATGGTGTCATTTGCGGCGGCCGGTTTTGTGCTCGCGTCCCACCCGACGCTGCTGCAGGATATCTTCACGAAGATCCTGAATAACGTCAGTGACCCGACTCTTGCCAGCACGCTCAAAAGCACCATCAATACCGCCGTTCAGCAGCGTACCACGGTCGGGATCGTCGGTTTGCTGATTGCCCTTTACTCAGGCGTTAACTGGATGGGCAACCTGCGCGAGGCCATTCGCGCCCAGTCGCGCGATGTCTGGGAGCGTAAGCCGCAGGACCAGGAGAAAATTTGGGTTAAGTATCTCCGCGACTTTATTTCGCTGATTGGCCTGCTGGTCGCCCTCATCGTGACGCTCTCCATTACCTCGGTGGCGGGTTCGGCGCAGCAGATGATTATCTCTGCGCTCTATCTTGATTACATCGAGTGGCTGAAGCCCGCCTGGCGCGGCATTGGGCTGGCCATTTCCATCTTCGCCAACTACCTGCTGTTCTTCTGGATCTTCTGGCGCTTGCCCCGCCATCGCCCGCGTAAGAAGGCGCTGATCCGCGGCACGTTGATTGCGGCGATCGGCTTTGAAGTCATCAAAATCGTGATGACCTACACCCTGCCGTCACTGGTGAAATCCCCTTCCGGCGCGGCGTTTGGCTCGGTGCTGGGGCTGATGGCGTTCTTCTATTTCTTCGCGCGTCTGACTCTGTTCTGCGCGGCGTGGATTGCCACTGCTGAGTACAAAGATGACCCACGGATGCCGGGCAAAACGCACCGGTAACCCCACTCTCGGGCTGAAATTTCAGCCCGATTCATCATTTCAGCATATAAATCCAGCCCGTAACTTTTATTTAACCGAAAACCAGTTTTATTGACTGATATTAGAAAACTGTGAAGCATTTCATAGACGAGTTTTGGCTGGCCTGAAAATTATCCGCTTTTTGTTGCTTTTATCGCCAGCGCGCGGCTTTGTTACAGATTGAAATGTCGCTTTTGCTGTGCGTAATATGGCCTTTCGTTCGACAAAAATAAGAAAATATTATGCAAGCAACAGCCACCACACTCGACTCCGGAACGGAAAACGTTCCGGTAAACTCGCGCAATAAAGTTGTCGTCGCATCGCTGATTGGCACCGCCATTGAGTTCTTCGACTTTTATATTTATGCCACCGCTGCGGTCATCGTCTTCCCGCATATCTTCTTCCCGCAGGGTGACCCGACGGCGGCCACGCTGCAGTCTCTGGCCACCTTTGCTATCGCGTTTGTGGCGCGTCCGATTGGTTCAGCGGTCTTTGGTCACTTTGGCGATCGCGTTGGCCGTAAAGTGACGCTAGTTGCTTCGCTGCTGACCATGGGAATTTCCACCGTGGCCATCGGCCTGCTGCCAACCTATGAAACCATCGGTATTCTGGCACCGGTCCTGCTGGCGCTGGCGCGTTTTGGTCAGGGTCTGGGCCTGGGCGGTGAATGGGGTGGCGCGGCGCTGCTGGCGACCGAGAACGCCCCGGCGCGCAAGCGCGCGCTGTATGGTTCATTCCCGCAGCTTGGCGCACCGATTGGCTTCTTCTTTGCGAACGGGACGTTCCTGCTGCTCTCCTGGCTGCTGACGGACGAACAGTTTATGAACTGGGGCTGGCGTATCCCGTTTGTCTTCTCAGCCGTACTGGTGCTGATTGGCCTGTACGTCCGCGTTTCTCTGCATGAGACCCCTGTCTTCGCGAAAGTTGCCGCGGCGAAAAAACAGGTGAAAGTGCCGCTGGGCACGCTGCTGACCAAACACGTCCGCGTGACCGTGCTGGGCACGTTTATCATGCTGGCAACCTACACGCTGTTCTACATCATGACGGTTTACTCCATGACCTTCAGTACCGCCGCCGCGCCGGTTGGGCTGGGGCTGCCGCGTAACGAAGTGCTGTGGATGCTGATGATGGCGGTGATTGGCTTTGGCGTGATGGTACCGATTGCGGGTCTGCTGGCGGATAAATTTGGCCGTCGCGCGAGCATGATTGCGATCACCACGCTCATCATTCTGTTTGCTCTGTTCGTCTTCCCACCGCTGCTGGGATCGGGTAGCCCGGCGCTGGTCATGGCCTATCTGCTGATTGGCCTGAGCCTGATGGGGCTGACCTTCGGTCCGATGGGTGCGCTGCTGCCAGAGCTGTTCCCGACGGAAGTCCGTTATACGGGTGCCTCTTTCTCTTACAACGTCTCGTCTATCCTGGGCGCGTCCGTTGCGCCATATATCGCCACCTGGCTGCAGGCGAACTACGGTCTGTTCTATGTAGGCGTCTATCTGGCGGCCATGGCGGCGCTGACGCTGATTGCGCTGCTGCTGACGCATGAGACTAAGCATCAGGCTCTGTAAGCTAATGCCGGGTGGCGGCTATGCCTTACCCGGCCTACGATTCAAATGTAGGCCGGGTAAGCGCAGCGCCACCCGGCAATAACAGACCGCACCTTACTTCTTCATCTGCGACAAAATATTCCGGCACTGATTCGCTTCGCCTTCTGACGGTGAAATCAACGCCAGCAGCGCTGCGGCCGGGGTGACCAGCGTCGCAAGGGCTGCTGCCACCGCGCCGCGAGCAATCAGCGGGCCAGGCTTCACGCCCGCCTGCGGATTTTTGAACGTTCCGCGCACGTAAAGCGGCGAGCGCAGGGTGATGATTCGGACACCCTTACTTTCCGGGTCAATCGTCAAATCAAGCTGCTCCGAAGCCATGCTGGCGGTACCGGTCACGTTAATAACCGCGTTTTCCGTGTCGAAGGCGAAAATCTGCGGACGCGCCACGCCGTTAACCAGATCAAGATTGGCTGCCGCACAGTTCACCCGCACCTCATCGTCACCGAAGATTTGCCCGATAACGTAGTTACCCACGTTCAGGCCCAGGATCTCCATCAGGTTGCGGCTCACCAGACCGTCGTTCATCAGCAGCTTGAGGTTGCCGTTACTGCTTCCCAGCAGGGCCGCCACGGAATTGCCCACGCCGCGAATGTCGGCATCGCCGTTCATTTCACCGAGGGTTTTCTGCATCAGCTCCACGTTGGGCATCAGTTCTTTCAGCTTGAGCCTGCGGGCCTGAATTTCGGCTCGACCCTGCATTGGCTTTTTATCGCCTTCGAGGTGAATGTTCGAGGAAATTGTCCCGCCCGCCATGCCAAACTTCAGCGGCTGCAGGCGCAGGTCGGCATTTTTGAGAAGGATATGGGTCGAAAGATTGCTGATCGGCAGCGTACTGCCATGTTCAATTTTTCCGCCTTTGAAGCGCACGTCCGCGTCCATCACGTCCCACTTATCGGTCTCAAAGCGGTCATAGGGCAGCACTTTCCCGGCCGGCTGGAGATCTTTCTTCACCTCTTTTGACTTCGTACCTTTACCGGAATCGACGCCGATCAGCGGGCCCAGGTCGGCCAGCCGCAGCTGACGGGACTCGACATCCCCTTCCAGTTTAGGGCGCGGTTTTCCGGTGGTGTACGTCAGCGAGCCGTGAATGTCGCTGTCGCCGATGCGGCCGTTAAAATCCCGGTAGTCAAAAACAGAGGCTTTTTCGGCGCCGATTTTGGCGACCAGATGCCCGTCCGTTTCAAACGGCGGGGTATCCGGCAGCAGCACACCGGTCAGATCGTACAGCTCGCCCAGTGAATCACCGGCAAATTTGAGCCGCAGGTCGACGCCGCCCATATTCATCGGATCGTTGACCGTCCCCACGAACGCCACGCGGGTGTTCCCGGAACGGAAGTCCGCCTGCACCGGGAACGGCGTGCCTTCACTCCGCAGCGCCAGCATGCCGCCCATTTTCCCTTTTCCGCTCAGCGGCTGGCCGTTGTAGCGCCCTTTTGCCGTCAGGCCGAAAACATAGTCACCTACGCTTGCCGCGTCGCCTTTCGCCTTCGTGCCCGTGACCTCGCTAAACGGCAGCGGCTTGCCCAGCGGATCGACCAGGATCTCTACATCCGCCTTGCTGACTTTGTCGTCGATAGCGATCCGTCCGCGATCGAACAGAATGTTGTCGAGACGGAATGACCAGGAGGAAGGCTGGGCATGCGGATCTTTTTCGCCGTCGCTGGCGAGGTTAAACGTCCAGTTGTTGTTTTTTTCTGAGAGGCGGATCAGGCGCGCATCGGGCTTCTGAAGTTTGATCCACGGCAGATAGACCGTTTTGGTGAAGAGCGCGAGCGGGGCCAGCGTGGCTTCAACGCGAGGGAGGTGAACCATGGTCACTTCCGGGATATCCGGCGGGTTGCCGAGAATAATGTCGTCGGCATGAACGTGCGGCCAGGGGATCCAGCTTCGCCAGCCTCGCTCCTCTTTCTGGCGTTCCCATACCACCCCTAAATCACCGCGTATGGCGAAGGGACGATTCAGTTCGGTTGAGACTTTCTGGTTGATGGTCGGCTTAAGGCGGTTCCAGTCAAACGTCGCAATAATGATGATCACGATCGCGATCAACAACAAGAAAATCCCTGCTGTCCAGGAGATTACCCTGGTTGTTTTAGTCATTTTTATCCCCTTTCCTGATGACCTGTCCTGTAAAACTATAGTCCAGACAAAGGGAAGCGGGCTTATCAGAGCGTTGTTATCACGCTTTCGAGGCGATCCATGGGTACCGGGCGAGAGAGGAAATAGCCTTGTGCCGCCGCGGCGGGGGAGTTTTGTACATCACGCCACTCTTCCAGCGTTTCCACGCCTTCAACAATCACGCCCTGGCAATAGCGGTTCATCAGCTGTAATAACAGCGTGAAGAGATTCCGCCCTTCCGGGGTTTGACGCAGCATAATGAACAGATCGCGGGCCACTTTAATGTAGTCGTAACGCACTTCACTCAAGGCGGAGAAGTTCGCCATGCCGGTGCCAAAGTCGTCCAGCCACAGCGGGCCAAATTCGCACATCGACGCAAACGAGGAGTCCTGCGGCAGACGGACATGCTCCACCAGCTCAAAGCGCATCCACGGCAGGGTCGCGATCAGCTCCTGTAATTTCGCATTCTGACGCAGCGCCAGCAGGGTTGGACCATCGACGTTGACCGAGGCGAGGATATCGTGCTGTTCGAAAAAGGACTGCTTCGTCGCCAGCATACGGAGCTGCTCTTCCAGCACATCCAGACGCTGGCGAACGGCCACTTCGGCAAAATAGCGATCCGGCGCGATACGCTGAGAAGGGTTTGATGGGTGCGTCACAACGGTCAAAATTTCGATGGCCATCAGTCGACCGTCTGTTCGGTAGATCGGCTGATAAGTGTACGCACGCTCACATTGCAGCCAGTAGCGATGCTCCTGCAAGTTCTCAATACTTGCCTCAGGCGTAGTGCTCAGCCGCTGGATAACCTGCTCTGACTTCATTTCAGATGTCCTGTTGTTGGGATAGCCTTTCTGGACTCGTCACAGGATTATCGGCGCGGCAATTGAGAACTTTATGTTCAATTCATCGTGAAAATGAAATTAAGATGACAGAAAGGGGCAGGAACACGCGCTGGCTCAAATAAAATAATGGAACGTTGTTTTAATATAGTTGACCAGTTAATTCACCCAGCGCACACTACCGAAAATTACTCTGTTCAGGTTCACGACTATGTCTAAAAAAATTGCCGTGATTGGCGAATGCATGATTGAGCTGTCACAAAAAGGCGCGGAAGTCAGCCGCGGATTTGGTGGCGATACGTTAAACACGTCCGTTTATATTGCCCGTCAGGTTGCGCCTGAGGCGCTCACCGTGAACTACGTTACCGCCCTGGGCACGGACAGCTTCAGCCAGCAAATGCTCGAGGCCTGGCAGAGTGAACGCGTTGAAACATCGCTGATTCAGCGGATGGAAAACCGCCTCCCGGGGCTTTACTACATCGAAACCGACAGCACCGGCGAACGCACGTTTTATTACTGGCGTAACGAAGCCGCGGCCAAATTCTGGCTGGAGAGCGACGCTGCCGCTGCCATCTGCGAAACGCTGGCGACATTTGATTATCTCTATCTGAGCGGGATCAGCCTGGCGATCCTGAGCCCTACCAGCCGTGAAAAACTGCTCTCGCTGCTGCGCGAATGCCGCGCGAACGGCGGGAAGGTCATTTTCGATAATAACTACCGTCCACGCCTGTGGGCCAGCCGCGAAGAGACGCAGCAGGTCTATCAGCAGATGCTGCAATGCACCGACATCGCGTTCCTGACGCTCGACGATGAAGACGCCCTGTGGGGTGAGAAGCCGGTTGATGAAGTGATTGCGCGCACGCAGGCGGCTGGCGTAAGCGAAGTGGTGATCAAGCGCGGTGCGGAGTCGTGCCTGGTTGCGGTGGCGGGTGAAGCGGTGGTTGACGTCCCGGCGGTGAAGCTTGCCAAAGAGAAAGTGATTGATACCACGGCGGCGGGTGATTCATTCAGCGCGGGCTATCTGGCGGTACGCCTGACGGGTGGAACCCCGGAAGCGGCGGCACGGCGTGGGCACCTGACGGCCAGCACCGTTATTCAGTATCGCGGGGCGATTATTCCGCGTGAGGCGATGCCTGTTTAAGTAAGGTGCGGGCTGATGCCCTCACCCTAACCCTCTCCCACAGGGAGAGGGCATCTTTAAGATTACTGCCCCTGCGGAATATCCGTCGCGTCCGGGTGTAAATCATCAGCCGTGGCGGCCTGCGCCGGCTGCGGAGTGGTCGCCATAATGGAATCCCAGGTCGTCTGAAGTTCCTTCATGTCATATTCCGGCTCGCCCTTCGGTTGCAGGAGGATCAACGCCATCTCCTGCGACAGCTGCTGACGGAGGTCCTGATTGAGCATATCGACGGTCAGACCGTTCAGGAAGTCCTGACGAAGCTTCTGGTACTGTTCCGGCGCAATATCCACCACCTGATTCTGCAGGGAGCGAATACGCTGGCTGATCAGAATGTCGGTATCGGCACGAGCGTAGGTCGCAAACAGCTTCTGAAGCTCGAGTTTTTTCTGCGCCAGAAGGGCGTTGAACTCCTCTTCGGAAAGCCCCTCTTTACGCACTTTTGCCAGCTCTTTCGCGACCACACCCAGATTCGCATTCAGCTTATCGCCCGGCGATTCAACGTTAATCGCGCATTGCGCACGCTGGAACAGCACGCGGCAGTCAAAGCCAAGCCCGATATTCTTCATATTGTTCTTACTGAGCGTCTGCTGAACGTGCCAGAACAGCGCTTCACGGGCCAGATCGGCACGCCAGTAGCGCAACAGCGCCGCGGACTCACGAATTGGCTGCCAGGCGGTATCCCACATCACGGAGAGTCGGTCCTGACGCACGGTGTCCGTCATAATGCTGACCGGCTCTGCACGCAGCGGGGAGAGCGTTGGAACAGGTGCCGGCGATTCACGCTTGCCTTTCAGATCGCCAAACGCTTTGTTGATCTGCTCAATTACCGCGCGGCTGTCCACGTTGCCCACCACGATCAGCGTCATTGCGTCCGGGGTGTACCATTTCTGGTAGTACGATTTTACCTGTTCGGCGTCCACTGGCTGTTTCAGCGGTTCGGCCGGATCGTGTCCCAGTAACGTCGAGCCTTTCAGGCGGTAGCGCCACCAGCCCTCTTTGGTATCTCCAGGCCAGGTCGCCACCATGTCACTGTTGCTCAACGCGTAGTTGACGGTATCCGGGGTAATCGCCAGGTTGCCAGAGGCATCGGAGAGATACGTCAGCGCTTCTTTAAGCAGATCGTTACGGTTATTAGGCAGGCTCAGGTTAAACATGGTGTAGTCATACGAGACAACAGCCGGTGGGAGTGGGCGTTTCGGATCGATGGCCTGTTGCCAAAGCGAACGCACCTGAACTGCTTGCAGGCTGCCGCTCTGAGTGAGCGCCAGCCGGGGAATAAAGTGGCTAAAACCGGTTTGCTGGGTGCTTTCCGTGAGGGAGCCGGTATTAACAGACAGACGGATTTCAATACGGTCGCTGGGACGTTGCGGAGTGGCTAACACCTGCCACTGAAAACCGTTCGCTAATGTCCCTTGTTGCCAGGCCGGGTCTGGCTGGAGCGCATCTGCCTGCACATAACTGGCTGCTGCCATCATCAGCAAACCGCCGGTTAAGAGTCGAATTTTTGTGCCCTGCATGTGAACCCCTGATCAACATTCCTGGTTAAAAAAGAGTGTCTCGCGACGCGCTTCACTCTTAAAGATGACGATGAAAACACGTCGATTAGACCGCGCGTTCGGCAAAACGTCACGGTCAGAAGTGAAATATACCCAAAAAAAATCTTGTCGAATTATGACAGGTACGAACAGTTATTATGCGCAGGAGCCCGCATCCCGACAAGGGAATACGGGCATTTGTGACAAGATTAAGAGGATAAACCAGGATTTTTGCTGTCACTTGGACGATTATTCAGAGTATCGTCGAGCTTTTTGTGATCCAGCTCTTTCACCCATTTCGCCACCACTACCGTTGCCACGCCGTTACCCACCAGGTTGGTTAACGCACGCGCCTCGGACATGAAGCGGTCAATACCCAGAATCAGCGCCAGACCCGCCACCGGCAGGTGACCCACTGCAGAGATGGTAGCCGCCAGCACGATAAAGCCGCTGCCCGTCACGCCAGCCGCACCTTTAGAGGAGAGCAGGAGCACCACCAGCAGGGTAATCTGATGGAAAATATCCATATGGCTGTTGGTCGCCTGCGCGATAAACACGGCCGCCATCGTCAGGTAGATCGAGGTACCATCAAGGTTAAAGGAGTAGCCCGTCGGGATCACCAGCCCGACCACCGATTTACGGCACCCCAGCTTTTCCATCTTATCGAGCATGCGCGGCAGCGCCGATTCTGAAGAGGACGTCCCCAGAACAATCAGCAGCTCTTCGCGAATGTAGCGGATAAATTTGAAAATGTTGAAGCCTGTCGCGCGGGCAATGGAGCCCAGCACCACCACCACAAAGAGGATACAGGTGATATAGAAGCAGATAATCAGCTGACCCAGCTGCACCAGCGTACCGACGCCATATTTCCCGATGGTAAAGGCCATCGCACCGAAGGCCCCAATCGGCGCCAGGCGCATGATCATATTGATGATGCCGAAGATCACCTGCGAGAAGCTTTCGATCACATTAAAGATAAGCTGGCCTTTGCTGCCCAGACGGTGCAGGGCAAAGCCAAACATCACGGCGAACAGCAGCACCTGCAGGATGTTACCGCTGGCGAACGCGCCGATGACGCTGCCCGGTATCACGTCCAGCAGGAAGGCCACCACGCCCTGATCCTTCGCCTGTTCGGCATAAACCGCAACCGCTTTGGCATCCAGCGTTGACGGGTCTACGTTCATACCCGCGCCCGGCTGCACCACGTTGACGATGATCAGACCGATAATCAGCGCAAGGGTACTGACCACTTCAAAATAGAGAAGCGCCACTGCACCGGTACGGCCTACCGCCTTCATGCTTTCCATGCCAGCGATGCCCGTCACGACGGTACAGAAGATCACCGGGGCGATGACCATTTTAATGAGCTTAACGAACGCGTCGCCAAGCGGTTTCATTTGCGTGCCCAGCTCGGGGTAATAGTGACCCAGCAGAATACCGATGGCGATGGCTGTCAGGACCTGGAAGTAAAGACTTTTGAAGAGTGAGGTTTTCATAAGGTGTCCTTGGGAAGAAAAACCACAGGCTTTGTAAGGTTATGGTTAACCTGCGGCTTTAAAATAACACCCACATAACAGGACAGAAATAAACTCAGTTCAAATTTGAAACACAAATGTTAAGAACTTTGAGCTGGCTCGCACAAGCCAGCAACAAAATTACACATTTGCGCGATTGTCAGCGCCAGAAAGGTATCGTTCTTCAAAGACATCCGAAGGCACAGCAGGTGCAAAAAGGAAGCCCTGTCCGCTCTCCACGCCCGCCTCTGCCAGCCAGCTGCGCTGTGCTTCAGTTTCAATGCCCTCGGCAATAAGATGCAGGTTGAGGCTGCGCGCCATCTGGATAATCGCCTGCACCATGCTGCTGTCGCCCGGCAGGCCGTCGACAAACGCTTTATCAATTTTTAACACATCTACCGGCAGGGTTTTCATGTGCTGAAGCTGGCGCAGCCCGGCGTATCCCATGCCAAAATCGTCCAGCGCAATGCGAATGCCGGCGTTACGCAGCGGCTTCAGAATCGCAACCGCTTCATTCGGGTCGTCAATGCGCCGACTCTCTGTGACTTCCAGGGTCAATGTATCAGGCTTGATGCGGTAACGATGGATCAGCTCCAGCATCTCTGAAACCATGGTCGGGTGCATCAGCTGCAGGGCAGACAAATTGACCGACAGGGGCAGCGTTACGCCGCGCTCCTGCCAGGCGGCAAGCTGACGGCACGTCTCTTCCAGCACCCAGTAGCCGACGGTGACCATTAGACCGCAGGACTCAATGCGATCGATCAGCCCCTCCGGCAGCTCCCATGAACCATCCGGCTGCTGCACGCGCAGCAGCGCCTCGGCGCTTTTCACCTCTCCCGTCAGCAAATTCACCTGCGGCTGTAGCCAGAGGGCAAACTGGCGGTTATCCAGCGCGGTCAGGATGTCGCTCTCTTCCGTGAGGCGCTGCTGCGCCTTTTCCATCTGTTCCGGGTCGAAGAACTGGATCTGATTTTTGCCTTTGCGCCGGGCGGTGAACGCCGCCGAGAACGCGCGATGATAAAGCTGCTCTGCCGTTAAATCGCCATAGTACATGGCAATACCGATACTGGCGCTCGGACGCAGCTGGATGCCCTGAATGGGCAGCCGCTCATTAATGACAGTGAGTACTTGCTGACCTAATGTGATCGCATGCCATGGCTCTTTCACGCCGTTGGCAATTACCACCAGGTCGTAACCGCTGACCTGGGTCAGCACCATGCGCGGGGCAAGGACAGACTTCACTTTTTCCACGAGGGTCAGCAGCAGCATTTCGCGCTGGCTCTCCTTGAGCACGCCCGCCGTGTCCTGCAGGGTTTCACAGGCGATCGCCATCAGCGCCGTGGTTTGCTGGCGAGCAACGGTCTGCTCCAGCATCGCCATCAGGAAGGCTTTATTCGGAAGCTCCGACACCGGAAAGCGCGTGGCGCTGCTGCTTAGCTCATCCTGCTGACGCTGGATACGCTGCTGATTAAGGTTATAGCTGCGCACCAGCATACCAATCTCATCATCATGATGAAGGCGCGGCAGCGTAAGCTGATGGCCCATCTGGTCCTGTGGTGAAAGCGTGTTCAGCTCCCGGGCAATATGGCGCAGCGGATGAACAATCAGCCGGTTAATGCACCAGGTTAGCGCCACGCTGAGAATAAGCGTCATAAGTAAGCAAGTGGTCACTAACGTAACCACCCAGCTCATGACGAATTTATACATGCGGTATGAGTCCGCCTGTAATACCAGGTAGGCCAGCGGCTGCGGATTAGCAGGACGTTCAAGCGAATAGACGGGAAGCGAAATTTGTACCGGCAATTCAAACAGGCGCATCACCATCATCGGGACGGGACGCTCCGGGATAAAGCTCATCCGCAGCGCCTGAAACTGGTTGGGCAGTACGACGTCGGCCCGGCTAACAATACCGGCGGGCTGAATGCGTTTTAAAATGGTTTCCGCTTCGGGAATATCCCCTTTCAGGATAGAGGCAGAAAGCGGGCCGCGCACCGAGCGGGCGATACTTTCTAACTGCGAAGCCGTGTTATAGCGATTCTGCTGTACGGAATGAAACAGCAAAATTACGCAGAAGAGCAGTACAAACAGCATTGTGACGGCTGACACCATCGCCATCTGTTTGATCGTTAAAGAACGGCTAACACGCAAAATGACTCTCCACAAAACTCGAAGCGCAGGGGCGCACCAGGGTGTAAACCTGGCGCGCCTGAGTATACCCGATTGCTGCGCTATTAAGAGAGACTTACAAATGGATTAAGTAAAATCCGATTACCAGTCCGCGTAAGGGATGAGCGGCTGCGGCGGTAAGTCCATATCGCCCTGCCAGCCTGCGGCAGAGTAGCGTACATAGATCAGCGCATGGCTTGGGGTATAGTCCTTCGCTTGCTGAATATCCACGCCCATGCCGACAAACCAGTTGGAGGTCACCCGACGTTCGATAATGGCTCGCGCGGTGTAACCGGTGCCGGATGAGCTACTGCCCGTTTCTGGATCGTGTTTATCGGAATACATCGGGTCACCATTGGCATCGACCTGGTTATCAGGGATCAAACTCTGGATCGGATAACGCATTCCGTCTTTGGTTTTCGAGTGGGACCAGGACACGGATCCCCCCAGCTCCCAGGACCAGTTCTCGGTGCGTTTACGCCAGGTCACCGGCAGCGCGAAGGAGACATATTCCTGCGGGCTGTAATAACCGCCCTGACCCAGGGTATAACCGCTCAGGTCCTTGTCGTAGTGCCAGAGCATATTGGAGACGCCGACCGTCAGGCGCTCATTGTTTTTATTAATGAGCTTGTAGTAGTAACCCGTCATCCAGCGAACGCGCCAGTTATCCTCCACATTTTTACCCGTCAGCGTTTCCGCGTTCAGGCTTGACCAGACGCCGTGCGCCTCCCCTTTGTCGTAGCTCATGCTTACGCCGCCGCCGGTGGCGCGCACGCCGCCCCACGTGGTGCCGGTATTGGTATCTTTTTGCCCGGCAAAGGCCAGCAGAGAGCTGGAGATTGGCCGGCGATGAGCGTTAACGGTATAGCCGATAGGCCCCAGATCGCTGCTGTAGTTAACACCCCCCACCACGTCGACGACGTCAAAGCCCATCGGCGTGGTGCCGATATCCATTGCCCAGGTTTTGTTCTGCCAGCCGACGGCAACGCTCGCGCCATTGTCTGACTGATGGGTGTTGCCGCTACACGGTGTTGCAGAACAGGTGCCCCAGTTCGGATCGTACTTCCCATCTTTCGTCGCAAACGAACCGGCATCCATATTGACCAGATCGCTGCGGAAGAACATCCGTCCATCAGAGAGCGGCGCATCAACCTGCAGCATGGTGGTATGCGCTTTCAGGTCAGAATACCCGCCCGTACCGCTGGAGCCCCAGTAATCGTGCTGCAGCGTGACGTTAACATCCTGCTGACGGTACAGGTCACCGGCGTCGCTGCGCACGCCGCGCTTCAGCCAGTCGTCTTTTTCATCGTTACGCGTCAAGCGGGTGAAACTGTCGTTATCAGCCGGACGAGTCGTCGTAATGCCTGTCGACACCATCGCATCTTTATAGGTTTCCAGCGCCTGCTGTGGCTGGCCATTTTGCGCCTGGAAACGCGCGGCATCACGCAGTACCAGCGCGTTTTCCATGGAGGCGGGCTGCGATTTAGCCTGCGGAATAATTTTGTTGAAGGTCTGCTCTGCGGCGGCGGAATCGCCCAGGCCTGCCTGCGCCATCGCGATCCGGCGCTGCATATTGAGCGACAGCGGCTGACCGTTTTGCGCGGCGGGCAGCTTCGCCAGCTCCGCGCGCGCGGCATCCCTGTTACCTTGCGCACTGTAGATTTCGGTCAGGCCGAGGATTGCGTCTTCGTTCTGCGGCTCGCGCTGAAGCACGGTGCTGTAGGCCGTTTTCGCCGCGTCCAGATCGCCACGCTGCTGCGCCCAGTCCGCCAGCGTGAGGTCGATACGGGTAGAGGCCGGCTGCTGGCGCAGAAGATTCTCCGCCTCCTGCTCTTTGCCGCTGTCGCGCAGACGGTTGGCGGTTTCCAGCACCTGATTGCTTTGCAGGCGATCGGCGAGCTCCTGGATATTGCCGTTCCACTGGCTGCGCGGCAGCGTGTCCAGATGCGCCAGCGCGGCCCGGTCCTGATCGTTTCCGGAAAGATACAGCCCGTTGGCATAGACCTGATCCGGATCGGTTGGTTTCTGGCTGGCAAGCTGACGCATCAGGGTATCCGCCTGGCTGCGCTGGCCCGCGCTGTAGAGATCGCGCGAGAGGCGATACGTTATCCACACGTCGCCGGGAGAGAGCGCCAGACGACGACGCTGAATGTCGGCAGCCTGCGCGTATTTCCCCTGATTCTCCAGCTGTTCTGCCTGGGCGGACAGCTGCTCGTTGGTCAGGCTACGTTCAATATCATCAATACTGCGGCGCTGGCTGGCGGAGAGAGACTGGATAAACTGCGAAGCCTTCTCCGGAGACTGCGCGCGGTAAATCCCGGCCAGACCGCGGACCGCATTGCTGTTGCCGCTGTCCATACGCAACGCCTGGCGATAATAGCGCTCCGCCGCGTCGTTATCTTTGCGTGACGCAGCGGCATCTCCCAGCCCCAGCACGGCATAGCTGTCGGTATTGTCGATATTGCGTGCCTGCTGATAGTAACGCTCCGCCTGGGCCGGGTTATTCGCCTTCAGCGCCGCATCGCCCTGCTGGATCAGCAGCCAGTAACGGTTAACCTTCAGCAAACTGTCCCATTTCCCCCGGTTATCGCTTTGCGGATCGAGGGCAATCGCCTTCTCAAACTGTGCCACCGCGCGGGCGCGGTCGCCTTTCTGGGAATAAGCCTGTCCAAGGGCTCCCACCGCTTCACTGTCGGCATGGTTGGCGCTGACGGCTTTTTGCAGCTCCGCCACCGCCTTGCTCCCCTGTCCGGCATCCACCGCCGCCAGCCCTTCCGCTTTTGCGCGGAACGCCGGGTCAGCGAGCTGTTTTTGCTGCGCTTCGAGCTGGGCACGCGCCGCCGCGACGCTATCGCCGTCGCTGAACACGCTCAGGTATTTTTGCAGCGCGCTGACGCTGGCGCTGCTGGCAGGCTGGTCTTTGATTTGGTCATACCACATATCAGACGCCTGATTGCGGCCATTGGTTGACCTGGACATCTCCTGCAGCACCGCAAAGCCTTCATCACGCCGCCCGCTCTGGAACAGAAGCTGGGAGAGCGTCGCCTGCAGCTGCGTGTTGCCGGGGCTGCTGGTATTTATTTTCTTGAGCTGATTGATGGCCGCACTGCGGCGGGCAGGATCTTTCGCCACGACGTTCCAGTATTCCGTCGCCACGTCGCCGCCCGGCGGGTTGCCGTCAAACAGCTTGTCGTAGGCGGCAATCGCCTCCTGCGTGTGTCCCGTTGTGGCGAGCAATCGCGCCTGCTGTAGCTGCTGGCGGCCGTCCGGAGTAGAAAGCAGCATCGTATTGCGCGAGGACTGGTACGCGCTTGAGCCTGGAGCGATCCCTTTCAGACGATCCAGCTCTTTTTGCGCACCGGCGTTATCGCCCTGGCGCAGCAGATAGCGGAAGCGTGCGGCAATCACGTCAGGGTTGTTCGGATCAATCAGCTCAAGGCGATAGAGCGACTGACGAACCAAATCCTCACGCTGTGTCGATTCACCCAGACGAACCTGCTCCAGCAGCTGTTTCTGCTGCGGTGAGTTGGCGGCCTGGGCCCACGGCATCAGTGCCAGGCCAAGCGATAAACTGAGTAGATTTACTGTGAACTTGCGCATTCCTGGCCCCAATCCGGTATTAATTCACCTTTAGCGGTGAAGCGAAAACGATGCTGATCCCATCCCTGACCAAAGAGAGTCAGTACGTAACTGTAATAGGCGTTATTATCGGGAAAATGGTCTGCAACGCGCTGGCGCTGAACCGCCTGGGCATCGCGCTGTTGTAAAAAAGGCAGCATGGCGGCAGAGAAACCGACCGGGCCGTTACCCGTGTGTTTTCCACTCGCCACATCCATTTTCTCAGGCGGCACACCCCGTTTCATCGTCATTGCCGCCATAGGCTGGAAGCGCGCCAGCAGCGGGGCCTTCTGAGGATCTTTATCACTCATCATTCCCACCCAGAGATAAACGCGGATGGCGTCGTAGCCCCCCACCAGCGATTTATCCTGCTGTAACCGCCAGCCTCTGTTTTGCTGATACTGCACCCAGTCCGGCGAAAAACCTTTTGGCGCACTCTCCAGCAGCAGGCGCAGATTGGTTTCACGAATCTGGGTCCACGGAGCACCAAAGCGCGTGAAATAACGCGCCAGCTGCGGAGGAAGATAGCTGGGATTAAAGCGCCAGGCGTGTTCATCGGCAAAACCGACTTTACCTGGAAGCAGCATTGCGCCGAGCCCCGGGACTTTCACCACTTCCTCGCCGGCAATGCGCTTAAGCAGCGCCTTACCCGTGCGGGTATAATCCGGGTGTTTCCACAGCCGACCCGCTTCGAGCAGTGACCAGGCGATCCAGACATCGGCGTCGGAGGCGGAGTTGGTATCAATCACCGCCCACGTTTCTTTATCTTTCTGACCCCAGAGCCAGGCTGGCAGACGATCGTTGAGATTACCGCCGGCAAGATTATCGCGCGTCCACGCCAGCAGCTGGTCAAACGCGTTGCGATCGTTCGCTGCCAGGGCAAAGAACAAGGCGTAGCTTTGCCCTTCAGAGGTCGTTATTTTGCGCGTGTCGCTGGGATCGATGACGCGCCCGCCCTCGCTGATGTAATCCTTTTTAAACTGCTCCCAGGCAGGCCAGGTACAGGCGGCGCGAAGAGGGAGCGCCGCCAGCATCAACGCTGCTAATGCACACCAGCGAAAGGCTTTCATCACATCTTACTCATCCGGGTTCAGACGACGACGGCTGATGATTCGCAGCAGACGCCACAGTACCCATGCCAGCAAGATCACACTGACCGCCGCCAGGATAGCCAGCAGAACCGGATGGTTAGACAGCGCATACCACAGGCGTTCGAACCATGGCAGATGGCCGACGTAGTACACATCGCCCACGCGCAGGCTATTGACGCCGGACTCGCGGATCACCGACACAGAGCCAAACATCGCGGCACGTTTACCGCTGTCGTTCATGGCCGTATTAAGCAGTTCGTACCCGCGCGGGCTGTCCGCAAGGAGAACCACCACGCTGCGCTGGTCGTTGTAAGGGGACTGGAAGCCCACCACCGCAGCCATTGCCCCCTGAGACGTTACGGTCGTCTGCGCGCTGGCCTGACGATCGTTCACATCCGGCATGATGCTCGGGAACTCGGTCTGGCGCAGCGGCGTGTTAACCCAGGACTGGGCCGCTTTCACCAGCAGATCGATGCGTTTATCATCCTTCAGCTTGTCCGGGATGCTACCGATCACCAGAACATCAGCGTCTTTGTTCTGAATCTGGCTGCCATCGTCCGTCAACGTGACGTTAATTGCCGGCAAGCCTGTCTGCCCGCCAACGGTCGCCATGGTGTCCAGCAGGGTTGTCACCTGCCCTTCGCTTGGCGCTTTTGGCATCACAACGATGGACTCAGAGAGGTCGGCCATGCGGCTGAACGGGAAGCCCGCATTGGCAAAGGCGCGCAGATCCGGCATCGCCAGGAAGTGATAGTACTTCGAGAAGTCGATGGTCGACTCATCGCCAATCACGACGTGGTTCTGCACCGGCTGGAAGGTGATGCAGTTTTCCGCCGAACCGCCAGGCATCGGGTTCATGTACTGGAAGTCAAAGCGCAGCTGATTTATTGCGCCAAGCTTCAGAGCCGGGATAGAGACATCCGTTTTACCGTCCAGCAGACCCTGCAGCACCGGCAGGCGAAGCATCAGGCGGTTAGTATCCTGTGTGCTTTGCAGGCTGAACGACTGCAGGAACTGGTTGTTCAGGCTGATATCCATGCGCGAGCTGTCTTTGGTGGCTGGCGCGGTATAACGGTAGTTCAGGTTGATATCAATGCCGTTAGTACGCAGCAGGTAGAGATCCGGCGGCAGATTCAGCGACAGGCTAATCGGTGCGGGCTCGAGACCCGTCGCCTGCAGCTGTTCCTCATAGGTTTTCAGCTCGCCAAATGTCACCGCACGGTCGGTACGCACCCAGTTTGGCGCATCGTAAGGTTTACGGGCCAGCAGCGGCTTGACCTCATCCACCACGACGCTGTTGCCGCGGAAAAGGACGTTGCCCTGGGCAATCGCTTTTGCGGCCTGCACCAGATCTTTATCGTCACGACCAAAGACCACCAGCAGCTTCACGTACGGGTTTTCCGGGTGGCTTATCATTTCCACGGTTGGCGCTTTGACGTCCGGATGATCGCGCAGGAAGGCCGGGCGCTTCGCGTTGGTCGCAAACACAATGGCATTTCTGTCCGGCAGTTTGTCATACATCGCCGGGAAGCTCTGACCACGCCAGCCGGCGCGGGAGCCAAACCAGGAGGCCACAATGGTGGCCGCCAGCTGTTCGGTCACGTCCGGGGACGACGCAAACACCATCGGCAGAGTAAGCGGACGGTTATCACGTGGGTCGAAGAACGGAACCGGGAAGGCCGAGAGATCGTTTTTCAGCGCCAGCGACTGGTAGGTCATCTGCAGCGAGGAGTTACGCCCGACGTCCATCCACAGCGTGTTGCTGGCAGGGTTTTCGCAGACATCGCGGTAGTGACCGACAAACTCCAGGCGGATACGGTTAAAGTCGGTGATGAACAGCGGGTTGATCGGCACCTGCGCCTGCGTTTTCTTACCGAGCTGCTCTTTCGTGACCGGCAGAACGTCCATCAGCTCGTCATTCAGGTAAACCTTCAGCTGAGACTGCGTCGGCAACAGCGATGGCGACGGGGTGTATTCAAGGTTCAGCATCGCATTAGAGACGACCTCATCGCTGCGCATGCCAAATTCAATGCCGCCGTTAGGATTGATGCCGCGCAGCACCATGCTGCCCGGAGGCGGTGCAATTTGCGCGAAGGTCAGCTTCACGTCCCGCGACGGCGCGTTGTCCGCGACGACGGGCGCATTCGCGCCCCGAACACCCGGCATCACCTGCCCGACGACCTGGCTGTCTGCCGGCAGGGTATTCCCCTCCGTTGGCTGGTTCGGCATGATGTTTTCTGTTTGACCAGGTGCCGCAGTGACAACCGGATCGGTTGCTTGCGCGACGACAGGTACCGTTGGCGCAGGCGTTGCCGCTGCGTTATCAGGTGCCGCGTTAGCCATTGTTGCGGGGAACGCATTCATCCCCATTGCCACTGCACATAACCAGGAAAGTTTTGTTTTCATCGCGTTATCATCATTGTTGAGCCATAACCGGGTCCGCCTGCTTCGCCTCATCTCGCTCAGGACGACGAGGAATGAACGACACGACCCAGGAAACCAGCGAAGTAAGTGACCGGAAAATTAATTTCACCGACGACGGGGCAAATTCTGCAAGGTGACGATAGCCACGGAACCCCAGCTTCAGAATATCCAGCAGGCTTTCCAGTGGTTTATCTTCCGGGAAGCTGTCCTGCCAGAGAGCCCACGTGTCCGCGCGGGCAAACGTACACTGCACAAAATCAATATGTTGCTTTTTGGTCAACGGCATCAGCTGCAGACCGACTTCATTGCCCGCCACACGAACGACCTGCGTCGGGAAGACGTACTCCTGCTGACCGCGCTTAAGCAGCAGGTTCACTTTCTGCCCTTCCAGCACCTTCGCCTGGCCGTTGATTTTGATTCCCAGACCGCCGTCAGAGAAGTCGTGCACGGTACAGGAGAAGAGATGTCCATCTTCACGGGCAATCGCCGCAGGCATGCAGATTTCAACGCGATGCGCGCGACGAACCTGTTTGCTCTCCACCGATACCGCCACCGCGCCACCGAGGATGATCAGGTTGTAGAAGACCCAGGCCATACTCACGAATACGGTGAGGATCTCGTTTTCCGGGCCGTAGAAGTAACGCCAGATACCGGCGATGACGCCCACAATATTCAGCAGTACCAGGAAGATATACGGACGGGAGATCACCCAGTCGACGTACTCCTCTTCCACCAGACCGCCCTTCGCGGTGACGTTAAATTTACCTTTGTGCGGGTTAATCAGCGCCACCATCGTCGGCGGCGCGATGTACCAGGCCAGCACCGTTTCGTAGATTTCACTCCAGAAGGAGTGGCGGTATTTACCCTGAATCTTCGAGTTCGTCAGGCTCGCGTGGATCATGTGCGGCAGAACAAACAGCGCAATCATCAGCGCCGGGGCGTAAATGATATAGGCGTGAAGGAGCAGGAACGCCAGCGGCGCGGTCAGGAAGATCAGCCGCGGGATACCGGATAAGAAGTGGAACATGGCGTTGACATAGCAAAGACGCTGCGCCAGCTTGAGCCCTTTCCCTATCAGCGGGTTATCGAGACGGAAAATCTGCACCATGCCGCGCGCCCAGCGAATACGCTGACCAATGTGCGCCGACAGTGACTCCGTTGCCAGACCGGCGGCCTGAGGAATACGCATATAGGCGGAGGTATAGCCACGACGGTGCAGGCGCAGAGAGGTATGCGCATCTTCCGTCACCGTTTCAACGGCAATACCGCCAATTTCATCCAGCGGTTTACGGCGGATAACCGCACAGGAGCCGCAGAAGAAGGTGGCATCCCACATGTCGTTACCGTCCTGCACCAGGCCGTAGAACAGCGTGCCTTCGTTCGGGGTTTTACGGAAACGGCCAAGGTTACGTTCAAACGGATCCGGCGAGAAGAAGTGGTGCGGCGTCTGCATCATCGCCAGCTCTTTCTCTTTCAGGAACCAGCCCATGGTCATCTGCAGGAACGAGCGCGTCGGCACGTGGTCACAGTCAAAGATCGAGACAAACTCCCCTTTGGCATACTTCAGCGCGTTGTTGATGTTCCCGGCTTTAGCATGCTCGTGAGTCGGACGGGCGATGTACTCGACGCCAACCTCCTCTGCAAACTGGCGAAACGCCGGTCGGTTGCCGTCATCCAGGATCCAGACTTTAAGTTTATCCTTTGGCCAGTCGATGCCCAGCGCGGCATAGATGGTGTTCTTTACCACGCTCAGGTCTTCGTTGTAGGTCGGCACGAAGAGATCGACGGTCGGCCACTGCGTGGTGTCTTTTGGCAGCGGAACCGGCTGGCGGTTGAGCGGCCAAATCACCTGGAAATAGCCCAGCACCAGCACAATCCAGGCGTAGGTTTCAGCAAAAAGCAGCACCAGGCCGCACACCAGGCTGACCGGATCGTCCCAGTTCAGGGTGGAGGTATAACGCCACCAGATGTAGCGACAGGAGACGGTCAACGACAGCACGATCAGCATCAGCGCCGAGAAGCGGCCCGGAATACGGCGAACCAGCAGCGCCACGCCCCACAGCAGGATCAGGAAGGTGAACTGCGCCAGAGGGTTAAAGGGTTGCGTAATACAGACCAGCGCCAGGATGAGCGAGAACACGACGATGACGCCGAGAATAAAACGCCGCAAGCCCGGGTGGAGATGCCCGAGCTCTTTATGGTTATCCAGATGGCTGGTTTTATCGCTTACGCTGCTGGGCAGCCTGTCCAGCCACTGATGGTAGCGTTCACGTAGCTGCTGCACGCGGGAGAAGCTGCGCCAGTGCGGCGTTTTTTTCTCCGAGCGGGAGGAAGTGGCCACCAGCCAGATGGCCTGAATGAGATAGCGCGCCGGATCCAAAGGCCGCGGCCGGTCGGGATTAATATGCGGATATAATTCACTGTGCCGTGCACGTATGCGCTGCCAGCGTGGGTGTTCGAGTGGAATGAACATCCAGGCCAGAATCATCCAGAAACAGCCGAGCGCGGCGCTAAATGCCGAAGCACCATGCCGGCGGAAATGCCGGTAACGTTCGCTCAAGCGCGAACTGACCGGTGGGATGAGTAACCAGCTGGCGAGACGACTCATACAGCGCTCCCTGCACGCTCCGCCCCGCTGGAGAAGTTCAGCAGACACCAGTTAGCCAGCGTCAGGATCTCTTCTGCCGCCAGTGAGTCGCTGCGGTATTCGCCGAGCGGTTGCTTAGACGCAAGGCATTCAGCCATGCCTTCATCACGATGAATGACAACAGGAAGCAGGCGGCGCTGGCTTTGCAGCCACACCTGATACAGATCGTCCTGGATCTGGCTGCCAATGCGTAAATCGTTAATCAGGATATGGCCGTTTTGCGGTAATCCTTGCTGATGCAGGCGGATATGGCAGTTTGCATCGACGTTGACGATCGAGAGGACATGGTCGCACTGTGCGATAAGCTGTCGGGTCAGCGTGCCGGCGCCGTGCGGCAGATCCAGCAGGATCCACTTATACTGCCCCTTTTCTTTCAGGCTTTGCAGCGCAAGCGTGAACTGCGAAAACAGGCGCTGATATGCGGCTTCATTCTCACGTTCTGAGGTGGACAGTTGGCCAAACGGCAGTAGATCAAGCTGGGAGGTATAACGCATACCGGCATCCCGCCAGTCTTTATCATCAAGCAGCGCGCGGGCCCAGCCCTCTTCGCGGGTAAAGTCGACATTAAACGACATACGCAGCAAATTATCGGCGCAGGCGTCAATAACCAGCACCGATTCACCTAAAAGCTGTAATGACCACGCCAGCGCCGCGGTAACAGATGTGGTACCCACACCGCCACGGACGCCCTGTAATCCGAGTATGGCCATCAATGGCTCCCTTATTGTTGATGGGCGAATTCAGCTAATAACGGCCAGCGTTTAATAGCCGCGGCCAACTGTTCCCTCTGGGAAATATCGGTGTAATCTATTTCAGGTAAAGAAAAGGCCTGCGTCAGCGCCAGAAAATCATTTTGGAATGTATAGCCCAGGGTCGAGTCGACTGGGGTTCCGGGTTCGTTATTATCCATTCTTTTTCCATCCCTTTGAGGAAAATCGCACGCTAAAGAAGTTGCGGGGCTTCCTGCCCTGACAAATTTCATTTACATGCTAAATCTGATGTTCTTTAATTTCAATGTTAGGTTTATTTCTACGCTTTCGCTAGTAAACTGAGATACAGATAAATTAGACGAAAAGAGGGACACCGTGGACTCCATATTTTCTATTGGCATCCAGTCATTATGGGACGAATTGAGCCACATGCCAGTCGGAGGAGTCTGGTGGATTAATACGGACCGTAATGAAGATGCTATCAGTCTGGTAAACCAGACAATTGCTGCTCAGGATAAGGATTCCCGCGTGGCCGTCATTAGCATGGGTGAAGATCCGAAGAAAATTATCACGCTTGAAAGTGACCGCGGCCCCCAGACGGTGCGATTATTTTCCATGACATCGGAAGCCGATAGTCTATACTTTTTGTCCCGCGATGTTCAGTGCACTATTGATCCGGATCACTATCTAGTGATCCTGAAATGTGCAAATAACGTTCTGCAAAATATCCCTGCTGAAAAACTGTTGCCGTGGCTGGAAAAAATCAATAAATGGGCAAAATTTCAAAATTGCACGCTATTGATAGTCAATCCCGGCAGTAATAATGACAAGCTGTTTTCACTTTTAATGGGCGAATATCGCTCCCTGTTCGGTCTGGCAAGCGTGCGTGACCAGGTGGGCAGCTATCTCTACGATATTGCGTTCTGGTGTAATGAAAAAGGTGTGAGTGCCAGGCAACAGCTTACGCTGAAACATATTGAGGGCGAGTGGCACCTGGCGCAGCAGGAAGAAACCGTGGTGCAACCGCGCAGTGATGAAAAACGCATCCTGAGCCATATTGCAGTGTTAGAGGGCGCGCCCGCCCTGTCGGAAAACTGGTCACTGTTTGACACTAACGAAGCCCTCTTCCATGAAGCCCGCACAACCCAGGCGGCAACGCTTATTTTCTCGTTGATGCAGAATAACCAGATTGAGACGCTGGCAAGGCAAATCCACACCTTACGCCGCCAGCGCGGTAGCGCGTTAAAAATTATCGTGCGCGAAAATAATACCAGCCTGCGCGCCACCGATGAGCGCCTGCTTCTGGGCTGCGGTGCCAATATGGTTATTCCATGGAATGCTCCCCTGTCGCGCTGCCTGACGCTTATCGAAAGCGTTCAGGGCCAGCAGTTTAGCCGCCACGTACCGGAAGATATTTCCACGCTGCTCTCCATGACGCAGCCAATGAAGCTGCGCGGATACCAAAAATGGGATACCTTCTGCGACGCCGTTGGGAACATGATGAACAACACGCTCCTTCCCGCTGACGGAAAAGGGGTTATGGTTGCCCTGCGCCCTGTGCCGGGTATTCGCGTTGAACAGGCTCTCACCCTGTGTCGCCCAAACCGTACCGGGGACATCATGACCATTGGCGACAATCGGCTGGTGCTGTTTTTGTCCTTCTGCCGGGTCAACGATCTCGATACGGCGCTTAACCACATCTTCCCCCTGCCTACCGGGGATATTTTCTCAAACCGTATGATTTGGTTTGAAGATAATTCTATCAGCGCGGAGCTGGTGCAGATGCGCGCGCTCCAGCCTGAACAATGGGCTAAACCGCTTACGATGACGAGCGATGTCAAACCTATCCTCAATGCCAGACATGATGGACACGTCTGGCGTCGGGTGCCGGAGCCCCTTCGCTTATTAACAGACAACGCGGAGAACGCACCATCATGAATATCAGCGATATCATTCAACTGGTTATCTTCTGTGCGCTGATCTTTTTCCCGCTTGGCTACTATGCACGCCATTCCATACGCCGTATCCGCGATACGGCCAGAGTGCTGTTTGTAAAACCTCGCTACGTGAAACCAGCCGGAACTCTGACACGGGCATCACACGTCAAGGCAGACCGTAAACATGACTAATTCTACCTATACCGCTTCGTCACCCTCGCCGCTCTGGCAATACTGGCGCGGCCTATCCGGCTGGAACTTCTACTTTCTGGTGAAGTTTGGTCTGCTGTGGGCAGGCTATCTGAATTTCCATCCCCTTCTCAACCTGGTGTTTATGGCCTTCCTGCTGATGCCTCTGCCGAATATCAGGCTGCATCGCTTACGCCACTGGGTAGCCATCCCTCTCGGCTTTGCGCTGTTCTGGCATGATACCTGGCTACCGGGGCCGGACAGCATTATGAGCCAGGGCTCGCAGGTGGCAGGCTTCAGTGCAGACTATATGCTTGACCTGGCTGAGCGCTTTATTAACTGGCAGATGATAGGCGCGGTCTTTGTGCTGCTGGTTGCCTGGCTGTTCCTGTCACAGTGGATCCGCGTCACGGTGTTTGTCGTCGCGATTATGATCTGGCTTAACGTGCTGACGCTGGCGGGTCCAAACTTTTCGCTGTGGCCTGCCGGTCAGCCAACCAGCACGGTGACCACCACCGGGGGAAGTGCAGCGGCAACCGTTACGACGGCAGGCGATACGCCCGTGGTGGGCGATATCCCAACTCAAACTGCACCGCCGACTTCAACAAACCTGAACGCCTGGCTCTCCAGTTTCTACGCCGCGGAAGACAAGCGACAGACGAAATTCCCGGACGCGCTGCCGGCGGATGCTCAGCCGTTTGAACTGCTGGTGATCAATATCTGTTCCCTCTCCTGGGCGGACGTAGACGCCGCCGGGTTAATGTCGCACCCGCTGTGGTCGCATTTCGACATTCAGTTTAAAGATTTCAACTCTGCCACCTCGTACAGCGGACCGGCGGCCATTCGTCTGCTGCGTGCTAGCTGCGGTCAGCCATCGCACAAGAATTTGTATCAGCCAGCCGGCAACCAGTGTTATCTGTTCGATAACCTCTCAAAGCTGGGCTTTACGCAGCATCTGATGCTGGGGCATAACGGCCAGTTCGGTAACTTCCTGAAAGAGGTGCGCGAAGAAGGGGGTATGCAGGCGCCGCTGATGGATCAAACCGGGCTGCCGGTCTCTCTGCTGGGCTTCGACGGCTCGCCGGTTTATGACGATACCGCCGTACTGCAGCGCTGGCTGCAGACCATCGAAAAAGACAATAATCCGCGCAGCGCGACGTTCTTTAACACCCTGCCCCTTCACGACGGTAACCACTTCCCGGGCGTGAGCAAGACAGCGGATTATAAAGTGCGTGCGCAGAAGCTCTTTGACGAGCTGGACGCATTCTTCACGGAGCTGGAAAAATCAGGCCGTAAAGTGATGGTGGTTGTGGTACCTGAGCACGGTGGCGCGCTGAAAGGCGACAGAATGCAGGTTTCAGGCCTGCGTGATATCCCAAGCCCGTCGATTACCAACGTGCCTGCGGGCATTAAATTCTTTGGTATGAAAGCACCGCATCAGGGCGCACCGATTGAGATCGCTCAGCCAACCAGCTATCTGGCGATCTCAGAACTGGTTGCCCGTGCCGTAGACGGGAAGCTGTTTGTAGAAGACAGCGTGAACTGGGATCAGCTCACCAGCAAACTGCCGCAAACGGCAGAAGTCTCCGAGAACGCCAACGCGGTGGTGATTCAGTATCAGAATAAACCGTACGTTCGCCTGAACGGCGGGGATTGGGTACCGTATCCGCAGTAAGGCCCCTCACCCTAACCCTCTCCCCATTGGGGAGAGGGAATAGTCAGTGCGTTATTATTGCGCTGAAATCCACACCAGCATTTTCAGACTTGCCGAGTAGTAGTCGTCCTTAGACGTGATCTCGGGTTCTCCGGAAGACTCTCCCATCGTTAAATCACGTACCGCCAGCAGGCCGCCTTCCATCATGTAGGGAGCATATTCGTTGGTCGTGACGTTAACCCAGGCGGGCGTTTGTTCCCGGGGGAACTGACCGAACCAGGCTTTCCACGGCGTCAGCAACGGGCTTTTTTTATCAGACCAGGCCACGTACAACGGAATACGAATCGCGTCGTAGCTCATCCTCGGTGGCCAGCCTGTGGCCGGCGCCAGCTTGCCGCCTGATGTCAGTGAAACCCAGTCAGCGGGCAGATTAGCTTTGCCCGAGCCCATTTTGCCCAGCAGGTGTTTCCCGTCCTTAATCAACTCATGCCAGACCGGTAAATGACTGCGCCCGGCAAAGGCCTGCCAGGCCGGAAAAACGAAATAGGAAGGATTAAGGACTACTTCACCCTCAAGCTTAAATCCCTGGGCGCCGGGCAGCATCACGCGGTAACCCGCATAGCGGATTACGCTGTGGTCAATCAGGGCTTTTGTAATCGCATCCGATTCAGCGCCGTAGCGTTTGTCATGCCAGCGGGCATCCGCTTTTAACAACGCCCAGGCAATCAGCACATCGCCATCTGCGGCGTTGTTTTTGTCGGCGACCGGGTTGGTCTCTGCGGGGTTATAACGCCAGTAAAACAGGCCGTTCTCTTTGTTCTTCAGCTGGCTGGCTGTCCATTGCCAGAGCTTATCGAACGTGGCTTTATCGTCATTGGCCACCGCCATCAGCATGGCAAAACCCTGGCCTTCCGTATGCGAAACGCCGCCATTGCCGGTATCGACAATGCGGCCTTCCGGTTTGAAAAAGCGTGCTTTGTAACTTTCCCAGGCCTGACCCGCCTGAGAGAGAGGAGAAAAAAGCACGCTCATCATCACAGCCAGCGTCGCGCAGACGGGTTTTCGCATCATTCACTCAATCCGGTTATTCGGCACTTCGCAGTGAAATCTCACCGCCTACCCAGGGTTTGATCGCGCCACCCTGCTCCAGAAGCAGCGCGCCCTGAGCGTCGATACCGCGGGAAGTCCCGTAGATCTCTTTATCACCAATCAGCAATTTCACCGGACGGTTAATAAAGTTATCCAGCTTTTCCCAACGAGACAGGAACGGTGCCAGCCCTTCCTGTTCAAAAAGCGTGAGCGAGCTGCGCAACTCTTTAATCATACGTACGGCGAGGGTGTTACGATCGATGACAATGCCCGCCTCCTGAAGGTTAGTCCAGGCCTGATTCACCACATCATTTTGGACATTGCGCATGACCATATTGAGGCCCGCGCCAATGACGATTTGCGCCGCATCACCGGTTTTTCCCGTCAGTTCGACAAGAATACCGGCAAGTTTACGATCGTTCAGGTACAGATCGTTCGGCCATTTTACGCGCACTTTATCCGCACCCAGGTCGTGCAGCACTTCCGCCATGACAATGCCGATGACCAGGCTCAGGCCAATGGCAGCGGCCGGGCCCTGATCGAGTCGCCAGTACATGGAAAGATAAAGGTTAGCGCCAAAGGGCGAGAACCATTTGCGGCCGCGACGGCCACGCCCGGCCTGCTGATATTCAGCAACACAGGCATCGCCGGATTTCAGCTCAGGCAGGCGATCCAGCAGATACTGGTTCGTAGAATCAATCACAGGCAGCACCGCAACATTGCCCTGTCCAATCTGGCTGCGGATCGCTTCTTCATTCAGCAATTGAATAGGTTCCGGCAGGCTGTACCCTTTTCCGGGTACCGTGAACACATCGACACCCCAGTCGCGGAGCGTCTGAATATGTTTATTGATGCCGGCGCGGCTCATGCCTAGCTGCTCACCCAACTGCTCGCCAGAATGAAACTCACCGTCAGCGAGGATGCTAATCAGGGTTAAAGGGATGGTATTGTCTTTCACGCGATGGCCTCCACGGCATTGACTTCACCAGTGCGGCCAATGAAGCGGACTTCCGGCTCCAGCCAGACGTTAAACTTTTCGCCCACGCGCTGGCGAACATCATGTGCCAGCTGTACAACATCATCGCTGGTCGCATCGCGCTGATTAATCAGTACCAGGGCCTGCTGCTGATGAACGGCAGCACCTCCGACAGACGTGCCTTTTAGCTGACATTGATCGATAAGCCATCCCGCAGCCAGCTTCACGCTGCCATCCGCCTGAGGGTAATGTGGCGCAGCTGGCCATCCTTCAAGAAGGACTTGTGCATTTTCGCTGCTGATAACCGGGTTTTTGAAGAAGCTTCCTGCATTTCCGTTGATTTTTGGATCGGGAAGTTTGGTCATCCGCATATGGCAAACCGAGTCAAAAACGTCGCGGGGGGTCACGGTAGCCGGATCGAGACGCGTTAAATCACCGTAGGTCAGCACGGGCTGCCAGTTCTTTGACAGACGCAGCCCCACGGCAACGATCGCGTAGCGATCCTGATATTCATGTTTGAAGATACTGTCACGATAGCCAAAACGGCACTGTTCAGCCGTTAAACGCTTAGCCGTTCCGGTCGCCAGTTCGATGCAGTCGACATATTCACAGACGTGTTTCAGTTCAATACCGTAGGCACCGATGTTTTGAATAGGTGACGATCCGGCGCAGCCAGGAATAAGCGCGAGATTTTCCAGCCCCGGCATCCCTTTTTCGAGGGTAAATTGCACCAGATGATGCCAGTTTTCTCCGGCCCCCACGTGCAGGTGCCAGCTATCGGTACGCTCTTCCACATCAATTCCCATGATGCGGTTAACGATCACCGTTCCCGAAAAATCTTCAAGAAACAGGACATTACTTCCTTCGCCCAGAATCAGTACAGGTTCATTATTTTCTGTTGCGCTTTGCCATGCGTTCAGCAACTGCTGTGCGGTTTCGGCACGTACAATGTTCTTAGCATTCCGTTGAATGCCAAAGGTATTCCAGGGCTTAAGGGAGTGGTTCATAGACGCTATCCTGATGCAAAAACGCAGGTAGTTTACCGTATAAGCAGGGGATTGGGGGATTAGTTTGTGCAGCGTAGAAACGCAAAAAGGCCATCCTTGCGGATGGCCTCTCTACTTATTTGATGCCTGGCAGTTCCCTACTCTCACATGGGGAGACCCCACACTACCATCGGCGCTACGGCGTTTCACTTCTGAG
>NZ_JBYTBA010000007.1:90915-203560 GCF_058788735.1 Enterobacter sp. FW301-JW81 | reverse complement strand
GCGGGGGCCGGATTTGAACCGACGACCTTCGGGTTATGAGCCCGACGAGCTACCAGGCTGCTCCACCCCGCGTCCGTGGATGCGCACTATACTCGGATAGGTTTGTGATGCAACCCCTTTTTCACATAAATCATGATTTTGTATGCAAATTGAACGACATGGCATTGTTTGGGCTATTTTTTGCGCAAAATTTGCCAAAGGGCATGCGATTGCATTTCATTAGCCCTGGCGGTTTGTTATCTTCATCACGCGGAAATGGGCAACTTAAAGACGAGATATAATGAAAGGACGTTGGGCGAAGTATCTGATGACGGGCGCAATGGTAGCCATTCTTGCGGCCTGCTCTTCTAAACCGACCGATCGCGGTCAACAGTATAAAGACGGGAAGTTATCCCAGCCTTTCTCTTTAGTTAATCAACCTGATGCCGTTGGCGCACCGATTAACGCCGGCGATTTTTCCGAGCAGGTTTACCAGATCCGCAACGCGTCGCCGCGTCTGTATGGCTCTCAGAGTAGCGTCTATAGCGCGGTTCAGGACTGGCTGCGTGCGGGCGGTGATACGCGCAATATGCGCCAGTTTGGTATCGATGCCTGGCAGATGGAAGGGGCGGATAACTACGGCAACGTCCAGTTCACCGGGTATTACACGCCTGTGATTCAGGCGCGACACACGCGTCAGGGCGAGTTCCAGTATCCTATTTATCGCATGCCGCCAAAGCGGGGGCGCCTGCCGTCCCGCGCCGAGATTTACTCCGGAGCGCTGAGCGAAAATTACGTTCTGGCCTACAGCAACTCCCTGATGGATAACTTCATCATGGACGTTCAGGGCAGCGGCTACATTGATTTTGGCGATGGTTCGCCGCTTAACTTCTTCAGCTATTCCGGTAAAAACGGCCACGCCTACCGCAGCATCGGCAAGGTGTTGATCGACCGCGGCGAAGTGAAGAAAGAAGACATGTCGATGCAGGCGATCCGCGAGTGGGGCGAAAAACACAGTGAAGCCGAGGTGCGCGAGCTGCTGGAGCAGAACCCGTCGTTCGTCTTCTTCAAACCGCAAAACTTCGCGCCGGTGAAAGGGGCCAGCGCTGTTCCGCTGATTGGCCGGGCGTCGGTGGCATCGGATCGTTCCATTATCCCTGCGGGCACTACGCTGCTGGCGGAAGTGCCTCTGCTGGACAACAACGGCAAATTCAACGGTCAGTATGAACTGCGTCTGATGGTGGCGCTGGATGTCGGCGGAGCGATTAAAGGCCAGCACTTCGATATCTATCAGGGCATTGGCCCGGATGCCGGCCACCGCGCGGGCTGGTATAACCACTACGGACGCGTATGGGTGCTGAAAGCGGCGCCTGGCGCCGGAAACGTATTCAGCGGCTGATTGTGGTATTCTGAGCGGAATACGGATTACTGTTCAGGGTGAGGAAAACCTCACCCTTTTTACATCTGAGGTTTTATGTCTGTGGTAATCAGCGATGCCTGGCGCCAGCGTTTCGGCGGCACGGCACGTCTCTATGGTGAAAAAGCTCTGCAGCTGTTTGCGGATGCGCACGTCTGCGTCGTGGGCATTGGTGGTGTGGGGTCGTGGGCGGCAGAAGCGCTGGCGAGAACCGGTATTGGCGCCATCACGCTGATTGATATGGATGACGTGTGCGTCACCAACACCAACCGTCAAATCCATGCCATGCGTGATAGCGTCGGCCTGGCAAAATCTGAGGTCATGGCGGAACGTATTCGCCTGATTAACCCGGAATGTCGGGTCACGGTGATTGATGATTTTGTGACGGCAGATAACGTCGCCGAATACATGAGCAAAGGCTATAGCTATGTGATTGACGCCATCGACAGCGTGCGTCCCAAAGCGGCGCTGATCGCGTACTGTCGTCGTTACAAGGTTCCACTGGTGACCACCGGCGGCGCGGGTGGGCAAATCGATCCGACGCAGATCCAGGTGGCCGATCTGGCGAAAACCATTCAGGATCCGCTGGCGGCCAAGCTGCGTGAACGCCTGAAGAGCGACTTTAACGTCGTGAAGAACAGCAAAGGCAAGCTGGGCGTTGATTGCGTGTTCTCGACCGAAGCGCTGGTCTACCCTCAGGCGGATGGTTCGGTCTGCGCGATGAAAAGCACGGCGGAAGGGCCAAAACGAATGGATTGCGCCTCAGGCTTTGGTGCGGCCACCATGGTGACCGCTTCCTTTGGCTTTGTGGCGGTGTCTCACGCCCTGAAGAAGATGATGGCGAAGGCGGAACGTCAGGCCTGAGCCTGACGTGCGGCATCCTGCACGGCTTCGCTTAGTGCTATAAGGCCCTGACCGCGCGAGGCGCTCAGCTGCGCGCGCAGTCCCAGCTCATCAAAGAGCGCCAGCGGCGAGCGCGTCAGCAGCTCCGCCGCGCTTTTTCCCTCAATGGCGGTTAACAGTACCGCCAGCAGCCCGCGCACGATACGTCCTTCGCTGTCGCCAAAGAAATGCAGCTTCTCGCCCGTGACGCTTACGCCCAGCCAGACGCGGTTCTCACAGCCCGCGATCTCTTTTGCCTGCGCTTTAAGCTCGTCAGACAGGGTCGGGAGTTGCTTACCGAGAAGGATAAGCTGGCGATATTTATCCTCCCACTGCGAAAGCGGGGCGAAGGTCTGCTTTAAGGTCTCTTCTGTGATGACGGTGCCAAACGGATGTCCGGCTAAATCTGCGTGTGTCATTAATCCACCAGTATTTCAAGGGCGCGATCGACGGCGGCAACCAGCGCGTCTACGTCGCTTTGCGTATTGTAGGGCGCAAACGAGGCGCGCAGCGTACCGCTCACGCCAAGCGCCGCCAGAAGCGGCTGGGCGCAGTGCTGGCCGGCGCGAAGGGCAATGCCATACCCGGCCAGCAGCGTCACCATGTCGCTATGGTGCACGCCCGCAAAATCAAAGGCGAGCAGGCTCGAGTCCTGCACGCGGAACGAGCGGAAACCCGGGCGCTTTTTGAGTTCTTCCTCTGCCAGCGTCGCCAACCCCCGGCTCCAGCTTTCAGCCTGAACAATGTCTGTTTCAGCCAGCCACTCGAGCGCGGCGCTCAGGCCAATGACGCCGGCCACGTTCGGCGTCCCCGCCTCAAGACGGTAAGGTATTTCCTGAGTTTTAAAGCCCTCGAAGGTCACTTCGGTAATCATTTTGCCGCCGCCGAGCCACGGCGTCATTTGCGCCAGCAGTTCCGGTTTACCGTACAGCGCCCCGATACCGGTTGGCCCGTAGAGCTTATGTCCTGAGAAGGCATAAAAATCGATATCAAGCGCCTGCACGTCGGCCGGGAAATGCACCACGCCCTGCGCGCCGTCGACCATCACGACCATGCCGCTGGCATGCGCGATGCGAATGGCCTGCGCCAGGTCCGGGCAGCCGCCGGTAACGTTCGACATCTGCCCGAGCGCCAGAATGCGGCTGCGGGGGGTGATCAACTCTGGTAGGCGGGCCACGTCGGGCAGAAGGTTTGCACCCAGAGGGAGTTTCACCACGCGTGCACCCGTTTGCTCGGCTACCATCAGCCACGGCACCAGGTTTGCGTGATGCTCCGCCTCGCTGACGATGATTTCGTCGCCCGGCTGAAGCAGTGGGCGCGCGTAGCACTGGGCCACCATATTGATGGCCTCGGTCGTGCCGCGCGTCCAGACGATGTTTTTCCCGCTTTCGGCATTGATCAGGCGCGCGACCTGATCGCGTGCGGCTTCATAGCGCGCGGTTAATCGCTGCGCTTCGGCAAACTGGCTGCGATGCACGTTGCCGGCGCTCAGGCTGTAGAACTGCTGCGTCGCCTCAATCACCGCCTGTGGCTTAAGGGCGGTGGCGGCGCTATCAAGGTAAATACCGGCATCGGCCAGCGCCGGAAACTGGGCGCGGAACTGCGCAGGGCTGAAAGCGTTCATGGGATTCCTCATATCAATAATGCGATCGTCGCGCAATTTCAGCGGCAGGGCAAGGAGGTTGATATCTATCAGAATTGTCTGCTTATCCATATGACCCTGAAAAAGCAGGTTATGCTAAATAGTGTTAGGCGGATGTTTTAGCCTGTTATAAATCGAGGTTTGAATAGCATTAATTGCTAAAGGAGAATAATCATGAATAAGACAGCTGCAATCATTTCTGCCTGTGCGTTTACTTTTGCCCTGAGCGCCTGTTCTGGTAACAACTACGTCATGCACACCAACGATGGTCGTTCCATCGTTTCGGAAGGGAAACCGACAACCGATAACGATACCGGGATGATTTCATACAAAGATGCTAACGGGAACAAGCAGCAGATCAACCGCACGGACGTGAAAGAGATGAAAGAGATCGAGCATTAACAGATCGATAAGCAAAAAAAAGCACCGCAAATTGGCGGTGCTACATTAATCACTATGGACAGACAGGGTAAATGTACAGGAAGTGAAAAATTGGTAGCGTTGCTACCGTGGTCTGAATCGCAGACCAATTGCAAACACAACAACACAACATCACAACCGTAAGCCAAAAGCCCTTCAGAACACGCATTCCGAAAAAAGCTCTTCGTTCCGGCTCAGGAAGTGCCGCCACTATAGGTATTTGCTGGTAGTTCCTCAACGGACAAATTATAATGGCTCAGATAAAAAAAACTAATAGGTTAAACGTTGTTTCCTGTTTGTTAAAATCCGTTAACATCTAAGCCAGATAACCATGTCAAAGCGATTGCCACCCCTCAATGCATTACGTGTTTTTGATGCAGCAGCACGTCACCTGAGCTTTACCCGCGCAGCAGATGAGCTTTTTGTGACACAGGCCGCAGTAAGTCACCAAATCAAGTCTCTGGAGGATTTTCTGGGCCTTAAGCTGTTTCGCCGACGCAACCGTTCGTTGCTGTTGACCGAAGAGGGGCAGAGCTATTTTCAGGATATTAAAGAGATTTTTTCCCAGCTAACTGAAGCCACGCGTAAGCTTCAGGCCCGCAGTGCAAAAGGTGCCCTGACCGTCAGTTTATTGCCCAGTTTTGCCATTCAATGGCTGGTGCCGAGACTCTCAAGCTTTAACTCAGCTTATCCGGGGATCGACGTTCGAATCCAGGCAGTAGATCGTCAGGAAGACAAGCTGGCCGATGATGTAGACGTCGCTATTTTTTATGGTCGCGGTAACTGGCCGGGCTTGCGCGTCGAGAAATTATACGCAGAATATCTCCTGCCGGTCTGTTCTCCGCTGCTGTTAACGGGCGACAAGGCGCTGAAATCACCCGCTGACCTGGCTAAGCATACGCTTTTGCATGATGCTTCTCGCCGCGACTGGCAAACTTATACCCGTCAATTAGGTCTTACTCATATAAACGTGCAGCAGGGACCCATTTTTAGCCACAGTGCGATGGTGTTACAGGCTGCCATTCACGGACAGGGCGTGGCATTGGCGAACAACGTGATGGCGCAGTCCGAAATTGAGGCAGGCCGTCTGGTTTGCCCTTTTAATGATGTACTGGTCAGCAAGAATGCGTTTTATCTGGTTTGTCATGACAGTCAGGCAGAACTGGGTAAAATAGCCGCTTTCCGGCAGTGGATACTGGCGAAGGCGGCAAGCGAGCAAGAAAAATTCCGCTTCAGGTATGAACAATAACGTTTGTGTGCCGGGCACGCATCAATTCAGGACTTAAACATGACCAGCCGATTCATGCTGATTTTTGCCGCGGTGAGTGGCTTTATTTTTGTTGCACTGGGCGCTTTTGGCGCACATGTTTTAAGCAAATCTTTGGGCGCAGTAGAGATGGGCTGGATCCAGACCGGCCTTGAATATCAGGCGTTCCATACGTTGGCTATTTTTGGGCTGGCGGTGGCGATGCAGCGCCGTATTAGCATCTGGTTTTACTGGAGCAGCGTCTTTCTGGCGCTGGGCACGGTGCTTTTCAGCGGCAGCCTTTACTGTCTGGCACTTTCGCATTTACGCCTGTGGGCGTTTGTTACACCTGTCGGCGGCGTCAGCTTCCTGGCGGGTTGGGTATTAATGTTTATCGGAGCTATCCGTCTGAAACGCAAGGGCGTTGTTCATGAATAAGGTTGTTTTATATTGTCGCCCGGGGTTTGAGAAAGAGTGCGCCGCGGAAATTACCGATAAAGCGGCGAAGCGCGAAGTCTTCGGCTTTGCCCGCGTTAAAGAGAACGCGGGCTATGTGGTATTCGAATGCTATCAGCCTGAAGATGCAGATAAGCTGGCGCGCGAACTGCCGTTCAGCTCATTGATCTTCGCCCGCCAGATGTTTGTTGCGGGCGAGCTGCTGAAGGATCTTCCGCCGGAAGATCGCATCACGCCAATCGTCGGCATGCTGCAGGGCGTGGTGGAGAAGGGCGGCGATCTGCGCGTTGAAGTCGCGGATACCAACGAAAGCAAAGAGCTGATGAAGTTCTGCCGCAAGTTTACCGTGCCGCTGCGCGCGGCGCTGCGCGATGCGGGCGTGTTGACGAACTACGAAACGCCGAAGCGTCCGGTGGTGCATATCTTCTTTATTGCGCCGGGCTGCTGCTATACAGGCTACTCGTATACCACCAACAACTCTCCATTCTTTATGGGCATCCCGCGTCTGCGCTTCCCGGCCGATGCGCCAAGCCGATCCACCCTGAAGCTGGAAGAGGCATTCCACGTCTTTATCCCGGCGGATGAGTGGGATGAGCGTCTGGCAAACGGCATGTACGCCGTCGATCTCGGCGCGTGCCCGGGCGGCTGGACCTATCAGCTGGTGAAACGCAATATGTGGGTTTCCTCTGTCGATAACGGCCCTATGGCGCAAAGCCTGATGGACACCGGGCAGGTTACCTGGCTGCGTGAAGACGGCTTCCGCTATCGCCCGAACCGTAACAACATCTCGTGGATGGTGTGCGATATGGTTGAGAAACCGGCAAAAGTGGCCGCACTGATGGCCTCCTGGCTGGTGAACGGCTGGTGTCGCGAGACCATTTTCAACCTCAAGCTGCCGATGAAAAAGCGCTACGAGGAAGTGTCGCAGAACCTGGCCTATATTCAGGAGCAGATGGACGAACACGGTATTAACGTGGTCATTCAGGCGCGTCAGCTGTATCACGATCGTGAAGAGGTGACGGTGCATGTTCGTCGCTGGTGGGCGGCCGTGGGTGGGCGTCGCGACGAGCGATAGTGCGTGCTTTGTTTTGCCCGGTGGCGCTGCGCTTACCGGGCCTACAAAACCGTATAGTCGTTTTAGCGTTCTAACCGCAACTGCTGTAAATTCCCGTCTAGCTGCAAATCTGTCTGTAGCGTCGCCACATCCCGGCAGATAAACGCCATCTCTTTATGCGCTTCCAGCTTTTTGCGCCATTTTTCCGGTACCTCATCCAGCCTGGTGTATATCCCCTCCAGGCTCTGAAAATCCGTCAGCAGCTGGGCGGCACTCTTCGGCCCTATGCCCGCCACACCCGGTACCTTCGAGCTACTTATCCCCGCCAGACCCCAGTAGTCGGGCAGCTGCTCAGGCGAGACGCCAAACTCACCGGCGATGAAGGGGGCGTCAAGCCAGCGTTTCTGGAAGTAATCGCGGATACGGATCGTGGGAGAGAGGAGCTGACAGTAGCCTTTATCGGTTGAGACGATTGTCGCCTGATGCCCGGCGCTGGCAATCTTTACCGCAAGCGTAGCCGCCAGGTCGTCAGCCTCATTGCCGTGCGCGCCCCAGCAGGGGACACCGCGTTGTTCAAAGGCGGCGCGGATAACGGGCATTTCGGCATGCAGGTCGTCCGGCATCGGCGCACGTCCTGCCTTATAGTCCGGGAGGCGCTGATGCCGCCAGCCGCTGTTGCGCGCTTCGTCATCAAACACGGCCACGGCATGCGTCGGTTCGCTGTGGCGAATGAGTTGCTCCAGCGCGTGCAGGCAGGTGTCCTTACAGGGCGTGCCCTGTACCGCATGGATCCGGCGAATCAGGTTGAGCGCGTCGACGATAAGCAAATGAACAGCCACAGATAATCTCCCTAAAATCTAATGGGTAAAGGGTATCATTGTCGGCAGGAGGAAACGAATAGCGTGAGGAAAAACAGGAAGAAGCCTCGCAAAACGAGGCTTCCTGAGAGGCTTAATCGCAGGTAACGATCTTCATTGCCAGGCCGCCGCGAGAGGTTTCGCGGTATTTGGCGTTCATATCCTTACCGGTTTCGTACATGGTTTCGATAACCTTATCGAGACAGACGCGCGGCTCGCTGGTGCGGCGCAGCGCCATACGCGCCGCGTTCACCGCCTTCACGGAGGCAATCGCGTTACGCTCGATGCACGGTACCTGTACCTGTCCGGCTACCGGGTCACAGGTCAGCCCCAGGTTGTGCTCCATGCCGATTTCGGCCGCGATGCACACCTGCGCTGGACTTGCGCCCAGGAGCTCTGCCAGACCCGCCGCCGCCATGGAGCATGCCACGCCGACTTCACCCTGACAGCCCACTTCCGCACCGGAAATGGACGCGTTCATCTTGTACAGGGAGCCAATCGCGCTGGCGACCAGCAGGTAGCGCGCCAGAGAGTTCGCGTTTACTTCGCGGATAAACTTGTCGTAGTACGCCAGCACTGCCGGAACAATGCCGCAGGCACCGTTGGTCGGTGCTGTCACAACGCGGCCGCCTGCGGCGTTCTCTTCGTTCACCGCCAGGGCGAACATGTTGATCCAGTCCACAACGGCCATCGGGTCCGTGGTCGTTTTGTCGGTGCTGACCAGCATACGGCGCAGTGCAGCCGCACGACGCGGCACGCGAAGCTTGCCCGGCAGAACGCCTTCGGTGGTGATGCCGCGCTCAATACCGCCGCGCATCACTTCCCAGACGCTGGTGAAGTGCTGTTCCAGCTCTTCTTTACTGTGCAGGGCCAGCTCGTTTTTCATCATCAGGCCGGAGAGGGACAGGCCCGTCTCCTGGCAGTGACGCTGGAGGTCCGCCGCCGTTTTGTACGGATATGGCACCTCGACGGACGAGGTATTGGTTTGACCAAAGTGGTCTTCGTCGACGATAAAACCGCCGCCGATAGAGTAGTAAGTCTGGCTGTATACCGCTTTGTCGCCGGCCAGCGCGGTGATACGCATACCGTTTTCGTGCAGCGACAGGTTGTCCGCATGGAAATTCATGCAGTGGTCAACCGGGAATTCCACTTCGTGTTCGCCGTTTGCCAGCAGCAGGCGACCGTGGGTGTTGACGTCCTGGATGAAGCCAGGGATCGCATCAATATCAACGGTATCCGGCAGGTTTCCCGCCAGGCCCATGATAATGGCGATATCGGTATGGTGGCCTTTCCCGGTCAGGGAAAGCGAGCCGTACACATCGACAACCACGCGGGTGATGTCGTGCAGGATGCCGCGTGCAATCAAGTCATCCGTGAACTGCTTACCGGCTTTCATTGGTCCGACGGTGTGAGAGCTGGAAGGACCAATACCGATTTTGAAGATATCGAATACGCTAATCATGATGCGTCCATTGCTATCAGTCAGAGGGGAGGAGTGCGCCGCCCGAGGACGGCGCTGGAGATATTAGCTGAACAGCGAGTAGAAAATGGCGGAGATGGCAATCAGGCCCATAATCACAACGAATACGTTGCTGATATGACCGCTGTATTTACGCATCGCAGGGACTTTCTGAATCGCGTACATCGGCATCAGGAACAGAATCATCGCGATAATCGGGCCGCCCAGGGTTTCAATCATGCCCAGGATGCTTGGGTTCAGCGTTGCTACCGCCCAGGTGGTAAGCAGCATGAACAGCGCAGTGATTTTGTTCAGCTTGTTGATTTCAATGCTCTTGCCTTTACCGCGCAGAGATTTAATCACCATACCGTTGAAGCCTTCACGCGCGCCCAGATAGTGGCCGAGGAAGGATTTGGTGATAGCGATAATCGCGATGATAGGAGCCATCCACGCAATAACCGGTGCGTTAAAGTGGTTCGCCAGGTAAGACAGAATAGAGATGTTCTGCTCTTTCGCTGCCGCCAGATCCGCCGGAGAGAGGCTCAGTACGCAGCTGAAGACGAAGAACATAACGGTCAGTACCATCATGATGTGAGCGCGTGCCAGGATGCTGGAGCACTTCTTCTCTGCGCCATTACCGTACTCTTCACGTTTCGCAACGGCGAAGGAAGAGATGATTGGGGAGTGGTTGAAGGAGAAGACCATCACCGGAATTGCCAGCCAGAAGGTCATCAGCAGGCCGTTACCGGTTGCAGATGCGCTGCTCAGGGACAGGGTTTCCAGCGCTGCACCGTTCCACTGTGGGATCAGGTAGCAGGCCAGCACCATCAGTGCAATCACGAACGGGAACACCAGCACGCTCATCGCTTTCACGATCATCTGCTCACCGAAGCGCACGATGGTCATCATGCCCACAATCAGGATCAGAGAAAGAATGGCACGCGGAGGCGGCGTCATGTGCAGCTGGTGCGCCATGAAGCTTTCTACGGTGTTGGTGATCGCCACGCTGTAAACCAGCAGGATTGGATAAATTGCGAAGAAGTAGAGCAGGGTAATCAGTTTACCTGCGCCAACGCCGAAATGTTCTTCAACAACTTCAGTGATGTCTTCGCCCGGATTTTTACCGGACAGCACGAAGCGGGTCAGACCGCGGTGTGCGAAGAAGGTCATCGGGAAAGCAATGATAGCCATAATGATCAGCGGGATCAGACCGCCGACGCCTGCGTTGATAGGAAGGAACAGTACACCAGCGCCGATTGCTGTGCCGTAAAGGCCAAGCATCCACATGGTATCCGTTTTGCGCCAACCACTTCGGGATTCAATCGAAGCAACGGTGCTGGTTTGAGTGGTTTCCATCTGTATCTCCTGGAGGAAGCGAATTGTCAGGTTTTTTAGTCAAATCCGATGAAAAAGTGCCTGACGGTAATATGAAATTCGTTCAGTGACGGTTTTTTAATAATTTTCGCCCGTAACTATTGGCGGGCGGAAAGATACATTCTCGTTATGAATCTATCAGTGATCCCGATCCCAAATGCAATAATCCACTTATGATGTGGGCATCTTTAGACCATTTATCTGTTAAAAAAACATCAAAGAGAATTTACGGGCGCGAAGGCTACCACTAACGACATGTGGGCTGAAAGACAGACCCGTGATATAGGTGTCTTTGGCTGTAAAGAAATGGGTTTTTAGTATTTTCTGGCAGGTAATTTGGATTAAGGCTGATAATTTACGGTTGTTAAAACCAGGTAATCGTTTGCTTTTGTGAAAAAATTGTAAAGACATAAGTAATGCCTATGAATTGCTTCAGTAATAAAAAAAGCCGGGACGCGCGACAGGGCGGCCCGGCTTTGATGAGACGCTGCTAAGCGCTATGTGCAGATTTCGTAGCAAGGAATATAGGCTGAGCCCGGGAGCTTCATGCGGTGCTGAGCGACGAAGCCCTGCAGCATGTCATCCATACGGCGCATCATCTCCGGGTCGCCGTGGATCTTGTACGGACCGTACTGCTCAATTGCGCGGATGCCGACTTCTTTGACGTTGCCCGCCACAATCCCGGAGAAGGCGCGACGCAGATCGGCCGCCAGGACTTCCACCGGCTGGTCCGGGTAGAGTTTCAGGTTCGCCATATTCTCGTGCGAAGGCTCAAACGGGATCTGCAGGTCCGGCGCAATACGGATGGACCAGTTAAAGCTGTAGGCATCGCCAGTATCACGGCGGTTCTCTTTCACCAGCGGCATCGCTTTTTTCATCTGACGCGCCACTTCCGCGGCATCATCAATGATGATGCGATAGTGACGACGCGCGGCTTCGCCCAGCGTGTGCACGATAAACTCGTCCAGCACGCGGAAGTAGTCTGCGCTCTCTTTTGGCCCGGTCAGGATCAACGGCAGAACCTGATCTTTGTTGGCCGGGTTCATCAGAATCCCCAGCAGATAGAGCAGCTCTTCCGCTGTCCCTACGCCGCCCGGGAAGATGATAATGCCGTGGGCGATACGGACAAACGCCTCAAGACGTTTCTCGATATCCGGCATGATGATCAGCTCGTTTACCAGCGGGTTAGGTGGCTCAGCGGCGATGATTGATGGCTCGGTCATGCCGATAAACCGCCCCTCTTTATAACGCTGCTGCGCGTGCCCGACAGCCGCACCTTTCATGGGGGCTTCCATCGCACCCGGGCCACAGCCGGTACAGATATTCAGCTCGCGCAGGCCGAGCTGCGTCCCCACCCGACGGGCATAGAGATACTCGGTTTCGTTAATGGAGTGACCGCCCCAGCAAACGACCATGTTCGGGGCTTCGCCGACGTGCAGGGCGCGGGCGTTGCGCAAAATAGAGAACACCAGGTTGGTAATATGGACCGAGCTTTCCAGGTCGAGATGCTGGAAACGTCCTGCGTTGTGGATCTGCCCGTTAACAAACAGGATGTCACGCAGCACGGCAAACAGGTTAGCCTGAAGTGAACGAATTATGCGCCCGTCGACGAAGGCGTCTTCCGGCGGGTTGATGACTTCAAGCTTCACGCCACGCTCGCGGCGCAGCACGTTGATATCAAAGCTTTCGAAGCGGGACAGCAGTTCTTTACTGTTATCTGTCAGGCTTCCGGAGTTCAGTACGGCAAGTGAACAGTTACGAAACAGTTGATAAAGATCGCTGCTGGCCGTGCGTTTAAGCATGTCCACTTCCAGCTGCGACAACATATCCATTGAGCCAAGCGGGCTAATATGTGTAATCAAGTGAGCTCCTTACGGGACGATTATCGTCTTTCCCTGTTGATTACAATAGCCCTGCCGCGTGACGTTTCACAACCTAAAGCGCGGAAGATACCGCGCATATTGTGAAAATATTTATATTACTGGCGTACCAGCCGACCTGTCGCAGGTACAAATTCGGTATTGGTCCGCCACGGGTTGATATCCAGACCGCCGCGTCGGGTATAGCGCGCGTAAACGCTCAGCTTTTCTGGCTGACAGAAACGCTGAATATCGCTAAAGATGCGCTCCACGCACTGCTCGTGGAATTCGTTGTGATGGCGGAACGACACCAGATAGCGCAGCAGCTTTTCCCGGTCGATTTTCGGGCCGCGGTACTGGATCTGCACTGAACCCCAGTCCGGCTGGTGGGTAATCAGGCAGTTGGACTTCAGCAGATGGCTGACCAGCGTCTCTTCGACCACCTTTCCGCTTGCCGCGTTTTCGAGGTAATCGGCGCTGAATTCATAGTTCTTCACCTCGATATCCTGATCGTCGATGCAGGTTCCGTTGAAGTGGGCAATTGGCTGGCCCTCCAGCTCGTGCAGGCGATACAGTGAAACGCTCACCTTGCCCTGCGCGCAGGCGCTTAAGTCGCGCTCCAGCGTGTGCTGAACGTCGTCCCAGCTGTTGAACGTAGTCTGGTTAAAGCTGTTGAGATAGAGCTTGAAGCTTTTGGATTCCACAAGATTCTGGCTGGCGTAATCCAGCTCAACGTGGCCCACCGCCACCTGCGGCAGCCCGCGCGCGTTGAGCCACGAGAGTTCGTACAGCGTCCAGATATCACCGCCGATAAACGGCAGCGCGTCCGCATGCAGGCCCAGAGGATCGCGATTCAGGCTGCGCGGCACGCCCTGCAGCAGGCTTGCATCGTAGGTATCGCGGTAGTCGGTCGATTTACCCAGCGTTAAGCCGGTTAACGCCTGATGATTTTCGTAAGACATGTTTCATAGCCACTTTACAGGTACACTTATGCCCTGAGTTTATCCTGTCTGACAAGAAGAGAGAAATCGGTGGACATCGAAACGGCAAATGCCCTTACTACCTTCACAACCCGTTATTGCGACGCATGGCATGAAAAGCAGGGCACGTGGCCGCAAAGCGCTGATTTATATGGCGTACCCTCGCCGTGCATTATCTCTTCATCCGACGATTACGTTATCTGGCAACCAAAGCCCAATGCTGGTGCGCAAAATGTAAATGCGGTTGAACGGGCGATGGACCTTGTGGTACAACCAGCGATTCATGCGTTTTACGCCACGCAGTTTGCAGGGGATATGCCCGCGCGATTTGATGATATCACGCTGACGCTGTTGCAGACCTGGAGCGAAGACGATCTGCAGCGTGTTCAGGAAAACCTGATTGGTCATCTGGTCACGCAAAAACGCCTTAAGCTTTCTCCGACGCTCTTTATCGCCACGCTCGACAGCGAACTGGACGTTATCTCCGTCTGTAACCTGTCCGGCGAAGTCATTAAAGAGACTATCGGCACCCGCAATCGCGAGACCCTCGCCCCCTCACTTGCGGATTTCCTTACCCGACTTGAGCCACTTCTGTAATCCATGATGCTACAGCGCGTGTGAGAGATCTCTTACACGGTTTGTGAGAGATCGCTGGAACATTCAGTATCGCCTCATTTAATTAAGATTAATATCACGCTGTTTTTCAATGGATTACTTGTTGTTAACCGCACTTTTAGGAATATCTGACGGTTTACAACCCTGACAGGGTGGGTTGTAAGACGAAGCGGAATAGCGGATTCTATCTCCGTCGACAGGAAGCCGACACGAGAAACGAACATCAGGATGATGGCGTTTCTTACTCAGGACTCGTCAGGATGGCGCTGCAGGAAGGCTTCAGGATGAAGCAAGTGGATAACGCAGGATGCGTAAGGGACACCTCCAGGAAGGAGAATGAGAACCGGTCAGGATGGTCGGTAGGTCAGGAAGACCAGGACGTTTCAGGATGAAACAAACACGTCAGGATGATGTGTGCAGGATGCACAGGTTTACGGATGACCAGGCCTTCGGGCTTCAGGAAAAGTTGTCACGGATGAGCAGGGAGCACGAATTGTAGCTGGAATGCTGCGAAACGAACCGGGAGCACTGTTTTTACAGTGCTCCCTTTTTTTATTTCTGCCTTCCGCAATGCTATGCTGCGCGCCGTTCACTTTTTCAGTTGAGGTTACCATGACGCAACACGATAGCGTTCGTGCTCAGTTGCACGCCATCGAAGCCCTTTTGCGCCAACATCAGCTGTGGCAGGAGACCGCGCCGCAGCCAGATGCGTTCGCAAGCACCCAGCCCTTCTGCCTGGATACGCTGGCCCCGTTTGAGTGGCTGCAGTGGGTGTTAATTCCGCGTATGCACGCCCTGCTTGAGGGCGGTCACCCGCTGCCGCAGGCATTTGCTGTCTCTCCCTATTATGAAATGGCGCTGGAGGCGACGCACCCCGCGCGCGACGTGATGCTGGCCGAACTGGAAAAACTGGACTCCCTGTTTGCCGGTGAAGATGCATGACGCTTGAGATCCTCTATCAGGACGAGTGGCTGGTGGCGGTGAACAAACCGTCAGGCTGGCTGGTGCACCGAAGCTGGCTCGATCGCGACGAGAAAGTGGTGGTGATGCAAACGGTACGCGACCAGATTGGTCAGCATGTTTTTACCGCCCATCGTCTCGACAGGCCGACCTCCGGCGTGCTGCTTATGGGGCTGTCCAGCGAAGCCGGCCGTCTGCTGTCGCAGCAGTTCGAACAGCACCAGATCCAGAAACGCTACCACGCAATCGTCCGCGGCTGGCTGACCGACTCCGCCACGCTGGACTACCCGCTGGTAGAGGAGCTGGACAAAATCGCCGATAAATTTGCCCGCGATGACAAAGGTCCGCAGCCCGCAGTGACGGATTATCGCGGCATGGCGACGACCGAAATGCCGGTGGCCACCAGCAAATTTCCGACCACACGCTACAGCCTGGTTGAGCTTTTGCCCAAAACCGGGCGTAAGCACCAGCTGCGACGCCATCTTGCGCATCTGCGTCACCCAATTATAGGCGACAGCAAACATGGGGATTTACGTCAGAACCGCAGCGCGGCCGAGCATTTCGGCTGCGGCCGTCTGATGTTACACGCGAGCGAGCTCAGCCTGACGCACCCGTTTACCGGCGAACCGCTGACTATCCGCGCGGGGCTGGACGACGTCTGGATGCAGGCGCTGTCACAGTTTGGCTGGCTGGGGCAACTCCCCAAAAATGAAAGGGTTGAGTTTGTATCGGGCAACGTTCAGGATGAACGGTAAGCGCATTCATTATGGGAAAATTACATGGCTGAAGTAGGCATTTTTGTCGGCACAATGTACGGCAACTCGCTGCTGGTAGCGGAAGAGGCTGAGGCAATACTCGCCAGCCAGGGTCATAAAGCCACGGTCTACGAAGACCCGGAACTGGCGGACTGGGAAAAGTATAAAGATAAATACATTCTGGTGGTGACCTCCACCACCGGGCAGGGCGATCTGCCGGACAGCATCGTGCCCCTGTTCCAGGGTATTAAGGACCAGCTTGGCTATCAGCCGGACGTGCACTACGGCATCATTGCCCTGGGCGACAGCTCTTACGCCAACTTCTGCGGCGGCGGAAAGCAGTTCGATGCGCTTCTGCAGGAGCAGAGCGCCCAGCGCGTCGGCGAGATGCTGCTGATTGACGCGGGTGAACACCCTGAACCCGAAAGCGAATCGAACCCGTGGGTGGAGAACTGGGCCTCACTTCTCAAATAACGCTCTGCCCGGCGGCGCTTCGCTTGCCCGGGCCTACGGGTTTTCCAGAGGCCGGGTCAGGCGGAGCCGCCACCCGGCAATACACCCCGCACCAAACGCCAATTCCGTGAACCACCTTCCACTATCCTGGGCTTATGCCATAAACAACCTCTCATACACCCTTAAATACTGTGTTTCTGCACGGTGAGGTGAAGAGGCACTCCTTCATATACTTTCCCGGTCACTATAAAACGGCTTCAGGCCGTACCAAAACGACAAACACAAATCTCATTCTGATTACCCTACGGTGCTGTACAGAGTGAACCTGGCGAAAGCTATGTTTCAGGAGTGCAACAATGAGTACATTAAGCCACGCAGCGAGCGGCGCTGAAAAGCGCACCAATGCCCGCTACTGGATAGTGGTGATGCTGTTTATCGTCACGTCCTTTAACTATGGTGACCGCGCCACGCTGTCGATTGCTGGTTCGGAAATGGCAAAAGATATCGGCCTTGATCCCGTGGGCATGGGTTACGTTTTCTCCGCATTCTCATGGGCCTATGTCATCGGGCAAATTCCTGGCGGCTGGCTGCTGGACCGCTTTGGCTCTAAGCGCGTCTATTTCTGGTCCATCTTTATCTGGTCGATGTTTACCCTGTTGCAGGGCTTCGTCGATATCTTCAGCGGCTTCGGCATTATCGTGGCGCTCTTCACGCTGCGCTTCCTGGTGGGCTTAGCGGAAGCACCTTCCTTCCCGGGCAACAGCCGCATTGTGGCGGCATGGTTCCCGGCGCAGGAGAGGGGAACGGCGGTAGCGATTTTCAACTCCGCACAGTACTTCGCAACGGTGATCTTTGCGCCAATCATGGGCTGGCTGACGCATGAGGTGGGCTGGTCACACGTCTTCTTCTTCATGGGCGGGCTTGGGATCGTCATCAGCTTCGTCTGGCTGAAAGTGATCCACGAACCCAATCAGCATCCTGGCGTGAACAAAAAAGAGCTGGAGTACATCGCGGAAGGTGGAGCGCTGATCAACATGGATCAGAAATCCGCAAAAGCAAAAGTCCCGTTTAGCCAGAAATGGGCGCAGATCAAACAGCTCGTCGGCTCGCGCATGATGATCGGCATCTATCTGGGCCAGTACTGTATTAACGCTTTAACCTACTTTTTCATCACCTGGTTCCCAGTGTACCTCGTGCAGGCTCGCGGCATGTCGATTCTGAAAGCGGGATTTGTTGCCTCGGTTCCGGCAATCTGCGGCTTCGTCGGTGGCGTGCTCGGCGGGGTGATTTCCGACTGGCTGATGCGCCGCACGGGGTCACTGAACATCGCGCGTAAAACGCCGATTGTGCTCGGCATGCTGCTCTCCATGACTATGGTGTTCTGTAACTACGTCAGCGCGGAGTGGATGATTATCGGCTTTATGGCGATGGCCTTCTTCGGTAAAGGCATTGGTGCGCTGGGCTGGGCGGTGATGGCGGATACGGCGCCGAAGGAGATCAGCGGCCTGAGCGGCGGCCTGTTCAACATGTTCGGCAACATCTCCGGCATTGTGACGCCAATCGCTATCGGTTACATCGTCGGTACCACCGGCTCTTTCAACGGCGCGCTGATTTACGTGGGTGTGCATGCGCTGGTGGCGGTACTGAGCTACCTGGTGCTGGTGGGAGATATTAAACGCGTCGAACTTAAACCTGTAGGGGAGCGTGGATGATGACAACGCAATCAAGCCCTATCGTCACCGAGATGAAGGTCATTCCGGTGGCCGGACAGGACAGCATGCTGCTCAACATTGGCGGCGCCCATAACGCCTGGTTTACCCGTAATATCGTCGTGCTGACAGACAGCGCAGGGAATACCGGCGTGGGCGAAGCGCCGGGCGGAGAGGTGATTTACCAGACGCTGGTCGACGCCATTCCGCAGGTGGTGGGCCAGGAGATTGCCCGTCTGAACAAGGTGGTTCAGCGGGTGCATAAGGGCAATCAGTCGGCAGATTTTGATACGTTAGGTAAAGGTGCCTGGACGTTCGAACTGCGCGTCAACGCGGTTGCCGCGCTGGAGGCGGCCCTGCTCGATTTACTGGGCCAGGCGCTGAATGTCCCGGTCTGCGAGCTGCTGGGGCCCGGGAAACAGCGCGATGCGGTGACGGTGCTGGGATACCTGTTCTACGTAGGCGACCGTAATAAAACCGATCTGCCTTATCTGGACCGTTCGCCGGGCAACCATGAGTGGTATCACCTGCGCCATCAGGAGGCGCTGACCGGCGAGGCGGTGGTGCGTCTGGCGGAAGCCGCGCAGGATCGCTACGGCTTTAAGGATTTCAAGCTGAAGGGCGGCGTGCTGCCCGGCGAGCAGGAGATTGAAACGGCCCGGGCGCTGAAGAAGCGCTTCCCGGATGCGCGCATCACCGTTGACCCGAACGGCGCATGGCTGCTGGATGAAGCGATTAGCCTGTGCAAAGGGCTGGGGGATGTCCTGACCTATGCGGAAGACCCCTGCGGCGCGGAGCAGGGCTTTTCGGGCCGCGAAGTGATGGCCGAGTTCCGTCGTGCCACCGGGCTGCCGGTGGCGACCAATATGATCGCCACCAACTGGCGCGAAATGGGCCATGCGGTGATGCTCAACGCCGTCGACATTCCGCTGGCGGACCCACACTTCTGGACGCTCTCAGGCGCGGTGCGTGTAGCGCAGCTGTGCGATGAGTGGGGCCTGACCTGGGGCTGTCACTCGAATAATCATTTCGATATTTCGCTGGCGATGTTTACCCACGTTGGCGCGGCAGCGCCGGGTAACCCGACCGCCATCGACACCCACTGGATTTGGCAGGAGGGGGAAGCCCGCCTGACGAAAAATCCGCTGGAAATCAAAAATGGCAAGATTGCCGTACCGGATGCACCGGGCCTGGGCGTGGAGCTTGACTGGGATCAGATCCATAAAGCCCATGAGGCGTATAAAAAATTGCCGGGCGGCTCGCGTAACGACGCGGGTCCGATGCAGTACCTTATTCCCGGCTGGACATTTGACCGTAAGCGCCCTGTTTTTGGACGTCACTGATAAAAGGATTGAACGATGAGTACTTTTTCTACCCCTGTAGTCACCGCCATGCAGATCGTTCCGGTTGCGGGCCATGACAGCATGTTGATGAACCTGAGCGGCGCGCATGCGCCATTCTTTACCCGCAATATTGTGATTATTAAAGACAATGCCGGCCATACCGGCGTGGGTGAAATTCCGGGCGGGGAGAAGATCCGTAAAACGCTGGAAGATGCCATTCCGCTGGTGGTGGGCAAAACGCTGGGTGAGTACAAAAATGTTCTCAATACCGTGCGCAACACCTTTGCCGATCGCGATGCCGGTGGCCGTGGCCTGCAGACCTTCGATCTGCGCACCACAATCCACGTGGTGACCGGTATTGAATCCGCCATGCTGGATCTGCTGGGCCAGCATCTGGGCGTTAACGTTGCGTCGCTGCTGGGCGAAGGGCAGCAGCGCAGCGAGGTCGAAATGCTGGGCTATCTGTTCTTTGTCGGCGACCGCAAGCTGACGCCGTTGCCGTATCAAAGCCAGCCGGACGACCAATGCGACTGGTACCGGCTCCGCCACGACGAGGCGATGACCCCGGATGCGGTGGTACGTCTGGCTGAGGCCGCGTACGAAAAATATGGCTTCAATGATTTCAAACTGAAGGGCGGCGTGCTGGCCGGTGAGGAAGAGGCGGAAGCCATCACCGCGCTGGCAAAACGTTTCCCGCAGGCGCGCGTAACGCTCGATCCGAACGGGGCCTGGTCCCTTAATGAAGCGATCGCGATCGGCAAGCAGCTGAAAGGCGTGCTGGCCTACGCGGAGGATCCGTGCGGGGCTGAGCAAGGCTTCTCTGGCCGGGAAGTGATGGCGGAATTCCGTCGCGCCACGGGGCTGCCGACCGCGACCAATATGATTGCCACCGACTGGCGTCAGATGGGACACACCCTGTCATTACAGTCTGTTGACATTCCGCTGGCTGACCCGCACTTCTGGACGATGCAGGGGTCGGTGCGCGTAGCGCAGATGTGCCACGAGTTTGGCCTGACCTGGGGCTCGCACTCCAACAACCACTTCGACGTGTCGCTGGCGATGTTCACTCACGTTGCCGCCGCCGCGCCGGGCAAGATTACCGCTATCGACACGCACTGGATCTGGCAGGAAGGTAACCAGCGCCTGACCAAAGCGCCGTTTGAGATAAAAGGGGGCATGGTGCAGGTGCCTTCAACGCCGGGGCTGGGGGTTGAGCTGGATATGGACCAGGTCATGAAGGCCCACGAGCTGTATCAAAAACACGGCCTGGGCGCACGCGACGACGCGATGGCGATGCAGTATCTGATCCCGGACTGGACATTCGACAATAAACGCCCGTGCATGGTACGATAAACGCATTGGGACCGCTCCCATGAGCGGTCTTTTACGTGGTGTATGCTTAACGTAACGACTATGCGTAAGGATGGCTTATGAAAATTGTTATCGCACCGGACTCGTATAAGGAAAGTTTGAGTGCGCTTGAGGTTGCGACAGCGATAGAGCGTGGTTTTCGCGAGATCTTTCCCGAGGCGGTTTACGTCAAACTGCCGGTCGCGGACGGTGGCGAAGGGACGGTTGAGGCGATGATCGCGGCAACGCAGGGACGCATTGTGCATGTTCCGGTGACCGGCCCGCTGGGTGAGCGCGTGGAAGGGTTTTATGGCTTATCCGGTGACGAGCAGAGTGCTTTTATTGAAATGGCGGCTGCAAGCGGCCTGGAGCTGGTCGTCCCTTCGCAGCGTAACCCCCTGAAAACGACCTCCTGGGGCACGGGCGAACTTATTCGCCACGCGCTGGACGCAGGCGTTAAGCATATCATTATTGGCATTGGCGGCAGTGCGACCAATGACGGTGGCGCAGGGATGGTGCAGGCGCTGGGAGCAAAGCTGCTGGACGACAGCGGGCAGCCCCTAGGACAGGGCGGGGGCGAGCTGGGAAAACTTGTCCGTATCGACCTGAGCGGGCTGGACAAACGTCTGGCGGAGTGCCGGATAGAAGTCGCCTGTGATGTGACGAACCCGCTCACCGGAAAGGATGGCGCGTCAGCCGTATTTGGCCCGCAAAAGGGGGCCACGCCTGAGATGATCGTTACCCTGGACAACGCGCTCGCACAGTATGCGAGAGTCATTGCCCGGGATCTGGATATCGATGTGCTAAACCTTGCGGGCGGCGGTGCGGCGGGTGGCATGGGGGCAGCGCTGTACGCCTTTTGCGGCGCGCAGCTGCGCCAGGGCATTGAGATCGTGACCGATGCGCTACACCTGGCCGACCAGGTGGCCGATGCGGATCTGGTGATCACGGGAGAAGGCCGCATCGATAGCCAGACGATCCACGGTAAAGTCCCTGTGGGCGTGGCGAAAGTGGCGAAACGCTTTAACAAACCCGTCATCGGGATTGCAGGTAGCCTGACGGCGGACGTTGGCGTGGTGCACGATCACGGTATTGATGCGGTGTTCAGCGTGATCTACACCATCTGCTCGCTGGAAGATGCGCTGGAAAATGCCAGCGAGAACGTCAGAATGGCCGCAAGGAATATCGCGGCGGTGCTGAAAGTCGGGCAGGGGATGTAGTTCTCCCTCTCCCTTGAGGGAGAAGGCTGGGGTGAGGGGGAACATACGGCTCTGGTGGTCATTCCGTTCACTTCATGTTTCTTGCTACTCTGTAACGGCATGACCTGTGAACGTGCCAGGGTGGCTCACTCGCCACCACCCTGGCAACCCGGGCTCCCGGCGGTAAATCGCCGCTTCGCGGTTCCCTCAGCTTATTCCTTCAGGCTATCGGGTCGGGCATCCCTGCAGGCCACGCCCTCTCGGCGCATCCCTGCGCCTCGCCCCGGCCTTACGGAAACGCCTCGGCGATTTACAGCCGGACCAGGGCATCGCTGTAAACCATTCATTTTCCTGAAGCAACATTCACCGCTTCCGGTTAAAAATTACTGGTGATTCCGGACCCCTGTGGGAGAGGGGCGGGGTGAGGGCATCAGGCCGCACCTGCAATTGTAGGCCCGGTAAGCGTAGCGCCACCGGGCTTTTACCTCAGTTCCCTAACACCTTCATCGCTTCCCGCGTCACGTTATCCATCTCATCCAGCAGCTCCAGAAACTCCGGTTCAAGCTCCGATTCCGGGGTACCTGCACGCAGCTGCTGCTCCAGCAGCTGGCAGAGGTTTTTCAGCCGTGGTACGCCGCTGTATCCGCAGCTACCGTGCAGCTTGTGGATCGCTTCCAGCAGTTCTTCCGGGTTTTCACCCACCAGCTGCTCTTCAACCTTGTTGCGAATTTCCGGCAGAAACGCGACCAGCATTTGCAGCATTTCGCGGGCCAAATCGGGTTTACCTGCCGCCTGGCGCAGCGCGAGCTGCCAGTCAAAGGTCGCGTTCTGATTGACGCTGATTTCAACCGGCTCACTGGACACCGTGTACGTCCCGCCAATATGACCCGGCTTATAGCGTAACAGCAGGTTATGAAGCTTCTCTTCATCGATTGGCTTCGCCAGATAGTCATTCATCCCGGCGCTCAGCAGCTTCTCTTTCTGGCCGGCCATCGCATGCGCGGTGACCGCAATAACCGGAGTTTGCTGCTGGTGCGGTAGCTGGTGGATCAGCTCGCAGGCCCGAATGCCATCCATGCCCGGCATCTGAATATCCATCAGGATTAAATCGAGCTGCATCTGCTTAGCCTGCTCGACCGCCTGCGCGCCGCTGGTGCACAGCTCAACGTGCTGAACCTGGTCCTCAAGCAATGCGCCAATGAGCTTCAGGTTTGCCGGATTATCATCCACCGCCATTACGCTCATCGGTAATTTTTGCTCGTCGTTAATCAGCGGGAGGGCATGCTGGCTAAGACGGCAGTACTCCGTGAGCGCGGGCAGCAGGCGGGTTGAAGTGAGCGGTTTAAGCAGACACGCGGCGGCCCCGTCATTTTTCAACTCTTCTGCATTGAGCTGGGCGTGGCAAGGCAACGCCAGCAGCAGATAGTCGGTCATCGACGCGGCTTTCGCCAGCCGCTCCTGCTGCATGGTCAGTTCGCCGGTGAAGGTGACCGGGATCCCCATCAGCAGAATGTCGTAATGTTCAACCGCAAGGGCTGAGAAGGTGGGGCTGTAGACCACCTCCAGCGGCGTGGTGCTTAAGATATCGAGCGCGCACTGCGCTGCCGCCGCGTTCGGTTCAACGTAAGCAAGACGCTTGCCTTTCAGGCAGTCCGTCACCGGGCCATCGGTCAGCACGTTCGGATTGAGATCCAGATTAATATGGAACCAGAAGGTTGAGCCGCGGTTCGGCTGGCTGTGGAAAGAGATATCGCCGCCCATCTCGTTCACCAGGCGTTGCGTGATCACCAGCCCCAGGCCGGTACCGCCATGACGGCGGGAGATGCTGGCGTCCGCCTGACGGAACGCCTGGAACAGCCGCGACTGATCCCGCTCCGGAATACCGATACCGGTATCGCGGATCTGAACTTCAATCTGGACCTTATTGCTGCTGATGGAGCGTTTCTCTACCAGAATGTCGATGTTACCGCTTTCGGTGAATTTAATGGCATTCCCGACAAGGTTGGTAATGACCTGCTGCAGGCGCAGCGGATCGCCAATGACGTTATCCGGCACGTCGTTTTTAATGTTGAGCGTCAGCTCAAGGCCTTTGTCGTGCGACGAGTGCGCGAGCAGCGTCACCACTTCATCGAGCGTGCTGCGCAGCGGGAACGGAATGCTTTCCAGGATAAGCTTGCCCGCTTCCAGCTTGGAGAAGTCCAGCACGTCGTTAATGATCGCCAGCAGGTTGTTGGCCGAGCGCTCAATGGTGTGCAGATGATCCCGCTGAGTAGGGTTCAGCTCGCTTTTCAGGGTCAGGCGGGTAAAGCCGATCACGCCGTTGAGCGGCGTACGCAGCTCGTGCGACATATTGGCAAGGAATTCAGATTTAATACGCGCCGCTTCCTGAGCGCGCTTTTTCGCCAGATCCAGCTCAACGTTCTGAATCTCCATCTGCTCGAGCGTTTCGCGCAGGTCGGACGTGGCCTGGTCGACGTTATGCTGCATCTCTTCGTGGTACGCCGCCAGCGACATGGCCATCGAGTTGATGCCGTTTTTCAGCATATCCAGCTCGCCCAGCATAAATCCTTCCACGCGGCTGTCGAGCTGTCCCCGGCGGATGCGGTCAACCGTGTTGACCATGTTGCGGATAGGCCCCGTCACGTCGCGCATCAGGCGCCAGCCAAAGATGAGCGCAATACCAATGCAGAACAGCATCATTACGCCAGAGATAAAGATTTCTTTGTACTGCTGCAGTCGGACCGACTTGAGATCCAGCTCCAGCGCCACATATCCCAGCATGTTATCGCTGGATTTGGCGTCCGATTGCGCGGACTCATCGGGTGAATAGCTTTCCGAAACGATCGGCGTGCGCAGAATCATGATATCGCCGCGCCGCAGCACGGTGAGGTGGCGCGGGAAAGGCGTTCCGTCCGGGATCTTCAGGGCAGCCGGATCGAGATGAAAATTCGAGGTCACAAACAGGCGGTTATGTTCATCGTACACCGAGATGGCGCGGACGATATCCGAATGACGGCGGTGGAGTACGCTGATTAACTGACCAATGGATTCGCGATTTTGCAGGTTCATGCCGTACTCGCTGGAGACGGCAAGCGGTTCGATAATGCTGGCTCCCGCATCTTCCAGCTGCCGCTGCAAATCGTTATAGCGGTGCACCACAAAGAAGATACTCAGCAGCAAACCGATGAGAACGGTGGGGGCGAGGATCAAAATCATCATGCGCGCGCGCAGGCTGTAGTTGGTCATGGCGTTCCGTTATGGGACAATTAAGATAATTATGTTTATTTGAGAAAAATCTCGGCGATGGCGCAATTCTACTCTGCAAAGCGACGCGTGACGACGCGTGAAATCATAACCGTTGAAGCCACGGACCTCGATCCTTTCGGTCAGGGGGTGGCGCGTCACAACGGTAAGGCTCTGTTTATAACAGGTTTGCTGCCAACAGAACGAGCAGAAATTACGCTGACGGAAGATAAACGCCAGTTCGCGCGCGGGCAGGTTAAGCGTCGCCTCAACGACAGCCCGGAGCGCGTCAAGCCCCGCTGTGCGCATTTTGGCGTTTGCGGAGGCTGCCAGCAACAGCATGCGAGCACAGAATTACAGCAAAAAAGCAAAAGCAGCGCCCTGGCGCGCCTGCTTAAACATGACGTTAATGAGATCCTCGCCGACGAGCCCTGGGGCTATCGCCGTCGCGCGCGCCTGAGCCTGAGCTATCAGCCCAAAACGGCGCGGCTGGAGATGGGATTCCGCAAGGCCGGCTCCAGCGACATCGTTAATGTGAAGCAGTGCCCCATTTTGGTGCCCCATCTTGAGGCGTTGCTTCCGGACGTGCGCACCTGCCTTTCTGAACTGGACGGCGTTCGCCACCTTGGGCACGTGGAACTGGTTATGGCAAACAATGGCCCGCTGATGGTCCTGCGCCATACCGCGCCGCTGTCGAAAAAAGATCGCGAAAAACTGGAACGCTTTTCGCATTCCCACGACCTGGCGCTTTTCCTGGCACCACAAAGCGAGATACTTGAGCAGGTTACCGGCGATGCGCCCTGGTATGCGTCAAACGGGCTACGCTTAACGTTCAGCCCGCGGGATTTCATTCAGGTAAATGACGGCGTTAATCAGCAGATGGTTGAGAAAGCGCTGGCGTGGCTGGACGTTCAGAAAAGCGATCGGGTGCTCGACCTGTTCTGCGGAATGGGCAACTTCACGCTGCCGCTGGCGCGAGTGGCAGCCAGCGTCGTCGGCGTGGAAGGCGTTGACGCGCTGGTGGCGAAAGGGCAGGAGAACGCACAACAGAACGGCTTGCAAAATGTGACATTCTTTCATCAAAATCTTGAGGAAGATGTGACTCAACAGCCGTGGGCAAAGCAGGGCTTTGATAAAATTCTTCTCGACCCGGCGCGTGCAGGTGCCCCGGGTGTAATGCAGCATATAATTAAACTCGCGCCGAAGCGTGTGGTCTATGTTTCCTGTAACCCGGCAACGCTTGCCCGCGATAGCGAGGCATTACTTAGCGCGGGTTACCAGATTCAGCGTCTGGCAATGCTGGACATGTTCCCGCACACTGGGCATCTGGAATCGATGGTGTTGTTCGAGCACATTTAATGAGTTTGGCTTGTCGACTTCGACAGGCCCTGGTCCCTAAAGGAGAGGACAATGGTTGCGGTAAGAAGTGCACATCTGAATAAAGCTGGGGAATTTGACCCACAAAAATGGATCGCAAGTCTGGGAATTTCCAGCCAGCAGTCGTGTGAACGCTTAACCGAAACCTGGGCCTATTGTCTGCGCACCACGCAGGGGCATTCCGACGCCGATCTTCTCCTGTGGCGCGGCGTGGAGATGGTTGAAATCTTATCCATGCTGAACATGGACATCGAAACGCTGCAGGCCGCGCTTCTCTTCCCCCTCGCGGATGCGGACGTGGTCAGCGAAGACGTGCTTGGCGACAGCGTTGGGAAATCCGTCGTTGCGCTTATCCACGGCGTGCGCGATATGGCGGCCATTCGTCAGCTTAAAGCCGCGCATACCGATTCCGTCTCCTCAGAACAGGTCGATAACGTTCGTCGGATGCTGCTGGCCATGGTGGATGATTTCCGCTGCGTGGTCATCAAGCTTGCCGAGCGTATCGCCCACCTGCGTGAAGTGAAGGATGCGCCGGAAGACGAGCGCGTGCTGGCTGCCAAAGAGTGTACGAACATTTATGCACCGCTGGCGAACCGCTTAGGGATTGGTCAGCTGAAGTGGGAGCTGGAAGATTACTGCTTCCGCTATCTGCACCCGGCGGAATACAAGCGCATTGCTAAACTCCTGCACGAGCGTCGTATCGACCGCGAACACTATATCGATGAATTTGTCGGCGGTTTGCGCCAGGCGATGAAAGAAGAGAACGTGCGTGCCGAAGTCTACGGTCGACCAAAGCACATCTACAGCATCTGGCGCAAAATGCAGAAAAAACACCTCGCCTTTGACGAGCTGTTTGACGTGCGCGCCGTGCGCATCGTGGCGGAGCGTCTGCAGGATTGCTACGCCGCGCTGGGGATAGTTCACACTCACTTCCGCCATCTGCCGGATGAGTTCGATGACTATGTCGCCAACCCGAAACCTAATGGCTATCAGTCTATCCATACCGTTGTGCTTGGCCCTGGCGGCAAAACGGTCGAGATTCAGATCCGTACCAGGCAGATGCACGAGGACGCTGAGCTGGGCGTCGCCGCACACTGGAAATACAAAGAAGGCACCTCCGGCGGGGCGCGTTCAGGCCATGAAGACCGCATTGCCTGGCTGCGTAAGCTGATTGCGTGGCAGGAAGAGATGGCCGACTCCGGCGAGATGCTCGACGAAGTGCGCAGCCAGGTCTTTGACGACCGGGTGTATGTCTTTACCCCGAAAGGGGACGTGGTCGACCTGCCGGCAGGCTCCACGCCGCTCGATTTTGCCTACCACATCCACAGCGATGTGGGGCACCGCTGCATTGGGGCGAAAATTGGCGGGCGTATCGTACCGTTCACCTATCAGCTGCAGATGGGTGACCAGATTGAAATCATCACCCAGAAGCAGCCCAACCCGAGCAGGGACTGGCTTAACCCGAACCTGGGTTATGTCACCACCAGCCGAGGGCGCTCGAAAATTCACGCCTGGTTCCGTAAACAGGATCGTGACAAGAATATCCTTGCCGGTCGCCAGATCCTGGACGACGAGCTGGAGCATATCGGGATAAGCCTGAAAGAGGCGGAGAAATTCCTGCTGCCGCGCTACAACTTTAACGAGCTTGACGAGCTGTTAGCGGCTATTGGCGGCGGTGATATCCGTCTGAATCAGATGGTGAACTTCCTGCAGGCGCAGTTCAATAAGCCAAGTGCCGCAGAGCAGGATGCGGCGGCGCTGAAGCAGCTGCAACAGAAAACCTACGCGCCGCAGCAGCGCAGCAAAGACAACGGTCGCGTGGTCGTCGAGGGCGTGGGCAATCTGATGCACCACATTGCTCGCTGCTGCCAGCCGATTCCGGGGGACGACATCGTCGGCTTTATCACTCAGGGGCGCGGGATCTCGATTCACCGCTCCGACTGCGACCAGCTTGCCGAGCTTCAGTCTCATGCGCCGGAGCGCATCGTAGAAGCGGTCTGGGGCGAAAGCTATTCCGCCGGTTACTCGCTGGTGGTTCGCGTCACCGCGAACGACCGCAGCGGTCTGTTGCGCGATATCACCACCATTCTCGCCAACGAGAAGGTCAACGTGCTGGGCGTCGCCAGCCGCAGCGATACCCGCGAGCAGCTTGCCACCATCGATATGACCATCGAAATCTATAACCTGCAGGTGCTGGGCCGCGTGCTTGGCAAACTGAACCAGGTGCCGGATGTGATTGACGCGCGTCGTCTGCACGGCGGTTAACTGCACTTTCTTATGTAGGCCGGGTAAGGCTTTGCCGCCACCCGGCTTGTTTTTTAATGGAACAGATTATGACTCAAATCGACCGCCTGCTCGGCATCATGAAACGTCTTCGCGACCCGGAAAACGGCTGCCCATGGGACAAAGAGCAGACTTTTGCCACCATCGCCCCGTATACCCTCGAAGAGACCTATGAGGTGCTGGACGCCATTTCCCGCGAAGATTTTGACGACCTGCGCGGCGAGCTGGGCGATCTGCTCTTCCAGGTGGTGTTCTATGCGCAAATGGCGCAGGAAGAGGGGCGCTTTAACTTTGACGATATCTGCGCTGCCATCAGCGATAAGCTGGAGCGCCGTCATCCCCATATTTTCGGCGATGCCACCGCAGGGAACAGCACCGAGGTGCTGGCCCGCTGGGAGCAAATTAAAAGCGCCGAGCGCGCAGAAAAATCCCAGCACTCCGCGCTGGATGACATCCCGATGAGCCTGCCCGCGCTGATGCGCGCGCATAAAATTCAGAAACGCTGCTCCGCCGTGGGGTTTGACTGGACCTCCCTCGGCCCGGTGCTGGACAAAGTGCACGAAGAGATTGATGAAGTGATGCACGAAGCGCAGCAGGCGGTAGTGGATGAAGCGAAGCTCGAAGAAGAGATGGGCGATCTGCTGTTTGCAACCGTCAACCTTTCGCGCCACCTGGGTGTAAAAGCGGAAACGGCCCTGCAAAAAGCCAACATAAAATTCGAACGACGCTTTCGCGAAGTTGAGCGGATTGTGGCCTCGCGCGGCCTGAAAATGACCGGAATCGACCTCGAAGCCATGGAAGAAGTCTGGCAGGAAGTAAAACGCCAGGAATCTGATCTCTAACGGAATTTTGCGATCAAGCGCAATTTGTGTGATTTTTTAAATGACAAGCGCTTGATTTGCGTCAAAAACATTTACCCAAAAGGGGCTATTTTCTCACTCCTTATGTTTGTCATGGCCTGGAATGGAGACGGAGAATGAAAGTTTGTGGCGCTCGCCTTGTTCGGGTATACTACTTTCCCGTCCTGGTTATTCCATCGTTTCACCCTAACTTCTCAGGTTCAGCATGACAACGAACTATATTTTTGTGACCGGCGGGGTCGTATCCTCTCTGGGTAAAGGCATTGCCGCAGCCTCCCTCGCAGCCATTCTTGAAGCCCGTGGCCTCAATGTGACCATGATGAAACTGGATCCGTACATCAACGTCGATCCGGGCACCATGAGCCCAATCCAACACGGGGAAGTGTTCGTTACTGAAGACGGCGCTGAAACCGATCTGGATCTTGGCCACTACGAGCGTTTCATCCGCACCAAAATGACCCGTCGTAACAACTTCACGACTGGCCGCATCTACTCCGACGTTCTGCGTAAAGAGCGCCGTGGTGACTATCTGGGTGCAACCGTTCAGGTTATCCCGCACATCACTAACGCAATCAAAGAACGCATTGTTGCGGGTGGCGAAGGCCACGACGTGGTGCTGGTGGAAATCGGCGGTACCGTAGGTGATATCGAATCCCTGCCATTCCTGGAAGCGATTCGTCAGCTGGCGGTCGATATTGGACGTGAACACGCGCTGTTCATGCACCTGACGCTGGTGCCTTACATGGCAGCCGCAGGTGAAGTGAAAACCAAGCCGACTCAGCACTCTGTGAAAGAGCTGCTCTCTATTGGTATTCAGCCAGACATCCTGGTTTGCCGCTCCGATCGCGCCGTTCCGGCGAACGAACGTGCGAAAATTGCATTGTTCTGTAACGTGCCTGAAAAAGCCGTTATTTCAATGAAAGACGTCGATTCCATTTATAAAATCCCGGGCCTGTTGAAATCTCAGGGCCTGGACGATTATATTTGTAAACGATTCAGCTTGAACTGTCCGGAAGCTAACCTGTCTGAATGGGAACAGGTTATTTACGAAGAAGCCAATCCGGCTGGTGAAGTGACTATCGGTATGGTCGGCAAGTACATTGAACTGCCGGATGCCTATAAGTCAGTGATCGAAGCGCTGAAACACGGCGGTCTGAAGAACCGTGTCTCCGTGAACATTAAGCTGATTGATTCACAGGACGTTGAAACGCGTGGCGTTGAAATCCTGAAAGATCTGGATGCTATCCTTATCCCTGGCGGCTTCGGCTACCGTGGTGTAGAAGGCAAGATCGCCACCGCGCGCTATGCGCGTGAAAACAATATTCCATACCTCGGCATCTGCCTGGGTATGCAGGTTGCGCTGATCGAATTTGCGCGCAACGTAGCGGGAATGGAAAACGCGAACTCTACGGAATTTATGCCAGACTGTAAGTACCCTGTAGTGGCGCTTATCACTGAATGGCGTGACGAAGAAGGTAACGTCGAAGTCCGTACCGAGAAGAGCGATCTGGGTGGCACCATGCGTCTTGGCGCACAGGCTTGCCAGCTGTCTGACGATAGCGTGGTTCGCAAGCTGTATGGCGAGCCGGTCATCACCGAGCGCCATCGTCACCGCTATGAAGTCAACAACATGTTGTTGAAACCAATTGAAGCCGCGGGCCTGCGTGTTGCGGGCCGCTCCGGGGATGATCAGTTAGTCGAGATCATTGAAGTGCCAAACCATCCGTGGTTTGTCGCCTGCCAGTTCCACCCGGAATTTACTTCTACGCCACGTGACGGGCATCCGCTGTTTGCAGGCTTCGTGAAGGCCGCCAGCGAGTACCAGAAGCGTCAGGCGAAGTAAAAAAAGTTAGAACGGCAACGCGTACCTTTGGTACGCGTTGTTTGTCTGGAGTTTTAGTTTAACTTGTACTGAGGAAAATCTAATGTCCAAAATCGTTAAAGTCATCGGTCGTGAAATCATCGACTCCCGTGGTAACCCGACCGTTGAAGCCGAAGTTCACCTGGAAGGTGGTTTCGTTGGTATGGCTGCTGCTCCATCAGGTGCTTCTACCGGTTCCCGCGAAGCGCTGGAACTGCGCGATGGCGACAAATCCCGCTTCCTGGGCAAAGGCGTACTGAAAGCGGTTGGCGCTGTAAACGGTCCTATTGCTCAGGCAATCATTGGCAAAGACGCCAAAGACCAGGCTGGCATCGACAAGATCATGATCGATCTGGACGGTACTGAAAACAAATCTAACTTCGGTGCGAACGCAATCCTGGCTGTTTCCCTGGCGAACGCCAAAGCAGCAGCTGCAGCGAAAGGTATGCCACTGTTCGAGCACATCGCTGAACTGAACGGCACCCCAGGCAAATACTCCATGCCTGTACCAATGATGAACATCATCAACGGTGGTGAGCACGCAGACAACAACGTTGATATTCAGGAATTCATGATTCAGCCAGTTGGCGCGAAATCCCTGAAAGAAGCGGTACGTATGGGTTCTGAAGTGTTCCACAACCTGGCTAAAGTACTGAAAGCTAAAGGTATGAACACTGCTGTTGGTGACGAAGGTGGCTATGCGCCAAACCTGGGTTCTAACGCAGAAGCACTGGCTGTTATCGCAGAAGCTGTAAAAGCGGCTGGCTACGAGCTGGGCAAAGACATCACCCTGGCGATGGACTGTGCAGCATCTGAATTCTACAAAGACGGTAAATACGTTCTGGCTGGCGAAGGCAACAAAGCGTTCACCTCCGAAGAGTTCACCCACTTCCTGGAAGACCTGACCAAACAGTACCCAATCGTTTCTATCGAAGACGGTCTGGACGAGTCTGACTGGGATGGTTTCGCATACCAGACTAAAGTACTGGGCGACAAAATCCAGCTGGTTGGTGACGATCTGTTCGTAACCAACACCAAGATCCTGAAAGAAGGCATCGAGAAAGGCATCGTTAACTCCATCCTGATCAAATTCAACCAGATCGGTTCTCTGACCGAAACTCTGGCTGCGATCAAAATGGCGAAAGACGCTGGCTACACCGCTGTTATCTCTCACCGTTCTGGCGAAACTGAAGACGCTACCATTGCCGACCTGGCTGTGGGTACCGCTGCAGGCCAGATCAAAACTGGTTCTATGAGCCGTTCTGACCGTGTTGCTAAATACAACCAGCTGATTCGTATCGAAGAAGCCCTGGGCGAAAAAGCACCATACAACGGTCGTAAAGAGATCAAAGGCCAGGCATAATTGCTTAAGCCTTAAAATGAAAATGCCAGTCGAATGACTGGCATTTTTTTTGGCTATTTAAAATCGACCGCCATTTGCTCCGGAATGGTCAGCCCCTGGGTGGTTTGCACGCAGCGGGCGATGTAATCCGTAAACCGGGGGGGTTTTGGCATCCCCATGCTCAGCAGCTTATCGTTGCTAAAGCGCACGTTAAGCATGGCAAACGCACCGTATAGCCGCATGGCTTTCAGCATCAGACGTTCGTTGCACGGGCCAAAAAAAGTTTTCAGCTCGCGGCGCATTCTGACCAGCGTTTCGTAGCTGACCTGCGCGTATTTGTCACCGACAGGTGCTTTCTCCAGCGCTTGCGCCATCGCCTGATCGATATCGGCAAAGCGAACGCTGTTCTCTTCACCCGCAGAAATGTGTACCACTTCCCCCGGACGCGCGTCGCTGGTGAGCAGCATTAACAGCGCATCGGCGCAATAATCCACCGGAACAACGTCGATCCGGTCTTCCATTGAGCACATAAACTTCTGCAGCATCAGGCCCATGCTGAAGACCCAGAAAATGCTGCTCGACGGCGTGCAGCCGTGACGGGTATGGCCGACAACGATGGACGGACGGGCGATAAGCAGCGGCAGGTCAGGACACTCCTGGCGCATCAGCTGTTCGATGGTTGACTTCGACAAGGTGTAATCCACCAGGTGTTCAGCATTCTCTCTGAATTCAGCGCTTTCGGCGACCAGGGAATCCTGCTCCGGCGTGCATGACATTGCTGTGCCAACGTGGAGGAAACGCTGCAGTCCTGTGACCTGCTCCATACGGCGCGCCAGCGCGAGCGTACCTTCAACGTTGACCTTCCAGATCAGTGGGTTATTACCAAATGAGGCAACGGCCGCACAGTTAACGACATGCGTTACCTGGTTCAGTCGAGGATCGTTCAGAAAGGCTTCAGGCTGGCTGAGATCGCCAATGAGTATGTTATCCACGCTCAGGGAAGCCAGCTTGTCTTCGGGAACGTTGAACTTGCGCATATTCTCCAGCACGCGCTCCAGCCCGCTTTGCGGATCGCCGGCGCGCGCGAGCAAAAGAAGTTTTACGGATCGATCGTGGGTCAGGATTTTTTCAAGTACTGCACCGCCCAGAAATCCGGTCACGCCTGTAATCAATAACATCTTCATTAATACCGTCTCATTATGATTGATGAGGCGGATTGTAGGCGTGCAAAAGTAAACGGCATTTAAATAATAAAACGCCGAAACCGACAGCGTCTTAAGCTTATTTTAAGGAAAGGAAATCAGGTGGATTTATTGGACACTGCAGGCAGGATAAAAATTCAATTTATTAATATTTATATTTTAAATTGTTGATTTTTATTGTTTTTAAGGCTGTTGCTCAGCGAGAAAATAGTAATTCAGAATGTAATAAATATAATACTTTGTTACACCAATCATTTACTGAATAAATGATTTAAATACCACTTAACTAAAATCAAACGACGTGAATCGCAGGCTATTTTATTTAGCCTGCGAAGGATTTTTAGAGCAACAGGGGAAGCGTGGCGCTGGCCGTTTGCTGGCTAACGTCACCGTAACGGCCGTCCAGCGCAATCATGGACGTGGTCAGCAACTCAACCAGCAGCATAACCCCAACCTTCGCATTGAGCGCGCCTGCGCTCAGTGGCCCTTCTGGCTTGGCGGCAACCAGCTGCATATCGCTCAGAGACGCCAGCGGGCTGCGGGGCGTATTGCTGAGCGCCAGAACCTTAACGCCGCGCTTGCGGGCAAGTTTCACCACGTGGAGTAAATCCCGCGTTGAACCCGAGCTGGAGATGGCCACGACCAGGGTCTCCTGCGAAAGCGTTGTCGCATTCATGGCCGCGCGGTGCATATCGCTAAACAGCTGTGCGGGTTTCCCCAGACGCAACAGCTTGTAGTGCAGATACTCCCCGAGGATCGCGCTGGCCGCGACGCCGTAAATCTGCACGGACTGCGCCTGATGCAGCGCCAGCGCGGCCTTTTCAAGCAGCGCACGGTCGAGGAGTCTGGCGGTATCCTGCAAAGCCTGCACCGACTCATCCACGACGTTATCAATGTCATCTCCCGACTGACGCGCGGGCTGGCCCTGCTGAATATCCAGCGCAAGCGCCATTTTGAATTCGTTATAGCCCTTGCAGCCCAGCGTCCGGCAAAGACGCGTGACGCTGGCCTCGCTGGTGTGGCTCTCGCGCGCCAGCTCGGTGATCGTCAGGTAGAGCACCCGGGCAGGATCGCTGAGGACAAACTCGCCGAGTTTTTGTTGCGTTGGGCTGTATCCGGAAGCCTCCTGGCGGAGCTTCAGCAGCAGGTTTTCATGGTCCGACATGCCAGGTCCTTAATGTGTTTCTCTGCGCCTAGTGTGGCGGAAAGCGGGGGAAAGATGCCAGTCATTTTGAAAAAGTATGATCGGGCTCCTGGTTTTTGATGATAATTTTCACTATTAAATATTAATGTGGTAAAAATTTTCATCGTCAAATGGGGGAATGAAAAAATGATGCAAATGTTCAGTGGGGCTTCTTCGGGCGGATGGTTTGAAAAAGCGCAGCGCTTCGGCAAATCCTTTATGTTGCCTATCGCCGTATTGCCCGCGGCGGGTCTGCTGCTGGGGATAGGCGGCGCGTTATCCAATCCCAATACGCTGACGGCTTATCCATTTTTAGACGTGGGTTGGCTGCAGGCGATTTTCACCATCATGAGCAGCGCCGGTTCAATTGTGTTTGCGAACCTCTCGGTGCTGTTTGCCGTTGGGGTGGCCGTCGGGCTGGCAAAAAGCGATAAGGGCACGGCTGGGCTGGCGGCGCTGCTCGCGTTTCTGGTGATGAATGCCACCATCAACGCGCTGCTGATCCTTACCGGCAAACTGGTGCATGAGAACCCGGGTGCCGTGGGGCAGGGCATGACGCTGGGTATTCAGACGCTGGAAACCGGCGTGTTTGGCGGTGTAGTGATTGGGCTGGTGACCTGCGCGCTCCATCATCGGTTTAATAAAATTGCGCTTCCGCAGTTTCTCGGGTTCTTTGGCGGCTCGCGCTTTGTCCCCATTATCAGCTCCCTGGCAGCGATACTCGTCGGGGCGGCAATGACCGTGGTCTGGCCGCATTTCCAGAAACTGATTTTTGGTCTCGGCGGGCTGGTGGATGCCACCGGCTATCTGGGTACTCTGCTGTACGGCTTTATTCTACGCATGCTGGGTCCGTTTGGTTTGCACCACATTTTCTATCTGCCTTTCTGGACCACCGCGCTTGGCGGCAGTGAAATCGTCAACGGTCATTTGGTTGAGGGCACACAGCGGATCTTCTTCGCCCAGCTGGCCGATCCCACCACGCGCCAGTTCTACGAAGGCACGTCACGCTTCATGTCCGGGCGCTTTATTACGATGATGTTTGGCCTGCTCGGCGCGTGTCTGGCGATGTACCACACGGCAAAACCAGAGAACAAAAAACGCGTGGCCGGGCTACTGCTCTCTGCGGCGTTAACCTCGTTCCTGACGGGGATTACCGAACCCATCGAGTTCTCCTTCCTGTTTATTGCGCCAGTGCTCTACGTCATCCATGCGCTGTTTGACGGGCTGGCCTTCATGCTCGCGCACATGCTGCATATCACCATCGGGCAAACCTTCTCCGGCGGCTTTATCGACTTCGTGCTGTTCGGCATTTTGCAGGGCGAGGCCAAAACTAACTGGATGTTCGTTCCGCTGGTCGGCGTGCCGTGGTTCTTCCTTTACTACTTTACGTTCCGCTACCTGATTAACCGCTTCGATTTCGCCACGCCGGGCCGCGAAAAGGAGGCGGTGGCTGACGAGGTGACCCTCCCGCAAAGCGAACGCGCCGCGGCGGTGATCGCCGGATTAGGCGGAAAAGAGAATCTGGAAGAGGTGGACTGCTGCGCCACGCGTCTTCGCGTCACGGTCAAAGACGGCAGCAAGGTGAATGACGCGGCGCTGAAGGCCACCGGCGCGCGCGGCGTTATCGTGCGCGGTAACGGTGTACAGGTCATTTATGGCCCGCACGTCACGATTATCAAAAACGAAGTGGAAGAGATCTTATCGTAATGAAAACCGTACTGGATAACCTGAAGGGAAAACTGGTCGTCTCCTGTCAGGCGCTGGAAAACGAACCGTTACACAGCCCGTTTATTATGTCGCGAATGGCGCTGGCGGCGGCACAGGGCGGAGCCGCCGCCATTCGCGCCAACAGCGTGGTGGATATCGCGGCCATTAAACAGCAGGTGTCGCTGCCCGTTATCGGCATCATCAAGCGGGATTATCCCGAGAGCGAGGTGTTTATCACCGCGACGATGAAAGAAGTGGATGAGCTCATGACCGTCTCCCCTGAAATCATTGCCCTTGACGCGACGGCGCGGGAACGCCCCGGAGGGGAAGCCCTGGGCGCACTGGTCGCGCGCATCCGCTCACATTATCCCTCGGTGTTGCTGATGGCGGATATTGCCTCCGTGGACGAGGCCGCGACGGCGCAGGCGCTGGGTTTTGATTGCATCGGCACCACGCTTTATGGCTATACGGCGGACACCGCGGGCCATTCGCTTCCTGAGAATGACTGTGCGTTCCTGAAGGCGGTGCTGGCAGCGGTTACGGTTCCCGTGGTTGCCGAAGGCAACGTGGATACCCCAGAGCGTGCGGCCAGATGCCTGGCGCTGGGCGCGCATACGGTTGTTGTCGGCGGCGCAATCACCCGTCCCCAGCAAATTACCGAACGGTTTATGGCGGCGATAGGCGCGCAAAGCACCGATGGAGCATGACCATCCGGCGGGGATCTGCGATACTTATCGTTTATCCCCTTTACTGAGATGACTATGCAGTACCCGATTAACGAGATGTTCCAGACCCTGCAAGGCGAGGGTTACTTTACCGGCGTTCCCGCTATCTTTATCCGTTTACAGGGATGCCCGGTTGGCTGTGCCTGGTGTGATACCAAACATACGTGGGATAAGCTCGCAGATCGGGAAGTGTCGCTGTTTAGCATTCTGGCGAAAACCAAAGAGAGCGATAAGTGGGGCGCGGGCAGTTCAGAAGATCTGCTGGCCATTATTGGTCGTCAGGGCTGGACGGCGCGCCACGTGGTGATCACCGGCGGTGAGCCCTGCATCCACGATCTGACCCCGCTGACCGAGCTGCTCGAAAAGAACGGCTACAGCTGCCAGATTGAAACCAGCGGCACCCATGAAGTGCGCTGCTCGCACACCACCTGGGTGACGGTATCGCCAAAAGTGAATATGCGCGGCGGGTACGACGTGCTGTCTCAGGCGCTGGAGCGCGCGGATGAGATTAAGCACCCTGTCGGGCGCGTGCGTGATATCGAAGCGCTGGATGAACTGCTGGCGACGCTGACGGACGAAAAGCAGCGGGTGATTGCCCTGCAGCCTATCAGCCAGAAAGAGGACGCGACGCGCCTGTGCATTGAAACCTGTATTGCGCGTAACTGGCGCTTATCAATGCAGACGCACAAGTACCTGAATATTGCCTAAAAAAAAGCCCGGTGGCGCTAGCGCTTACCGGGCCTGCGGTTCGAGGCGTTTGTAGGCCGGGTAAGGCGAAGCCGCCACCCGGCAAGCATCACTCGCCGCGATACACGCAGCCTGCCGTACAGGTCTCTTTGATCATCACCGCGCTCAGCAGCGGTACCAGCGGTTTCATCTGATCCCAAATCCATTTCGCCAGAACTTCGCTGGTCGGGTTTTCAAGGCCCGGGATATCATTCAGGTAGTAATGATCCAGACGATCGTAGGTCGGCTTAAACGCCGCCTTTAGTTCAGCAAAATCCATGATCCAACCGGTATGCGGATCAACTTCACCGGTGATCTCAAGACGCACCATAAACGAATGCCCGTGCAGACGGCCGCATTTATGTCCTTCAGGAACATGCGGAAGGTGGTGGGCGGCTTCGAAGGTGAAATCTTTAAACAGTGTGGTGGACATGATCGCTCTCAGTAATGCGGAAAAAACCGCCGCATAGTACCGGAAAGCACAATTTTTAGCATTAACTAAAACGGCTCTGAAGCCTGAACGTCCGTTAAACGGCGTTTTTCTCGGTTTTTCTTAATAAATTTCAAAGCGTTAATTAATCGGTTTTATCGCTAAGAATGATGACTAAAACAGGTTAGTCCATTTGGTTATTTATTATTTCCATCCCTTCTTTAATTGTTATTATCCTCGCCGTTAACCTTATCTCTAGTTTGGTCTTTTTGCATAAATTCCGCTTTGCTACTGGAACATAACAACGCATGACAACACAGGCCCCACCTTCAAATTTGCTTCCCCTGAACCCGGAGCAACTGGCGCGCCTTCAGGCAGCCACCTCTGATTTTTCTCCCACTCAGCTTGCCTGGGTCTCCGGTTATTTCTGGGGAATGCTCAACCAGCAGCCTGGCGCTGTGGCAGGGGCACCGGCAACGGCCGTTGAAATTCCGGCCATTACCCTGATTTCGGCTTCTCAGACGGGCAATGCCCGCCGCGTGGCCGAAGCGCTGCGTGACGATCTGCTGGCCGCCAAACTGAACGTGAACCTGGTCAACGCCGGGGATTATAAATTCAAGCAAATCGCGTCGGAAAAACTGCTGGTGGTTGTCGCCTCTACCCAGGGTGAAGGTGAGCCCGCTGAAGAAGCGGTGGCGTTGCACAAGTTCCTGTTCTCGAAAAAAGCGCCAAAACTGGACGGCACCGCGTTTGCCGTCTTTGGCCTGGGCGATACCTCCTATGAATTCTTCTGCCAGTCTGGTAAAGACTTCGACAGCAAGCTGGCGGAGCTGGGCGCAGAGCGCCTGCTGGACCGCGTAGATGCGGATGTTGAATACCAGCCCGCCGCCGCGGAATGGCGTGCGCGCATCGTTGAGGTGCTGAAAGCCCGCGTGCCGAAAGAGACGCCGGCGCAGGCCGCGTTCGCCGCGACGGGTGCCGTCAACGACATTCACACCAGCCCGTACACCAAAGAGGCCCCGCTGGTCGCGAGCCTGGCGGTGAACCAGAAAATTACCGGCCGCGACTCGGAAAAAGACGTGCGCCATATCGAGATCGATCTCGGCGACTCTGGCCTGCGCTACCAGCCGGGCGACGCGCTGGGGGTCTGGTATCAGAACGATCCGGCGCTGGTGAAGGAGCTGGTTGAGCTGCTGTGGCTGAAGGGTGACGAGCCTGTCACCGTTGACGGCAAAACCCAGCCGCTTTCCGACGCGCTGCAGTGGCACTTCGAGCTGACGGTGAACACCCCGAATATCGTCGAAAATTATGCCACCTTAACGCGCAGCGAATCGCTGCTGCCGCTGGTGGGCGACAAGGCGAAGCTGCAGCATTACGCGGCGACCACGCCGATTGTCGATATGGTGCGTTTCTCTCCGGCACAGCTGGACGCCGACGCGCTGATTGGGCTGCTGCGTCCGCTGACTCCACGCCTGTACTCCATTGCCTCTTCCCAGGCAGAAGTGGAGAGCGAAGTGCATATCACCGTGGGCGTGGTGCGTTATGACATTGAAGGCCGCGTCCGCACGGGCGGAGCCTCGGGTTTCCTGGCTGACCGCGTGGAGGAAGACGGTGAGGTTCGCGTCTTCATCGAGCACAACGACAACTTCCGCCTGCCGACGAACCCGGAAACCCCGGTCATCATGATTGGCCCGGGCACCGGCATTGCGCCTTTCCGCGCCTTTATGCAGCAGCGCGCGGCGGACGAGGCGCCGGGTAAAAACTGGCTGTTCTTCGGCAACCCGCACTTTACGGAAGATTTCCTCTACCAGGTTGAGTGGCAGCGCTATGTGAAAGAGGGCGTACTGACCCGCATCGATCTGGCCTGGTCCCGCGACCAGAAAGAAAAAGTATACGTACAAGACAAACTGCGCGAACAGGGCGCAGAGCTGTGGCGCTGGATCAATGACGGTGCCCACATTTATGTCTGCGGCGACGCCAATCGCATGGCGAAGGACGTTGAGCAGGCACTGCTGGAAGTGATTGCCGAATTCGGCGGTATGGATGCCGAAACGGCGGATGAATTTTTAAGTGAGCTGCGCGTTGAGCGCCGTTATCAGCGAGATGTCTACTAATGAGCGAAAAACATCCAGGGCCACTGGTGGTCGAAGGTAAACTGACAGACGCCGAGCGCATGAAGCTGGAAAGCAACTACCTGCGCGGCACCATTGCTGAAGATCTGAATGACGGTCTCACCGGCGGTTTCAAAGGCGACAACTTCCTGCTGATCCGCTTCCACGGGATGTACCAGCAGGATGACCGCGACATTCGCGCCGAGCGTGCTGAACAGAAGCTGGAGCCGCGCCATGCGATGCTGCTGCGCTGCCGCCTGCCGGGCGGGGTGATCACCACCAAACAGTGGCAGGCCATCGACAAGTTTGCGGGTGAAAACACCATTTACGGCAGCATCCGTCTGACCAACCGTCAGACCTTCCAGTTCCACGGCATTCTGAAGAAGAACGTGAAGCCGGTGCACCAGATGCTCCACTCCGTCGGGCTGGACGCGCTGGCGACCGCCAACGACATGAACCGTAACGTGCTCTGCACGTCGAACCCGTATGAGTCCGAGCTGCACGCCGAAGCGTACGAGTGGGCGAAGAAGATCTCCGAGCACCTGCTGCCGCGCACCCGCGCTTATGCAGAGATCTGGCTCGATCAGGAAAAAGTCGCGACCACGGACGAAGAGCCGATCCTGGGCCAGACCTACCTGCCGCGTAAGTTTAAAACTACGGTGGTGATCCCGCCGCAGAACGATATCGACCTGCACGCTAACGACATGAACTTCGTGGCGATTGCCGAGAACGGCAAGCTGGTCGGCTTTAACCTGCTGGTGGGCGGCGGCCTGTCCATTGAGCACGGTAACAAGAAAACCTATGCCCGCACCGCGAGCGAGTTCGGCTTCCTGCCGCTGGAGCACACGCTGGCCGTGGCCGAAGCCGTGGTTACTACCCAGCGCGACTGGGGCAACCGTACCGACCGTAAAAATGCGAAAACCAAATACACCCTGGAGCGCGTGGGTGTTGAGACGTTCAAAGAGGAAGTGGAACGTCGCGCGGGGATCAAATTTGAGCCTGTCCGCCCTTACGAATTCACCGGCCGCGGCGATCGTATTGGCTGGGTAAAAGGCATCGACAATAAATGGCACCTGACGCTGTTTATCGAAAACGGCCGTATTCTGGACTACCCGGGCCGTCCGCTGAAAACCGGTTTGCTGGAAATTGCGAAGATCCATAAAGGCGAGTTCCGCATTACCGCCAACCAGAACCTGATTATTGCCGGCGTGCCGGAGAGCCAGAAGGCGAAGATCGAGAAGCTGGCGCGCGATCATGGGTTGATGGATGCGGTTAAACCGCAGCGCGAAAACTCAATGGCCTGCGTGTCGTTCCCGACCTGCCCGCTGGCGATGGCCGAAGCGGAACGTTTCCTGCCGTCATTTACTGACAAGGTAGAAGCGATTCTGGAAAAACACGGCATTCCGGACGAGCATATTGTTATGCGCGTCACCGGCTGTCCGAACGGCTGCGGTCGCGCGATGCTGGCCGAGCTCGGCCTGGTGGGCAAAGCGCCGGGTCGCTACAACGTACACCTGGGCGGCAACCGTATGGGGACGCGTATTCCGCGGATGTATCGCGAAAATATCACGGAACCGGAAATTCTCGATTCCATTGACGAGCTTGTCGGGCGCTGGGCGAAAGAGCGCGAAGCGGGTGAAGGCTTCGGCGACTTTACGGTGCGTGCGGGCATCATTCGCCCGGTGCTCGATCCCGCCAGGGATTTCTGGGAGTAACCCATCCTTTGCCCGGTGGCGCTTCGCTTACCGGGCCTACGGGTTTTGTAGGCCGGGCAAACGTAGTGCCGCCCGGCAAAACAGGCAAACGAGGTTCTTATGTCCGTACTCGATCTAAACGCCCTTAATGACCTGCCAAAAGTCGAACGCATTCTGGCGCTGGCAGAAACCAACGCTCAACTGGAAAAGCTGGACGCCGAAGGGCGCGTGGCGTGGGCGCTGGAAAACCTGCCAGGAGACTACGTGCTGTCGTCAAGCTTTGGTATTCAGGCGGCGGTCAGCCTGCATCTGGTGAATCAGATCAGCCCGGACATTCCGGTGATCCTCACCGATACCGGCTACCTGTTCCCGGAAACCTACCAGTTTATTGATGAGCTGACGGACAAGCTCAAGCTGAACCTCAAAGTTTACCGCGCGACGGAAAGCGCGGCCTGGCAGGAGGCGCGCTACGGCAAGCTGTGGGAGCAGGGCGTTGAGGGCATTGAGAAATACAATGCGATCAACAAAGTTGAGCCGATGAACCGGGCGCTGAAAGAGCTTAATGCGCAGACGTGGTTCGCGGGTTTGCGCCGTGAGCAGTCCGGCAGCCGCGCCACGCTGCCGGTGCTGGCAGTTCAGCGCGGGGTCTTTAAAGTGCTGCCGATTATCGACTGGGATAACCGGACGGTGTACCAGTACCTGCAAAAACACGGGCTGAAGTACCATCCGCTGTGGGATCAGGGCTACCTGTCAGTGGGGGATACCCACACCACGCGCAAATGGGAACCGGGAATGGCGGAAGAAGAGACGCGATTCTTTGGGCTGAAGCGCGAGTGCGGGTTGCACGAAGGGTAATTTCATTGACTCCCTCTCCCTGTGGGAGAGGGTTGGGGTGAGGGCATCAGGCCGCACGGCGTTCAAAAACCTCAGGCTTTCCCCGCTTTCGCCAGCTCTTTTACCAGCGGCAGCATCACTTTCACCACATCCCGGCTGCGGTGTTCAATGCGCTGCGGCAGGGCGCTATCAATGTGCTGCTGATTATCCAGCATTACGTTATGCCAGCTTGTCCCGTTCGGGAAGGCTTTCGATTTGGCCCGCTGCTGATAGCCATCTTTCTTGCCCAACGCCCAGTTTGTCGCTTCGACGTACAGCACCGGAATGCCCGCCTTATCGAACACTTCCCCGTCGTTGCAGCAACCCGTTCCTCGCGGATAGCCCGGATTACCGCCGGGGTTGCTGGTGGCATAAACCCCGTGGCTGCGGGCAATCGCCAGTGCCCGGTCGCGTGTCAGCTTCCGCACGGTACCCGGCGTACTCTGCCCGCTGTTGAAATAAAGCTTATCGCCGACGATCAGGTTATCGAGGTTGATCACCAGCAGCGTATTTTTCTTCTCTTCAGCGCTCATGCGCTTCAGGAGATTCTCAGCGCCGAGTTTGCCCTCTTCTTCACCGCTGGTGGCAACGAAACGAATGCCATACTGGGTGGGAATATTCTTCATCCGCTCGGCCAGTTCGAGCATCACGCCCAGGCCTGCCGCGTTATCGTCCATGCCCTGCAGCGTCAGACCTCCGAGGTTGTTATCCGTATCGGCGTCGCTCATCGGCGCGTAGGTATCGAGGTGCGCCATAATAATAATCTGCTCGTTTGCGCTACCTTCATGCGCTGCGATAACCGTACTGCCGGTCACGTTATGCCAGTTTTTGGTTTTATTTCTGGAGGTATAAACGTAGCGGCTGTGAAACGATCGGATATCGCTCTGGTAACCCATATCGGCAAACTGCTGGCGAATATAGTCAGCGGAGAGCATTTCCGCCGGTGAGCCGGTCATGCGTCCGGGGAAGACGGTGGCAATGTGCCGCGCCTGCATATTGGCGATTTCACCATACGGTTGATTTTTTGCCTGAGCCGGAAGGATAAAGCAAACGCCGAGCGCCAGGGCAGCAATACGGTGGCGCGTTGCGGAAAACATAGTGAGTCCTTAAAAACAGAGCAAAATTTTGACCCGTCTAGTATGAAACTGTGATCGTCCTTACACAATTTGAATTGCTCTTAAATGCCCGAAATTTCGCGTGTTAAGCACTTTTTGATATTTGCTTTTTCATCGCGTTATTCCATTGAGTAACTACTCATTCCAATTCGTAATTTCATTCGCTCTAAGCCGCCCCCTATAGTCCCTCTATTCCTCGTTGTTAGTGAGTTGTTGCTTGTGGACTATCTGCCCTTATTTGCCGCGATTAAAGAGAAACCGGTGCTGGTTGTTGGTACGGGTGAGATTGCCGATCGCAAAATCGCGTTTCTGCAGCGCGCGGGCGCGCGAGTGCAGGTCGTCGCGGGGGCGGATTTCGACGAGTCACAAATCGACAGCGTGGTGCTGGTGATTGCGGCGACGGAGGATCGCGAGCTGAACCGACGCGTCTCCGATGCCGCTCAGGCGCGCTATCGCCTGGTGAACGTGGTCGACGACCAGCCTTTGTGCTCGTTCATCTTCCCGTCGATCGTCGATCGCTCTCCGCTGCTGGTCGCTATCTCTTCCGGCGGCACCGCACCGGTGCTGGCGCGCGTGCTGCGTGAAAAAATTGAAGCGCTGCTGCCGACCAGCCTCGGGCGTATGGCGGAGAAGGCCAGCTACTGGCGCAACCATCTAAAAACTCGCCTGACCAGCGTAACGGAGCGTCGTCGCTTCTGGGAGCGCGTGTTTCGCGGCCGCTTTGCCAGCCTGATGCATGCCGGTAACGAGACGGCGGCGCAAAAAATACTCGAAGACGAACTGGATAACCCCGGCAGTACGGGCGGGGAGATCATTCTGGTGGGCGCGGGGCCGGGCGATGCCGGGCTCCTGACGCTGCGCGGCCTGCAGGTGCTGCAGGACGCGGACGTGGTGTTCTATGACCATCTGGTTACCGACGGCGTGCGCGAGCTGATCCGTCGCGACGCGGAGAAAATCTGCGTCGGTAAACGGGCGGGCGAGCACTCCGTCCCGCAGCACGATACCAATCAGATGCTGATTGACGCCGCAAAAGCCGGAAAAACCGTGGTGCGCCTGAAAGGGGGCGATCCGTTTATTTTCGGCCGCGGCGGCGAAGAGCTGCAGGCGGCAGCCGAAGCCGGGGTACCGTTCCAGGTGGTGCCCGGCATCACGGCGGCCTCGGCGGTAACGGCCTACGCCGGTATTCCGCTGACCCATCGCGATTACGCCCAGAGCGTGACCTTTGTGACCGGCCACTACAAGGCGGACAGCACGCCGTTTGACTGGTCGCACCTCGCCCAGAGCCGACAGACGCTGGCTATCTACATGGGCACGATGAAGGCGGCGGACATCAGCGAACAGCTTATTCAGCACGGCCGCGCTGCGACGACGCCCGTGGCCGTCATTTCTCGCGGTACGCGCGTCGATCAGCACGTTGCTATCGGCACGCTTGACGATCTTGCAACCCTGGCGAAAGACGCCCCAATGCCCGCCCTGATCGTGGTGGGGGAAGTGGTGCAGCTGCACAGCACGCTCGCCTGGTTTCAGCACACAACCGACACAGAAGGCTTTGGCGCTTCTGTCATAAATTTGGCTTAAGGAACGGTTATGGACCAAAAACGTCTTACACACCTGCGGCAGCTCGAAGCGGAAAGTATCCATATTATCCGCGAAGTGGCTGCCGAGTTTTCTAACCCGGTGATGATGTACTCCATCGGTAAAGATTCCAGCGTCATGCTGCATCTGGCGCGTAAAGCGTTTTATCCGGGTACGCTGCCGTTCCCGCTGCTGCACGTTGATACCGGCTGGAAATTCCGTGAAATGTACGAGTTCCGCGACCGTACCGCGAAAGCCTACGGCTGCGAGCTGCTGGTGCATAAAAACCCGGAAGGGGTGGCGATGGGCATTAACCCGTTCGTGCACGGTAGCGCCAAACATACCGACATCATGAAAACCGAAGGGCTGAAGCAGGCGCTGAATAAATACGGTTTTGATGCGGCCTTCGGCGGCGCGCGCCGCGACGAGGAGAAATCCCGCGCCAAAGAGCGTATCTACTCCTTCCGCGACCGCTTCCACCGCTGGGACCCAAAAAACCAGCGCCCGGAGCTGTGGCACAACTATAACGGTCAGATCAACAAAGGCGAAAGCATTCGCGTCTTCCCGCTCTCCAACTGGACCGAGCTGGATATCTGGCAGTACATCTACCTGGAAAACATCGAAATCGTTCCGCTGTATCTGGCCGCCGAGCGTCCGGTGCTGGAGCGCGACGGCATGCTGATGATGATCGATGACGATCGCATCGACCTGCAGCCGGGTGAAGTGATCAAACAACAGATGGTACGCTTCCGTACCCTCGGCTGCTGGCCGCTGACCGGCGCGGTGGAATCCAGCGCGCAGACGCTGCCGGAGATCATCGAAGAGATGCTGGTGTCGACCACCAGCGAGCGACAGGGGCGCGTGATTGACCGCGACCAGGCAGGCTCCATGGAGCTGAAGAAACGTCAGGGTTATTTCTAAGGAGCCGCCATGAACACCACTATTGCTCAACAAATTGCCAACGAAGGCGGCGTGGAAGCGTATCTGCACGCCCAGCAACACAAAAGCCTGCTGCGTTTTCTGACCTGCGGCAGCGTGGATGACGGGAAAAGCACCCTGATTGGCCGCCTGCTGCACGATACGCGCCAGATTTACGAAGATCAGCTCTCTTCCCTGCACAACGACAGTAAACGTCACGGTACCCAGGGCGAAAAGCTGGATCTGGCGCTGCTGGTGGATGGCCTGCAGGCGGAGCGCGAGCAGGGCATCACCATCGACGTGGCCTACCGCTACTTCTCCACCGAGAAGCGCAAATTTATCATCGCCGACACCCCGGGGCACGAGCAGTACACCCGCAATATGGCGACCGGTGCGTCGACCTGCGACCTGGCGATCCTGCTGATCGACGCCCGTAAAGGCGTGCTGGATCAGACCCGTCGCCACAGCTTTATCTCCACGCTGCTGGGGATCAAACACTTGGTGGTGGCGGTCAACAAGATGGATCTGGTGAACTTCAGCGAAGAGAAGTTCGAGGAGATCCGCCAGAGCTATCTGACCTTTGCTGAACAGCTGCCGGGCAACCTCGATATTCGCTTTGTGCCGCTCTCGGCGCTGGAAGGGGATAACGTTGCCTCACAGAGCGCGAACATGCCGTGGTACAGCGGCCCGACGCTGCTGGAAGTGCTGGAAACCGTTGAGATCCAGCGCGTGGTCGACACCCAGCCGATGCGTTTCCCGGTGCAGTACGTCAACCGTCCGAACCTCGATTTCCGCGGCTTCTCGGGCACCCTCGCGTCAGGCTCCGTGAAGGTGGGTCAACGCGTCAAGGTGCTGCCATCCGGCGTGGAATCGACCATCGCCCGTATCGTCACCTTTGACGGTGACCTGCAGGAAGCGGGCGCCGGTGAGGCGGTAACCCTGGTGTTGAAAGACGAGATTGATATCAGCCGGGGCGACCTGCTGGTGGACGCTCAGGAAACGCTGGTGGCGGTGCAGGGGGCGTCCGTGGACGTGGTATGGATGGCGGAGCAGCCGCTGACCGCGGGCCAGAGCTACGACATCAAAATTGCCGGCAAGAAAACCCGTGCCCGCGTGGACGGTATTCAGTTCCAGGTAGACATCAACAACCTGACCCAGCGCGAGGTCACCGAGCTGCCGCTGAACGGCATTGGTCTGGTCGATCTGACCTTCGACGAACCGCTGGTGCTGGATCCGTATCAGCAGAACCCGGTGACGGGCGGGCTGATCTTTATCGACCGCCTGACCAACGTCACCGTCGGCGCGGGAATGGTGCGCGAGCCAAACGAGCAGGCGAGCGTGGCATCTGAATTCAGCGCTTTCGAGCTGGAACTGAACGCGCTGGTGCGTAAGCACTTCCCGCACTGGGGCGCACGCGATCTGCTGGGAGGCAAGTAATGGCTGCCCATGATGAGAACGTCGTCTGGCATCCTCATCCGGTCACCGTCGCCCAGCGCGAACAGCTCCACGGTCACCGTGGGGTTGTGCTGTGGTTTACCGGGCTGTCCGGCTCGGGTAAATCGACGGTTGCAGGCGCGCTGGAAGAGGCGTTGCATCAGCAGGGCGTAAGCACGTACCTGCTGGATGGCGACAACGTGCGCCACGGCCTGTGCAGCGATTTAGGGTTCAGCGACGACGATCGTAAAGAGAACATCCGCCGGGTGGGCGAAGTGGCCAGCCTGATGGCCGACGCCGGGCTGGTGGTGCTGACCGCGTTTATCTCTCCGCACCGCGCCGAGCGCCAGATGGTGCGCGAGCGCGTGGGTCATGAGCGCTTTATTGAAGTGTTTGTCGACACCCCGCTGGAGGTTTGCGAAGCACGCGATCCGAAAGGGCTGTACAAAAAAGCCCGCGCCGGTGAACTACGCAACTTCACCGGAATTGACGCGGTATACGAAGCGCCTGAATCGCCTGAGATTCACCTCGAAGGTCAACAATTGGTAACAAATTTAGTAAGCCAATTATTAGACCTGCTGAGACGGGACGATATTATCAGATCCTGAGACGGTATCGTTCGGGAGCTGTCTTCCCGAACGATGAGTCACGGTCACAGGATTAGCTATGCGCAACAGTGAAAATTATATTATCACCACCGGGTCGGAGCCGCTCGCGACCGACGACGAAACGACCTGGTCATTTCCTGGGGCCATCATTGGCTTCGTCTCATGGCTGCTGGCGCTTGGCATCCCGTTTCTCATCTACGGCGGTAACACGCTGTTCTTCTTTCTCTACACCTGGCCTTTCTTCCTGGCGCTGATGCCCGTGGCGGTTGTCGTCGGCATTGCGCTGCACTCGCTGCTCAACGGCAGGCTTCTGTACAGTACCGCGATCACGATTGTGACGGTGGTCCTGATGTTTGGTCTGTTATTTTTGTGGCTCATGGGCTAACTTCAGCCATAATTCAAACCGTAACCAACTGTGTGACGATATTGTGCAGGACGATTCTGCGGAAAAAATGTGGTACATTTGCCCGCGATGTTGCGGCATCTCTGTTACCCCGGCGTAGTGCCCTGGGGAAGTCTTGGGATGAGGATGCCGTTTTTCAGGGGGCAGGATGGGTAAACTAACGCTGCTGTTGCTGGCTTTGCTGATCTGGCTGCAATATTCGCTGTGGTTCGGTAAGAACGGACTGCACGACTATAGCCGGGTGAGCGATGACGTCGCGGCTCAGCAGGCAACAAACGCCAAACTTAAGGCGCGAAACGATCAACTCTTTGCTGAAATTGATGACCTCAATGGCGGGCAAGAGGCGATTGAGGAACGCGCACGCAATGAACTCAGTATGACAAAGCCGGGCGAAACCTTTTATCGTCTGGTTCCGGATGCGTCTAAACGCAATCAGGGCTCAGCACAGAACAATCGATAATCAGGCCCAGGATTACGACATGGCAGCAACTTTTTCGGACGTATGTGCCGTGGTGCCGGCCGCAGGTTTTGGCCGGCGCATGCAAACAGAATGTCCCAAGCAGTACCTCTCTATTGGCGATAAAACGATCCTTGAGCACGCCGTGGCGGCGCTGCTGGCGCACCCCAGGGTGACGCGCGTGGTCATCGCCATCAGCCCGGGCGATGCGCGCTTCGCGCAGCTACCGCTGGCAAATCACCCGCAGATTACCGTTGTCGACGGCGGTGCCGAGCGCGCCGATTCCGTGCTGGCGGGCATTCAGGCTGCCGGAAACGCGCAGTGGGTGCTGGTGCATGACGCGGCGCGTCCGTGCCTGCACCAGGACGATCTGGCGCGCCTGCTGACGCTGAGTGAAACCAGTAACGTGGGCGGCATTCTCGCCGCCCCGGTGCGCGACACCATGAAGCGGGCTGAGCCAGGCAAAGCGGCCATCGCCCACACCGTCGAGCGCGTTGACTTATGGCACGCGCTGACGCCACAGTTTTTCCCCCGCGAATTACTCCACGATTGCTTAACGCGTGCGCTGAATGAAGGGGCGACCATTACGGACGAAGCCTCTGCGCTGGAGTATTGCGGTTTCCACCCAACGCTTGTTGAAGGGCGTGCTGATAATATTAAAGTGACGCGTCCCGAGGATTTACAGCTCGCGGAATTCTATCTTACCCGTTCGACCCATCAGGAGAAGGCATAATGCGAATTGGACACGGTTTTGATGTACACGCCTTTGGCGGAGAAGGCCCAATTATCATTGGCGGCGTGCGCATTCCTTATGAAAAAGGACTGCTGGCCCATTCTGATGGCGACGTGGCGCTGCATGCCCTGACCGACGCGCTGCTCGGCGCGGCTGCGCTGGGGGATATCGGCAAGCTATTCCCGGACACCGACCCGGCGTTTAAAGGCGCTGACAGCCGCGAGCTGCTGCGCGAAGCGTGGCGCCGCATTCAGGCTAAAGGCTACACCCTCGGCAACGTCGACGTGACGATTATCGCCCAGGCGCCGAAAATGCTGCCGCATATTCCGCAGATGCGCGTGTTTATTGCGGAAGATCTGGGCTGCCATATGGACGACGTCAACGTCAAAGCGACGACCACCGAGAAGCTGGGCTTTACCGGCCGCGGCGAAGGGATTGCCTGTGAAGCCGTGGCGCTGCTGGTGAAGGCGAGCAAATGACAGACTTCGACAACCTGACATACCTGCACGGTAAACCGCAGGGGAACGGGGTGCTAAAAGCCAGCCCTGAAGACTTCCTCGTGGTGGAGGATCTGGGCTTTGAGCCGGATGGCGAAGGCGAACATATCCTGGTGCGTATTCTGAAAAATGGCTGCAATACCCGTTTCGTGGCCGACGCGCTGGCAAAATTCCTCAAAATTCACGCCCGCGAAGTCAGCTTTGCCGGGCAGAAAGATAAACACGCCGTCACTGAACAGTGGCTCTGCGCGCGCGTTCCGGGCAATACGATGCCTGATTTAAGTAAATTTGAGCTTGAGGGCTGTAAGGTACTGGAATTCGCCCGCCACAAGCGCAAGCTGCGTCTGGGCGCGTTGAAAGGGAACGACTTTACGCTGGTGCTGCGGGAAGTGACCGACCGCGATGACGTCGAGAAGCGCCTGAATGCCATCAGCGCGCAGGGCGTGCCGAACTACTTTGGCGCGCAGCGCTTTGGCATCGGCGGCAGCAACCTGCAGGGTGCGCTGCGCTGGGCGCAAAGCGATGCGCCGGTTCGCGACAGGAATAAACGCAGTTTTTGGTTGTCGGCGGCCCGCAGTGCGTTGTTTAATCAGATTGTGAGCGAAAGGCTGAAAAAACCGGACGCGAATCAAGTTGTTGTTGGCGATGCGCTACAATTAGCGGGACGCGGAAGCTGGTTTGTGGCAACGGCCGAAGAAATGGCCGATGTTCAGTCGCGCGTGGACGCAAAAGCGCTGATGATTACCGCCGCGTTGCCCGGCACGGGCGACTGGGGAACCCAGGGCGGAGCTCTGGCTGCCGAGCAGTCTGCCGTCGCGGATGCGCAGGCATTACAATCCTTGCTGGTGCGGGAAAAAGTCGAAGCAGCACGCCGCGCGATGCTGCTCTATCCGCAGCAGTTAAGCTGGAACTGGTGGGATGACGTGACCGTTGAGTTACGCTTCTGGCTGCCGGCAGGTAGCTTTGCCACCAGTGTTGTCAGGGAACTTATCAACACCTCGGGTGATTATGCGAATATTGCTGAGTAACGATGACGGGATCCACGCGCCAGGCATTCAGACGCTGGCGAAATACCTTCGCGAATTCGCGGATGTGCAGGTCGTGGCACCCGATCGTAACCGCAGTGGAGCGTCTAACTCGCTGACGCTGGAGTCGTCGCTTCGCACCTTTACCTTTGAAAATGGCGATATTGCCGTGCAGATGGGCACGCCAACCGACTGCGTTTTTCTGGGCGTGAACGCGCTGATGCGACCGCGTCCGGATATCGTCGTTTCCGGCATTAACGCCGGGCCCAACCTCGGCGATGACGTGATTTACTCCGGCACCGTGGCGGCCGCAATGGAAGGGCGCCATCTCGGATTTCCGGCGCTGGCGGTCTCGTTAAACGGCCACACGCACTACGACACCGCTGCCGCGGTAACCTGTTCGATCCTGCGAGCGCTTGGCCGTGAGCCGCTGCGCACCGGGCGCATTCTAAACATCAACGTGCCGGATCTTCCTCTTGATGAAATTAAAGGCATCCGCGTCACCCGTTGCGGGAGCCGGCATCCGGCCGATCAGGTGATCCCGCAGCAGGATCCTCGCGGCAATACGCTTTACTGGATTGGCCCTCCCGGCGATAAGTGCGACGCGGGTCCGGATACCGACTTTGCCGCCGTGGATGAAGGCTATGTTTCGGTTACCCCGCTGCACGTAGATTTAACCGCATATAGCGCGCATGATGTGGTGTCGGGCTGGCTGGATCGCGCAGGAGTGAACGCGCAATGGTAAACAAACGTGTACAAACTCTTCTGGAACAACTCCGCGCGCAGGGGATCCGCGACGAGCACGTGCTTGACGCGCTCGCCCAGGTTCCGCGTGAGAAATTTGTAGACGAGGCGTTTGAACACAAAGCGTGGGAAAACGTGGCGCTGCCCATCGGGCAGGGTCAGACGATTTCGCAGCCCTATATGGTGGCGCGCATGACGGAGCTGCTGGAGCTCACGCCCGACTCCCGCGTGCTGGAGATTGGCACCGGCTCGGGGTACCAGACCGCGATCCTGGCGCATCTGGTGCATCACGTTTGCTCCGTTGAGCGGATTAAAGGTTTACAGTGGCAGGCGCGTCGTCGCCTGAAACAACTTGATTTACACAATGTTTCGACACGACACGGTGATGGATGGCAGGGTTGGCAGGCTCGCGCCCCGTTTGACGCTATCATCGTGACGGCGGCCCCGCCTGAAATTCCTGCGGCACTGTTGTCGCAGCTGGATGAGGGGGGCATTCTTGTTCTGCCTGTCGGGGACGAGCAGCAGCTTTTGAAGCGCGTTCGTCGGCGCGGCGGCGAGTATATTATCGACACCGTGGAAGCCGTGCGCTTTGTGCCTCTGGTAAAAGGGGAGTTGGCCTGAGACTCGGAATTATCCAGGGTTATTAAGGCAAATTCAGCGTATGGTGTGGCGCGAAAGATTCGTACCATCACGGTAAATTTTAAGTCACTGGTAGTTAACACATTCCTGGGGGATAAATGAGCGCGGGAAGCCCTAAATTCACCATCAGCCGTGTTGCGGCATTATCACTGGTTTCGCTCTGGCTGGCAGGCTGTACAAGTTCTAACAATGCTCCTGCGCCCGTCAGTTCCGTCGGTGGAAACAGCGGCTCCGGTAACACGACCAGCGGAATGTTGATCACGCCGCCGCCTAAAATGGGTACTGCTGCACCGCAGCAAACACCACAAATTCAGCCTGTGCAACATCCTGTTACACAGCCAATGCAGGTTCAGCCAGTCGAACAACCTGTTCAGACCCAAAATGGCCGCATAGTCTATAACCGTAAGTATGGGAACATTCCGAAAGGTAGCTATACCGGTGGCAGTACCTATACCGTGAAGCGCGGCGATACGCTGTTCTACATTGCGTGGATCACCGGGAACGATTTCCGTGACCTTGCTCAGCGCAATAACGTCCAGGCCCCGTACGGTCTGGAAGTCGGGCAAACGCTCCAGGTTGGCAACGCAACGGGTACGCCGCTTACGCCTGGCAACACCGTTTCAGCGGCCGACGTGACTGCGCAAAATAACAGCGTGAAGCCTGCACAAAAATCCACCACGGTGGTTGCTTCACAACCTGTAATTACGTATTCTGAGGATTCAGGTGATCAGACTGCTAACAAAATGTTGCCGAATAATAAAGGGACTGCGACTGTTGTCACAGCACCGGTAACGGCACCTGTGGTTAGCTCTACTGAACCGACTGCCAGCAGTATGACATCCAGTTCGCCAATCTCTGCGTGGCGCTGGCCAACTGACGGCAAGGTTATCGAAAACTTCTCTTCCTCCGAAGGGGGAAATAAAGGGATCGATATCGCAGGGAGTAAAGGACAGGCTATCACCGCGACCGCAGATGGGCGCGTTGTATATGCCGGTAACGCTCTGCGCGGTTACGGTAATCTTATTATCATCAAACATAACGATGATTACCTGAGTGCCTACGCCCATAACGACACAATGCTGGTCCGGGAACAACAAGAAGTTAAGGCGGGGCAAAAAATCGCTACCATGGGTAGCACCGGAACCAGTTCTACACGCTTGCATTTTGAAATTCGTTACAAGGGGAAATCCGTAAACCCGCTGCAGTATTTGCCGCAGCGATAATTTGACGGGGCATGCCAGCCAGGGTGTCTCGTTCAGGGATCACGGGTAGGAGCCACCTTTATGAGTCAGAATACGCTGAAAGTTCATGATTTAAATGAAGACGCGGAATTTGATGAGAACGGAGTAGAGGCTTTTGACGAAAAAGCCTTAGTAGAAGAGGAACCCAGTGATAACGATTTGGCTGAAGAAGAGCTGTTATCGCAGGGCGCCACACAGCGTGTACTGGACGCGACTCAGCTTTACCTTGGGGAGATTGGTTACTCCCCACTGCTAACGGCCGAAGAAGAAGTCTATTTCGCACGTCGTGCTTTGCGTGGTGATGTTGCCTCGCGTCGTCGCATGATTGAAAGTAACCTGCGACTGGTCGTGAAAATTGCCCGCCGTTACGGCAATCGCGGTCTGGCTCTGCTGGATCTGATTGAAGAGGGCAACTTAGGTCTCATCCGCGCAGTTGAGAAGTTTGACCCGGAACGCGGGTTCCGTTTCTCAACCTACGCGACCTGGTGGATTCGTCAGACCATCGAACGGGCTATTATGAACCAGACCCGTACGATTCGCCTGCCGATTCACATCGTCAAAGAGTTGAACGTGTATCTGCGTACCGCGCGCGAGTTGTCCCATAAACTGGACCACGAGCCAAGCGCAGAAGAAATTGCCGAACAACTCGATAAACCGGTTGATGACGTAAGCCGTATGCTGCGTCTCAACGAGCGCATTACCTCCGTTGACACCCCGCTGGGTGGCGACTCCGAAAAAGCGCTGCTGGACATCCTGGCCGATGAAAAAGACAACGGCCCGGAAGACACCACGCAGGACGATGACATGAAACAGAGCATCGTCAAATGGCTGTTCGAACTGAACGCCAAACAGCGTGAAGTGCTGGCGCGTCGTTTCGGTTTACTGGGGTATGAAGCTGCGACACTGGAAGACGTCGGCCGCGAAATTGGTCTGACCCGTGAACGTGTTCGTCAGATTCAGGTTGAAGGTCTGCGCCGCCTGCGTGAAATCCTGCAGGGGCAAGGTCTGAACATCGAAGCGCTGTTCCGCGAATAAGCAACCTTTCGTCAAAAAGGCCCGTCGTGAGACGGGCCTTTTTCTTTTGGGCTACGGCTGCGCCGTTTCGTGCAGCAGACGCCACGTTATTTTGTCGCCTTCCTGATTAAGCACCGCGGTTGACCAGCGTACGTTGACGGGCTGGTCCGGCCGGGTTTGCGTCTCCCGGTAGTGAAGCACTGCATCCCGATCGCCGCTCTGGATCGTGGTTAATTCATCAATGACGATCTTCAGGCCGGGACGACTTCCACGCTGTTTTTCCAGAAAACTGGCCAGGCCGTTATAGTCGACCTGCACACCGCCCGGCGGAATCATCAGAAAATCCGGGCTGAAGCGGGCGAGCAGGGCGTCGTAATCGCCTTCGCCTTTGCCTAACCAGTCCTCAAGCGCAATGTGGAGGTCGATAATGTCGTGTTCGAAAGGCGTCATGAATTCTCCTGTCGCAGCTGGGTGAGCACCTGCGTATTGTTAAGACGAAAAACGTACATTACAGGCAGTAAGGTAATGCCTGCGGCAAAAATAAACATCCCGTGCCATGCGGCGAGCGGCGGCAGCCAGATTTGCGCCAGGTTCAGCGCCTGCGCCAGCAGCAGGGCGCCGGCAAAAAAGCTCAGCTGACGATTGAGATTCCACAGGGCGCTGGCATCCGGCATATCTTCCCGGCACGTGGTCAGAAACGCGCTGCTCTGAGCCGTGCTGCTGCACAGGCTTCCTCCCGCGCCCATCAGGGTAAACGCGACGGCAGGCAGCAGCGTTGACGAGCTGACGTCAATCAAAAGCAGAATACCCGCCGCCTGCAACAGGCAGCCGATGACAATCAGCGGTCGTGGGCCGATACGGTTAAAATAACGTCCCGTCGCCGTGATGGCTATAAACGATGCCACAGACCACGGCAGCATCAGCATTCCCGTTACGGCCGGGCTCATGTTCGCCTCGTGCTGAAGATAAAACATCCCCGTGACGTTCACCCCAATAAACATGCCGGGCACACAGACGTAGACAAGCATGGAAAAACGCAAAAGCGGGTCCGCGAGCAAAGGCAGGTTTAGCAGTCTGGCCGCATTCATCGCGGGCACTTCGTGCTTAAGCCACAGGCAGGCCAGAGCAAAGGTCATGATAGCCACCGGGAGCGTGGCGAAAAATATCCATCGCCAGCTTAGCGTCTGCACCAGCAGTCCCCCGACAGCAGGAGAACAGGCGGGAGCAAGCAACGCAACCAGCATGACCGCCGAGGAGAGCCGGGCGCGTTCGTGAGGCTTAAACTGCTGCCAGGTCAGCGCCTGCCCGACGGGGATCAGTAAGCCACCTCCCACGCCCTGCAGCACGCGCCAGGCGATCAGACTTTCAAGCGTTGCAGCCAGGCCTGCCGCCGCAGAGGCTGCGCTGAACAGAAAAAGCGAGAGCAGGATGACGCGCTTTGGCCCGATGCGGCGCGTCAGCACGGCGCTGAACGGGATCACCAGCGTCAGGCCGGCAATGTACCCGTTACTGACCCAGGCAAGCGCTGAAGGCGTGGCGTTAAAATCGTGTGCCATCGCCGGAAAGGCGACGCTGGCAATGAACATATTGATCAGATCAAGAAAAAAGCCCAGCAGGTAGACTGCGGCGACTTTGCTGCGATACGTCATGGTAGATCCTCCGGTGAGGTGGCGTATCGTATCGGCCGGTGACGCACGGATAAACCTGACAAAGCGCGATATACTGTCAAAATTATTTTGACAATAAAAAGAGCGATGATGATTAACTTACAGCGCACGCAGATGTTTGTTGCGGTGGCCGACACCGGCAGCTTCACGGCGGCAGCGGATGCGATGGGCCTGACAAAAGCGGTGGTCAGCTTCAATATTCGCCAGCTCGAAGCTGAGCTGGGCGTCACCCTGCTGCTGCGATCCACCCGCCGTCTGACGTTAACCGAGGCGGGCGCGCTGTTTCATCAGCGCAGCGTCGCACTTCTGAAGGACGCAGAACAGTTGCAGGATGATGTCCGCGCCAACCATGCGGGGCTCACGGGGGAACTGCGGATCACGACAACGCCCGAGTATGGCTCGCAGGTCGTGGTGCCGCTGCTAGCCAGGTTTAGCCAGCAGCATCCGGATCTTCGCGTGCGTCATGTTTCGTCGTCACTGCACGCCGACCTTATCTCGGAGCGCTTTGACGTGGCCATCCGGCTGGGAACGCTTGCCGATTCACGCTACCACGCCGCGCTGATTTCGCACTTCTCCATTCTCCCCGTTGCGGCGCCCGAGTGGCTCGTGAGCCATCCGGTCGAATCGCTGGCGCAGCTGGCGCAGGCCGACTGGATTATTCACGAGCGCGTCGCGTCGCCGCTGCGCTGGCAGGTGAAAGATGCCGGCGGTGCGCCTGAAACGCTGGAGATTAAAAAAGCACCGCGTTTGTTTGCCGACAGCGCTCAGGCGCTTATGGCCTTTGCGCTTGCGGGAGGTGGGATGGCGTTACTGCCGGAATGGCTGGCGCGCGAGGCGCTTGCTGCGGGAAAACTTGTCCCGGTTTTACCGGAATATACCTTTGCGCAGCAGGGCATCTATGCGGTCTATCCGGATGCCCGGCATGTGCCAGCGAAGGTGCGCACCTTTATTGATTTTATGCGCACCAGCGTGAATTAACCGTGCATCATCTTTTTGATGAGGGCAGAGAATTGCTCCCGCTCGGCCTGAGAGAGACGTCCTAAAAACGCCTCATCCACCGCGTTGCCCACCGGCTTACAGCCTGCAAGCAGAGCTTCACCTTCTGGCGTCAGGAAGACAAACCGGCGGCGCTTGTCTGCCGGGTCGTGCTCGCGCTTGACCAGCCCGCGCGCCTCCATGCGGCTCAGCATTTCCGCCAGGGTCGCTTTCGTGCTGACCGCCACTTCGGTCAATGCCACCTGTTCAATACCCGGATGCTCGGCAACTGAGCGCATAACCGCGTACTGCGGCTTGGTCAGTTCCGGTAAGGCATGCTGCCACTGCGCGGTATGCTGTTGAAAAAGCTGACGTAACAGGTGGAACGCCTCTTGTCTTAGTTCCATGAACACTCCGACGGGAAAAATCTCCCACTATGATAGCCGCTATTGCTCCGGATTTTAACGCGGCATTTTTTAGCTATTCGTGTGATCGTGTGCGAACGATCTTGTCAGGAAAACGTTCCGGGAGTAGCTTATCTATAATGTTCGTGTACGAACAAACTGATTGAGGTGCTGAATGAGATTGATCGTGGGAATGACCGGGGCGACGGGCGCTCCGCTGGGCGTGGCGCTGCTGCAGGCGCTGCGGGAAATGCCGGAGGTGGAGACCCACCTGGTAATGTCGAAGTGGGCAAAAACCACCATTGAGCTGGAAACGCCCTACACCGCGCAGGACGTTGCTGCCCTGGCTGACGTTGTCCACAGTCCGGCCGATCAGGCCGCCACCATCTCCTCCGGTTCGTTTCGCACCGACGGCATGATCGTCATTCCCTGCAGCATGAAAACGCTGGCGGGTATCCGCACTGGCTACGCCGAAGGGCTGGTGGGCCGTGCTGCAGATGTGGTGCTGAAAGAGGGGCGCAAGCTGGTGCTGGTTCCCCGTGAAACGCCGCTAAGCACCATTCATCTGGAGAACATGCTTGCGCTTTCCCGCATGGGCGTGGCGATGGTGCCGCCCATGCCTGCGTATTACAACCATCCGCAAACCGCCGATGACATCACCCAGCATATCGTGACGCGCGTGCTCGACCAGTTTGGTCTGGAGCATAAAAAGGCGCGCCGCTGGAACGGGTTGCGCGAGGCGAAACATTTTTCACAGGAGACTAAAGATGGCATTTGATGATTTGAGAAGCTTCCTGCAGGCGCTCGATGAGCAAGGGCAACTGCTGAAAATTCAGGAAGAAGTGAACGCTGAGCCGGATCTGGCGGCGGCGGCCAACGCGACCGGACGCATAGGCGACGGCGCACCGGCGCTGTGGTTCGATAATATTCGCGGGTTTACCGATGCCCGCGTGGTGATGAACACCATCGGCTCCTGGCAGAACCACGCCATTTCGATGGGGCTACCGGCGAATACCCCGGTGAAAAAACAGATCGACGAGTTTATTCGCCGCTGGGATAAATTCCCGATCGCGCCGGAGCGCCGGGCCAACCCTGCATGGGCGCAGAATACGGTGGACGGTGAAGACATTAACCTGTTCGACATCCTGCCGCTGTTTCGCCTGAACGACGGGGACGGGGGTTTTTATCTCGACAAAGCGTGCGTTGTCTCGCGCGATCCGCTCGACCCGGATAACTTCGGCAAGCAGAACGTCGGGATCTACCGCATGGAAGTGAAGGGCAAGCGTAAGCTTGGCCTGCAGCCGGTACCGATGCACGATATCGCTCTGCATCTGCACAAAGCGGAAGAGCGTGGTGAAGACCTGCCGATTGCGATTACGCTGGGCAACGATCCGATCATCACCCTGATGGGCGCGACGCCGCTGAAATACGATCAATCCGAGTATGAAATGGCGGGAGCGCTGCGTGAAAGCCCGTACCCGATTACGACCGCGCCGTTGACCGGCTTCGATGTGCCGTGGGGATCAGAAGTGATCCTGGAAGGGGTGATCGAAGGCCGTAAGCGTGAAATTGAAGGACCGTTCGGTGAGTTTACCGGCCACTATTCGGGCGGGCGCAATATGACGGTCGTGCGTATTGATAAAGTCTCGTACCGCACCAAACCGATTTTCGAATCCCTCTACCTCGGCATGCCGTGGACCGAGATTGACTATCTGATGGGGCCAGCCACCTGTGTGCCGCTTTACCAGCAGCTGAAAGCAGAATTCCCGGAAGTGCAGGCGGTGAACGCGATGTACACCCACGGTCTGCTGGCGATCATCTCCACCAAAAAGCGTTACGGCGGTTTTGCCCGCGCGGTCGGTTTACGCGCCATGACCACGCCGCACGGTCTGGGCTACGTGAAGATGGTGATTATGGTGGATGAGGATGTCGATCCGTTCAACCTCCCACAGGTGATGTGGGCGCTGTCATCGAAAGTGAACCCGGCAGGAGATCTGGTGCAGCTGCCGAACATGTCGGTGCTTGAACTCGACCCGGGATCCAGCCCGGCGGGCATTACCGACAAACTGATTATCGATGCCACCACGCCTGTCGCACCGGACACCCGTGGCCACTATAGCCAGCCGGTACAGGATCTCCCTGAAACCAAAGCCTGGGCTGAAAAACTGACCGCCATGCTGGCAGCACGTCAATAAGGAGGAAAAGATGATTTGTCCACGTTGTGCCGATGAGCATATTGAAGTGATGGCAACATCACCGGTGAAAGGGATCTGGACGGTTTATCAGTGCCAGCATTGTCTGTATACCTGGCGCGATACCGAGCCGCTGCGTCGTACCAGCCGCGAGCACTACCCTGAAGCGTTTCGCATGACGCAGAAGGATATTGACGAGGCACCGCAGGTGCCGACCATTCCACCGCTGTTGTAAAAAAAAACCGGTGGCGCTGCGCTTACCGGGCGATAACATCGTGCGGTCTGTTTTGCCGGGTGGCGGCTTCGCCTTACCCGGCCTACAAAACCCGTAGGCCCGGTAAGCGCAGCGCCACCGGGCAAAAGACCGCAGAAAACTAGACCAGACTCTTCAGCCGATAAATCCACTCCAGCGCCTGTCGCGGCGTCAGGGAATCCGGATCGAGGTTCTCCAGCGCTTCTACCGCCGGAGAGGTCTCTTCCGCAGGTGCCAGCAGCGACATCTGCGTACCGTCAATCTGCGTCGCCGCCGCGTTTGGTGACAGGCTTTCCAGTTCACGCAGTTTCTGACGCGCGCGCTTGATCACCTCTTTCGGCACGCCTGCCAGCGCCGCGACGGCCAGACCATAGCTTTTGCTCGCCGCGCCCTCCTGCACCGTATGCATGAAGGCGATGGTATCGCCGTGCTCCAGCGCATCAAGATGGACGTTTGCCACGCCTTCCATTTTCTCCGGCAGTTGCGTCAGCTCGAAATAGTGGGTAGCAAACAGCGTCATGGCCTTGATTTTATTCGCAAGGCTTTCAGCACAGGCCCAGGCCAGCGACAGGCCATCGTAGGTTGACGTTCCGCGTCCGACTTCGTCCATCAGCACCAGGCTGTGCTCCGTCGCGTTATGCAGAATGTTAGCCGTTTCGGTCATTTCGACCATGAAGGTTGAGCGGCCGCTCGCCAGATCGTCCGCTGCCCCGACGCGGGTAAAGATACGGTCGATAGGGCCAATCTCCACTTTTTGCGCCGGAACGTAGCTGCCGATATAGGCGAGCAGGGCGATCAGCGCCGTCTGACGCATATAGGTACTCTTACCGCCCATGTTCGGACCAGTAATAATCAACATTCTTCGCTGCGGCGACAGGCTCAGCGGGTTAGCGATGAACGGTTCGTTCAGCACCTGCTCAACCACCGGGTGACGGCCTTCAGTGATGCGAATGCCGGGTTTGTCGGTAAATGTCGGACAGGTATAGTTCAGCGTTTCCGCGCGTTCCGCCAGATTTACCAGCACGTCCAGTTCCGCCAGCGCGCTGGCGCTCAGCTGCAGGTCGGCAAGGTGCGGCATCAGCATGTCAAACAGCTCTTCATACAGCTGTTTTTCCAGCGCCAGCGCTTTGCCTTTCGAGGTGAGAACTTTGTCCTCGTACTCTTTCAGCTCGGGGATAATATAGCGTTCAGCGTTTTTCAGCGTCTGGCGACGCACGTAGTGAATCGGTGCCAGGTGGCTCTGCCCGCGGCTGATCTGAATGTAATAACCGTGTACCGCGTTATAGCCCACCTTCAGGGTGTCCAGCCCAAGGCGCTCGCGCTCGCGGATTTCCAGCTTATCAAGGTAGTCCGTTGCGCCGTCGGCCAGCGCGCGCCACTCGTCCAGCTCCTCGTTGTAGCCTGGGGCAATCACGCCGCCATCGCGCACCAGAACCGGAGGCGCATCGATAATGGCGCGTTCAAGCAGCTCGCGAAGCTCGGTAAATTCGCCCATGGTTTCGCGGAGCTTCTGTACCGGCGCGCTGTCAACGTCGCTCAGCTGTGCACGCAGTTCCGGCAACTGCTGGAAAGCATGACGCATCCGCGCGAGATCGCGTGGTCGCGCGGTTCGCAGAGCCAGACGGGCCAGGATACGCTCCATATCGCCCACCTGGCGCAGGACGGGCTGCAGCTCGGTATAGCGATCCTGCAAAGCGGCAATTGTCTGCTGACGGCAAACAAGCGTGTCGGTATCGCGAACCGGCATATGCAGCCAGCGTTTGAGCATGCGGCTGCCCATTGGCGTCACCGTACTGTCGAGGACCGACGCGAGCGTATTTTCTACGCCCCCCGCCAGGTTCTGGGTAATCTCCAGGTTACGGCGCGTGGCGGCATCCATGATGATGCTGTCCTGCTGGCGCTCCATGGTGATAGAGCGGATATGCGGCAGGGCGGTGCGCTGGGTATCTTTCACGTACTGCAGGAGGCAACCTGCCGCACACAGCCCGCGCGGGGCATTTTCAACGCCAAAGCCAATCAGATCGCGGGTGCCAAACTGCAGATTCAGCTGCTGGCGCGCGGTATCAATTTCGAATTCCCACAGCGGACGACGGCGCAATCCGCGACGACCTTCAATCAGCGCCATTTCGGCGAAATCTTCGGCATAGAGCAGTTCTGCCGGGTTGGTACGCTGTAGTTCGGCCGCCATCGTTTCACGATCGGCCGGTTCGCTCAGACGAAAACGTCCGGAGCTGATATCCAGCGTCGCGTAGCCAAACCCCTTGCCGTCCTGCCACAGCGCGGCCAGCAGGTTATCCTGGCGTTCCTGCAGCAGGGCTTCATCGCTGATGGTGCCTGGCGTGACGATGCGTACGACTTTGCGCTCAACCGGACCTTTCGAGGTCGCCGGATCGCCAATCTGTTCGCAGATGGCGACGGACTCACCCTGATTCACCAGCTTCGCCAGGTAATTCTCTACCGCGTGATGCGGGATACCGGCCATGGGAATGGGCTCGCCTGCCGATGCGCCACGTTTGGTCAGCGAGATGTCGAGCAGCTGCGATGCGCGTTTGGCATCGTCATAAAACAGCTCGTAAAAATCGCCCATACGGTAAAACAGCAGGATTTCAGGATGCTGTGCTTTCAGCTTCAGATACTGCTGCATCATCGGCGTATGTGCGTCGAAATTGTCGATTGTGCTCATGGAGTTATGATGTCCATTTCTTTGAAAATAAACCGTTTTGAGCGGCTCAGTGGCCGTTTGTTCCTTCTATTGTCGCATGAAAAAAAGATACGGCGCAGAAAAATGTCGTCGCTTTACGAGGTGCCTTCCGACATGAGCTCAATGACGATTTTTCCGTGCTCCACGCCCACTCTGACCCGGGAATGGGTGGTAAACCCCGCCTGTTCAAGCCAGTCGCCTTTCAGGCTCAGCGCCGCATGCACGCTGTAACGCTTCGGTATCTTGGTATTGCGGTCTTCATGGCGCTTTCTAAAATATCCCACTTTTAAATGGCGATAGGGTTTGCTGCTCGCTCTCTCTTGCATAGGGTCTCCTGAAAACATGGACAACGGTCATGTTTGATGCCTGTATAAAATACCAGTGATTGTCGGGCGGTGCAGGGCTAAAACTGGAATCAGGCTTCAGAAAACGGCATGCAACAACTGAAATTCTGCGCTTAAAGGTGTATTGTGAATGCACTTTATTATTAGGTAAGCCGTTATGTCCGGTAAACGCATATCACGAGAAAAAGAGACCATCGCGAAGATGATCGCGTTGTATGAAAAGCAGTGCCCGCAGGCTTCGCAGGACGCAGGTCATTATCAGGCGCTCAAGGCGTATGCGGAAAAGCGCCTGGATAAATGCGTTTTTGGGGAGGAAAAGCCGGCCTGCAAACAGTGTCCGGTGCACTGCTACCAGGCCGCCAGGCGCGAAGAGATGAAGCAGGTTATGCGCTGGGCAGGCCCGCGTATGTTATGGCGCCATCCCATCCTGACCGTTCGTCATCTGATTGATGACCGCCGTCCCGTGCCGGAATTGCCGGAGAAGTACCGTCCGAAAAAGTGACCGGTTCAGCGTCTCAGCGGGCGGAAAATCACGTTGAGGGCCAGCGCGCTAAAGAGCGGGAAAATTGCCAGCAGGAGCCAGGGGTATATCGCCTGCGTTGAGGGCACCAGAGCGCGATCCAGTAGATTGCCAAACAGCAAATTTCCAGCCAGTACCGCGACGCCTCCGGCGGTAGAGAGTGCGCCGTAATGCGCCCCCAGCGTTGATTCCTCGGCGAAGCGCGGAATGAGATCTTTCGCCGATGGCACCAGCAGCATCTGTCCCAGCGTCAACAGCGTCACAAAACATACCGACGGCATAAGCCGCAGCCAGCCCTCAGGCGGTTCTGTCGCCGCAAACATCGCCACGCTCGCAAAGGCGGCGGAGAGCAGCAAGAAGCCCACCGGCAGAATTCTCACCGCCCCCACGCGTCGGGCGAAGCGGGCCAGCGGTAGCTGCAAAGTGATGATCAGCACCGAGGCCAGCATAAACAGCGGGCCAAGATCTTTCTCGTTTCCGCCAGAGCGCTGGATTTCTACCGGCAGCGCCAGATAGAGCTGGTTATAGCTTAACAGCCACGAGCTGTAGGCAATGATAAAGGCGACAAAGCGCGGCTGGCGGAACGTCGTCCACCAGGGCTGTATGTTTAGCGTCTGTGAGCGGTGGTGGGAAGCAGGAAGGCAGAAGTACAGCACCACCAGGGCAATAATGAAAACCCCTGCACCCGCCAGCGCCACCTGGCGGAAGCCAAGCCCAGTCAGCAGAGCACCGACAACCGGGCCCAGTACCGCGCCGAGTTCACCGCAGACGGCAAAGAGGGCAAACCACTCCGCCCGGCTGCGCTTGCCTCTCGCCTCGCTTTGCGTGCCTGCTTTTGCCAGCAGTGCCTCAATCGAGGGGGAGAACAATGCGCCGCCGATACCGGTCAGGCACGCCCCAAGAATGATGGGCCAGAGTGCGTGACCGAACGCCAGCAGCAGATAGCCCGCGACGCGAATAATACACCCGCTCAGAATAACGACTTTCGCGCCAAACCGGTCCGAGAGCGCACCGCCGACGATAAACATCCCCTGCTGGGAGAACGTGCGAAGGCCCAGGATCAGCCCGATAAGCCCGCCTGAGAGCAGCATATCGTCGCGCAGGAATATCGCCAGGAAGGGAACAACGGCGTAAAAGCCAATGTTAAAAACAAACTGGCTGCCCAGTAAAACGGGCGGCCAGAGCGTGGTGGCAGGGCGAAGGAGCATCGTCGTTCACTCGCCCCTAAACGATAAAGTGAATGTGCTTTTTGCCATGGAACGGCGAGATCTCAATTTTGGTTTTGACCCGGAAGACATCCCACAGCAGCGACTCGGATAAAATGTCCTGCGGCGTTCCCGTCGCCACAATTTGCCCTTTCTGCATCACAATCAGCGAGTCACAGAACATCGAGGCGTGATTGAGATCGTGGATTGCGACAATGCTGGTGACCGGTAATTCGCTGATCAAATGCATCAGCTGCATCTGATGATGAATGTCCAGGTGGTTGGTCGGTTCATCCAGCAGGATTTCAGTCGGGGTCTGAGCCAGCGCGCGGGCAATGTGTACGCGCTGGCGCTCGCCGCCGGAGAGGCTCAGCCAGCCCTGGTCGCTTTTATCCAGCATATCCACGCGCTGCAGGGCGGCGGTGACGGTCTCGTCATCGTGCGTGCTCCAGTTGGAGAAAGGGGAGTGGTGCGGAATACGCCCGAGCTTCACCACGTCGCGCACGCGCATATTGGCGTCGGTCATCCCGTGCTGTTCAACGAAGGCGACCCGGCGGGCAAGCTGCTTTTTGGCAATGCGAGAGATGTCCTGGCCGTCCAGCGTCACACAGCCCGCATCCGGGCGGCGCAGACCAGCCAGAATGCGCAGAAGCGATGATTTACCGCAGCCGTTAGGGCCAAGCAGTCCTACCGTTTCTCCCCGTGACACCTTCAGTGAAACGTCATTAACGATGACTTTTTTACCCACCTTCCAGGTAATATTTTCAGCGCAGATACTCATCACTTATTCCTTGAGCGGTAGATAATCACGGCAAAGAACGGAACGCCAACCAGCGCGGTTACCACGCCCACGGGCAGGCTTTGCGGGGCAATCAGCATGCGCGAGGCGATATCTGCCAGCACCATCAGGATTGCGCCTGCCAGCGCGCTGGCAATCAGCAGCGTACGGTGCAGCGGCCCGAACAGGAAACGCATGACGTGCGGTACCACCAGCCCCACAAAGCCGATTGAGCCCGCCATGCTAACGATGGTCGCGGTAATCAGTGCGGTGGTGGTGAAGAGCGCCAGGCGCACCCACGGGACGGCGATGCCCAGAGACGCCGCGGCGTCATCGCCGAACGTAAAGGCATCCAGCGCCCGGGAATAGTAAAGGCAAACGGCTAGCCCAATCAGCACCACCACCAGTGCCAGCTGGAACTCAGGCCAGCGAACGCCGCTGAAGCTGCCCAGCAGCCAGAACATTACGTCGCGCGCCTGCTGCGCGCTGGCGGAGGTGCTGATGGTGTAGGCGGTAATGGCGTTAAACAGCTGAGAGGCGGCTACGCCCGCCAGAATGGTGCGTTCATTGCCGCCGCGCGCGCCGTTGGTCAGGAAGGCGACAAACGCAAAGGCGGCGAACGCCCCGGCAAAGGCGCCGGCGGAGAGCGACACCGCGCCGGTGCCGATCCCCAACACCACGACGGATACCGCCCCGGTCGACGCGCCTGCGGACACGCCAAGCACGTACGGCTCCGCCAGCGCGTTCTTCAACAGGCTCTGCAATACGGCACCGCAGATGGCCAGCCCTGCGCCGCAGCAGGCTGCCACCAGCGCGCGGCTCAGGCGAAAGTCCCAGATAACGCTCTCATAGATGCGGTTGAGCGGAACCCCGGTGAACCCCATTTTATTGCTGATGGCATAAAAGACGTTCTGCAGCGGGATGGACAGCTCGCCGACGCTGACGCTTAGCGCGATAACCAGAAATAACAGGACAAAGGCGAGCAGGCACGAGCTCGTCAGCACCAGGCTCTGCCGGGCCTGAAGAACGGCGGATGTCATCAGTTCAGCCCCAGTTTTCTGAGCTGTTCGCCGACCTGCTCAGCCCCGTAAATCGTGCGGATTGTCGGGTTCATCGCCTGGCCGTCCATCACCACGATATGGCCTTTTTTCACCGCGTCCAGCTGGCTTACCGCCGGATCGCTCTTCAGGAATTTGATTTTTTCTTCCGCGTTATCCAGCGCCCAGCGGTTGCGGTCGAGGCTGGACACCACGATGACATCCGGATTGGCGGCAATAATGCTTTCCCAACCGACGGTTGGCCATTCGGTCTCAGAAGTGATGGCGTTGTGCCCGCCCAGCACGTCAGCGATGAACCCTGAGGCGCTGTTTTTACCGCCGACGTAGGCGTCCGCAGAAGGGGATGAGCTGGAGAACCAGAAGACAAACGACAGGTCTTTTTTATTCTTGCTGAATTCCTTACGCAGGTCGGCCTCGCGTTTTTTGAAATCCGCAATGACGGCCTGGCCGCGATCTTCAACGTTGAAAATTTTAGCGAAATCCTCAATCTCTTTATAGAGATAGGTCATATCCCACAGCTTCTGGCGGCTGCCGTACATATCGCCGGCGGCCTTTTTGGTCGCGCACATGCCCGGTGATAAATAGCTGTTCACGCCGACGGTGGCCAGATCTTCACGCTTTGCGACCTTACTCTCCGGCCCGAGCAGCAGAGGAAGCTGGGCAGGAACAAAATCAGGGTTTTGCGACAGGATGGATTCCAGCGTCGGGATTTCTACCGTCAGGGTTTTGATTTTTGCATTCTGTTCCGCCAGCTGCGGCAGCACTTTGGTCGGCCAGAAGGCGCTGGCCTTCACCTTATCTTCCAGGCCCAGCAGGAGCAAAATTTCGACGGTGTTCTGACCCAGGGCCACGACGCGTTCCGGCGCTTTGGTGAACGTCTCTTTATAGCCACAGTTTTCAATCGTCAGGGGATATGTGGTTGCCAGAGCAGAACCGACCGACGCAATCGCCAGGCCTAACGCGCAGATGACCTTTTTCATTAAACGCTACCCTTCATAAATATTATTGTTGTTGCAAATGAAACTCATTATTAAGGCGGAATTTTATACAGAGGAAACGATTTTGTGTCAATGAGGGACAGTTGCGCAGGGTAACGAATGGCGGTGTCAGAAAAACACCGCCGGAACGCGGCCTTAAGCCAGGCTCTCTTTATCAATCCCGAGACGCTTCATGCGCGACAGCAGGGTGGTACGTTTTAACCCCAGGCGCTGGGCGGCACCTTTTGGTCCGGCGACCACGCCGTTGGTCTCTTTCAGCACGCGCATTATGAGCTGATATTCATCTTCTCCCTCTTTTGCTGTCTCGGCGGCGGGCGCGATCGCGTCAGGAAGCGTAACCTCAGGCAGGGAGAGCTGCAGCACATTGCCGCGCGTCAGCAGCACCGCGCGCTCAATGACGTTTTCCAGCTCGCGCACGTTGCCGGGCCATTCCATTGATGAAAGGGTGCGTAACGTCTCGGCAGGGATACTGTCGATGTTGCGTCCCATCCGGCGCGCAATCTTCGCGGTAAACGCTTTGACCAGCAGGGGAATATCTTCCGGGCGTTCGCGCAGCGGCGGCAGGAAGATCGGGAAGACGTTCAGGCGATAGTAAAGATCGCTGCGAAACTCGCGGTCGGCGACCATTTTTTTCAGGTCGCGGTTGGTGGCGGCAATCAGCCGCACGTCGGTCTGGATAAGCTTGTTGCTGCCCAGGCGCTCAAACTCCTGCTCCTGCAGGACGCGCAGCAGCTTCGGCTGTAGCTCCAGCGGCATATCGCCCACTTCGTCGAGGAACAGCGAGCTTTTGTCCGCCAGCTCAAAACGGCCCAGACGCTGGCTGCTGGCCCCGGTAAACGCGCCGCGCTCGTGGCCGAACAGGTCGCTTTCCAGCAGTCCCGCTGGCATCGCGGCGCAGTTCATCTTCACCATCCTGCGGCTGTTGCGGTTGCTCAGATTGTGGATGGCGCGGGCAATCAGCTCTTTACCCGTGCCGGTTTCGCCCAGGATCAGCACCGTGCTGTCGCTTTGCGCCACCATTTCAACCTGCTTGAGCACGCTGTACATGGCATCGCTGCGCCCGATGATTTCACCAAACTCGCTGTCCACGTTGTTGAGCTGTTCGGTCAGGGCGAGGTTCTCATCCACCAGCCGCTCTTTCAGACGATGAATTTCCTGATAGGCGAGGGCGTTATCCAGGGCGATGGAAATACGCTCGGCGATCTGGCGCAGCAGCTTCAGGTTGGCGGTGGTGAATACGCCCTCCTCACACTGCGCCAGCTTCAGCACGCCGAGCATGGTGTCACCGGACATGAGGGGCAGCAGGCACAGCGTCTGAATTTTGTTGCCCCAGGTGTTGAACAGCATTCGCTCGTAAGGGGCCACCGGATCCTGTTCGTTCAGGTTGAGCAGCAGGATCTCTTTGCTTTTAAACACCCGCTCGGAGAGCGTACCGGCCTCATCGACCTCGCTCTGCTCGTGTGCCGGATTGGCCTCATCAAGATAGTGGGTGGAGTAGATGTTGAGCTTGCCCTTGCGATGGCCGCGCAGCGCGATGCTGATAGCGTCGATTTTAAAATAGTGGTGGATCTCTTTTGAGACTTCGCTGACCAGCTCGTCCATGTCGAGCCGTGACAGCACGGCGTTGGTGATGGCGACCAGAATGCGGAAGTTGTCGCGCTCGCGGCTCAGCAGGTCGTAATCGACGTTATTGGTGACGCGGCTTTGGATCTGCTCCGCGACGACGGCCACAATCTGGGTAAAGGTGTGCAGGCGTTCGTACTCCGCCTCGCGCCACGGCTGGTCGGTGGTGCGGATAAACTCGCAGCCGCCAAAAATCTGGCCCTCTGCCGCCAGCGGCAACATGCAGTAATGCCCGAAAGGCTGATAAAGGTTGCTCTCCGCAAGCCTCGGCCACGCCTGCCGGAACTCGTCAAAATTGCAGTGCAGCACTTCAGGCCGGGAAAGAATGCGGCGCACCGGGCCATGCGCCAGATACGTTTCGTCTTCGTATTCAAACGTTTTGCCATTATCGCGCGTTGAGTAGTAGCTCGCGCGATGCGTTCCGCTATGCCAGAGCACAATCGCGGCGCTGTCGGCCAGCGCCGACTGCCTGACCAGCCGCGTCAGGGCATCGCTCAGCGCGCCGAGATCGGGCTGCTGTAAAAGTGTGCGCGTGATGTCAAACAGGCCCTGCTGTCCAAGATCGCTCATCGGTGTATACGGCATATTGCTTTCCAATAGAAACTGGCAAAAAGAGACGTTCAGTGCTGACCGCTTTTGGCGCGGTTCTAGCAAATACGGGGTAAGGGTTCCGCGTGCGGCAGATCCAGCGTGCGTTTCACGCCGTAAAGCCCGGTCAGGCGCACCCCTTTGCGCTCAACCACTTCACCAATGATTGCCGCCTCGCGTCCTGAGGGGTGCGCCCGCAGCTGTTCAAGCACGGCCTGTGCCGCGGCGCGTTCAACGCCAACCACCAGCTTGCCTTCGTTGGCAAAGTTGAGCGGGTCAAGCCCCAGCAGTTCGCAAAGCCCGCGAACGGCGGGCTTAACGGGCAGGCTGCGCTCGGCGAGCTCAATCCCGCACCCGCAGCTTGCCGCAAATTCATGGACCACGGCGTTTACGCCGCCTCGCGTCGCGTCCCGCAGGGTCTTCACGCCGGGGATCGCGCGCAGCGTCTGAATCAGCGGGGTGAGTACCGCGCAGTCGCTGCGCAGTTCGCCGTCCAGCCCCAGGCCTTCGCGCAGGTTCAGGATGGTCGCCCCGTGGCAGCCCAGCGTTCCGGTCACGATCAGCACGTCGCCCACGCCGAGGCGCTGCGCGCCCCAGTGAATATCGGCGGGGATTGCCCCCATGCCGGCGGTGTTGATGAACAGTTTGTCGGCCGCGCCGCGCTGTACCACTTTGGTATCGCCGGTGACGATAGCAATCCCCGCCTCGCGCGCGGTCTGCGCCATGCTGTTGACCACCGCGGTGAGCGTCTCCATCGGCAACCCCTCTTCAAGGATAAACCCGCAGGAGAGGTAGCGCGGAATGGCGCCGCTGACGGCGACGTCGTTCGCCGTACCGCAGACGGCGAGCTTGCCGATATCGCCGCCCGGGAAGAACAGCGGGTCAATCACGTAGCTGTCCGTAGAGAAGGCCAGCCTGTCGCCCTGCGCGGTGAGGGTCGCGAGGTCAATGCGCGCCTGGTCTTCCTGCTCGGCGAGCCAGGGGTTGTTGAAGGCTTCCATAAACAGCCGGTTAATCAGTTGCTGCATCGCCTGTCCGCCGCTTCCGTGCGCCATTTCAACCGTATTCATGCTTCACTCTCCTGGTTGCGATACTGATACCACGCGGCACACGCCCCTTCGGAGGAGACCATCAGCGCGCCAAACGCCGTTTGCGGATTACAAGTGTTGCCGTATAGCGGGCATTGATCAGGCTTGCATTTACCGGTGAGCACCTCGCCGCAGCGGGCACGGGGATCGTCGCAAACCTGCTGCGGCTGCGGGCGGAAATGCGCTTCGGCGTCGAACGCGCGATAGGCCGGCGTCAGGCGCACGCCGGATTCGGCAATCAGCCCCAGGCCACGCCATTCGCTGTCGCCCTCAACGCAAAACACGTCGGCTATCGCCTGCTGGGCCCGTTCATTGCCTGCATCCGGTACCACGCGGCGGTACTGGTTTTCCACTGCACTCAGGGCCGCTATTTTCTGCTCAACCAGCATGGCGACACCTTGCAGTAGATCAAGTGGTTCGAAACCAGCGACCACTAACGGACGATTGTACTGTTCAGCGATAAAACCGTAGGCGTCTGTGCCAATCACCATGCTGACATGCCCCGGCGCCAGAAAGGCGTCAATTCCGTTTCCCGGCTCTTCCAGCAGGCTGCGCAGCGTGGGGATGAGCGTAATGTGCTGGCAGAAGAAGAAAAAGTTATCGACGCCGCGCGCTTTCGCCTGCTGCAGCGTGATGGCGGTGGCGGGCATGGTGGTTTCAAAGCCCAGGCCAAAAAACACCACCTTGCGCGCGGGGTTATCCGCTGCCAGCGTCAGGGCATCCATCGGCGAATAGACGATCCGGATGTCGGCCCCGCGCGCTTTTGCCTGCAGCAGCGAGCCGTTTTTCCCCGGCACGCGCATCGCGTCGCCAAAGGTGCAGAAAATGGCGTCGGGCCGGCTGGCAATCTCGATGCAGCTGTCGATACGCCCCATCGGCAGAACGCAGACCGGGCAGCCGGGGCCGTGAATAAACTCGATGTTGTCCGGCAGCAGCTGGTCGAGGCCAAATTTGAAGATGGCGTGCGTGTGTCCGCCGCACACCTCCATGATCCGCAGCGGTTTTTCTGCCGTGTACTCCAGCAGCGCCGCGCGCGTTTTCAGATGCCCGATAAGCTGCAGCACCTGCTCCGGGGCGCGGTATTCATCAACGTAACGCATGATTATCGCTCCTCGCCGTACAGCAGCGCGCCCACGTCAGGCTCCACGTCGAACATGTTTTGCAGGGCGTCGAGCGTGTCGCGGGCTTCCGCTTCGTTAATTACGCTCATGGCAAACCCCACGTGCACCAGCACCCACTGGCCGAGACGCGATGCGCCGCTTTCATCGCTGCTGCCGACCAGCGTCAGGTCGACGTCGCGCAGGATGCCACAGACCTCGACTTTGGCCTGATTACCGTCGATGGAGTGAATCTGTCCCGGTACGCCTATGCACATCGTTCGTTCTCCAGCCAGCGAAGCCAGCCGTCCATGCCGTCGCCGCGCGTGGCGGAGACCAGCAGAATGTTAATGTCCGGGTTCACCTCTCGGGCGTACGCCAGGCACTTATCCACGTCGAAGTTCAGGTACGGCAGCAGGTCGACTTTGTTCAGCAGCATGAGGGAGGCGGCGGCAAACATATGCGGGTACTTCAGCGGCTTGTCTTCGCCTTCGGTCACCGAAAGCACCGCGACTTTATGCCGTTCACCGAGGTCGAAGCTCGCCGGGCAGACCAGGTTGCCGACGTTTTCAATAAACAGAATACCGTTGTCCGCCAGCGGCAGGCGCGGGGCGGCGTCGGCAATCATTTGCGCATCCAGGTGGCAGCCTTTGCCGGTGTTGACCTGAATCGCCGGTGTGCCGGTTTCGCGAATGCGCGCCGCGTCGTTAACGGTTTGCTGATCGCCTTCGATCACCGCGCAGGAGACGCGCCCGTTCAGGCGCTTGAGCGTTTCCGTGAGCAGCGTGGTTTTGCCGGAGCCGGGGCTGGAGACCAGGTTCAGCACCAGCTGCTTGCGGGTGGCAAAGCGGGCGCGGTTGCGGGCGGCGAGCTGGTTATTTTTGTCCAGCACGTTGATCTCCACCTCCAGCATCTGGCGCTGGCTGATGCCCGGCGCGTGGGTACCCGCTTCGCCGTGGCCGTAGTGCAGATCGCCCGCATCGGAGCGTTGCGGGGCGAAAGCGATCCCGGTCAGTGCCGCAGAGGGACGTGGGGCTGGTGAAAAGGGCGCGGAGCGAAACGCGGAATGAGGATGGTGTTCATCCCCTTCTATATACAGGTTGCCTTCGGCGCAACCGCAGGTGCTACACATACTTTACTCCTTCTCGATTTCGAGGCGTTGGATCTGCATGCCGTCATCTGCCACGATGCGCAGCCCGGTGCTCTGGCACTGCGGACAGCGCTGAACCTTCGATGACAGCAGGGTGACGTACTGCTGGCACTGCCCGCACCAGCACTCCGCCTGCTGCTCTTCAATATGCAGTTCGCAACCTTCCGCCAGCGTGCCGCGGCACACCAGCTCAAAACAGAAGTTCAGGGCGCTGGTCTCGACGCAGGAAAACGCCCCGACCTTCAGCCAGACGCCGGTGACGCGCTTCGCGTGGTTTTGCACTGCCTGCTGTTCGATAAGTTCCAGAGCCCGCTGGCAGAGGGTGATTTCGTGCATGACGCCTCCTCAATGAATTGCGCCATTGAATGCAATAACAGTGCCAGCTTGATTTTTGTTAAGGCGTGTCGATGTCAACGCTGTCGAAATGACACGTCGACACCGCGGCGTTGACAGCGTCTTTTTGGTTTAATTTCTTTAAAATCAGTCAAATAAAAACTGGCATGGAATCTGCTTAACAGCCGCTATCTCCATTAAACGGATACCTTCTATGACTATTTGGGAAATCAGCGAAAAAGCGGATTACATCGCGCAGCGTCATCAGCAGCTGCAGGACCAGTGGCACCTCTACTGCAACTCTCTGGTCCAGGGCATTACCCTCTCGAAAGCGCGTCTTCACCACGCGATGAGCTGTGCGGCGCAGGGCGACATGCAGTTTGTCCTCTTCGGCCATTTCATCATCAACGTTACCCTGGCGGATAACTTCAACAGCCACACCATTGAGTACCACCTCGAGACAAAAGACGGCCAAAAACAGTGTATTGCGAAGGCGCAGCTGATGGCCGATGGCATGGTGGACGGCCACGTCAGCAACCGCGATCGCCAGCAGGTGCTGGAGCACTATCTGGAAAAAATCGCGCCGGTTTATAACGGCCTGTACGCCGCAGTCGAGAACGATCTCCCGGTCAACCTGAAGCAGCTGATGGACGGAAATGCCTCAGCAAACGTGGCCTGACCGATGCGTGTCGAGAAGTGTCGACAAGACAGTTTTTCGTCAAAAATGACTATCACCAGAGGATGACCCGGTGAACCGTTTTGTAATTGCTGACTCGACGGTCTGTATTGGCTGTCGAACCTGTGAGGCGGCGTGTTCGGAAACGCATCGCCTGCATGGGCTGCAGTCCATGCCGCGCCTGCACGTCATGCGTAATGAAAAAGAGTCTGCCCCGCAGCTCTGCCACCACTGTGAAGATGCCCCCTGCGCAGGCGTCTGTCCCGTGAATGCCATCACCCGCGTTGATGGCGCTGTCCAGCTGAACGAAAGCCTGTGCGTAAGCTGCAAGCTGTGCGGCATTGCCTGCCCGTTCGGCGCGATTGAATTTTCCGGCAGCCGCCCGCTGCACATTCCGGCGAACGCCAACTCGCCAAAAGCCCCGCCGGCGCCGCCGGCGCCTGCGCGCGTAAGCACGCTGCTGGACTGGGTGCCCGGCATCCGCGCCGTTGCGGTGAAGTGCGATCTGTGCAGCTTTGATGAGCAGGGGCCGGCCTGCGTGCGCACCTGCCCAACCAAAGCGTTGATTCTGGTTAACATTCGCGACATCGCACGTACCAGCAAGCGTAAACGCGAGCTGACCATCAACAGTGATTTTGGCGACCTTTCTCTGCTACAGGCGCTTAACGAGGGGGCGAAATGAACGCGGCGATGATGATTACCAGCGCGGTAGCCTGTTTTGCTGCCGCCGCCGTTCTGGCGCAGATCTTCTCTTTCCATAAAATCTTCAGCGGCTTGGTCGCCGGGGTCGGCGGGGCGGTAGGTAGCTTGATGACGCTGGCGGCAGGCGGTGCCGTTCTGCTCGGCGGGCACTCCGTTGACGCGCTCGTGCCGCTGATTCGCCACGCCGTTGAGATCGCGCCGCTGAACGCCGTCTGGCTGGTGACGTTTGGCTTGTGCGGGCTGTTTATCAGCCTGTTCAATATCGACTGGCACCGCCACCCGCACGCTAAAGCCAACGGCCTGCTGGTCAATCTGCTGATGGCGACGGCGGTCTGCACCGTTATCGCCAGTAACCTCGGCGCGCTGGTGGTGATGGCGGAGATCATGGCGCTCTGCGGCGTGTTCCTGACGGGCTGCAGCGCCTCCGGCAAGCTGTGGTTTGCATTGGGACGCCTGGGGACGCTGCTGCTGGCGCTGGCCTGCTGGCTGGTGTGGCAACGCTTCGGCACGCTGGACTTTGCTGCGCTCAACGGCCATCCGCTGGGGAATGACGTCTGGCTGCTGGGCGTGATTGGCTTTGGCCTGCTCGCCGGAATCATCCCGCTGCACGGCTGGGTGCCGCAGGCGCATGCAAATGCCTCCGCGCCCGCCGCCGCGCTGTTTTCTGTGGTGGTGATGAAGGTCGGTCTGTTCGGGATTCTGGCGATTACGCTGACCGGCGGCCAGCCGCCGCTGTGGTGGGGCGTCGTGCTGCTGGTCGCCGGGATGGTTACCGCCTTCGTCGGCGGCTTGTACGCCCTGATGGAGCACAATATCCAGCGTCTTCTGGCGTATCACACCCTCGAAAATATCGGCATCATTCTGCTCGGCCTTGGCGCGGGCGTGACCGGGCTGGCGCTGAATCAACCGGCGCTGATTGCCGCCGGCTTTATCGGCGGTCTCTATCACCTCGTCAACCACAGCCTGTTTAAAAGCACCCTGTTCCTCGGCGCGGGAAGCGTCTGGTTCCGCACCGGCCATCGGGATATTGAAAAGCTGGGTGGGATTGGCAAAAAGATGCCGGTGGTTTCACTGGCGATGCTGGTCGGGCTGATGGCGATGGCCGCGCTGCCGCCGCTGAACGGCTTTGCCGGGGAGTGGGTGATCTATCAGTCCTTCTTCGCGCTCGGCCAGAGCGACGTCTTTATCGCACGCCTGCTCGGCCCGCTGCTGGCGGTCGGGCTGGCGATTACCGGGGCGCTGGCGGTGATGTGCATGGCGAAAGTTTACGGCGTCACCTTCCTCGGCGCGCCGCGCACGCGCGAAGCTGAAAACGCCTGCTGCGCACCGGTGTTGATGGGTGTGAGCGTGGTTGCGCTGGCGCTGTGCTGCATCGCGGGCGGGGTTGCCGCGCCGTGGCTGCTGCCGCTGCTGGGTAACGCTATTCCGCTGCCGCTGACCGTGGCGAATACCACCGTCTCTCAGCCCACGATCGCGCTGCTGCTGATTGGCGCACCGCTGCTGCCGTTCGTCCTGATGCTGTTCTTCAAACGCGACCGACTCTCTTCCCGCTCGCGCGGTGCGGCGTGGGCCTGCGGCTACGAACACGAACAGTCGATGGTCATCACCGCCCACGGTTTTGCCATGCCGGTGAAAGAGAACTTTGCCGCGGTGCTGAAGCTGCGCCACTGGCTGAATCCGGTGGGCTGGGTACCCGGCTGGCAAAGTGCTGCCGCGCCCGCACTGTTCCGTCGTCTGGCGGTCATCGAGCTGGCGGTGCTGGTGGTGATTGTGATTTCACGAGGAGCCTGACATGAGTTTGTTACTGGCATTACTTCAGGCGCTGGTGCTGTTCGCCGCTGCGCCGCTGCTTTCCGGGATTAGCCGCGTGGCGCGCGCCCGGATGCACAACCGTCGCGGGCCTGGCGTGCTGCAGGAGTACCGCGATCTGTTCAAGCTGCTCGGTCGCCAGAGCGTCGCCCCGGATGCCGCAGGCTGGGTCTTTCGCCTGACGCCGTTTGTGATGGTGGGGGTGATGCTGACCATCGCCACCGCGCTGCCGGTGGTCAAGGTGGCGTCGCCGCTGCCCGTGCTTGGCGATCTGATTACGCTGATTTACCTCTTCGCCATTGCCCGCTTCTTCTTTGCCATTGCGGGTCTGGACACCGGAAGCCCGTTTACCGGCATCGGCGCCAGCCGCGAGGCGATGCTGGGCGTGCTGGTTGAGCCGATCCTGCTGCTGGGGCTGTGGGTCGCCGCGCAGGTCGCGGGTTCCACCCATATCAGCTTTATCACCGACACCGTTTATCACTGGCCTGTGGCGCGCTCGATCCCGCTGGTGCTGGCGCTGTGCGCCTGCGCGTTCGCCACGTTTATCGAGATGGGCAAACTGCCGTTCGACCTTGCGGAAGCCGAGCAGGAGCTGCAGGAAGGGCCGCTCACCGAATACAGCGGCTACGGCTTCGCGGTGCTGAAATGGGGCATCAGCCTCAAACAGCTGGTGGTGCTGCAGATGTTTGTCGGCGTCTTTTTCCCGTGGGGGCAGATGACGCACTTCTCCACAGGCGGCCTTGTGCTGGCCGTGGTGGTGGCCGCCCTCAAGTTGCTGGTCGGCGTGCTGGTGATTGCCCTGTTTGAAAACAGCATGGCGCGCCTGCGTTTTGTGGAAACGTCGCGCATCACCTGGGCCGGTTTTGGTTTTGCATTTTTAGCGTTCGTCTCCTTGCTGGTGGCGTGATTAAAGAGAGTTTTTATGTCTGAAGAAAAGAAAGGTCAGCAGTATCTCGCCGCGTTGCATCAGGCTTTCCCCGGCGTGGTGCTGGAGGAGTCCTGGCAAACCAAAGACCAGATAACCGTCACCGTAAAGGTGAACTACCTGCCGGAAGTGGTGGAGTTCCTCTATTACCAGCAGGGCGGCTGGCTGTCGGTGCTGTTCGGTAACGACGAGCGTCAGCTGTGCGGCAATTACGCCGTGTACTACGTGATGTCGATGGAGCAGGGGGAGAAGTGCTGGCTCACCGTGCGCGTAGAGGTCGATCCGGCTAAACCGGAATACCCGTCCGTCACGCCGCGCGTGCCTGCCGCCGTCTGGGGCGAGCGCGAAGTGCGCGACATGTACGGCCTGGTGCCGGTTGGCCTGCCGGACGAGCGCCGCCTGGTGCTGCCGGACGACTGGCCGGACGAACTTTATCCGCTGCGTAAAGACAGCATGGACTACCGCCAGCGCCCGGCGCCGACCACCGACAGCGAAACCTACGAGTTCATCAACGAGCTGGGCAGCAAGAAGAACAACGTGGTGCCGATCGGCCCGCTGCACGTCACCTCCGATGAACCGGGCCACTTCCGCCTGTTCGTCGACGGCGAGAATATCATCGACGCCGACTACCGCCTGTTCTACGTCCACCGCGGCATGGAAAAGCTGGCGGAAACCCGCATGGGCTACAACGAAGTGACGTTTCTTTCTGACCGCGTGTGCGGCATCTGCGGCTTCGCCCACAGCACCGCCTACACCACCTCGGTGGAGAACGGCATGGGGATCGTGGTGCCGGAGCGCGCGCAGATGATCCGCGCCATTCTGCTGGAAGTGGAGCGCCTGCACTCGCACCTGCTGAACCTCGGTCTGGCCTGCCACTTCGTCGGCTTTGACTCCGGGTTTATGCAGTTCTTCCGCGTGCGCGAGGCGTCGATGAAGATGGCGGAGATCCTCACCGGGGCGCGCAAAACCTACGGCCTGAACCTGATCGGCGGGATCCGCCGCGACCTGCTGAAAGACGACATGATCCAGACCCGCCTGCTGGCGCAACAGATGCGCCGCGACGTGCAGGAGCTGGTGGACATGCTGCTCAGCACGCCTAACATCGAACAGCGCACCGTGGGCATCGGCCGTCTTGACCCGGAGATCGCCCGCGACTTCAGCAACGTCGGCCCGATGGTGCGCGCCAGCGGCCACGCCCGCGACACCCGCGCCGATCACCCGTTCGTCGGCTACGGCCTGCTGCCGATGACCGTACACAGCGAGCAGGGCTGCGACGTCATATCCCGTCTGAAGGTACGCATCAACGAGGTGTTCACCGCGCTGAACATGATCGACTTCGGTCTGGATAACCTGCCGGGCGGCCCGCTGATGGTCGAGGGCTTCACCTATATTCCGAACCGTTTTGCCCTCGGCTTTGCCGAAGCGCCGCGCGGGGACGACATCCACTGGAGCATGACCGGCGACAACCAGAAGCTTTACCGCTGGCGCTGCCGCGCGGCGACCTACGCCAACTGGCCAACCCTGCGCTATATGCTGCGCGGCAACACGGTTTCCGATGCGCCGCTGATCATAGGCAGCCTCGACCCGTGCTACTCCTGCACCGACCGCATGACCGTCGTGGACGTGCGCAAGAAGAAAAGCCAGGTGGTGCCGTACAAAGAGCTTGAGCGCTACAGCATTGAGCGTAAAAACTCGCCGCTGAAATAAGGACTCGCCATGTTTACCTTTATCAAAAAAGTGATCAAAACCGGCACGCAGACCAGCCGCTATCCGCTGGAGCCGATGCCGGTGGATAAAAACTTTCGCGGCAAGCCGGAGCATAACCCGCAGCAGTGCATCGGCTGTGCGGCCTGCGTCAACGCCTGTCCGTCGAATGCCCTGACGGTGGAAACGGATCTCAAAACCGGCGAGCTGGCCTGGCAGTTTAACCTCGGACGCTGCATCTTCTGCGGCCGCTGCGAGGAGGTCTGCCCGACGGTCGCCATTCGCCTGTCTCAGGAGTACGAGCTGGCGGTGTGGAAGAAAGAGGATTTCCTCCAGCAGTCGTGCTTTGACCTGTGCAGCTGCCGCGTCTGCCGGCGTCCGTTCGCCGTACAAAAAGAGATCGACTACGCCATCGCGCTGCTGCAGCACAACGGCGACGCCCGCGCGGAGCATCATCGTGAAAGCTTTGAAACCTGCCCGGAGTGCAAGCGTCAGAAGTGCCTGCTGCCGTCCGACCGCATTGATATCACCCGCCATATGAGAGAGGCCAGCTGATGGACAATTTACTCGGCCCGCGCGACGCAAACGGCATTCCGGTGCCGATGACGGTGGACGAATCCATCGCCAGCATGAAGGCGTCGCTGCTGAAAAAAATCAAACGCTCGGCCTACGTCTACCGCGTGGACTGCGGCGGCTGCAACGGCTGCGAGATTGAGATCTTCGCCACGCTGTCGCCGCTGTTTGACGCTGAGCGCTTCGGCATCAAGGTGGTGCCGTCTCCGCGCCATGCGGACATCCTGCTGTTCACCGGGGCAGTGACACGCGCCATGCGATCCCCCGCGCTGCGCGCCTGGCAGTCTGCGCCGGACCCGAAAATCTGCATCTCGTACGGGGCCTGCGGCAACAGCGGCGGCATCTTCCACGACCTTTACTGCGTCTGGGGAGGCACCGACAAAATCGTGCCGGTGGACGTCTACATTCCGGGCTGTCCGCCAACGCCCGCCGCGACGCTGTACGGCTTTGCGATGGCGCTCGGCCTGCTGGAGCAGAAAATCCACGCGCGCGAGCCGGGCGAGCTGGATAACCAGCCTGCGGCCATCCTGCACCCGGACATGGTGCAGCCGCTGCGGGTCAAGGTCGACCGCACGGCGCGGAAACTGGCGGGCTACCGCTATGGCCGCCAGATTGCCGACGATTATCTGCGCCTGCTGAGCCAGGGCGACCATCAGGTGGCGCGCTGGCTGGAGGCGGAAAACGATCCGCGCCTCAACGAGATTGTGGCGAACTTGAACAGCGTTGTGGATGAGGCGCGTATCCGATGAGTGAAACGGTGGTGTTCAGCCAGCTGAGCCGTAAGTTTATTGATGAGAACGATGCCGCGCCGGATGCGGCGCAGCAGGTGGTCTATTACAGCCTGGCGATTGGGCACCACCTCGGGGTGATCGACTGCCTGGAGGCGGCGTTAAGCTGCCCGTGGCCCGAGTACCTGACGTGGATCGCCACGCTGGAGGAGGGCAGCACGGCGCGGCGCAAAATGGAGGGCGTGCCGAAGTACGGCGAGATCGTTATCGACGCCAACCACATTGCGATGCTCGCCAACGCCTTTGACGCGGCGCTGAGCAGACAAACCCCCGAGCAGCAGGCGTGGAGCAAAACGCTGCTCGGCATGCTGCATGACATTCATCAGGAGAGCGCCATCTACCTGATGGTGAGGAGATTACGTGACTGACGTTTTACTGTGCGTGGGCAACAGCATGATGGGCGACGACGGCGCGGGGCCGCTGCTGGCAGAGATGTGCGCCGCGAACCCGCAGGGCGGCTGGGTGGTTATCGACGGCGGCAGCGCGCCGGAAAACGACGTGGTCGCCATTCGCGAACTGCGTCCTGACAGGCTGTTAATCGTCGATGCCACCGATATGGGGCTCAACCCCGGCGAGATCCGCCTGATAGACCCGGACGACATCGCCGAGATGTTTATGATGACGACCCACAATATGCCGCTGAACTACCTCGTAGATCAGATCAAGGACGACGTGGGCGAGGTGCTGTTTTTGGGCATTCAGCCGGACATTGTCGGATTTTATTACCCGATGACGCCGCCGGTGAAAGAGGCGGTGGACGTGGTGTATTCACGGCTTGCCGGGTGGGTTGGGGACGGGGGATTTTCCCGGCTCTGAACAGCGCCCGGTGGCGCTACGCTTACCGGGCCTACGGTTTTGTAGGCCGGGTAAGGCGAAGCCGCCACCCGGCAAAACAGGCTACTCGAGATCCGCCCCGTTACTCGCAATCACTTTCTTATACCACCCGAACGACTTCTTGCGCTTGCGGTCCAGCGTGCCGTTTCCGGCGTCGTCCCTGTCAACGTACACAAACCCGTAGCGCTTGCTCATCTCGCCCGTTGAGGCCGACACAAGGTCGATACAGCCCCAGGTGGTGTAGCCCATCAGCGGTACGCCGTCCTCAATCGCGTCGCCCATCGCGCGGATATGCTCGCGCAGGTAGCTGATGCGGTAGTCGTCGTTGATCTCGCCGTTTTCATCAATCACGTCTTTCGCCCCGAGGCCGTTTTCCACCAAGAACAGCGGCTTCTGGTAGCGGTCGTACATCATGTTCATGGTGATACGCAGGCCGAGCGGGTCAATGCCCCAGCCCCATTCGCTCACCTGAATGTGCGGGTTGCGCAGGGACTTCACGATGTTCGCCGCGCTGGTGTTGCCCGCGTTCATGTCCGCCGACGCGCAGCGCGAGGCGTAATAGCTGAACGAAACAAAATCGACGGTGTTTTTCAGCAGTTCATCGTCGCCCGGGTCTTTGACGATCGCCACGCCTTTCTCGCGGAACACGCGGGCGGAGTAGGCCGGATAGCGGCCGCGCGCCTGCACGTCGATAAAGAACAGGTTCTCGCGATCTTTCTCCAGCGCCATCCACACGTCTTCCGGCTTGCAGGAGTACGGGTAGAAATTGCCGCCCGCCAGCATGCAGCCCACCTGGTTTTCCGGGTTCACCTCGTGGGCGATTTTGGTTGCCAGCGCGCTTGCCACCAGCTCGTGGTGCGCGGCCTGGTACTTCACCTGGTCCTCGTTTTCACCTTCCTCGAACACCAGCCCCGCGCCGGAGAACGGGCTGTGCAGCATGATGTTGATTTCGTTGAAAGTCAGCCAGTATTTCACCAGCCCGTTAAACTCTTCAAAGCAGGTGCGGGCGTAGCGGGCGAAGAAATCGACCATCTTGCGGTTGCGCCAGGAGCCGTACTCCGTCACCAGGTGCATGGGGACGTCGAAGTGGCAGAGCGTCACCAGCGGCTCGATATTGTACTTTTTGCACTCCTCGAACACCGCGCGGTAGAAGGCAATGCCTTCCTTATTCGGCAGCGGCTCGTCGCCGTTCGGATAGAGGCGGCTCCAGGCAATCGAGGTGCGGAACACCGTAAAGCCCATCTCCGCCATCAGGGCGATGTCTTCTTTATAGCGATGGTAAAAATCAATCGCCTCGTGGCTCGGGTAGAACTCGTCGTCACGCAGCGAAAAACGCTTTTCCTTACCGAGCTTCACCGCCAGGCGATTCGCGCCGTGGGGGATCATATCGACCGTCGTCAGCCCTTTGCCGCCTTCACGGTAAGCCCCTTCACTCTGGTTAGCGGCAAGCGCGCCGCCCCATAAAAATCCTTGTGGAAAAACAGACATTCTTACCTCGCTTTCAATTTATGCTTGTGCCGCTTTGCTCTGGGCCGGTGCGGTCTGCAGGGCGCGCGCTTTTTCGGCGTGGTCTTCAACCGGGATATCCTCAAAGCCGAGTATCAGGGTCAGAACAAACGACAGCACCACTGCCAGCCCCATCACGCCAAACACCCAGACGATGGTCATCGGGTTCGCCGGGTCAAAGAACTGCACGCTGGTAAACAGCCCTGGCGCCGCCATCGAGTGGCTGGCAAGACCCGCGATGCCGGCCACCGCGCCGCAGATAAAGCCGCTGATCAGGCTCGCAATCAGCGGACGCTTCAGGCGTATTGCCACACCGTACAGCGCCGGTTCAGAGATCCCCGCCATAATGGCGGAAGCTGCCGCCGCCAGCGCCGTCTGGCGCAGCTCCGGGTTTTTGGTTTTCCACGCCACCGCCAGCGACGAGCCGCCGAGCGACAGGTTGGCGCCGATTTCTGACGGCATCACCATCCCCTCTTTGCCCGTTTCGGCAATGGTCTGAATGATAGTTGGCGTAAAGACGCGGTGCATCCCGGTCATCACCAGCAGCGGCCACAGCGCGCCCATAATGGCGACGGAGAGCCAGCCCAGATAGCCGTGAATGGTGTAAACCAGCGCGGAGATGGCGCTACCGATCCAGATGCCCAGCGGCCCAATCAGCACGATGGCAAGCGGGGCGGCAATCAGCACGATCAGCATCGGCTTGAGGAAGTTTTTCGTTACCGCCGGGGTAATGCGATCGACCCAGCGTTCGATGTAAGACAGGCACCAGGTCATCACCAGCGCGGGGATGACGGTGTAGGTGTATTTCACCGCCGTCACCGGGATAAAGGCGAACTCAACGTGCTCGCCCTGCGCGGCTTTCGCCATCAGCTCGATAAAGCTCGGGTGGACCAGCACGCCCGCAATGGCTATCGCCAGCGACATGTTGGTTTTGAACTTCACCGCCGCCGAGGCCGCCACCATCAGCGGCAGGAAGAAGAACGCGCCGTCGCCGATGACGGTCAAAATGGTGAGCGTCGGCGCGCCTTTTGGCAGCACGCCGGTCATCTCAAGGATCATCGCCAGCAGCTTGACCATCGAGCCGCCGATGATCGCCGGGATCAGCGGGGACATGGTACCGATCAGCGCGTCGAGGATCCCGGCGCCGATGCGGCGTAATGTCAGTTTCTGCGGGCCTTCCGGTACAGCAGGCTGCAGGCTGGTTGGCAGCAGGCTCACCACTTCGCGGTACGCCTGAGAAACGGTGTTGCCAATAATGACCTGACACTGGTTGTCATTGCGTACCACGCCGAGCACGCCGCTGATGCTTTTCAGACGCGCGGCGTCGGTAAGGCTTTCGTCTTTCAGGACGAAGCGTAGACGCGTCATGCAGTGGGTGACGGCGACAATGTTCTCTTTGCCGCCCAGCGCGCTGACAACGTCGTTCGCCAGCGCGGCGTAATTTTTGGCCATCGGATGTGATCCTGTTATCGTTGTGAGAAATGTAGGAAACCGGTTCCACATAATCATCATGAGTTTTTATGAATGAAACAAGATCGCTTTTTGACCATTTTTTCGTTTCGTGATGCGGATCGCAATGGGGTGCTAAAAGCGTGATTTCGCCGCTGCGACAATTTCCCCGCGGTGCAGTACACTGCGCATCATCAGAGGCAGACGGATTAACAACATGACCACGATGCTTGAAGTGGCGAAGCGGGCAGGCGTTTCGAAAGCCACGGTGTCCCGGGTGCTGTCGGGAAATGGCTACGTCAGCCAGGAGACCAAAGACCGGGTGTTTCAGGCCATTGAAGAGAGCGGCTATCGCCCGAATTTACTGGCGCGCAACCTGGCGACCAAGCGTACCCAGACGCTGGGGCTGGTGGTGACGAACACCCTTTATCACGGCGTTTACTTTAGCGAACTGCTGTTTCACGCCGCGCGCATGACGGAAGAGAAAGGGCGGCAGCTGATCCTCGCGGACGGCAAGCACAGCGCGGACGAAGAGCGCGAGGCGATCCAGTACCTGCTTGATATGCGCTGCGACGCGGTGATTATCTATCCGCGTTTCCTGAGCGTGGAAGAGATGGATGAGATCGTCGAGAAGTGCGAGCAGCCCATCATGGTGCTCAACCGCCGCCTGCGGAAAAACAGCAGCCACAGCGTCTGGTCCGATCATAAAGCTTCCAGCCAGGACGCGGTGGCGCAGCTGATTGCGAAAGGCCACCGGGACATCGCGTTTATTACCGGCTCGCTGGATTCGCCGACCGGGGTTGAGCGTCTTTCCGGCTACAAAGACGCGCTGGCGCAGCACGGTATTCCGCTGCGCGAGGGGCTGATCGCGCAGGGGAAGTGGAACCCCGCCAGCGGCGCGACGGCGGTGGCTGAACTGCTGACGCGCGGCGAGCGCTTTACGGCGCTGGTGGCGAGCAATGACGATATGGCGATTGGCGCGATGAAGCAGCTGCACGACAGCGGCGTTGCCACCCCGGACGCGGTGTCGGTGATCGGTTTTGACGACGTGGCCATCGCGCCTTACATCGTGCCGTCGCTCTCCAGCGTTCGCATCCCGGTGACGGAGATGATCCAGGAAACCATTAGCCGCCTGATCTTCATGCTCGACGGCGGTGAGTTCAAATATCAGCAAACCTTCTCCGGCGAGCTTGTCCTGCGCGACTCGGTTATTGACGGCCCGCACCGCTGATGTCGACAGCTGTCATCGTCATAAGTGACGATGACAGCGCCGCTGTGATTTTTAAAATCGCTTTAAATCAATAGGTTAATAATTGGCACGGTTTATGAATATCTCCGCGCATAACTGTAATGCTGGAGAAGCAGATGAATCGTTTTATTATGGCCGATGCCAGTAAGTGTATTGGTTGCCGTACCTGTGAAGTGGCGTGCGTGGTTTCCCATCAGGCAGAGCAGGATTGCGCGTCGCTTACCCCTGACACCTTCCTGCCGCGCATTCACGTCATCAAAGGCGTGAATATTTCCACCGCCGCCATCTGTCGTCAGTGCGAAGACGCCCCGTGCGCGAACGTCTGCCCGAACGGGGCGATCAAACGCGAGAAAGGCTTTGTGCACGTGATGCAGGAGCGCTGCATTGGCTGCAAAACCTGCGTAGTCGCCTGCCCGTACGGCGCGATGGAGGTGGTGGTCCGTCCGGTGGTCCGCAACAGCGGAATGGGGCTGAGCGTGCGCGCGGAAAAAGCCGAAGCCAACAAATGTGACCTCTGCTACCACCGCGACGCCGGCCCGGCCTGCATGGAAGCCTGTCCGACGCACGCGCTGGTCTGCGTCGATCGCGACAAGCTTGAGCAGATGAGCGCGGAAAAGCGCCGTCGCGCGGCGTTCGACACCTCCTCATCACTGCTGTTCTGATCCGCCATGAGCAGTAACGGCGTACAGCTGCGCGTGCGCGGCAAGGTGCAGGGCGTGGGGTTTCGTCCCTTCGTCTGGCAGCTGGCGCAACAGCTTCAGCTTGCAGGCGATGTCTGCAACGACGGAGAGGGCGTGCTGGTGCGCCTCGCGGGTAATGGGGGGGCCTTTACCGCGAGGCTGCATCAGGACTGCCCGCCGCTGGCAAGCATTGACCGCGTTGAAACGCAGCCGTTCACCTGGGCGCGCGTGCCGAAGGACTTTACCATCCGCCACAGCGCGGGCGGGGCGATGGACACCCAGATTGTGCCGGATGCCGCGACCTGTCCGGCATGTCTGGCTGAAATGCGCGATCCGCGCGAGCGCCGCTATCGCTACCCGTTTATCAACTGCACCCACTGCGGGCCGCGTTTCACCATTATTCGCGCCATGCCCTATGACCGCCCGGCGACGTCGATGGCGGCATTCCCGCTCTGCGCGCCGTGTGAAGCGGAGTACCGCAACCCTGCCGACCGACGTTTTCACGCCCAGCCGGTCGCCTGCCCGGACTGCGGGCCCGCGCTTGCGTGGCGGGCGGGCGACGTCACTGCTGCCGGTGAGGCTGCGCTGAGCGCGGCGGTGAAGACGCTGAAAAACGGCGGTATTGTCGCCATTAAAGGGCTGGGGGGCTTTCACCTCGCCTGTGACGCACGGGATCCCCAGGCGGTCGCGACGCTTCGCTCGCGCAAGCAGCGTCCGGGTAAACCGCTGGCGGTGATGATCCCGAATGCCGACGCGTTACCCGCGTCGATTCAGACGCTGCTCGGCTCACCCGCTGCACCCATCGTACTCACGCCGAAAGCCTGGCTGCCCGCATTTCCCGACGGCATCGCGCCGGGTCTGGATGCGTTAGGCATCATGCTGCCCGCTAACCCGCTGCATCATTTACTGATGCAGGACTGCCGGCATCCGCTGGTGATGACCTCCGGCAACCTCAGCGGTCGTCCGCCTGCCATAACCAACGAGCAGGCGCTGGAAGAGCTCGGCGAAATTGCGGACGGCTTCCTGCTGCACAACCGCGACATCCTGCAGAGAATGGATGATTCGGTGCTGGATCGGGACGGGGCAGTGCTGCGCCGTGCGCGCGGCTTTGTGCCGGATGCCGTCACGCTGCCGGCAGGGTTTGACGATATCCCCGCCATGTTGGCTACCGGCGCGGAGATGAAGAATACCTTTTGCCTGGTGCGCGGGAACCAGGCGGTGCTGAGCCAGCACTTTGGCGATCTCGGTGACGACGGCGTCGAGGCGCAGTGGCGTTCGGCGCTGGCGGTGATGCAGCAGATCTACGCCTTTCAGCCGCAGCGCGTGGTGTGCGACGCCCACCCCGGCTACCACACCCGGCAATGGGCGCAGGAGCAGGCGCTGCCGGTTGAAACCGTACTGCACCATCACGCCCACGCGGCGGCGTGCCTGGCTGAAAACGGCTGGCCGCGCGACGGCGAAGACGCTATCGCCCTGACGCTGGACGGAACGGGCATGGGCGAGAACGGCGCGCTGTGGGGCGGGGAGTGCCTGCGGGTGAACTATCTCGAGTGTGAACGTCTGGGAGGGCTGCCTGCCGTTGCGTTGCCGGGCGGCGATCTCGCGGCGCGGCAGCCGTGGCGCAACCTGCTCGCCCACTGTCTGGCGTTTGTCCCTGACTGGCAGCAATACCCGGAAACGCGCGCGGTACAGTGCCAGAACTGGCCGCTGCTGGCGACGGCTATCCAGCGCGGCGTCAACGCGCCGCGGTCCTCGTCGTGCGGTCGCCTGTTTGATGCGGTTGCCTGCGCGCTGGGTATCGACACGCAAACCTGGGAAGGCGAAGCGGCCTGCCGGCTGGAAGCGCTGGCGGCACGGTGCAATGGTGTGGAACACCCGGTCACGCTTGCGGTGGATAACCTCGCGCGCTTCTGGCAACAGTGGCTGAACTGGCGGGCGGAACCCAGCGAGCGCGCCTGGGCGTTTCACGATGCGCTGGCAAAAGGGCTGGCGGATCTCGCCGCGTTCCATGCCCGGCGCTTATCGCTTTCGACAATCTGCCTCAGCGGCGGCGTGTTACACAACCGTCTGCTGCGCGCGCGCCTGCGCCATTATCTTTCTGACTTTACGCTTCTTTTTCCTTCGCGCCTGCCTGCAGGCGACGGAGCGATCTCCTTTGGGCAGGCGGCGATCGCCGCTGCCCGGTCATGTTCAAAAAGGATTTAAAATGTTACGACTCTTACGCAATGAACCTCGCGCCGCGCTACTGCTGCTGGCTCTGGTAATGGCAAACCTGCTGGCCTGGGGATGGGCATGGCGCACCTTCAGCGACAGCACGGCGCTGATGGCGGCAAGCCTGCTGGCCTGGTGCTACGGGCTGCGTCATGCGGTAGATGCCGACCACATTGCAGCGATTGATACCGTGACGCGTAAGATGATGCAGCAGGGGAAACGCCCGTCCGGCGTGGGGGCGTGGTTCTCGCTGGGGCACTCCACCATCGTGGTGCTGGCGTCCATTGCCATCGCCGCGACCGCCACGGCATTTCAGAAGAATATGGCGTGGTTTCACGAGACCGGCAGCCTGATTGGCACGGCGGTGTCGGCGACCTTCCTGCTGGCGATGGCGCTGGTGAACATGGTGATCCTGCGCGGCGTCTGGCGCAGTTTTCAGGCGCTGAAAAACGGCAGGCCGGTGCAGGGAGACGTCACGCTCCCGGCGCAGGGCGGAGTGATGAACTGGCTGTTCGGCGCGACGTTCCGCCTGGTGAATAAAAGCTGGCAGATGTACCTGGTCGGTTTTCTGTTTGGCCTGGGGTTTGATACCGCGACCGAGATTGGCGTATTGGGCATTTCTGCCGCCAGCGCCTCTCACGGGATATCGGTCTGGGCAATCATGATCTTCCCGGCGCTCTTTGCGAGCGGCATGGCTCTGGTCGATACCCTCGACAATTTGCTGATGGTGGGTGCCTACGGCTGGGCGTTCAACAAGCCGCAGCGCAAGCTGTACTACAACATGACCATTACCGGCACCTCCGTGGTGGTGGCGCTGTTTATCGGCGGGCTGGAAGCGCTGGGTCTGCTGATGGATAAATTCGCCCTCAGCGGCGGCGTCTGGGATGTAATTGGCGCGGTGAACGATAACCTGGGCAACGCCGGGTTTGTGGTGGTCGGGCTGTTTGTCGCCTGCTGGCTGATCTCCATGGTCAACTACCGCTGGCGCGGCTACGACGCGCTGGTGGTGCGCTCCTGAGCCGGCGGCAGCCAGGCGCGGGTAAAATCAAGCCATCCGCTGGCGGTCAGCACAATACCCTGCACGTTTTCCAGGGTATTAAGACGATAGCGGTAGTGGAACAGCGGCGTGCAGGCGCCGCTTTCGAGCAGGCGCTGAAAGAAGGCGGGCAGATGCGTTCGCAGGCTCTCTTCGCTTTCGCAATAGGTCATCAGCGTCTGCTTCGCTTTTTGCCACGGGGCCTGCCCCAGCGCCGTGGCCCACGCGGGTTCTTCCGTAAACCACTCTGCCAGCGCAAACTCCGGCACCTCGCCCGCCAGATAATCCCCCAGTAAGATATCCGCCTGCGCCAGCGCGTCGGGGGCATGCCACGCCTCACGGTCTTTCCAGCGAATGATGACCTCACAGCCGCGCTTTTTCAGGCGCGCTTGCAGCATGCTGGCCAGATCGCACAGTCCCGGCGCGTGATAGCAGACCAGCGACAGGGTGGCGGGAAGGGTAACGTCGGACGCTGCCGGAAACGCGGGCGTCGTGATGCCGTGCAAAATTTCGGTGCGGGTGTCGATATCGTCCCGGCGGACGTACTGCTGATTAATATGCTGAATTTCCTGACGCAGCCAGGCGGCCAGCGGCTGCGCTAACCCGGCGTTCAGCATCAGCCAGGCGAATCCTCCGCTGGTGGAGGTGACGGACTCCCGGGCATTTTCTCCTTTACCTACGGTGATCCACGCGGGTTTTTCCGGCTCGCTGCGGGTGCGCCAGAACTCTATCGCATGCAGCAGCGGGTGCGCCGCAAAGTACCACGGCTGGCGCTCAAGGCGCAGGTAGTGCGAGTGGTGGTGGGCGATAGCAAAGGGACCTGCGCCAACGGTCGGCTGCTGCGGATGCGGCAGGCGACAGGCGTGATGCGCAAGACGATGCGCCAGCATGGCATCGGGGGCGCTGAGGACGATCTCCAGACACCAGGGGGCGACAAGCGACACCTGGTGAACGTGCGCGAGCCCCGCGCTGCGCGCCGGATCGGCCAGCAGCTGGTGCAGCGCGGCGAGAATATCCTCATCGCTGATGGCTTGCCCGTTGTGCCAGTGCGCGCCGCTGCGCAGATAAAAACGCCAGCAGCGCATGTCGTCGCGGGTATCCCAGTGATGGGCTAAATCCGCGACCGGCTGCGAGTGGCCGGGCGCGTAGCGCGTCAGCCCCGCGTGAACCGCGCAGATAATATGCTGTTCGGCGCGGCGGCGCTGAAGGGCCGGGTGCAGCGACGCGAGCGGGCGATGCCACGGAATGCGCAGCGTCGGCTGGTGCTTAAGCCATTTACCGCCTAAAAACGGGGTGATGATGTGGTGCAGGCTGGCGGGGTCGCCGTCGGCCAGCTGCAGCGCGCTCTGGTAATCTCCTTTCTCCAGGCAGGCGTGCATCAGCGGCGCGCTCAGCTCGCCGGTGGTCGTCAGGCAGTGCAGGATGGCGCGATGCCCGCGCCCCGGCTGCGCGCTCCAGCTTAGCCAGCCGCTTTGCGCGAGCTGGCGCAGCAGGGTGCGCGCATGTCGTTCGCTGCACAGCGCAACTTCCGCGACTTCAGCGATGGTCGTGGGCGCTGGCGCTGCGCCGTAGTGCTGATAAAGCCGTTGATACTGACGGATTTTCTGAAGCTGGCGCATAGCGGCATACCGGAAAAGAAGGATGCTGAGAGTGTAGGGCTTTTTGCGGAATAAATAAGGCCGGGATGAATAAAGTGTTCCGGTTTTTTGCCCCGCGGCGCTATGCTTGCGCGGGCCTACGGGCATTGCAGGCTGGGTAAGCGTAGCGCCCCAGGCAATTACTGCTCAGGTTTACTTACCGGTTCTATCAATTCACGCAGACGTTCAATGCGCGCCTCCGGGCTCAAATAAAGCCAGCGGAATAAAATGTGTTCCGCATTTTTCGTCTGCTGGAAATAATGAGAAAGATAATTGAGTTCTTTATTAAAAGTCGCCATGATTCGCCTCCGGCTGATTAATACCTTTTCAGCGTAAGCCGGATGCGAATAATAAAACAGGGTGATGTTTTTCAGCTGTTCCGCATTTAAGTATCAATGGAAATAATAAATTAGGGATGAATAGCGATGATTTATCTGTTTTGTATTTATTTGATGAATAGAATGCGCAAAAAAAAGCCCCGGGACAGCGGGGCGGCGGACAATAAAATCCAAAGGTTAAGTAAGCGTGGCAGGAGGTTGCGGGTTAAGCGGGCAGCGATTTCAGCAGGGCGAAAGCCTCCTTCATCCGGTCTTCACTGACGACAAAAGCGCGCATCTGGCCCTCGTTATCCGCGCCTCGCGCGACCATGCCTTCCTGCTCGAGGGTGATTTGCCAGTTCAGATCCTTACGCTGGGTTTCACCGGCAAGATGCAGCGGTAATTCCGGCGTTTTGACTTTAACCAGCATGGCGGGTAATTTCAGCGGCGCGCTGCCGCCGAGCAGGTTTTTCGCCAGATACATCGCACTTAATTGAATCGGCTGTAAAAAGGGCAGCACCTGACCGTTAATTTCGGCGCAGTCCCCCAGCGCGTAAATATCGGGCTGCGTGGTTTGCAGGTAGCTATCTACCTTCACGCCGCGCTGTGTTTCCGCGCCGGCACGGTGAGCCAGCGCGGTTTCCGGACGCAGCCCCGTCGCGGCAACCACGACATCCACCTCAACGCTGCGGCCGCCGTCAAGCGATGCGCGAATGCCGCCTTCGGTTTTAGCGAGGCTCTGCAGCTGCGATTTGAGCAGCAGATGGACGCCCATGTCGGTCAAACGATGCTGCAGGCGGCTGCTTACCTCTGCGGGCATCAGCGCCGACAGAATGCTCGCCGCGTGGTCAACCAGGGTAATGGCCTTGCCTGCCCGGCAGAAATCCATCGCCAGCTCGGTACCGATCAGCCCGCCGCCGACAATCATTACACGCTTTGCATCGCGCAGCAGGGTTTCGCTGGCCTGATACTCCTGCTGGCTGTTGAGCGTTATCATCAGCTCGCGGCCTTCAACCGGCGGCACGAACGCAGAGGCTCCCGTTGCCAGCACCAGCTTGTCGTACTGCCAGGTTTTCTCCTTCGCTTTCACCACGTGCGCGGCGGCGTCGATATCGGTGACCCAGGTGTACGGAAACAGACGCAGGTTGAACTGTTCTGCGAACTCCCCCGCCGTCTGGCGGGTGAGATCTTCGGCGCGCTGATTCTGGCTGATGACGTGGCTTAAATCAGGCTTGTTGTACTCGTCCATGCTGTCGGCGGCGATCACCGTCAGCGGCACGTTAGCATCCTGTTTGCGGATATTTTTCACCAGCTGGCGGGCGGCAAAGCCCGAGCCGATGATGACGATGCCGTTATTCATTTTGCCTCCGTACCCAGTTCATCAAAGACGTCTTTACCGAGGGAACATTCCGGGCAGAGGAAGTTGTCCGGCACGTCACTCCACGGCGTGCCTGGCGCAACGTCCTGCAGCGGCTCGCCCAGCTCTGGGTCGTAGATCCACTGGCAGACGCTGCACTGCATGCGTGGGCCGAGATCGGCGGCGGCAGATTCACAGGCGGTCGCTGCAGGCGCTGGGGCCGCGGCGGGTGCGGCTTCCGGAAGCGGTGCAAGCGCCCACTGACGGGCAATATCGCGGCCGTGCTGGCGGCAGATCTCCAGGGCGTCGATATCCGGGCGCCACTTGGCCTTCAGGCTCATGGACATCTCAAAGCCCGCATCCTGTAAGCGGGTGGAGAGACGGTCTACCGCGCCGCCGCTCCAGCCGTGAGAGCCAAAGGCGCTGGCGCGTTTGTTACGGAAGCGCAGGCCGGTCATCTCTTCTACCAGACCGGCAATTTTCGGCATCATCACGTTGTTCATGGTGGAGGTACCCACCAGCACGCCTTTAGAGCGGAAAACGTTGGTGAGGATTTCGTTTTTATCGCTGCGCGCCACGTTGAAGATTTTCACCGCCACGTTAGGATCAACTTCGTTGATGCCCTGGGCAATGGCGTCCGCCATCATGCGGGTGTTGTTGGACATGGTGTCGTAGAAAATCGTAATGCGGTCTTCCTGATAATCCGCCGCCCATTTCAGGTACAGCTCCACTATCTGGGTTGGGTTTTCACGCCACACCACGCCGTGGGAGGTGGCAATCATATCCACCGGCAGGTTAAAGCCGAGGATCTCGGTGATTTTAGGCGTCACCAGACGGCTGAACGGGGTCAGGATGTTGGCGTAGTAGCGCTGGCACTGTTCGAACAGTTCGGTCTGATCCACTTCGTCGTTGAACAGGCGCTCGTCGCAGTAGTGCTGGCCGAAGGCGTCGTTGCTGAACAGCACCGCGTCGCCGGTCATATAGGTCATCATGCTGTCCGGCCAGTGCAGCATCGGGGTTTCCACGAAGATCAGCTGTTTGCCGTTGCCGATATCCAGGGTGTCACCGGTTTTCACGGTGTGGAAATTCCACTCCGGATGGTGGTGGTGACCGTTGATCGAGTCGATGGCGTTGGTGGTGCAGTAGATCGGCGTGTTCGGAATGTAAGACATCAGCTCGGTCAGCGCGCCGGCGTGGTCCTCTTCCGCATGGTTGATGATGATGTAGTCGATGGCGTCGAGATCGATTTCGCTGCGCAGGTTCTGCACGAACTCGCGGCTGAATTTGTGATCGACGGTATCGATCAGCACGTTTTTACCTTCCCGGATGAGATAGCTGTTGTAGCTGCTGCCGCGCAGCGTTTTGTACTCCGTCCCGTGGAAGTCGCGTACTTCCCAGTCACGTTGACCAACCCAATGAATGTTATTTTTAACCAGAATAGACATAGCAACCTCAGCGTAATATCGCGTTTTTCAAATAAGATGGTTTGCTTATATCAAGTTGCGTGCCAACTTTTATTTTATTGATTTTACTGGATTATTATTTTTATGACTCTTAATGGGTAGTCATTATGACTATTCATATTGCAGTCAATATGACAACATGCATTGTCAAAATGACAGCGAGGCAGACATGAGCTTTTCCGTAGACGTGCTGGCGAAGATCGCCATTGAACTGCAAACCGGCATCGGCCATCAGGACCGCTTTCAGCGGCTGATCTCCACGCTGCGCCACGTGCTGGCGTGCGATGCCTCGGCACTGCTCCGCTACGAGGGGCGGCAGTTTATTCCGCTGGCTATCGACGGGCTGTCCAGGGACGTTCTCGGGCGGCGTTTTGCCCTTGAAGGTCATCCGCGGCTGGAGACCATCGCCCGGGCCGGGGACGTGGTGCGTTTCCCGGCGGACAGCGATTTGCCTGACCCGTACGACGGGCTTATTCCGGGCCAGGAGAGCCTGAAGGTGCACGCCTGCATCGGCCTGCCGCTGTTTGCCGGGCAAAACCTGATTGGGGCACTGACGCTCGACGGCATGTCGCCGGACCAGTTCGACACCTTCAGCGACGAAGAGCTGCGCCTGATTGCCGCGCTGGCCGCCGGGGCGCTGAACAACGCCCTGCTGATTGAACAGCTGGAGAGCCAGAACATTCTTCCCGGCAGCCCGGCGGCGTTTGAGCAGGTGGCGCACACGGAGATGATTGGCCTTTCGCCGGGCATGGCGCAGCTCAAAAAAGAGATTGAGATCGTCGCCGCCTCCGATTTGAACGTGCTGATCTTCGGTGAAACCGGCACCGGTAAAGAGCTGGTGGCGAAGTCCATTCACGAAGCCTCGCCGCGCGCGGTTAACCCGCTGGTGTACCTCAACTGCGCCGCGCTGCCGGAGAGCGTGGCGGAAAGCGAGCTGTTTGGTCACGTCAAAGGGGCGTTTACCGGGGCCATCAGCAACCGCAGCGGCAAGTTTGAAATGGCCGATAACGGCACGCTGTTTCTGGATGAGATTGGTGAGCTTTCCCTGTCGTTACAGGCCAAGCTCCTGCGCGTGCTGCAGTACGGCGATATCCAGCGCGTGGGGGATGACCGCAGCCACAGAGTGGACGTGCGCGTGCTGGCGGCGACGAACCGCGACCTGCGTGAAGAGGTACTTGCCGGGAACTTCCGCGCTGACCTGTTCCACCGCCTGAGCGTGTTCCCACTTACCGTGCCGCCGTTGCGCGAACGCGGGGACGACGTGCTGCTGCTGGCGGGCTTTTTCTGCGAGCAGTGCCGTCTCAGGATGGGGCTTTCCCGCGTGGTGTTAAGCCCGGGGGCGAGAGCGCATCTGCTGAGCTACGGCTGGCCGGGCAACGTGCGCGAGCTGGAGCATGCGATTCACCGCGCGGTGGTGCTGGCGCGGGCGACGCGTTCGGGTGACGAGGTGGTGATCCACGCGCGTCATTTTGCGTTGCATGATGATGCTGTACAGACGGTGGTCCAGCGTGAGCCAGAGAGTGCGAATGAGAACCTGCGCGAGGCGACGGAAGCGTTCCAGCGCCAGATGATTACCCGCGCGCTGAAGCAGAACAACCGCAGCTGGGCGGCGTGCGCGCGGGCGCTGGAGATGGACGTCGCCAACCTGCACCGGCTGGCGAAGCGTCTGGGGCTTAAATAATCCCGGCCTGGTAGAAATCCTGCAGGTTAATGGCGCCGCACAGCCTGCCGGCGTCATCCACCACCGGCGCGGCGGTGATTTTACGCTTCATCAGACTCTCTTTGGCCTCAATGGCGCGGCTCTCGGCGTTCAGCGTTAGCCCGCCCTGGGTCATCGCTTCCGAAACCCGCGCTTCCAGCCTGCCGCCGCCCACCAGCCAGCGGCGCAGGTCGCCGTCGGTAAAGACGCCCTTCACGAAGCCGTCGCTGTCGCAAACCGCCACCAGGCCCAGGCCGGTGCGGCTGAGCTCCAGCATCGCGTCCATGACGCTGGTGTCGAGTTTAACCTGCGGAATGGCATCGTCGGTGCGCATCAGGTGATGCACTTTATTGAGCAGCCTCGCGCCGAGTGCCCCCGCCGGATGCGAACGGGCAAAATCTTCTTCGTTAAAGCCGCGCGCCTGCATCACCGCCATCGCCAGCGCGTCGCCCATCATCAGGGTGTTAACGGTGCTGGAGGTTGGGGCGAGGTGCATCGGGCAGGCTTCGCGCTCAACGGAAATGTCCAGCGTCGCTTTGGCGGCCAGCGCCAGCGGCGAGCGGGACTTCCCGGTCATCGCCAGCAGAGCGACCGACTTTTCCTGCAGGCGCGGAATAATGAGATCCAGCTCTTTCGCCGAGCCGGAGTAGGAGATAAACAGCATCACGTCGCGGCTTTCAATCATTCCCAGATCGCCGTGCAGCGCTTCCGCCGGATGCACGAAGAAAGCAGGCGTTCCGGTGCTGGCCAGCGTCGCGGCGATCTTTTTGCCAATATGGCCGGATTTCCCGATCCCGGAGACAACCACCTTTCCTTCGCAGTGAATAATGGTGTTGGCCGCGCGAACAAACTCCTCGCCCAGGCGCTCCGGCAGGCGGCTGGCTTCCTGCAGCTCCAGCATCAGGGTCTGGCGGCCCGCGTTTAACAGAAAATCACTCATCTTTCTCTCCGGTTACGATCACGTCGATGCCTTTTTCTTCCAGCGCTTTTTTGAACGCCGGGTCGATACCCGCGTCGGTAATCAGCTTGTCGACGCTCTCCAGGCTACAGACAATGTTGGGACTTTTGCGGCCAAACTTCGACGAGTCCGCCATCAGAATCACTTCCCGCGCGGCGTTGCACATCGCTTTGCTGACGCTGAACACCTCGTTGAAGGTGGTAACGCCCGCGTTCAGGTCGATGCCGTCGGTGCCCATAAACAGTTTATCGAAGCTGAAGTGGTCGAAGGCGTTCTCCGCCAGCTGGCCGTGAAACGATGCGGATTTTTTACGGAAGGTACCGCCGGGCATCAGGATGGTCTGTTCGCTGTCAAACTCCGACAGGGCGTTGACGATGTGCAGGCTGTTGGTCATCACCGTGATGTTATTAAAGCGGCTGAGCAGGGGGATCATCTGCAGGACGGTGCTGCCGGCGTCAAGGATAATGGAGTCGCCATCGTGGATAAATTTCACCGCCGCTTCGGCGATCAGCGCCTTCTGGTGGGTGTTGATCAGCGTTTTGTGATCGATAGGCGGGTCCGCTTCGTCCTTATTGAGCACCACGCCGCCGTAGGTTCGAATGACGGCGCCAGAGTTTTCGAGCAATACCAAATCCTTGCGTATTGTTGTGCCGGTGGTGTCAAAGTAGTGGGCCAGATCGTCTACCGAGCATTTTCCCTGCTTTTGCAGATGCTCAAGAATGGCCGCCTGCCGCTGACGAGGTTTCATAGGCGCTTCGTTCCTTAGGTTGCGAAATGATAATTTCGCAAGTCTATAGCTTTCACAACGAAATTATCCATGTTTCAGATTAAGCGCTAATGATAGTGCATTCTGACAGAGTGGATCATGGGGAAAGATCACATCAGGCCGCAATTCCTGCAGCGAAATGCCGTTAATTGCCTGGATTTTCACCGGTCGCGCGAAGACCGTCATGCCGCGCATGATGAGCGAATCGCAGACGTTATTATTTTCATCCAGCGCCACGGCGACGACGACCCGCGGTTTGAAGCGTCCGCCGGAACGCCCGACGCCCACGCGGCCTTTCTGACACAGGGCGTCGAACGCGCGGTTAAACTGGTGGATCTGCCAGCCGCCAAACGCCATCTGGCAGATCCAGGCGAGGGCGGCAACGGTGATGAGTGCGGTGACCATATCGGCTCCTTAACTGCCGGGTGGCGGCTGCGCCTTACCCGGCCTACGGGGATTGTAGCCCCGGTAAGCGCAGCGCCACCGGGGAATGAACTCAGAACATTACCTGCCCGCCGGTGACGTTAATCGACTGCCCGGTGCAGTAAGACGCTTTCGGGCTGGCGTAAAACAGCAGCATGTTCAGCACGTCCTGATAGTCGCACCCGCGCTTGAGCGGCACTTTATCGATGTAGTACTGCTCCACCTCTTCCGCTTTGATGCCAAGCTTGGTGGCGTACTGCGGCAGCAGGGACTGGAACATCGGCGATTTCAGCAGGTTGCCCAGCATCAGCGAGTGAACGGTAATCCCGTATTCGGCCAGATCCAGCGCCAGAGACTGCGTCAGTCCCACGCCGCCAAACTTCGCCGCGCTGTAGCCGGAGTTGTGCTTGCTGCCCACTTTCCCTGATTTTGAGTTGATCTGAATGATGCGTCCCTGAATGCCGTCGCGGATCATCAGGCGGGAAAACTCGCGGGCGCAGAGGAAATAGCCCACCAGGTTTACCTGCAGCGAGCGGTCAAAATCCCCCAGCGCGAAATCGCTGATAAAGGCCGCTTTCGCAATTCCCGCGCTGTAGACCAGCAGATCGGTACGCCCAAAAATCTCGTCCACGCCGCGGGCCAGCGCCATCACGCTCTGCTCGCTGGTGGCGTCGGCACCAAAGCCATACGCCATCCCTTCGCCAAACTCGGTGTTGATGGTATCCGCCACGCGGGCGGCTTTTTCACTCTGAATGTCCACTACCGCCACGCGGTAACCTTCTGCGGCAAGCCCACGGCAGAGGAACTCGCCTAAGGTTTGTCCCCCACCAATGACAACGGCAACCTGACTCATGTGTATCTCCTTAATTACGCAACAAATTTTAACGTGCAACCTGGGGTGACAGCCTGCGGAACCGGGCCCGCCACGTGAACCGTACCGGGATACTCCGCCTGCGGCTGGCCGTCGAAACGCAGGGTGATGTGGCCCAGCTCGCGCAGGTTTTGCTCGGCCACGTCGCCGACGGCGGTCACCGCATAGCGCGCCTCGCCCAGTTCAAGCTGGCTTCCTGCCTTCAGCTCACCGTTAAGCTCGCCGTGGCAGTGAATAAAACAAAACTCTTCGATATCCGCCGGGGCGCCTTCCCGGAAAGTGATCAGCATCTGGTCGCTCAGCGCGTCGGCGGCGCTCTGGCCGATGCGGGTAATGGTGGTCTGGTAAATCACGGTCATGACAGGAACCTCTTATTGATAAATAAAACCGGAGACAAACCAGGCAATCAGCACCGTCGGTGCGCCCGTCAGGAAGCGGCTGACCAGGACGGACGGCACGCCCACGCGCACGGTGTCCTGCCGCGCTTCGGCCAGCGACAGCCCAACCGGGATGAAGTCACACGCCGCCTGCGCGTTAATGGCAAACAGGGCGGGCAGGGCGAGGTGCGGGGGAATGTTGCCCAGGCCGATCTGCACGCCAATCAGCACGCCGATGACCTGGGCAATCACCGCGCCCGGGCCGAGGAACGGCGACAGCAGCGGGAAGGAGCAGATCAGCGCCAGCGTCACCAGGCCGAGCGGGTGGCTGGCGAGCGGGGCGAGGCCGTGGGCAATCCAGTCACCCAGGCCGGACGCCATGATGATGCCGATGAGTGCCGAGACGAACGCCATAAACGGCAGGATGGTTTTCAGCACCGTGTCGATGGTGTCGCGCCCGGACTGGAACAGCACCGCCACGGCGGACCCCATGCCCATCCCGACCTTCGCCAGCAGGCCGTCGCTCTGCTCGGTGATCTTCTTGCTGGTGTCGTACTCGCGCGGTGCCGCTTTTTGCGGCGCGGCAGTGCCATTCACCAGAGTGATGTTGTCCTCCTTCACGCCCGAGACATAAATGTCTTCAAGGATGTACTGCGCCAGCGGGCCTGATTTTCCGGTGGAGTGAATATTCACCGTCGGAATGCGACGCTTCGGATAGATGCCGCAGCGCAGCGTGCCGCCGCAGTCGATGACCGCCACGCCGATTTCTGCTTCCGGCGGCTCGCCCTCTTTGAAGCCGTCGACCGCTTCCCAGCCGGTCAGCTCGCGCAGCTTATCGACGATCGCCGGGCGCGTGCCCGCGGTGATGTAGACGATCTTTTTGCCTTCTGTGGCGTCGAACTCCAGCGGGCCGCCCCAGCCGCCCGTGCCTTTCTCAATGCGGATCCGGTTCATGCTGTGGCTCCTGAAAGATGGACTTTTTGTTCAAGCTGAATGCCCATTTTCTTCTCGAAAATGGCGGTGGTGAGGTCCGTCACCCAGCCGCGGAAGAAGTTGGTCACCAGACCAACCAGCAGATAGCTCACCGCCAGCGGGCCGAGCGGCAGGCCAAGGGTGGTGAGGCCGCTGGCGATCCCGAGATAGACAAACAGCTCGCCGGGGTTGATGTGCGGAAACAGGCCGTTCATGGAATGGCAGCTGTAGGAGGCGGCGGCGTAATAGCTCGGCTTGTACTTTTCCGGCATGAAGCGACCTAGGCTTAAGGTCATCGGGTTGCAGAACACGAAGGTGCCGATGAAGGGTAAAACCAGGTAGCGGGACAGCGGGTTCCCGGCGCAGCGCTGGGCGAAGCGTTCAATGCGCTGCTGGCCGATAAAGTTAATCAGCGCGTTCATGATCACCAGCAGGCTGATCAGCAGGGGCAGGATCCCGGTCACCATGCCGGTGAACACTTCTCCGCCTTTCTGAAACAGCCCGATGAACCACTCGGCGCCATGGGTGATGGTTTCTATCATTCTTCTCTCCTGTGGGGCTTTTTTGTTTTTGTCTGACTGCGGTTAATAATAATCACTTTGAAAGGTTTTAAAGTGTTAGTTAGATCTCACAATGAAAGAAAAATGGGTTATTTTGAAAGTTAATTGATGGAGTGAATGGTTTTCGGTGGAAAAAAGGGCGGATTTGCGTTGGGGAGGTGCGTACCGCTTCCTTGAGGTGTTGCGGATGCTTTACCATACTGGGTTCTTATCGAACCCGTTAAATGGATGTCTCATGTTCAAGCGTCGTTATGCAGCGCTGTTGCCTGCGCTTATTCTGCTGTCTGCCTGTAGCAGCAAACCTAAGACCGAAGCCGTTCAGCAAACGGCGGGCGCGCCTTCCGGGGGATTCCTGCTGGAGCCGCAGCACAATATGATGCAGATGGGCGGCGACTTCGCGAATAACCCGGCGGCCGAGCAGTTCATCGATAAAATGGTGAGCAAACACGGCTTCGACAGACAGCAGCTGCACGAAATTTTGTCGCAGGCCAAGCGTCTGGACTACGTGCTGCGCCTGATGGACAGGCAGGCGCCGACGGCTCAGGTGCCGAGCGGGCCGAACGGCGCGTGGCTGCGCTATCGCAAACAGTTTATTACCCCGGACAACGTGCAAAACGGCGTGGCGTTCTGGAATCAGTATGAAGATGCGCTCAACCGCGCGTGGCAGGTGTACGGCGTACCGCCGGAAATCATCGTCGGGATTATCGGCGTGGAAACCCGCTGGGGCCGCGTGATGGGGAAAACCCGCATCCTTGACGCGCTGGCGACGCTCTCCTTTAACTACCCGCGCCGCGCGGAGTATTTCTCTTCCGAGCTGGAAACCTTCCTGCTGATGGCGCGCAGTGAACAGGATGACCCGCTCGATCTGAAAGGGTCGTTTGCCGGCGCGATGGGCTACGGCCAGTTTATGCCGTCCTCCTATAAGCAGTATGCCGTCGACTTTAACGGGGATGGTCATATCAACCTGTGGGATCCGGTGGATGCCATCGGCAGCGTGGCAAACTACTTTAAAGCGCACGGCTGGACGCCGGGCGGACAGGTGGCGGTGCAGGCTAACGGCGAGGCGTTTGGTCTGGACAACGGCTTCAAAACTAAGTACAGCGTCGCACAGCTGACGGCGGCGGGCTTAACGCCAACCCAGCCGCTGGGCAATGTTGACCAGGTGAGCCTGCTGCGTCTGGACGTAGGAACCGGCTATCAGTACTGGTACGGCATGCCGAACTTCTATGCGATTACCCGCTACAACCACAGCACCCACTATGCGATGGCGGTGTGGCAGCTGGGGCTGGCGGTATCGCAGGCCCGCGTGCCGGCAGCGTCACCGTTTAGTCAGTAAGTCGCTCAGACGGGTAGGCCGGGTAAGGCAACGCCGCCACCCGGCATGGCTGCACTCACGGTGCGGCCTGATGCCCTCACCCTTACCCTCTCCCACGGGAGAGGGAAGTTTTGCAGAAACATTTCGCCACACTCCCTTTTCAAACGCGCCATTTACATCTCAATCGCCTTTCATTATTGTTATGTTATAACATTAAGTGTGGTGTCGAGATGTCAACGTCCCTTTTTTCTCTCTCTGCGCTGGTTCGGCTTTTGCTGGCGCTGGTACTTGTTGTTTTCATCGGGCTGGCCGTGCGCTGGGCGGTGGCATTGCCATGATTGTGATGAATGCGCTTACGGCGGGCTATGACCGCCAGCCGGTTACGCGTCCTCTTTCGGGCGTGATCGAACGGGGAAGCATGACCGCCATTATCGGCGCTAACGGCTGCGGGAAATCCACGCTGCTGAAAACGCTGGCGGGGTTTATTCCTCCCGTGAGCGGCGGCTTCCGCTGGCAGGGAAAGCGCCCGGTGATTGGCTGGCTGGCACAGCGTCACGCGCTGGAGGCGCAGTTTCCGCTGACCGTACAGGACGTCGTCAGCATGGGCTGCTGGCCGGGCATTTCGCTTTTTTCCGGGTTTCGCCGCGAAACGCGGTTGCGCATCAGGAGCGCGCTGGAGCGCGTCGGGCTGGAGTCCATGGCGTTATCCACCATCGATGAACTCTCCGGCGGCCAGTTTCAGCGCATGCTGTTTGCCCGCATACTGGTGCAGCAGGCGCCGCTGGTGATGTTGGATGAACCTTTTACCGGCGTCGATGAAGCCACCTGCAACGTGCTGATGGACCTGATGCTGGAGATGTATATGCAGGGGCAAACGCTGCTTGCGGTACTGCACGACAGCGAGCGCGTGTCGCGCCACTTCCCGCAGACGCTACGGCTGGACGCCGACGTTCCCCAGTGGAAAACCGAGCGGGTGAGGGTGGCATGATCTGGCATCTCTTTTTCCAGCCGTTTATTGAGTACGGCTTTATGCGCCGCGCGCTGGTGGTTTGCCTGGCGCTTTCCGTCAGCACCACCGCGCTCGGCGTGTTTCTGCAGCTGCGTCGCATGAGCCTGATGGGCGACGCGCTTTCTCACGCCATTTTGCCGGGTGTCGCCGTGGGATACCTGCTCAGCGGCATGTCGCTGCTGGCAATGAGTATTGGCGGTTTTATCGCGGGAATTACCGTGGCGCTGATGGCCGGTCTGGTTAGTCGACGCACGCCGCTTAAAGAGGATGCCAGCTTTGCCGGGTTTTATCTTGGCTCACTGGCGCTGGGCGTCACGCTGGTGTCGCTTCGCGGGTCGAATGTCGATCTGCTGCATCTGCTGTTTGGATCCATCCTCGCCGTGGACAACGACGCCGCGCTGTTCGTCACGGGCGTTTGCATGTTCACCCTTATCACGCTGGCGATTTTCTATCGCGGGCTGGTCACGGAAGCGTTTGATACCGCCTGGCTCCAGGTGAACGCACGCTGGCTGCCTGGCCTGCTGCACGGTCTGTTTCTGGCGCTGCTGGTGCTTAATCTGGTGGCCGGTTTTCAGGTCCTCGGCACGCTGATGGCCGTCGGGCTGATGATGCTGCCGGCCGTGGCGGCCCGCTGCTGGGTGCGCACGCTGCCGGGGTTGCTCCTGATGGCGGGCATCAGCGGTATTTTCTGCGCGTGGCTGGGGCTGAGCCTCTCCTGGGCGATGAGTTTGCCTGCCGGGCCATCCATCGTGCTTACCGCCAGCGCGCTGTTCTTTATTTCCATTTTACTGGGAACGCGAAGCAGGCTCGCAGGCAGCCTGCGCGCGCTTTTTTAACGCAAGGGGAAACGATGAAACGTACAGGATTAGTCATGGCGCTCGCGCTGGGGATGATGTCACACGGCGTGATGGCCAAAACGCTGAATGTGGTCACCAGCTTTTCGATACTGGGGGATATCATGCAGGAGGTGGGCGGCGATCGCGTGAACGTGACGACGCTGGTGGGGCCGGACGGCGATCCGCATACCTTCGAGCCGTCACCGAAAGACAGCGCGGCGCTGAGCAAGGCTGATGTGGTGGTGGTGAACGGTTTGGGTCTGGAGGGCTGGCTCGATCGGCTGGTGAAGGCCTCCGGATTTAAAGGACAGCTAGTGGTGGCGTCGACCGGGGTGAAAACGCACACCCTGGAGGAAGAGGGCAAAACCGTGACCCGTCCACACGCGTGGAACAGCGCGGCGAACGGGGCGCTGTATGCGCAAAATATTCTGAACGGGCTGGTGAAAGCCGATCCGCAAGATAAAGCGGCGCTCGAAGCTACCGGTAAGCCGTATATCGCGCAGCTGACGCAGCTGGATGGCTGGGCCAAAACGCGCTTTAGCCAGATCCCGCAGGCGAAGCGTAACGTGCTGACCAGCCATGACGCATTCGGCTATTTCAGCCGTGCCTACGGCGTAAGGTTTATGGCGCCGCAGGGCCTGTCGTCTGAGAGTGAGGCCAGCGCGGCGCAGGTTGCTGAGATCATCAATCAGATTAAAGCCGACGGCGTGAAAACCTGGTTTATGGAAAATCAGCTCGATCCGCGGCTGGTGAAACAAATTGCGTCGGCGACGGGCGCGCAGCCGGGGGGCGAACTTTATCCGGAAGCGCTGTCGGCAAAAGGCGGGGTGGCAGATACCTACGTTAAGGCGTTTCGCCACAACGTGAATACCCTCGCTGACAGCATGAAGTAGCATTCTTCCAGGCCGGTGTGCCCGCATCGGCTTTTTTCTGAAGCGCCCTCGTAAAACCTGAAGCGTATCCCCATATCTGATGAGAAAGTGCTATCTTGTGCAGCACGTTTTTCTGATGCCTGGAGCGAGAATGACTGACCATGAATTGATGCAGCTGAGCGAGATAGTTGGGCTGGCGCTTAAGCAACGTGGTGCGACGATAACCACCGCAGAGTCCTGTACCGGCGGCTGGGTGGCGAAAGCGATTACCGATATTGCCGGCAGTTCCGCCTGGTTTGAACGTGGCTTTGTGACCTACAGTAACGAAGCTAAAGCACAGATGATTGGCGTTCGGGAATCCACGCTTGAACAGCATGGCGCGGTCAGCGAACCGGTGGTGATCGAGATGGCCATTGGTGCGCTCAAAGAGGCACGGGCAGATTACGCGATTTCCATTAGCGGCATTGCAGGCCCGGACGGCGGCAGCGACGTGAAGCCTGTCGGCACCGTCTGGTTTGGGTTTGCCACCTCCAGAGGAGAGGGGATCACCCGCCGGGAGTGCTTTAGCGGCGATCGCGAAAGCGTGCGTCGTCAGGCCACCGTTTATGCGTTAAAAACGCTCTGGCAACAATTTCTACAAAACACTTGATACTGTATGACCATACAGTATAATTGCACCAACAGAACAGAAATCCACGGTGAAGCACAGTCGCTTCTCCCGGCATGACAGGAGTAATAATGGCTATCGACGAAAACAAACAGAAAGCGTTGGCGGCAGCACTGGGCCAGATCGAAAAGCAATTCGGTAAAGGCTCCATCATGCGCCTGGGTGAAGACCGTTCCATGGATGTGGAAACTATCTCCACCGGTTCGCTTTCTCTGGATATCGCGCTGGGCGCTGGCGGTCTGCCTATGGGCCGTATCGTAGAAATCTACGGGCCAGAGTCCTCCGGTAAAACGACGCTGACCCTGCAGGTTGTTGCTGCGGCACAGCGCGAAGGTAAAACCTGTGCGTTTATCGATGCCGAGCACGCGCTGGACCCTGTCTATGCCCGTAAACTGGGTGTTGATATCGACAACCTGCTGTGTTCCCAGCCGGACACCGGCGAGCAGGCGCTGGAAATTTGTGATGCGCTGGCGCGTTCAGGTGCCGTTGACGTTATCGTTGTCGACTCCGTTGCTGCGCTGACGCCAAAAGCGGAAATCGAAGGCGAAATCGGTGACTCTCACATGGGCCTCGCGGCACGTATGATGAGCCAGGCGATGCGTAAGCTGGCCGGTAACCTGAAGCAGTCCAACACGCTGCTGATCTTCATCAACCAGATCCGTATGAAAATTGGTGTGATGTTCGGTAACCCTGAAACCACCACCGGTGGTAACGCGCTGAAATTCTACGCGTCTGTCCGTCTGGATATCCGCCGTATCGGTGCGGTGAAAGAGGGCGAGAACGTCGTCGGCAGCGAAACCCGCGTGAAGGTTGTGAAGAACAAAATCGCTGCACCGTTCAAACAGGCTGAATTCCAGATCCTCTACGGCGAAGGGATTAACTTCTTCGGTGAGCTGGTTGACCTGGGCGTGAAAGAGAAGCTGATCGAAAAAGCGGGCGCCTGGTACAGCTACAACGGTGACAAAATTGGACAGGGTAAAGCGAATGCTATCTCCTGGCTGAAAGAGAACCCGGCTGCAGCGAAAGAGATTGAGAAGAAAGTGCGTGAGCTTCTGCTGAACAACCAGGACTCCAAACCTGATTTCGTGGTCGATGCCGCGGATGCTGAAGAAACTAACGAAGACTTTTAATTCTCTCGTTTAATGATGAAGGGCTGCTGATGCGGCCCTTTTTGCATTTCTGAAACAGCAGGTTGTTTATGAGTGAACCTACATCACGTCGACCGGCGTACTCACGCTTACTGGATCGTGCGGTACGCATTCTTGCCGTCCGCGACCACAGTGAACAGGAGCTACGGCGAAAACTGTCGGCTCCGGTGATGAGTAAAAACGGGCCGGAAGAGATTGATGCCACAGCGGAAGATTATGACCGCGTGATTGCCTGGTGCTATGAGCATCACTATCTCGATGACTCGCGTTTCGCCTCGCGGTTTCTCGCCAGCCGCGGTCGCAAGGGATATGGCCCCGCGCGCATTCGGCAGGAGCTGAACCAGAAAGGGGTGGCCCGGGAGTCGATTGAAAAAGCGATGCGCGAGTGCGAGATTGACTGGTGCGAACTGGCAAAAGAGCAGGCCATTCGCAAGTACGGTGAACCGCTGTCGCGTGATTTTTCAGAAAAAGTTAAAATCCAGCGCTTTTTGCTCTACCGCGGCTTTCTGATGGAAGATATTCAGGATATCTGGCGTAATTTTGCCGATTGAACGCATGCGGGATTTTACTTCCCACCAAAGAAAACTTATCTTATTCCCACTTTTTCCAGTAGCTGGTCTGTCCAACGGTTTACCGAAACAGGCTGGCTACGACATTTCGTTAGCTTGATTTCAGGATAATTATGAGCAAGAGCACCGCTGAGATCCGTCAGGCGTTTCTCGATTTTTTCCATAGTAAGGGACACCAGGTTGTTGCCAGCAGCTCCCTGGTACCGAACAACGATCCGACTCTGCTGTTTACCAACGCCGGGATGAACCAGTTCAAGGACGTGTTCCTTGGTCTCGACAAGCGTAATTATTCCCGCGCCACAACCTCACAGCGTTGCGTGCGTGCGGGCGGTAAACACAACGACCTGGAAAACGTCGGTTACACCGCGCGTCACCACACGTTCTTCGAAATGCTGGGTAACTTCAGCTTCGGCGACTACTTCAAACACGATGCCATTCAATATGCGTGGGAACTGCTGACCGGTGAAAACTGGTTCAACCTGCCGAAAGAGCGTCTGTGGGTTACCGTCTATGAAACCGATGACGAAGCCTACGAAATCTGGGAAAAAGAAGTCGGGATCCCGCGCGAGCGTATTATTCGCATCGGTGATAACAAAGGCGCGCCATACGCGTCTGACAACTTCTGGCAGATGGGTGATACCGGTCCTTGCGGTCCGTGCACCGAGATCTTCTACGATCACGGCGACCACATCTGGGGCGGCCCTCCCGGCAGCCCGGAAGAAGACGGCGATCGCTACATTGAGATCTGGAACATCGTCTTCATGCAGTTCAACCGTCAGGCCGACGGTACGATGGAGCCGCTGCCGAAACCTTCTGTTGATACCGGTATGGGCCTGGAGCGTATTGCCGCGGTTCTGCAGCACGTTAACTCCAACTACGAGATTGACCTGTTCAGCACCCTGATCAAAGCCGTTGCGGAAGTGACCGGCGCGACCGATCTGAACAACAAATCTCTTCGCGTTATCGCGGACCATATTCGTTCCTGTGCGTTCCTGATTGCCGACGGCGTTATCCCGTCGAATGAGAACCGTGGCTACGTGCTGCGTCGCATCATTCGTCGTGCTATCCGTCACGGCAACATGCTGGGCGCGAAGGACACCTTCTTCTATAAACTCGTTGGGCCATTGGTTGGCGTAATGGGTGCCGCTGGTGATGAGCTGAAACGCCAGCAGGCACAGGTAGAGCAGGTTCTGAAAACCGAAGAAGAGCAGTTTGCTCGTACGCTGGAGCGCGGTCTGGCGCTGCTGGACGAAGAGCTGGCGAAGCTTAAAGGCGACACGCTGGATGGCGAAACTGCTTTCCGCCTGTACGACACCTACGGTTTCCCGGTTGACCTGACGGCGGACGTTTGCCGCGAGCGCAACATTAAAGTTGACGAAGCGGGCTTCGAAGCCGCGATGGAAGAGCAGCGTCGTCGCGCACGTGAGTCCAGCGGTTTCGGTGCAGACTACAACGCGATGATCCGCGTTGATGGCGCGTCTGAATTCAAAGGTTATGAAGCGCTGGAGCTGACCGGCAAAGTGACTGCCCTGTTTGTAGACGGTAAAGCAGTTGACAGCATCAGCGCGGGTCAGGATGCGGTCGTCATTCTGGACAAAACGCCGTTCTATGCAGAATCCGGCGGCCAGGTAGGCGATAAAGGTGAACTGAAAGGCAATGGCTTTAGCTTCAGCGTCAGCGACACCCAGAAATACGGTCAGGCGATCGGTCATCAGGGCAAACTGATTTCCGGTTCTCTGAAAGTGGGCGAGGGCGTTCAGGCGAACGTGGATGAAGCTCGCCGCGCGCGCATTCGTCTGAACCACTCTGCAACCCACCTGATGCACGCTGCCCTGCGCGACGTGCTGGGTACCCACGTTGCACAGAAAGGTTCTCTGGTTAACGACAAAGTGCTGCGTTTCGACTTCTCGCATTTTGAAGCGATGAAACCGTCTGAAATCCGTGCGGTGGAAGATCTGGTGAACGCGCAGATCCGTCGTAACCTGCCAATCGAAACCCATATCATGGATCTCGAAGCGGCGAAGAAAAAAGGCGCGATGGCCCTGTTTGGTGAGAAATATGACGACCGTGTTCGCGTGTTGAGCATGGGCGACTTCTCTACCGAGCTGTGTGGCGGAACTCACGCCTCCCGCACCGGTGACATCGGCCTGTTCCGCATTGTTTCCGAGTCAGGTACGGCGGCCGGTGTGCGTCGTATTGAAGCGGTGACCGGTGAAGGCGCAATCGCCAGCCTGCATGCGCAGAGCGATCAGCTGCACGACATCGCGCAACTGCTAAAAGGCGATAGCCAGAACCTGGGCGAGAAAGTGCGCGTGGCGCTGGATCGCACGCGTCAGCTGGAAAAAGAGCTGCAGCAGCTGAAAGAGCAGGCTGCGGCGCAGGAGAGTGCAAACCTCTCCAGCAAGGCTGTAGACATTAAGGGCGTCAAACTGCTGGTCAGCGATCTGGCGGGCGTTGAGCCTAAGATGCTGCGTACTATGGTCGACGATCTCAAGAACCAGCTTGGTTCTACCGTTATCGTGCTGGCGACAGTGGCAGAAGGTAAGGTTTCTCTGATTGCGGGCGTCTCTAAGGATGTGACCGACCGCGTAAAAGCAGGGGAACTGATTGGTATGGTCGCTCAGCAGGTGGGCGGCAAGGGTGGCGGTCGTCCGGACATGGCGCAAGCCGGTGGTACGGATGCGGCGGCACTCCCTGCAGCATTGGCCAGCGTTGAAAGCTGGGTAAGCGCGAAACTGTAATAACTACAAAGCACAAGCAGACGCCATAGCGGTAACGTTATGGCGTCTTGTTCACTGTGCTATCGATAACGATAAAGTCAGGTTGAGTTTGTGTATATCGGCTAAACTTACGTTTAACAGAATGTGATGCCGTGACTGCTTACACTTTACGTGTTTGTCATCGCTTACTTTTTGGCGTTATATGATGGATAATGCCGGGATACAAGAGACCCGACTCTTTTAATCTTTCAAGGAGCAAAGAATGCTGATTCTGACTCGTCGAGTTGGTGAGACCCTCATGATTGGGGATGAGGTCACCGTGACAGTTTTAGGGGTAAAGGGTAACCAGGTACGTATTGGTGTTAACGCTCCTAAAGAAGTATCTGTCCACCGTGAAGAGATCTACCAGCGTATCCAGGCTGAAAAATCCCAGCAGTCCAGTTACTGATATTGTCGCGTCTCGCTGTCGGGCGAGACGCAACCTCTCCCGTCATTTTCCCTGCTTAAAGTTACCGTTTAATTTCAATCGCTCTCTTTTTAACCACTCCTTTGCCCTTTACTCGTCTCAACACCGCCATTTCTGCCCAGGTTTTCTGTGAAGATGCCTGCAAAATCCGCTTATAAAACACCCTCTTTGCGGCTTTTACATGCGAATTGCGTGTGATTTGTGCAAACGATAAAAGCTTTTGGAAAATTGTTTGACTTATAAGTCCCAGAAAGTAATATATGCGCCACGCAGCGACGAGAAGCTCTTAACGAGTTACTCGAAGCACTCGAAAGAGGCGTTGTGTGGTGAGGTGGCCGAGAGGCTGAAGGCGCTCCCCTGCTAAGGGAGTATGCGGTCAAAAGCTGCATCCGGGGTTCGAATCCCCGCCTCACCGCCATTTTGCATCCGTAGCTCAGCTGGATAGAGTACTCGGCTACGAACCGAGCGGTCGGAGGTTCGAATCCTCCCGGATGCACC
>NZ_JBYTBA010000007.1:0-90818 GCF_058788735.1 Enterobacter sp. FW301-JW81 | reverse complement strand
GCATCCGTAGCTCAGCTGGATAGAGTACTCGGCTACGAACCGAGCGGTCGGAGGTTCGAATCCTCCCGGATGCACCATCTCTTCTGTTGTTCCCTTCGATGTTTAGTTCTTAATCACTCTCGTTGTTATCACTTCGCAATCAGCGACAAAAATCCCCTTTTGCGATAAAGTAATGCTTTGTTAATCGTTTAGCGAGAGCACGATGTACGCACAGTATGACGGTTTGATCTTCGATATGGATGGCACCATCCTGGATACCGAACCCACGCATCGTCAAGCCTGGACTGACGTCCTGGGCCGCTACGGTATGCGTTTCGACCTTCAGGCGATGATCGCCCTTAACGGATCCCCAACCTGGCGTATTGCGCAGGCCGTGATTGAAATGAATCAGGCCGATCTTGACCCGCACCTGCTCGCGCGTGAAAAAACCGATGCGGTAAAAGCCATGCTTTTAGATACCGTACGCCCGCTTCCGCTGATTGATGTCGTGAAAGAGTGGCACGGACGTCGTCCGATGTCGGTGGGAACGGGCAGCGAAAGCGCGATTGCAGAAGCTTTGCTCAACCATCTTGGCCTGCGCCACTATTTTTCTGCCGTGGTTGCCGCCGATCATGTTAAAAATCACAAGCCCGCACCGGACACTTTCCTGCTCTGCGCAGAGTTAATGGGCGTCCCGGCGGCAAAATGCGTTGTGTTTGAAGATGCCGATTTTGGTATTCAGGCCGCGCGTGATGCCGGCATGGCCGCGGTGGATGTGCGCTTACTGTGAGTGACGCGCTGTCACTTGCTTCATTATTCGCCAGCAGTTTTTTAAGCGCCACGCTGTTACCGGGAAATTCGGAAGTGGTGCTGGTGGCGATGCTGTTGTCCGGCGTGAGTCAGCCCTGGTTGCTGGTATTAATAGCAACAATGGGTAATAGCCTTGGAGGGCTGACTAACGTTATTCTTGGGCGTTTCTTTCCGCTGCGTGAGAAATCGCGCTGGCAGGAAAAGGCAGTCGGCTGGCTAAAACGCTATGGCGCTGCCACGCTGTTATTAAGCTGGATGCCTGTAATAGGCGATTTACTGTGTCTGCTGGCGGGATGGATGCGCATCTCCTGGGGACCGGTGCTCTTTTTTTTGTGCCTTGGCAAGGCGTTGCGCTATGTTCTCGTGGCATGGGCAACGCTGCAGGGTATGACGTGGTGGCACTAATTGGTGGAATGAATACGCGACCTTCAATCGTCAACCATTACAATTATGCTGAGTAACATTACTTTGACAGGCGGGAGGTCAATTTGATCCCGGACGTATCTCAGGCGCTGGCCTGGCTGGAAAACCACCCTCAGGCATTGAAGGGTATTCAGCGTGGTCTTGAGCGTGAAACGCTGCGCGTTAACGCGGACGGTAGCTTAGCGACAACGGGTCACCCGAAGGCGTTAGGCTCGGCGCTGACACATAAATGGATCACAACCGATTTCGCTGAAGCGCTGCTGGAGTTCATCACTCCGGTAGAGGGTGATATTGATCATATGCTGACGATCATGCGCGATATCCATCGCTATACCGCGCGCAATCTGGGCGACGAACGTATGTGGCCCCTCAGCATGCCGTGCTATATCGAGCAGGGCCAGGAAATTGAGCTGGCGCAGTACGGCACGTCAAATATTGGCCGGCTGAAAACGCTCTATCGTGAGGGGCTGAAAAACCGCTACGGCGCGTTGATGCAGACCATCTCTGGCGTGCATTACAATTTCTCGTTGCCGATGGCCTTCTGGCAGGCGAAATGCGGTGAAACCGATAAAGACGCCATCTCTGAAGGCTACTTCCGCCTGATCCGCAACTATTACCGTTTTGGCTGGGTGATCCCGTATCTGTTCGGCGCGTCGCCGGCCATTTGCTCATCATTCCTGCAGGGGAAACCGACCACGCTGCCGTTCGAGAAGACCGAGTGTGGGATGTACTACCTCCCGTACGCCACCTCTCTGCGCCTGAGCGATTTGGGTTATACCAATAAATCGCAAAGCAATCTCGGAATTACGTTTAACGAACTGCACGAATATGTGGCAGGATTGAAGCGGGCGATCAAAACTCCGTCGGAAGAGTACGAAAAAATCGGTCTCGAAAAAGACGGCAAGCGCCTGCAGATCAACAGCAACGTTCTGCAGATTGAAAACGAGCTGTATGCGCCAATTCGTCCGAAGCGCGTGACGCGCAGCGGTGAAACTCCGTCGGACGCGCTGCAGCGCGGCGGGATTGAATACATTGAAGTGCGCTCGCTGGATATCAACCCGTTCTCACCGATCGGCGTTGATGAACAGCAGATTCGCTTCCTGGATCTGTTTATGGTCTGGTGCGTGCTGGCGGATGCGCCTGAAATGAGTTCAGACGAGCTGCTCTGCACCCGTACAAACTGGAACCGCGTGATTCTGGAAGGGCGTAAACCGGGTCTGACGCTGGGTATCGGCTGCGAAACCGCACAGTTCCCGCTGACGAAAGTCGGTAAAGATCTGTTCCGTGACCTGAAGCGTGTTGCCCGGACGATGGACAGCATCGACGGCGGCGACGCGTATCAACAGATTTGCGACCAGCTGGTGGAATGCTTTGATAACCCCGAACTGACGTTCTCAGCACGCATTTTGCGTTCTATGATCGATCAGGGCATTGGCGGTACCGGGCGATCGCTTGCGGCGGAATACCGTGAGATGCTGATGCATGAGCCATTAGAAGTCTTGAGCGAAGCGGATTTTGTAGCGGAACGCGATGCGTCCGTTGTGCGTCAGAAAGAGGTTGAAGCGGCGGATACCGAGTCGTTTGAGGCGTTTCTGGCGAGGCAGGCTTAAGCAGAAAAGAAAAAGGCCACATCGCTGTGGCCAAAATATACATCTCTGAATTCAGGGATGATGATAACAAATGCGCGTCTTTCATATACTCAGACGCGCATTCTGTAGAAGAGTTCAGTTTATTTTAAAAAAAATCACTACCGGAGGTGACGTATGCCGTTATTAGATAGCTTTACTGTCGACCATACCCGTATGGAAGCACCTGCAGTCCGCGTGGCGAAGACCATGCACACTCCGCACGGCGACACGATCACCGTATTCGATCTTCGCTTCTGCGTGCCAAACAAAGAAGTCATGCCAGAGAAAGGCATTCATACGCTGGAGCACCTGTTCGCTGGCTTCATGCGTGACCACCTGAACGGCAACGGCGTTGAGATCATCGATATCTCTCCGATGGGCTGCCGTACCGGTTTCTACATGAGCCTGATTGGCGTGCCTGATGAGAAGCGCGTCGCGGATGCCTGGAAAGCGGCGATGCAGGACGTGCTGAAGGTGAAAGAGCAGAACCAGATCCCTGAGCTGAACGTTTACCAGTGCGGGACTTACCAGATGCACTCTCTGGAAGAAGCGCAGGAAATCGCGCGCCATATCATCGAGCGTGATGTTCGCGTGAACAGCAACGAAGAGCTGGCCCTGCCAAAAGAAAAACTGCAGGAACTGCACATCTAGTGCACCTTTTCCCTCTCCCTCAGGGAGAGGGTAGGGTGAGGGTGGTTTAACCCCATGACCACAACCGCAACCTTCTCCTTTACCCATCGTCCCCTCGTTCCGTTTGCCCATGACTACGTTCATGGTGACAGCGAACCGTGGCATGAACATGACTGCGCGCAGCTGTTGCACACCCTGAGCGGCGTGGTACGGGTGGATACCGCGTCGGGCTGCTGGGTGGTTCCTCCCGGCCGCGGCGTCTGGCTGCCGGCGGGTACCTTCCACTCGCTGCGTATCACCGGCAACGTGGCGGCGCGAACGCTGTTTATCGATCCGCTGGCGCGGGCCGATCTCCCTGCTACCTGCCAGATCGTGCAGATCTCCCCGCTGCTGCGCGAGCTGATCCTTGCCGCCCTTGCTTTGCCTGAATCGTACTCACCCGGCAGCCGGGATGAACGTGTCTATGAGCTGATCCTCGATGAAATTCGCATGATGCCGGTACTGCCGTTTCATCTGCCGGAGCCAGAAAGTGAGGCATTACGTCATCTGTGTCTGCAAATCGGGCAAAACGCAGGAGAAAGCTGGAGCAGCGCGCAGGCCGCGAGCATGGTAGGGATGAGCGAGCGTACCCTGAACCGCCATTTTCAGCAGCAGACGGGATTAAGCTACGGTGAGTGGTTGAGAAGGGCGCGCCTGCTGGAGGCGCTACAGCGGCTGGCGCAGGGCCAGCCGGTACTTCGCGTGGCGCTGGAACTGGGTTACGGCAGCCACAGCGCCTTTACGGCCATGTTCCGCCGGGTGATGGGCATTTCACCCAGCGAATACTTCAAAGACAGCTAACCGCATTAAAAAGCGCCTGAAGCGAGGCGCGCGAGACGTCGCCGTCAATGCCCACGCCCCAGCGGCTGCTGCCGTCCTGGAACAGGCAGCGAATGTATGCCACCGAGCGGCTGTCGCTGCGCTCGCCTAACGTATGCTCGTGATAGTCCTTAATCACAAACGGCGCGTTAACCCAGCGGCTCAGGCCGTGAGCGGCGGCGGACAGCAGGCCGTTGCCCTGACCTTCCAGCTGGCGCGTTCCCCCTTGCGTGGCGACGCTTGCCGTCAAACGCAGCTGGCCGTCCTGCTGGCCATCGCTGCGATAGGATTGCAGCGCAAACGGCGGCGTTGCCACCAGGCCGTAGCGGGTGCGGAACAGCTGCCACAGCGCGTTTTGCGTCATCTCTTTTCCGTGGCGGTCCGTTTCCTGCTGCACGTGCTGGCTAAAATCCTGCTGCAGGCCGCGCGGTAGCTTCAGACCGTGATTTTGCTCAATAAGCCACGCGCTGCCGCTTTTCCCTGACTGGCTGTTCACCCGGATCACCGCTTCGTAGGTGCAGCCGATATCCTGCGGGTCCACGGGCAGGTAAGGCATCTCCCAGCGATCGCCGGGCCTGCGGGCATCAAAGCCTTTTTTGATCGCGTCCTGGTGCGAGCCGGAGAAGGCGGTATAGGCCAGCCGACCGGCCCACGGATGGCGCGGGGGCACCGGCAGCTGGTTGCAGGTTTCCACCACTTCCACCACCCGGTTCATATCGCTAAAGTCCAGATTCGGGCTAACGCCCTGGCTATAGAGATTCATCGCCAGCGTCACCAGGCAGACGTTGCCCGTGCGCTCCCCGTTACCGAACAGACAGCCCTCCACGCGGTCAGCGCCCGCCATCACGGCAAGCTCGGCGCTGGCAACGCCGGTACCGCGGTCGTTATGCGGATGCACGCTGATGCAGACATCGCGGCGGCGGCTGAAGTGGCGGCAGAAATATTCGATCTGATCGGCATACACGTTCGGCGTGCTGACTTCGACGGTCGCGGGTAAGTTGATCACCATCGGGCGCTCGTCGCACGGCTGCCAGATTTCCGCCACGGCTTCACAAATCTCCAGCGCAAACTCCGGCTCGGTAAAGCAAAAGGTCTCTGGAGAGTATTCATACTGCCAGCGGGTGTCGGGGTTTTCCTCGCACAGCCTGCGAATAAGCCGCGTGGCGCGGGTCGCCAGCTCAACGATTTGCGCTTTCTCCATGCCGAACACCAGGCGACGGAACAGCGGGGCGGTGGCGTTATACAGATGGACGGTCGCCTGCTTCGCGCCGCGTAACGATTCAAAGGTCCGGACGATCAGATCATCCCGCGCCTGGGTTAATACCTGAATCGTGACGTCATCCGGGATGCGGTTCTCTTCAATCAGCTGGCGAACAAAGTTGAAATCCGTCTGCGAGGCGGAGGGAAAGGCGACCTCGATCTCTTTAAACCCGCAGCTCAGCAGCAAGTCCCAGAACTGCAGCTTGCGCGCGCTGTCCATCGGCTCGGCAAGGGCCTGGTTGCCGTCGCGTAAGTCGGTGGAGAGCCAGCGCGGCGCGCGGATGATGCGTTGATCCGGCCAGCGACGGTCGGGCAGGGAAAGGGTGGGATAGGGCTGGTACTTGTCGGCGGGTGTGTTCAGCATGATGCGCTCCTGTTGTCTTTTCACTATCGTGAAGGGATTTCAGGCGCGCTGCTTTATCGGAACTGACAATCGCTGTCGCGTTCTGGACATCGGTGGCGATTGTTGCCCGGTGGCGGCTACCCCTTACCGGGCCTACGGGCATGTGCCCTTTTGTAGGCCGGGTAAGGGGTAGCCGCCACCCGGCTCCTGCGCACAGGACTAGTGCGCGCCACCGCCGCCGCTACCGGCGCCAAACGGGGGTTTAGCAAACCACACCAGGCCCAGCAGGACGATAAAGATCCCTGCCGATATCCAGAAAATCTCGTTGGCCGAGATAATCAGGCCCTGGTTGGTGATCTGCTGGGCGATCCAGCCGGACGCCTGCTGCTCCGTCATCCCCATTCCCTCCAGCTGGCTATACATCTGCTGCGCGTTGGGGTTGAACGGGTTCACCGCTTCGGTGAGTTGAGCATGGTGCATCGATTCCCGGTTGGTCCACAGCGTCGTGGTGATCGACGTCCCGATGGAGCCCGCCAGCGTTCGGGTAAAGTTCGACAGGCTCGATGCCGCCGCCATGCGCTCAGGCGGTAAGCCGGAAAGCGTGATGGTGGTTAATGGCATAAAGAAGCACGCCACGGCAAAGCCCTGAATAAACTGCGGCCACGCGGAGGCGCCAAAGTCCATTCCCGGTTCGAACGTGTACGCGCGCCAGTAGAAGCACACGGCGTACATGATGAAGCTGAACGTCACCAGCCGGCGCATGTCGAGCTTGTGGGCGAAGCGGCCAATAATCGGCGACAGCAGAACCGGAATCAATCCAACCGGCGCCGAGGCTAAACCTGCCCAGGTTGCGGTATAGCCGTATACCTCCTGCAACAGCTGCGGCAGCAGAACGATCGCGCCGAAGTAGAGCATGTAGGCGAGGCTAATACACAGACAGCCGATGGTGAAGTTTCGCGACTTAAACAGCGACAGGTCGACTATCGGGTTGTCGTCCGTCAGCTCCCAGACAATCAGGAAACTAATGGCGACGACGGCGACCACCGTCAGAACGATGATTTCCGAAGAGGCAAACCAGTCGAGCTCTTTACCCCGGTCGAGCATGATCTGCAGGCTACCAATGCCGACAACCAGCAGCGCCAGCCCGATACCGTCAATGCGCCGCTGTTCGGTACGCGTTTCGCGCCCGCGCAGTGACTGCAGCGTCATCAGTACCACCAGCGCACCGATGGGCACGTTGATAAAGAAGATCCAGCCCCAGTGGTAGTTATCGCTGATGTACCCGCCCAGAATCGGCCCGCAGATTGGCGCAACAATCACGGTCATCGACCACAGCGCCAGCGCGATAGAGCGTTTTGCCGGCGGGTAGTTGTTCAGCAGCAAGCTCTGCGACAGCGGAATCAACGGTCCGGCAACAATCCCCTGAATGACGCGGAAGAATATCAGCATCGTCAGGCTGCTGGACATGCCGCACGCCCAGGAGGCTAGAACGAACAATACCGTCGACCAGAGGAACAGCTTCACTTCACCGACGCGCTTCGCCAGCCAGCCGGTAATCGGGATGGAGATGGCGTTTGCCACCCCAAACGAGGTAATGACCCAGGTTCCCTGGCTCAGCGACGAGCCAAGGTTACCGGCGATGGTCGGGATTGCCACGTTTGCGATGGTGGAGTCCAGCACCTGCATGAATGTCGCCAGCGACAGCGCAATGGTCATAATGACCAGCTGCGCGCCTTCCAGCGGTTTTTGCGGCTTTTGCTGTTGCATAACGCTCACCTTCGGATTAACCGGCGTTTGCCTTCACGATGTCATCGATCAGCTTGTTGACCGGATCGAGGCTAATTTCACGGGCGTTACTTTCATAAGCCGGGCTGCTACGCACCTGGCTTGCCAGGATCTGGCCGTCGCGGTTGGCGGTGTCGACCGTCACCAGCGTAGAGAGGCCGATACGCAGCGGGTGATCCGCCAGCTGTTTGGCATCCAGTTCGATACGTACGGGCAGGCGCTGAACCACTTTGATCCAGTTACCGGTGGCGTTCTGCGCCGGCAGCAGGGAGAAGGCGCTGCCGGTTCCCATATCCAGACCGACCACTTTCCCGGTGTACTTAACGTCATCGCCGTAGATGTCGCTGACGACCGTCGCGGTCTGGCCGATACGCATATGGGCAAGCTGCGTCTCTTTGAAGTTGGCATCTACCCACAGATTGTCCGCCGGCACGACCGCCATCAGCGGCGTGGTTGGGCTAATCTGTGCCCCTGGCTGGACGGAACGACGGGAGACGTAGCCGGTCATCGGGCTGACGATTTTAGTACGCTGCAGGGCAAGCCATGCGTTGCGGACTTCGGTCGCCGCCTGCTGTACGGCTGGCTGGTTTTCCAGGCTGGTGCCCAGCACCATCGCCTGGTTGGCGTTGTACTGTTGAATAGCCACGTCCAGCTGTGCCTGAGCGCTGGCAACGGCGTCGCGCGCGTGCTGCAGCTCTTCACGGCCGATCAGGTTGGCGGTGCCGAGCGGCACGCGACGGTTCAGATCGCTCTGCGCCTGGGCGAGTGCAGTTTTCTGCACGTCGATGTTGGCCTGCAGCTGTTTACTGTTGATCATCAGCTGGCGGGTTTGACGGACGCTGGAGGCCAGCGCGGTCTGTGCTTTCTCAAACGCCTGCTGGGCGTCGGTTGGATCGAGGGTCACCAACACATCGCCTTTTTGCACAAAGTCGGTATTGTCAGCCCAGACTTTCGTCACGCTGCCCGACACCTGCGCCATAATTTGTACCTGGTTCCCTGCCACGTAAGCGTCATCAGTCTCTTCAGCATGACGCAAGACTAAAAACCAATAGATCCCATATGCCACGGCAATAATGATAAAGAGCAAGGTCAACAGAATAAGGGCGCTCTTACGTTTGCCCTTCTTGTTGGCCGGTTGCTGCGGGGTAGTGCTCTCCGCATTTGCGCTCATTGTTGTTCTCCACGATCTTCTTATTTTCACATCGGCTGAGCCGACCTGTTGTCAGAAAGGCCAGCAGTGTGACGTGCTGGCCTGTCGGTTTTCTTATAAATCTGGAATGGTGAGCGTGTCGTCGCGTTAGCGCAGCGCCTCAAGAACGGCGCCATCTTCATCCATCTGGTCCAGACGGGTGAGCAGCTTGCGAGTGATGTGCTCAAGCTGGTCGCGCTCGGCGGTGCTGAGGGCAGACCAGAGTTTGTGCAGGCAATTGTGCTGAGGTGGCAGCACCTCGCGCAGGAACTGGTGACCTTTATCGGTCAGTTGCAGATGCAGGCAGCGGCGATCGTTGTCGCTTTCGCGGCGCTCAATCCAGCCACGCTTTTCAAGCTCATCGGCAATACGGGTCGCGTTGGTACGGGAGGAGCCCAGCGCGCAGCTCAGCTCGGAAGGCTGAATGCTGTGGTTTTCCTGAGACTCCAGCGTAATCAACGCCATAAACAACGTCTCGTTAATCCCTTGAGCTTTCAGCATTTTATTACGGTTTTCCAGAAGCTTACCCTGCATGTGCATGCACAGGCGAGTCAGCAGGATTTCCTGGTACGGGAAGTCCTCATGGCGACTGGCGCGGAATTTAAGCATTTGTTCAATGGGCGTAAACGAACTATCCATTTGGGCATAACCTCATTAATTACAGCCGATATAGTAACGATAGTGACAAATAATGTAAATGAATTATTTGTGCGGTTATATCCGCCAAATTAATGTCACCATCAGAAAGCGCCGGGTAAGTCCGTGACCCGGTGAGCACAGAGAGTGTAGGGGGTGAACCCGCTGAAGAGAGGATGTGAGGACGGGGGTCTGAACTATTCATGCCGATTGTAAATATGTCACCCACATTAAAATTTCTGGGATAAATGATTACGTTTACATTAACAGACTGAAGGGCCTCTTTACACCCTAAGAGGCCCAACGCAATGTAAAACTTAGTGAATTGCATCCTGACGATGATAGCCGCGCCACCATACAAGCAGGTTGAGCGCGGCGACGATAGCCCCGATCCCGCACACGCCGGACCAGCCGGCATGCTGCCACGCCGAGGCGGAGATGAGCGAGCCCGCTGCGCCGCCGATAAAGTAGCTGGTCATGTATCCGGCCGTAAGGCGGTTACGCGCCTCTGGCTTCACGCGATAAATCACGGTCTGGTTGGTGATGTGAACGCCCTGCACGGTGAGATCGAGCACCAGAATACCGACGATCAACGCCAGCACCGAGACATGCCCGTACCAGATCGCCGCCCAGGAGAGCAGGAGTAAAACCAGCCCTGCGGAGGTGGTCAGGTGGGATTTGCCCTTGTCGGCCAGCCCGCCAGCGGGACGCGCACCCAGCGCGCCTGCGGCACCGGCCAGGCCGAACAGGCCAATCACCCCTTCGGAATAATTGAACGGCGGGGCGGCAAGCAGAAACGCCATCGACGTCCACAGAATGCTGAAGTTAGCGAAGGTGAAACAGCCCAGCAGGGCGCGGGTGCGCAGGAGTTTATCCTGCGTGAACAGGCTGAACACGGAGGCCAGCAGCTGCGGATAGTTCAGGTGGTTCTCCTGCTTCACCTTCGGCAGGCCGCGCCACAGTGCCAGGGCCATGATGACCATCAATACGCTCGCCACCCAGTAAACGGTGCGCCAGCCGCCAAGGCTTGCCAGCAGCCCGGCAACGGTACGCGCCAGCAAAATCCCCAGCAGCAGGCCGCTCATGATGGTACCCACCACCTTGCCGCGCTTTTCCGGGGAGGCGAGGGTCGCGGCGAGCGGCACCAGGATTTGCGCCACGACGGAGAACAGCCCCGTGAGCGCGGTACCGACGATCATCATCGTCAGCGACTGGCTGCTGGCGGTGATCAGCATTCCGCCGGCGGCCAGCAGGGTCATGGAGACGATCAGCATCCGGCGTTCAAACATATCGCCAAGCGGCACCAGGAACAGCAGCCCGGCGGCATAGCCAAGCTGCGCGGCCGTAACAATGAAGCCTGCGGAGCTGGCAGAGAGGTTGAACGCGCGGGCGATGGTGTCGAGAAGGGGTTGCGCGTAATAGTTGCTGGCGACCGCCAGACCCGTTGCCACGGACATTAAAAGGATGAGTGCGGGGCTAAGCCCCTGAGTTGTTTTGGTCATGGGTTTCAGGAATCATTAGTTGAGTGATTATTTTTCCGGAAACCATCATACCGAATGATTGTGAAGGGCGGGGGAGTGATGGGTGATGTATTGTGCGGTTTAGGTTGGGTGCGGTTTGATCCCCTCACCCCGACCCTCTCCCAAAGGGAGAGGGAGGTCAAGGTTCCCTCTCCCCCTGGGAGAGGGTTAGGGTGAGGGAAAATGTTTTACTTCTGTGCCTCAAGCGCCTCTTTCACCCAGCCGTCAAACTGCTGCTGGTGGGCTTTGATCCAGCCATCCACGTGGCCTTTAATATCGGCCTCAGACGATTTGCCCGCATGCATCATCGCGTTCTGGGCGTTGATGTCAGCCAGCGGCAGCTTCATCACCGAGAACAGCTTTGCCGCCGCCGGGTTTTTCTCGGCCCAGGCTTTGTTGGCGACGATGTGCATCGTGTTCACCGGGAAGCCGTAGTTCATGCCGTTCGGCAGCTTGGTGTCGATATCTTTCTGCTCGCCCGGCAGGGAGGAGAACGGCACCTGCAGCCACACCACGTCTTTACCCGGCTTCAGCACGTCGCTTACCCAGTACGGCGTCCAGGTGTAATAGATAACCGGCTTGCCCTCTTTGAAGCGGGCAATGGTGTCGGCCATCATCGCCGAATAGTTGCCGTGGCTCACGTCGACCGTTTTTGCCAGATCGAAGGCTTTGTTCTGGTGGTTAATCACCGCTTCACAGCCCCAGCCCGGCGAGCAGCCCATCATGTCGGCTTTGCCGTCGCCGTTGGTATCGAACAGTTTGGCAATCTTCGGATCTTTGAGCTGCGCAATATTGGTGATGTGATACTGGTCGGCGGTTTTCTTGTCGATCAGATACCCCTGCGCCGCGCCGGTCACGAAGGTGCCTTCCCGGTAGAATTTCTTGTCGCCACCGGCGGCGGCATACATGTCGTCGTGCAGCGGCTGCCAGTTCACCGCGGTAAAGGTGGCGTCACCGGAGGCAATCGAGGTGTAGCCCACGTTGTAATCCACCTCGCTCGGGGTGTTAACCGTGTAGCCGAGCTTCTCCAGCGCGCGGCTGACCAGCAGGGTCTGGAAGCTCTCTTCCGAAATGGTGCTCTGCACCGGCTGTACGGTAACGCCTTTGCCCGGCAGGTCCGCCGCAAACGTGCCGGTGGAGACAAGGGTGGCAAACGCTGTGGCAAAAAGTACGCTCTGTCGCATCGTTGTTCCTTATTTAATGAATGGGCGGGTGAGTAACCCGACGGGGCCGGTAGTAAACCAGCGACGATTGCCGCGACTGCGTGAATCACGACCGACGGCCTGGGTCAGGCGGTCAAGAATAATGGCGAGGATCACGATGCCCACGCCGCCGACGGTGGCAAGCCCCATGTCGAGACGGCCAATGCCGCGCAGCACCATCTGCCCCAGACCGCCTACGGCGATCATCGAGGCAATGACGACCATCGACAGCGCCAGCATCAGCGTCTGGTTAACGCCTGCCATAATGGTCGGCATCGCCAGCGGGAGCTGAACCTTAAACAGCAGCTGGCGCGGGCTGGCGCCGAACGAGCGTGACGCTTCGATCAGATCCGCGGGCACCTGGTTAATCCCCAGAATGGTCAGACGGATAATCGGCGGCAGGGCGAAGATAATGGTCACCACCACCCCCGGCACGTTGCCGATGCCGAACAGCATCACGATAGGCACCAGATAGACGAACGCCGGCGTGGTCTGCATCGCATCCAGCAGCGGACGAATAATCTTCGCCGCCCGCGGGCTACGCGCCAGCCAGATCCCCATCGGCAGGCCGATCGCCACGCAGAAGAGCAGGGCGGTCAGCACCAGCGCCAGGGTGATCATCGCCTGCGACCAGGCGCCAATCGCACCAATGGCAATCAGCGAGACCAGCGTGGCGATCCCCATCCCCGCGCTGCCAAACTGCCAGGCGATCAGGGAAAACAGCACGATGGCCACCGGGGCCGGCATGCCCAGCATCAGCTGCTGGAAGCCGTTGAGGATGTAATCCACCGGCACGCGGATCCCCTGGAACACCGGACGAAAGTGCGTAACCACCCAGTCGATCCCTTCCGTGACCCAGCTGTCCAGCGGGATCAGCGTCTTGTGGAACGGATCCATAATATTGAAGTGTTCTGGCGCAGGCGCGGGTGCGCTGTTCAGCCAGTCTGCCGCCCCGCCGCCGTCGGCAGGGGCCGGCGTGGAACCCCACGCATCGGCAGATTGCGCAGCGCTGTCCGCTGCTTCAGGTGTACCCCACGGGTTAGATTGATCGGTCATTGTTTGCCCCCTCGCGATCTAAAGCCTGCAGCAACATCCGTTTTGAGATGATGCCGACGTACTGTTGTTCCTCGCCCACGACCGGCACGGCGCACGGCGCCTGACCCACGTGAGAGAGCAACTCGCTGAGCGGCGTTTCGGCGTCCACGGCAAGCGGAGCGTCTATTAACGCCGCATCGATTCCCTGGTTTTCGCCAAGGGCGGTTTTCAGAGAGTCGATGGAGACAACGCCAACAAATTTATTGCCGCGTTCAACCAGATAACCGTATTCACGGTCTTCGTCCTGCAGCAGCTTCAGCGCGGAGCGCGGGCCGAAACCTGGCGTTTTTCGAATAATGCCGTTTGGCGCTCGGCGGGCAATATCCTTGGCGCTAAAGACCTGGCTAATATCCACGCCGCGGAAGAAGGTGCGCACATAATCATTGGCCGGATTATTGAGAATTTCATCCGGCGTGCCGACCTGCACCACTTCACCATTTTGCATAATGGCAATACGGTCGCCAATACGCATGGCTTCATCCAGATCGTGGGAAATAAATACAATGGTTCGCTGATGTTTCGCCTGTAATTTTACCAGCTCATCCTGCATCTCGGTGCGAATTAATGGATCGAGAGCCGAGAAGGCTTCATCCATTAATAATATGTCCGGATTAATGGCTAATGCGCGGGCTAATCCTACGCGCTGGCGCATGCCGCCGGAAAGTTCATCCGGGTACGCATGCGCATAATTCTCCAGCCCAACCTGACGCAGCGCATCAAGGGCTTTTTCCTGACGTTCCTGAGCGGGCGTGCCGGCTAATTCCATGCCAAAGGCGGTATTATCCAGCACCGTCATGTGCGGCATTAGCGCGAATGACTGGAACACCATCGCAATCTTCTTTCTGCGCACCTCGCGAAGCTCGGCGTCGGATATTCTGGCGATATCCACGCCGTCAATCAGCACCTGCCCGCGGGTGGGTTCAATCAGGCGATTGAGAAGGCGAACCATAGTGGATTTACCCGAGCCGGATAATCCCATGATGACAAAAATCTCGCCTTCTTCAATGGCCAGACTGGCGTCTTTAACGCCAAGCGATAGCCCGGTTTTTTCCAGAATTTGCTCTTTCGTAAGGCCTTTCTCAATATATTTGAATGCGCGCTGCGGATGCTCGCCAAATACTTTATAAAGATTTTTCACTTCTAATTTAATTGCCATGCAATAGAGAGTGTCCTGTTATTTGTTTATGTCGATATGATTACCATGGTAAATTGTTAACGGGCATAACCCTAACATACTCAGAATCTGAGACAACCCTGTGTTTGCTTATGGTATGAATTTTCCGGGAAGCGAAATGGCTGAATTTCCCATGAGTAAAGGGCTGAGCGTGGTTTGAATTTTTCTCAATTTTTTTGCTGCTGCATCGGGGAATTTCGCCTGAATCGGATGATTCAGGCGAATATGACGCGGAAATGACAGTGTAGTTGCTTTGTAAATATTAGAGAGAAATTTGTTGGGTTTATATTAAATTAACGAACGTTAGCGTTCATCAAAAATCCCAGTCTTCATCCTCCGTTTCCACCGCTTTGCCCATCACATACGATGAGCCCGACCCGGAGAAGAAATCGTGGTTTTCGTCGGCGTTGGGCGACAGCGCGGACAGAATCGCCGGGTTCACCTCCGCCATCTCCGGCGGGAACAGCGCCTCGTAGCCAAGATTCATCAGCGCCTTGTTGGCGTTGTAGCAAAGGAAGGCTTTCACGTCTTCCTCCCAGCCGGTGCCGGCGTACAGTTCCTCGGTATAGCTCAGCTCGTTGTCATAGAGATCCATCAGCAAATCGAGCGCAAACCCTTTGAGCTCCTCACGCTTCGCCTCGCTGACTTTCTCCAGCCCTTTCTGATACTTATAGCCGATGTAATACCCGTGTACCGCTTCATCCCGAATGATAAGGCGGATCAAATCGGCGGTGTTGGTCAGCTTGCCCCGGCTCGACCAGTACATGGGCAGCCAGAAGCCGGAATAGAAGAGGAAGGATTCCAGAAACACGCTGGCGATCTTCTTCTTCAGCGGCTCGTCGGCCCGGTAATATTCCAGCACCAGATCCGCCTTTCGCTGTAATGACTCGCTCTCTTCACTCCACGCGTAGGCGGCGTCCACGTCTTTGGTCTGGCAGAGCGTCGAAAAAATCGAGCTGTAGGAGCGGGCGTGCACCGCCTCCATAAAGCTGATGTTGGACATTACCGCCTCTTCGTGCGGCGTCAGCGCGTCACGCATGAGCGCGGGCGCCCCCACGGTATTTTGAACGGTGTCCAGCAGCGTCAGCCCGGTAAAGACGCGGATCGTCAGCTGCTGCTCGGCATGGCTGAGCGTTTGCCAGGCTGGGATATCGTTAGAGAGCGGGACCTTTTCCGGCAGCCAGAAGTTGCTGGTCAGCCGGTTCCACACTTCCAGATCTTTGTCGTCCTGGATCTTGTTCCAGTTAACGGCGCTCACGCGTGACAGTTTCATCCTTTCTCCTTACAGCGCGCAGGACACGCAGCCTTCAATTTCGGTGCCTTCCAGCGCAAGCTGGCGCAGGCGAATGTAGTAGAGCGTTTTAATGCCTTTCTTCCAGGCGTAGATCTGCGCCCTGTTGATATCCCGCGTGGTGGCGGTATCCGGGAAGAAGAGCGTCAGCGACAGCCCCTGATCCACATGTTTTGTCGCCTCGGCGTAGGTATCGATAATTTTTTCCGGGCCAATCTCATACGCGTCCTGATACAGCGCCAGGTTCTCGTTGGTCATAAACGGCGCAGGGTAGTAAACGCGTCCGGTTTTGCCTTCCTTGCGAATTTCAATTTTTGACACTATCGGGTGAATGCTCGACGTGGCGTGGTTGATGTAGGAGATGGACCCGGTCGGCGGCACGGCCTGCAGGTTCTGGTTATAGATGCCGTAGCGCATCACGTCATCACGCAGCTGCTGCCACATCTCCCGGGTGGGCAGAACGATCCCGGCGCGGGCAAACAGCTCGCGCACTCGCGCCGTTTTCGGCTGCCAGTCGCCTTCAAGATATTGGCTGAAATACTCTCCGCTGGCGTAGCGGGAGTGCTCAAAGCCCGCGAAACGCTGGCTGCGCTCGCGCGCCAGCATCATCGAGGTGTGCAGCGCGTGCCAGGTTATGGTGTAAAAATAGAGGTTGGTGAAATCCAGCCCTTCCGGGCTGCCGTAGGCAATGCCTTCCCGCGCCAGATAGCCGTGCAGGTTCATCTGTCCAAGGCCGATGGCGTGCGACGCGGCGTTACCCGCCTCAATGGACGGCACGCTGCGGATGTGGCTCATGTCCGACACCGCCGTCAGGCCGCGAATGGCCGTCTCTACCGTGCGGCCAAAGTCGGGGGAATCCATGGTATGGGCAATATTCAGCGACCCGAGGTTGCAGGAGATATCCTTGCCGATATCCGCGTAGTCCAGGTTCTCGTCGTAGGTTGACGCGCTGTTGACCTGCAGAATCTCCGAGCACAGGTTGCTCATGTTGATGCGCCCGGCAATCGGGTTGGCGCGGTTCACCGTGTCCTCGTACATGATGTACGGATAGCCGGACTCAAACTGAATTTCGGCAAGCGTCTGGAAGAAATCGCGCGCGTTGATGGTCTTTTTGCGAATCCGATCGTCGGCCACCAGTTCGTCGTAGAGCTCGCTGATGGCCACGTCGCCAAAGGCCTTGCCGTAAATTCGCTCGATGTCATACGGCGAGAAGAGCGCCATCTCGGCATTCTCTTTGGCAAGCTTAAAGGTGATATCAGGGATCACCACCCCCAGCGACAGGGTTTTGATACGGATTTTTTCATCGGCGTTTTCGCGTTTGGTATCCAGAAACCGCAGAATATCAGGATGGTGCGCATGCAGGTAAACCGCGCCCGCGCCCTGACGCGCGCCAAGCTGGTTGGCATAGGAGAACGCATCTTCCAGCATCTTCATCACCGGGATCACGCCGGAGGACTGGTTCTCGATGCGCTTGATCGGCGCGCCCGCTTCACGCAGGTTAGAGAGCAAGAACGCCACGCCGCCGCCGCGTTTCGAAAGCTGCAGCGCAGAGTTCACCGCGCGGCCAATCGACTCCATATTGTCTTCAATGCGCAGCAGGAAGCAGGAGACCAGCTCGCCGCGTTGGGCCTTGCCGCAGTTGAGGAAGGTTGGCGTGGCGGGCTGGAAGCGCCCGGAGAGGATCTCATCGGTGAGCTGTTCCGCCAGCGCTTCATCGCCCTGGGCCAGCGTCAGCGCCACCATCACGGTACGATCCTCAAAGCTTTCTAAGTAGCGTTTGCCGTCGAACGTCTTGAGGGTGTAGCTGGTGTAGTACTTCCACGCGCCGAGAAAGGTCTGGAAACGAAAACCGCTGGCGTGGGCGCGTTCAAACAGTCTTACCACGAAGGGGCGATCGTAGCGGGCCAGAACGCGCTCCTCGTAGTAGCCCTCGTTAACCAGATAGTCGAGACGCTCATTCTGGCTCGCGAAGGTCACGTTGTTGGGCCGCACGTGGGCGGCGAAAAAGGCGTCCACCGCCTCGCTGTCTTTATCAAACTGAATGCGCCCCTGACTGTCGTAGAGGTTAAGCATCGCGTTTAACGCGTGGTAATCCGGCGTCGCCTGAATTACCCGTTCTGCGGTTGTCGTTGCCAAAATTCGTTCACTCCTTTACGCACGTTTTCGACGTCCTGCTGCGTCCCCATTAGCTCAAAGCGATAGAGATACGGCACGCCGCATTTTTGAGAGATGACATCTCCGGCCCGGCCAAAGGCGTCGCCGAAATTGCGATTCCCCGCCGCGATCACGCCGCGAATCAGCTCGCGGTTATGGGGATCGTTCAGAAAGCGGATCACCTGGCGGGGCACAGCGCCCGCCGTACCGCCGCCGCCATAGCTCGGCACCACCAGAATGTACGGCTCCTCTACCCGGATGCGCTCCCGCTCGTTCAGCGGAATGCGCACCGCAGGCAGCCCGACGCGCTCAATAAAGCGGAGCGTGTTTTCCGAGCTGCTGGAGAAGTAGACCAGCGCACTCATGCACGCGTGGCCTGAGCGCTCAGGCGGTTGATCATGTCCGGGCGAAAGCCAGACCAGCTGGTCTCCCCGGCGACAACCACCGGAAGCTGACGGAAACCCTGCGCGCGCAGGGTATCGGCGGCCTCGGGCTGCTGGTCGATATTCACCATCTCAAAAGCCATCCCGCGGCTTTCCATCGCGCGTTTTGTGGCGTGGCACTGAACACAATCGTTACGAGTGTAAATAATAATGCTCATGATTCGTATTTCCATTTAAAATGAGAGAGCGGCGCGAATCATCGCGTCAGGTTGTGTCTGTCTTGCTAAAGGGAATACTAGATGTAGTTGTCTTAAGTTTCAACCATACAAGATATGGGAAATTCAGATTGATGTCGTCCCAATGATGAGCACAGCGGGGCAGGGCAGGCTATACGGGTTTTTCAGGCCATCAGGCAAAGAAAAGCCCCGGCAGCCGCTGGCTGTCGGGGCAGAGAAATGCGTTAGGTATCGTTATTTACGCAGGCTGAGCAGGGCGCCCACGAAGATACCGACCGCCGCGACCGTGCCCAGCGTACAGAGCGGTTTTTCGCGCACGAAGGTTGTGGCGCAGCTGACCGCGTCGCAGGCCGCCTGCGTCGTACGCGTACGTCCATTCAGACGCGCGCGGGTTTCACGGAGCAGAGACTGAGCCTTACGCTTTGCGGCATCCGCTTCGTCCTTCGCGTCACTTCCCCAGGACTTCAGCACCTCTTCCAGCGTGTCCGCTAATTGGCTGACATCATTACGAATATCCTGAGCGTCGTCATTAATATCGTTTCGGTTCGGTCTGTTAAACATACGATCCTCCGTAAATTTGTGTTCCCGTTCAGTTTAGTTCAGAAATTTAATATCTGAAGCGCATCACGCGTTATCCGGCAGTTTATGGACTATTCTGAAAGCCCTGCTAATGCTGAATACTGTAAGGTTGCCGGGCAGGAAAAGATAACGAGGAAAAGATATGTATTTACGACCTGATGAGGTGGCGCGCGTTCTTGAAAAAGAGGGATTCACCATGGATGAGGTGACATCAAAAGCGTATGGATATCGCCGCGGCGAGAATTATGTTTACGTTAATCGTGAAGCCAGAATGGGACGTACCGCTCTCATTATTCACCCGACGCTGAAAGACAGAAGTCTGTCATTCGCTGAGCCTGCCTCGGATATTAAAACCTGCGATCATTATCAGCAATTTCCGCTCTATTTAGGCGGAGAGACGCATGAGCATTATGGTATTCCGCATGGCTTCAGCTCGCGCATGGCGCTGGAGCGGTTTTTGAAGGGACTGTTTGGCGACGTACAGTAAATTTGCGACTGGCGTTCGCCAGTCGCTTCACATCACGCTTTTGCCTGGCTGTACTGGCTGACCTTAAACAGGCGGCGACAGTAGTCGAGAAAATAGCCGTAAACCGCACCCATCAGCATTGAAATCACAATATTTGAACTGACCGCCGCGGCAATCTGGTGCCAGTCCGCGCCCACCGTCAGCAGAATGGCCACGTAAACCGGAGACTGGAACGTCACATACGCCAGCACGTCCGCCAGGTTTTTCACCCAGCCGGCGGGGCTGATACGCCGCGCGAAGCGCATGACCGCATCGCGGTATAAACCATAAGGCCAGGCAATAATAATATTGACCGGGATCGCCACCAGTCGAGAAGAAAGTGACTGCTCGAAGGTCATTCCGGAGAGGAAAATTTCAATCAGCATGTTCACGACGGAACAGTAGACAACCATCGCGAAAGTATCCGCTACCGCATGGCGAAGGCGTGATTGCGGTGAGAACATGTCTGAACTCCTTGAGAAGAACACAAAAGAAACGATTTTCCCGAAGCGGTTAGTGCTTTAGGTTGGTTTGTTTGACGTGTATAGCGTATATCTCTATGTTTGAACTAACAACTAGTGATTAATTTTTATTTAATCGCGTTTTGTCGACAAAATTCTCTAAATTTGGTTGTTTTTTGTTCGGTTCGTTATAATCTGTCTCGATCAATGATTTTCATATAAAAATCAATCGATTGTTGTTGGTTGTGCTGCGGTGGGACTCGGTTCACTTGCGGGTAGCGCAGAATGCTGAAATTTGGATTAAAGTTAACCCTTTATATTGTTGTGAGTATTGAATTCGGGCGTATGCCGCAGGCGTCATAAGATAATATTACCGGCGATATTTAATCTTATTAACAGTAGGGGCGTACGGCAACGCGGGTAGATATTTAAACAGAAATGAATTATTCTGTCGGCGATTTATCTATTTACCCTAAAGAAAAGGTTTTCAAATAATATGTCTTTGACGTTACAGAATCTTAATAATATCCGAACTCTGCGGGCCATGGCGCGCGAATTATCCCTGGACGTTCTTGAGGAAATGCTGGAAAAGGTCAGGGTCGTTGCCGAAGAGAAACGTAGTGAACTGGCGGAATTAGAGCAGCAGCGCGCTGAACAGCAGGAGAAAATTAACGCCCTGCTGGAGCTGATGAAAGCTGACGGTATTTCACCGAATGACCTGCTGGGCACTGAGCTGGCGCAGGCGGGCAAGCCAGCGAAAAAACGCAAGCCGCGTGAAGCCAAATATCGCTTTATTGACCAGAACGGTGAAGAGAAAACGTGGACCGGCCAGGGCCGCACGCCGAAGCCTATTGCCAGCGCGCTGGCAAACGGTAAATCACTGGATGATTTTCTGATCTAATGCGTGAACCGGGCGGAATATTCCGCCCGGCTGTCTGTTCAGCAGACGCCAAAATCACCGTCTTCGGTATACGGTGCCAGATCGGCAGCTTTCAGAGTATATTTCTCGCCTTGCTCATTGCTGGACTGTACCGCCACAATGCTCTCACCATTCACTTCGAGCACCTTCAGCTTTGGGCCGCCTTTGCGCGGTTGTACATAATCACCGACAGAAAACATATTACCTCCTCTTCGTTTTAGCGATCTTCACCTTAGCCCACGTACGACGGCGGGTACAGCGTAATTCACCGTTTACTGCTTATGAGGTACGCCGGTTCCAGGGCATCACCTTGAGCAGCCGCGCCATGCCGCAAAAACCCGTCACACCCGCGAGCAGCAGCCCGGCCCCCACGAAACCGCTCAGCAGGAAAAAGCCGCTGGAGACGCTATAGCCCAGCACCACGCCGCAGAGAATGAGCAGCCCGGCGGCAATTTGTACCTGACGCATCAGCGGCAGCGGCTGGGATTTATCTTCGACGGTCTGTAGCCCGGCCTGCTTCCAGCCCTGAATGCCGCCTTCAACCACAAAAGCCTGAGCGGGCGCGGCAGCCTGTGCAAGGCGATCGGCATTCCCCGAGGTCCGGGCGCCGGACTGGCAGTGAAAAATTACCGTTTCACCTGCGTGCGTTTTAAGCCCCCCGGGCAGAGTATCCAGCGGCACGGACTGCGCGACGGGAATATGCTCGCGGGCGTACTCGTCGGCATCGCGGATATCAATCAGTCTGGCGCCTTCAGCGACGCGGGCGCTGGCCTGGCGCGGGGAGAGAAGAGGAAGTGACATGGCGGCTCCTTACGGACAATAAAGGGTTTTCAGGGTGCTGATAAGCTGATGCACCGCATCGTTTTTAATGAAATAAAGAATGCGCTGCGCGTCGCGGGTGCTGTCGATAAGGCCTTCCTCACGCATGCGCGCCAGGTGCTGCGACGTAGCGGACGCGCTAAGCCCCGTCGCACGCGCCAGTTCCCCCGCGCTGGTGCCGGGGGCACCGCACAGCGTGCAGAGGATCAGCAGCCGACGCGGGTTGCTCATTGCTTTTAAGAGTGTGGCGGCCTGCTCGGCGCTGGTCTGGAGTTGTTCAAGTTCAGTCATGGTAGTTTAGCATTTTCTTAATTAAGCAAATGCTAAACTAATCTAACGCTTTAAACCAGCGTCAAAAGCGTAAAAGAGGGTAAACGCGAGGTTAGGGACTGGTACAGACGGGTAAACGGGCTATGCTTAGAGAGTTCTCTTGATTATTTTCAATGGATTAGCTTGCACGGAGTTTTTATATGGGATTTTGGCGCATTGTTTTTACGATCCTCATACCGCCGCTGGGCGTGCTGTTGGGCAAAGGGCTTGGCTGGGCGTTTATTATCAACATTCTTCTGACGCTGCTGGGCTACTTCCCCGGCCTCATTCACGCGTTTTGGGTACAGAGCAAAAGCTAAGCGCGCCACAGTAAATCGCTATAGATATCGGTCAGCACGCCCGCTGGGCCAAACTGCTGTTTGATCCACCGCGTGACCTGACCGGTCGCGGCATGCTGCGTGGCGAGCAGCATGCGCGAGTCCTGACGCGGGTTATTAATCCGCCGCGTCACCAGCAGCCCGTCTTCCACCGCCTCGCGCGTCATATATTCCGGTAAAAAACCTATCCCTTCCCCCAGGATCTGGCACTGGCATTTGGTGTTAAAGTCCGGCACCAGAATGGCCTCCTGCCCGTGCAGCAGCCAGCCGACCTTCTTATTAATCGTGTGTGCGGTATCTTCAACCATGATGTTGGGGTACAGGCGCAGCTGGCTCTCCGCTATCGGTTCCGGGACGAAGGCCAGCGGGTGTTCAGGCGAAATGGCGAACACCCAGCGGATGGCGCCGATCTCGGTGTAATCAATCCCGCCGCCGTCGAGCAGCGTGTCCGGTGCGCCAATCGCGATATTGGCCTGGTTGTTAATGATGGAGTCCCAGACGCCGTTATACACCTCGGTAGTAACGGTGATCTGGCAGGTAGGAAACTGCTTTTTTAGCACCTGCAGCAGCCGCGCGGTATGGCGCGGGGTGTATAAAAGCTGATTGATACAGATGCGCACCCGCGCCTCAATGCCCTGAGAAATGGTATCTATGCCGCGCTTGATGGCATGGAAATCATTCAGCAGGTCGGTCGCTTTGCGGTAAAAGTAAAACCCGGACTCGGTCAGTTCAATGCTGCGCGTGTTGCGGACAAACAGCACCACGTCCAGCCCGGTTTCCATCCGCTTGATGGTGTAACTGATGGCTGAGGTAGTGACCCCAAGCTCGGTCGCCGCCTTGCTGAAGCTGCCGAAGCGTGCGGCGGTGGTAAAGGCCAGCAGGTTCTCTTCGGTAAAGATGGAATTCATATCGCTGCTCCCGTAAGCCATCAGTTTTGAACATATTTTAACAGCACCGTTACAATGCGCTTGATGTCGATCACAGTTCTGACGTTTAACGCCAGGCCGCGCGACATAAGGCTTTGTCAGGCATAAGCAGAATGCAGCCTTGCGCGTTTAAAAGCCCTAAAACATAAGAAAAAGGTTGCACGGCCGCACGTTTTAGCTGAACCGTTGAATTTAACTCAACAATGAATTGACTGTCGATGAATCATTTTTAAGCGGATTCTTTTATGACCAGGCTGTTGCTATTCTCAGGTCAATAGAAATAAAAAACATCGGAGTCTGAATATGTCTGAAACTGAACTCGTTACTGAATTTCTGCTGGCGGCAGAAGAGGGCAATAGCGATGCGCTAAAAGCCTGTCTGGAGAAAGGCGTGGATATTAACGCCACCAACCGCCAGAAAAGAACGGCGGTTATTATTGCCAGCCTGAAAAAGCATTATTCCTGCGTGGCGCTGTTAATTGCCGCCGGCGCGGATATTGATAAACAGGACCAGACCTGCTTTAACCCCTTCCTGATTAGCTGCCTGACCAACGATATTACCCTGCTGCGCCTCGTGCTTCCTGCAAACCCGGATCTTGACCGCCTGACGCGCTTCGGCGGCGTGGGCATTACGCCTGCCAGTGAAAAAGGGCACGTGGAGATCGTGCGCGAGCTGCTTGAAAGAACCGACATTAACGTCAATCACACCAACTTTGTCGGCTGGACGCCGCTGCTGGAAGCCATCGTGTTAAACGACGGCGGTGCAAAACAGCAGGAGATTGTGAAGCTGCTGCTGGAGCACGGCGCGAACCCGCACATGACCGATAAATACGGCAAAACCCCGCTCGAACTGGCGCGGGAAAAAGGCTTCGATGCGATAGCCGACCTGCTGCTGGCGGCGGGCGCGTAAAGCAATCGGCCAGCCGGGTCCGGCTGGCCGTTAATTTAAACAGCATTTTTACCGACGTGCATTTTGCACGACGGCGGCCCCCTTTTATCCGCATCCTGGAGAAAATAATGCCAACGAAAATCGTGATTAAAAAGAACACCTATTTTGACTCGGTCTCATTAATGTCCGTTTCCACCAAAGCCAATAAATTACCGGGCGTCGAGCAGGCCTTTGTGGCGATGGCGACGGAAATGAATAAAGGCGTCTTAAAAAACCTCGGGCTATTAACGCCGGAATTAAACGAGGCTAAAAACGGCGATCTGATGATCGTGATTAAAGGCGACGCGGCCAATGATGAAACCCTGGCCGCTATTGAGGCGCTGTTCACCCGTAAAGAGAGCGCGGGCTCCCATGAAGCGCGCTACGCCACGATTGCCAGCGCCAAAAATCATCGCCCTGACGCAAACCTCGCGGTCATTTCGGTGAACGGTACCTTCGCCGCGCGCGAAGCGCGTCAGGCGCTGGAAAACGACCTTAACGTGATGCTCTTCTCCGACAACGTGTCGCTCGACGACGAGCTGGCGCTGAAGCAGCTGGCGCACCAGAAAGGGCTGCTGATGATGGGGCCGGACTGCGGCACCGCCATCATCAACGGCGCGGGGCTGTGCTTCGCCAACGCGGTGCGCCGCGGGCCGATTGGCATCGTCGGCGCATCGGGCACCGGCAGCCAGGAGTTGAGCGTGCGCATCCATGAGTTCGGCGGCGGCGTGTCGCAGCTGATTGGCACCGGCGGGCGCGATCTTAGCGAGAAGATCGGCGGACTGATGATGCTCGACGCCATCGACATGCTGGAAGCCGACGAGGGCACCCAGGTTCTCACGCTGATCTCCAAACCACCAGCGCCAGCGGTGGCAGAAAAAGTGCTGGCCCGCGCCAGAGCCTGCCGCAAGCCGGTGGTCGTCTGCTTCCTCGGCCGCAGCGAACCGCCCGCCGATGAAGACGGCCTGCAGTTTGCCCGCGGCACCAAAGAGGCGGCTCTGAAGGCAGTCCTGCTTACCGGCATCAAAAAAGAGTCCCTGGACCTGCATCCGCTCAACTGGCCTTTGATTGAAGAGGTGCGCGCCCGCCTGACCCCGCAGCAGAAGTACATTCGCGGCCTGTTCTGCGGCGGCACCCTGTGCGACGAGGCGATGTTTGCGGCGCTTGCGAAATTCGACGACGTCTACAGCAACATTCAGCCTGATCCGGCCAGGCGCCTGAGTGACATCAGCGTCAGTAAAGCCCACACCTTCCTCGACTTTGGCGACGACGACTTCACCAACGGCAAGCCGCACCCGATGATCGACCCGACCAACCGCATCAGCCGCCTGCTGCAGGAGGCCCGCGACCCGGAGGTCGGGGTGATTGTGATGGACTTCGTGCTGGGCTTTGGCGCGCACGAGGACCCAGTAGGGGTGATGCTCGACGCCATCAAAGAGGCGCAGGCGATTGCGAAAGCCGATAACCGTCCGCTGGAGATCCTCGGCTACGTGCTCGGCACCGACCAGGATCCACAGCCGCTGGCGCAGCAGTGTCAGCTGCTCACCGACGCCGGCGTGATTTGGGCCAGCAGCAGCACCAACACCGGATTACTGGCCCGTGAATTTGTCTGCAAAGGGGAGAAAGCATAATGACGACCTTATTTAACCAGCCGCTGAACGTGATTAACGTGGGAATTGCGATGTTCAGCGACGATCTCAAAAAGCAGCACGTTCCTGTTACCCAGCTTGACTGGACGCCGCCGGGGCAGGGCAATATGCAGGTCGTCGGGGCGCTCGACCAGCTGGCCGAAAAACCGCTGGCGGAGAAGATCGCCGCCGCTAACCAAATCGCCCTTGAGCGCATTATTCAGTCCCATCCGGTGCTGGTGGGCTATGACCAGGCCATCAACGTTGTGCCGGGGATGACCCGCACCACCATTCTGCACGCCGGTCCGCCCGTCTCCTGGGAGAACATGTGCGGGGCGATGAAGGGTGCGGTCACCGGGGCGCTGGTATTTGAAGGGCTGGCGACGGATCTGGAGGACGCGGCCAGGCTGGCGGCTTCAGGCGACATCACCTTCTCGCCGTGCCACGAGCACGACTGCGTGGGCTCCATGGCGGGCGTTACTTCCGCGTCGATGTTCATGCATATCGTTGAGAACAAAACCTACGGCAACCGCGCGTTCACCAACCTCAGCGAGCAGATGGCGAAGATCCTGCGCATGGGCGCCAACGACCAGAGCGTTATCGACCGTCTGAACTGGATGCGCGACGTGCTCGGCCCGATGCTGCGCGACGCCATGAAGATTATCGGCGAAATCGACCTGCGCCTGATGCTGGCCCAGGCGCTGCACATGGGCGACGAGTGCCACAACCGCAACAACGCGGGCACCACGCTGCTGATCCAGGCGCTGACGCCGGGGCTGATCCAGGCGGGCTATCCGGTGGAACAGCAGCGCGAGGTATTTGAGTTTGTCGCCAGCAGCGACTACTTCTCTGGCCCGACGTGGATGGCGATGTGTAAGGCCGCGCTGGACGCCGCCCACGGCATTGAGTACAGCACCGTCGTTACCACCATGGCGCGCAACGGCTACGAGTTTGGCCTGCGCGTTTCCGGCCTGCCGGGGCAGTGGTTCACCGGCCCGGCGCAGCAGGTAATTGGCCCGATGTTCGCGGGTTATAAGCCGGAAGATTCCGGGCTGGATATCGGCGACAGCGCCATCACCGAAACCTACGGCATCGGCGGCTTTGCGATGGCGACGGCCCCGGCAATCGTTGCGTTGGTGGGCGGGACGGTGGATGAAGCCATCGACTTCTCCCGCCAGATGCGCGAAATCACCCTCGGCGAAAACCAGAACGTCACCATTCCGCTGCTTTCGTTTATGGGCATCCCAACCGCCATCGACATCACTAAAGTCGCCGGCACCGGCATTCTGCCGGTGATTAACACCGCCATTGCCCATAAAGACGCGGGCATCGGCATGATTGGGGCGGGCATCGTTCACCCGCCGTTTAGCTGTTTTGAAAAGGCGCTGTTGACCTTCCGCGATCGCTACTTTTTATAAGGCAAGCATCCATGAAAAACATGAAACTGGAGTGGAAAAGAGGTGACTGGGCGGCGTATTTCGGGTTGATGACCAACAACCTGACCAATTTGCTGACCATGATGGGGCTGCTCATTTTTGTCGTCGGCATCCCGAAGGAGATTGTTTATGGACGCATCGCGCCGGCCTTCGGGCTGGCGGTGCTGGCCGCGAGTATTTGCTACGCGTGGTTCGGCATGCAGATGGCGCGCCAGACCGGGCGCACGGACGTCACCGCGCTGCCGTCCGGCCCCAGCGCGCCGTCGATATTTACCGTGACCTTCCTGGTGCTGATGCCGGTTTATCAGCAAACGGGCGATGCGGAGTTCGCCATTCAGATTGGCCTGGTGTGGTGCTTTGTTGAGGCGATGATCCTGGCGGGCGGTTCGTTTTTAGGGGAAACCATCCGCAAGATGATCCCGCGCACCGTGCTGCTGTCGTGCCTGTCCGGCCTGGGCCTGCTGCTGCTGGCGATGAACCCGATGCTGCAGGCGTTCGAAGCGCCGACCGTGTCGTTCATCGTCCTGCTGCTGATCTTCATTAACTGGTTCGGTAAAAAGCCGATTTTCGCCAGAATTCCCACCGGTCTGCTGCTGCTGGTTGCCGGCACGGCCCTGGCGTGGATCTCCGGCCTGCAAAGCCCGGAAGCCATCAAAGCCTCGATGTCGTCGTTCGGCTTTAATCCGCCGCAGCTGCACGTGGACGGTTTCCTGCAGGGGCTGCCGCACGCGCTGCCGTATCTTGCCTCGGCGGTTCCGCTGGGCCTGGCAAACTACATCTTTGACCTGGAGAACATCGAAAGCGCCCACGCGGCGGGAGACGCCTACCCGACGCGCAAGGTGATGCTGGCGAACGGTCTGGCCTCCATGCTCGGCTGCCTGATGGGCAACCCGTTCCCGGTGACGGTCTACGTCGGCCACCCGGGCTGGAAAGCGATGGGCGCGAGCATCGGCTATACGCTGGCCTCCGGGGTGACCATGTTCATCGTGCCGCTGTTCGGGCTGGGGGCGTTTATGCTCGCCATCATTCCGATGACCGCCATCGTGCCGATTCTGGTGTTTATCGGCGTCGTCACCGCCAACCAGGTGGTGAGGGAAACGCCCAAAGTGGAGGTGCCCGTTATCTTCATCTGCCTGTTCCCGTGGATCGCCAACTGGGCGCTGACCATGATGAACAGCGTGATGGGCGCGGCGGGCACCAGCGCGGCGAAAATCGGCACCGACGTGCTGCACAGCAAGGGCATCTACTACGAAGGGCTGATGCATCTCGGCAACGGCGCGCCGCTCGCCAGCATGCTGTGGGGCTGTATCGCCATCTTTGCCATCATCAACAAGCCGCTGCGGGGCGCGATTGCCGCCGCCGTTGGGGCACTGCTGGCGCTGTTTGGCGTGATCCACGCCCCGGTGGTGGGCTTTGCCGAAGGCAGCTCGCTGATGTTCGTCACCGCGTATCTGATGATGGGCGGCATGTTTGTGGTGAAGCATGTTCTCGACAGCCGGGAAGTGGCGAGCGCTGCGGCACCGGTTTCTGAATCCTGATAATGCCTGATGTCCTCACCCTAACCCTCTCCCACAGGGAGAGGGAACGTGAATCCCCCTCTCCCTGTGGGAGAGGGCGGGGTGAGGGCACCAGACCGCACCTTTTAAAGGAACCTGTATGAAAGAGCTTATGGTCGTCGCCATTGGCGGCAACAGCATTATCAAAGACAACGCCAGCCAGTCGGTAGAGCATCAGGCGCAGGCGGTGAAAGCGGTGGCAGAGTCGGTGCTGGAGATGCTGGCATCTGACTATGACATTGTGCTCACGCACGGCAACGGTCCCCAGGTGGGGCTGGATCTGCGCCGCGCCGAAATCGCCCACGAGCGGGAAGGACTGCCGCTGACCCCGCTGGCAAACTGCGTGGCGGACACCCAGGGCGGGATCGGCTACCTGATCCAGCAGGCGCTGAACAACCGCCTGGCCGCGCGCGGGGAGCAAAAAGCGGTCACGGTCGTTACGCAGGTTGAGGTGGATAAAAACGATCCCGGCTTTACGCACCCGACGAAACCGATCGGCGCGTTCTTTACGCAGGCGCAGCGGGATGAACTACAAATCGCCCATCCGGACTGGTATTTCGTAGAAGACTCCGGTCGGGGCTATCGTCGCGTGGTAGCCTCACCCCAGCCGCTGCGGATTGTTGAATCGGAGGCCATCAAAACCCTGACGCAAAAAGGCTTTGTGGTGATCGGCGCGGGCGGCGGCGGGATCCCCGTTGTGCGCTCGGCGCAGGGCGATTACCAGAGCGTCGATGCGGTGATTGATAAAGATCTCTCCACCGCGCTGCTGGCGCGCGAGATCCGCGCCGACGTGCTGGTCATCACCACCGGGGTGGAGAAGGTGTGCGTCAACTTCGGCAAGCCGAACCAGCAGGCGCTGGATACCGTCAGCGTGGCGCAGATGGCGCGCTATATGGAAGAGGGCCATTTCCCGGCGGGCAGCATGCTGCCCAAAATCGTCGCCTCGCTGGAGTTTTTACACCACGGCGGTAAGCGCGTGATTATCACCTCGCCGGACTGCCTGCCCGCGGCGCTGCGCGGGGAAACCGGTACCCATATTGTTAATGAAGGAAGATAAGATGAGTGAAAACAAAAGCCGCCGCGAATTCATCAGCCAGAGCGGCAAAATGGTCACCGCCTGCGCGCTGTTTGGCGCGACCGGATCCGTCGCGTATGCTGCTGACTCAGCAAAGCCAACCTGCGAGACCGGCAAACCGATGAACATCACCGCTAAGCATTACTATCTGGACAACGTGCTGCTCGAAGCCGGGTTTAACGTTGAGGACAGCGTGGCGACAAGCACCCGCACCGAGCTGAAAACGCTGGAAATCAAAGACGGGAAGATCGTCGCCCTGCGCGACAATAAAAGCCACGCGGACGCCACGCTGCCGCACTATGACGCGGGCGGCAAGCTGATGCTCCCGGCGATGCGCGATATGCACATCCACCTGGATAAAACCTTTTACGGCGGTCCGTGGCGCTCCCTGAACCGTCCGGCGGGCATCACCATTCAGGACATGATCCGCCTCGAGCAAAAGATGCTGCCGGAGCTGCAGCCGTATACCCAGGAGCGAGCGGAAAAGCTGATCGACCTGATCCAGTCGAAAGGCTCCACCATCGCCCGCAGCCACTGCAATATCGAGCCGACCTCCGGCCTGAAGAATCTTGAAAATCTGCAGGCGGTTTTATCGCGCCGCAAGCCGGGCTTTGACTGTGAAATCGTCGCTTTCCCGCAGCACGGGCTGCTGCTGTCAAACTCAGAAAAACTGATGCGCGAGGCGATGCAGGCCGGGGCGCACTACGTGGGCGGGCTCGATCCGACGAACGTCGACGGTGCGATGGAGAAATCCCTCGATCTGATGTTCCAGATTGCGCTGGACTACGACAAAGGGGTGGACATTCACCTGCACGAAACCAGCCCGGCGGGCGTGGCGGCGGTGAATTACATGGTGGAAACCGTGGAGAAAACGCCGGCGCTGAAGGGCAAGCTGACCATCAGCCACGCCTTTGCGCTGGCAACGCTTAACGAGCAGCAGGTGGATGAGATCGCCACCCGCATGGCGGCGCAGCAGGTGACCATCGCCTCTACCGTGCCGATTGGCACGCTGCATATGCCGCTGAAGCAGCTGCGCGATAAGGGCGTGTTTGTGATGACCGGCACCGACAGCGTGATCGACCACTGGTCGCCGTACGGCCTGGGGGACATGCTGGAAAAAGCCAATCTTTATGCCCAGCTCTACATCCGCCCGAACGAGCAGACCCTTTCCCGCGCATTAGGTATCGCCACCGGCGACGTGCTGCCGCTGAACGACAAGGGCGAGCGCGTGTGGCCGAAAGCGCAGGACGACGCCAGCTTTGTGCTGGTGGACGCCTCCTGTTCCGCCGAAGCCGTGGCGCGCATCTCCCCGCGTACCGCGACGTTCCATAAAGGGAACCTCGTCTGGGGCTCGGTGGGCTAATGTGGTGCCGGGTGGCGCTGCGCTTACCCGGCCTACGGTTCGGAGATTTTGTAGGTCGGGTAAGGCGAAGCCGCCACCCGACAATGCAGTATACTGCTATGCACATTCTTAAAGAGGGAGCTGTCATGGCACAAAACATCTACGACAATCCGGCGTTTTTCGAAGGCTACGCCCAGCTTCCGCGCTCGGTGCAGGGGCTGGACGGCGCGCCGGAGTGGCCCGCGCTGAAAAGCATGCTGCCCGATCTCACCGGTAAATCGGTTGTGGATCTCGGTTGCGGCTACGGCTGGTTCTGCCGCGCCGCGCGTGAACTGGGCGCGTCTGAGGTGACCGGCGTGGATATCTCGGAAAAGATGCTCGCCCGCGCGGCGGAGCTGACGCATGATGCCCGGATCCACTACCAGCGTAGCGATCTCGAATCGCTGACGCTCAGCGAGAACAGCCTCGATCTGGTCTATAGCTCCCTGGCGCTGCACTACCTGTCGGAGCTGGACACCCTGTTTGCAAAGGTTCAGCGCGCGCTCAAGCCCGGCGGCAGCCTGGTCTTTTCGATGGAGCACCCCATTTACACCAGCGCCACGCGTCAGGGCTGGCTGACCGACGATAACGGTGAGCGGTTCTGGGGCGTGAATCACTATCAGGATGAAGGCAAGCGCGTCAGCAACTGGCTGGCAGACGGGGTGATTAAGTATCACCGCACGCTGGGCACCACGCTTAACGCGCTCATCAGGGCCGGGTTAACCATAAGTGAAGTCAACGAGTGGGGACCAACGCAGGCGCAGATTGACGCCTGGCCCGCGCTGGCCGAAGAGGCGGAACGCCCGATGCTGGCGTTGATCGCCGCCCGTAAGGCCTAATACCCGACCTTATACACCCGCCCGCTCTGCACGCCCTCCACGCTGCGGCGATAGGCGTTCGCCACGGTTGCCGCAGGAACGCTTTCAAAGCCCGGGAAGAAGCCGTCGTAGGTTTCGACGGATTCGGTGAGCACCGTCGGGCTAATCAGGTTGATGCGGATCCCGCGCGGCAGTTCACAGGCTGCGGCGCGAACAAACCCTTCCAGCGCGGCATTCACCGTGGTGGCATTCACGCCCTGGGCAATCGGCTCGTGCGCCACGATGCCGCTAATCAGGGTGATTGAGCCACCTTCGTTCAGATAATGCTGGCCGGTCAGCGCCAGGCGCACCTGCCCGAGCAGCTTATCCTGCAGGCCCTGATTGAAGTCGCTGTCCTTCATGGTCGCAAGCGGGCCAAAGTAGAGGCCGCCGCTGGCGGAGACAATCGCATCCACCGGGCCGATGTTCTCAAACAGCGCCTGCACGCTTGCCTGCGACGTAATATCGACCTGATAGTCCCCCTGCGTGCGGCCGACGCGGATAACCTCGTGACGACGGCTTAATTCTTCTGTTACGGCACGACCGACCGTACCGCTGGCACCAATAATGACGATTTTCATAGCCGACTCCTCATGTTGTGAGCCTTCATTCTTTAGTAAATTAAAATGCAGATAAACTGGGCTAAAGTTAGAAGATTACTAACCAGGGGTTTGGAATATGGATAAGCTTCGCAGCATGGAGACCTTTATTGCCGTGGTGGAAAGCGGTAGCTTCACCGGCGCGGCGACGCGGCTGGAGATGTCGGCGGTGATGGTGGGGAAGTACGTTGCGCTGCTGGAGTCTCAGCTCGGCACCCGCCTGCTGGAGCGCAACACGCGTCGCCAGAGCCTGACCGACGCCGGGCGGGTCTATTACGACGAGGCGAAGCGGGTGCTGGAGCAGGTGGCGATTGCCGAAAGCGCGGTTGAACGCCTGCGCGCCGCACCGTCCGGCACCCTGCGGGTGACGGCACCCACCTCGTTTGGCGGCAGTGCCATCGCGCCGCTCACCGCCACTTTTTTACAACGCTACCCGGACGTGCGCGTTGAGCTGGATCTGACCAACCGGATGGTGGATCTGGTGGAGGAGGGTATCGATCTGGCCATTCGCATTGGCGATATTCACAACGACGATCTGGTGGCGAAATACCTCTGTCCTTACCGGATGGTGATCTGCGCCGCGCCGGACTACCTGGCGCGCTACGGTACGCCGCAAACCCCTGCCGATCTGGTGGATCATCTCTGCCTGTCCCACAGCGTGTGGACCGCACGCAACGAGTGGCGGCTGCCGGGCGTCGAAGGCGAGGTGCGCTGGAAGCGGGATGCGGTCCTAAGATGCAACGATGGCTACGGGCTGCGGATGGCCGCAAGAGCCGGGGCGGGGCTTCTGCTGCAGCCGGAAGTGCTGGTGGCGGAAGATCTGGAAAGCGGCAGGCTGGTGCGGGTGCTGGAGGAGTACATTCCGGCGCCAAGACCCGTGCACCTGCTGTGGCGTCAGGATTTACGACCGCTCCCTAAGCTTACGGAATTTATCGCCCATCTTCTGCTAAGATTGGGCACAATATAAAAAAAGAAGGTAAGCAAAGAATGTCTGTGAATAAACTCGCCAGCAGCGCGCAGGGCCTGCAATCATCTGCCATCCGTGAATTATTAAAACATAGCAAAATGGCCGGCGTCATTTCGCTGGGCGGGGGCATTCCTAACCCGGCCTTATTCGATCGCGAAGGCCTGAAAATTGCCGCTGATGCCGTATTATCACAGCATTTTGGAGAGGCCTTTCAGTACGGTCTGACCGAAGGTGTGCCGGGGCTGCGTGAAGAGATTCAGCGCATCTGTGAAGGGCGCGGGATCCGCTGCAAGGCGGATGACGTGGTCGTGACCTCCGGTTCGCAGCAATCGCTCGACGTGCTGGCGCGCGCATTGATTAACCCGGGCGATACCGTTGTCGTTGAGCGTCCAACCTATCTTGCCGCGCTGCAGGTGTTTGGCCTGGCGCAGGCGAATTTTGAATCCGTTGGCACCGATGGCGACGGAATGAACGTCGACGAGCTCGAAGCGCTGGTGGCCAAAAAAGCCATTAAAGCGGTGTATATCGTTCCAACCTTTGGTAACCCTGGCGGCGTGACGCTTTCTGAGGCGCGTCGTAAACAGCTGGTGGAACTCTCGAAGCGCCATGACTTCGTGATCGTCGAAGACGATCCGTACAGCGAAATTAACTATACCGATGAAGTCTTCCGCCCGTTAATTGCCCATGCCAAAGATATCGGCAACGAAGAGAACGTGGTGTATACCTCAACCTTCTCTAAAATTCTTGCGCCGGGTACGCGGGTGGGCTGGGTGCTGGTGCCGGAGTGGCTGAAGCGTGCGGTGGTGAACCTTAAGCAAACCACCGATCTGCACACCAGCACGCTGTCGCAGCTGATGACGTACGAATACCTCAAGACCGGCCGGCTGGCCGATCAGATCAAACCGATCCGCGCAGCCTATCGCCAGAAGTACCAGACGTTCGCCACGGAACTGGAGGCCGAGCTGGGCGATGTAATGTCGTTCCACAAGCCGAAGGGCGGCATGTTCCTGTGGGCGAAGATGAAAAATGGTTGTAATACCACGCGCTGGCTGGAAAAGACGTTAAGTAACGGCGTAGTATTTGTGCCGGGCGAATTTTTCTACTGCAACGAGCCAGACCATTCGACGTTGCGCATGTCGTTTGTCACGCCAACGGATGAAGAGCTGAAAGAAGCGGTTCGTCGCCTGAAAAAATCGCTGTAAAAGACCTGCGCATAATGGCGTTCCGGCCGTTATGCGCAATACGCGTTCAGGGCGGCACGGGCCGCAATCGTTCATGGTGATCTCCATGTTTGAATTTCTGTTCGGTGTCGTTACGCACACGCCCGCCTGGGTGTGGGTGCTGTTTATCTTCCTTATCTCCCGCGGCATTAAAGCCCGCAGGCCCGCCACCGTTACGCTGGAGCGGCTTGCCATTATTCCGGGCATCTTTCTTATCTGGGATATCTACGATCTGGTGGTCTATCGCACGCTGACTCCCGGTACTCTCGCATTGTGGACGGCGGGGATCCTTGCCGGCGCAGCGCTGGGGTATTTCCTGATCAAGCAGGCGGTTATCACCCGCGCGGAGGCGCCGCGCAGCCTTTACCGCCAGGCCGACTACACCGCGCTGCCGTTTATGATGTTGGCATTCGGGGTGAAGTATGTGCTGGGCGTGATGAGCGCGGTCTCTCCCCAGACGATGCAGCAGCCCGCCATGAGCGCGCTGGCGATCGTCTCCGGCGGCGTATTTGCCGGCGTCTTTATCGGGAAATTTGCGCGCTATGTTGGGGTGTATAACGCCCGAGCTCAGGCCTGAATTTACAGTAGCCCTTTTTGCGTGAAGGTAATGCGCGTCGCTTCGTTGAGATCCAGCGCTTTTAACGATTCCGGATTAACCCAGGCGATCTCCTGAAACTCTTCATTAAACGTGACTTCCCGGTTGGCGCTGATGCAGTCGAAGATCAGATAGATCATGTAAATCTCCTCTGTGGTGCCATCGGCGTAGGTTTTGACCCTGATGTCATCGCGAAAAGCCCATGGCGTGACCGAGGCGATCTCCAGCGCTTCGCCAAGCTCTTCGCTGATCTCACGGCGCAGCGCCTGTTCCATGGTTTCGCCCGGCTCCATCCCGCCACCGGAGAGAGCCCACTGGCCGGGGAACACGCCGCGATCGTCGGCCATTTTGCACAGCAGGTAGGCACCGTCGTTCTGGATGATGGGGCAGACAATGGTTCGTTGGCGCATGATTTCTTCCTGAAAAATGAATTTGGGCTACTTTAGCAGATTGGGGGGGAGGGTTATGTTAGAGGTGTTCGATTCTCGCTCCCTGGTTTTCTGCGTTTTGTTGCAGATTCAGCCAGAATTCAATGCTGGTATCGAATGCGTTTGCCAGTCTTATGGCCAAATCAACGGTGAGTTTGATTTTATTGTTTAACAGCGCGCTGGCAGTGGTGTGATCGGTGTTTATTCTCTCTGCCAGTTCTGAGATGCCGAGACTGAGTGGTTTAAGATAATCGTGCAGCAACACTTCGCCTGGTGTGGTTGGGATGCGTATTTTTTCCTTGTTATTCATAAGTAACGTCCTGTTTATAAATATAAAATAGGTGCGGTATGATGCCCTCACCCCGGCCCTCTCCCTATGGGAGAGGGAGAAAAACATATCAACCCAGCAACGCGATTCCAGCCTCCGTTCTCAGCCAGCGCGGAGCTTTTAGCTGGTCGGCAAAATATCCAGTGAGTTCAAAGAGTAAATCCCCCATCACGCGGGCGGATTCGGGCGTGAGCGCGCCACTAATCAACAGTTGGGTAACTTCCTCGCAGTAGCGACAGAGCTGATCGGATTCGGTGTTGAATACAGGCTCACGTTCGGGAAACACGTCGACGGTAAGACGTTCCTGTAAGTGCTCAGGGATTGGCTCCAGCAGCATCGGGCGGAGCAGGGCGAGCGTTGAGGCAAGACGACCGCAGAGCGCTATTTTTCTTGCAGGCTCGGTCTCTTCTACCAGCGCTTCGCAATAGCGCTGGCAATTGTCGGCAAGATCGATGAAGTCGGTGTTGCAGTCGAAAGGGGTCGTGAAAAGTGCGTTACTGGTGGTCATATGACAGTTTCCATTAAGTGATTAAGACACTGCCAGAGAAATGCCAATTTCCCGGGTGGCAGGACTGAACGGAGTTGGCATTACCGGCCTTAATGGACACCGGCGCGTCTTGCGACGCCCCCGTCCAGCCCACCATTGAAATGTAGCCAGACGCACGGCGCAACAAGATCTCACGCCGCCATTAAGTTTAACCGGGATGCCAATCCCGACGCCAGATTTTGCTGGCGTGGAAGGAACATACGCCTGCTTTAACAAAATAAAAATGATGTCAGATGGATGAAGTTATATTTTGCGAGGTTGCTTCAGGAAAAATGTCTCCTCGTTAAAAGATCTTAATTTTAGTTATTTAGGATTTTATAAAGGTTCTTTTTATCAACATAGCCGTTTGAGTGGAGTATGGTGTCTGTTATTAAAAAAAACTGTCAGGAAGGCGCGTATGGATACGGTCGAGGAATTAAACGGAACGTACTTCTACAAAGGGATCAGCAATATATCAGCGGGAGAGCTATTTTTCTGGATTTTTTTGGATAAAATTGAAGAACAGTTCGGAGGGATAGTAGATGTAGTAACGCTGAGTTGTATCATTTTAGGATTGCCCTTATTAAAGACGAGAAATAAACCTTATGGAACCACTGCGGGAACGTCCATAGCCTCAAAATATTTGCGCCAGTATCTCAATGTTCAGTTACCGGTAAGACTACCTACCTTAACGGAAGCAAGTATTACCACATTAAAACCTAAGTATGTTACTAACCTGGGTGCCTTCATTGGGAGAGGACTGCCTGTCATTGGCTGGACAATGGTTGCAGGTGATTTGGCTCAGATATGCTATAAGACAATTAAAACCTATAACACGATTGCTCACGAGAAAGATCGACTATGGTAATGGAACAAGAGGTTTTAGCTTTTTTCCAGAACGAGTTACCGGTACTCGGGACATTTACTGGGAAACTCATCCCATTACAGTTGGATGATGTTTTACAAGAATATGCAGAGGATGATGATTTAGTCGTCTGTATGGATAAATACAGCGTGCGATTCAATGTCGATATAACGCTGATGAATTACAATGCCTATTACCCATGGTTTCACACATGGTTTTTTCGAAAATGGTTTACTGATAAACCCGTGGAACAAATTTCTAAACCTTTAACGGTAAGGATGTTCGCCGAATCTGCGAAAGCGGGGAGGTGGCTATATGATTAATAAGGAGAGTAATAATGGCCGTACCCGTTCATTTATGGCTAAAAGATGATGCAGGAAATCTGATTAGGGGATCATCTGATGTGGCATATCGAGAAGGAAGTATTGAATTACGAGGTTTGACACATAATTTGAGTATCCCGGTTGATGGGACAACAGGAAGGCTTACTGGAACACGTCAGCACGCTCCCTTCCTGTTTGAAAAAGAAATTGATAGTGCATCCCCCTATCTTTATCGGGCTGTTGCAATAGGGCAAACTCTCAAATCTGCTGAGGTAAAGTGGTATCACATTAATGATGCTGGGCAGGAAGTTGAATACTTCAATATTTTACTGGAAGGTGTAAAAGTTGTTTCTATTACGCCAATTATGCACGATACGCGTAACTGTCCGGGAACAGGGCATATGGAAAGTATCCAACTGCGCTACGAGAAAATCACATGGCGTTATGTTGATGGAAATATTCAATACTCAGATGCCTGGAATGAGCGATCAACGGTTTGAAGTGCAGCAAATTGCCTCCGCTCTATAAATGGAGAGGAGGCATGCCCTGTTCTTCCTGCAAAGATCAACGCTCCCTCAGCGCCTCCTTCGCCCGGTTAAACGGCTTAATCATATAATCCAGCACCGTTTTTTCTCCGGTCTTAATGTCCACCGTCGCAATCATCCCCGGCACAATTGAAAAGTGCCTGCCGGCCTTATTCACCAGATAGTCCTGGCTGGTGCGGATAAACACCCGGTAATAGAACACCTCCGGCTTGGCTTCGTCCTGAATGGTATCCGGAGAAATCGTCTCCACCACCCCGTGCAGCCCGCCGTAAATGGCGTAGTCGTAGGCGGTGATTTTGACCAGCGCCTCCTGGTTCGGGTGGATAAAGGCGATGTCGCGCGGCGACAGGCGGGTTTCAATCAGCAGGTGATCGTCCACCGGCACAATCTCCATTAGCTCGCCGTTGGGCGGGATCACGCCGCCGATGGTGGTGACCTTGATGTTTTTCACGATCCCGCGCACCGGGGATTTCACCGTCAGACGGGTGACGGAGTCCTGGCGGCCTTTGAGGATCGCCGAGACCATATCGACTTCCGCGTTGGCCTTGGAGAGCGCCTCGCGCGCCTGAACGTAATACTGCGAGCGCACGTCGGTGAGCTTCAGCTCCAGATCGCTTTTCTGCCGCTGCAGGCGCAGGACCTCCACGTGGCTGGCGGCCCCGGTTTTGACCAGCCGCTGGGTGATGGCCAGCTCCTTATTGGCGAGATCGAGCGCGGCGCGCAGCTCTCGCTGAGTATCCTCCAGCTGCGCGCGTCGCGAGTTGTAGAGCCGCGTTTCGTCGGCAATCAGATCCGGCCATTTTGCCAGCGAAGGGGGAAACTTCAGCGGCAGATCGTTCACCTCGGCGTACAGGCGAGCGCTGGAGGCCAGTGAAGCGCGGTAGCGCGCCGCGCTTTCGCCGACGTTCGACTCGGAACGCGTCGGATCGAGCCGCGCCAGGACCTGCCCGGCCTGCACCTGATCGCCCTCGTGGACGTTCAGCTCGGTGAGGATCCCGCCGTCCAGCGACTGTAACACCTGCTCGCGCGAGCTGGGGATCACCTTCCCGGAGCCGGTTGATACCTCATCCAGCACGCCAACCCACGCCCAGACGCCCAGCACCACGAACATCAGCAGCGAGAAGATCACGATCCGCCGCGCGCCGGTGTAGCCGCTTTCGGAGTCGAGGGCGTTATCCAGATCGTCCATTGCGGCAACGTCACGCTGACTGATTTTCATTTTTCCACTCCCGTCCGGTTGCTGCCTGCTGCTGCTGTTGCTGCATACGGCTGTTGTTCAGCGCCTGGGCTTTCGGCGCGTCCATTACCAGCATGCCTTCCTTGAGCACCACGACCCGCTCCACCAGCTCCAGCACCGGTACGCGGTGCGTGGCGACGATCAGGGTGCGATGGCCGAGCCAGTCGCCCAGCCGCTGGATAAATTCCCGCTCGGTGTGCTCGTCCAGCGAGGCGGTGGGTTCATCCATCAGCACGATATTCGGATCGCGCAGGAGCATGCGCGCCAGCAGAATCGACTGGCGCTGCCCGCCGGAGAGCCCCACGCCGTTTTCCATGATCGGGTAGTCCAGCCCCTTGGGTAGCTTCTGCACGAAGCCCGCCGCGCCGGTCATCTCCAGCGCCTCGAAAATCTCTTCGTCGGTGGCGCGCGGCATGCCGAGGGTAATGTTTTCGCGCAGGGTGCCGTAAAACAGCCGCGCGTTCTGGGTCATAAAGCCGACGTTGCGCCGGACGTCGGCGACGTCGAGATGCGGCAGGCTGAAGCCGTCGAGCCGCAGCTCGCCGGCCGCCAGATCCATCCCGCCCGCCATGGACTGCAGCAGGGTCGATTTCCCGGCGCCGTTGCGCCCGAGGATCGCCACTTTTTCGCCGGGCCGGATCTCCAGACGGTTAATGCGCAGCGCCATGCGCGGATCCTCCGGGTGATAGCGGAACTGCGCCTGTTCAAAGAGATAGTGCCCGCGCAGCACGTCCTGGCGAATTGGCGTCTCTTCGCGCTGGTTCTCGGTGGGCAGCTGCATGATGCTGTCCAGCCCCTCTTTTGCCGCTTTGACCTGCTGCCAGCGGGCCAGCACGCCGCAGAGCGTCGCCATCGGGGCGATCATGCGGGAGGCCAGCATCGACGCGGCGACCACCGAACCGGTGGTCAGGGTGCCGTCAATCACCATCGGCGCGCCGACCACGATCACGGCGGCGTAAACCAGGCTCTGGATGGTCATTCCCCAGCTGATCAGGTTCTGCGTCAGCTCGCGGGTACGCAGGCCGGATTCCGCGGTAATCTGGATATAGCTGTTCCACTGCTGCAAAAAGCGGTTTTCCGCCTGCATTAGCTTGATGTCCTCCAGCCCCTGAACGCTCTCCACCAGCACCGCGTTGCGCAGGGTTGATTCATGGGCTGACTGCTTCGCCAGCTCCGCCAGCTTTTTCTGCAGCAGCAGGCCTGGCAGAACCATGATCACCGCCGCGACCGGCGCGATCCACGCCAGCTGCGGAGCGATGATCGCCAGCACCACCACGAACAGTAAAAAGAAGGGCAGGTCGACAATTGTTGAGATGGTGGACGAGGTCACCATCTCGCGGATCTGCTCCAGCTCGCGCAGCTGGGAGATAAAGCTGCCGGTGGAGCGGGGAATAGCACTGTTGCGCAGCCGCAGCGCGTGGCCGAATACGCGATCCGAAACGCGCATGTCCGAGCGCTTGCCCAGCAGATCCATAATGTGCCCGCGCGCCACGCGCAGCACGAAGCCAAACAGGGTGGCAATCAGCACGCCGATGGTCAGGACGTAAAGCGTCGGGTAGGACTGGGCGGGGATCACCCGGTCATACACCTGCATGGAGAAGACGATCCCGGAGAGCGACAGCACGTTGATAAACAGCGCGGCGAGCATCACCCAGCTGTAGGGGCGCAGGTCGCGCATCACCAGCCGGTAGAGCCAGTCCGGGCGGTATTTAGAGATGTAGGCGTCCACGCGGCTGTCCTTCAGCGCGGCGAGTGGACGCAGGGCAATGACGTGGCGGATGGCGGGCAGCATCGCCGTCATCGACAGGCGGTTGGTGTAGGTCTGGTCGTCAAAGAAGCTGACCTCAAGGGTATCGTCGCCGTCGAAATGTTCGATCACGCCGATCCTCCCGTCGTCCATCGCCACCACCACCGGCAGACGCCAGCTGTTGATCGCCTCCTGGCCGGCAGTAAGCAGCTGAAACGACAGCCCCGCCTCGCGTGCCAGCTGGGTGAGGGCGGGTACCATCGGTTTGCCCTTCAGCCACGGCGCGCCCGCCAGCAGCGCGCCGGGAGAACAAGAGACGCGGTAGCGCGTGGCGACAAAGCCAAAGGCCTGCGCCCACTGGACCAGGGCCTCATCCGTCATGTTTTCACCTTGCGGGATATCACGCTGCTTCATGGCTGGATCTCCACGGTCTGGATGGTGCGGTTATCAAGGTCGAACGCGTGACGCAGTTGCCCGGTGTTATAAAGGCAGTTGAGCTGCAGCTGATGCAGCTGACCGAGAGTCTGCTGCTGGGTGAAGCGCGCCTGGTAGACCTCCTGCTCGGCGTTGAGCACGTCGAGCAGCGGGCGCGAGCCGAGATCGAGATACTGCTGCTGGTACAGCTCGCGGGTGCGGGCGCTGAGCGCCTCCTGGCGGCCCTGAATTTGCAGCGTACTTTGCAGGCTCATCACCTGGCTGCGGGCTTCCAGCAGTTTCTGGCGGACATCAAGACGCGTGCGCTGAATGGTGGATTGCGCCGCTTCCACCGCGTGTCCGGCGGCGTTACGCCGGGCGGTGAGGCCGCCGCCCTGATAGAGCGGCATCTGCACTTTTACCCATGCGGAATACTGGGTGCGATCCCGCGTGTCGCTGCCCGCATAGCGATCGTTCATGTAGTGGCGCACCTCCGGCTCCAGCGAGACGGTTGGCGTCATCTGCGCGTCGGCGTAGTCGAGGTTAGCCTGGGCGACGTTGGCCTGCGCCCAGGCGGCGAGTACCGCGGGAACCAGACGGTCATCCGGCTCGGCGATGTCGCAGCTCCGGCCCAGCTTCTGCGGGAAATCATTGCTGATCGCGTTCAGGCTATTCCAGCCGAGAAAGCTCATCAGCGTGGCGCGGGCGCTGTCCAGGCTGGCCTGGTACTGCATCAGCTGGGCGCGCGCGCCTTCGATACGGGCATCGGTCTGCACCACGTCAGAGAGCGAGGTGGCCCCTTCGTCATTACGCTGGCGGGTTAGCGTGCCGATGGAGGAGAGGGCCTCAAGCTGCTCTTTGGCGGTATCGACCATCTGCTGCCACGTTTGCACCTGCACCATGGCGATGGCGGTATCGTGGGCGATGGTGTCAATGCTCACCAGCACGTTGGCCTGCTGCTGGGCCACGCCGGCGCTCTCGGCGCGCACCTGGCTTGCCACCTTGCCGAAGTCGTAGAGCATTTGCGAGAGAGAAAGCACCAGCGACGGCGTAAAGCCGTTCTGGTCGCCGTCGTGGGAGTAACCGTTGTCCACGCCGGCATTAATCTGCGGATAGTATTTTGATTTAGCGACGTCAACCTCTTCGCTCTGCTGGTACAGTTTTCCCACCGCTTCGCTGATGGCCGGGTGCCAGGTGACGGCGCGGTTGACGGCGTCGCCAAGCTGTAACGAGCCGGGAGCGGCTTTGCCGGCCACCGGGGCCACGCGGCCGTTGAGCGAGGGGAGTTCCTGCGTTTCGCGAAGCTGTCCGGTATTGATCGTTGCCGCCGGGTTCGCGCAGAGAGCGGGCATAGATATCAGGCAGCACGAGAGCCACCAGTAAGGCATCTTCATTCCCATGTCATGTCCCTAATAAAATAAGTACAGCTTTATTGTTATGCCCGGGCGCCGTGCGCCCGGGTCATCTGTTGCAGGTGCTATCAGGTAATGATGTGTTGCTGGTTTACAAGCTCGTCGTAGGTGGTTTGAACCCCATCAAGCGTAACGAGTGCAGTATTAGTGTAGGTGGCTCCTGCACCGTCACGGTCGATGGAGATCACGGTATTGCCATTACTATTAGTGACATGGAGATAATTTCCGAGCGTCGAGGCGCTACCGTTCCAGCCCACCAGCAGATCGCCGATGTCGATCTTGTCCCCCTGCGCCAGCGAGAAGCCGGTCCAGTGATCGCCCGTCGCGCTGCTGACGTTACCCCCGGTGGCGTTGCCTGCGGTGCTGTTCAGCACCTGGTAAATCAGCGTATCGCCGTAGGCCGTACCGGTAATGGCGTCGTTATGCTCCGAGCTGATGAACTGCGGCGCCATATTGATGGTCAGCGTGGCGCTGTCCGTTTTCCCATTGGCATCGGTCAGGGTGTAGTTGAAGGTCTCCTTCGAGGTGATGGTTGAGAGCGACACCCCGGTATTGAGGGTGTAGGTGTAGTGGCCGTCCGCGCCAATCGCCAGCGTGCCGTAATGGCCGGTAACGTTCACCGTTGCGCTGCCGTTATACGGATCCAGCGTGGTGGTCACGCCGTTGTAGCCGGTAACGCTCAGACGGGTATCCACCGAGTGCAGCTGATCCAGCACGCCGCCAGAGTCGGTACCGTCAAAGATATTGCCGTTAACGGTATGGCTGCCGGTGACGTCAAAATCACTCAACGAGTAGGTGGTGCCGTTCACGCTTGGCGTGATGGTTATGTTACCCACGCTCAGCCCCGGTACGCTACCGGTGTAGCTCAGCGTATAGGTCCCGGCGTTCAGGTCCAGCCCGGTCAATGGAACGTCAATGCTGCCGCCTACCAGAGGAATGAGCGCCAGAGAGCCACCGCTGAAGGATCCTGAGCGCACAACATTGGTACCATCACTGATTGACCAGTTTACCGTCAGCCCGCCCAGCGCCAGCAGCGAGGCCACATCAAAGTGCAGCGACGCGTTATGCAGTGCGGTGTTTGGATCCACCACGAAGGTCCCGTTTCCGCTGCCTTGCGTTGACGAGAACAGCGCGGTCGTCCAGCTGGCGTTCCCCACTGTGGTATCGGAGTACGTCGACGTGTGGTGCACTGAGGTGAGATCCATCACGGCGCTGACATCGTTCACCGCATCCATCGCTCGCGCGGTTGGGGTGATGTTGAGCGATGCCGTATCCTTCGAGCCGTCAGGCGCGGTAACGGTGTAGACGAAGGTATCAGGCGTGCTGATATGGTCCGCCCCCACGCCGGTCCTCAGGATATAGGTGTACTGACCGAACGAGTTTATGGTCAGCGTACCGTATTCTCCCTGAATGTCGGTTGTTCCACTGCTGTTGACCGCCACGCCGTTCACTTCGGTGACCACCGTGCCCGCTGGAACAGGGTCATTCGCCAGCACGTCGCCCGTGGTTGTCTCGCTGATGCTCGCCACGCTGTAGACGTGATCCTGCAGGACGCTCAGCGTGTAGCCCGTCAGGACGGCGATCCCCGAGGCGGTATTGAGTAAGAACAGGTACTCCCCGGCAGGCAGGTTCAGCGTCAGCTGAGGCGAGGTGCCCCCCAGCAGCGGGGCGCGCAGCCAGCCCGACTCGACGCGAACCTGTTCGAAGGTCTGGGTCGCGTTGTTGAACTTATAGACGTACAGATCGAACACCGACGCCAGCGCCACGCCGCCAACGGAGGCCTGGATGGTCATGGTGCGGGTGGTGCCTTCCTCCACGTTATAGATAATAGGGTTGGTCATGTCGTCCAGCAGGTTCAGCCCCAGCGTGTTGCCGAGATTAATGCCCACCAGAGTAAAGCCGCCCTGAGACGAGGCGCCGTTATTGATTTCGTGCACGCTGGTGTCAAAGGTCAGCGAGGCCGTGTCGTCTACCGCCACAATACCGTTGACTACCGTACCGGCACCGAGCGACAGCACCAGATTCGCCGACGCGTTCACGCCGTTGTGGGTGATGGTGTAGGTGAAGCTCTCCGTGCGGCCAATGATCGCGGCGCTGGTGTCGGTCAGGCTGTAGGTGTAGCTGCCGTCGCGGTTAATGGTCAGCGTACCGTACTGGCCCTGGATCACCGTGCCGTCGGCGTTCACGCTGGTGGTTACCCCCAGCGCGTTAGTGACGGCGGAAACGGTGGTCCCGGCCGGTGCGTTGTCGCTGCCCGCGGTCGGGTCGGTATCGAGGATCACGTTGCCGTTGAGGCTGGTTTCGCCTGTGACCGTACCCGGACCGGTCTCTTTCACCGCCACATCAAGGCTGGTGTAGGAGCCGGTGGCCAGCAGGTTGGTGTTATAGCTGAGCACGCGATACTCGCCGTCGGCCAGCCCGCTCAGGTTCAGCGACACGCCGGTGGCGCCCAGCGTCAGCAGATCGGCAAACTGCGGTTGGCCGGTATCTACCACGGTGGTCCAGGCGCCGTTGACGTAATGCTGAACCACCAGCTCAAGGGTGTTGAGCAGGGAGAGCACCGCCCCCGTGGCGTTGGCATTCACTACGATATCGGCGCTGCCGCCGCTGACCACCGTGAAGTTCACCTGCGCGGTGTCATTCCCCAGCAGCGTCAGGACGTTGCCCACGGCGCCGACCAGCAGGAAACCGTAATCACTGTACTGGCTGTTGGTCACGGTCGCTGTGGTGCTGAGGTTCAGCTCTTCGACGTTATTGCTGGCGGAGAGCGGTACCACCGGCGCAAGGGCGGAGCCCGGCTGTGAGATGTTGCCTGCGGCGTCGGTGGCGGTGATCTGCAGCGTCTGGCCTTCGGTCTGCTTGTTCGTGAAGGTGTAGCTGTACGTGCCGTTGCTGTCCGCCGTGGCGGTCACCGTCGAGCCGTCCGCAAGGCGAATCGCGACGGTGCTGCCTGCTTCAGCATTCCCGGTCAGTACGCTACCGTCGGCGTTGAAGGTCCCGGTAGGCGCCGTTGGGGCGATCGTATCGACGATAATCGTCGTTACGGCTGAAGCCACGCTGGTGTTGCCCGCCGCATCGGTAGCCGTGGCGGTAAAGTTATGCGTTCCTTCTGCCAGCGTGATGGTGGTTTGCGGCAGGGTCCAGTTGCCGCTGGCATCCGCGGTAACCGTGCCTACCAGCGTAATACCATCGTAGATCCGTACCGTGGCATTTGCTTCGGCGGTGCCGTTCAGCGTTGGACGCGCATCGTTGGTTGGGTTCGTGCCGGTTACCGGCCCGGTGACGCTGCCGACATCATCGATGACCGCGCTGATGACCGGCGCGCCTGGCGCGACGGTATCGACGTTAATGACATACCCGGCGGTTGGCGCGCTGGCGTTGCCCACCGCATCGGTGGCGGTAAAGGTTAAATTGTGCGGACCGTTGCCCAGCGCCGGGGATGGCGTAAAGCTCCATGTACCGCCGGTCGCCGTCACGCTGCCGATTTGCACGCCGTTATCAAAGATTTTCACCGTGGATCCAGCTTCCGCCGTACCCGTGAGGGTTGGCTGTGCATCGTTGGTCAGACCGCCGCTGGCGATCGGCGTGGCGGCATTGCCCACATCATCCACAATGCTGGTCAACACCGGCAGCGCAGGCGGCGTGGTGTCGACAGTAAGGCTAAAGCTTGCCGATGAGACACTGGTGTTGCCTGCTGCATCCGTGGCCTGCGCGGTGAAGCTGTGCGGGCCGCCTGTCAGCGTGGTGGTGAGCAAGATACTCCAGCCGCCGCTGGCATCCGCGGTACCCGTTCCGACAAGCGTTGTCCCTTCATAGATATTGACCGTGGCAAACGGTTCACTGGTCCCGACAAGACGCGGTACGGTGTCATCGGTCGTCTGCCCGGACGTGATTGGCCCGGTAATGCTACCCACGTCGTCTATCGCCTGGCTGATAACCGGCGCGTTTGGCGGCGTAGTATCAACAACCAGGGTAAAGCCTGGCGAGGCTGGACTGACGTTGCCTGCCGCATCGGTGACCGTGGCGGTCCAGGTATGGCTACCGTTGGCCAGCGGCGTTGATGGCGTAAAGCTCCATGCGCCGGTACCGTCTGCCAGCGCGGTGCCGACTGGCTGTCCGTTTTCATAGATAGTGACCGTGGCGTTAGCCGTCGCGGTGCCGTTCAGCGTTGGTGTGGTGTCATCGGTGCTCTGCCCGGAAGAGAGCGGAGCCTGAACACTGCCCGCATTGTCTGCCGCAGTGGAAATAACCGGTGCGGACGGCACGCCCGTATCTACCGTCAGGTTAAACGGTGCTGTCGTGCTGCCGGTATTGCCTGCCGGGTCGGTGGCGTTGAAGGTGATAGCGTGTGGCCCGTCGCTCAGATCGGTGCCCGGGGTGAAAGTCCAGTTGCCAAGAGCATTCACCACCGCAGTGCCGATTTCGCTGCCGTCGACAATGACGTGCACCGTGGAGCCCACGTCGCCCGTGCCGTTGAAGGTCGGACGCGCGTCGTTAGTGCTGTTGCCCGACGTGAGCGTCCCGGCGACCGGCGCGACGTCGTCAATCACGCTGGTGACGACCGGCACGGTCGGGGCTACGGTATCGATGGTAAAGGCGAAGACCGACGAGTTCGCCGAGGCGTTGCCTGCTGCATCCGTGGCATAGGCGCGCAGGGCGTAGCTGCCGTCGTCTAGCGGCGCGGTCGGGATAAACGACCAGTTCCCGCTTCCGTCAACGGTTGCAAGACCGATCTCCGTACCGTTATTCATGATGTGAATGGTGCTGCCCGCCTGCCCGGTACCGCTAATCGTTGGGGTGTTGTCGTTGGTCGTCTGCCCGCTGGTGAGGTTGCCCGTGATGCCGCCAGGGACGTTGTCGTTCACCGTATCAAGCGTTGGAACCGTTGGTGCCGTCAGGTCAACCACCACGCTCCAGGCGTTTGACACCAGGCTGACGTTGCCCTGCGGGTCAGTCGCCTGCACGGTAAAGCTGTGCGGGCCTTCGCCGAGCGCGGTGTCAGGGGTAAACGTCCACGCGCCGGTGCCGTCCGCCGTGACCACGGCAATCTGTGTGCCGCCGTCGAAAATGGTCACTACGCTATTCGCGTCCGCTGTTCCCGAAAGGGTTGGCGTGGCGTCGTTGGTGGGGTCACCGCTAACGACCGTAGTGGCGGCATTGCCCACATTATCCGTTACGTTGGTGATAACCGGCGTGGTGGAAACTGTATCCACCACGACGGTGAAGTCCGCTGAAGGGCCGCTCTGATTCCCCGCCGGATCGGTTTCGCGGATGGTCAGGACGTTATTGCCTTCCGCCAGGACGGGCGTTGTGTAGCTCCAGGTGCCGGTATCGCTGACCGGCACGCTTCCCAGCAGCACGCCGTTATTGTAGATGGAGATGGTATCACCCACAGCACCGGTGCCGGTGAGGGTCGGCTGGTTGTCGTTGGTGGTCTGGCCGCTGGTCATCGGACCGGTGACAGGACCAACGTCATCAATTACCGCACCAATGGACGGTGTGCCCGGCGCGGTAAGGTCGACGGTGACGCTGGCCGCCGGAGAGCGGCCGCTGGTGGCACCGTTGAGGGTCGCGGTCACCTCAAAGGTGTGCAGCCCCTCGCCAAGCGCGGCCGACGTATAGCTCCAGTTGCCGCTGCCGTCGGCGGTCACCGTTGTTAATGGTGTCGTGCTACCGTCCTGATAGATGGTAATCACGCTGCCCGCTTCGGCCGTACCGGTAAGCGTTGGCGTGGTGTCGTTGGTGGTTTTGCCTTTCACATCGCCGGTGACCGGATCCACGTCATCGACGATTGCAGTAATGACGGGTACCTGCGGCAGTTCAAGCGACGAGTCGGTGACGATGAAAGGCACGCCCGCGCTGGCATTTCCTGCGGCGTCGGTAGCGGTCACGGTCAGCGTGGTCGGATCCAGCTGCGCCGGGCTCAGCGCAATGGAGAAGTTACCGTCGCTGCCGACAACGCCGGTACCAATGACCGTGGTACCGTTTGTCACGGTTATGATGCTTCCCGCTTCACCGATACCGGTCAGCGGTGTTCCTTCATTAGCCAGGAGCATGTTGCCCGGATCTGCCGGGGCGACGGTATCGACCGTCACGCTCAGCGGCGCAGAGCTTCCGGAAGCGTTACCTGCGGGGTCGACAGACGAGACGGTGAAGGTATGCGGGCCATCCGACAGCGTTGTGCCGGCAGTCCAGCTCCAGCTGCCGTCCGGCTGTATCGTCACCGGCACTCCGGAAGGTGTACCGTCGACGGAGACGATAACGGTGGTGCCGGGTTCGCTGGACCCGGTAAGGGTCGGGGTGTTGTCCTTCGTGTAGAGCACGTTGTTGGACAGCTGGCTGTCAGCAACCGTGCTAATGACAGGGATCTCAGGCGCAACGGTATCGAGGGTGACGGAAACGACCGGACTCAGCGCGCTTACGTTACCCGCTGCATCAACTCCTGCAACGGTGATGTTCAGCAGGCCGTCCGTTTGGGGGGGCAGGTCCAGGCTCCATTCACCGTTAACGACATCGACACGTCCTACCTCGACGCCGTTGTTGTAAACGATGACCGTCTCACCGTTAACGCCGGTTCCTCCGACGGTTGGCGTCGCATCGGTGATAAAGCCACCATTCGGCTGCCCTCCGACGGCGTCAAATACTGGCGTATCTGGTGCTACGGTATCTACGGTAATCGTAATTGCTGGCGACGGGTCAGAGACGTTGCCCGCCTCATCGGTGGCGGTGGCGGTATAGACGTGGCTACCCTCAGCAATATTACTGTCAGGGCGCCAGCTCCAGTTGCCGTTACTGTCTACCGTGACGGTGCCCACGACGGTCGGTGTGCCGTTAACGGTGTCAGTGATGTTGATAACGTCATTCGCTGTGCCGGTGCCGCTCAGGATCGGACGCGGATCGTTAGTGGTGCCGCCATCGGGAACGGGGCCGGTTATCTGGCTGACGCTGTCGGTCACGACCGGTGCTGCAGGCGTGAGCGGCGGATCGGTATCAATGGTGATGGTTACCGGCTGGGACGGGGCGCTTTCGTTACCCGTGCCGTCAGTGTTGGTGACGGTCAGCGTAATATCATAAGTGCCGTTAGGTAACGGGGTGGCTGGCGTCCAGCTCCAGTTGCCGGTGCCGTCCACGACGACATCATCAAGTTTGACGCCGCCGTTGTAGATTGTCACGGTGTCGCCCGGATTGCCGGTGCCGTTCAGGGTCGGCGTGGTGTCGCGAGTGGTTTCGCCCGGGTTCAGCGGCGTTACTGTTCCATCAGGATTGACGGTGATGGCCGGGACATCCGGCGTGGCAGGCGCGACGGTATCTACCGTCAATACAAACGGGCTGGAAATGGTGGTATTGCCGGCGGCATCCGTGGCGTGAACCGTCAGCGAATGCGGGCCGTCGGTGAGCGGCGTAACGGGCGTAAAGCTCCAGCCGCCGCTCCCGTCGAGGGTGGCGGTGCCGAGCAGGGTGGTGCCGTCATAGACGGTAATAACCGCATCAGCCGGCGCGGAACCCTGCAGCAGCGGCTGGGTGTCGTCCGTGGTGTCACCGCTGCTGAGCGGGCCCTGAACGCCGCCGACGTCATCGGTCACGGTGGCGATGGTTGCAGCCACTGGCGCGGTGATATCGACGGTAAAGGTAAAGGCGTTTGATGGCTGGCTGGTGTTACCCGCCGCATCGGTGGCGACAACGGCAAAGGTATGGGGGCCCTCGCCAAGCGGCGCGGTGGGGGTATAGGTCCACGTGCCGCTGCTGTCGACCGGGATCGTGACAAGATCGGCGCCATCCAGGCGAATGGTGACCGTCGAGCCCGGCTCAGCCGTGCCGTTGAGCGTCGGGGTGGTGTCGTTGGTGCTGTCGTTAGGATTAAGCGCACCGAGACGCTCCGGTACATCATCCACCACCTGAGTAATGACCGGGGCAGCAGGCGCCACGCTGTCAATCGTCAGGCCCCAGGTATTGGATACACCGCTGGTGTTGCCCGCCGCGTCGGTGGCTACGGCGGTCAGGACGTGCGGACCCTCGGTAAGCGGTGTGGTAGGGGTAAAGATCCATACGCCGAGGCCGTTGGCAACGGCCGTACCTATATCAACGCCGTCCACGCGGAGGGTTACCGTCGAGTTTGCTTCGGCAGTGCCGCTGAGCGTCGGGGTGGAATCATTAGTGGTTTCATTAATGTCGAGCGAGCCGGTACGCCCGGGCACATCGTCCACGACCTGCGAAATCACTGGAGCAGCAGGTGCAGTCCCGTCAACGTTTATTGTCCACGCGCCGGAGATGCCGCTTTGGTTACCGGCTGCATCCGACGCGGTTGCCGTCAGCACGTGGGTGCCATCGCCCAGCGGTGAGGGCGGAGTAAAGCTCCACTGGCCGGATGAGGAGACAACTACCGTACCAAGGATATCGCTGCCGCTGGAAATCGTGATGGTTGAACCCGCCTCTCCTGTGCCGTTCAGGGTCGGGGCCCGGTCGTTGGTGAGCCCGTTCTGGCCCACGGGCCCGATGGTGGCCTGCACGTCATCAGTAACCTCAACGATGACCGGCGTCTGCGGCGGGGTAACGTCCGGCGCTGCAGCGGCGGTTGCGGGCCCGGTGTTACCTGCCGCGTCGGTGGCGTCAGCGGTCAGAACTTCACCGTTGAGCTTCGGTGGGGTCAGCGTCAGGCTAAAGTCGCCCTGACCGTCGGCAACAGCCGTGCCAAGGATAGTGTCGCCCTCACGGATGGTGACCGTGCTGCCCGGCTCCGCGATGCCGCTGATGGTGCTGCCATCATTCGACACCACGAGATCGCCCGGGGCAAGCGGTGGCGTGGTATCCACTACCAGTGCGAACGGGCTGGAGATAGTGGTATTGCCAGCGGCATCCGTGGCGTGAACCGTCAGTGAATGCGGGCCCTCGGTGAGCGGGGTTGTTGGCGTAAACTGCCAGCCGCCGCTGCCGTCAAGGGTGGCGGTGCCGAGCAGGGTTGTTCCGTCATAGACGGTAATAACCGTATCAGCCGGCGCGGAGCCCTGCAGTAGCGGCTGGGTGTCGTCCGTGGTGTCACCGCTGCTGAGCGGGCCCTGAACGCCGCCGACGTCATCGGTCACGGTGGCGATAGTCGCTGCCGGTGGCGGAGTGGTATCGACGGTAATGGTGAAGCCACTCGAAGGGAGGCTGGTGTTACCCGCCGTATCGGTGGCAACGGCGGTAAAGGTGTGAGCGCCTTCGACAAGGGGCGTGGTGGGGGTATAGGACCACAGACCGTTGCTGTCGGTTAGCGCTGTGCCAATATCGGTACCGTCCAGCCGGATAGTAACGGTTGAACCCGGTTCAGCGGTGCCGTTGAGCGTCGGCCTCGTGTCGTTAGTGAGCCCATTCTGGTCGACAGGGCCGGTGGTAGCCAGCACGTCATCAACTACCGAAACGATGACCGGGGCTTGTGGAGGGGTAAGATCCGGTGCAATAGCGGGTGCTGTCGGCCCGGTGTTACCTGCCGCGTCGGTGGCGTCAGCGGTCAGAACTTCACCGTTGAGCTTCGGTGGGGTCAGCGTCAGGCTAAAGTCGCCCTGACCGTCGGCAACGGCCGTGCCAAGGATAGTATCGCCCTCACGGATGGTGACCGTGCTGCCAGGCTCCGCAGTGCCGCTGATGGTGCCGCCATCATTCGACACGACGAGATCGCCCGGCGCTGACGGCGGCGTGGTGTCCACGGTGAAATTAACAGGCGCTGATGCCGCGCTCTGGTTTCCGGCTGCATCGGTTTCAACGACGGTTATCGAGTGTGCCCCTTCCGGAAGCGGGCCGTTCGGGGTGACGCTCCAGGTGCCGTTGGGCTGCACGGTTGTGGTGCCAATCACCGTGCCGTTATCGTAAATAATGATGGTTCCGCCGGGCTCGCCAGTTCCCGCCAGGAGCGGCTGTGTAGCGTCGGTAGACACCCCCGACGTAAGGGTTCCTCTGACCTGGCCTACGTCGTCGGTCAGCACAATTGCCCTTGGTGCATCCGGCGGAGTAATGTCGACCGTAAGGGTGAACATCGGTGAGGCCGGTCCGGTATTGCCGGCGGCGTCGGTTGCCTGCATGGTAATCTGATGGGTGCTTTCACTCAGGTCGGATGACGGGGTAAAGGACCAGGTGCCGTTGCTGGCGACGATCGCCGTGCCAATGGCGATCCCACCGTCATAAATGGTTATGGTCGAGCCCGCTTCGCCCGTGCCGGTCAGCTGTGGACGCTGATCGTTAGTGCTGCCGCCGTTACTGATTGTTCCGGTCTGTGGGTCAACATCGTCAGTTACGCTGACGATTGCCGGCGCATCGGGCGCGGTGGTATCCGGCGCGCTGATAGTCGTGCCCGGGCTGGTATTCCCCGATGGATCGGTTGCGGTGGCGGTAATCTGCTCGCCGTTGGTCAGCGGTGTACCCAGATCGATGGTGAATTTACCGTCGCTGCCGGTTTTACCCGTGCCAATTACATTACCGTCGGCATCTTTCAGCGTGATGGTACTGCCCGGTTCCGCGGTACCGGAGACGGTTTTACCATCCGCAGAGAACTGAAGACCGGTTGGGGCATTCGGCGGTGTCGTATCCGGATCGGAAGGGTTTGTCGGCGTGCCGGGGTTCGTGCCGTTGCCATTATCGTCATCACCGCCGCCGCCGCCACCGCCACCACTTGCCGCCGCCGCGATGCCGCCCGCGGCGACAATGCCGCCCAGTGCCCATGGCCAGATGGCGGCACCACCGGCATCACTCCCGGACGAGGCAAGCAGCACGTCCGTTGAGGCGATAGATTCATACGTGGCGGCCCCGGTAGGATCTTCAATCCACCATAATGCGCCTTCGCTGTCCTGCAGAACCAGCTGGCTCGCCCCCTGAGCATCAGTGACGTAGAAGTTTTTAAGGGTAATCACCTCGCCGGAGTGGAGTGTGATCACCAGATCGTTACCGCTGCGGGCGAAATCGGCGACACTGGCCCGCTCGATATGAAGCTCAACGATAGAGGAATGGCTCAGCGTAACCTGGGTGCCTTCCGTGGTCGTTTCTACGCCAGTAAGTTTCGATATAACAGAGATTTGGCTCATTTAAATATTACTCCAGCAGAAGTGTCGTGAACGGCGAGCAAGACGAGCCATCTCTGCTGAAGGTAAAGGGCGCCCCCGGCGCAGTTGCTGTTATAACGCAGCACTGACCGTTATTTTTAGCGCGCACGATGCCCGCCAGAATTTAGAGTGGCAACATCAGAGCGAATCTAATTACGTATCAAAGAGAACAGTTGTTATTCGTGTTTTTTGCCTTATAAAACCCTGTAATTAATAGAGGATTTATTTTTGAGGATATAAAAATGATATAGACAGAAAACGCTGGTTGTGCAACTTAAGCTTTCGTAAATAGAGAGGTAAACAATGAGGTTGGCATTAATGTATTGATGCTGCCTATAAGTTTATTTTCTTATCTTGTTGTTTTATATTGATTTTATTTTATATATTGGCGTTATTAATTAATGTTGTTGATGTGGTGTGATAATTAGCAGGCGCCTCTTTGAATATAAGTTAAAAGGCTATTGTTTATGTCTGCTTAATGCGTATTTAAGTTAGGGTAACATTTTTGATGTAAGATATATTATGTCATTTGTTAAATGAAAATATATTCTTATGCAGGATTCAAACTCTGCTAATGTGCGGAAAAATAACAACGCCGGAGGGCAAGGATAAAATAACCTGTTTTATTTTCAATGCGATTACGACATAAGCATGTTTTTGGCCCCGCAAAAAATTCACCGAAGAACGAATAAAAATCATCAGTCGGGCGTTTACTGACGTCACTTCCTTTTACCCTGGAGCTTTATATGAACACGACCTCGCTTCGTTTGATCCCGGTGCTGATTTTTTCCCTGCTGTCTCCGCTGGCGCTGGCCATGGGCGATAATAGTACCGAGAGCAAAACGCCCGACTGTCCTTCCGGACAGGTGTATGACAGCGCAACCCAGAAATGCGTGCCGGACAAGAGCAGCAGCCTCAGCGACCAGGACAAAACCAACTATGCGTACCATCTCGCGAAGAAAGGAGAGTACCAGGCGGCGCTGAACCTGCTTGATTCGCTGAAAAATGGCAATACGGCTGAAGCGTGGAACTATCGCGGGTTCGCCACGCGCAAGCTTGGCCGCACGGACGAAGGCATTGGTTACTACCAGCGCGCGCTGGCTATCGCCCCGGATTATGCCAAAGCCCGGGAATATCTCGGTGAAGCGTGGATGGTGAAAGGACGGCCCGATCTCGCGAAAGAACAGCTGAAGGTGATTGCCGGTATTTGTGGCCAGTCCTGCGAGGAGTACCGTGACCTTCAGGCCGCCATCAACGGACATCCGGAATCCTGATTTTCTCGTGGAGGGAAAACACATCGCTACCCGTGAGGTTCGCCAACAGTTAGCCGAACACCTGCCGCGTCTCTGGCGCTATGGGCTGGTGCTGTCGCGAAACAGGGATATCGCCGAAGAGCTGGTTCAGTCCACCTGCGTGCGTGCGCTTGAAAGAAGCGGCCAGTATACGCCGGGCACGCGCATCGACAGGTGGCTGTTCGCGATCCTGCACTCCATCTGGATCTCTGAGCTTCGGGCACGGCACGTGCGTCAGGGGCAGGGGTTTGTGGCGAGCGACGAGCTTCTGGCACCGGACACCCGTGAACAGGATGAAACGCGTTTGCATTATCTGAAGGTGATGCAGCGCGTCGGCGCGCTTCCTGAAGCCCAGCGCAACGCGGTATTTTTGGTTTACGTCGAAGGCTTTACCTACCAGGAGGCGGCGGAGACCCTGGCGGTGCCCATTGGTACCGTGATGAGCCGACTGGCGACGGCGCGGGCAACGCTTGCCAGGTCCGTCGACGCACTGCCTCCGGTAAAGGAGAAACGCTCTTGAATTCGCACCGTTTTACACCGCCCTATAACGACGATGCTATCGTGGCATGGATAGATGGCGAGATGTGCCGCGCCGACGCGCAGCAGTTTGAAGAACAGTTGAAACGTGACGAACGCCTCGCCGGACGAACCGACGAGCTGATGAAAAGCAGCCTGGATTACGCAGGGGCGTTTGCCTCCCTGCTGGATGACGCTCCCCTCGGGGCGATGCAGGCGCGTCTGGCGGCGCTTCCCGATCCGCAGGCCTCCGCGCCGGCTGGCGTGAGCAGGCGGTCGCTGATTGCGGCCTCGGTCAGCTTTTTGCTGGTCGGTTCCGGGCTGGGGTATCTGCTGCGGCCCGCCTCCGCACCTGACGATGAGAACGCCCATATTCGCGACCTTGAAGCGCAATACATGTCCCTTTACAGCGTCGAGACGCTGCTGGATATGGACAGCGCGGCGCCTGTCCTGCAGCGCGGGCTGGAACGGGCAGCGCAGGACATCGGCGTGAAGTTGAACATGTCGCAGCTTGTCCTGCAGGGGGCAGAGCTAAAAATGGTGCGCATGCTGCGCTATGAAACCACCTCGATCGCGCAAATCGCGTGGATCGGCGCCGACTACGGCCCGATGGCGCTCTGTATCTCTCCCGTTGATGAGAAGACGACGTCCTCTCTGCGCCAGGAGCAGCGGCACGGAATGAACCTGGTGTGGTGGCAGGATGCGGGCTATCAGTTTGTGCTGATAGGCCGCAACCCGCAGCCCCACCTGCGGGGAAACGCGGAGCAGCTGCAGCGCCTGATATCAGGATGAGGGTACGCCGTGAGCCTGAATCGCAATGGCGATGGCAATACGATCGTCAACAACCAGCGCAAACTTATCCATCCCGTAGGCCGCGCGTGATATCGCCGTGTTGGCATCAAGCGTGAGGGCCTGCGCCTGCGGGTCTTTCACGACGGCCTCCAGGATCACCGGGCGGGAAATGTTGCGCACGGTCAGCGTGCCGAACACCCTGAACCGCCCGGCGCCCACGTCGACCACGCGCGAGCTGATGAACTCGATAGTCGGGTAGCGCTCAGATTCAAAAAACATGTCGCTTTTCAGCTGCCAGGTGAGCAGCTTGTTTGAGGCCACCAGGGTTGCCACGGGGATGGTGACGTGGATGTGGTCGTCAACGTCGTTATCCGGATTGAGCGTTACGGCCCCCGTCACGCCGCTGAACGTCGCCCAGGAAAGGATGCCGCCGAAGGCATGCCACGATAGCCGAATGGCGGTGTTATCGGTGTCGATAAGGTAGCTTTTCGGGGCGGCCAGCGCCCACGGACAAACTAAAATCAGCAATATCACCAGGCGTTGTAGCATCTCAGGATCTCTTTAGGGGGGCAGGGAGTAAACGCGTCATCCCCGGGATCTATTCGGCTTTTCTGCGTCAGGATTCGACATCTTTTCAATCGCGATGGCGGAGCCGCATCGGGTGAGCCTGGTGAGAAGTGTAGACGGCATAAAGCAAAGCGGTGGGGAATAAAAAAGGCCGCGTGGGCGGCCTTTCGAAGGGATTACTCAGTGACTTTCTTTTCCAGCTCGCTGGCACCTTCTTTGGTTTTGTTCCAGCCCTTCTCAGCACCTTCTTTGGTGGCATCCCACCCTTTCTCGGTGCCTTGCTTGGTTTTATGCCAGGCTTTCTGGGAATCTTCGCTGACCTTGCTGCCAAAGCTTTCGCTTTTACCTTCCGCAGCGTGCTTCTGTTTCAGCTTCAGCTCTTCACCTTTGTTCTGCTCTTCATGCAGTTTTTGCTTCGCCTCGTTGGCGTTTGCGTTCGCCGCAGCGACGGTATCGTCAGTTGCATGTGTGGTCGCAGCAAATACTGGGGAAGCCAGCAGAACGGCAGATAATGCGATAATTGTTTTTTTCATAATGTCCTCATTTAACGTTATCGGTTATGAGCGTGATTCAGCATGGCACAGACGAAGCGGGGTGGCTTTAGGAAAAAACTGTAATGAGATCAATGTGCCCTGATGAGGAGAATTTCGCCTGAGGATTATCCAAAGGATAAAAAGCCTGTTTCAGCGAGGGCGGCAAGGGTCAGGAGAATGAAGATTATGACGGTTATGGGTTTGTACATATTGGGGTTCCTTCCGTGTTTGGCGGCTAATCCGTAGCGCTGGGTGGTGTGGATTATTTTCCACAGGAGAGGGGGAAGGGTGTTGATGTTTGTCAATGTCAGTGGAGTACAACATAAACTACCAGCCAGTGAGGCGGTATTTTATTAAAGATCGAGATATAGTGGCTTTGATTAGGAGGAGGGGAATGGCATGGCGATAACGGAAGATGCGTTGATTAGAGCGGGTTTTACACAAGAAGAGCTGCAAAAGCTTAAACGCTATGCAGATTCTCAACGTTCGACACTGGATATTTTGCTTCCTGCCCTTTCAAATCGTTTTAAAGGAACGGTTATTCTCTCAGTTATCCTGATGGTTTTGTTCATTCTGGCTGTATGCTTCGCTTCCCGAGAAAATGTCATCTCATTAGGTGTTGCTGTACTGTTTATCTTTGTCATCTTCTGTTGGGTTATGCCCCTGAAATTAGCGTATAAAGCCTGGCGTTTAATAAGAGGTTATTAGGCCGTTGTATTCCTTATTTAATGGGATAAGTTACGGATACAACTAAGTCCATGGGGCTTTTACCATCCGAGCCCTTAACAATGAATGCAGTGGATACATCCACAACCCCAAACATTAATTGGCCTGGTTTGGCGATGTAGGTCCTTCGAGCGTTAGCTGTTGGCGTATTACCCGCCTCTTTCTGCGTGGAGAGACTGCGGCAAAAGTTCACAATGTAATCATAATATGGTTAAGTTAATCACAGCGTAACATCAGGCTGAAACCAGAATGGACAAGTATAAATGGATATATATCTGAACCAGAAGAGATCTATTAATTACTATGCTGCCATGGCGCAGATAGAAGCAAACTCTTTGTGGAACGTAGCAACGCAGGTCGCCAGCGCACATTTTAAAGATGGGCTGACCCGTATCAGGTTTCTTGATGAAATTAAAGGATTCATTAATGCGCAGCGTAACGGTATCCGTCAGGCCAGTAATGATGATGTATGCAAAGAGTGCATCGCGAATTTAAAAGCCGAACGCGATAACCTTAAGATTCAGGACAGAATGTTGCGCACGGGCGAGGCTTATCTGGCTGCTGCCGTAAAACTTTATGAAGAAAATGGAAAAATAGTAGGGTACGCAATTAGCGTCGTTGGAATTATCCTTGGCGCCATTCAAATTGTGGGCGGTGCAACCATGGCTGTTGGTTCAGCGAGCACCGGGAATGTCCTCGGGGTAATTGCTGGGGCAACGCTGATCTTTCATGGAACCAGTAATCTAATGGAAAATATTGATAAGCTAACCGGAGTGCCAAATCCAGGGAATATTGCTAAGGATGCGTATATGGGGGCTGCAGAGTTTCTGGGATTTGAGCGTAAGACAGGCATGTTAGCCTGGCAAGGGATGAACATGGTTACGTCAATGTACGGAATATTTCGCCCAATGCTTAAGCCGGAAAGCTGGAGGCTGTACGACTGGTTATCTACTGACTTTTACCGCAAAGTTTCAACGATGACGCGCCCGGCGCTGACTATTGAAGTTGGAAAATCAGCCCATAAACTTTATACAATGGGCAAAACCTATAATACTGATGAAAAAGAGTTTGCTCGTTAGTCAGAAAGGAGGGTTATCCCTCCTTGCGTAAAAACTTCACAGCCTTCCATGAAACAGACAACGGTGCCATTCCTAATATAAAAAGACATAAAACGATAATTACTGCAAAATAAATCAAACCATTACCATAATCTCTTGTGATAGTGGCATAGGTGGCAAAAAGCAGTAAACCAATGACAATTACCCAGGACGTGTAGAAACGTCTTTTAAGCTCAACTAATAGTGAATGCAGAGTCCGATCCTTTCGTTTCGGGTCTTCAAGTGCGGCGCGCAAAGCCGTAATGTTTTTATCAGTAAAACCGTATAACCGCAGTTTCGTTTCCTGTTGTGCGTCTATCACTCTTCACTCCTGAACTTTGAATGCTCCTGCCTGATTATATAAAACAATAACAGTTATGGATGAACAAAAACAGATTCATAAATCACTGAGGTCGTGAGCTACTCTATTGTGCCTGTAGTCAGAAAAAGCCCGCTACGTGCCTGACAGCCTGAACATAAGTATACCCCTCGTCCAGGAGAGATTGCTTTATGATTAAGAATTACCCCTACGGGGTGCGTGTCGTTGCGGGCAACGACAGAATCCGTCCTATAACCGCTATATGTGGCTAAGCGAGCAAACTCCTCAGGGGCATTACTGTTTCTTCAAAAATATCTGGCCTGAATATAAATGACTCGATATTCTGTAATGCTTTGTCTTTTTTGTGAACAGGAAAAAGTATGCTAAGTACGTTACCCGATTTACACAGAAGTTTTGCAGAGCAACTCAAGCTTAAGTTTCAGTCTGACTCGCGGATTCACTCCCTTCTCGCTGGCGGCTCGCTTGTTCATGGCGGGTTCGATAAATACTCCGACCTCGATTTTGTCGTTGTGGTAGACCCTCTCTACTATGACGAAATCATGGCACAGCGTATTGTGCTCGCCGGAACGCTGGGCCATCTGCTCCATGCTTTCACCGGAGAACATGTCGGAGAGCCTCGTCTCCTTATCTGCCTTTATGGCCCCGAACTCCTTCACGTCGATCTGAAATTTGTCACCCTGGACATGCTCACTCAACGCGTTGAGGAGCCAGCAGTGCTGTTTACCCGTGATAACCTGGCTCTGGAGTGCCAACTGGCTAAATTTAAACCTCACTGGCCTGATATGACGCCGGAGTGGTTTGAGTCCCGAGCCTGGATTTGGCTTCATTATGCGGTGGTGAAGCTGGGAAGGGGAGAACTTTTTGAAGCGATTGGCATGCTGTCATTCTTCCGGGAGCAAGTGCTGGGACCTATGCTGTTCCGTCGTGCAAATCTTCCGCAACGTGGTGTTCGCCGCATTGAATTCCATGGCATTGATCCTGATGGCCTGCTGGCTTCCACGCTGGCAACGCACGATCGTGACTCCGTCAGCATGGCTATCTGAAAGGCTGTTGACGCTTATATCAATCTGCGGGCTGATGCGCTGCCGGAAAATATCGCAGACGATGCGGCACGTTGGGCGATTCTTGCCATGCTGAAAGCCAGAGCGTGACACCTGAAGGGTTTCGGTCTGGTTCGCCCCGAGTTCAGACGACGTTTGCTAAAAAATGGTCGTCTGAATTTCGGTTGTGACGGTTTTACGGAATGCTTAGATTCATTTTCAATCTATCGAGAGGATATGGATATGAACTTTGCAGACCTCCACAACCAGCATGAACCCATTCTTATCGCCAACGTCTGGGATGCCGCCAGTGCTGTCGCAGCGCAAGAGGCAGGTTATCAGGCACTGGGAACGTCCAGCGCAGCAATCGCGTCCACGCTGGGATATGAAGACGGGCAGGGAATGCCGTTTGATGAGCTATTTTATATGGTCACCCGCATCCGGGCTGTCAGCAACCTGCCATTGAGCGTTGACATGGAAGCTGGGTATGGTGATTCAGCCGAAGCGATAACAGCCAATCTCAGGCGCCTTGCCCAGACAGGCGTAGCAGGCGTTAACCTTGAAGACAGCAGAGTCATAGACGGGGGGCGTCAGCTTGACGATGCCCTTGATTTTTCCTGTACCCTGAAAACAGTATGCGATGTGCTGAGAAGCGAAAATCATAGCCTGTTTCTGAACATCCGGACTGATACTTTCCTGCTCGGGCATGAAGACGCGTTGCAGGAGACAATATCACGGGGACAGCGCTATAAAGCTGCAGGTGCTGACGGCCTTTTTGTTCCCTGTCTGACGTCAGAGAACGACATCAGCCTCATTGCAGAGGCAACGGGTCTGCCTCTGAATGTCATGTGTATGCCCGAACTTCCGTCGTTCGACAGGCTGAAAATGGCCGGGGTAAGCCGCATTTCAATGGGCAATTTTGTTCATTCAGCCATGCAGTCGACGCTGACTGATGTCATGCATGCGATCCGATCTCGTCAGACGTTTGAAGGACTTTTTGGTGATGAAAATAACCGATAAGAATTTGTGTGATATCTGGTATCAGGCATTACTTGAACGTGCTTCAGAATATACTGGCGTGTTTTTTGTTGGCGTCAAAACCACTGGCGTATTCTGTATTTCAGTATGTCGGGCACGAAAGCCTAAACGTGAAAATGTCGAATTTTATAAAGATGCCAAATCTGCCCTTGCGGCCGGCTTTCGTCCCTGTAAGGTCTGCAGGCCCGCTGAAAATGCGCACAGCGCGCCATTATTTGTTGAACAGGCGCTTGCGCTTGTCAGGCGCGATATTAAATCCCGCGTAACAGACGCGGAGCTTCGTCAGCATGGGATCGGTCCGGAGCGGGTAAGACGCTGGTTTCTGCAACATCACGGCATCACTTTTCAGGCCTTCCAGCGAATGCAGCGGGTGAACGTTGCCCTGCAGGAGCTGAAAAGCGGACGAGCGGCGACTGACGTTGCGCTGGACAATGGCTATGAATCCCTGAGCGGGTTTGGTTATACCTACAAGCGGCTTACTGGCGCAGCGCCGACTCAGACAACCCAGGTGATTGTTATTCATCGGTTTACCACCACGCTTGGGCCGATGTTTGTCTGCGCAACAGAACGGGGAGTCTGCCTGCTGGAGTTTACCGATCGCCGGATGTTAGAAACTGAATTTCGCGATATCCAGCGTTTATTTAACGCCAGAATTGTTACTGGAGAAAACAGCCATACCCGGCAGACAGTAAAAGAAATCAGCGAGTATTTTGCCGGAACCCGCCGACAGTTTGATCTCTCTGTAGATGCTCCGGGCAGTGATTTTCAACAATCCGTCTGGCACGAGCTGCGTGCCGTTCCCTATGGACAGACTTCACACTATCAGGCCATTTCGCTACGGATGAATAAGCCAAATGCCGTGCGCGCCGTGGCTGGTGCTAATGGTGCAAACCGGATTGCGATTGTGATCCCATGTCACAGGATAATTGGAAAAGATGGCGCGATGACAGGTTACGGAGGGGGGATTTCACGCAAAGAATGGCTCATTGAGCATGAGAGGAAGAATGTTTAATAGTGGGATGCTTCAGTAGGGCTGGGAATTTTATGGGCTTCGCAGGACAAATTGAAGGCACAAAAAAGCCCACAGGGCTTGCGCCGTGCGGGCTTTCAGGACTTCATCGGATGACTCTGGTAATCACCGATGGAGAATTTTGGTGGAGCTGGCGGGAGTTGAACCCGCGTCCGAAATTTCTACATCCTCGGTACTACATGCTTAGTTTGTCTTTACATTCGCACGCCAGCTGCGGACAGACACGCCACTAACGAACTAGCCTGATTAGTTTTAACGCTTCAACCCCAGGCAGGGCTTCCACGCGATCTCTTTTGGGTTTGACCTCTCTTTGATCCCCGTCTTAAGAGCGGAAGCTAGGGAGAGAGGGCTCAGAGCAGGTTATTAAGCTGCTAAAGCGTAGTTTTCGTCGTTTGCGACTATTTTTTTGCGGCTTTTAACGAGGCAAACCGCCCCTCGGCATGCACCTTGGGTTTCGCAAATCCCGTCGAATCCAGAATCAGCCCCAATAGTGTTGAACTGAGTATACCAGATTTCACTTCCTGGATACCAGCCCGAAACGCTAACTTATTGAATAGTACAATAAGTGCGCAGAATCAACGTCCTGCGTTTTTCATAATGCGCGCTTTGTCCAGCTGCCACTCGCGCTCTTTCAGGTCAGTACGTTTGTCGTGCTGTTTTTTACCCTTCGCGACGCCAACTTTCACTTTGCACCAGGCGTTTTTCCAGTACAGCGACAGGGCGACCACGGTGAAACCTTCACGGTTAATGCGTCCGTAGAGGGATTCAAGCTCACGCTTGTTCAGCAGCAGCTTGCGGGTGCGCGTTGGGTCACACACGTAGTGTGAAGAGGCGACGGTCAGCGGCGTAAAGTTCGCGCCGAACAGAAAGGCTTCGCCATCTTTCAGGATCACGTAACTATCGCCGATGTTGGCTTTCCCGGCGCGCAGCGATTTTACTTCCCAGCCCTGCAACGCAAGGCCAGCTTCGAATTCTTCTTCAATGAAATACTCGTGGCGAGCACGCTTGTTGAGCGCAATGGTCGCCGAGCCTGGTTTATGTGCTTTTTTCTTCGTCATAAGTGTCGTAAAGCCGTCGGTAATCTGATTTCAAAAAGTCACCTCATTGCGTCCTGTGAGGTCTAACGCGCTATATTAGCACGAGATGAGGCTTAGCGTTTTTTTAACAGGTGATAAATGTTATTATTTGTCCGTTGTGTGACCATGGGAAATGCTATGCCTCAGATTAGCCGTACTGCGCTTGTGCCTTACAGCGCGGAACAAATGTATCAGTTAGTGAACGATGTTCAGTCTTATCCAGAGTTTATTCCGGGGTGCACCGGGAGCCGCGTTCTGGAGTCTGGTCCGACGCAGATGACGGCGGCGGTGGATGTCTCCAAAGCGGGGATCAGCAAGACGTTCACCACCCGCAATACGCTGACCAGCAATCAGAGTATTTTGATGCATCTGGTGGATGGTCCGTTTAAAACCCTGATGGGGGGCTGGAAGTTTACGCCGCTGAGCGCAGACGCCTGTCGCATTGAGTTCCAGCTGGACTTTGAATTCACCAATAAGCTGATTGAGCTGGCGTTTGGCCGCATCTTTAAAGAGCTGGCCTCGAATATGGTTCAGGCGTTCACCACCCGCGCCAAAGAGGTTTACAGTGTCGCATAAGATAGCTGTAGAAGTGGTGTACGCATTGCCGGAGAAGCAGTACCTGCAGCGTGTAACGCTGGAAGAGGGCGCGACCGTTGAGGCGGCTATCCGTGCTTCCGGTATCCTTGAGCTCCGAAGCGATATTGACCTGGCGAAGAATAAGGTCGGGATTTACAGCCGTCCGGTGAAGCTGGGTGATGTGCTGAAAGAGGGCGACCGGGTGGAGATTTATCGTCCGCTGATTGCTGACCCGAAAGAGCTGCGTCGCCAGCGTGCAGAGAAATCTGGTAAGTAGCGGTTTCTTTCCCCGGTGGCGCTGCGCTTACCGGGGCTACGATTCGGCGCAAGAGTTCAGACACAAAAAAGGTGCTCAATGAGCACCTTTTTGCATTTCTGACGTCTGATTATTTGCTCAGGGCAGGCTTGTTGTCGATGTTGGTCAACACACCAGCGCTGCTGAAGGTCAGCGTCAGGGTCTGCTGGGTCGCATCTTCATGGCCCGGCTTCTGACGGAATACATAGAACCAGGTGTTAGTGCCGAACGGATCGGACATCATCGGGGTTCCCAGTGCATAAGCGACCTGCTGTTGTGTCATCCCCACACGGATTTTGGACACATCGTTAGGGGTAAGGTAGTTCCCCTGGTTGATGTCAGGACGGTAAACCACTTTCTCCAGAGTGGAACAGCCTGCGGTCAACATCAGAAGAACCGCTGCGGCAGCGGTCAGCATTTTACAACGCATAGTGATTTGATTCCTTTTCGGGCCCGAGCAGAACGCGGCTCATATGTAATATGCCGATGATAATAGACCTTGCCCCACTTTGAAACCGGTCTGGCGGCGTTTTTGTTGTTCTGTATGACCCTGAGATCCCGAAAAAGTTTATGCCGCCAGCAGTTCTTTCGCGTTCGCGAGCGTATTACGCGTGACTTCGCTGCCGCCGAGCAGGCGTGCCAGCTCCTGCAGACGCGCGCGTTTATCCAGCGGCTTCATGTGCGTTTCGGTCATTTCACCATCGGTTTCTTTGCTGACGATAAAGTGATGATGGCCACAGCCCGCGACCTGCGGCAGGTGGGTTACACACATCACCTGCGTTGATTCGCCTAGCTGGCGCAGCAGTTTACCCACTACCGCTGCCGTTGGGCCGCTGATCCCCACATCCACTTCATCGAAAATCAGCGCTGGGGTTTCCATTTTACGCGCGGTAATCACCTGAATCGCCAGCGCAATACGCGATAGCTCACCGCCGGAGGCGACTTTGGATATCGCCTGCAGCGGCTGACCCGGGTTGGTGGTGACGCGGAATTCGATGCGATCCGCACCTTCTGCCGTCAGGTGGTTTTCTTCAAAGCGGACATCAATGGTGAATACGCCGTGCGGCATCGCCAGCGTATGCATGCTATCGGTGATGTGCTGGCTTAACTCCAGGGCGTAATGCTGACGGATTTCATGCAGCTTTTGCGCTGTCGCCAGCGCCTGTTCATGATGCAGGTTCACCGCCAGAGAGAGGGTTTCCAGCGAGTCAGCCTGATCGTCAAGCTGCTGCTGTTCTTCCAGCAGAGACTGATAGTAGCCCGGCAGCTCTTCCGGTGTGACGTGGTGCTTGCGCGCCAGCGAGATCTGACGGGAGATGCGCTGTTCCAGCTCAAACAGACGGTTCGGGTCGAGATCGAGACGTTCGCAGTAGTGGCGCAGTTCGTCGCCGGCTTCGGAGATCTGAATGGCCGCTTCTTCCAGCATATCCAGAACGCCAGAGAGTTTGCTGTCCATACCGACCAGCTCGGTAATCAGCTGACGAACGTTATACAGCTGGCTCTGGAGGTTCACGTCTTCGCCATCGGCCAGCAGGTTGAGCGCATTCTGGCTGGTTGAGAGCAGGTGGCCGCTGTTCGCCAGGCGTTTGTACTCTTCGTCGATTTGCTCAAACTCACCCGCCTGCGGGTTAAATTCATTCAGCTCTTTAAGCTGGTATTCCAGCAGCTCCGCGCGTGCGGCGCGCTCCTGGCTCTGCTGCTGGTGCTGGGCGAGCTCGCGGCAGCTCTGATGCCACTGGCGATAGTGCTCCGCCATAAGCTGAGTAAGCGCATACTCACCTGCGTAGCCATCAAGCAGCGCTTTCTGCTGTTCTGGTTTGACGAGTTGCTGATGCGCATGCTGACCGTGGATCTGAATAAGCAGCTGGCCAAGCTCGCGAAGCTGGGAAAGGGGGACCGCTGTACCGTTGATAAAACCGCGGGAACGACCGTCGCTGCTGATCACGCGGCGAAGTAAACACTCACGTCCATCTTCAAGCTGGTTCTGTTCCAGCCAGCGCTGGGCGGCAGGGGTGTCTTTCAGGGAGAAGCGGGCGCACAGGTCGGCACGGTTTGCGCCCATGCGCACCATATCGCCCTCTGCACGGCCGCCAAGGCACAAGCCGAGGGCATCAATGGCAATGGATTTACCTGCACCGGTTTCCCCGGTGATCGCCGTCATGCCGCTGTGGAAATCGATCTCAAGCTCACGAACAATGGCAAAGTTGCTGATGGTCAGTTGTGCCAGCATAATTGTTTTCCTGTATGAAAAACCATAACTGTGTTTTCATACAGTATAAACTGGTTTTATATACAGTAAAGTCCTGTATGCAAAATCAGAACAATTTTTTTGACCAGCCAAGCTTCGAGCTTAATGTGTTGAAATAGCTGTAATCTTTCGGGTGAATAAGGTTCAGATGGTAATCACACCGGCGAATCAGGACATCTTCACCTTCCTGGATCGGCAGCGCTATCTGGCTGTCGCAGCTGATCTCCAGGTCGTTACGGCGGTGTGAGAACCGCAGGCGTATCGTGCTGTCGCCGTTGATGACCAGCGGGCGGGCAGAGAGCGTGTGCGGGAACATCGGCACCAGGGTAATGGCGTCAAGAGAAGGCGTCAGGATCGGGCCGCCGGCCGAAAGCGAGTAGGCGGTTGAGCCGGTCGGAGTGGAGATAATCAGCCCGTCAGAACGCTGGGAGAAGGCAAAGATTTCGTCGATATAGACTTCGAACTCGATCATGTGCGCCACTTTACCGGGGTGCAGCACGACCTCGTTAATCGCGGTGCTGATGCGTTTCTGGCAGTCCTGCTGGCACACCTGCGCTTCCAGTAAAAAGCGTTTTTCACTGATATAGTGACCTTCCAGCACGTCGGCCAGCTGCTGCTGCGCATTGTCCGGGTCGAGGTCGGTTAGAAAGCCGAGATTGCCACGGTTGATGCCGATAACCTTGATGTCATAGCGCGCCAGCGTGCGGGCCGCACCGAGCATGTTGCCGTCGCCGCCCACCACCACGGCGAGGTCGGCCTGTTGGCCTATTTCAGCCAGCGTGCCGGTTTTGACGCTCTTCAGCTGCAGCTCCTGCGCAATCTGCTGCTCGACCATCACTTCATAGCCTTTGCTACACAACCAGCGATACAACATTTCATGTGTCGTCAATGCGGTAGGGTGACGCGGATGCCCGACGATCCCAATACACCTGAAATGATTATTCATTTTCTGGAGGTCCTTGTGCCTGATGAATGATGACAATCTGTCTTGTTCCCTTGAATCCCGGAAACTGATCCCCATAATAAGCGAAGTTAGCGAGATGAATGCAGAAAAACGCGGAGAAATTCATGAGTAGTAAAGAACAGAAAACGCCTGAGGGGCAAGCCCCTGAAGAAATTATCACGGAACAGCACGATGAAGTTGAGGCTGTAGAGCCAGACGCATCTGCTGAGCAGGTGGACCCGCGCGATGAAAAAATTGCGAATCTGGAAGCTCAACTGGTAGAAGCACAGAATCGCGAACGTGACGGTGTTCTGCGTATTAAGGCGGAAATGGAAAACCTGCGTCGTCGCACCGAGCAGGACGTTGAGAAGGCGCATAAATTTGCGCTGGAGAAATTCGTCAACGAACTGCTGCCGGTGATTGATAGCCTCGATCGCGCGCTGGAAGTGGCTGACAAAGCGAATCCGGACAACGCGGCAATGATCGAAGGTATCGAACTGACGCTCAAATCCATGCTCGACGTGGTGCGTAAGTTTGGCGTGGAAGTGATTGCTGATACCAACGTTCCGCTGGATCCCAACGTTCACCAGGCGATTGCAATGGTGGAGTCAGAAGACGTTGAAGCCGGCAAAGTGTTGGGCGTTATGCAGAAAGGTTACACCCTGAACGGCCGTACCATTCGCGCTGCGATGGTGACCGTGGCGAAAGCGAAAGCGTAATTTGCCTTTCGTAGTGCCGGGTGGCGGCGTTCGCCTCACCCGGCCTACAGCCTTACTCAGCGATACTTTCGCGCAGTGGTTTCACGGGCAGGACTTTGACCTGCTTAATCATATTGTCCTGCACGTCCAGGATATCAATATCGTACTGCTCAATACGCACTCGCGTGCCCGCCGCCGGGATCTCTTCCAGCGCTTCCAGAATCATCCCGTTAATCGTGCGAGCTTCATCTTCCGGCAAATGCCAGTTAAACGCTTTGTTGAGTTCACGAATGTTCGCGCTTCCGTCAATCAGCACCGAACCGTCATTTTGCGGGGTGACCTCTTCCGCGAGGGAAGGAGACATTGAGGTGGTAAAGTCCCCGACAATCTCTTCCAGAATATCTTCGACCGTCACCAGGCCCTGAATATCGCCATACTCGTTAACCACCAGGCCGACTTTCTTCTTGTTGCGCTGGAATTTCACCAGTTGCGTGCTGAGCGGGGTTCCTTCTGGCACGTAGTAAATCTCGTCGGCGGCGCGCAGCATCACCTCTTTGGTGAACTCTTTTTTCTCGGTCATCAGACGGTACGCTTCGCGCACGCGCAGCATGCTAATGGCGTCATCCAGCGAGTCGCGGTACAGCACAATGCGCCCGTGCGGGGAGTGCGTTAGCTGGCGGACGATGGCTTTCCAGTCGTCATTGATGTCGATACCCACGATTTCGTTACGCGGCACCATGATGTCGTTCACGCTTACCTTTTCCAGATCCAGCACCGACAGGAGCATGTCCTGATTACGTCGGGAGATCTGGGAGCGGGATTCGTTCACGATGGTGCGAAGCTCGTCTTTGCTGAGCGCGCTGCTGATGGTGACGTCGGCTTTGATTCCCACCATCCGCATCAGCAGGCGCGTCACCATGTTCAGCAGCCAGACCAGCGGCATCATCAGGATCTGCAGCGGCGCCAGCAGGAAGCTGCTCGGGTAGGCGACCTTCTCAGGGTAAAGCGCAGCGATGGTTTTCGGCAGCACTTCGGCAAACACCAGCACTACGAACGTCAGCACGCCGGTGGCAATTGCGACCCCGGCGTTGCCGTACAGGCGCATCCCGACGATGGTACCGAGGGCAGAGGCCAGTATGTTGACGAGGTTGTTGCCGATGAGCACCAGGCTTATCAGGCGATCCGGCTTGCGGAGCAGTTTTTCGACGCGACGTGCGGCACGGTTGCCCTGTTTAGCACGATGACGTAACCGGTAGCGGTTTAAGGTCATCATGCCGGTTTCCGAGCCGGAGAAATAGGCGGAGATGACCACCATGACGATCAGCGTAACGATCAGCGTGGTGGTAGAGATGTGTTCCAGGGGGAACTCCTTTGTTTCTTAGCCAGCAAATTGCTGTATGAAGCGGCTGCCAAAATAGGCAAGGGTGAGAATGCCCGCACCCGCGACGTTGAACCAGACCACGCGGCGACCGCGCCAGCCTTCATGATAGTGGCCCCACAACAGGACAATATAGACAAACCACGCGATGATAGAGAGCACCGCTTTATCGATATTCTCCACGCTGAACAGGTTCTTCATGTAAAACAGGCCGGTGCAGAGCGTGAGCGTCAGCAGCACCACGCCCACCTGGGTGATGTGGAACATCTTACGCTCAATGACCATCAGCGGCGGCATCTCATGGTTAAACGCCAGCTTTTTGTTTTTCAGCTGGTAGTCAATCCAGGCGAGCTGCATGGCGTAAAGGGCGGCGATGATCAGCGTCGCATAGGCAAAGAGCGACAGGCCGATATGCACCAGCATCCCCGGGGTGGCCTCCAGATGCGTAATAAACTCATTGGGCATAAAGGTGGCTAAGGCCAGATTGATCAGCGCGAAGGCGTACACAATCGGCAGCAGCAGCCAGCCGCGATTTTTAGAGGCCACGATGGTCATCACCGTGCAGATCATCAGGCTGACCAGCGAGCCGACGTTGAGGACGCTCAGGTTTTGCACGCTGCCGTCGCCGGGGATGATGCGTGATTCCAGCGCAAACGCGTGGCTAATCAGGGCGATCACCGCAGAAAGAATAGCCATGCGCCGCCAGCCGCTGTTTTTTTGCAGCAGTCCGGGAACGATCAGCGCGAGGCTGACAGAGTAGGCAACAAGGGCGATCAGTGCGAAAACAGGCATATAGGCATCGACAGTTGTCTTAATAAGAAAGAGAAGCAGTATAACGTTACGTGACGCCTGCTCCAACCGTTGCATAACAACAAAGGCGCCTTCATGTTATACTCCGGCAAAATTCTGTGTATGTGTCGCCCATGGCGGCCCAACGTTTCTACTCAGGCGAGAGACAATGTTTGATAATTTAACCGATCGTTTGTCGCGCACGCTGCGCAACATCAGCGGCCGCGGACGCCTTACTGAAGAGAACATCAAGGAAACGCTGCGCGAAGTGCGCATGGCGCTGCTGGAAGCAGACGTGGCGTTGCCGGTTGTTCGTGATTTTATCAACCGCGTAAAAGAGAAGGCGGTTGGTCATGAAGTTAACAAGAGTCTGACCCCGGGTCAGGAGTTCGTCAAAATCGTTCGTAACGAACTGGTTTCGGCGATGGGCGAAGAGAACCAGGTGCTTAACCTGGCGGCTCAGCCTCCGGCCGTGGTACTGATGGCGGGCCTGCAGGGTGCGGGTAAAACAACCAGCGTCGGTAAGCTGGGTAAATTCCTGCGTGAAAAGCACAAGAAGAAAGTGCTGGTGGTGTCTGCGGACGTCTATCGCCCGGCGGCGATCAAACAGCTGGAAACCCTGGCAGAACAGGTTGGCGTGGATTTCTTCCCGTCAGACGTGGCCCAGAAACCTGTCGACATCGTTAACGCGGCGCTGAAAGAGGCGAAGCTGAAGTTCTACGACGTGCTGCTGGTGGATACCGCTGGTCGTCTGCACGTTGACGAAGCGATGATGGACGAGATCAAGCAGGTGCATGCTTCTATCAACCCGGTAGAGACCCTCTTTGTTGTTGACGCCATGACCGGTCAGGATGCGGCGAATACCGCGAAAGCGTTTAACGAAGCGCTGCCATTAACCGGCGTGGTGCTGACCAAAGTGGACGGTGACGCCCGCGGCGGTGCTGCGCTCTCCATTCGTCACATCACCGGTAAGCCGATCAAATTCCTCGGCGTGGGCGAGAAAACTGAAGCGCTGGAGCCGTTCCATCCGGATCGTATTGCTTCCCGTATCCTCGGCATGGGCGACGTGCTGTCGCTGATCGAAGATATCGAGAGCAAGGTGGACCGCGCGCAGGCCGAGAAGCTGGCCAGCAAGCTGAAAAAAGGTGACGGTTTCGATCTCACCGACTTCCTTGAGCAGCTGCGCCAGATGAAAAACATGGGCGGCATGGCAAGCCTGATGGGCAAACTGCCGGGCATGGGCCAGATCCCTGACAACGTGAAAGCGCAGATGGATGACAAGGTGCTGGTGCGTATGGAGGCGATCATCAACTCGATGACCCTCAAAGAGCGCGCTAACCCGGACATCATCAAAGGCTCCCGTAAACGTCGTATCGCAGCCGGTTGCGGCATGCAGGTGCAGGACGTTAACCGCCTTCTGAAACAGTTCGACGACATGCAGCGCATGATGAAGAAAATGAAGAAAGGCGGCATGGCGAAGATGATGCGCGGCATGAAAGGCATGATGCCGCCAGGATTCCCTGGCAGATAAATCGTGTTTCATGCTCAGTATCAAGATGCTGATTGCATTTTCCCCAAAAATCAGTAAAATTTTCGGGCTTTTAATATGACACCCGGGCTCCGTTCCTCGATGGGGCCCGGTTGTTTTATTCACACAAGAGGATGTTATGGTTACTATTCGTTTAGCTCGTCACGGCGCTAAAAAGCGTCCGTTCTACCAGGTTGTTGTGACTGACAGCCGTAATGCACGCAACGGTCGCTTCATCGAGCGCGTTGGTTTCTTCAACCCACTGGCCGCTGGCGCAGAAGAAGAAACTCGTCTGGATCTGGATCGTATCGCTCACTGGGTTGGCCAGGGCGCTACTGTTTCCGATCGCGTTGCTACGCTGATCAAAGCAGCAAACAAAGCAGCTTAATCTGTCACGGTGGTCATGATGAGCAATAAAGCACCTGTTGAACCGATCGTATTGGGAAAAATGGGTTCTTGCTACGGTATCCGTGGTTGGCTCAGAGTGTTTTCCTCCACTGAAGACGCTGATAGCATTTTTAATTACCAGCCCTGGTTTATCCAGAAAGGCGGTAAGTGGGAAGAGGTCGAGCTGGAAAGCTGGCGTCACCATAATCAGGACATCATCATCAAGCTGAAAGGCGTTGACGATCGTGATGCCGCGAATGCGCTGACTAATTGTGAAATTGTCGTGGATTCGTCGCAGTTGCCACAGCTGGAAGAGGGTGACTACTACTGGAAAGACCTTATGGGTTGCCAGGTAGTGACCACTGAAGGCTACAGCCTGGGGAAAGTCATCGACATGATGGAAACCGGGTCAAATGACGTTCTCGTCATTAAGGCAAACCTGAAAGATGCATTTGGCATCAAGGAGCGGTTGGTTCCGTTCCTCGATGGACAGGTTATCAAGAAAGTCGATCTCGCTACTCAAACCATTGAAGTAGATTGGGATCCTGGTTTTTAAATTCTCCGGATAAACGGTAAAAGACGGCGCTATGTGGATTGGCATAATTAGCCTGTTTCCTGAAATGTTCCGCGCGATTACCGATTACGGGGTAACTGGCCGGGCAGTAAAGAATGGCCTGCTGAGCATCCAGAGCTGGAGTCCTCGTGACTTCACGCATGACCGGCACCGTACCGTGGACGATCGTCCTTACGGCGGCGGACCGGGGATGTTAATGATGGTGCAACCCTTACGGGACGCCATTCACACAGCAAAAGCCGCGGCAGGTGAAGGCGCAAAGGTGATTTATCTGTCACCTCAGGGACGCAAGCTTGATCAAGCGGGCGTGAGCGAACTGGCGACGAATCAAAAGCTGATTCTGGTCTGTGGTCGCTACGAAGGGATAGATGAGCGCGTAATTCAAACCGAGATTGACGAAGAATGGTCTATCGGCGATTACGTTCTCAGCGGTGGTGAGTTACCAGCAATGACGCTGATTGACTCCGTCGCCCGGTTCATTCCGGGTGTTCTGGGCCATGAAGCTTCGGCAACGGAAGATTCCTTTGCCGACGGGTTGCTGGACTGCCCACACTATACTCGTCCTGAAGTGTTAGAAGGGGTGGAAGTACCGGCAGTATTACTGTCTGGAAACCATGCCGAGATACGTCGCTGGCGTTTGAAGCAGTCGCTGGGCCGAACCTGGCTTAGAAGACCTGAACTTCTGGAAAACCTGGCTCTGACTGAAGAGCAAGCAAAGTTGCTGGCCGAGTTCAAAACTGAACACGCGCAACAGCAGCATGAACATGATGGGAATGCGTAATACGCTCCCGAATATCAGTTTACCCAGGATAAGAGATTAAATTATGAGCAACATTATTAAGCAACTTGAACAAGAGCAGATGAAGCAGGACGTACCTTCCTTCCGTCCAGGTGACACCGTGGAAGTGAAAGTATGGGTTGTTGAAGGTTCCAAAAAACGTCTGCAGGCATTCGAGGGCGTGGTTATCGCTATTCGTAACCGCGGTCTGCACTCTGCATTCACTGTTCGTAAAATTTCCAACGGCGAAGGCGTTGAGCGTGTCTTCCAGACTCACTCTCCGGTAGTTGACAGCATTGCTGTTAAACGTCGTGGTGCTGTACGTAAAGCTAAACTGTACTACCTGCGTGAGCGTACTGGTAAGTCTGCTCGTATTAAAGAGCGTCTGAACTAAGATTCGCTTAAGCGACATCCTGTTAGAAAGGGCTGGCCGAAAGGCTGGCCCTTTTTTTATCCCATCGCACCTCTCGCGTTAACTCTTTCGTCATAAATCATTTACAATGCTTGCCTCTTGAGGGGAGGGGAAGTGGATAACGTACTGCACCAGCATAACTGGAAACGCGCAGCGGCCTTGACCGCGCTGTTTGCGATCCTGCTGATCGTAGTGGCGCCGCTTATCTCCGTCTCGCTGCAGAAAGATCCCATGAGCGCCATGCCGGGCATGCACCATGACATGAGCATGATGTCGATGGATGAGCATCAGGGTGATATGCCCCACACGATGCCCGTCGACCATGCGGAAGCGTGCGGCTACTGCGTGCTGTTAGCGCACGTCCCTGGCATGATGCTGGCGCTGATCGTCCTGCTCAGCGTGGTGCTGCAGAGGCTTCGCGTTAAGTCGCCGCGCCAGGCGGTCAGCCACTGGCACTTTTTCCCCTGGCTTTACCCTGATACCCGCGCGCCGCCGCGGCAGTCTGCTTTTTCCCTTTAAAAAATATCGATAACTTTTTGCCTTAAAAAGGAAAAGTATGACTACCTGCACTCCGCGCGCGGCATGGGGAAACCTGCTGCGTCGCCTCCATTTCTATATTGGGCTGTTTGTCGGCCCGTTTATCTTCTTCGCCGCGCTGACCGGAACGCTGTATGTGGCGACCCCGCAGCTGGAGAATGCGCTCTACCGGCATGCGCTCCACGCGGACTCCGTGGGCGAGCCGAATCCTCTGGCGGAGCAAATTGCCGTGGCGGAAAAAGCCGTTGGACCAGATTTGCGTTTGCACGCCGTTCGTCCGGGGCTGGTTGAAGGCGAAACCACCCGCGTTATGTTTGCTGACCCGGCGCTAGGGCCATCGGAGAGCCGGGCTATCTTTGTGGATCCGGTAAGCCTGTCGGTGCTGGGGGATATGACGGTGTACGGCACCAGCGGGATTTTACCGCTGCGTCAGACCATTGATTACCTGCATACGTCCCTGATGCTGGGCGACGTTGGTCGTCTCTATAGCGAACTGGCTGCCTCGTGGATGTGGGTTGCCGCGCTGGGGGGAATTGCTCTGTGGTTTTATACCCGACCAAAACGGCGGATCAACAATCGCTTCCAGAACCGGCGTCGCGTGCACGTGGCGCTGGGCTGGACTCTGCTGGGCGGAATGCTGTTGTTCTCAGCAACCGGGCTGACCTGGTCGCAGTGGGCTGGCGGGAACGTTGACAGGCTGCGGGCTGAGATGAACTGGCTAACCCCGCAGGTGAACACGACGCTTTCCGGCCAACATGAGAGCGTGGATGAACATGCCGAACACCGTGGCCATCACGGTGGAATGATGATGCCGGAAATGGCGATGGATCTGACGCAGTTTGATGGGGTGTTAAGCGCTGCGCGTAAAGCGGGAATTGATGCCAGCAAGCTGGAGATGCGCCCGGCGACAACGGCGGATCGCGCCTGGACCGTGACGGAAATCGATCGCAGCTGGCCGACTCAGGTGGATGCGGTTGCGGTCGATCCCACGACGATGCAGGTCCTGGACAGAACCCGGTTCGAGGATTTCCCGCTAATGGCAAAACTGACCCGCTGGGGCGTGGATTTCCATATGGGGATCTTATTCGGGCTGGTGAATCAGCTTCTGCTCGTGGCCTTCGGCCTTGCCCTGTGCGTGCTCATTATCTGGGGCTACCGGATGTGGTGGATGCGTCGGCCGGCACAATCGGCAGTGAATCCGGTGCAGACGCTTTGCCAGAGCTGGCTTGCGCTGTCGGGATGGGGAAGAGGCGTGACGGCGATGGTTAGCCTGCTGCTGGGGCTGGCCTTGCCCGTTATGGGCGTGAGTCTGGCGCTGTTTGTGATGGTGGACTGGCTGCGCTGGCGAGCGGCAACAGGAGTGGCGCTCGCCGAAAGATCCGCTAAATAACCCTATGGCGTGCTGATAACCACTGCGACGCGGCGGTTTTCAGCGCGCCCTTGCGGGGAACCGTTGCTCGCAACCGGGTATTTTTGACCTAATCCCCGCGTGGTGAGATTGCTGCGCGGGATATTCGCTCCCTTCGCCCAGGCGTCGGCTACGGCATTGGCGCGTTTTAACGACAGCGCTTCGTTGTAGCTGGCTTCACCATAATTATCCGTGTGACCGTCCATTCGCGCGTGGTTCAGGCCGGTTTCCGCGAGGCGAGAGGCCATGGATTGAATCTGCGTTTCACTTTCCGGGCGCAGTCTGGCGTCATTTTTATCAAAGAGGATGGTATCCGACATACCAAGCGACCAGTCACCGTTCAGTTCGTTAAAACCGTAAGACTTCATCGCCGCAATTTGCTCTGGAGTGAATTTGCCTTCAGGCGGAGACTGACAGCCTGCCAGAACCAGTGAGGCCAGTACTAACGGCGCGAAGTATCGTTTTAACATAGTGTATCCTTTCTAACTTATTGTTTTCGTACGCTGGTTTTTAACCTGGTACATATTGCGGTCGGCCCTCTCCAGTAATGCTTCCACGGAAGCATTTTCCCACGCCAGAGCAAAGCCAATGCTGAGTGACATTGATGCTTTTTGTCCGTTATGAAGATCAAACGGGCGGATAAACTGCTGCGAAAGCGCAGCACAAATGTGTTGAACCTCAAGCTCAGAGTGTACGCCGTAGAGCACCATGGCAAATTCATCACCGCCAAGGCGATAGGACTGATGACGTTTGTCGCCAAACTCCATCATCCTGCTGGCCACTTCAATCAGTACGCAGTCACCTGCCGCGTGTCCCCAGGTGTCATTGATAAACTTAAAGTTATCACCGTCGAGGAAGAGAAGGGCCGAGTTTGTTTTGGCAGAAGGGTCGTTCATTAAGGCCGCAATGCTGTTACGAAATGCAGCGCGGTTGGCAAGACCGGTGAGCGGGTCGTGCATGGCGGTACGCAACAGCTGGGCGTTTTTCGCCTGGAGTTTCAACTGCCACTCTTCCATCTCATCCAGAAGGCTGTTGAAGTCTTCACCAAACTGGTGAAATTCTTCGATACGGCCGTCTTTCACCCGGCGGGAGAAGTTGCGGTTAGTGCGTACGTCATGCACGACATCGGTAATGTTTTGCAGAGCCGTTACCATGCCGCGATGTAAAGACTGGGTAATGGTGAGCGCGACGACGGTCGCAAAAAGAATGCAGCCGGTAAGCACGGCAAACGACATCCAGATGAAATGACTGATGAGACTGTCGCGTGCGGTAAGGCGGATTTCGCCGATCATCGTGCCGTTATGCATGATGGGCTGCGCAATAGGTACGGGGAAAAGCCAGCGGCTGACCAGCGCGCCCAGCGTGTCGTTGTTATCCTCCGGGTTCCAGGACCAGTAGGCAAACCGCTTCTTATGGGCGTTGATAACCTCAGCCACGGCAAACTGGCCCTGTTTGCCCAAGGCTGCAAGCGTTTCGTTGGCTGCCAGCGAATCGTTGAAAACCAGCGAGGCTTCCAGGCTGTGGCTCATTGTTGCGCCGGTTAATTCAAGATTCTTTTGCGCATATTGTTTTAACGTCACGACGGAGGCAAAACAGAGCAATAGCCATATTAACGTCATGGTTATGATGACGCTTATCATACTGTTTCGCCTCAACGTTCTTTTAAACGTCGGACGTGACGTTGAAATGAAATCTTTATCCATGCTGCTTATTCCGTGCAAGCATTAATACATCCGGATTGACTCTTACGCCACTGCGCGTCAATGCATCCAGGTTAACGGAGAACCGTACCTGGCCGCGATCGATTATCAGGCAAAAGGCACTGCCAATTGCACATTCCGGATTTTGCTCTGAGATTAATAGCAATGCTTTGCCCTGATATTGGCTTATTAATTCAAGTTGTTTTGCCGGTGATTCAGAACCGAAATATATCGCATCGCACGTCGCGGCCAGGGCTTCCCGATCGTTACGTACAATAACGGGAGTATAAGGTAACTCGCTATGTCCTTCGTCGCTGATGAGGGCGTGCGTATAGTGAGAAGTGGCATAGACGCAGAGTTTAGGCTGCCCGGAAAGCGACGGCCATCGCGTATAGCTCACAATGCCTGAGACAATCGAGCGTACCGATTTATCCGTTTCCGTGAGCGTGCCAGCCGTCGCTGGGCCCACCATAAGAAACAGCATTAGTACCAGAGTGAGTCGGAACAAAGAGATCAAGAATAAATTTCTCACCAGAATCCGCCACATCGCTCCGGAAATAGATGTCCTTAAGAGTTGTGGGCAGAATACCATTGTTTATCAGAGCCGTCATTATGTCAGAAATAGCATCAGGTCGACCTAAGCTAAATCCTACAGTTGCTTATTTTCCGGGGGATAAAAACAGACTTAATTTAGTCTGCTGGAACGCATACTTTCATCCATTCCTTCTTGCCATGACGCATGCAGTTTTGCTGCATTTTCAGCAGTATCGCAACTGGCAGGAAAAGATTTTCCCGCTAACCCCCAGGCGTGAATAAATCCTTCTTCGCAGACTTTTTTCTGACCATCGGCGTAGCCTCGAAGATATTCACTACGATCAACGTGTGGGTCGTTAAAACTATCGGACAGAGTCTGGTTATCTTTAACCGGCAGGCCGTTCATGGCGTCTTCTTTACCTGCGTCAAACCAGGAGGGACTGGTCCAGTCGGGCTGGAAGGTATAAGGATTGATCTGGCAGCCCGATAAAAACAGCGACAACAGCGCGAGAGCAATTGGACGCATAGCCATTCTCCTTTTTTCTTCAGCATAGCCTGGCTAAAGAAAACGTGTATGTAATTTAAAGTTTACGTTTTTATCGCCTGTTTTTTGCAATAAATTGGCTTATGTAAACTAATGTGTACGTATTTTGGATTGAAATGTTTACTTTTTATGGTATCGTGGTGTCACCTCTTTGAGGAAAACAACTATCGCAAACGAGCTTTACAGGATCGCCATCATGCAAAAAGACGCGCTGAACAACGTACATATCACTGACGAACAGGTTTTAATCACTCCGGACCAGCTGAAAGCGGAATTTCCGCTGAGCGTCGCGCAGGAAGCTCAGATCGAGCATTCGCGCCAGACCATTTCTGACATTATCGCCGGCCGCGATCCGCGTCTGCTGGTGGTATGTGGTCCTTGCTCGATTCACGATCCTGAAACCGCCATTGAGTATGCTCGTCGATTTAAAGCATTAGCGGAGGAGGTCAGCGATAGCCTCTATCTGGTGATGCGCGTCTATTTTGAGAAGCCACGTACGACCGTTGGCTGGAAAGGGTTGATTAACGATCCGCACATGGATGGCTCGTTTGATGTGGAAGCAGGGCTGAAGATTGCGCGTCGACTGCTGGTGGAACTGGTCAGCATGGGGCTGCCGCTGGCAACCGAAGCGCTGGACCCGAACAGTCCGCAATACCTGGGCGATCTGTTCAGCTGGTCCGCAATTGGCGCGCGTACCACGGAATCACAAACCCACCGCGAGATGGCGTCGGGCCTGTCGATGCCGGTTGGCTTTAAAAACGGTACCGATGGCAGCCTGGCGACAGCGATCAACGCCATGCGCGCTGCCGCCATGCCGCACCGCTTTGTCGGTATTAACCAGGCAGGCCAGGTGTGTCTCCTGCAAACGCAGGGCAACCCGGACGGTCATGTGATTCTGCGCGGCGGTAAAGCTCCCAACTACAGCCCGGCGGACGTAGCCCAGTGCGAAAAAGAGATGGAGCAGGCGGGACTGCGCCCGGCACTGATGGTAGATTGCAGTCATGGTAATTCGAATAAAGATTACCGTCGCCAGCCTGCGGTTGCGGAATCCGTGGTCGCTCAGATCAAAGATGGCAACCGTTCGATTATCGGTCTGATGATTGAGAGCAATATTCATGAAGGCAATCAATCATCTGAACAACCGCGCAGCGCAATGAAGCATGGCGTATCCGTGACGGATGCCTGCATCAGTTGGGAAACCACCGATGCCCTGCTGCGTGAGATCCATAAAGATTTAAACGGCCAGCTGGCGACGCGTCTGGCTTAAGAGGTTAGTTATGGTTGCTGAATTGACCGCGTTACGCGATCAAATTGATGAAGTAGATAAGGCGCTGCTGGACCTGCTGGCGCGCCGCATGGCACTGGTTGCCGAAGTCGGTGAGGTGAAAAGCAAATATGGCCTGCCGATTTACGTCCCGGAGCGCGAAGCTTCAATGCTGGCCTCCCGTCGTAAAGAGGCACAGGCGCTGGGGGTTTCGCCGGATTTGATTGAAGATGTCCTGCGTCGCGTAATGCGGGAATCCTATTCCAGCGAAAACGACAAGGGCTTCAAAACCCTTTGTCCGTCCCTGCGTCCGGTGGTGATTGTCGGCGGGGCAGGGCAGATGGGACGTCTGTTTGAAAAAATGCTGACGCTTTCTGGCTATCAGGTACGCATTCTGGAAAAAGAATACTGGGCGCAGGCACCGGAACTGATGAAAGATGCAGGGATGGTTATCGTTAGCGTGCCGATCCACGTGACGGAGCAGATCATCGGGAAGCTTCCTCCTTTACCGAAAGATTGCATCCTGGTTGACCTGGCCTCCGTTAAAAATGGTCCGCTACAGGCGATGCTGGCGGCGCATACCGGTCCGGTGCTGGGTCTGCACCCGATGTTTGGCCCGGACAGCGGCAGCCTGGCAAAACAGGTGGTGGTTTACTGTGACGGCCGTCAGCCGGAAGCCTATCAGTGGTTCCTGGAACAGATTCAGGTCTGGGGCGCGCGGCTGCACCGCATCAGCGCGGTCGAGCACGATCAGAACATGGCCTTCATTCAGGCGCTGCGCCACTTCGCGACGTTTGCCTACGGTCTGCATCTGGCGGAAGAGAACGTGCAGCTTGAACAGCTGCTGGCGCTCTCTTCACCTATTTATCGTCTGGAGCTGGCGATGGTCGGGCGTCTGTTTGCGCAGGATCCGCAGCTGTACGCGGATATTATCATGTCGTCCGAAAACAACCTGGCGCTCATCAAGCGCTACTATCAGCGGTTTGGTGAAGCCATTACGCTGCTGGAGCACGGAGACAAGCAGGCGTTTATCGACAGCTTCCGCAAGGTCGAACACTGGTTTGGCGATTACGCGCAGCGTTTCCAGAGTGAGAGCCGCACGCTGTTGCGCCAGGCAAATGACAGTCGCCAGTAATGCGATGATGTATATACTAAAAGCCAGCATCGCTGGCTTTTTTCATTTTGGGGAACTGTCATGGCTGAACTGCAGCTGCTGTTAAATTACACCGGGCATCTGCCTGAATGCCCGACGTGGAGCGCAGAAGAGCGCGCACTCTACTGGGCCGATATCCTGGAAGGGGAAATCCACCGATACCATCTGCCGACGGCGGAACACACCGTGCTCTCTTTCCATGAGGAGGTAGGCTGTTTCGCGCTGCGCGAGCGCGGCGGGTTTATCGTCGCCATGCGCAGCGGCATCTGGCTTGCCGATAAGCATGGCCTCCTGCAGCGCAAGGTGTGTGATAACCCCTCTAACCCGCAGCTGGCGCGTTTTAACGATGGGGGAACCGACAGTCAGGGGCGCTTCTATGCCGGGACCTTCTGGGGGCCGGGGGATTACAACGGCGCGCTGCTGATGCGTATCGATAACGATCTGACGCCGAAAGTGATCCAGTGCGATATTCACGGGCACAATGGCTTAGCGTTTAGCCCGGATAACCAGTGGATGTTTACCTCCGACACGCCAAACGGCGTGATTTACCGTACCCCGCTTGATGAGCAGGGTGAGCCGGGCAGGCGCGAGGTGTTTCGTCAGTTTAAAGAGGGCGAGGGGATACCGGACGGCGCGGCAATGGATGTGGAGGGCTGCTACTGGAGCGCGCTGTTTGACGGCTGGCGTATCGCGCGTTTTTCTCCAGAAGGGGAACAGCTGGAAGAGTATGAAATGCCGGTACGTTGCCCGACGATGGTCTGTTTTGGCGGCGATGATATGAAAACGCTGTTCATTACGACGACGCGGGAAAATATGGATGCGGAGGAGGTGGCGAAGTATCCGCTCTCCGGCGCCATCTTCACCCTGCCCGTGAGCGTGGCAGGGGTGAAGAAAAGCCGCTTTATCGAACGTTAGCTCGGATCGACCGGCACGACGTTTTCGCTCGGATAGCAGCCCAGCACTTTCATGGAGCGGGTGATTTCGCCCAGCTCGCGCAGGGCTTTCTGCATGGAAGCAGACTCCAGGTTGGCCTGGATATCGAGATAAAACATCTCTTCCCATGGATTACCGTGGATCGGACGTGATTCCAGCCTGGTCATGATCAGGTTGTGGTTACGCAGCACCAGCAGGGCTTCAACCAGCGCGCCGGCCTGCTGCCCGGTCGCCATCAGCAGCGTGGTTTTGGCCGGTACCTGGTCTGAAACGTTGATGGCCTTGCGGGCCAGCACCACGAAGCGGGTAATATTTTGCGTCTGGTTTGCCAGGTTGCGCTCCAGCACCTGTAAACCATACAGCGCGCCGCCCGCTTCGCTGCCGAGCGCAGCAACGGTTGGGGAGTTAGCCTGCGCCACTTTTTCCATCGCCGCCGAGGTGCTTTCGGTGTACTCAATTTTCCAGTTCGGATAGCGGTTCAGGAACTGGCTGCACTGCTGGAACGGCTGTGGATGACTGTAAACCGTTTCGATCTTGCTCAGGTCCGTTGAGCCGGAGACCAGCACGCAGTGATCGATAGGGATCGTCAGCTCACCAACCAGCGAAAGAGTGGTGTGCTGCAGCAAATCGTAGACGTCGTTGATGGCGCCGGAGCTGGTGTTTTCAATCGGCACCACGGCGTAATCCGCCTGGCCGGTCTCGACCTGGTTGAAAATATCGGCGAATTTTGCACAGCCGCTCTCAATAAATTCTTCGAAATGGCGTGCGGCATACTGACGTGCGGCCAGGTGAGAATAAGAGCCCTTTGGCCCAAGGAAAGCGACACGTGCAGAGTGTGGATTGGTTTTGTTCAGATGCTGCTGGAGCAGCGCTTGCTGGGTCAGAACGGAGTCTTCAATGATGAGCTGGAACAACCGGGTGATGTAGTGGGCATCGAGGTGATGCGCTTTACCGAGCTGAATGAGACGTTCCAGCAGATCGCGCTCGCGGTCAATATCACGGACCGGGCGATGGGAGTCCAGCTTGGCTTTGCCCACTTCAACGGCAAGGGCTCGGCGTTCGGCCAGCAGCGCCAGCAGCTTCTCGTCCAGCGCGCTGATTTTTACTCGCAGATCCAGTAACGGGTTTTCCGGTGTCATAGTGTTGCCTGTCTCATTTTATCGTTATCAATAAAAAAGGCCCCCCGGTGTGGGAGGCCTTGTTGTTCGTCTTCGCATTCTTTATCACACGACGAAACGCCTCCCGTTCAGGGGAAGGTAAAAAAGAATGCGAAGAAGAACGGCGTAAGTTTCATAAAGTCATCCTGTGATTGATACCGTTAAAGTACCCGTACTGTTTTCACCCTGTCAATAAAAAACAAAAAACGCGCCCGAAGGCGCGTTGGCGGTACACTCAATTTAAAGGATTACTCTTCTTCAACTTCTTCCGCGAAGCTGGCGTCTTTCACCGATGTTGTGGCGCGACGGGCTTCACCTTTGTGTTGCACTTTATTGAGCTGCCGTTCCAGCTTGTTGATCAAATCGTTAATTGCGGTGTACATATCCTCATGTTTTGCGCTGGCGACCAGATGGCCGTTTGGAGTATTGATAGTTGCGTCAGCGATGAAACCCTGCGGCTCCTTGGACAGGATGATATGTGGATTAATCAAATGAGTTTGCCATTTATCCAGTTTGGCGAGACGGTCTGCGACGTGCTGGCGAATTGCCGGAGTAATTTCCATTTGTTTACTGGTAATGTTCATTGTCATAAATTTTACCTCTTGTCTTTCCGTCTTGGTGATTCCAGCATACCCGACCTAATGTCAAAATGTGTGATTTAGATCACGTTATTTTGTCGGTTTTTGTCAGGGAATCTTTTTTGTGAGGCAGGGCAGGAAGAGGTGAGATTTACCTTGTGGAAGGCAAAAATTGGGGCCATAGTTGACTGGATGTGTTGGGGCTAACGCGCTTTAGCGACGCTCGGAAACGAATAAAAAAACGGCAGCCTTCGGGCTGCCGTTTTACATTGAGGCAATATCAGGTGTTGCTGCTGTTGGCGGCGATGATTTTCGCCACTTTATCAGCCTGAGCAGTCATCTGCATCTGACGGTAGGCATTTTCCATCAGCTTCAGGCCGTCGCGCGTTGCCTGGGTGTCCGGATAGTCACGCAGCATACCCTCTACGCGGTTAACCACGGCAACCCATGCACCACGGCGGGTATAGTATTCCGCCACGGAGTATTCATATTTCGCCAGACGGTCTTTCAGGAACACCAGACGTTTGGTCGCGTCGGTCACGTACTGACTGTTCGGATAGCCGCGCACCAGTTTGGAGAAGTCATTGAAGGCATCACGCGCGTGCTGCGGATCACGGTCGGAACGATCCACGCCGAAGAAGCCCTGCAGAGCACTGTCGTCCAGCGCCATGTTGGTGAGGCCGCGCATGTACATCACATAGTCGATGTTAGGATGAGTCGGGTTCAGACGCATGAAACGATCGATGGTTGCCTGAGCCAGCGGCAGATCGGCATTTTTATAGTATGCGTAGATAAGATCTAACTGTACCTGCTGCGAATACGGACCAAATGGATAGCGATTATCCAACGCTTCCAGTTGCGTTATCGCCTGTTTCCAGTTACCGTCCTGCAACTTTTGTTGTGCAGTCGCATAGATTTCATTCGGCGGATTGTCAGGGACCTGTTCATTTGAACCGGAGCAGCCCACCAAAGCCAGGCTCAACGTGGCCGCTGCCACCAGATATTTCATGCGCGTCATGACGTTTTGACTTTCCTCAAATGTTTGTCCGGGAGAAACTCTGTTCCTGCTCCCGATTAAGACCAGCTACAATAGCACACTATATTAAACGGCAAAGCCGTAAAACCCAACGTTAAACGAAGAAGCAGTTTATGGCACAACGAGTAGAACTCACCGCAACAGTCTCCGAAAATCAGCTCGGTCAACGCTTAGATCAGGCTTTGGCCGAATTGTTCCCTGATTATTCGCGTTCACGCATAAAAGAATGGATCCTTGACCAGCGCGTGCTGGTAAACGGCAAGATCTGGGACAAACCAAAAGAGAAAGTGTTAGGTGGGGAAGCTGTCGCCATCAATGCTGAAATCGAAGAGGAAATCCGCTTCGAGCCGCAGGATATCCCACTGGAAATCGTCTATGAAGATGATGACATTCTGGTGATCAACAAGCCGCGCGACCTGGTTGTTCATCCGGGGGCGGGGAACCCTGACGGTACGGTACTTAACGCACTTCTCCATTATTATCCACCTATCGCGGATGTCCCGCGCGCGGGCATCGTGCACCGTCTGGATAAAGACACCACCGGTCTGATGGTGGTCGCGAAGACCGTTCCCGCCCAGACCCGTCTGGTGGAATCGCTGCAGCTGCGCGAAATTACCCGTGAGTATGAAGCGGTAGCCATTGGCCATATGACCTCTGGCGGTACGGTGGAAGAGCCAATCAGCCGTCACCCAACCAAACGTACCCATATGTCGGTGCATCCGATGGGTAAACCGGCGGTGACGCACTATCGCATTATGGAGCACTTCCGCATTCATACGCGTCTGCGCCTGCGTCTGGAAACCGGGCGTACTCACCAGATTCGTGTGCATATGGCTCACATTACCCATCCGCTGGTGGGGGATCAGGTCTACGGTGGTCGTCCACGTCCGCCTAAAGGCGCATCGGATGAGTTCATCAGCGTTTTGCGTAAATTCGATCGTCAGGCACTGCACGCGACTATGCTGCGCCTTTACCACCCGATCACCGGTATTCAGATGGAGTGGCACGCGCCTATCCCGCAGGATATGGTGGACCTTATTGAGGCGATGCGTGCTGATTTCGAAGAACATAAGGATCAAGTGGACTGGTTATGACCAAACTGATTGTCCCGGAGTGGCCATTGCCCGAAGGCGTGGCTGCCTGTAGTTCAACCCGTATTGGCGGCGTGAGCCAGGGGGCGTGGGAGTCTTTGAATCTCGGCGCACACTGTGGCGACAACCTGGAGCACGTTGAAGAGAACCGCAGGCGTCTGTTTGCTGCGGGGAACTTGCCGTCGAAGCCGGTCTGGCTGGAACAGGTTCACGGTAACACGGTGCTGAAGTTGACGGGGGAACCCTACGCTTCTAAACGCGCCGATGCCTCCTACAGTAATACTCCGGGAACGGTTTGTGCCGTAATGACCGCCGATTGTCTGCCGGTTCTGTTTTGTAACCGTTCAGGTACCGAGGTTGCAGCAGCCCATGCGGGCTGGCGTGGTCTATGTGAAGGCGTGCTGGAAGAGACGGTCGCCTGCTTTAACGACGAGCCCGCCAATATCATGGCCTGGCTTGGCCCGGCAATTGGTCCTCGTGCTTTTGAAGTGGGCCCAGAGGTTCGCGACGCCTTTATGGAAAAAGATCCGCAAGCCGTGGAAGCCTTCCTGCCTTCCGGGGATAAATATCTGGCCGATATCTACCAGCTCGCTCGCCAGCGCCTGAATAACGTGGGCGTAACGCAGATCTCCGGTGGCGATCGCTGTACCTTCACCGAAAAGGGTGATTTTTTCTCCTATCGCCGCGACAAGACGACGGGTCGTATGGCAAGTTTTATTTGGCTGATATAACCTAAAGAATCAAGACGATCCGGCACGTGCCGTTTTCTTTTCACATAATTCAGGTCATTAACCTTGAATAATTGAGGGATGACCTCATTTAATCTCCAGTAGCAAATTTGACCTGTTATGGGAGGAGTTATGCGTCTGGATCGTCTTACTAATAAATTCCAGCTTGCTCTCGCCGATGCCCAGTCCCTCGCACTGGGGCACGACAACCAATTTATCGAACCTCTTCATTTAATGAGCGCCTTGCTGAATCAGGAAGGGGGATCGGTACGTCCTTTATTAACGTCCGCTGGCATTAATGCTGGCCAGTTACGCACCGCTATCGATCAGGCGCTGAGCCGTTTACCGCAGGTCGAAGGGACCGGCGGCGACGTTCAGCCGTCGCAGGATCTGGTGCGGGTGCTGAACCTTTGCGACAAGCTGGCGCAAAAACGTGGGGACAACTTTATTTCGTCAGAGCTGTTTGTTCTGGCGGCGCTTGAATCACGCGGTACCTTGACCGACCTGCTGAAATCTGCCGGTGCAACCACCGCCAATGTGACTCAGGCGATTGAGAAAATGCGCGGAGGTGAAAGCGTGAACGATCAGGGAGCCGAAGACCAACGTCAGGCTTTGAAGAAATTTACGGTCGATCTGACCGAACGAGCTGAACAGGGCAAACTTGACCCGGTGATCGGCCGTGACGAAGAGATTCGTCGTACTATTCAGGTACTGCAACGTCGTACTAAGAACAACCCGGTACTGATTGGTGAGCCGGGTGTCGGTAAAACCGCCATTGTTGAAGGCCTGGCGCAGCGTATCGTGAACGGTGAAGTGCCGGAAGGTCTGAAAGGACGCCGCGTACTGGCGCTGGATATGGGCGCGCTGGTGGCCGGTGCGAAATACCGCGGGGAGTTCGAAGAGCGTCTGAAAGGCGTGCTTAACGACCTGGCGAAGCAGGAAGGCAACGTCATTCTGTTCATCGACGAACTGCACACCATGGTCGGTGCCGGTAAAGCGGACGGCGCGATGGACGCCGGGAACATGCTGAAACCTGCGCTGGCGCGAGGTGAGCTTCACTGCGTTGGTGCCACTACGCTGGACGAGTACCGTCAGTACATTGAGAAAGATGCTGCGCTGGAACGCCGTTTCCAGAAAGTGTTTGTTGCTGAGCCAAGCGTTGAAGACACCATCGCAATTTTGCGTGGCCTGAAAGAGCGCTATGAACTGCACCACCATGTGCAGATCACTGACCCGGCCATCGTTGCGGCCGCGACGCTTTCGCATCGTTATATCGCGGACCGTCAGCTGCCAGATAAAGCCATCGACCTGATTGATGAGGCGGCATCGAGCATTCGTATGCAGATTGACTCGAAGCCGGAAGAACTGGACAGGCTCGACCGACGTATTATTCAGCTCAAGCTGGAACAGCAGGCGCTGAAGAAAGAGTCTGATGAAGCCAGTAAGAAACGGCTGGATATGCTCAATGAAGAACTGGACGATAAAGAGCGCCAGTATTCTGAGTTAGAAGAAGAGTGGAAAGCCGAGAAAGCATCCCTTTCTGGCACTCAGACCATTAAGGCCGAACTTGAACAGGCAAAAATTGCCATTGAGCAGGCTCGACGCGTGGGCGATCTGGCGCGAATGTCAGAGCTGCAGTACGGCAAAATACCTGAGCTGGAAAAACAGCTTGAGATTGCGACGCAATCGGAAGGTAAAACGATGCGTCTGTTACGTAATAAAGTGACGGATGCCGAAATCGCTGAAGTGCTTGCCCGCTGGACCGGTATTCCCGTGGCGCGCATGCTGGAAGGCGAGCGTGAAAAACTGCTGCGCATGGAGCAGGATCTCCACAATCGCGTAATTGGTCAGAACGAAGCGGTTGAGGCCGTATCCAACGCCATTCGTCGTAGCCGCGCGGGGTTGTCCGATCCGAATCGCCCGATTGGTTCGTTCCTGTTCCTGGGGCCGACCGGTGTTGGTAAAACCGAGCTGTGCAAAGCGCTGGCTAACTTTATGTTCGACAGCGACGATGCGATGGTGCGTATCGACATGTCGGAGTTTATGGAGAAACACTCCGTCTCGCGTCTGGTCGGTGCGCCTCCGGGATACGTCGGTTATGAGGAAGGGGGTTATCTGACTGAAGCGGTGCGCCGTCGTCCTTATTCCGTCATCCTGCTGGATGAGGTGGAAAAAGCGCATCCGGATGTGTTCAACATTCTGCTTCAGGTTCTGGATGATGGCCGCCTGACCGACGGGCAGGGGAGAACGGTCGACTTCCGTAATACGGTTGTCATTATGACCTCGAACCTGGGTTCCGATTTGATTCAGGAACGTTTCGGCGAACTAGACTATAGCCATATGAAGGATCTGGTGCTCGGTGTGGTCAGCCAAAACTTCCGTCCGGAGTTCATCAACCGTATTGATGAAGTGGTGGTCTTCCATCCTCTGGGTGAGAAACACATTGCGTCGATTGCGCAGATCCAGCTGCAGCGTCTGTATAAACGTCTGGAAGAGCGTGGATATGAAATTCACATCTCCGACGATGCGCTGAAGCTGCTGAGCGAGAATGGTTACGACCCGGTGTACGGGGCGCGTCCATTAAAACGCGCTATCCAGCAGCAGATCGAAAACCCGCTGGCGCAGCAGATCCTCTCCGGAGAGTTGATTCCAGGCAAAGTTATCCGTCTGGAAGCCAACGACGATCGCATTGTGGCAGTGCAGTAAGTCACAAAACGCAAAAACGAGCCGCTTGCGGCTCGTTTTTGTTTAAAAACCAGGCGAAAATTGAGGTCTGGAGTAAGGTTTGCCTGGAAAGTGAGCAGTCAGTAAATAATTTTCACTTTACCCTTGCAGGTTCGGAATAACTCCCTATAATGCGCCTCCACTGACACGGAACAACGGCACACACGCCGCCGGGTCAGCAGAGAAAAGCG
>NZ_JBYTBA010000006.1:0-356015 GCF_058788735.1 Enterobacter sp. FW301-JW81 | reverse complement strand
TTGTCCGAAGACATTAAGAATCCATGTCACTTTGAGTGCCCACACAGATTGTCTGATAAATTGTTAAAGAGCAGTGCCGCTTCGCTTTTCGCTGCGGCGCGGGGTGTGCATATTACGCTTTCCCGCTTCAGAGTCAAGCGTTTATTTTCGCTTTTCTCTGCTGACCCGGCGGCGTGTGTGCCGTTGTTCCGTGTCAGTGGAGGCGCATTATAGGGAGTTATTCCGGTGTGACAAGAGGAAATTTAAAAAAAGTTTCTATCCGTGTTTTTTTTCACCAATAGCGGTGAAATCAAGCTACAAATTGTTCTATTTGATGTATCTGCAACCACAATCACATACGAGATGGCATAATTATCAGCATGAATCATTAAGGAATAAAAGCGATGCCATTAAGCGCACAACAGCTGGCCGCCCAAAAAAACCTGTCGTATGTGCTGGCAGAAAAGCTGGCTCAGCGGATTTTAGCGGGAAAATATGCCCCGGGCAGCATCCTGCCGGGTGAAATAGAGCTGGGTGAGCAGTTTGGGGTGAGCCGTACCGCCGTGCGCGAAGCGGTCAAAACCCTAACGGCAAAAGGTATGGTGCTTCCACGCCCTCGTATTGGCACACGCGTGATGCCACAGAGTAACTGGAATTTTCTCGATCAGGAGCTACTCTCCTGGTGGATGACGGAAGATAACTTTCATCAGGTCGTCGATCACTTTCTGGTAATGCGCAGCAGCCTTGAACCACAGGCATGTCTTCTCGCCGCCACGCTTGGTACGGCAGAGCAGAAAGCGCAGCTTAACGCGTTGATGGAAGAGATGGTGTTCCTGAAAAAACACTTCAACCGTGAACGCTGGGTTGAAGTCGATATGGCCTGGCATGAACACATCTATATGATGAGCGCCAATCCGTTCCTCACCTCTTTTGCCTCTTTATTCCATTCGGTCTACCACACCTACTTTACCTCTATTACACAAGACGAAGTGGTAAAACTGGATATGCATCAGGCGATAGTGGATGCCATTCAGGAAAGCGACGGGCAGCGAGCCCTGAATGCGTGCCAGGCATTGCTGGCCGCGCCAAACCACCAGCAGGTAAATAAATGACAACGAAAAAAGCGCGCAGCATGGCCGGATTGCCGTGGATTGCAGCCATGGCGTTTTTTATGCAGGCACTGGATGCCACCATCCTCAACACAGCGCTTCCCGCTATTGCGCAGAGCCTTAACCGCTCCCCGCTGGCAATGCAGTCCGCCATTATCAGCTATACCCTGACGGTCGCGATGTTAATCCCGGTCAGCGGCTGGCTGGCCGACCGCTTCGGCACCCGCAGAGTTTTCATGCTAGCCGTGACGCTCTTTACGCTCGGTTCGCTGGCCTGTGCGCTCTCTTCATCCCTCACGGAGCTGGTAATCTTCCGCGTATTACAGGGCATTGGCGGCGCGATGATGATGCCCGTGGCGCGTCTTGCATTGCTGCGAGCCTACCCCAGAAGCGAACTGCTTCCCGTGCTTAACTTCGTCACTATGCCGGGTCTGGTCGGCCCGATACTTGGCCCGGTACTCGGTGGCGTGTTTGTCACCTGGGCAAGCTGGCATTGGATCTTCCTGATTAATATTCCGATTGGCGTTGCGGGGCTGCTGTACGCCCGCAAATATATGCCGAACTTCACCACGCCAAGGCGCAGCTTTGACATGGGCGGCTTTTTCCTGTTTGGCCTGAGCCTGGTTCTGTTCTCCAGCGGGATGGAATTGTTCGGTGAGAAAATCGTGGCGACGTGGCTGGCCCTGTCCGTCATCCTCAGCGGAATTCTGCTGTTCCTTCTTTATATACGTCACGCGCGCCGTCACCCGACGCCGTTAATCTCCCTCGGGCTCTTTAACACCCGAACGTTTTCCGTCGGGATTGCGGGCAACATTGCGTCACGTCTGGGGACGGGTTGTGTACCGTTCCTGATGCCGCTAATGCTGCAGGTGGGTTTCGGCTACCCGGCCCTGATTGCTGGCTGCATGATGGCGCCCACGGCGATGGGCTCGATTCTGGCCAAATCAACCGTTACGCAAGTGCTGCGCTGGTTTGGGTATCGTAAGACGCTGGTTGGCGTGACGGTCTTTATCGGTCTGATGATTGCGCAGTTCTCGCTGCAATCCGCCTCGCTTCCCGTCTGGATGCTGATCCTGCCGCTATTTGTTCTGGGCATGGCGATGTCGACGCAGTTCACATCGATGAACACCATCACCCTCGCCGATCTGACTGACGAGAACGCCAGTAGCGGCAACAGCGTGCTGGCAGTAACGCAGCAGCTGTCGATCAGTTTAGGAGTTGCCGTAAGTGCAGCGGTGCTGCGTTTTTATGAAGGCTTTGACAGCGCTAATACCGTTGAGCAGTTCCACTATACCTTTATTACCATGGGTGCGCTCACCGTGGTTTCGGCGCTGGTCTTTATGCTGTTAAAACCGAAAGATGGGCGCAACCTGATCAAAGAACGCCACAAAGCAAAGGCTAAACAGAACCCCGTTCCATCAGAACAGGAGTAAGCTGCAGACGTTGCTGCTGAAGCGTGGGCTGCGCCATACGGTGTATCAGCACATCGATGGCCAGCTCGCCCAGTTCATCCTTCGGCTGATGGATGGTGGTCAGCGGCGGCGTCATGTAGCTTGCCAGCTCGATATCATCGTATCCGATCACCGCCATATCGTCCGGCACGCGCAGGCCTGCCTGGTACAACGCCTGATAGGCACCAAACGCCATCGCATCATTGCCTATGAATACGGCCTGCGGGCGCTGCGCTTGCGCCAACAGTTTTTGCATCGCCTCGAAGCCACCGTTAAATTCGAAATCGCCGGTGATTCGGTAGCCCTCAGGAACGGCAAGTCCCGCCCGCGCCATCGCCGACAGATATCCCTCCAGACGCAAACGCGCGGGGGTTTTATCGAGCGGACCGGTAATACAGGCGATGCGGGTATGGCCTTTATCAATCAGATACTGGGTTGCCATGTCCCCACCCAGCAGGGAGTTATCCTGAATAAGATCGCTGGTGCCGTCGAAGGGCGCCCAGTCCATCATCACCGTAGGAATAGAAGGGTAGCGCTGAATAATCTCTTTTGAGGGCTGATGCGTTTCGGTGCAGAGCAGCAGTAACCCGTCGACGCGTTTTTGCATCAGCGTTTCCAGGTTACGGTTCATGCGCTGCTCATCCCCTTCGGTATTGCACAGCACCAGGCTGTAACCACGCTCGAAGCAGCTGCGCTCTACGCCGCGAACCAGCTCAGAATAAAAGGGGTTGGTACTGGCGGTGATGAGCATGCCGATGGTGCGCGTCTGGTTCAGCTTGAGGCTGCGCGCCAGCGCCGACGGCGCATAGTTGAGATCTTTAACTGCCGCTTCGACCTTCTCCCGAATCGCCTCGCTGACGAAGCGGTCGTTATTAATCACGTGAGAGACTGTCGAGGTAGAAACACCCGCCAGGCGGGCGACATCTTTCATTGTGGCCAAGCGTTACCCCTGCTGACTTAAGAATTCATCGATCTCTTTACGCCACGGAACGGAAGGCTGGGCACCTTTGCGCGTCACCGCAATTGCCGCGGCTGCGTGCGCGAAGCGGATCGCATCATCCATTCTCTTGCCTTCCAGCAGCGCGGTCACCAGAGCACCATTGAAGGTATCTCCCGCCGCGATGGTATCAATCGCCTTCACCTTAAAGCCCGGCACACGACGGCCTTCACCGTTTACGCTTGCCCACACCCCGCGGCTGCCCAGGGTGATAATCACGGTACCGATGCCTTTATCGTGCAGCGCTTTTGCCGCGCGCGCCGCGTCGTCATCATTTTCAACACGAATGCCCGTCAGCTTTTCGGCTTCGGTTTCATTAGGCGTGATGATGTCCACCAGCGCCAGCAATTCGTCTGATAATACACGGGCAGGGGCAGGATTAAGTACGACGGTGGTGTGATTTTGATGCGCAATTTTGGCAGCGGCCAGCACGCTTTCGACCGGGGATTCAAGCTGCATCAGTAGCGCTTCGGCATTCGCAATACACTCACGCTGTGCTTCAACACGCTCGGTAGTTAATGCGGCGTTGGCGCCAGCATGAATACCGATGACATTCTCACCTTCCGCGTTGACGAAAATCAGCGCCACGCCGGTCGATTCCCCTGCAACAACGCTGACCGGCGCGATATCAATGTTATCGCTGGAGAGCTGTTTGCGCACTCGCTCACCGGTATCGTCATCCCCCGTGCAGGCGATAAACGCGATATTTGCCCCGCTGCGCCCGGCGGCGACGGCCTGGTTAGCACCTTTACCGCCGAATGCCACCTGATACTGGTTACCCGTGACGGTTTCGCCCGGCGTCGGGAACGATTCAAGGTTAAGAATGTGATCGGCATTGATGCTGCCAAGGACGACAAGGTTGCCTGCGGTTTTCATGGTTGGGTTGTCCATCTGAGAGCGCCACCGGTGTTACCCGGTGGCGTATGCCACACTTTTCTTTATTGGTGTCCCTCAGGCAGCCAGCGACTGCCTGAATCGCCTTTTACTGCTTAATAACCAGCTTCAGGTCAACAGGGTATTTGGCCTGAACTTTTTCGCCCTTCAGCACTTTGTCGGCAGTTTCGACGCCAGTCGCGCCAATCTGCTCAGGCAGCTGAGCGATGGTCGCAGCCAGTTTGCCATCATTTACCGCTTTTTCACCATCCGGCGTGCCGTCAAATCCGACAACCATCACATCAGATTTACCTGCAGTCTGCAGGGCACGCAGCGCGCCCAGCGCCATTTCGTCGTTCTGTGCGAACACAGCCTGCACGTCTGGGTGTGCGGTCAGCAGGTTCTGCATGACGTTCAGACCTTTAGTACGGTCGAAGTCTGCCGGCTGGCTCGCCAGCACGTTGAATTTGTGCGCCGCCACTGCCTGCTGGAAGCCTTCGCCACGCTCGCGGGCTGCAGACGTACCGGCAATGCCCTGCAGTTCGATAACTTTCGCGCCTTCGCCTGCTTTCTTCGCGATGTAATCACCGGCGATTTTGCCGCCCAGCACGTTATCAGACGCAATGTGGCTCACGACTTCGCCTTTCGTTGCCTGACGGTCCAGGGTGATTACCGGGATCTTCGCCTGGTTTGCCATTTTAACGGCGTTACCGACGGCGTCAGAGTCGGTTGGGTTGATCAGCAGAATTTTGGTACCACGAACGGTTAAGTCCTGAACGTTAGCCAGCTCTTTCGCCGGGTTGTTCTGTGAATCCAGTACCACCAGGTTGTAGCCCAGCTTGTCCGCTTCTTTCTGCGCACCGTCCTTCAGGGAGACGAAGAACGGGTTGTTCAGGGTAGAGACAACCAGCGCGATGGTGTCTTTCGCCATGGCGTTAGCACTTACGGTTGCGCTCAGCGCGACAGCAGAAACCAGGGTAGCCAGTTTTTTCATGTTCATATCTAAGATGTCCTGTAGTGTCGTCAGTTACTGTTTTTTGTTGTCTACCAGTACCGCCAGCAAAATCACCACTGCCTTAACGATCATCTGGTAATAGGAGGAAACACCTAATAAATTCAAACCATTATTCAGGAAACCGAGAATCAATGCGCCGATCAATGTCCCAACAATGCGACCTTTACCGCCCGCAAGACTCGTACCGCCCAGAACCACTGCCGCAATGGCATCCAGCTCATAACCCGTACCCGCCGTTGGCTGCGCGGAGGAGAGGCGCGCCACTTCGATAATGCCCGCCAGAGACGCCAGCAGACCGCACAGCGAGTAAACGATAATTTTGACTTTATTAACGCTAATCCCGGACAGGCGCGTTGCCGCTTCGTTACCGCCCAGCGCATAGATATAACGACCCAGACGGGTGTGATGCAGCATGTACCAGGCCGCCAGGAAGACGATAGCCATGATCCAGACCGGCGTCGGGACACCCAGCGGACGACCGATACCGAACCAGCCAAACAGATCGGCGTTGTCGGTAAAGCCCGTGTTTACCGGGCTGCCGTTGGTATAAACCATGGTCACGCCGCGCAGCAACAGCATCATCACCAGCGTCGCGATGAACGCCTGAACGCGGCCTTTCGCTACAATGACCCCGGTCACGGCACCGATTGCTGCCCCGGCAGCCAGCGCAGCGGCCACGGCCACCAGCGCGTTGACCTCAATTCCTACAATTGAAGCGGCGATCGCACCGGTGAGCGCCAGCAGGGAACCGACGGACAGATCGATCCCTGAGGTCAAAATCACCAGCGTCATCCCGACCGCCATAATTGCGTTTACGGAAGTCTGCTGCAGGATGTTGAACAGGTTATTAACGGTGAAAAAGTTCGGGCTCATGGTCGATACAATCGCGATCAGCACCAGCAGGGCAATCAGCGATTTTTGTTCCATCAGCCATGCCTTTGTGAAATAGCGGCGACCAGAAACAGCCTGGGTAGTCATCTTCTTACTCCTGATTCACGCGATTAAGCTTGCCCACAGCGGCAGCCATCAGAACTTCCTGGGTGGCCTGCTCGCGAGTGAATTCACCGCCGAGATGCCCTTCATGCATGACGATAATGCGATCGCTCATGCCTAATACTTCTGGCATCTCGGAAGAGACCAGAATGATGCTCAGACCGTCGGCCTTGAACTGGTTAATCAGCTGGTAGATCTCTTTCTTGGCCCCGACGTCCACGCCGCGGGTTGGCTCATCAAGGATCAGGACTTTCGGGCGCGTCATCAGCCCGCGCGCAATAGCCACTTTCTGCTGATTACCGCCGGACAACAGGCCGATGGCCTGCTCCATCGACGGGGTTTTGACGTTAAAGAGACGGATAAAATCGCTGACCGCCTGCTGTTCGTCCTTGTGTTTCAGGGTACCGCCGCTGTGGCTGAAATAGCGCAGCGCGGTAAGCGACATGTTCTCTTTTACCGACATGCCCAGCACTAAGCCATCGCGCTTGCGGTCTTCGGAGATATAGACGATGCCGTTCGCGAGGCCATCCTGCGGCGAGCGAGTCACCACTTCATGACCGTCGAGGGTGACATACCCGCTGGTGCGCGGCAGCGCGCCATAAAGCACCTTCATCAGCTCGGTACGGCCGGCGCCCATCAGGCCCGCCACGCCCAGGATCTCGCCCTGGCGCAGGGTAAAGGTCACGTCGTTCACACCCGGACCGCAGAGATTATCCACCTTCAGGCGGATCTCACCCGGCGCTTTGTCCAGGTGCGGGTATTGATCTTCAAGCTTACGTCCCACCATCATTTCGATGAGCGTATCTTCTGTCAGCGTGGCCACTGCGCGCTCGGCAATAAACTGCCCGTCGCGGAAGACGGTAACGTCATCGCAAATCTCGAAGATCTCTTTCATGCGGTGAGAGATATAGACAATCCCGCGCCCCTGCGATTTCAGCTCGCGGATGACGCGGAACAGGGATTCGGTTTCGGTATCGGTCAGGGCGTCGGTCGGTTCATCCATAATGATGACCTTCGACTCAAAGCTCAGCACCTTCGCGATTTCCACCATCTGCTGATCGCCAATCGAGAGATCGCCGACCAGTCGGTCGCTCTTAAAGCGCAGGTTCAGCTTCGCCAGCAGCTTGTCCGCTTCGGCATACATGGTTTTCCAGTCGATTTTGCCGAACCGGTTTACGAACTCGCGGCCCAGGAAGATGTTCTCCGCAATGGTGAGCTGCGGGATCAGGTTGAGCTCCTGGTGGATAATGCCGATACCGGCTTCCTGAGAAGATTTCGGGCCGCTGAAGGTGGTCTCTTTACCCAGCCAGACGAGTGAGCCGGCATCGCGTTGATAGATACCGGTCAGCACTTTCATCATGGTGGATTTGCCGGCGCCGTTCTCACCCACCAGCGCCATCACGCGCCCGGAGTAGACGTTCAGCGCCGCACCGGAGAGGGCTTTTACGCCCGGGAACGACTTATCGATCCCTTTGAGTTGCAGTAATGCGTCCATGATGGCCTCAGAAGGTGACGCCAGCACAGAGAATAATATTCGCATACGGGGAACACTCCCCGCTGCGAATCACCGCCTGACTGTCTGCGGTTTGTTGTTTGAATTGTTCGTGCGTTGTGTAACGAATTTCTATGGTATTTCCCTGGTGTTGTTGCAGCTGCTCAAGGTGGCTGAGCAACGTTTCGTGGAGTTGCGGATTATGTTGTTTGATTTCCGCTGCGAGAATGGCCGCCTCAACCTGCATCTCCGCGGTCACCACGTCCAGTACCTGCATAAACGAAGGAACACCCTGCGTTAACGCCATATCGATACGGGTTGTGCTGCGCGGAACCGGTAAGCCTGCATCGCAAACCACCAGCGTATCGGTATGCCCAAGACGGGAAATAACCGATGAGATTTCTGAGTTGAGTACCGTGCCTTTCTTCATTTTCTTGCTCCACTAGCGAAACGTTTCGCTGATGTCAGTTTAATCTCAAGAATGTTCAGAAAACCACCATGGCGTAACAGATTTGTGATCGACGTCGAAACGTTTCGCTAAGTGAAATGGAGTGGAGGTAAATGCAAAACGGTAACCCCAGGGTTACCGTTTTTTATGTTTGCGCCCTCTCCCTGTGGGAGAGGGTCGGGATGAGGGCATCAGGCCGCACAAAGACTTAGATCTCGACCTGCGTCCCCAGCTCAATCACGCGGTTAGGCGGGATCTCAAACTGGTCAGGCGCGCGCAGGGCGTTACGCTGCAGGATAAGGTACAGCTTGCCGCGCAGGCGCAGATACCACGGGCGCTTGCCGATAATCAGCGACTCGTGGGACATAAAGAATGACGTCTCCATCATCCGGCAGCTCAGCCCTTCCAGACCGCAGCGGTGGAACACCTCTTCCACGTTTGGCGTTTCACGCCAGCCGTAGCTCGCCACCACGCGCCAGAATGTCGGCGACAGCTGCTCGATTTGCACGCGTCGCACGTTGTGAACATACGGCGCATCTTCGGTGCGCAGCGTCAGCAGAATGACGCGTTCATGCAGAACCTTGTTGTGCTTGAGGTTATGCATCAGCGCAAACGGGATCACGTTCAGGGCACGAGACATATACACCGCGGTGCCGGGCACGCGGACCGGCGGTGATTTCTCAAGAGACGCTATCATCGCCTCGAGAGAATTACCGTGCTCATGCATGCGGCGCAGCAGGCGGAAACGCTCGCTTTTCCATGTGGTCATGACGATAAACATCACCAGACCCAGCGTCAGCGGCAGCCAGCCCCCGGAGACAATTTTGTCGAGGTTCGCCGAGAACAGCGGCACGTCGATACACAGGAAGCCCACCAGAATCATCGCCACGAGGAATTTATTCCAGTGCCAGTTTCGGTACGCCACCGTGGTGGAGAGAAGCGATGTCAGCACCATCGTACCGGTTACCGCAATGCCGTACGCCGCCGCCAGGTTGCTGGAGTGCTCGAAGCTGACGATAACAATGACAACAGCGAAATAGAGCAGCCAGTTAATGAACGGGATGTAGATCTGGCCCGATTCCATCTCAGAGGTATGGATGATGCGCATCGGTGAGAGGTAACCCAGACGCACGGCCTGGCGCGTCAGAGAGAACACGCCGGAAATCACCGCCTGGGAGGCAATAACGGTCGCCAGCGTTGCCAGAATCAGCATCGGCACCAGCGCCCAGTCAGGCGCCAGCAGGAAGAACGGGTTCTTAATCGCTTCCGGGCTTTTGAGCAACAGCGCGCCCTGACCAAAGTAGTTCAGCACCAGCGACGGCAACACCACAATAAACCATGCCACGCGGATAGGCAGTTTCCCGAAGTGCCCCATATCAGCATACAGCGCTTCAACCCCGGTGATGGAGAGCACGACCGCACCCAGCGCCACGAAGGAAACCACTTTGTATTCAAGGAAGAAATGCACTGCCCAGTAAGGGTTCAGCGCGTGGAGCACTTCCGGGTTCGCGATAATGCTGCGCAAACCAAGCGCCGCGAGGATCAGGAACCAGGCCAGCATAATCGGTGCAAACAGTTTGCCCACCAGCCCAGTACCGTGCTTCTGGATCATAAACAGCAGCGTCAGGACAATAATGGCCAGAGGAACAACCCAGGAATCAAGCTGCGGGGCAATAATCTCCAGCCCCTCTATCGCCGAGAGCACCGAAATAGCAGGCGTTATCACCACTTCCCCGTAGAAGAAGCTGCCGCCAATCAGGCCGATAATGACCAGCACGGACGTCATTCTGGCTGAGGTATTGCGCCCTGCCAGGGACATCAGGGTCAGGATACCGCCTTCACCCGCGTTATCAGCACGCATGACGAAAGAGAGATATTTAACGGAAACCACCAGGATCAGCAGCCAGAAGATGAGTGACAGGAAACCAAACACGGCATCGCGTTCAACACCAAAGCCAAACTGGCCGGACAGACATTCACGAAGCGTATAAAGCGGGCTGGTGCCGATATCACCGTAGACAACCCCGATCGCCGCAAGCGTTATTGCGGGTAATGATTGCTTATTATCAGTGCTCATAGACTAGTCTTTTCGTTTAAATAACAAATGTGTGCCTAGTCCCTTGGCCCACAAAAAGCGCACAGTATGCACGATTCATTGCAAAATCGTACCCCTAAATGCAACCGCATTAATGTAGCGCAAAGAAAATTGCGCCGCACTTCAGTCTATTACCAGCCCTGACTGAAACGTCTATACTCGCTTCAATTGGCCGCCACGACGGCGAAAGGATGCAAAACTATTATGGCTCACTCACATTTATTAGCAGAAAGAATTTCCCGCCTCAGCAGCGCGCTGGAGAAAGGCCTTTTCGAGCGTAGCCACGCCATTCGCCTCTGTTTACTGGCGGCGTTGAGCGGTGAAAGCGTATTTTTGCTGGGCCCACCGGGCATTGCCAAAAGCCTGATTGCCCGCAGGTTAAAGTTTGCGTTTCAGAACGCCCGCGCCTTCGAATACCTCATGACCCGGTTTTCTACCCCTGAAGAAGTTTTTGGCCCGCTCTCTATTCAGGCGCTGAAAGACGAAGGGCGCTATGAGCGTTTGACGGCGGGGTATTTGCCTGAGGCAGAGATTGTTTTTCTCGATGAGATCTGGAAAGCGGGGCCGGCTATTCTGAACACCCTGCTCACGGCGATAAACGAACGGCGCTTCCGCAACGGTGCCAGCGAAGAGAAAATCCCGATGCGCCTGCTGGTGGCCGCGTCAAACGAACTGCCTGAGGCCGACAGCAGCCTGGAAGCGCTGTATGACCGCATGCTGATCCGCCTGTGGCTGGACAAAGTACAGGATAAATCCAACTTCCGCTCTATGCTGGTCAGCCAGCAGGATGAAAGTGAAAACCCGGTATCCGCTTCGCTGCAGGTCACGGATGAGGAGTATCACCAGTGGCAGCAGGATATTGGCAAAATCAAACTGCCGGACGCGGTCTTCGAGCTGATCTATCAGCTGCGCCAGCAGCTCGATCTGCTCCCCTCTGCGCCCTATGTCTCCGATCGCCGCTGGAAAAAGGCGATCCGCCTGCTGCAGGCCAGCGCCCTGTTCAGCGGGCGCGATGCCGTAGCGCCAATCGATCTGATCCTGCTGAAAGACTGCCTCTGGCACGACGCGGAAGGCATGAAGCTGATGCAGCAGCAGCTTGACGTTTTGATGACCGGACACGCCTGGGGGCAGCAGGCGATGCTCAACCAGCTGGGGGCGATTGCCCAGCGGCGCATCCAGCTCCAGCAGCAGCAAAGCGATAAAACCGCGCTGAAAGTGAATCGCCTCGGGGGAATGTTCGCCCGCAAACCACACTATGAACTGCCCGCTGAACTGACTGGCCCGACGCTGACGCTGTTGCTCCAGCAGCCGCTCAAACTTCACGATATGCAGGTGGTGCACGTTACCATTGAGCGCGAGGCGCTGGCGCAGTGGCTGGACAAGGGCGGTGAGATCCGTGGAAAGCTCAACGGCATCGGCTTCGCGCAGCCGCTGAATATGGAAGTGGACAGCAGCCAGCACCTGGTGATCCGCGACGTAAGCCTGCAGGGCTCGCGCCTTGCGCTTCCGGGAACCGCTTCCGACAGCGTGCCCGAAGAGATTAAGCAGCAGCTGGAAGCGCTGGACACAGAATGGCACCAGCAGCACACCCGCTTTAGCGAGCAGCAAAAATGCCTCTTTATTCATAGCGACTGGTTAGGTCGCATCGAAGCCAGCCTGCAGGATGTAAGCGCTCAGATCAAACAGGCGCGTCAATGCTAACCCTGGATACACTTAACGTTATGCTGGCCGTCAGCGAAGAAGGGTTGATCGAAGAGGTGGTCATAACCCTTCTGGCTTCGCCGCAGCTGGCAGCCTTCTTTGAAAAATTCCCGAAGCTTAAAAAAGCGATGACGGACGATCTGCCGCGCTGGCGGGAAAATCTGCGTCAGCGGTTCAAAGAGACCGAGGTTCCGCCAGAGTTAACGGACGAGGTGGCCTGCTATCAGCAGTGCCAGCGGCTCTCCACCTCGCAGTTTATCGTCCAGCTTCCGCAAACCCTGACGCTGCTCGACAAGGTCCACTCTCCGTTTGCCAGCCAGGCCCGGGCGCTGGTCACGGATAACGCCACGTTTACCCCCGCATTGCATACCCTCTTTCTACAGCGCTGGCGCCTGAGCCTGGTGGTTCAGGCCACGACGCTAAACCAGCAGCTTCTGGATGAAGAGCGCGAACAGCTGCTCAGTGAAGTTCAGGAGCGCATGACCTTAAGCGGCCAGCTCGAACAGGTGCTGGTGGAAAATGAGAACGCCGCAGGGCGTCTCTGGGACATGAGCGCCGGCCAGATTCGCCGCGGGGATTATCAGCTGATCGTCAAGTACGGCGATTTTCTGGCGCAGCAGCCTGAGCTGATGAAGCTTGCAGAACAATTGGGGCGATCAAGGGAGGCAAAGTCGGTCCCAAAGAAAGATGCCCCAATGGAAACCTTCCGCACCCTGGTGCGTGAACCGGCTACCGTGCCCGAACAGGTCGACGGGCTCCAGCAGAGCGATGACATTTTGCGCCTGCTGCCCACGGAGCTGAGCACGCTCGGGATGACCGAGCTGGAATATGAGTTTTACCGTCGACTGGTGGAAAAGCAGCTCCTCACCTACCGGCTACACGGCGAAGCCTGGCGCGAGAAGCTCAGCCAGCGGCCGGTTATTCATCAGGATTTTGATGAACAGCCGCGCGGGCCATTCATTGTTTGCGTGGATACGTCCGGATCGATGGGCGGGTTTAACGAACAGTGTGCGAAGGCGTTCTGCCTGGCGCTGATGCGCGTGGCGCTCGCCGATCGCCGTCGCTGCTTCATCATGCTCTTTTCCAGCGAAGTGGTGGGCTATGAGCTAACCAACCAGCAGGGGCTCGAACAGGCGATCCGCTTTTTAAGCCAGCGTTTTCGCGGCGGTACCGATCTGGCCAGCTGTTTTCGCAGCATCGTTGAGCGGATGCAGGGAGGCGACTGGTACGACGCTGATGCGGTGGTGATTTCTGATTTTATTGCCCAGCGGCTGCCGGACGACGTAGTCAATAAAGTGAAGGAGCTGCAGCGGGTGCATCAGCACAGTTTCCATGCGGTGGCGATGTCCGCCCATGGAAAACCCGGCATCATGCGCATCTTCGATCATATCTGGCGCTTTGATACCGGGTTGCGTAGCCGCCTGCTCAGACGCTGGCAGCGTTAATTACAGAAGAGAGCCAACGCTTTCGCGCACCTGCTGCGGCCAGACACCACACTGAACCTGGCCGATATGCGGCAGCTGAAGCAGCAGCATGGTCAGGCGGGACTGGCCGATACCGCCGCCGATGGTCTGCGGCATTTCCCCGCGCAGCAGCGCCTGATGCCACTCAAGTTTGAGACGATCTTCATCACCGGTGACCGCCAGCTGGCGCTTCAGCGCGTCAGCATCCACGCGGATCCCCATAGAAGAAAGTTCGAATGCGTCTTCCAGTACCGGGTTCCAGACCAGAATATCGCCGTTCAGACCGGCATAGTCGCGCTCGCCCGGCGTGCTCCAGTCATCATAATCCGGTGCACGAACGTCGTGGCGTTTGCCATCAGACAGCTTGCCGCCGATACCCATCAGGAACACTGCCCCCAGCTCTTTGGCGATCGCACGTTCACGACCTTTGGCATCCAGATCAGGGAAACGGCTCAGCAGCTCCTGGCTGTGCACAAAGTGGATCGATTCCGGCAGGAACGGTGCCAGACCAAACTCTTTGCTTACTGCCGCTTCAGTAGCTTTGATCCCGGCGTAGATCGCCTCAACGGTAGCTTTCAGCGTACCCACGTGACGCTCGCCATCCCCCATTACGCGCTCCCAGTCCCACTGGTCAACGTAAACGGAGTGAATTGGAGACAGGCGGTCTTCGTCGGGGCGAAGGGCTTTCATGTGCGTGTAGAGCCCTTCGCCCGCGCTGAAGTCGTGTTGTCCCAGGGTTTGGCGCTTCCATTTCGCAAGGGAGTGAACCACTTCGAACTGGGCGTCTGGCAGTGTTTTCACTTTTACCTGTACCGCTTTTTCGCATCCAGAGAGGTTATCCTGCGTCCCATCACCCACGCGGCTGAGAATAGGTGCCTGAACTTCAATCAGACCCAGCTTGTCTTCCAGCTGGCGGGAAAAATGGGATTTAACGAAACTGATCTGGCGTTGTTTTGCGATGTAAGCGGTTTTCATTATTTATACTCCTGCGTCCTGTTGGTATTGATTAAGCAACAGAAATGGCACCTGATTCAATAACCCATCAACAAAAAGCCTCATTCACTTTTGATTCGATAAAATTAGACGCTAGAATAGAGTGATTCATTAATCTTCATAAGAAAAAGCTATGGAAAATTATCAGATCGACAATCTCGACCGCGGCATTCTGGAGGCTTTAATGGCCAATGCCCGTACCGCCTACGCCGAACTGGCGAAACAGTTTGGCGTCAGCCCGGGAACCATTCACGTTCGCGTAGAGAAGATGAAGCAGGCGGGGATCATTACCGGCGCGCGCATTGACGTCAGTCCTAAGCAGCTGGGTTACGACGTCTGCTGCTTCATCGGCATCATTCTAAAAAGCGCTAAAGACTACCCCTCCGCCCTGGCGAAGCTGAACGCGCTGGATGAAGTCACCGAGGCGTACTACACCACCGGGCACTACAGCATCTTTATTAAGGTCATGTGCCGATCCATCGACGCCCTCCAGCAGGTACTTATCAACAAGATCCAAACAATCGATGAAATTCAGTCCACCGAGACACTGATCTCCCTGCAAAACCCGATCATGCGTACCATCCGCCCGTGATCGGGCAAATTCATTCCCACATTTTCCACAGGTAGATCCCAGCTCGTTCACAGCGTACAATGGCCGTCTCTTTATCTGGGCGAGCGATCAATGGCGGACATTACCCTTATCAGCGGCAGCACCCTTGGCGGTGCGGAATACGTAGCGGAACATCTGGCTGAAAAGCTGGAAGAGGCGGGCTTTTCCACACAAACCCTGCACGGCCCGTTGCTTGAAGATCTCCCGACTGACGGGGTCTGGCTGCTGATCACCTCCACGCACGGCGCGGGCGATCTGCCGGATAATCTGCAACCTTTATATGACGAACTGCTGGAACAGCAGCCCGACCTGTCAAACGTCCGTTTTGGCGCAGTGGGGATCGGCAGCCGCGAATATGACACCTTTTGCGGGGCAATAGAGAAAGTCGAAGCCGCTGTCACCTCTTGCGGAGCAAAACAGCTGGGTGAAACGCTCAAGATCAACATCCTCGATCATGACATTCCGGAGGATCCGGCCGAGATCTGGGTCGCGGAATGGAAAAATTTACTCAAAAACGATTAAAGATCGCGCGAACAGATGTGGGTAACTCTGGTTAAAAGCTCGTATTAACCCGTAGTTATCCAAAGAACAACTGTTGTTTAGTTTTTGCCCTGTGTATAAAGTCGCGATCTGATCCCAGCTTATACTGCCCAGGATCACCGATCATTCACAGCAAACGATCCTTTCTAACCGTATGATCTTCTTTATGAGATCGGACTTATCCACACAGGTTCGCGATCCTAATAAGAGATCACAATAGAACAGATCTCTAAATAAAAAGATCTTCTTTTTAATAGCCCAGGATCCCAATGCTTTCTCGAAAGACTAAAGTTGAGTAGAATCCACGGCCCGGGCTTCAATCCATTTTCATACCGCTTTACGCGAGGCAGACCACCATGTTTTATCAGGATCCTTTTGACGTCATCATCATTGGCGGGGGTCATGCAGGCACTGAGGCCGCAATGGCCGCAGCGCGTATGGGTCAGCAGACCCTACTTTTGACACACAATATCGACACGCTGGGACAAATGTCCTGTAATCCGGCGATTGGCGGCATTGGGAAAGGACACCTGGTAAAAGAAGTGGATGCACTTGGCGGCCTGATGGCGAAAGCGATCGATCATGCAGGCATCCAGTTTAGGATACTAAACGCGAGTAAAGGGCCTGCTGTTCGTGCGACCCGTGCACAGGCAGACCGCGTGCTTTACCGCCAGGCTGTGCGCACTGCGCTGGAGAACCAGCCGAACCTGATGATCTTCCAGCAGGCTGTTGAAGATCTTATCGTCGAGAACGATCGCGTCGTGGGTGCCGTGACCCAGATGGGTCTCAAGTTCCGCGCAAAAGCGGTTGTGCTGACCGTCGGGACATTCCTGGACGGAAAAATTCATATCGGTCTGGATAACTACAGCGGTGGCCGCGCTGGCGATCCGCCGTCTATTCCACTGTCTCGCCGTCTGCGCGAACTGCCGCTACGCGTTAGCCGCCTGAAAACAGGCACGCCTCCGCGTATTGATGCGCGCACCATTGATTTCAGCGTGCTGGCGCAACAGCACGGCGATAACCCAATGCCGGTCTTCTCGTTTATGGGCAATGCGGCGCAGCATCCGCAGCAGGTGCCGTGCTACATCACGCACACCAACGAGAAAACCCATGACGTGATCCGCAATAACCTCGATCGTAGCCCAATGTACGCAGGGGTGATCGAAGGGATCGGACCACGCTACTGTCCGTCGATCGAAGACAAAGTGATGCGCTTTGCCGATCGTAACCAGCACCAGATCTTCCTGGAGCCGGAAGGGCTGACCTCAAACGAAATTTACCCGAACGGCATCTCCACCAGCCTGCCGTTCGACGTGCAGATGCAAATTGTTCGCTCAATGCAGGGGATGGAGAACGCGAAAATCGTTCGCCCTGGCTACGCTATTGAGTACGATTTCTTCGATCCGCGTGACCTGAAGCCGACCCTCGAGAGCAAATTCATCCACGGTCTGTTCTTCGCGGGTCAGATTAACGGCACCACCGGTTACGAAGAAGCGGCTGCTCAGGGCCTGCTTGCCGGTCTGAACGCCGCACGTTTCTCAGCCGAGAAAGAGGGCTGGGCACCAGGCCGTTCTCAGGCGTATCTGGGCGTGCTGGTTGACGATCTCTGCACCCTGGGTACCAAAGAGCCGTACCGCATGTTTACCTCTCGCGCGGAATATCGCCTGATGCTGCGCGAAGATAACGCCGACCTGCGTCTGACCGAAATGGGGCGTGAACTGGGACTGGTCGATGACGAGCGCTGGGCGCGCTTCAACGAGAAGCTGGAACGCATTGAGCTGGAACGTCAGCGCCTGAAAACCACCTGGGTGAATCCACAGGCGGAAACCGCTGCCGAAGTGAATGCTCACTTAACAGCGCCGCTCTCGCGTGAAGCCAGCGGTGAAGATTTGCTGCGTCGCCCTGAAGTTACCTATGAGAATCTGGTGAAACTGAGCGCATTCGCGCCGGGCCTGGAAGACGCTGAAGCGGCAGAGCAGGTTGAGATCCAGGTGAAATACGAAGGCTACATCGCGCGTCAGCAGGATGAGATTGAAAAACAGCAGCGCAACGAAAACACGCTGCTGCCGGAAATGCTGGACTACCGTCAGGTCACGGGTCTTTCCAACGAAGTGATCGCCAAGCTGAACGATCATAAACCGGTGTCGATTGGCCAGGCGTCCCGTATCTCGGGCGTTACCCCTGCGGCCATTTCGATCCTGCTGGTTTGGCTGAAAAAGCAAGGTATGCTGCGCCGCAGCGCGTAATTGACATTGTTTTTGGCGGGTGGCGCTTCGCTGACCCGCCCTACTTATTCGTAGGCCCGGTAAGCGGCAGCGCCACCGGGCGAAAAATCTCTAAACAGGTACCCACCGTGCTCAATAAACTCTCTCGTCTGCTGGCTCAGGCAGGTATTTCGCTCACCGATCACCAGAAAAATCAGCTGGTGGCCTATGTCGATATGCTGAACAAATGGAACAAAGCGTACAACCTGACGTCGGTACGCGACCCCAACGAGATGCTGATTCGCCATATTCTCGATAGCATCGTGGTTGCGCCGTATCTGAAAGGTGAGCGTTTTATCGACGTGGGGACGGGCCCTGGTCTGCCGGGCGTTCCGCTGTCGATTGTTCGCCCTGAGAGTCATTTCACGCTGCTGGACAGCCTTGGCAAACGCGTACGCTTTTTACGTCAGGTGCAGCATGAGCTGAAGCTTGAGAACATCACACCCGTGCAGAGCAGGGTAGAGGAGTTCCCGGCGGAGCCGCCGTTTGACGGTGTTATCAGCCGCGCGTTTGCTTCACTCAATGATATGGTGAGCTGGTGTAAGCATTTACCCGCAGAGAATGGCCGCTTTTATGCGCTGAAAGGGCAGCTGCCAGGCGATGAAATTGAACAGCTTCCGGACGGTTTTGCTGTTGAATCCATCGAGAAATTAAACATTCCTCAGCTCGATGGGGAACGTCATCTGGTGATAATTAAGCCAAACAATTTTTAAAAAATTAATAAAAAATGTGGAATTTGTGCTGTTCTTACCATGTTAAAAAACAGCACAACTACCGGGGTTTTACCGGTGAGCTTTTAACCTCTTTTTCACTAAGGTTTTTCTTACGGTTAACGTAGCGCCTGTTATTTACCGTGAAGATAGTCATCTGTGAAAATATAAGTCTGCTAAAAGTGGGAAGCAGCAACCAGAACGTAATGTTAATTATTTATTAAGAATGTCAATAAAAGGTTTTTATTGTGTACCGGGCTGTTTTGAAAATAGTTACGACGTTTTGCGTTTAATTTCATAAAGATAAAATTATGCGATTTGCGTCTTTGATAAATACAACCTTATCGCAAATGTGTGTTTTGTGATCTCGTGCACGCTTTATCGTCAACGTTTTCGCGCTGTTTGCAGTTTTGGTCGAAGGTTTGCGCTTTCAGCGAAAGTTAAAAAATAGCGGTGGGGAAAAATATTTAAACATTTATTCACCTTTTCGCTACTTAATGTTTGAAATCACGGGTGCGCACCGTATAATTTGACCGCTTTTTGATGCTTGACTCTGAGCCTTAAAGGACGTTTTATACGACACGCGGCATACCTCGAAGGGAGCAGGAGTAAAAACGTGATGTCTGTGTCGCTCTTGAGTAGAAACGTTGCTCGTAAGCTTCTGTTCATTCAGTTTCTGGCTGTGATAGCAAGTGGACTGCTGTTTAGCCTCAAAGACCCCTTCTGGGGCATCTCCGCCGTGTGCGGGGGTTTGGCGGTTGTGCTGCCAAACGTGTTGTTTATGATTTTTGCCTGGCGTCATCAGGCGCATACACCCGCCAAAGGCCGCGTGGCCTGGTCCTTCGCCCTCGGCGAAGTGTGTAAGGTGTTGCTGACCTTTGCTCTACTGGTGATGGCGCTGGCGGTTTTGAAAGTGGTCTTCATGCCGCTGATAGCAACGTGGGTTTTGGTGCTGGTGGTACAAGTTCTGGCTCCAGCTGTAATCAATAACAAAGGGTAAAAGGCATCATGGCTTCAGAAAATATGACGCCGCAGGATTACATAGGTCACCATCTGAATAACCTTCAGCTGGACCTGCGTACATTCTCGCTGGTGGATCCACATAACCCCCCGGCCACCTTCTGGACGATCAACATCGACTCCATGTTCTTCTCGGTGGTTTTGGGTCTTCTGTTCCTGGCCATGTTCCGCGGTGTTGCTAAAAGAGCGACCAGCGGTGTACCAGGGAAATTCCAGACCTTCATCGAAATGATCATCGGCTTCGTCCATGGCAGCGTCAAAGACATGTACCATGGTAAGAGCAAGCTGATTGCTCCGCTGGCCCTGACCGTGTTCGTTTGGGTCTTCCTGATGAACCTGATGGACCTGCTGCCAATCGATCTGCTGCCGTTTATCGGCGAGCACATCTTCGGCCTGCCTGCGCTGCGTGTTGTACCGTCTGCTGACGTGAACATCACCCTGTCGATGGCGCTGGGCGTGTTTATCCTGATTCTTTTCTACAGCATCAAAATGAAAGGCGTAAGCGGCTTTGTGAAAGAGCTTACCTTGCAGCCGTTCAACCACTGGGCGTTTATTCCGGTCAACCTGATCCTGGAAGGCGTTAGCCTGCTGTCCAAACCTGTTTCACTGGGTCTGCGACTGTTCGGCAACATGTATGCGGGTGAGCTGATTTTCATTCTGATCGCGGGTCTTCTGCCGTGGTGGTCACAGTGGATTCTGAATGTGCCATGGGCCATTTTCCACATCCTGATCATTACGCTGCAAGCCTTTATCTTCATGGTTCTGACGATCGTCTATCTGTCGATGGCGTCTGAAGAGCACTGATTTTTTACCAACACTACTACGTTTTAATTGAAACAAACTGGAGACTGTCATGGAAAACCTGAATATGGATCTGCTGTACATGGCTGCCGCTGTGATGATGGGTCTGGCGGCTATCGGTGCTGCGATCGGTATCGGCATCCTCGGGGGCAAATTCCTGGAAGGCGCAGCGCGTCAACCTGATCTGATTCCTCTGCTGCGTACTCAGTTCTTTATCGTTATGGGTCTGGTGGATGCTATCCCAATGATCGCTGTAGGTCTGGGTCTGTACGTGATGTTTGCTGTCGCGTAGTAGTAGTTTTAAAACCCTAAGCCACAGAAATTAAAGAGGTATTGTGCTGTGAACATGAACGCAACAATCCTCGGCCAGGCCATCGCGTTTATTCTCTTTGTCTGGTTCTGCATGAAGTATGTATGGCCGCCTTTAATGGCTGCCATCGAAAAACGTCAGAAAGAAATTGCTGACGGTCTGGCTTCTGCAGAACGCGCTAAGAAAGATTTGGACCTTGCACAGGCCAACGCGACAGACCAGCTGAAAAAAGCGAAAGCGGAAGCTCAGGTTATCATCGAACAGGCTAACAAACGCCGTTCGCAGATCCTGGACGAAGCCAAAGCTGAAGCAGAACAGGAACGTACTAAGATCGTGACACAAGCTCAGGCTGAAATTGATGCCGAGCGTAAACGTGCTCGCGAAGAACTGCGTAAGCAGGTTGCGATTCTGGCTGTTGCTGGCGCCGAGAAGATCATCGAACGTTCCGTGGATGAAGCTGCTAACAGCGACATCGTGGACAAACTTGTCGCTGAACTGTAAGGAGGGAGGGGCTGATGTCTGAATTTGTTACGGTAGCTCGCCCCTACGCCAAAGCAGCTTTTGACTTTGCTGTCGAACACCAAAATGTCGATCGCTGGCAGGATATGCTGGCGTTTGCCGCTGAGGTGACGAAAAACGAACAAATGGCCGAGTTGCTGTCTGGTGCTTTAGCGCCTGATACCCTCGCCGCGTCGTTTATCGCCGTGTGCGGAGAGCAACTGGATGCCAATGGCCAGAACCTGATTAAGGTCATGGCTGAAAATGGTCGTCTCCGTGTGCTCCCGGATGTTCTCGAGCAGTTTGAGCACTTACGTGCGCTGAGTGAAGCTACTGCCGAAGTCGAAGTGACTTCTGCGACTGAACTGAGTAATGAACAGCTTGCGAAAATCACCGCCGCGATGGAAAAACGTCTGTCACGCAAAGTTAAGCTGAATTGCAAAATCGATAAGTCTGTAATGGCAGGCGTAATCATCCGTTCGGGTGATATGGTCATTGATGGTAGCGTACGCGGCCGTCTTGAACGCCTTGCAGACGTCTTGCAGTCTTAAGGGGACTGGAGCATGCAACTGAATTCCACCGAAATCAGCGAACTGATCAAGCAGCGCATTGCTCAGTTCAATGTTGTGAGTGAAGCTCACAACGAAGGTACTATTGTTTCTGTAAGTGACGGTGTTATCCGCATCCACGGCCTGGCCGATTGTATGCAGGGTGAGATGATTTCCCTGCCGGGTAACCGTTACGCTATCGCACTGAACCTGGAGCGCGACTCCGTAGGTGCAGTTGTGATGGGTCCATACGCTGACCTCGCCGAAGGCATGAAGGTTAAGTGTACTGGCCGTATTCTGGAAGTGCCGGTTGGCCGTGGCCTGCTGGGTCGCGTTGTTAACACCCTGGGTGCGCCAATCGACGGTAAAGGTCCGGTTGAGCACGATGGCTTCTCCCCAATCGAAGTTATCGCACCAGGCGTTATCGACCGTCAGTCCGTAGATCAGCCTGTTCAGACAGGTTATAAGTCCGTTGATGCCATGATCCCAATCGGTCGTGGTCAGCGTGAACTGATCATCGGTGACCGTCAGACCGGTAAAACCGCAATGGCTATCGACGCCATCATCAACCAGCGTGACTCCGGTATCAAATGTGTGTACGTGGCCATCGGCCAGAAAGCGTCCACCATTTCTAACGTGGTTCGTAAACTGGAAGAGCACGGTGCACTGTCTAACACCATCGTTGTGGTAGCAACTGCTTCTGAATCTGCTGCACTGCAATACCTGGCACCATACGCAGGTTGCGCAATGGGCGAATACTTCCGTGACCGCGGTGAAGATGCGCTGATCGTATACGATGACCTGTCTAAACAGGCTGTTGCTTATCGTCAGGTTTCCCTGCTGCTCCGTCGTCCACCTGGACGTGAAGCGTTCCCTGGCGACGTATTCTACCTCCACTCTCGTCTGCTGGAGCGTGCTTCCCGCGTTAACGCGGAATACGTCGAGAACTTCACCAAAGGTGAAGTGAAGGGTAAAACGGGCTCTCTGACCGCTCTGCCGATCATTGAAACCCAGGCGGGTGACGTTTCTGCGTTCGTTCCGACCAACGTAATCTCCATTACCGATGGTCAGATCTTCCTGGAAACCAACCTGTTTAACTCCGGTATTCGTCCGGCAGTTAACCCGGGTATCTCCGTATCCCGTGTTGGTGGTGCTGCTCAGACCAAGATCATCAAGAAACTGTCCGGTGGTATCCGTACCGCGCTGGCACAGTATCGTGAACTGGCTGCGTTCTCTCAGTTCGCATCCGATCTGGATGAAGCAACCCGTAAACAGCTGAGCCACGGTCAGAAAGTGACCGAGCTGCTGAAGCAGAAACAGTACGCTCCAATGTCTGTTGCTCAGCAGGGCCTGGTACTGTTCGCGGCTGAACGCGGTTACCTCGAAGATGTGGAACTGGCGAAAATCGGTAGCTTCGAAGCCGCTCTGCTGGCTTACGTCGACCGTGATCACGCTCCGCTGATGCAAGAGATCAACCAGACCGGTGGCTATAACGACGAAATCGAAGGCAAGCTGAAAGCTATCCTCGATTCCTTCAAAGCAACCCAATCCTGGTAATCGTCCGGCGGCTTGTCTCAGGACAAGCCGCCTGGCATTGAGGAGAAGCTCATGGCCGGCGCAAAAGAGATACGTAGTAAGATCGCAAGCGTCCAGAACACGCAAAAGATCACTAAAGCGATGGAGATGGTCGCCGCTTCCAAAATGCGTAAATCGCAGGATCGCATGGCGGCCAGCCGTCCTTATGCAGAAACCATGCGCAAAGTGATTGGTCACCTTGCGAACGGTAATCTGGAATATAAGCACCCTTACCTGGAAGAACGCGACGTTAAGCGCGTGGGCTACCTGGTGGTGTCGACCGACCGTGGTCTGTGCGGCGGCTTGAACATTAACCTGTTCAAAAAACTGCTGGCGGATATGAAAGCATGGTCCGAGAAAGGCGTTCAGTGCGATATCGCAATGATCGGCTCTAAAGGCGTGTCTTTCTTTAACTCCGTGGGTGGCAACATTGTCGCTCAGGTGACCGGTATGGGTGATAACCCGTCCCTGTCCGAACTGATCGGCCCGGTTAAAGTGATGTTGCAGGCTTATGATGAAGGCCGTCTGGACAGACTGTACGTTGTCAGCAACAAATTCATTAACACCATGTCTCAGGTTCCAACGCTCACTCAGATGCTGCCGTTACCGGCATCAGAAGATGACGAGCTGAAACAAAAAGCCTGGGATTACCTGTATGAACCCGATCCGAAACCGCTGCTGGATACCCTGCTGCGTCGTTACGTTGAATCACAGGTTTATCAGGGCGTTGTAGAAAACCTGGCCAGCGAGCAGGCCGCACGAATGGTGGCGATGAAAGCCGCGACCGATAATGGCGGCAGCCTGATTAAAGAGCTGCAGTTGGTTTACAACAAAGCTCGTCAGGCCAGCATTACTCAGGAACTCACCGAGATCGTCTCGGGGGCCGCCGCGGTTTAACCAGGTTTACGAATTACGTAGAGGATTCAAGATGGCTACTGGAAAGATTGTCCAGGTAATCGGCGCCGTGGTGGACGTCGAGTTCCCTCAGGACGCCGTACCACGCGTGTACGACGCGCTTGAGGTACAGAATGGTAACGAGAGCCTGGTGCTGGAAGTTCAGCAGCAGCTCGGCGGCGGTATCGTGCGTACCATCGCGATGGGTTCTTCCGACGGTCTGCGTCGTGGTCTGGAAGTAAAAGACCTTGAGCACCCGATCGAAGTCCCGGTAGGTAAAGCAACACTGGGTCGTATCATGAACGTATTGGGTCAACCAATCGACATGAAAGGCGACATCGGTGAAGAAGAGCGTTGGGCTATCCACCGCGCAGCACCTTCCTACGAAGAGCTGTCCAGCTCTCAGGAACTGCTGGAAACCGGTATCAAAGTTATCGACCTGATGTGTCCGTTTGCGAAGGGCGGTAAAGTTGGTTTGTTCGGTGGTGCGGGTGTAGGTAAAACCGTAAACATGATGGAGCTGATCCGTAACATCGCGATCGAGCACTCCGGTTACTCCGTGTTTGCGGGCGTAGGTGAACGTACTCGTGAGGGTAACGACTTCTACCACGAAATGACTGACTCCAACGTTCTGGACAAAGTATCCCTGGTTTACGGTCAGATGAACGAGCCACCAGGAAACCGTCTGCGCGTTGCGCTGACCGGCCTGACGATGGCTGAGAAGTTCCGTGACGAAGGCCGTGACGTTCTGCTGTTCGTCGATAACATCTACCGTTACACCCTGGCCGGTACGGAAGTATCAGCACTGCTGGGTCGTATGCCTTCAGCGGTAGGTTATCAGCCTACACTGGCGGAAGAGATGGGTGTTCTTCAGGAACGTATCACCTCTACCAAAACCGGTTCTATCACCTCCGTTCAGGCGGTATACGTACCTGCGGATGACTTGACTGACCCATCACCAGCCACCACCTTTGCGCACTTAGATGCAACCGTGGTACTGAGCCGTCAGATCGCGTCTCTGGGTATCTACCCAGCCGTTGACCCGCTGGACTCCACCAGCCGTCAGCTGGATCCACTGGTTGTGGGTCAGGAACACTACGACACCGCGCGTGGCGTACAGTCCCTGCTGCAGCGTTACCAGGAACTGAAAGACATCATCGCCATCCTGGGTATGGATGAACTGTCTGAAGAAGATAAACTGGTGGTAGCACGTGCGCGTAAGATCCAGCGCTTCCTGTCCCAGCCGTTCTTCGTTGCGGAAGTATTCACCGGTTCTCCGGGCAAATACGTTTCCCTGAAAGACACCATCCGTGGCTTTAAAGGCATCATGGAAGGCGAATACGATCACCTGCCAGAGCAGGCGTTCTACATGGTTGGTTCCATCGACGAAGCCGTGGAAAAAGCCAAAAAACTTTAACGCCTTAATCGGAGGGTGATATGGCAATGACTTACCACCTGGACGTCGTCAGCGCAGAGCAACAAATGTTCTCTGGTCTGGTCGAGAAAATCCAGGTAACGGGTAGTGAAGGTGAACTGGGTATTTTCCCGGGTCACGCACCGCTGCTCACCGCCATTAAGCCTGGTATGATCCGCATCGTTAAACAGTTCGGTCACGAAGAGTTTATCTATCTGTCCGGCGGCATTCTTGAAGTGCAGCCTGGCAGTGTGACCGTTCTGGCCGATACCGCTATTCGTGGCCAGGATCTCGACGAAGCGCGAGCCCTGGAATCGAAGCGTAAGGCTGAAGAGCACATTAGCAGCTCTCATGGTGACGTGGATTACGCTCAGGCGTCTGCGGAACTGGCCAAAGCGATCGCGAAACTGCGCGTTATCGAGTTGACCAAAAAAGCGATGTAACACCGGCTTGAAAAGCACAAAAGCCAGTCTGGATCCCAGGCTGGCTTTTTTTTTGGCGCTTAATTCATGATGAAAAAGATGTAGAATTTTAAGCATCAAACGTTTTTACTTCTCACTCAAATTACAGTCAGGACGCGTATGTTGAACAATACGATGAGCGTGGTCATCCTTGCCGCTGGTAAAGGCACCCGCATGTATTCCGATCTTCCTAAGGTGCTGCACACCCTGGCAGGAAAGCCGATGGTGCAGCATGTCATTGATGCCGCTAATGAACTGGGCGCCCGTCAGGTACATCTGGTTTACGGCCACGGTGGCGATCTGCTTAAAAAGACGCTGAGTGATGACAACCTCAACTGGGTGCTTCAGGCTGAACAGCTGGGTACCGGACATGCGATGCAGCAGGCAGCGCCGTTCTTTGCCGATGACGAAGATATCCTGATGCTCTACGGCGACGTCCCGCTGATTTCCGTGGAAACGCTGACCCGCCTGCGTGAAGCCAAACCGCAGGGCGGCATCGGCTTGTTAACCGTTGTGCTGGACGATCCGAGTGGGTATGGCCGCATTACGCGTGAAAACGGCAAGGTAACCGGGATTGTTGAGCATAAAGATGCCAGCGATGAACAGCGTCAGATTCCGGAGATCAACACCGGTATCCTGATTGCCAACGGCGCAGACATGAAGCGCTGGCTGTCGAAGCTCAACAACAACAATGCGCAGGGTGAATACTACATCACCGATATCATTGCGATGGCGCATCACGAAGGTCGTGAAATTGCCGCCGTTCATCCGGCGCGCATCAGCGAAACGGACGGCGTTAATAACCGTCTGCAGCTCTCCCGTCTCGAGCGAATTTACCAGTCCGAGCAGGCAGAAAAACTGCTGCTGGCGGGCGTGATGCTGCGCGATCCGGCGCGATTCGACCTGCGTGGCTCGTTATCTCACGGGCGTGACGTTGAAATTGATACTAACGTTATCGTTGAAGGGAACGTGACGTTAGGGAACCGCGTCAAAATTGGTACCGGCTGCGTGATTAAAAACAGCATCATCGGTGATGATTGCGAAATCAGCCCGTACAGCGTGGTCGAAGATGCCCGCCTGGACGCGGCTTGTACCATCGGCCCGTTTGCGCGTCTGCGTCCTGGCGCTGAGCTGCTGGAAGGCGCTCACGTGGGCAACTTCGTTGAAATGAAAAAAGCGCGTCTGGGTAAAGGTTCCAAAGCGGGCCATTTAACCTATCTGGGCGATGCGGAAATTGGCGACAACGTGAATATTGGTGCAGGGACCATTACCTGTAACTATGACGGCGCGAATAAGTTTAAAACCATCATCGGTGATGATGTATTCGTCGGTTCCGACACCCAACTGGTAGCGCCTGTTACCGTGGGTAACGGCGTAACGATTGCTGCCGGGACGACCGTCACGCGCGATGTGGCCGAGAACGAGCTGGTATTAAGCCGTGTGCCGCAGATAAATAAGCAGGGCTGGAAACGCCCGGTGAAGAAAAAGTAACGGATTTTCCCCTCACCCTAACCCTCTCCCCAAAGGGAGAGGGGATCGTTCGGTGCGGTGTTTTTCTCCCTCGCCCCTTTGGGGAGAGGGCCGGGGTGAGAGGATAATATAATCCTCCCCCCACAAGCAGTACCCATAAAAATAACCCCACTCTCTACAAGGCTCGGGGCGCCCGGAAAGGGCAAATACAGGTCAGCGACAACGCAGGCATCATGCCTAAATTCGGAATCTAAAACTATGTGTGGAATTGTTGGCGCAGTTGCGCAGCGTGATATTGCTGAAATCCTTCTCGAAGGTTTACGTCGTCTGGAATACCGTGGTTACGACTCTGCCGGTCTGGCTGTCGTCGATGCAGAAGGTCATATGACCCGTCTGCGCCGTCTCGGTAAAGTGCAGATGCTGGCCCAGGCCGCGGAAGAACATCCGCTGCACGGTGGTACCGGTATTGCGCACACCCGCTGGGCGACGCACGGCGAACCGTCTGAAGGTAACGCACACCCGCATGTGTCTGAACACATCGTGGTGGTGCATAACGGCATTATCGAAAACCACGAACCGCTGCGCGAAGAACTGAAAGCGCGCGGCTACACCTTTGTCTCTGAAACTGACACCGAAGTGATTGCTCACCTGGTGCACTGGGAGCTGGAGCAGGGCGGCACGCTGCGTGACGCAGTGCTGCGCGCTATCCCTCAGCTGCGCGGTGCGTACGGTACGGTGATCATGGACTCACGCGATCCGTCCACGCTGCTGGCCGCGCGTTCCGGTAGTCCAATGGTTATCGGTCTGGGAATGGGTGAAAACTTTATCGCCTCTGACCAGCTGGCGCTCCTGCCGGTGACACGTCGCTTTATCTTCCTGGAAGAGGGGGATATTGCCGAAGTGACCCGCCGCAGCGTGACCGTATTCGATACCAAAGGCGAGCAGGTTAAACGCCAGGAGATCGAATCTAACCTGCAGTACGACGCGGGTGACAAAGGCGCTTACCGTCACTACATGCAGAAAGAGATTTACGAGCAGCCAAACGCCATCAAAAACACCCTCACCGGGCGCATTAGTCACGGTGAAGTGGATCTGAGCGAGCTGGGTGCAAACGCGAACGAACTGCTCGGCAAGGTTGAGCATATTCAGATCGTGGCCTGCGGCACCTCCTACAACTCCGGTATGGTCTCTCGCTACTGGTTTGAATCCCTGGCGGGCGTGCCGTGCGACGTCGAAATCGCATCTGAATTCCGCTATCGCAAATCCGCGGTGCGTCGTAACAGCCTGATGATCACCCTTTCCCAGTCTGGTGAAACGGCGGATACCCTTGCCGCGCTGCGTCTCTCAAAAGAGCTGGGTTACCTGGGCTCTCTGGCTATCTGTAACGTTCCGGGCTCCTCGCTGGTGCGTGAATCCGATCTGGCGCTGATGACCAAAGCGGGCACCGAAATCGGCGTGGCCTCCACCAAAGCGTTTACCACCCAGCTGACCGTACTGCTGATGCTGGTGGCGAAGCTGGCGCGTCTGAAAGGTGAAGACGCCTCTGTTGAGCATGACATCGTTCATGGTCTGCAGGCGCTGCCGAGCCGTATTGAGCAGATGCTGTCTCAGGACAAACGCATTGAAGCGCTGGCGGAGGATTTCTCTGACAAACATCACGCCCTGTTCCTGGGTCGTGGCGATCAGTATCCAATTGCGCTGGAAGGCGCGCTGAAGCTGAAAGAGATCTCTTACATCCACGCAGAAGCCTATGCGGCAGGCGAGCTGAAACACGGCCCGCTGGCGCTGATTGACGCCGATATGCCGGTCATCGTTGTGGCTCCTAACAACGAACTGCTGGAGAAACTGAAATCTAACATCGAAGAAGTGCGCGCCCGCGGCGGTGTCCTGTACGTCTTCGCCGATAAAGATGCCGGTTTTGTCAGCAACGACAACATGCACATCATTGAGATGCCGCATGTGGAAGAGGTGATTGCGCCAATCTTCTACACCGTTCCGCTGCAGTTGCTGGCCTATCACGTGGCGCTGATCAAAGGCACCGACGTTGACCAGCCGCGTAACCTGGCGAAGTCTGTCACCGTAGAATAACCCCTTCAGGCTCCACCTTCGGGTGGAGCTTTTTCACCCCGCCCGGTTTGTTTTTAATCAATTCCTTCACGTTTTTATTGATGACAATTTGTCATCTTCAGCTATTTTTTCAGTGTCACATAAAGAAAATATTTCTGAAAACGCCCTGTCTTAAAACTGGCTAACACGATGAAAATTAAGCATTGTTTTGCGAATTTTTAAGTTAAATTTCCGCTGTCATAAAACTGTCATAATTCGTACATTTATCTGTCACCTGTTTGTCCTATTTTGCTCATCGTAGCCACTAAACAACGATTTACGAAAATCTTGCAGGAGACATTATGAAAGTTATGCGTACCACTGTCGCAACTGTTGTCGCCGCGACCTTATCTCTGAGCGCGTTCTCTGTTTTTGCAGAAGCAAGCCTGACTGGCGCTGGTGCAACCTTCCCTGCGCCGGTGTATGCCAAATGGGCGGATACCTACCAGAAAGAAACCGGCAACAAGGTTAACTATCAGGGTATCGGCTCCTCCGGTGGCGTAAAACAAATTACCGCTAATACCGTAGACTTCGGTGCGTCAGATGCCCCTCTGTCTGATGAAAAACTGAATCAGGAAGGCCTGTTCCAGTTCCCGACCGTGATCGGCGGCGTTGTGCTGGCCGTTAACATCCCTGGCCTGAAGTCAGGCGAGCTGGTGCTGGACGGCAAAACCCTGGGTGACATCTACCTGGGTAAAATCAAAAAATGGGATGACGAAGCCATCACCAAACTGAACCCGGGCGTTAAGCTGCCTTCGCAGAATATCGCTGTGGTTCGTCGTGCTGACGGTTCTGGTACCTCTTTCGTGTTCACCAGCTACCTGGCGAAAGTGAACGAAGAGTGGAAATCTAAAGTCGGTTCCGGCTCTACCGTTAACTGGCCAACCGGTCTGGGCGGTAAAGGTAACGACGGTATCGCTGCGTTCGTACAGCGTCTGCCGGGCTCAATTGGCTACGTAGAGTATGCGTACGCTAAGCAGAACAACCTGTCCTACACCAAACTGGTTTCAGCCGATGGCAAACCGGTTAGCCCGACCGAAGAGAACTTTGCTAACGCCGCGAAAGGCGCTGACTGGAGCAAATCCTTCGCGCAGGACCTGACTAACCAGAAAGGCGAAGGTGCATGGCCAATCACCTCTACCACCTTCATTCTGGTTCACAAAGAGCAGAAGAAACCTGAGCAGGGCGCTGAAGTGCTGAAGTTCTTCGACTGGGCGTACAAAAACGGCGGCAAACAGGCTAACGCCCTGGATTACGCCACCCTGCCGGACAACGTGGTTGAGCAGATTCGCGCTGCATGGAAAACCAACGTGAAAGACAGCAGCGGTAAAGCATTGTATTAATTTAGCATTCTGACGAAAATGGCGGGTGGCGCTTACGCTTACCCGCCCTACGGTTCCGACTGTAGGCCGGGTAAGCGTAAGCGCCACCCGGCGATTTCGTAAACGCGTTTAACAGAAGAGTAATTTATGGCTGCAACCAAGCCTGCATTTAACCCTCCGGGTAAAAAAGGTGACATGATTTTCAGCGCGCTGGTAAAACTGGCTGCGCTGATTGTGCTATTGCTGCTGGGCGGCATTATCGTGTCTCTGATTTTCTCCTCCTGGCCGAGCATCCAGAAATTCGGTTTCTCCTTCCTGTGGACCAAAGAGTGGGATGCGCCGAACGATATCTACGGTGCGCTGGTGCCGATTTACGGCACGCTGGTTACCTCGTTTATCGCCCTGCTGATTGCGGTTCCGGTAAGCTTTGGTATTGCCCTGTTCCTGACGGAGCTGGCGCCGGGCTGGCTGCGTCGTCCGCTGGGGATCGCCATCGAACTGCTGGCGGCTATTCCGAGTATCGTATACGGCATGTGGGGCCTGTTTATCTTTGCACCGCTGTTCGCAACGTACTTCCAGGAGCCGGTGGGTAATGTCCTCTCCGCCATTCCGTTTGTGGGTGCCCTGTTCTCTGGCCCGGCGTTCGGTATCGGTATTCTGGCGGCAGGTGTGATCCTCGCCATCATGATTATTCCGTACATTGCGGCGGTTATGCGCGATGTCTTCGAACAAACGCCGGTGATGATGAAAGAGTCGGCCTACGGCATCGGCTGCACCACCTGGGAAGTTATCTGGCGCATTGTCCTTCCGTTCACCAAAAATGGGGTGATCGGAGGCGTGATGCTGGGATTAGGCCGTGCGCTGGGTGAAACCATGGCGGTGACCTTTATTATCGGCAACACCTATCAGCTCGACAGCGCATCGCTCTACATGCCGGGTAACAGTATTACCTCTGCGCTGGCGAATGAATTTGCGGAAGCGGAATCGGGTCTGCACGTCGCGGCACTGATGGAGCTGGGGCTGATTCTGTTCGTTATCACCTTCATCGTTCTGGCGATTTCCAAGCTGATGATTATGCGCCTCGCTAAAAATGAGGGGGCACGCTAATGGCAACTCTCGAAATGCAAGCTACCGCTGAGCTGGCGGAGTCCCGCCGCAAAATGCAGGCCAGACGCCGCATAAAAAACCGCATTGCGCTGACGCTCTCAATGGCGACGATGGCGTTCGGTCTGTTCTGGCTGGTCTGGATCCTGTTCTCAACCATCGTGCGCGGGATTGACGGGATGTCACTGGCGCTGTTCACCGAAATGACCCCGCCGCCGAATACGGCGGGTGGTGGCCTGGCGAATGCCCTGGCGGGCAGCGGGTTGCTGATCCTGTGGGCGACGGTGTTTGGTACGCCGCTGGGCATCATGGCGGGTATTTACCTGGCGGAATACGGTCGTAAATCCTGGCTGGCGGAAGTTATTCGCTTCATTAACGACATTCTGCTCTCAGCCCCGTCTATCGTGGTAGGTCTGTTTGTTTACACCGTGGTGGTGGCGCAAATGGAACACTTCTCCGGCTGGGCGGGTGTGATTGCACTTGCGCTGCTGCAGGTGCCGATTGTTATTCGTACCACCGAGAACATGCTGAAACTGGTGCCGGACAGCCTGCGTGAAGCGGCTTACGCGCTGGGTACGCCGAAGTGGAAGATGATCTCTGCGATTACGCTCAAAGCGTCCATCTCCGGGATCATGACCGGTATCCTGCTGGCGGTTGCGCGTATCGCAGGTGAAACGGCGCCGCTGCTGTTTACGTCACTCTCCAACCAGTTCTGGAGCACGGACATGATGCAGCCGATCGCGAACCTGCCGGTGACGATCTTTAAGTTTGCGATGAGCCCCTTCGCGGAATGGCAGCAGTTGGCCTGGGCCGGGGTGCTGATCATTACCCTTTGCGTACTGTTGCTGAACATTCTGGCGCGCGTCATTTTCGCGAAGAAGAAACACGGTTAATTTTTTACGGCGCGGCAGCTCGCGGCGCCGAATGAGGAAATGAGTCAATGAGTATGGTTGATACTGCCCCGGGTAAGATTCAGGTTCGTGATTTGAACTTCTACTACGGCAAATTCCATGCCCTGAAGAACATCAACCTGGATATCGCGAAGAACCAGGTCACGGCATTTATCGGTCCGTCCGGCTGTGGTAAATCCACGCTGCTGCGTACCTTTAACAAAATGTATTCGCTCTATCCGGAGCAGCGTGCTGAAGGTGAAATCATCCTGGACGGCGAAAATATTCTGACCCAGGCTCAGGATATCGCTCTGCTGCGCGCCAAAGTGGGGATGGTGTTCCAGAAACCGACGCCGTTCCCGATGTCCATTTATGACAACATCGCGTTTGGCGTGCGCCTGTTTGAAAAGCTCTCCCGTGCCGATATGGACGAGCGCGTGCAGTGGGCTTTGACCAAGGCCGCATTATGGAACGAAACCAAAGATAAGTTACACCAGAGCGGTTACTCTCTCTCCGGTGGTCAGCAGCAGCGTCTGTGCATTGCGCGCGGTATTGCCATTCGCCCGGAAGTGTTGCTGCTGGATGAGCCGTGTTCAGCGCTGGACCCGATTTCAACCGGTCGTATTGAAGAACTGATCACCGAGCTGAAGCAGGATTACACCGTGGTTATCGTGACCCACAACATGCAGCAGGCTGCGCGTTGTTCCGATCACACGGCGTTTATGTACCTGGGTGAATTGATTGAGTTCAGCAACACGGACGATCTGTTCACTAAGCCCGCGAAGAAACAAACCGAAGATTATATTACTGGCCGCTACGGTTGATTTGCCTTAGTGCATGTGGAGAAACCATGGACAACCTCAATCTTAATAAACACATTTCCGGCCAGTTCAACGCAGAGCTGGAAAGTATTCGCACCCAGGTGATGACCATGGGCGGCATGGTCGAGCAGCAGCTTTCTGATGCGATTACGGCAATGCACAACCAGGACAGCGAGCTGGCGAAGCGCGTCATTGAAGGCGACAAAAACGTCAACATGATGGAAGTGGCTATCGACGAAGCCTGCGTGCGCATTATCGCGAAACGTCAGCCGACGGCGAGCGACCTGCGTCTGGTGATGGCAATCATTAAAACCATCGCCGAGCTGGAACGTATTGGTGACGTTGCGGATAAAATCTGCCGCACGGCGCTGGAGAAGTTTTCTCAGCAGCACCAGCCGCTGCTGGTGAGCCTCGAGTCGCTGGGCCGTCACACCGTGCAGATGCTGCACGACGTGCTGGATGCCTTTGCGCGTATGGATCTTGACGAAGCGGTGCGTATCTACCGTGAAGACAAGAAGGTCGACCAGGAGTATGAAGGCATCGTGCGCCAGCTGATGACCTATATGATGGAAGATTCACGTACGATCCCAAGCGTGCTGACGGCCCTGTTCTGCGCGCGCTCTATCGAGCGTATCGGTGACCGCTGCCAGAACATTTGCGAATACATTTTCTACTTCGTGAAAGGTCAGGACTTCCGTCACGTGGGCGGCGACGAGCTGGACAAGCTGCTGGCGGGGAAAGATCCGAAAGAGTAATCCTGTCATCTGATAATAACGCCGGTACTCACTGGCGTTATTATTTCTATCGAAATCACACTCTTCTCCTCCATCCGTTGCCTGACGTCCGAAACGCGCTAACGTGAGACGAAAACAGCAAAGGATGGTATATGAAAAAATCATTAGCTTGCCTGACAGTGGCCATCAGCATTGGGATCGGTACTGGGGCAGACGTTATTGCCGCACCGTTGCCGGTGACACCTGACCAGACTACTCCGGTCAGCCACTATGTGACGCAGGTCAATGCGGATAAAAGCATCACTTTTCGCCTGTTTGCACCTGGCGCAAAGCGGGTTTCCGTGGTAACGGGTTCGATGCCCGAAAGCCAGATTTCCCATGATATGACGAAAGATAACCACGGCGTCTGGTCATGGAAAAGCGAGCCGATGGCCCCGAATCTCTACGAATATTATTACGACATTGATGGTTTTCGCTCGGTCGACACGGGCAGCCGCTATCAAAAACCTCAGCGACAGGTGAACACCAGCCTGATTCTGGTCCCCGGCAGTATTCTTGACGATCGTCCGGTACCGCACGGCGATCTGACGACACTGACCTGGCACTCGCCATCGCTTAATTCAGAGCGCCGCGTTTATGTCTGGTCACCTCCAGGCTATAACGGCACGGGAGAACCCTTACCGGTGCTCTACTTCTACCATGGTTTTGGCGATACCGGACTCTCGGCAATCGACCAGGGCCGTCTGCCGCAAATCATGGATAACCTGATGGCTGAGGGAAAAATCAAACCGATGCTGGTGGTCGTACCCGACACGGAGACGGAGAGCGCTGAGGCCATTCCCGAGAGCTTCCCGCCCGCAGAACGACGGAAATCCTTCTATCCACTCAATGCGAAAGCCGCAGACCGTGAGCTGATGAGCGAAATTATTCCGCTGGTGGATACGCGCTTCAACGTGCGTAAAGATGCTGACGGTAGGGCGCTGGCGGGATTGTCACAGGGCGGCTATCAGGCGCTGGTGTCCGGTATGAACCATCCGGAAAGCTTCGGCTGGCTGGGAACGTTCAGCGGCGTCACCACGACAACCGTGCCTGACGCTGGCGTGGCTGCACGATTCACGCACCCGGAGGCGATTAACCGCCAGCTGCATAACTTTACCGTTGTCGTGGGAGAGCGCGATTCGGTGACCGGCAAAGATATCGCCGGCCTGAAGGCGGAGCTGGAAAAACAGGGCATCAAATTTGACTACAAAATGTACCCTGGCCTGAATCACGAAATGGACGTCTGGCGTCCGGCCTATGCTGAGTTTGTGCAAAAACTTTTCAGGTAAGCTTTCACCCTCCCCGCCCGGGGAGGGATCGCTTTAACGCGTAATATCCCAACCGCGCGCTTTCCACAATTCTGGCAATTGCGCCAGATCGGTAAACGTCGTCACTTTAGGATGATCGATCGGCTTGTTGTGCGGGTCGGCGCAGAAGTAAAACACCTCCATCCCCGCATCAATCCCAGACTGCGCGCCCGCAGACGAGTCGTCCACCAGAATGCAGTTTTCTACATTAACGTTCATCGCTTTTGCCGCATGGAACATCAGCGCCGGGTCGGGCTTCCAGCGCTGGATATCGTAGCCGCTGAACAGCTTTTCCGGGAAATGGTGCAACATCTCGAGCTTGCCCAGCGAATGCTGCATTTTGCTGACCGGGCCGTTAGAGACCACGCAGATTGGCACCGTCATCGCATCCAGCAACGCGTTAGCCCCGGCGATAACTTCCAGCTCGGAGTCGAACAGGCGTGCGACCTCGGCGCGGTATACCGGTTCCAGATCGGCTTTCGCCAGATCCACACCGTGTTCCTGGTTAATGATGTCGATGATCTCGTAGAGCTTTACGCCCTTAAAGCGTTTAAACACCTCTTCGAGTTCCAGCGTAATGCCAAATTCCTGGAACATGGTGACATACGCGCGGGAACAAATGACCTCACTGTCGACCAGCGTTCCGTCGCAGTCGAAAAATACCGCTTCAATTCCGGACATGCCTTTCCCTTTTAACAAGTTTAACGTTTACGTACGGCAGTTTAACGAGACGCAATCGTTGCCGTATAAGCAAAATCAATGAAAAAAGTATCTCATAACTGCCACTATTGTCGCATTTTGGTATAGGATAGCGACGAATTTTCCCTCCTTGTTCGGAAATTGATGATGAGTCAACAACACACAACCCAGACATCTGGTCAGGGTCTGCTTGAGCGCGTGTTTAAACTGCGCGAGCACGGCACAACGGCACGCACCGAAGTGATCGCCGGTTTCACCACCTTCCTGACGATGGTTTATATCGTTTTTGTTAACCCACAAATTCTGGGCGTTGCTGGCATGGATACCAGCGCCGTCTTCGTGACCACCTGTCTGATTGCCGCCCTTGGCAGCATACTGATGGGCGTGTTCGCTAACCTGCCGGTTGCGCTGGCACCGGCAATGGGTCTGAATGCGTTCTTCGCGTTCGTGGTCGTTCAGGCGATGGGCCTGCCGTGGCAGGTTGGCATGGGCGCGATCTTCTGGGGCGCGGTTGGCCTGCTGCTGCTGACCATTTTCCGCGTGCGTTACTGGATGATTGCTAACATTCCTGTCAGCCTGCGCGTGGGCATCACCAGCGGTATTGGTCTGTTCATCGGTATGATGGGTCTGAAAAACGCCGGCGTCATCGTGGCGAACCCGGATACGCTGGTGAGCATCGGTCACCTGACCTCTCATAACGTGCTGCTGGGCGTGCTGGGCTTCTTCATTATCGCGATCCTGGCTTCCCGCAATATTCACGCGGCGGTGCTGGTGTCTATCGTGGTCACCACGCTGCTGGGCTGGATGCTGGGCGACGTTCACTATAACGGTATCGTCTCTGCGCCGCCGAGCGTCTCTACCGTGATTGGTCATGTCGATCTGGCGGGCTCCCTGAACCTGGGTCTGGCGGGCGTGATTTTCTCCTTTATGCTGGTCAACCTGTTTGACTCCTCCGGTACGCTGATTGGCGTGACCGACAAAGCGGGTCTGGCAGATGAGAAAGGGAAATTCCCGCGCATGAAGCAGGCGCTGTTTGTGGACAGTATTTCTTCGGTTACCGGTGCTTTTATCGGGACCTCGTCTGTTACCGCTTACATTGAATCCTCTTCCGGCGTGTCCGTAGGTGGCCGCACCGGTCTGACGGCGGTGGTGGTGGGGATTCTTTTCCTGCTGGTGATCTTCCTCTCTCCGCTGGCGGGCATGGTGCCACCGTATGCGGCTGCGGGCGCGCTGATCTACGTGGGGGTGCTGATGACCTCCAGCCTGTCGCGCGTGAAGTGGGATGACTTAACCGAAGCGGTGCCGGCGTTTATTACCGCCGTGATGATGCCATTCAGCTTCTCGATTACCGAAGGTATCGCGCTCGGCTTTATCTCTTACTGCGTAATGAAGATCGGTACCGGCCGCTTCCGCGACCTCAGCCCGTGCGTCATCATTGTGGCGCTGCTGTTTGTGCTGAAGATTGTGTTTATTGACGCGCACTAAGGTGCGGTTTGTGGTGTCAGGTGGCGCTTCGCTTACCTGACCTACTGACTAGTGTAGGCCCGGTAAGCGCTAGCGCCACCGGGCTTTTTTATCAGGCTTTAACCCGCTTAATATAATCCCCAAACGCCGTCAGCTGGCCAGAGAGATGGTCGCGCGTGCTTTGATCCACCACTTCACCCGTCTGCGGGTCGACCTTGTTCTGAATCACTCCGCCCATAAATTCCGGCTTGTTCATTACCATCGCATCCAGGAAGACCAGGATCTGACGCAGGTGATACTGGCAGCGCGCGCCGCCAATGGCGCCCATCGAACTGGTCTGGATCAGCACCGGTTTACCCGCGAGCGGCTGCTCCGGGAGACGGGACAACCAGTCAATGGCGTTTTTCAGACCACCCGGAACCGAGTAGTTATACTCCGGCGTGACGATGACCACGCCGTCGGCCTGGCGAATCTGCTCTGCCAGCGCCTCAACGCTCTGCGGGAAACCCTCTTCCTGCTGCACGTCTGCATCATAGAGCGGAATATCGCCAATAGACGGCAGGGCGCTAATTTCCATACCTGCCGGTGCCAGCTGCGGCAGCGTGCGGGCAACCATCCCGTTAAACGAACCTTTGCGCAGGCTTCCCAGTAACGTAACTACTTTCAACGTATCAGACATGATTACTCCTGTTTCATCATGATGACCCTGATCGGATCAGCTAAGGGTATATGCTTTTTCTGCCGGTAAACTGGTTAAACGCATCAGGCGTGCGGCGGGCTCGTTGGCGCGCTCGGGCACATCAGGAAGGCTACGCCATCCCTGTTGACTGTCAAATTCCCAGATTTTCATGCGTTCGATGGCGGGGGTAACCGCAATGGACCAAATGAGCACATCCTCTGCGTCACTGAGCGCCTCTACCAGCGTGGCTTTGGCGGCACGCAGGCGTCCGGAGCCTGGCAGCAGCTGCAGCAGACTGGCGTCGTCTGACGCGCAGCCGCAGAGCTTGCGAATGCTCTGGCGCAGGGTGATGAGCTGAGCTCTGGCCTCGATGGGATCGTTCTGGTTGCGCACCCACAGCTGCTCGTTGCTTGAGAGCGGGTAGTCATCGTGCGGGTTTGCGCCGTGGAAGCCTCGCGTCGCGCGCTGAAGTTCCATATCCAGCCCGCAATCCCCTTCGGTGGCCAGCGCGACGCCAATGATATTGCCCGTGTAGGCAATGGAAAATCGCGGGAGCTCCGGGTCGGCAAAGACCGGGCGGCCTTCTGGTTGGGTAATGATGTCCGGCAGTTCGGTGGTGCCGTACAGCATAAACAGCAGTTCCGCGAGAAGCGCCCGGGACGCTAAAAAGCGCGTCCTGCGGTGTTCCGGGAGAGTGAGTGCTTCACTGTGGCAGGATGAAGATAGTCTGGCCGATACGAGACGTCCTTCTGTAAGTATCCCTCTTGCAAAGTGCGTAGCCATTGTTCGCTCCTTGATAATGGTCGTAATCGGTTAAACGGTTACATGATTATCGCTTAACTTGACTCCTGTTTTAATCAGTAAATGGGAGTAAGAGAAGCCTTAGGACCGAACTTTACATTTTCTTAGGCAAAAATTGGATCGCTCGCACCGTACAGTGCCTTGATGGTCTCCCGCAACCAGAGGATTTTCGGATTATGGCTGTTCCGTTTATGCCAGATCAGCGTGAAGGGAACGGTGAGCTTTTCAGCCTGCGCTTCGTCAATGGGAATGGGCAGTGCGATCAGCTTCCGCTGATGGAGTTGATTGTAGTGGTGGCAGTAGTGCGGAGCCGTGGCGATATAGTTATGCCCGGGCTGCGCTGCCATAAACATCGACTGCTCAAAGCCCGGCACGCACATGGCAATATTTCTCTCTCGACCCATCTCCTTTAGCACTTCGTCCAGCGCCCAGGTGTCACTACGTTCCCAGAAGATACTGATATGCGGATAGCGCAGGAAGGTGTCGAGATTCCATTCATCCTGAAGAGCGGGGTGATCCTCACGCAGATACACGCACGGACGGTCGCTGAACAGGATCTCGTAGTCGATAAACCACGGCAACAGCTTCAGCAGCTCGCGAGAACGCGGATGCGTTTCGCGTCCGGTAAAGCCCAGATCCACCTCTCCACGCGTAATAGCGTCCAGCGAGTCGTAATCCCAGTGGCGCATCTTCACCGTAGCCTGTGGATAGCGCTGGTTCACCTGCTCCAGCAGGGCATTAAAGCGGATCAGCATCAGCGGCGTTTCGGCGGCCAGCACGAACGTCAGCCCGCCAGGGGAGTCATGGTGGAATTTATCGAGGATCTGGTTGCCGATTTGCATCCAGTCGGCAAGATCCTGCTCCAGGCTTACCGTCAGCGGCGTCGGCAGCAGCCCTAACGGCGTTTTGACAAACAGCGGGTCGTCGAACCAGTCACGCAGTTTAGCCAGTGATTTACTCACTGCCGAGGGCGTCACGTTCATCCGCTTCGCCGCTTTGGTGACGCTGCGCTCCTGCAGCAAAAGCTGCAGGCAAAGCAACAGGTTAAGATCGAGACTGCTGATGGGCTTCTTCATAGTGCGCCGCGGGCTGAATGGCCATAAGTAAGATGATGCAGAGCATGCTACAGCCAATCAGAATCCCGATCAGCATATTGAGGGCGTTAAGTCCGATAACTGCCGCCAGCCATATCCACAGGGACGAGCCGCAGACCTGCGCGATACCCAGCGCCGAGCTTGCCACGCCAGCCCGAAGCGAGAACGGACCGAGCGCCTGACTCATCGCCACGCCAAAGCCAACCGAGAACCCCGCGCAAATGAGGGTAATCCCCACCAGCATCACCGCATGTGAGCTGGTGGTCGCCAGGATAACGCCTGCAATTAGGAATAAAACCTGTGAGGTCAGCATCAGCGTGCGCTGACTGAAAATATTTAGCGCAAACGGCGTAGAAAATGAGACTGCCATACTCACCATTGCGGTTAACGCCATCACGGTAGAATACTCGCCGCGGTCGAAGCCCATGGTCTCCATCAGTAAAACCGGGGAAACGTTTACATAGGTCAGGATCACCGCCACGCTTAACGTTGTCACGGCCAGGCGGCTGAGGAAGAAGCGGTTAAGCAGCTTCTCGGCGGGGTGAATCGTTGGAGTATGAGAGGTATTCTGCGAGCCAGGATGGGTCTCTTTCAGCACGGCGATCGACAGGACAAATACCAGCGCGCCCATGGCCGCCATGGTCCAGAACAGGCTCTGCCACGGGAATTTAAGCATGATCAGATAGCCCACGACCGGAGCCAGCACCGGTATGATGCAGGTAATGCCGTTCAGCATCGACAGCACCTTAGCGCGACGCTGGGCGCTTAAGGTATCGCGCAAAATCGCAAAGGCGACGACGTAGCAACCGCCCGCGCCAGTCCCCTGGATAAACCGACCAGCAAGGAACAAGGTGCTGTTCTCTGCCTGCGAGCAGAGAAGCGATGCCAGGGCAAAAATGATGGCGCCCGTTATGGCGACAGGCTGACGGCCTGCCTTGTCCGCTATCTTTCCGGCAAAAACCATCGACGACGCCATCCCCGCCAGGTAGGCCGAAAACGCGATGTGCAGCTGCGCTTCGCTGGCACCCAGGTCGCGGGCGATGTGCGGTAATCCCACCAGATACATATCAATGCCAGATGGATAAAGCAGAACCAGCGCAAAACTACAAAACAGAAAACGAGCCATAAATCCCCCATAGATGCAGGCAAGCAGGATAGGGGGTGACAGGGAATTAGGCGAGTTGCCATTTGGACAATGGTGATTTCCCAGGAGGAAATCACCATTAATCAGCGGTAGTTATTTACCAATACAGAAGCTTGAGAAGATCCTTCCCAGCAGATCGTCCGACGTAAACTCCCCGGTGATCTCGCTCAGATTTTGCTGCGCCAGGCGCAGCTCTTCCGCCAGCAGTTCACCCGCCCACGCGCCAATCAGCTGCGCTTTACCCTGAACAAGGTGGTTTGCCGCCTCTTCCAGCGCCTGCAGGTGACGACGACGCGCCAGGAAGCCGCCTTCCATGCTGGTGTCAAAACCCATGCTCTGTTTGAGGTGGTTACGCAGGTCGTCCACGCCCTCACCGGTACGCGCCGACAGGCGAATAAGTGAGTGACCATTCACATCGCTGATGCCCAGCGTTTCGCCCGTTACGTCTGCTTTGTTACGCACCACGGTGATTGGCAGCTTAGCCGGCAGGCGGGCGATAAAGTCCGGCCAGATGTCAGCCGGGTCAACGGCGTCGGTCGTGGTGCCGTCCACCATAAACAGCACGCGGTCAGCCTGCTCAATCTCTTGCCAGGCGCGCTCGATGCCGATGCGCTCAACTTCGTCGCTGGCATCACGCAGACCGGCGGTATCGATGATGTGCAGCGGCATCCCGTCGATATGAATATGCTCGCGCAGCACGTCTCGGGTGGTTCCGGCGATATCCGTCACGATTGCCGCTTCACGGCCCGCCAGGGCGTTCAGCAGGCTCGATTTCCCGGCGTTAGGGCGACCGGCAATCACTACCTTCATCCCTTCACGCAGCAGGCTGCCCTGACGTGCTTCGGCACGCACGGCGTCGAGATCGCTCATTACCTGGTTGAGCTGGGCTTCGATTTTGCCGTCAGAGAGGAAGTCGATCTCCTCATCCGGGAAGTCGATAGCCGCTTCGACGTAGATGCGCAGGTGAGTAAGTGCTTCCACAAGATGATTCACGCGCGCGGAGAATGCCCCCTGCAGCGAGTTCAGGGCGGAGCGGGCCGCCTGTTCAGAGCTGGCGTCGATCAGGTCAGCAATCGCCTCGGCCTGCGCCAGGTCGAGCTTGTCGTTGAGGAAGGCACGCTCGGAGAATTCGCCAGGTTTCGCAATGCGCAGGCCTGGCAGGGTCAGAATACGTTTTAACAGCAGGTCGAGGATGACCGGGCCGCCGTGGCCCTGCAGCTCGAGCACGTCTTCGCCGGTAAAGGAGTTCGGGCCGGGGAACCACAGCGCAATGCCCTGGTCCAGCGGCGTGCCGTCGGTATCTTTAAACGGCAGGTAATCAGCATAGCGCGGCTTTGGCAGCTTACCCAGTACCGCTTCGGCCACCTCGCGTGCCTTCAGGCCGGAGATACGCAGAATGCCTACACCACCGCGTCCCGGTGGGGTTGCCTGGGCGACGATAGTGTCGTTATGGCTCATGGTTGCTCTCGTTCAATACAAATAAAAAAGGCGGTCAATCGACCGCCCTTATTTTAGCGTTAACTTAACGGATCAGGACTTTTTCTTTTCGCGGCTATGCAGGCCACGTTTTTCCAGACCACGGTAAATCAGCTGCTGCTGGATGATGGTCACCAGGTTGCTGACGATATAGTACAGCACCAGACCTGACGGGAACCACAGGAAGAACACGGTGAAGATGACCGGCATAAAGGTCATGATCTTCTGCTGCATCGGGTCGGTCACGGTGGTTGGCGACATCTTCTGGATGAAGAACATCGTCACGCCCATCAGGATCGGCAGGATGTAGTACGGGTCCTGTGCAGACAGGTCGTGGATCCACAGTGCGAACGGCGCATGGCGCAGCTCAACGGAGCCCATCAGCATGTAGTACAGCGCAAGGAAGATTGGCATCTGAATCAGCAGCGGGAAGCAACCACCCAGTGGATTTACTTTCTCTGCTTTATACAGGGCCATCATTTCCTGGCTCTGACGCTGTTTGTCATCGCCCAGACGCTCACGCATCGCCGCAATCTTCGGCTGCAGCATACGCATCTTCGCCATGGAGGTGTACTGCGCTTTAGTCAGCGGGTACATGATGCCACGAACGATGAAGGTGATAACGATGATGGAGAAGCCCCAGTTACCCAGGAAGCTGTGGATGAACTTCAGCAGCTTGAACAGCGGCTGAGAGATGAACCACAACCAGCCGTAATCGACGGTCAGATCCAGGTGCGGCGCAACAGCGGCCATTTTGTCCTGAATTTCCGGGCCGACCCACAGGGTGCTTGCCATCTTACCGGTTTGACCCGGCTGAACCAGAACCGGCTGGGATTTGTAGCCGATGGCTGCAAGACCGTTACCCAGGTTCGCGGTATAGAAGTTGTTGGTACCGTCGTTATTTGGCACCCACGCAGTAGCGAAATACTGCTGCAGCATTGCCACCCAACCGCCTTTAGCACTGACGTTCAGGTTTTCGTTATCGGCAATGGTGTCGAATTTGTATTTCTCATACTTCGCGTCTGGCGTGGAGTACGCCGCGCCACGGAAGGTATGCAGCGCAAAGTTGCTGCTTCCGGTGTCACGGTGAGACGGCAGATTGATGGACTGCTTCAGCTGGCCAAAGGTCGACAGTTCCAGCGGTTTCGCACTGGCGTTCTGTACGCTGTAGCCCACGTTCACTGCATACTCACCGCGTTTCAGGGTGAAGGTTTTGGTGAACGTGTTGCCTGCGGCGTCGGTGTAAGTCATCGGAATAACGAGTTCGTTCTGACCATCAGCCAGCACAAAGGTGTCGTTCTCGACGTTATACAGTGGACGCGCACCGTTAGCCGGGTTATCCGGGCCATCACGACCGGTCAGGCCGCTTTGCGCCTGGTAGATAAACTCAGGCGTGGTTTCCAGTAACTGGAACGGTTCGGAAGACTTCAGCTCTTTCGGGTAGGTCAACAGCAGTGCCTGCTCAACATCACCACCACGGGTGTTGATTGTCAGCTCAAGCACATCGGTCTTAACCGTAATCTGTTTCCCCTGGCCACTGGCCGGTACGCCCTGGTCGGCGGCGCTACCCGCTGCGGTGGTCGTAGTCTGCGTGGTCTGCTGCTGGGGTTGAGGATTTTTATCCTGCTCCCATGCCTGCCAGATCATGAAAGACACGAACAACAAAGCGATGATAAGAAGATTGCGTTGCGAATCCATCGTTAGTGTTCTCTGGTATCAAAGGGTCCTGGGGGGACGGGGTCGTCTCCACCGGGGTGTAAAGGGTGGCATTTTAATACGCGTTTCACCGTCAACCAACTGCCTTTTATCACTCCAAACCTGCGCAATGCCTCAATTCCGTAGCTTGAGCATGTTGGTGTGAAACGGCAGTGCGGCCCGAGTAGCGGACTAATCAGGCGTTGATAGACCCGAATGAGGGCTATCAGGACCCGTGAGCCAGGCGACAGTGGCGGCGCCATAATTTTTCCAACGCTTCCGAGAGAGCACGGTTATCGAGGTCGGCAACCCCTTTTTTAGCCACCACCACGAAATCCATAGAAGGCAGTTCGTGCTGACGTAAACGGAAGCTTTCACGCGTCAGACGTTTAATCCGATTGCGTTCATGCGCACGCTTAACGTTTTTCTTGGCGACTGTGAGACCGATGCGGGGATGCCCCAGCGAATTTTGGCGGCCGAGGATGGTGATTTGCGGCGTGCCAGCCCGTAATGGCTGCTGGAAGACGAAAGTGAAATGAGCGGGAGTTAACAAACGTAACTCCCTGGGAAATGCTAGCTTAACCACTCAGGGGTTAGCTTTATTACTTGGAAACGGTCAGACGAGCGCGGCCTTTAGCACGACGACGTGCCAGAACCTGACGACCATTTTTAGTAGCCATACGAGCACGGAAGCCGTGAGAACGGTTGCGCTTCAGTACAGACGGTTGAAAAGTGCGTTTCATGGCGATTTCTACCTAAACTTGAATAAATTCACTGACTTTTGCGTATACCCGAACGAGTTTCGAACGACTAACGCCTCAGCGTGGGTGATTAAAGAGGCCGGATTGTAATAATTGTACACTCCGGAGTCAATTCTCTTTCCTTATTTCCCGCGTATTTCCGCACGTTTTCGCGTGGAAAATGAGCAACGGACGACGCAGGAAGATGAGCATCACGCGCCGGGTCGAGGATTATACGGCCTCGCCAACAAAGCGCAAGGATCGTCCCGGATCTTCGTTAGATCATTTAAGCAATAAATTGTCTGTGCTCATTAATTTTTCCAATATGCGGACTAAATCGCGGGGCACTCGCGCCAGGATCGTTTACACTTACCCGGTTCCGGATCTTCCTGTGGATAAATCGGGAAGAATCTGTGAGAAACAGAAGATCTCTGGCTCAGTTTAGGCTATGATCCGCGGTCCCGATCGGGATCCAGCGATCCAGGCCGGGTATAACCGCAGATAGCGGTTCGCACATCACCCTTTTGCACAGGGTCATGTCGATGTGCGCCAACAATCATGAATATTCAATAGTTTTCTTTTATTGTTCGAGTGGAGTCCGCCGTGTCACTTTCGCTTTGGCAGCAGTGTCTTGCCCGATTGCAGGATGAGTTACCAGCCACAGAATTCAGTATGTGGATCCGCCCGTTGCAGGCGGAACTGAGCGATAACACGCTGGCTTTGTATGCGCCAAACCGTTTTGTGCTCGATTGGGTAAGGGACAAATACCTTAATAACATCAATGGACTGCTGAACGATTTCTGCGGAACAGACGCCCCGCAGCTGCGCTTTGAAGTGGGCACAAAGCCGGTCACCCAAACCGTACGTGAAACCGTGAACGTGGCTGCGCCTGCTCAGGCCGCACCCGCGCCGGCCCCTCGCGTCGCACCCGCTCGTCAGGGCTGGGATAATGTCCCGGCTCCGGCTGAGCCAACCTACCGCTCTAACGTTAACGTGAAACACACGTTCGATAACTTCGTTGAAGGTAAATCGAACCAGCTGGCGCGCGCGGCGGCTCGCCAGGTTGCTGATAACCCCGGTGGGGCCTATAACCCGCTGTTCCTCTATGGCGGCACGGGTCTGGGTAAAACGCACCTGCTGCATGCGGTGGGCAACGGCATTATGGCGCGCAAGCCCAATGCCAAAGTGGTGTATATGCACTCCGAGCGCTTCGTTCAGGACATGGTAAAAGCCCTGCAAAACAATGCGATCGAAGAGTTTAAACGCTACTATCGTTCCGTTGACGCCCTGCTGATCGATGACATTCAGTTCTTTGCCAATAAAGAACGATCGCAGGAAGAGTTTTTCCACACCTTCAATGCGCTGCTGGAAGGCAATCAGCAGATCATTTTGACCTCGGATCGTTATCCAAAAGAGATCAACGGCGTTGAAGATCGTCTGAAATCCCGCTTCGGCTGGGGCCTGACCGTGGCGATCGAGCCACCGGAGCTGGAAACCCGCGTCGCGATCCTGATGAAGAAAGCCGATGAAAACGACATTCGCCTGCCGGGTGAAGTGGCGTTCTTCATCGCCAAGCGTCTGCGCTCCAACGTGCGTGAGCTCGAAGGGGCACTGAACCGCGTTATCGCCAATGCCAACTTTACCGGTCGTGCGATCACCATCGATTTTGTGCGTGAAGCGCTGCGTGATTTGCTGGCATTGCAGGAAAAACTGGTCACTATCGACAATATTCAAAAGACGGTGGCTGAGTACTACAAGATCAAAGTGGCAGATTTACTGTCTAAACGTCGTTCCCGCTCGGTGGCGCGCCCGCGTCAGATGGCGATGGCGCTGGCAAAGGAGTTAACCAACCACAGTCTGCCGGAAATCGGGGATGCGTTTGGTGGCCGTGACCATACGACCGTGCTGCACGCCTGTCGCAAGATTGAGCAGTTACGCGAAGAAAGCCACGACATAAAAGAAGATTTTTCCAATCTAATCAGAACATTATCATCGTGACGCTATGAAATTTACCGTTGAACGTGAACATTTATTAAAACCGCTGCAACAGGTGAGTGGCCCATTAGGTGGCCGCCCAACGCTGCCTATTCTCGGAAACCTGCTGCTTCAGGTCGCGGACGGTACGCTGTCGCTGACCGGTACAGATCTGGAAATGGAAATGATCGCGCGCGTTACGCTGACTCAGCCGCACGACGCGGGCGCGACCACGGTTCCGGCACGTAAATTCTTTGATATCTGCCGTGGGCTGCCGGAAGGCGCTGAAATCGCCGTGCAGCTGGAAGGTGACCGTATGCTGGTGCGCTCTGGCCGCAGCCGTTTCTCGCTCTCCACGCTGCCCGCTGCCGACTTCCCGAACCTGGACGACTGGCAAAGTGAAGTTGAATTCACCCTGCCGCAGGCGACGATGAAGCGTCTGATTGAAGCCACGCAGTTCTCCATGGCGCATCAGGACGTTCGTTACTACTTAAACGGCATGCTGTTCGAAACCGAAGGTGAAGAGCTGCGTACCGTAGCCACCGACGGCCACCGTCTGGCGGTCTGTTCAATGCCGATTGGCGACTCGCTGCCAAACCATTCGGTGATCGTGCCGCGTAAAGGGGTGATTGAGCTGATGCGTATGCTCGACGGTGGCGACACGCCGCTGCGCGTGCAGATCGGCAGTAACAACATCCGCGCACACGTGGGTGATTTTGTCTTCACATCGAAGCTGGTTGACGGTCGTTTCCCGGATTATCGCCGCGTATTGCCGAAGAATCCGGACAAAACGCTGGAAGCAGGCTGCGATAGCCTCAAGCAGGCCTTTGCCCGCGCCGCGATCCTCTCTAACGAGAAATTCCGCGGCGTGCGCCTGTACGTGAGTGAAAACCAGATCAAAATCACTGCCAACAACCCGGAGCAGGAAGAGGCAGAAGAAATTCTGGACGTCACCTACGCCGGAACCGAGATGGAAATCGGCTTTAACGTCAGCTACGTGCTGGATGTGCTGAATGCGCTGAAGTGCGAGAACGTGCGCATCCTGCTGACCGACTCCGTTTCAAGCGTACAGATCGAAGATGCCGCATCACAGTCGGCTGCCTATGTTGTCATGCCAATGAGACTGTAATGTCGCTCACCCGTCTGTTGATCCGCGACTTTCGCAATATCGAAAGCGCGGATCTCGCTTTATCCCCTGGCTTTAACTTCCTGGTTGGCGCAAACGGCAGCGGCAAAACCAGCGTGCTTGAGGCCATTTACACGCTCGGCCACGGTCGGGCGTTTCGCAGTTTGCAGATTGGTCGCGTCATCCGCCACGAACAGGAATCTTTTGTTCTGCACGGGCGTTTGCAGGGGGCGGAGCGGGAAACCGCCATCGGCCTGACCAAAGACAAGCAGGGCGACAGCAAGGTGCGCATCGACGGTACCGACGGTCACAAAGTGGCCGAGCTGGCATTACTGATGCCAATGCAGCTGATTACGCCAGAGGGGTTTACTTTACTCAACGGCGGCCCCAAATACAGAAGAGCGTTCCTCGACTGGGGATGCTTTCACAACGAAGCCGGTTTCTTTAACGCCTGGAGCAATTTGAAGCGCCTGCTTAAGCAGCGTAACGCCGCGTTGCGCCAGGTGACGCGTTACGCCCAGCTGCGTCCGTGGGATATGGAACTCATTCCTCTTGCGGAACAAATCAGCCGCTGGCGTGCCGAATACAGCGCGGGTATTGCCGAAGACATGGCCGATACCTGCAAACAGTTTTTACCCGAATTCTCTCTCACCTTCTCCTTCCAGCGCGGCTGGGAGAAAGAGACGGATTATGCCGAGGTGTTAGAGAGAAACTTCGAGCGCGACCGCATGTTGACCTACACCGCGCACGGCCCACACAAGGCGGATTTCCGCATTCGTGCCGACGGTGCGCCGGTGGAAGATACACTGTCGCGCGGGCAGCTCAAGCTCCTGATGTGCGCGCTGCGCCTGGCGCAGGGGGAGTTTCTTACCCGTGAGAGCGGGAGACGCTGCCTGTACCTGATAGATGATTTTGCCTCGGAACTTGACGACGCGCGGCGCGGGCTGCTTGCCAGCCGCTTAAAAGCCACGCAGTCGCAGGTTTTCGTCAGCGCCATTAGCGCTGAACACGTTATAGACATGTCGGACGAAAATTCGAAGATGTTTACCGTGGAAAAGGGTAAAATAACGGATTAACCCAAGTTGAAATGAGCGAGAAACGTTGATGTCGAATTCTTATGACTCCTCCAGTATCAAAGTCCTGAAAGGACTGGATGCGGTGCGTAAGCGCCCGGGTATGTATATCGGCGACACGGATGACGGCACCGGTCTGCACCACATGGTATTCGAGGTGGTAGATAACGCTATCGACGAAGCGCTCGCGGGTCACTGTAAAGACATCGTGGTCACCATCCATGCGGACAACTCCGTCTCCGTCACCGATGATGGACGCGGCATCCCAACCGGCATTCACCCGGAAGAGGGCGTCTCTGCGGCGGAAGTGATCATGACCGTCCTGCACGCAGGCGGTAAGTTCGACGATAACTCCTATAAAGTTTCCGGCGGCCTGCACGGCGTAGGCGTTTCAGTGGTTAACGCCCTGTCGCAGAAGCTGGAGCTGGTTATCCAGCGCGAAGGCAAAATTCACCGTCAGCTGTATACCCACGGCGTGCCGCAGGCTCCGCTGGCCGTCACCGGCGATACCGACAAAACCGGTACCATGGTGCGTTTCTGGCCGAGCCTCGAAACCTTCACCAACGTCACCGAATTCGAATACGACATTCTGGCGAAACGCCTGCGTGAACTGTCGTTCCTGAACTCCGGCGTCTCGATTCGCCTGCGCGACAAACGCGACAACAAAGAAGACCACTTCCACTACGAAGGCGGGATCAAGGCGTTCGTTGAGTATCTGAACAAGAACAAAACGCCAATTCACCCGAATATCTTCTACTTCTCCACCGAAAAAGACGGTATCGGTGTAGAAGTGGCGCTGCAGTGGAACGACGGTTTCCAGGAAAACATCTACTGCTTTACCAACAACATTCCACAGCGCGACGGCGGTACGCACCTTGCAGGCTTCCGTGCGGCGATGACCCGTACCCTGAACGCCTACATGGACAAAGAAGGCTACAGCAAAAAAGCGAAAGTCAGCGCCACCGGTGACGATGCCCGTGAAGGCCTGATTGCCGTTGTCTCCGTGAAGGTGCCGGATCCGAAGTTCTCCTCGCAGACCAAAGACAAGCTGGTCTCCTCTGAGGTGAAATCGGCGGTTGAGCAGCAGATGAACGAACTGCTGAGCGAATACCTGCTGGAAAACCCGTCCGATGCGAAAATCGTGGTGGGCAAAATTATCGATGCGGCGCGTGCTCGTGAAGCGGCGCGTAAAGCCCGCGAAATGACCCGTCGTAAAGGCGCGCTGGATCTCGCAGGCCTGCCGGGCAAACTGGCTGACTGTCAGGAACGCGACCCGGCGCTGTCCGAACTGTACCTTGTGGAAGGGGACTCCGCGGGCGGTTCTGCGAAGCAGGGCCGTAACCGTAAGAACCAGGCGATTCTGCCGCTGAAGGGTAAAATCCTCAACGTTGAGAAGGCGCGCTTCGACAAGATGCTCTCTTCTCAGGAAGTGGCGACGCTCATCACCGCGCTGGGCTGCGGCATTGGCCGCGATGAGTACAACCCGGACAAACTGCGCTATCACAGCATCATCATCATGACCGATGCGGACGTCGACGGCTCGCACATCCGTACGCTGCTGTTGACCTTCTTCTACCGTCAGATGCCTGAAATCGTTGAGCGTGGCCATGTCTACATTGCCCAGCCGCCACTGTACAAAGTGAAGAAAGGCAAGCAGGAGCAGTACATCAAAGACGACGAAGCGATGGATCAGTACCAAATCGCGATCGCGCTTGATGGCGCTACCCTGCACGCGAACTCTCACGCCCCTGCGCTGGCAGGCGAGCCGCTGGAGCGTCTGGTGTCCGAGTTCAACGCTACGCAGAAAATGATCACCCGTATGGAACGCCGCTATCCGAAAACGCTGCTGAAGGAGCTGGTCTATCAGCCAACCCTGTCCGAAGCCGATCTGAGCGACGAACAGACCGTAACCCGCTGGGTGAACGCCCTGGTGACCGATCTGAACGAGAAAGAGCAGCACGGCAGCATGTGGAAATGCGATATTCAGCAGAACGCTGACGGGCAGTTCGAGCCTATTATTCGCGTGCGTACCCACGGCGTCGATACCGACTACCCGCTGGAGCACGAGTTTGTGACCGGTCCGGAATACCGTCGTATCTGCGCGCTCGGCGAGAAGCTGCGCGGCCTGATCGAAGACGATGCGTTTATCGAACGTGGCGAACGTCGTCAGCCGGTAGCCAGCTTTGAGCAGGCGCTCGAATGGCTGGTGAAAGAGTCCCGCCGTGGCCTCGCAATCCAGCGTTATAAAGGCTTGGGTGAAATGAACCCGGACCAGCTGTGGGAAACTACCATGGATCCGGAAAGCCGCCGCATGCTGCGCGTCACCGTTAAAGACGCCATTGCTGCCGACCAGCTGTTCACTACCCTGATGGGCGATGCGGTTGAACCACGTCGTGCCTTCATCGAAGAGAACGCGCTGAAAGCGGCGAACATCGATATTTAATGTCGTTTCACTGCAAAACACAGGCCGCGCTTTTAGCGCGGCTTTTTTGTGGGCGCAGGCATATCCAGCGACAGCATTGACGGTAAACGGCTGGCGAGCGTATCGACGGCAATCCTGACTCTCAGCGGCAGATGCGGCGTCTGCCGCCAGACCGCATGAACGTCGAAGCGCACATCCGGCGCCTGCTTTAGCAGCGGGACAAGTTTTCCCTGATGAATTTCTCTGCTGGCCATCCAGCAGGGCAGCCACGCAATGCCGTGTCCGGCCAGCGCAGCGTCGCAAATCGCCTGCAAATCATCCATATTGAGCGATGAGCGGGGAGTAAAGGTGTGCGACGTCCCTTCGGAATCCATCAGCTGCCAGGACAACACTCTGCCTGCGCTCAAATAGTTAATGGCCGTATGCTGGGATAAATCATTAACGCTTTGTGGCTGGCCTTTCTTCAGCAGATACTCCGGCGCGGCGCACAGCACCATGCGGTGTTCTCCCAGCCTTCTGGCGACCAGCACGCTGCTGTCCTGAAGCGTGCCGTTACGCACCGCCATATCAAACCCTTCCTCGACGAGATCCACCACGCGATCGCTGAATGACATCTCCAGTTCAAGGCCGGGATGTTCCTGCGCCAGTTCTATCAGCAGCGGGGCGACACACTGGCGACCAAACAGTACCGGCATGGCAACGCGCAGGCGGCCGCTGACCTGCTGTTTGCCTGTTTCAAGCAGCGACTCAGCGCCCCGAATCTCCTCCAGCGCGCGCAGGCAGCGCTCATAAAAAAGCGCGCCGTTATCCGTCAGGCTCTGGCTGCGGGTGGTGCGTTGAAACAGGCGCACTCCCAGCCGCTGCTCAAGGCGAGCGATACTTTTTCCTACCGCCGAGCGTGACAAATGCAGACGAATGGCGGCCTGAGCAAAACTTCCTGCCTCAACGGCAGCCACAAATACCGGAATATCCTTTAGCGTATCGGTCATAGATTGTATCTGTTCTGGCATCAATTAAGAGAAAACTTATCGCCACTGGTGACCAGACGTCAACGGTAGACTGTCAGTACTAAAGCTTAATTGATGGCAGGAGAGAAAAAATGACAGAGACAATGCAGCGCTGGTCCATGAGCGCCCTCGGGCGCGAGAGCCTCAAACTCATTCAGGAACCTGTTCCACAGCCTGGCCCGGGCGAAGTGCGCGTACGGGTAAATGCCGTTGCGCTCAACTATCGCGATAAAATGGTGATTGAAGGCACGATGCCGATTCCGCTTTCCTTCCCGTTTACACCGGCGTCTGACATGGCGGGCGTGGTGGACAGCATCGGCGAAGGCGTTACGCGTTTCAAACCCGGTACGCGCGTCATCTCAACCTTCTTCCCTGAGTGGATCGACGGTAAGCCGCAGGCGGACGCGCGCAATCTGCCCTATAAAACGTCCGGCGGATACTTCCAGGGAATGCTGGCCGAGTATGTGATTGTGAAGGAAGACGCGCTGGTGGCCTCTCCGGAGACCCTGGATGACGCCGAGGCCAGCACGCTGCCCTGCGCAGGGCTTACCGCCTGGTTCGCGCTGGTGGAGCGCGGCCAGCTACGCGCCGGGCAATCGGTGCTGGTGCAAGGGACGGGCGGCGTGGCGATTTTCGCTTTGCAAATTGCCAAAGCGCACGGCGCAGAGGTGTTTGTCACCTCGGGGAGCGATGAAAAACTGGCGCTGGCTAAAAAGCTGGGGGCCAGCCATGGCATCAACCGTCTGAAAGGCGACTGGGCTGAAAATACGCTGGCGCTCACGCAGGATCGCGGCATCGACCATATTATCGAAACCGTGGGTGGGGAGAACCTGAAGCATTCCCTGCGCGCCGTTGCCGTTCATGGACGTATCTCGGTCATTGGCGTGCTGGCCGGGACGGACATTTCGCTGTCCGCTGGAGAGCTGTTGCTGAAATCCCCGGTTATTCAGGGGATTGGCGTTGGTCATCGCCGGGCGCTGGAAGATTTCGTCCGTGCCGTTGACGTCATGGGTCTGAAACCGGTGATTGAGCATCGCTACCGCTTTGATGAACTCGAACAGGCGCTCGAACATCTGGATCGCGGCGCGTTCGGTAAAATTGTTCTCACCCGCGAGTGAGTCGTCGTTCCCCGGGATGCGCGTAAAAGGGGTGTTTTGTTGCGCAAGGTAGCTCTATTTTTGTGGGCTTAATCGCGTTAGCATGAGGCAGCACTCATTTATCCCGGGGAACTCATGGCTATCAAACTCATTGCAATCGATATGGACGGCACGCTGCTGCTGCCAGACCACACTATCTCTCCAGCCGTTAAAAACGCGATCGCCGCGGCGCGCGCAAAGGGCGTGAATGTGGTCCTGACCACGGGGCGTCCGTATGCCGGCGTGCACAGCTACCTGAAAGAGCTGCACATGAATCAGCCTGGCGACTACTGCATCACCTATAACGGCGCGCTGGTGCAGAAAGCCGCGGACGGCAGTACCGTTGCGCAAACCGCGCTGAGCTACGACGACTACCTGTTCCTGGAAAAACTGTCCCGCGAAGTGGGTTCACACTTCCATGCGCTCGATCGCAATACGCTCTACACCGCCAACCGTGATATCAGTTACTACACGGTACATGAATCCTACGTGGCGACCATTCCGCTGGTGTTCTGCGAAGCCGAGAAGATGGATCCGGCCACCCAGTTCCTGAAAGTGATGATGATCGACGAACCCGAGATCCTGGATAAAGCGATTGCGCGCATTCCGGCTGAGGTAAAAGAGAAGTACACCGTGCTGAAAAGCGCGCCGTACTTCCTCGAAATCCTCGATAAACGCGTTAATAAAGGCACGGGCGTAAAATCGCTGGCCGATGCTTTAGGCATTAAGCCTGAAGAGATCATGGCGCTGGGCGATCAGGAAAACGACATCGCGATGATTGAATTTGCGGGCATGGGCGTGGCGATGGATAACGCCATTCCGACGGTGAAAGAAGTGGCTAATTTCGTGACCAAATCCAACCTGGAAGACGGTGTGGCCTACGCGATTGAGAAGTTTGTCCTGCAGTAATCGTTTTTTCATTTCATCAGCCTCGGTTATCAACCGGGGCTTTTTTTTACGCTGAATTTATTGAATTGTTCTTTTTGTGATCTGTATTGTAGTACAACATTATTTGATTGTACTACATTGTCGCTACGGCAAAGACGAACGCCCTCACGTTTGTACTGCAAAAGTGAGGTGAAATTCAGCGGTCGCGGTAAAGTAGTGATGGACATACAGAGCACAAGGACTCTCCATGACTCTCAATAAAACCGATCGCATCGTCATCACGCTGGGCACCCAGATTGTGGGGGGCAAATACGTTCCCGGTTCGCCGCTACCGGCAGAGGCTGAACTGTGTGAGGAGTTTGAAACCTCGCGCAACATCATCCGGGAAGTCTTCCGCTCGCTGATGGCGAAGCGGCTGATTGAAATGAAACGGTACCGCGGCGCGTTTGTCGCCCCGCGCAACCAGTGGAACTACCTCGATACCGACGTGCTGCAGTGGGTGCTGGAAAACGACTACGACCCGCGGCTTATCGGCGCGATGAGCGAGGTGCGAAACCTGGTGGAACCGGCCATCGCCCGCTGGGCGGCGGAACGCGCAACGTCAGGCGACCTGGCGCAGATTGAGTCGGCTTTAAACGACATGATCGCCAATAACCAGAACCGGGAGGCGTTCAACGAGGCGGACATTCGCTACCACGAAGCGGTGCTGCAGTCGGTGCATAACCCGGTGCTACAGCAGCTTAGCGTGGCGATTAGCTCGCTACAGCGGGCGGTATTTGAACGTACCTGGATGGGCGATGAGGCCAACATGCCGAAAACGCTCCAGGAACATAAAGCGCTGTTCGATGCGATACGGCATCAGGACGGCGATGCGGCAGAGCAGGCGGCGCTCACCATGATCGCCAGCTCGACACGAAGGCTGAAGGAAATCACATGACATCTCGCTACATCGCAATTGACTGGGGATCGACCAATCTGCGCGCCTGGCTTTATCAGGGCGAGCAGTGCCTGGAGAGCAGGCAATCAGAAGCAGGCGTGACGCGCCTGAACGGTAAATCCCCCGAGGCGGTGTTAGCAGAGGTCACACAAAACTGGCGCGATAGCGCCACGCCGGTGGTAATGGCGGGTATGGTCGGCAGTAACGTAGGCTGGAAAATAGCGCCTTATCTGCCTGTTCCTGCCCATTTCTCCACTATTGGCGAGCAGTTAACGTCCGTTGGCGACAATATCTGGATTATTCCCGGTTTGTGCGTCTCTCGCGACGATAACCACAACGTGATGCGCGGCGAAGAGACGCAGCTGCTTGGCGCGCGCATGCTTTCTCCTTCTTCTGCCTACGTTATGCCCGGCACCCACTGCAAGTGGGTCCAGGCTGACGCTGAGCAAATCCATGATTTTCGCACCGTGATGACCGGCGAATTACACCATTTGCTGCTCAATCACTCGCTGGTGGGCGCGGGGTTGCCCGAGCAGAAAACGTCCCCTGAGGCCTTTACCGCCGGTCTTGAGCGTGGCCTCGCCTCGCCTGATGTTCTGCCGTCTCTTTTTGAGGTTCGCGCCTCGCACGTGCTGGGAAGCCTCCCGCGCGAGCAGGTTAGCGAGTTTCTTTCTGGCCTGCTGATTGGCGCAGAGGTCGCCAGCATGCGTGATTTTGTCGCGCAGGGGCAGGCTATCACGATTGTCGCAGGCGCATCGCTGACCTCGCGCTACGAGCAGGCGTTCCGCGCCATTGGGCGCGATGTTTCAACGGTATCCGGCGACACGGCATTTCAGGCAGGAATAAGGAGCATCGCTCATGCAGTGGCAAACTGATCTTCCCCTTATCGCTATCTTGCGCGGCATTACGCCCGGCGAAGCGCTGGAGCACGTTGGCGCGGTTATCGACGCCGGGTTCGACGCGGTAGAAATCCCGCTCAACTCCCCGGAATGGGAAAAAAGCATTCCGGCGGTGGTGGAGGCCTTCGGCGATAGCGCGCTGATTGGCGCGGGAACCGTGTTACAGCCGGAGCAGGTGGACAGGCTGGCGAAGATGGGCTGCAAGCTTATCGTCACGCCCAACATTCAGCCTGAGGTGATCCGCCGCGCGGTGGGTTACGGCATGACCGTCTGCCCGGGATGCGCAACCGCCACGGAAGCCTTTACTGCCCTCGATGCGGGCGCGCAGTCGCTCAAAATATTCCCGTCATCGGCTTTTGGACCGGACTACATCAAAGCGTTGAAAGCGGTATTGCCTGCGAGCGTGCCGGTCTTTGCCGTGGGCGGCGTAACGCCAGAAAACCTGGGCCAGTGGATGAGCGCGGGCTGCGTGGGCGCGGGGCTGGGCAGCGATCTCTATCGCGCCGGACAGCCCGTGGAACGTACCGCGCAGCAGGCGAGAGCATTTGTGAAAGCGTATCGAGAGGCAGTGAAATGAGAATAACCAAACTTACCACGTACCGTTTACCCCCGCGCTGGATGTTCCTGAAAATCGAAACCGATGAAGGGGTTGTGGGCTGGGGCGAACCGGTGATTGAAGGGCGTGCGCGCACCGTTGAAGCCGCGGTGCATGAGCTGGGCGAGTACCTGATTGGTCAGGATCCAGCGCGCATTAACGACCTTTGGCAGGTGATGTACCGCGCGGGTTTCTACCGCGGCGGCCCGATCCTGATGAGCGCCATCGCTGGCATCGACCAGGCGCTGTGGGATATCAAAGGCAAAGTGCTGAACGCGCCGGTCTGGCAGCTAATGGGCGGCCTGGTGCGCGACAAAATCAAAGCCTACAGCTGGGTGGGCGGCGACCGTCCTGCGGAGGTTATCGACGGCATCACGCAGCTGCGCAACATCGGCTTTGACACCTTCAAGCTCAACGGCTGCGAAGAGATGGGCGTTATCGACAACTCGCGTGCGGTCGATCGTGCCGTGAATACCGTGGCGCAAATCCGTGAAGCCTTCGGCAACGAGATTGAGTTTGGTCTGGATTTCCACGGCCGCGTCAGCGCGCCGATGGCCAAAGTGCTGATTAAAGAGCTGGAGCCGTATCGCCCGCTGTTTATCGAAGAGCCGGTGCTGGCCGAGCAGGCGGAGTACTATCCGAAGCTGGCAGAACAGACCCATATTCCTATCGCGGCGGGTGAACGTATGTTCTCTCGCTTCGAGTTCAAGCGCGTGCTGGAAGCGGGCGGTATTGCGATTCTGCAGCCGGATCTCTCCCACGCGGGCGGCATCACCGAATGCTACAAAATTGCCGGGATGGCAGAAGCCTATGATGTGGCGCTGGCGCCGCACTGCCCGCTCGGACCGATCGCGCTGGCTGCCTGTCTGCACGTCGACTTTGTCTCCCGCAACGCCGTGTTCCAGGAGCAAAGCATGGGCATTCACTATAACAAGGGCGCGGAACTGCTCGATTTTGTGAAAAACAAAGAAGACTTCAGCATGGACGGCGGTTTCTTTAAACCGTTAACGAAGCCGGGCCTGGGCGTAGAAATTGACGAAGCCAAAGTCATTGAGCTCAGTAAAAACGCGCCGGACTGGCGTAACCCGCTGTGGCGTCATGAGGACGGCAGCGTAGCGGAGTGGTGATCGCCCTCCCGTAGGCCCGGTAAGCGAAGCGCCACCGGGCAATAAAAACGTACATACAAAAATATAACCCTCTGTAAATTACAGGGCATGGTGAGCGGCTTCGCTATGCCCAAAATCTGGAGACAGATTGCGATGGATATTCCAGTTACTGCAGCAAAAACCGGGCGTCGCCGCTACCTGACGCTGATCATGATTTTTATTACCGTGGTCATTTGCTATGTCGACCGCGCCAACCTTGCCGTGGCATCGGCCCATATTCAGGAAGAGTTTGGCATCACCAAAGCGGAAATGGGCTACGTCTTCTCGGCGTTTGCCTGGCTTTATACGCTCTGTCAGATCCCCGGCGGCTGGTTCCTTGACCGGGTGGGGTCACGTCTGACTTACTTCATCGCCATTTTCGGCTGGTCCGTGGCGACCCTGTTCCAGGGCTTCGCGACCGGGTTGATGTCGCTGATTGGCCTGCGCGCCATCACCGGTATTTTCGAAGCGCCGGCATTCCCCACCAACAACCGCATGGTGACCAGCTGGTTCCCGGAACACGAGCGCGCCTCCGCCGTTGGCTTTTATACCTCCGGTCAGTTTGTCGGTCTGGCATTCCTGACGCCGCTGCTGATCTGGATCCAGGAACTGCTGAGCTGGCACTGGGTGTTCATCGTCACCGGTGGGATTGGCATTATCTGGTCGCTGATCTGGTTCAAGGTTTACCAGCCGCCGCGTCTGACCAAAAGCATCACCAAAGCCGAACTGGACTACATCCGCGACGGCGGTGGCCTGGTGGATGGCGATGCGCCGGTGAAAAAAGAGGCGCGCCAGCCGCTGACCAAAGCGGACTGGAAGCTGGTCTTCCACCGTAAGCTGGTAGGCGTTTATCTGGGGCAGTTTGCGGTCACCTCCACGCTGTGGTTCTTCCTGACCTGGTTCCCGAACTATCTGACGCAGGAAAAGGGGATCACCGCGCTGAAGGCGGGCTTTATGACGACCGTACCGTTCCTGGCAGCCTTCTTCGGCGTACTGCTTTCCGGCTGGCTGGCCGATAAGCTGGTGAAAAAAGGCTACTCGCTGGGCGTGGCGCGTAAAACGCCGATTATCTGCGGGCTGCTGATCTCCACCTGCATCATGGGCGCCAACTACACTAACGATCCGGTGTGGATTATGACCCTGATGGCGCTGGCGTTCTTCGGTAACGGTTTCGCCTCGATCACCTGGTCGCTGGTGTCGTCTCTGGCACCGATGCGGCTGATTGGCCTGACCGGCGGCGTATTTAACTTCGTTGGTGGGCTGGGCGGCATCACCGTGCCGCTGGTTATCGGCTACCTGGCGCAGGACTACGGCTTCGGCCCGGCGCTGGTCTACATCTCCGCCGTGGCGCTGATCGGTGCGCTCTCCTACATTCTGCTGGTGGGCGACGTTAAACGAGTAGGCTAAATCCCGCTGATGTTTTACCCTGATGCGAAAACCGCGCATCAGGGTATCCTCATGAAACAAATCACCTTCGCTTCCCGTAACCACCAGCTCACCAATATCAATACCTGGACGCCGGACAGCCAGTGGCTGGTCTACGACGTGCGCCCGTCAGGCGCGTCGTTCACCGGTGAAACCATTGAGCGGGTTAACGTCCATTCGGGCGAGGTGGAGGTGGTTTATCGCGCCACTGACGGCGCGCACGTCGGCGTGGTGACCGTTCATCCTGCCCAGGAGAAATACGTCTTTATTCACGGCCCGAAAAACCCGGATACAGACTGGCACTATGATTTTCATCATCGCCAGGGGGTAATTGCGCATCACGGCCAGGTGAGCAATCTGGATGCGATGGATATCACCGCGCCTTACACCGCAGGCGCGCTGCGCGGCGGCAGCCACGTCCACGTCTACAGCCCGAACGGGCAGTTCGTCAGCTTTACCTATAACGACCATGTCCTGCACGCGCGCGACCCTAAGCTTGATTTACGCAACGTCGGCGTGGCTGCGCCTTACGGCCCGGTGAACCCGCAGGGGAACCATCCCCGTGAATATTCGGGAACCTTCTGGAGCGTGCTGGTCAGCCGCACGACGCCTAACCCACAGCCGGGCAGCGATGAAATCAACCGCGCCTATGAAGAGGGCTGGGTGGGCAACGACAGGCTGGCGTTTATCGGCGATACCCTTTCTGCGCAGGGTGAAAAAGTGCCTGAACTGTTTATCGTCGACCTGCCGGAAGACGAGCAGGGCTGGAAGCGTGCGGGGGATGCGCCGCTGCAGGGCACGGCAGAAACCCTGCCTGCGCCGCCAGCGGGGGTGATGCAGCGCCGGTTAACCTTTACCCACCAGAACCGCTATCCGGGTCTGGTGAACGTGCCGCGCCACTGGGTTCGCAGCAACCCGCAGGGGACGCAGATCGCGTTTCTGATGCGTGATGAAAACGGTACGGTTCAGCTGTGGTTAATCTCACCCGAGGGCGGCGAGCCGCGCCAGTTAACCCATACGGAGAGCGGCATCCAGTCTGCATTTAACTGGCATCCTTCCGGCAACTCTTTGGGGTTTGTGCTCGAAAATCGGATCGCCTGCTGCGACGCGCGGACCGGGAAGGTGACGTTTTTGACGTCCAGTCACGGCAATCCGCCGTCTGCTGATGCGGTGGTGTTTTCCCCGGACGGGCGCTTTATTGCGTGGATGGAGGAGACAGGCGGTTTCCGTCAGCTGTGGTTAACGGAAACCGCGCAGAACTAGCGTGGAGGCATTTCAGCGGGCGGGATGACGGCGTTTGTCGCCAGGTTTTCCTGCTCGCTTTTTTCTACCCGTGAGCGCACGGAGTTGTCCTTACGAAATATATCCCACGGCAGCAGAAGCGTATCCGCCACAGCCGTAAACGGCATATCCAGGATAACCAGGGATTTGGTGCCCCAGTTTGTATCGTCATCGGAGATCATTTCCGCGCTGGCACGGGTCCCCGGATATGTTCCTTCTTTACCGCCGGTGTGAGACATCACGCTCGAACACCCGCAAAGTAAAACTACCCCGCTGAACGTCGTCAGCTTTATCAGAACATTTTTCATCATCACTCAGTCATCGTTAATGGCACTGCATAGACCTGCAACTCAGGGTTATAGCGAGCCTTATCCAAAATGGATAGCCCGACAACCCCGCACTGTGGCAGCCATCGCAATTTAACCCTTTGTGCTGTTGTCCCAGTCTATGCGAGATGCACAAAAGTGCAAAAAAAAGTGCAGCCCTGGCGCTTGAAAAGCCCGGTTGCAGACCCATTTTAAGAATGTGGCCCGATAACGAACTCGCCTGATGGGTGTTCGGGGGCACAAAGGCCTGTCCATGGTGGAAGGCTACATTTTCTCGCTGATTTCAGGAGTTTTATTTATGCGTAACTTCGATCTTTCTCCGCTATACCGTTCTGCAATTGGTTTTGACCGCCTGTTTAACCATTTAGAAAATAACCAAAGCCAGAGCAACGGCTACCCTCCATACAATGTTGAGCTGGTTGACGAAAACCACTACCGCATCGCTATTGCCGTCGCCGGTTTTGCAGAAAACGAACTGGAGATCACCGCGCAGGACAACCTGCTGGTGGTGAAAGGTTCCCATGCGGCCGAGCAGAAAGAACGTACCTACCTTTACCAGGGCATCGCCGAGCGCAACTTTGAACGCAAGTTCCAGTTAGCCGAGAACATTCACGTTAAAGGCGCGAACCTGGTTAACGGCCTGCTGTTTATCGAACTGGAACGTGTGATTCCGGAAGAGAAAAAACCGCGCCGTATCGAAATTAACTAATTACGCGGGTCGCGTGAGCGGCCCACCCAGAATTGCTTGCCGTAACGGGAGCATATGCGAATCCATCAGGATTCGCAGGAACAACTGCGCACAAAATTAAACTGTGCCGAACTCGCTTCTCAGAAGGAGATTTAGTATGCGTAACTACGATTTATCCCCCTTACTGCGTCAGTGGATTGGTTTTGACAAACTGGCTAACGCCCTGCAAAGCAGCAATGAACAACAGACGTTTCCGCCGTACAACATCGAAAAAAGTGACGATAACCACTATCGCATCACCCTGGCGCTGGCCGGTTTCCGCCAGGATGACCTGGATATCCAGCTTGAAGGCACCCGTCTGACCGTGAAAGGGACGCCGGAAAAACAAGAGACCGAAACCAAATGGCTGCATCAGGGGCTGGTTAATCAGCCGTTTAGCCTGAGCTTTACCCTGGCAGACCATATGGAAGTGTCCGGCGCAACGTTTACCAACGGGCTGCTGCATATCGACCTGCTCCGCAACGTGCCGGAAGCCATCGCGCCGCAGCGTATCGCCATTAGCGAGCGTCCGGCGTTGAATAGTTAATCCGCTTTTTTGCCGGGTGGCGGCTGCGCCTTACCCGGCCTACCAAACCGGCCGATCCTGTAGGTCGGGTAAGGCGCAGCCGCCACCCGACAATACTCACAGACCGCACAAAGCCCTGCCCCGGCAGGGCTTTTTTGTGCGCCATCGCCCATACAACCGCCTGCGGCTCTGAGAGAATCCTTAACATAACTAAGGTTATGCAAGGAAGTGGATCATGAGTGATATCGCGTTAACCGTCAGCGTGTTGGCCCTGGTCGCTGTTGTTGGATTATGGATCGGTAATATCAAAATCCGCGGCGTCGGGTTTGGGATTGGCGGGGTGCTGTTTGGCGGCATTTTTGTCGGGCACTTCGCCGACAAGCTCGGGCTGGTCCTCAGCGCCGACATGCTCCACTTTACTCAGGAGTTCGGCCTGATCCTGTTCGTCTATACCATTGGCATTCAGGTGGGGCCGGGCTTTTTCGCCTCTCTTCGGGTCTCCGGTCTACGGCTCAACCTGTTTGCCCTCGGCATTGTGGTGATGGGCGGGCTGGTCACCGCGATCCTGCACAAAATCTTTGCTATCCCGCTGCCCGTGGTGTTGGGCATTTTCTCCGGGGCGGTCACCAACACGCCTGCGCTCGGCGCGGGCCAGCAAATCCTGCGTGACCTGGGTATCGAACCCGGCATTGTCGACCAGATGGGGATGAGCTACGCCATGGCCTATCCGTTTGGGATTTGCGGCATCCTGCTCACCATGTGGCTGGTACGCGTCCTGTTTCGCATCAACGTCGACAAAGAGGCGAAGGACCACGAAACGACGCTCACCAACGGCCATATGCCGATCAAAACCATCAACGTTCGCGTCGATAACCCCAACCTGAACAACATGGCGATTCAGGACGTGCCGATCCTGAACAGCGCCAATATTATCTGCTCGCGCCTTAAGCGCGACGAGATGCTGATGGTGCCCGCGCCGGGCACCGTTATTCAGCAAGGCGATCTGCTGCACCTGGTCGGCCAGCCCGGCGATTTAAACAACGCGCGGCTGGTGATTGGGCAGGAAGTGGATACTTCGCTCTCCACCCGCGGCACCGATATGCGCGTGGAGCGCGTAGTGGTGACTAACGAGCAGGTTCTGGGCAAGAAAATACGCGATCTGCAGGTGAAAGAGCGCTATGACGTGGTCATCTCCCGGCTTAACCGCGCTGGCGTCGAGCTGGTCGCCAGCCCGGAGGCGAGCCTGCAGTTCGGGGATATCCTCAACCTGGTCGGGCGACCGTCGTCCATTGACGCCGTCGCAGATATGGTGGGCAACGCCCAGCAAAAACTGCAGCAGGTGCAGATGTTGCCTGTGTTTATCGGCATCGGGCTTGGCGTGCTGCTGGGCTCCATTCCGGTGTACGTGCCGGGCTTCCCGGTCGCGCTCAAGCTGGGCCTGGCGGGCGGGCCGCTGATTATGGCGCTGATCCTCGGGCGTATTGGCTGCATCGGTAAGCTCTACTGGTTTATGCCGCCGAGCGCTAACCTCGCGCTGCGCGAGCTGGGCATTGTGCTGTTCCTGGCGGTAGTTGGGCTAAAATCCGGCGGGGATTTTGTCGATACCCTGGTCAGGGGGGAAGGGATGAGCTGGGTCGGCTACGGCATATTCATCACGGCGATCCCGCTGCTGACGGTAGGCATACTGGCGCGTATGTTCGCCAAAATGAACTACCTGACGCTGTGCGGCATGCTCGCGGGCTCAATGACGGACCCGCCCGCGCTGGCCTTTGCCAATAACCTGCACGCCACCAGCGGCGCGGCGGCGCTGTCCTATGCCACCGTCTACCCGCTGGTGATGTTCCTGCGCATCATCACCCCGCAGCTACTGGCGGTGCTGTTCTGGGGGATAGGCTAGTAAATCTTCCGGGTGGATGCGCCGCAGATGGTAGTCCACCTGGTAATCGCTGGTATTTCGGAACATGACGGAATAGTTGAGGAACTCGCCGCTGTCGCTGTAGGAAAGAGAGGTAATGCGCAGCAGCGGCGTCTGTTCCGGTAGATTCATATAGCCAGCCAGCTGTTTATCTGCCAGCACCGGCGTCAGGCTCTCGTAGTTGCCGCTGATGGTAATCCCGCACTCCTTCTCGATGTAATCAAACTTTGACCCTTCAAGATGCGCCAGAGAGAGGTTGCGGAACAGCTTCACCGGCATAAAGCTGTCCTCCAGCATCAGCGGCTTTCCGTCCACGTAGCGCACCCGTCGGGAAAAATAGATCCGCTCATCCACCTGAATCCGCAGCTGGCTGGCGATGGCGGGCGGCGCGGGCATCACTTCAAACTGCAGCACCTTGCTCTGTACCTCTTTCCCCTGCTGGCGCAGCACCTCCACCAGCCCGGTCAGGTTGGTGGTTTCGTGGTGAACGTCTTTACGCGAAACAAACGTGCCGCTGCCGTGCCGCCGCTCAACCAGACCCCAGCTCACCAGCAGATCCAGCGCCTTGCGGATGGTCATTCGCGCCACGCCAAACTCCTGCGCCAGCGCTTTTTCGCCCGGCAGCGGGCTGCCGATGTTGTAGTCCGACGAATTCAGCCGCAGCCGCAACCTGTCGGCGATTGATTTGTAGATCACCAGTAGACCTCTCTGCCCTTATCAGGGCGTGGATGGCGTCCTGACATGTCCATATTTACAGCAAAAAGTAGACCTGATTGGTCAAAATAAAACCATGAATGCGATCACGAATCGCAGCGGCGCGCCATGTTCGCGCATCGGTAAGTTCTTATGCTCACCTCAGGCCAGCAAAAAACCATAAAGGCCTCTACCCCTACAGGTTGTTTCATGAGGATTTAAAAATGCTCAGTCAAATACAACGTTTTGGCGGTGCCATGTTTACCCCGGTGTTGCTGTTTCCGTTCGCCGGGATTGTGGTCGGAATCGCCATCATGCTTCGCAACCCGCTGTTTGTCGGCGAAGCCTTAACCGCCCCCGATCATCTTTTCGCGCAGATTGTTCACATCATTGAAGAGGGCGGCTGGGCGGTGTTTCGCAACATGCCGCTGATTTTTGCCGTCGGCCTGCCGATTGGCCTGGCGAAGCAGGCGCAGGGCCGCGCCTGTCTGGCGGTGCTGATTAGCTTCCTGACCTGGAACTACTTCATCAACGCGATGGGCATGACCTGGGGCCACTTCTTTGGCGTCGACTTCTCCGCCGAACCGACGGCGGGTAGCGGGCTGGCGATGATTGCCGGGATCAAAACGCTCGATACCAGCATCATCGGCGCCATTGTGATTTCAGGCATCGTCACCGCCATCCACAACCGCTACTTCGACAAGCCGCTGCCGGTCTTTCTGGGGATTTTCCAGGGCAGCTCCTTCGTCGTTATCCTCGCGTTCTTCGTCATGATCCCCTGTGCCTGGCTGACGCTGCTGGGCTGGCCGAAAGTGCAGATGGGCATCGAGTCCCTGCAGGCGTTCCTGCGCTCTGCCGGTGCGCTGGGCGTGTGGGTGTATACCTTCCTGGAACGCATTCTGATCCCAACCGGATTGCACCACTTTGTCTACGGTCCGTTCATCTTCGGCCCGGCGGCGGTGGAAGGGGGGATTCAGGTCTACTGGGCGCAGCACCTGCAGGAGTTCAGCCAGAGCACGCTGCCGCTGAAAACTCTCTTCCCGGAAGGCGGCTTCGCCCTGCACGGTAACTCTAAGGTGTTTGGCTCGGTGGGGATTGCATTCGCTATCTGGTACACCGCGTCGCCGGAAAACCGCGTCAAGGTGGCGGGCCTGCTGGTCCCGGCTACGCTCACCGCCGTGCTGGTGGGCATTACTGAACCCCTCGAATTCACCTTCCTGTTTATCTCGCCGCTGCTGTTTGCCGTGCACGCCTTGCTGGCAGCCACCATGGCAACGGTGATGTACGCCTTCGGCGTGGTCGGGAACATGGGCGGCGGCCTGCTGGACCAGTTCCTGCCGCAAAACTGGATCCCGATGTTCCATAACCACGCCTCGACGGTATTCACCCAGATCGGCATCGGCGTCTGCTTCACCGGGATCTACTTCGTGGTCTTCAAAACGCTGATCGAACGTCTGAACCTGAAAACGCCGGGCCGGGAAGAGAGCGAAATCAAACTCTACAGCAAGGCCGACTATAAGGCGGCGCGCGGGCAAACCACCGCCCCGGCAGCGGCCAGCCAGCAGGTCGGGCAGGCTGCCGGGTTCCTTCAGGCGCTCGGCGGCGCGGCCAACATCGAAAGCATTAACAACTGCGCCACCCGCTTGCGAATCGCCCTGGTCGATATGGCGAAAACCCAAAGCGATGACGTCTTCAAAGCCCTCGGCGCCCACGGCGTGGTGCGACGCGGCAACGGCATTCAGGTGATTGTCGGCCTGCACGTTCCTCAGGTGCGCGACCAGCTGGAATCGCTGATGAAAACCCCTTTAACAAATGAACAAACCACCCTGACAGAGGCTATATCATGAAAAAATTCTCAGTTGTCATTGCAGGCGGCGGCAGCACCTTTACGCCTGGTATCGTCCTGATGCTGTTAGCCAACCGTGACCGTTTCCCGCTGCGCGCCCTGAAGTTTTATGACAACGACGGCGCGCGTCAGGAAACCATCGCCGAAGCGTGCAAAATTATCCTCAAAGAGCAGGCGCCGGAGATTGAGTTCAGCTACACCACCGATCCGAAAGCGGCGTTTAGCGATGTGGATTTCGTGATGGCGCATATCCGCGTGGGCAAATACCCGATGCGTGAAAAAGATGAAAAAATCCCGCTGCGCCACGGCGTGCTGGGCCAGGAAACCTGCGGACCTGGCGGGATTTCCTACGGCATGCGCTCTATCGGCGGCGTGCTGGAGCTGGTGGACTATATGGAGCAGTACTCCCCGAACGCGTGGATGCTGAACTACTCCAACCCGGCGGCGATTGTTGCGGAAGCCACGCGCCGCCTGCGTCCGAACGCCAAAATCCTCAACATCTGCGATATGCCGATCGGCATTGAAGGACGCATGGCGCAGATTGTCGGCCTGAAGGACCGCAAAGAGATGCGCGTGCGCTACTACGGCCTGAACCACTTTGGCTGGTGGACGTCGATTGAAGATCTCAACGGCAACGATCTAATGCCGAAGCTGCGCGAATACGTGGCGAAAAACGGCTATGTTCCGCCTTCGGAAGATGCGCATACCGAAGCGAGCTGGAACGATACCTTTGCCAAAGCAAAAGACGTGCAGGCGCTGGATCCGGACACCATGCCGAACACCTACCTGAAGTACTACCTGTTCCCGGACTACGTGGTCGCGCATTCCAACCCGGAACGCACCCGCGCCAATGAGGTCATGGATCACCGTGAGAAGCACGTGTTCAGTTCCTGCCGGGCGATTATCGAGGCGGGAAAATCCTCCGCCGGTGAGCTGGAAATCGACGAACATGCCTCGTACATCGTCGATCTGGCAACCGCGATTGCCTTCAACACCCAGGAGCGGATGCTGCTGATTGTGCCAAACAACGGGGCCATCCATAACTTCGATGCCGACGCGATGGTGGAGATCCCGTGCCTGGTGGGCCATAACGGACCGGAGCCGCTCACGGTGGGCGATATTCCACACTTCCAGAAAGGGCTGATGAGCCAGCAGGTGGCGGTGGAAAAACTGGTGGTGGATGCCTGGGAGCAGCGCTCGTATCAGAAACTCTGGCAGGCTATCACCCTGTCGAAAACCGTGCCGAGCGCGTCCGTCGCGAAAGCGATTCTGGATGATCTGATCGAGGCCAACAAAGCGTACTGGCCAGAGCTGCATTAATCGTCCTGACCGGCATCGCCCGATGCCGGTCTCCTTGTCCTTGTCGATTTACGCTATGCTGAAGCCTGCCCGTAGCACGACAAGGAACCTTCATGAAAATTTCCCGCCTCGGCGAAGCGCCGGACTACCGCTTCTCTCTGGCTAATGAACGCACGTTTTTAGCGTGGATCCGCACCGCACTGGGCTTTCTGGCCGCCGGTGTCGGCCTCGATCAGCTTGCTCCCGAGTTTGCCACCCCATTAATTCGTGAAGTGCTGGCGCTGCTGCTGTGCCTGTTCGCGGGCGTGCTGGCGATTTACGGCTACCTGCGCTGGCTGCGCAATGAGAAGGCGATGCGTCTGAAGCAGGATCTGCCCTATACGCGCGGGTTACTCATCATCAGCGCAATCCTGCTGGCGGTGGCGGGCGTGGTGATGGTGCTGGTGTTCTATGGCGGATAGCCGCAAAGCGCGACGCGAAGCGGACCCCGGCCTGCAGCCGGAGCGAACGTCGCTCGCCTGGCTGCGCACGCTGCTGGGGTATGGCGCGCTGATTGCCCTGGCGATTAAGCACAACTGGCACCGCACGGGGGAGCCATTCTGGATCTCAATTATCGTGCTGGCGCTGGTGGCGATTATTTTATGGCGCTATACCCGCAGCCGTAACCTGATGGACGTGGCGCAGGATGACTTTGTACAGCCGAAGGCGGTGCGGGATAAGTTCCTCATCGCCCTGGCCGTGCTGTCGCTGTCACTGCTGTTTGCTGTCACCCACATTCAACAAATTTTGCACCTGTAGGCCGGGTAAGGCGCAGCCGCCACCCGGCATAATTACTTCCCTTTCGCCAGATACTTCGCCATCTCGTCTTCCGGTACCATCCCGCCGCCGGTCGCCCACACCAGGTGGGTAACGTTCTCATCGGCATCGACGCGCACCGGCCCGGCCATGCCCGCCAGCGCCGACGGTTCCAGACGGATCCCTTCCTCCTGCGCCAGCCAGCCGAGCATGTCGTACATGCTCTGGTCGGAAAGCGTATAGAACCCGTCGAGCAGGTGCTCCATCGCGCGGCCCACGAAGCCGGAGGCGCGTCCTACCGCCAGCCCGTCCGCTGCCGTGACGTTATCAATGCCCAGATCCTGTACCGCAATCTCATCGTGCAGGCCGGTGTAAACGCCCAGCAGCATGCACGGAGAGTGCGTGGGCTCCGCAAAGTAGCAGTGAACGTTGTCGCCAAAGGCCAGCTTCAGGCCAAACGCCACGCCGCCTGGGCCGCCGCCGACGCCGCACGGCAGGTAGACGTACAGCGGATGCTCCTCATCCACCACCCGGCCCTGTTCGGCAAACTGCGCCTTCAGGCGCTCGCCCGCCACCGCATAGCCCAGGAATAAGGTGCGGGAGTTTTCATCGTCGATAAAGAAGCAGTTCGGATCGCTTTCCGCCGCTTTGCGGCCCTGCTCCACCGCCACGCCGTAATCCTGCTCGTATTCCACAACGATAACGCCGTGGCTGCGCAGTTTGGCCTTTTTCCACTCGCGGGCGTCGGCGGACATATGCACCGTCACCTTAAAGCCAATGCGTGCGCTCATGATGCCGATAGACATCCCCAGGTTGCCGGTTGAGCCCACCGCGATGCTGTACTGGCTGAAGAAGTCCTTAAAGCGCGGCTCCAGCAGAACGCTGTAGTCGTCTTCAGTGCTCAGCAACCCGGCTTCCAGCGCCAGCTTTTCCGCGTGGGTCAGCACCTCATAGATGCCGCCGCGCGCTTTAATCGAGCCGGAGATCGGCAGATGGCTGTCTTTTTTCAGCAGCAGCGTGCCGGGAATGGATTTGCCAGACTCTTTCTCCAGCCGCGCCTGCATTGCCGGAATGGCGACCAGCTCGGATTCGATAATTCCGCCCGTTGCCGCCGTTTCCGGGAAGGCTTTCGCCAGGTACGGCGCGAAGCGGTTGAGGCGCGCATGCGCGTCTTCCACGTTGGCTTTGGTCAGCCCGACATACGGCAACCCTTGTGCAAGCGTGGTGGCGTTCGGGTTGAGCCAGGTGGTTTCTTTCAGGGCAATCAGATCCTCAACCAGAGGAAACCGTGCGGTTAAAGTAGTGATAGTTGCGTTTTCCATAATACGTCTCTTCGCGCTCAGATAATGAAGGAAAGCAGGAATGTGCCGCCAAGTGCAAGCACCGAGGCGATAAACGTCGCCGTCGTATAGTATTTGAAGGTCTCATTCAGGGTCGCGCCGCAGTATTGCTTCACCAGCCAGAAAAGAGAATCGGTCACGATCGTGCAGCCAATAGCGCCGGAACCGATGGCAATGGTGATGATCTCCGGGCTTACGTTCGGGTAGAGCGGCAGCATCGGCGCGACGATCGCCGTGGCGCCCATCATCGCGACCGTGGCGGAACCGACGGCGGCATGCAGCACCAGCGCCACCAGCCAGGCGAGCAGGATAGGGTGCATATGCAGGTTCGAGAGAATATGCGCCAGCGAGTCCGCCAGCCCGCTGGTTTTGAGGATGGCGTTAAACGCGCCGCCCGCGCCGATAATCAGCAAAATGTTCGCGATAGAGCCGAAGCCGTGCTCCGTATGGGTCAGCATTGCGCCCATGCCCATGTGCTGGCGGATCCCCAGCAGGTAGTAGGCGACAAACACGGCGATAAACATCGCGGTGATCGGGTTGCCGATAAACTCCAGCAGGGTATACAGCGTGCCTTCTTTCGCCATATTCAGCTCGGCGATGGTCTTCACCAGCATCAGGGCAATCGGCAGCAGCACGGTGAACAGCGTGGCGCCGAGCGACGGCAGGGTATGCTCATCCCGCACCTTCAGGTCTGAAAATTCCGCCGGAACCGGCTTATACGGCAGACGATCGCCGAGCAGTTTCAGGAACAGCGGACCACCGACCAGAGACGCCATCAGGCCCACCATCAGACCGTAGACAATCACCGTTCCGACGTCCGCACCTAGTTTGTTGGTGACAAACAGCGCCGCCGGATGCGGAGGCACCACGCAGTGCACCGCCATCAGCGCGGTACAGAGCGGAATGGCCAGCTTGAGCAGCGACGTGTTGGTCTTTTTGGCGATGGAAAACGCCAGTGGGATCAGCAGTACCACACCCACTTCCACGAACAGGGTAATGCCGCAGATAAGGCCCACCAGCACCATAATCACGTCTGCTGACAGCCAGCGGCAGCGCTGTAGCGTAATTCCGATGCGCTCTGCCGCGCCGGACACTTCCATCATTTTGCCGAGAATAGTGCCAAGGCCGATAACCGCCGCCAGGAAGCCCAGCGTACCGCCAATTCCGCTCTCAATGGCGTTCACCATATCCAGCGGGCTCATCCCCATCATTGCGCCGACGAAAAAGCTCGCCAGCAGCAACGCGAGGAACGGGTGAAACTTCAGTTTTACGATGGTTAAAACTATCAACACGATGCTGACAAGCAGCGTAGCCACAACCCAGACCTGAGATCCCATATCTCACCTCACCCTTATGTCATCTGGGGGTATTGGACGAAAAAACGGCGTGGGCTGACAAACGATATAAATTGACGTTCAGGTGAGCCAGATTGGATCAAATGAGTGACTGAACTCTAAAAAGCGCAGTTATTTTGCCGTTGGTTCACATAAATTCATGCTTGAGCGGTATGCTGAGCGCAGAAATAACGCGTGAGAATTGTGATGACCGATGCGAATGAAGCCAGAAACCGGCTGTTAAACGGCTGGCAGCTGTCGAAAATGTATACCTTTGAAGTGGCGGCGCGGCATGAGTCCTTCGCGCTGGCCGCTGAGGAGCTGTCGCTGAGCCCCAGCGCGGTGAGCCACCGCATCAACCTGCTGGAAGAGGAGCTGGGCATTCAGCTGTTTGTCCGCTCGCACCGTAAAGTCGAGCTGACGCAGGAGGGAAAGCGCGTTTACTGGACGCTGAAATCGTCCCTCGACACCCTGAATCAGGAAATCCTGGATATCAAAAACCAGGCGCTGTCCGGTACGCTAACGGTGTACTCCCGGCCGTCGATCGCCCAGTGCTGGCTGGTGCCGATGCTGGGGGATTTTACCCGCCGCTACCCGTCGATTTCACTCACCATCCTGACCGGCAATGATTACGTCAACATGCAGCGAACCGGCGTCGATCTGGCGCTCTATTTCGATGATACGCCGCCAAACCACCTTTCTCATCACTTTTTAATGGACGAGGATATTTTGCCCGTCTGCTCGCCGGCGTATGCCCGGCAGCATGAGCTGCTGAAAAACCCCCATAACCTCAGCCACTGCACGCTGCTGCACGACCGTCAGGCCTGGAGCAATGATTCCGGCACGGACGAGTGGCTGAGCTGGGCGCAGCATTTTGCAGTGAATATGCCGCCATCCTCGGGCATCGGCTTCGATCGCTCGGACCTGGCCATTATCGCGGCCATCAATGATGTGGGCGTCGCGATGGGGAGAAAACGGCTGGTGCAAAAACGTCTCGAGCGGGGCGAGCTGATCGCACCGTTCGGCGACAAAACCCTCAGGTGCCATCAGCATTATTACATTTCAACGCTTCCCGGTCGTCAGTGGCCGAAAATTGACGCCTTTATCGGCTGGCTGAGAGAACTGGCAAGGTGAAGAATTATTACGCTTTGACGCTACACCAAATGTGAAAAAGCGTGCTAAATACAGCTAATGCTTTTGATTTATCCAGGGTAAACCGTGTTAAAGCCTTTTATTGCCTCTGCGTTACTGATCTCTTCCGGCTGGGCGGTTGCCGCTGAGCCGCCGCTGACGGCTGCCCATTATGCGCAGCAGCTGGGCGTCGGAATGGATGTGGACTGGGCGCGCACCGAGCGCGGTATTCGCGAGTTCGACCCGCTGGTGGTTCGCGATTTTCGCGCAAAAGGCATAACCCACGTGCGTATCCGCGTGGCCGATGAACCGACGGAAGCGCGGCTGATTCACCTGCGCAAGCTGGTGGAAGCCTGCGAGCAGTATGGCGTGATCCCGATAGTCGCTTATCAGGCCGATGAATATAAAAACGACCCGAAAGCCGATAACGAGAAAGAGACGATCAACTGGTGGATTGCCGTGGCGCACTATTTCGGCCAGAGCTACCCTCTGCTGGGTTTTGATCTCATCTATGAGCCAACCGACAAGCTCAATCACAACCTGGCGTCGTTAAACCGCGTCTATGAAAAAAGCATTAAAGCGATCCACGACATTGACCCGCAGCGCATGATCTTCATTGCACCGCGCCTGCGCGCCGCGCCGGAGGATTTAACCAGCCTGAAGCTGCCCGCGCATAGCCAGAACTACCTGCTGGCGGAGTGGCATATTTTCCCGTGGGGGCCGCTGAAAAACAGCGGTAAATACCCGTGGACATCCGGCACGGCGGCGGAGAAAGCGGCTATCCATAACCGCATCAATACCGCGCTGCGCTGGCAGCAAAAAACCGGTCACGTTAGCTGGGTCGGGGGCTGGGGCGTTGGGGAATCAAGCCGCTTAACGCCTACCGCTTCGCAGCTGGCGTTTGCCACGTTTATGGCCTGCGAGCTGCAAAAGGCGAAAATTCCGTATGCGCTTAACGCGGACTTCCAGTTTTACGACGGAGAAGAGGGCGCCTGGCGGCCCGCGCCAGAGCCGTTATTACAGGCGATGATTGCGCCCGTCTGTGAAAAGCCCGGCGAGAAGCCGGGCCATCATGCGGTTAAACCGGCTGCTCGTGATGCGGGACACGCGACGCCAGCGGCAGCCAGCACAGTAAAATCAGCAGCCCCATCAGCGTCATCAGCAACCCCAGACTAGCCTGCCCGGTCTGCGGCATCATCGCGGAGAGCCAGGCCAGCGCGCCGGAACCGATGTTCTGCAAACCGCCCACCAGCGCGCCCGCCGTGCCTGCAAGGAACGGGAACGGCTCCATCGCGCCGCTGGTGGCGAGCGGGAACAGCATGCCCGCGCCGAAGAAGAACAGCGCGGCCGGGATCAGCAGCGTCCAGACGGTCATCACGCCGAACAGCCCCGGGAGCCACATCATTACGCCAGCCAGCAGGCAGCTGATTACCGACTGCCACATCAGGGTTGAGAAACGCTTGTTCGGGCGTCCGGCAAACCACGCGCCGAAGAACGCCGCCGGGATCGGCAGAATAAACAGGATACTGACCACCATGCTGCTCAGGCCAAGACCCGCGCCCAGCAGCACGCCGGAGCAGGCTTCGAATACCGCAATGCCCGCCAGCCCGCCGATCAGCATCAGCAGATAACAGGTAAACGACCCGTTACCGAACAGCGTTTTGTAGCTGGCGATGAGCTTCGTGCGCGGCGCGTCCTGCGGACGGGTTTCCGGCATCCAGCGCGCCATGCTGAAGGTAACAATCACGCACAGCACCAGCAGGAAGGCGTAGCAGGCGCGCCAGGACCACATCGTGTCCAGCAGGCCGCCAATCAGCGGGGCCAGCAGCGGGCTCACCAGAATCCCCATATTCAACAGGCTGTTGGCATGGCGAAGCTGGGTGCCCTGATACATATCGCGCGGTAAGGTTCGTGCCATCACCCCGCCGACGCCGGTCCCGACGCCCTGCAGGGCGCTGGCGGCAATCAGCACGGTCAGGCTGTGCGTGGTAATGGCAATCACCGTCGCCACCATGAAAATGCTCATGCCCACCAGAATCACCGGGCGGCGCCCGACGCGGTCAGACAGCGGGCCATAGAACAGCTGCGAAACGCCATAGGTCAGCAGGTAGGCTGCCATCACGCTCTGCACTGCGCCCTCGCGGACGTTAAGTTCCTTTGCCATGTCGGCAATCGCCGGAATGTAGATGGTTTGCGCCATCTGACCGACGGCCACCAGTAACACCAGCATCAACAATAAGTTAACGTTCCTTTGTTTTTTCATGTCGCTGAATACTTTTGCCAAAAGAGAAAAATGAAGAATAAGTGACTACGCATTCCCATAAATGCGCGAGGAATCTACCACAGTGAGATGACAAATTAAGCATTGCTGTGATGAATGAAGAAACCGGACAAGGCAGGATTTATAAACAAGATCGGCAACTAATGTTGCCAGTGATTTACGCCAGGCGCAGCAGAATCGCGCCGCCTGCAATACCCAGCGCCGCAGCAATACGCAGGCCCGCAACCCGCTCTTTTAGAAGTAAAAATGCGATAAGCGCCCCAAAGAGAATGGAGGTTTCGCGCAGCGCCGCGACCACCGCCAGCGGTGCCTGGGTCATTGCCCATAGCGCCAGGCCATAAGAGCCCATGGTTCCCACGCCGCCGAGCAGCCCCTTTTTCCAGTGCAGACGGAGATAGCTGGACGCTTCGCGCCGACGCGCCACCATCGCCCAGCCCAGCAGGCAGAAGCCGTTCATAAAGAAGGTCCACAGCGTGTAGCCCAGCGCGGTGTCCGAGAGCCGTACGCCGGTGCCGTCCACCAGCGTATAGCCCGCGATGAAACAGGCATTCAGCAGCGCCAGCCGGATCCCTTTTCGCGACTGCATGCGTCCGTTCATCGCCATGGCCAGTATCGACAGGCAAATCACCCCGATGCCGGACCAGGCGAGCCACGAGAGGCTATCGCCGAGCGCCAGCACGCTTACCAGCGCCACCAGCAGCGGCGCGGTGCCGCGCATCAGCGGGTAGGTCTGGCTCATGTCAGAGACCTGATAGGTCTTCGCTACCAGCACGGTGTACACCACCTGTAAGGCACAGGAGACAATCAAAAACGGCCAGCTTGCAGCAGACGGCTGTGGGGAGAAAGGCAGTAAAACCAGGGCAATCAGCGTGGCGGAGCCGCTGACGCTGATTGCAGAATAGAGCTTATCCGTTCCGGCTTTGACGATGGCGTTCCAGCTGGCATGCAGCAGTGCGGCGAAGAGTAAAATGCAGAAAACGGTGATGGTCATGGCGCGTCGGGTGGTGAGTTGTCACTTAACTGTAACATTCACAACCCGATGCTGCCAGCCGCTCAGATTGCGCAAAACAGACGGTGCGTCACCCGCGGTTCGTCAGACACCAGCGTAAAACCCGCCTGGCGATAGAAGCCGTACGCGGCGTCCGGCGCATGGGTATTGAGAAAATCAAACCAGATGCTGGCATCGGCCATTACCACGGTCAAAAGCTGTTTGCCAATGCCCAACCCGCGGCACTTCTCGCTGACGTAGAGATGGCGAATGCGCCCGGCGCGCGGCTGCTGGCTGAACGGATCGCGGTTGAGGCCGCACACGCCCACCAGCCTGCCGTTGAGAAACGCACCCAGCAGCTTTTCGCCCGGCGCGTTAAAGCGGTTTTCGCCGCGCTGCCAGTTCTCTTCCAGCCTGCGCAGCATGTTGAAATTCGATGCGATACTTTCAGCCTTCAGGGCGATGTACCCCGGCTCTTCTGGGGTAACCGGCTCAATTAACAGACGCGACATAGCATTCCCTCGTTATTAAAGAGGGGCGGTTGCCCGCCCCTCTCAGGTGCGACTTGAACCTGAATCAGCGAATGAATTTCAGGACAGCATCAAGCAGTTGCAGTACAGCAACAATGAGTTTGAGGATAAGTATCACCATATCCACTACGCTCATACGCGTCTCCTTTTGGTTAAAAGGAGCACGATGCTGGCGTACCTTTCCGCCGCCTGTTGCCAGCACCTGGATTGACGTAACACAGTGTGCTCACTTCAGGGGTTAAGGCACTGACGGCACCACCCGTTTCAGCCAGGACTTCATTGCGCCGGTAAAACTGCGGCCCCCTCGCTCACTGCGAACACCCTCAGTATAGATAAATACTGTATGCATGAACAGTATTTTTTGGACAAAACCCGAAACCCCATCCATACTCAAAAACGTCAAAATCCGTGCCTGAATTGCGCGTTCGTCTTCGATCGCGTATACTTTTTTGCGTTGACGTAACACAGTGTGTTCTGCGGCGACCAACCGCAAAACCCTGATAAAAACCTCGCTCCGGCGGGGTTTTTTGTTTTTATCACTCAACAAACGAAACGTGATCCCTGACGCATTTTTGCGCAGATGAAAATATTTCCATTGTCACGCCGAAAAACCTGTGTTTGTATAAATTCAATCAATGATTCCAAACACAGGTCCCCAATGACTTCATCCATGAACACCGCGACCCTACTAAAAACTGCGCAACCAGCCGCAGTGGTCGTCGTGCGTGTGGTGGTGGTCGTCGGCAATGCGCCGTAGGGACTGGATCAACACACGAATCCAAAACCCCGCCGGCGCAAACCGGGCGGGGTTTTTCGTTTAGGACCCTCCCCGGAAAGTCGGCCCAGAAGAAAAGGACTGGAGCATGGCAATTTCGGGCACAACATCCACGAAGACGCGTTTCACCGGCGCGCAGCTGATCGTTCATTTACTGGAACGGCAGGGAATCACCACCGTTGCGGGCATCCCTGGCGGCACGGTGCTGCCGCTGTACGATGCATTAAGCCAAAGTACGCAGATCCGCCACGTGCTGGCGCGCCACGAGCAGGGGGCCGGTTTTATCGCTCAGGGCATGGCGCGTACCCAGGGCAAACCGGCGGTCTGCATGGCCTGCAGCGGCCCGGGCGCAACCAACCTGGTGACCGCCATCGCCGACGCGCGCCTCGACTCCATTCCGCTGATCTGCATTACCGGCCAGGTGCCGTCTTCGATGATCGGTACCGATGCGTTTCAGGAAGTGGATACCTACGGCATCTCTATCCCCATCACCAAGCATAACTATTTAGTTCGCGACATCGCCGAGCTGCCTCAGGTTATCAGCGATGCGTTCCGCATCGCGCAGTCCGGCCGCCCAGGCCCGGTGTGGATAGACATTCCTAAGGATGTCCAGACCGCAGAGATCGAGATTGACGTGCTGCCGGAGCCGGGCGAGCGTGCCCCCGCGCCGGAATTCAGCGCTGAGAGCGTGCGCGACGCCGCCGCCATGATTAACACTGCCAAACGCCCGGTGCTCTATCTGGGCGGCGGGGCAATCAACGCCGCGGATGAAATCCGTCAGTTTGCGGAAAAGGCCAACCTGCCGACCACCATGACCCTGATGGCGCTGGGTATGCTGCCAAAAGCACACCCGCTGTCATTAGGAATGCTGGGCATGCACGGCGCGCGCAGCACCAACTACATCCTGCAAGAGGCGGATTTGCTGATTGTTATGGGCGCACGTTTTGATGACCGGGCGATTGGCAAAACCGAGCAGTTCTGCCCGAACGCCAAAATCATTCACGTGGATATTGACCGCGCCGAATTGGGTAAAATCAAGCAGCCGCACGTGGCGATTCAGGGCGATGTGGCAGAGGTGCTGGCGCAGCTGATCCCGCAGACGGACGCAGCCGACCGCGCCGACTGGCGTCAGCTGGTGGCCGATCTGCAGCGCGAGTTCCCGGGCGCAATCCCAACCGAAGGCGACCCGCTGAGCCACTACGGGCTGATTAACGCCGTTGCCGCCTGCGTGGACGACAGCGCCATCATCACTACCGACGTTGGCCAGCACCAGATGTGGACCGCGCAGGCGTACCCGCTGAACCGTCCGCGCCAGTGGCTGACCTCCGGCGGCCTGGGAACCATGGGCTTTGGCCTGCCCGCCGCCGTGGGCGCGGCGCTGGCGAATCCCGACCGCAAGGTGATCTGCTTCTCCGGCGACGGTAGCCTGATGATGAACATTCAGGAGATGGCCACCGCGGCCGAAAACCAGCTGGACGTAAAAATCATCCTGATGAACAACGAGGCGCTGGGGCTGGTGCACCAGCAGCAGAGCCTGTTCTACAAGCAGGGCGTGTTTGCGGCGACCTATCCGGGGATGATTAACTTTATGCAGATTGCCGCCGGTTTTGGCCTGCATACCTGCGATCTGAACGCCGAAGAGGATGCCCACGCGGCGCTGCAGGCGGCGATTTCTCGCCCCGGCCCGGCGCTGATCCACGTGCGTATCGACCCTGAACAAAAAGTGTATCCGATGGTGCCGCCGGGAGCGGCAAATACTGAGATGGTGGGAGAATAAACCATGCAGAAACAACACGAAAACGTCATTCTGGAACTCACCGTCCGCAACCACCCTGGCGTCATGACTCACGTCTGCGGGCTGTTTGCCCGCCGCGCGTTTAACGTGGAAGGTATTCTCTGTCTGCCGATTCAGGGCAGCGAGCACAGCCGCATCTGGCTGCTGGTCAACGATGACCAGCGTCTGGAACAGATGATGGCGCAGATCGACAAGCTGGAAGATGTCACCAAAGTGGCGCGCAACCAGTCCGATCCCGCCATGTTTAACAAAATTGCGGTGTTTTTCGAATAAAGATCGCTTAAGGTAAGCGTCTTTCGCTCTTGTAGGCCGGATAAGCGCAGCGCCATCCGGCGTTTTCAGACCGCAGGAAGACACATGACCACCATCGCTCTCATCGACGACCACCTTATCGTCCGCTCCGGCTTTGCCCAGCTTCTGAACCTCGAACCGGATTTTCAGGTCGTGGCCGAGTTTGGCTCCGGTCGCGAGGCGCTGGCGGGTCTGCCGGGGCGCGGGGTGCAGGTCTGTATCTGCGACATCTCGATGCCGGATCTCTCCGGGCTGGAGCTGCTGAGCCAGCTGCCGAAAGGGATGGCGACCATCATGCTCTCGGTCCACGACAGCCCGGCGCTGGTGGAGCAGGCGCTCAACGCGGGCGCGCGCGGGTTCCTCTCCAAACGCTGCAGTCCAGACGAGCTAATTGCCGCCGTGCGCACCGTCTCCACCGGCGGCTGCTATCTGACGCCGGATATCGCCATCAAGCTGGCGGCCGGACGCCAGGATCCGCTTACCCGGCGCGAGCGTCAGGTGGCAGAGAAGCTTGCCCAGGGCATGTCGGTAAAAGAGATTGCCGCGGAGCTGGATCTGTCACCGAAAACCGTTCACGTTCATCGCGCCAACCTGATGGAAAAACTTAACGTCAGCAACGACGTTGAGCTGGCGCGCCGCATGTTTGACAGCTGGCAATGAGTCCCGTCTTTTCGCGGCTGATCGCCGTCGCCGCCAGCTTCTTTATCTTCTCCGCCGCCTGGTTCTGCCTGTGGAGCATCAGCCTGCACCTGGTGGAGCGCCCGGAGCTGGCGGTGCTGTTGTTCCCCTTCGGCCTGCGTCTGGGGCTGATGCTGCAATGCCCGCGCGGCTACTGGCCCGTTTTGCTGGGCGCAGAGTGGTTGATGCTGGTCTGGCTGGCGCAGGAAGTCGCCCTCGCGCACCTGCCCTTATTGATGACCGGAAGCGTGCTCACGCTCCTCCCGGTTGCGTTGATTTCCCGCTATCGTCACCAGCGCGACTGGCGCACCCTGCTGCGCCAGGGGGCGGCGCTGATTGCCGCTGCGCTGCTGCAGTCCCTGCCGTGGGCGGGTGATAAGGAGATGCTCAACGCCCTGCTGCTGGCCCTGACCGGCGGCCTGACGCTGGCGCCGACCTGCCTCGTTTTCTGGCACTACCTCACCAGCACCGTCTGGCAGCCGCTCGGCCCGGCGCTGGTTACTCAACCGGTGAACTGGCGCGCCCGGCACCTCATCTGGTATCTGCTGCTGTTTGTGGTGAGCCTGTGGCTGCAGCTTGGTCTGCCCGCCGAGCTTTCGCGCTTTACGCCGTTTTGCCTGGCGCTGCCGATCATCGCTCTGGCCTGGCACTACGGCTGGCAGGGGGCGCTGATCGCCACGCTGATGAACGCCATCGCGCTGATTGCCAGCCAGACCTGGCACGATCACCCGGTGGATTTACTGCTCTCCCTGCTGGCCCAAAGCCTGACCGGGCTGCTGCTCGGCGCGGGCATTCAGCGCCTGCGCGAGCTGAACCAGTCCCTGCAGACCGAGCTGGCGCGCAACCGTCGTCTGGCGGAGCGTCTGCTGGAAACTGAAGAGAGCGTGCGGCAGGAGGTTGCCCGCGAGCTGCACGACGATATCGGCCAGACCATCACCGCCATCCGCACGCAGGCGGGCATCGTCCAGCGTCTGGCGGCGGAAAACGCAGGCGTGAAGCAGGGCGGGGCGCATATCGAACAACTTTCGCTGGGGGTCTATGACTCCGTTCGCCGCCTGTTAGGACGGCTGCGCCCGCGCCAGCTTGATGACCTGTCGCTGGAGCAGGCGGTACGCTCCCTGATGCGCGAGATGGAGCTGGAAAGCCGCGGGATCGTCAGCCATCTCGACTGGCGCATCAACGAAGCCACCCTGAGCGAAGGCCAGCGCGTGACGCTGTTCCGCGTCTGTCAGGAAGGACTGAACAATATCGTCAAGCACGCCAGTGCCAGCGCGGTGACGCTGCAGGGCTGGCAGCAGGATGAAAGCCTCAAGCTGGTGATTGAAGATGACGGCTGCGGGCTGCCGCCGGGCTCCGGGCAGCAGGGCTTTGGCCTGGCGGGCATGCGCGAGCGCGTGAAGGCGCTGGGCGGCACGCTGAACATCTCCTGCACCCATGGGACGCGCGTTAGCGTCAGCCTGCCGCTAAGGAGCCACCATGTTTAAAACCCCCGCGAACGCCGCGCCGATAGGCAACAAAGCGGAAATCGACGCCCGCTACCGCTACTGGCGTCGCCATATCCTGATCACCATCTGGCTCGGCTACGCGCTGTTTTACTTTACCCGCAAAAGCTTCAACGCCGCCGCGCCGGAGATCCTCGCCAGCGGCGTGATGACCCGCACCGATATCGGCCTGCTGGCGACCCTGTTTTACATCACCTACGGCCTGTCGAAGTTCTTCTCCGGCATCGTCAGCGACCGCTCCAACGCCCGCTACTTCATGGGCGTTGGGCTGATTGCGACCGGGGTAGTGAATATCCTGTTTGGCTTCTCCACCTCGCTCTGGGCCTTTGCCCTGCTGTGGGCGCTGAACGCCTTTTTCCAGGGCTGGGGCGCGCCGGTCTGCGCGCGCCTGCTCACCGCGTGGTACTCGCGCAACGAGCGCGGCGGCTGGTGGGCCGTCTGGAACACCGCGCATAACGTCGGCGGGGCGCTGATCCCGATGGTGGTCGGCGCGGCGGCGCTGCACTACGGCTGGCGCGCGGGGATGATGATTGCCGGCGGGCTTGCTATTCTCGCCGGGCTGTTCCTCTGCTGGCGCCTGCGCGACAGGCCGCAAACCGTGGGCCTGCCCGCGGTGGGCGACTGGCGGCACGACGAGATGGAAATGGCGCAACAGCAGGAGGGGGCGGGGCTGACGCGCAAAGAGATCCTCACCAAATACGTGCTGTTAAACCCGTATATCTGGCTTCTCTCGCTCTGCTACGTGCTGGTTTACGTGGTGCGTGCGGCCATCAACGACTGGGGCAATCTGTACATGTCCGAGACGCTCGGCGTAGACCTGGTGACCGCCAACTCGGCGGTGACGATGTTCGAGCTGGGCGGGTTTATCGGCGCGCTGGTGGCGGGCTGGGGCTCGGACAAGCTGTTCAACGGCAACCGCGGCCCGATGAACCTGATTTTCGCCGCCGGGATTTTGCTCTCCGTCGGCTCGCTGTGGCTGATGCCGTTCGCCAGCTACGTGATGCAGGCGGCGTGCTTCTTCACCACCGGCTTCTTCGTGTTCGGCCCGCAGATGCTGATCGGCATGGCGGCGGCAGAGTGTTCGCACAAAGAGGCGGCCGGCGCGGCGACGGGCTTTGTCGGGCTGTTTGCGTACCTTGGCGCGTCGCTCTCCGGCTGGCCGCTGGCGCGGGTGATCGACATCTGGCACTGGAGCGGTTTCTTCGCGGTGATCGCCATCGCGGCGGGGATTTCCGCCCTGCTGCTGTTGCCGTTTTTGAACGCGCAGGCACCACGCGAGGTGAACGAAGCGTGATGCGTCTCACCTTTTCACCCCGAATAGCGCAAAACTAAGAAATTTTCCCGGTTTTACCTGGACGCTGTCTCAGGCATCTCTCCCGGCTGATTTTTACAATGCTGCAAAAATCAGCTCAGGAGTAACTCAGTCATGCTGGCCTTCTTAAATCAGGTGCGCAAGCCGACCCTGGATCTGCCGCTCGATGTGCGGCGCAAAATGTGGTTCAAACCGTTCATGCAGTCTTATCTGGTGGTCTTCATCGGCTACCTGACCATGTACCTGATCCGCAAAAACTTTAACATCGCGCAGAACGACATGATCTCCACCTACGGGCTGAGCATGACGCAGCTGGGGATGATTGGCCTGGGCTTCTCCATCACCTACGGCGTGGGGAAAACGGTTGTGTCTTACTACGCGGACGGCAAAAACACCAAGCAGTTTCTGCCGTTTATGCTGATCCTCTCCGCTATCTGTATGCTTGGCTTCAGCGCCAGCATGGGCACTGGCTCCGTTAGCCTGTTCCTGATGATCGCCTTTTACGCCCTGAGCGGTTTCTTCCAGAGCACCGGCGGGTCGTGCAGCTACTCCACCATCACCAAATGGACCCCGCGCCGCAAGCGTGGTTCCTACCTCGGCATGTGGAACATCTCCCACAACCTCGGCGGGGCGGGTGCGGCAGGCGTGGCGCTGTTCGGCGCGAACGTCCTGTTCGACGGCCACGTGATCGGCATGTTTATCTTCCCGTCGATTATCGCCCTGATTGTCGGCTTTATCGGCCTGCGCTTCGGCAGCGACTCCCCGGAATCCTACGGCCTCGGCAAAGCTGAAGAGCTGTTCGGCGAGGAGATCAGCGAAGAGGACAAAGAGACCGAAGAAAACGAGATGACCAAATGGCAGATCTTTGTTGAGTACGTGCTGAAAAACAAAGTGATCTGGCTGCTCTGCTTCTCGAATATTTTCCTGTACGTGGTGCGCATCGGTATCGACCAGTGGTCGACCGTGTATGCCTTCCAGGAGCTGAAGCTCTCTAAAGAAGTGGCGATTCAGGGCTTCACCCTGTTCGAAGTGGGCGCGTTGGTCGGCACGCTGCTGTGGGGCTGGCTCTCTGACCTCGCCAACGGTCGTCGCGCGCTGGTGGCCTGCGTCGCGCTGGCGCTGATTATCGCCACCCTCGGCGTGTACCAGCATGCCAGCAACCAGTACGTTTATCTGGCGTCCCTGTTTGCGCTCGGTTTCCTGGTGTTTGGTCCGCAATTACTGATCGGCGTGGCGGCAGTGGGCTTCGTCCCGAAAAAAGCGATCGGCGCCGCCGACGGGATTAAAGGCACCTTTGCTTACCTGATCGGCGACAGCTTCGCCAAGCTGGGTCTGGGGATGATCGCCGACGGCACGCCGATTTTCGGCCTCACCGGCTGGGCGGGCACCTTCGCCGCGCTGGATGCGGCAGCGATCGGCTGTATCGTCCTGATGGCGATGGTAGCGGTGCTGGAAGAACGTAAAATTCGCCGTGAGAATCGTGTGCAGAAATTAAAAACAGCCTGAGTGTGCAGGTAACTTCTTTGCCCGGTGTGTGATGCCGGGCTTTTTTTATTCAATGAGTTAAGACCTACCCCAGAACAAAAATATCCCCAGTTGACGGGGTGACTGCGTCCGGCAACCACAAATTGCCCCATTTACCCGTACAATGGCAGCCCATTATTTTGTCGGGCTGCAGGACGCGCAGAAACTGCCTGACTGCCCAGAGCTTACGCGGTGACGCACAGCGAAGATGGAAACCGCCGAAAATTGCATGGATGTGATTGATACCGGTTATTTTCTGGCAGTAACGCACAATATCAATCAGCCCTCGGTGCCCGCAGCCGATGAAAATGACCAGGCCACGGTCAGACTTATAAATCAGAACCCCTTCATCTTTTACATAATCCGCATTCGCATTTTTGCTGCCGATAACACCGTATGCGTGCGGTTTGGCGACAGGGATCTCCCCTGACCACATAAAGCGCTCCCCAAGCTGGAGCGGGGTACGGCTGTATTCCATGCGATAGCGTGAATAATCATTATTCAGCGACAGTTTTTTTAGTCTGGCGGTATACCCCGAAAACCGTATTGCCGAATAACGCTCGCGGGCCACGTGGGGATGGCATACGATCCGGCAATTATCCGGTAACCACGGAACGCCGCCGCAATGGTCATAGTGCCCGTGAGACAGTACCGCTGCGGTCAGGCAGGTTAAATCGACCCCCATCAGACCTGCGTTATGCAGGAAGCTATCATCAGGACCGGTATCAAAGAGAATGGAATCATTTTCATCCTGTATAAACAGGCTGAGCCCTGCTTTGGCCCGCAGTGAGCTTTTAGCGTTATGGTTAGGCCGATTCTCCAGCAGGACACTGATTGTTATGGACATGTTCGCTCTTTCCCTGAAGTCATGATTCGTTACCACCACCCGTTGACCATACACCGTGGAAATACAATCGTCCCTATAAAAACTAAAACGACTTTTCTGCCCTTTTCCAGCGCTTTTCCGTTCACTATTATGCTTCTGCCCGCTGTTGACGCCCTGCGTTTCCCGCTATGATGAGCGGCTAGTCTAAGGAGAACGCATGGTCTGGATAATGCTGGCAACGCTTGCCGTGGTGTTTGTGGTGGGATTTCGCGTCCTGACCTCAGACTCCCGCCGCGCAATCAAACGCCTGAGCGAACGTCTGGGGATGACCCCAATGCCGGTCGAGTCGATGATCGACCAGTTTGGTAAAACGCCCGGCAATGAGTTTATCCATTATCTTGAACGCCCCGACGAGGCGCATCTGCAAAACGCCGCGCAGGTGCTGCTGATCTGGCAGGTCTGCATTGTCGACGGCAGCGAGGAGAACCTCCACGCCTGGCACCGTATGCTGCGAAAAGCCCGCCTGGCGGCGCCCATCACCGATGCGCAAATTCGTCTGGCGCTTGGCTTTATGCGCGAGATGGAGCCCGATCCGCAGGAGCTGAATGCCTTCCAGCTACGCTATAACCAGCTCTTCCTGCCGGAAGAGGGGGTGTTTTACCTGCATTAAGCCGTTTTTCCGCACAGGATATTTTGAGCGTTAAGAATCTCTTCTCTGTTTTCATTGAGGCGGGTGGCGGCATAGATATCTATGTTTAACCTTTTTGCCTCCGCGTCCGTGAGTTCACGGTAGCAAAGCCCTTCCTGATTAAAGGTGCATTTCGACTGAGGCAGCAGCGCAAATCCTTTCCCTCTTGCGATACGGCTTAGCATCACGAGGGTATCATCCGGCTCTTTTATCCGCTTCAGCGGCGTTTTCAGCGTATCAAAGTAGCTTTCGCATTTGTCGTAAAATGACGGGTTGGCGCTTCTGGAAAACCAGAAAATGGGAAGATCGCTAATATCCTCCAGCGCGACTTTCTCTTTCAGGCTGGCAGGATGTAAAGAGGGCATTGCGATGAGCAACGGTTCCTGGCAGACCCAGCGGTATTGAACAATGTCTTCATGACCCGTTCCTTTTTCACCGGTCAGCACCAGATCCAGCATATTTTTAGACAAGCTTTGCAGCAGTTGGGCAGACGTCAGGTCCGGCGTTTCGACATCATCTCCTGCGTTCATTTTTTGAAGCTGGGTATTCACGGGTTCAATATATTCAAAATTAAGCGTCCGCGTGAGTCCGATTCGCAGGCTCGTTTCAGAAGAGAGAGGGTCTTCTTTTAGATTACTGATGTCTTTAAGTATTTTTTCAGCCTGAACAACCAGCGCACGACCTGCTTCAGTGAGGCTAACGTCATGCGTGCTGCGGCTGAACAACTGACGTTTCAGAACCGCTTCAAGGCACTTTATCTGACGCGTCAATGGCGGTTGAGTCATGCGTAGACGTTCGGCAGCCTTACGGAAATTCAGTTCATGTGCAACAGCGAGAAAGCATTGTAATTGTTTGATACTGGGCAGGTTATTGCTGATTAAATGTTCTGCTGTGGCCATACGTGAGTCCTGAATGCGAAAAGGTATTTAGTCTTTTTTCGATTTCGATATTACACGCTAAATGCAGGCAGCAAAACCCGTTTTAACAGTAATACAAAAAATATATTACAAATTTAACAATTCCAATTGTTTCCTGTATTGATAAATTTCTATCCGAATCCTCACTCAATCAATATTCGGAGTAATTATGTCGTCTAAATATGTACTGGTATCACGCTTCCCATTAAAAAATGCTTTTTCTGAAAAAGCATTCACTTCATTAAAAAGCAATGAAAACGTTCGCTACTATTCCTGCGAAGAAAACGGTGTTAATGAATTGCTGGAACTGCGCGCATTCAACGATATTAAAGAAATTGCGTGGGTTGAGAGTGAAATGGAATCCATGTTCCATCGTTTCTCTGATGTTCTTTCTGCCGATATTCGTCGCGAATTACTTAAGTTTGTTGAATCCCCGATCGATAATAAAAAGAACTTACCAGAATCAACTTATATCCAGCTTCGTCACGTTGAAGTGCCTGCGCATAACTATCAGCAGTACCGTCAGTGGCGCGATGAAACCATTTTTAATGTGGTAAGAGATAACAAAGACAAGATTGAAAGTTTCGAAGCGTTTCATTCTCTGATCAGTGGCGTTCCGGGCGTAATGTTTATCTCCTCATTCAACGGCGATAAAGCAGCATATAAAGAAGCATTTACCAATGCGCGTTACCAGGAAATCATTCAGCAGGCCGGCGACAACTTTATCACTGGCGGCAATGACGGCCTTTATACGCGCATCTACCGTGCTTGCTGTTGTTGAGGAACAATGAATGAACTGTAAAAAGTTGGTTGTTGTTGGCGATAAATTTAATGAATTTGCCAACGGTAAAGATGTACTGACTATATCTCAGCTTGAATTATTGACTCAGATCCCAGCGAATATCATTGATAAAGAACACGAAATTATTGTTGGGCAGGGCGTGCGCAAGGATTTTGCCGGGAAAGTAATTTCAAACCAGGCAAGAAATGCAATTCATGGCAATAAACTAAAAATGTGCTCTCTGGAAAAACTGGTTAGCGACAAAAAAAATGCACATTGCCATAAAAAACTGGAACAGAACGTACTTATAGGACCTGCGGAACAGGCTGAGCATAATCCTGACCTTTATGCGATGCCTCTGTTAATCGACGAGCGTTGCGAATTGATGGCGGATCACCAGACGGGCCAGCATATTCAGGGAATGCTGCTGGTTGAAGCCAGCCGACAGGCCTTTATCGGCGTCACCGAAGAGTTTATTTACCAGCAGGAAAGTGGGCGCTATTACGTCATTAATAGCATGGCGATCAATTTTGCCAGTTTCCTGTTCCCTTTACCGGCGCTGGTCCATTTTGAATTTCTGGAAAAAGATATTAACGACCGTCGGGGGCGTTTCAAGGCTCAGGTACGCGTCACGCAGCACCAAACGCTTTGCGCGACAATGGATGTATCGTTCACCGTCTATCCTTCCGCCCTGATTACAGAGAAAGAAAAATCTCTGGCTGAGGTTGCCATGCAGGCGGCCATCGTTCAGCAGCAAGGGGTGGCTCAGGGGGTAACGCATGCCTGAATTACGTAGCCAGAAATACCGTCTGGCTGCGACCACGCAGGGGCCGCTTTACCCCCCTGCGGAGGTCATGGACGGGAAGGGTAATTTTGTCGTGGTCGGCATGGTGCCCGGGGATAACGGTCTGCAGTGGCGAAGCGTCATTGTCTCACCGGACAGCGTGCTCCCGGCATTTGGGGAAATCGCACCCTATAACATTCTGTGTGATATAGAGAAAATGCCTCAGGACGCGTTGAAGGACATTATTCTTCATACTCTTCCTTTACCCATTCCGATGAACAACTATCGGATGATTTTCGCACCGGAACAGCGGCCGCACGCCAACAAAGAAAAGAGGCCGAGCGTGCCGCTTCATGACGGCTATATCGCGGATTATCGCAGCAGCGATGGAAAGCGAGACATCCAGCCTGTCACCCTCGCTGCCTGGCTTGCGGCAGAGGGAAATTTTGACGTCACGTTGTCCGAAGATAAAAAACGAGCACGGTTCACGTTTTCGTTCCGGAGTCTTGTTCCGGATAGCGTTTATACCGTGATGAGCCTCAGGGAAAACGATTTAGCCTCTGAGGCACCGAGCAGGCCTGGCCCGCTGGGCATACCCAACGTATTTATAACCGATAGCGAAGGTAATGCCGAATATTGGGCTGAGCTAACCGATCCTTTTCCGGCACCGGAGAGGAAAGGAAACAGAATTATTAACGTAGTCGTACTTTATATGAGCTCGCGTCAGAGCTACGGCGGTGCAATTGGTTTTTACGGTCTTGGAGGCGATATCCATGCCCATTTGAAACTCAAAGGCCGTTCCTTCGATGAATTTACAACTATAGAGTGAGAAAAGTATGCCGTTTGTTCATGTGATGACCTGGCCGACGAAAGATGAAAATCAAATCATCAGGCTTCAGGAAGATATTACGTTTGCCGTTCACAAAAATACAGGTGCACCGCTGGATAAAATTTCCGTGGTGGTTTCTGAAATTCCGCCTTCCCGCTGGGCGGATGCAGGCGTGCCTGGTACGGATAAAGATTTCCCGGTTAAGAGTCGAAGAAAAAACTACGAGGAATAGGCTTTGCGTAAACACGCCGCATTTTTTGACGTTGATGAGACGCTTATAAATATCAAAAGTATGTTTGATTTTTATGATTTCTGGTGCAGGGAAAATAATCAACACGATCGTCTTCAACGCTTTATGTCTCGCTTTCGTGCCGACGTAAAAAACGGTGTGCCAAGGGAGACGCTGAACCGAGAGTATTATCGCCAGTTTAAAGGTGTATCTCGTCGTTATCTGGACGAAATGGGTGAGGAATGGTTCAGGCATAAGCTGGAAAATGAGTTTTTTATTGAGAGCGCTGTTGCAGCACTTAAAAAACATCAGCGCCAGAATATGTACACCGTATTTATATCTGGCTCTATGCTTCCGATTCTTTCACCGATTGCGAAATACCTTGGGGTAACGGATGTACTCTGTGCGCCGGTCATAATAAATGAAGCGGATGAGTTAACGGGTGAAATCGGCCTGCCGCAAACCATTGGCGCGGGTAAAAAAGACGCGCTTATGACGTTTTGCCGGGATAAGGAAATTAACCCGGCTGATTGTTATGCCTACGGTGACGATCTTTCGGATATTCCAATGCTCGAAGCCATCGGGCATCCCGTGTGTGTGGGAGAGCATTCCGCGCTTACCAGATATGCAACAGAAAAAAATTGGCAAATTATTTAAACTATCATTGAGGTAAGTAGCATGACTTCAGAACTCTCTTTGCAAAAAATGACGTTAAGGTCATGGCTTGCTTTATTCATTCTGGCTATTTCAACGTTTACTATTGTCACGACCGAACTGGCGCCGGTCGGATTATTAACGCCAATCGCAGAGGGGCTACAGTCTTCGGAATCCGCGGTGGGCATGACCGTGTCGCTTTATGCCTGGGTGGGGGCGTTAAGTGCGCTGTTTGCATCCGTCTTTTTAGGCAATGTGGCCAAGAAACGCCTTTTACTCGTGCTCACCGTGGTGCTTCTGATCTCCAACATCATGGCCGCGACGGTAAACACCTACAGCATGCTGCTTAGCGCCCGAGTGCTGGGTGCGCTTGCTCACGGTGCATTCTGGGCGATGATCGGCGCAACGGCGGTTGCTATCGTTCCTGCCAGATATATTGGGGCGGCGACGTCAATCGTATTTGGTGGCGTCTCCGCAGCAAGCGTTTTTGGCGTGCCGGTATCCAACTACATTGGTATTCACTTCGGCTGGCGGCAGGCCTTTTGGCTGATGGCCGCGCTGAGCGTAATTGCCTTTGTGGGTATTAGCGTGCTTGTTCCCCAGATCACCAGCAAAAGTGCGCTTGGGCTGGATGCGCTTAAAGGCGTGCTGAAATCGTCTACCTTGTGGAAAATTTACTCCGCTACCCTGCTGGCCGTTACGGCCCACTTTGCCGCCTTTACGTACATTGAACCCTGGCTGCACACGCAGAGTTTACTGTCCACCGCCTTTATTCCCGCTGTGCTTTTTGTTTACGGCATCGCGGGTCTGGCCGGTAACTTTCTGACCGGCGTGTTGATTGATAAGTATCTAAAGCTGACGGTCTCTTTGTCTGTACTGCTGATCTGTGCAGTGCTGCTGTTCCTGGGCCTGTCAGGTTCCTCGCTCTCTGCTGCGTTGATATTCATCAGCATGATTGTCTGGGGCGTTGCCGTGTCAGGAATATTTGTCGGCTTCCAGACGTGGGTTTTACGTATGGCTGAAGATAAAGCTTTCCCGGCCTCCGCAATCTACGTTTCGTTTTTCAATACCGCCATTGGTATCGGCGCGTCGGTCGGTGCCTGGATGGTTTCAGCATTTTCAATGCCGCTCCTGTATATCGTCGCCGGCACGGCCATCGGCCTGTCCGTTCTGCTTGTCGCGGTTATTCCTGCAACGTTGACCGCAAAACAGTCCCCACTGGAGAAATCTTATGAGTCAAATTAATGACCGCACGCGCTATGGCAGAGAGATTATGGACCGTCTTGAAGCGGGACTTGCGGATAAAGTCACCCGCCGCCTGAGTGAGCTGGACCCGGGGCTGCCCGCCCTGATTACCGACTATGCGTTCGGGGATGTGGTGGGGCGTCCGGGACTGGATCTCAAAACGCGCGAAATGCTGACCGTCGCCTCGCTTGTGACGCTGGGTAATGCCATGCCGCAGTTGGAACTGCATATGAGAGGCGCGCTCAACACAGGCGTGACGCCGGAAGAGCTACTTGAAATCGTGATTCAGATGGCGGTGTATGCTGGCGTTCCCGCCTGTATGAATGGTCTTACTGCATACCGGGCGGCAATGGCCGCGACGGGTCATACCTTGCCAGGACTGAAAGGGGAAGAGGCATGAGCGAGGTTGTCATTATTGCAGCCCGCCGCACGGCGACGGGCGCATTTCAGGGCGCGCTTGCGGAGCATTCCGCCTCTGACCTGGGAAGCCGGGTCATTCAGGCGCTCCTGAAAGAATCTGGCGTAGAGGCCAGTGATATCTCCCAGGTCATTATGGGGCAGGTACTTACTGCGGGCTGCGGTCAGAATCCGGCCCGGCAGTCGGCCCTGAATGCCGGATTACCGGTAGAAACGCAATGTCTGACAATCAATAAAGTGTGTGGTTCCGGGCTTAAGGCGGTCCATCTAGGTATGCAGGCGCTTCAGACGGGTGAGGCTGAGTTTGTTATCGCCGGCGGTCAGGAGAGTATGTCCAACGCGCCGCATATCGCCATGACGTCGCGTAGCGGAACGCGGCTGGGTGATATCACTCTCAAAGATAGCCTGGTTTCTGACGGGCTCTGGGATGCCTTCAATGATTATCATATGGGTATCACCGCTGAGAATGTTGCAACGGAGTTTGCTATCAGCCGCGAAATGCAGGACGAGTATGCCCTTGTCTCTCACCACAATGCGCTTGAAGCGCAGGCGCGCGGCATTTTTGAGCGTGAAATTGTTCCGGTTGAGTGGCTGACGCGAAAAGGCGAAACGATTAGCGTGGAGAGGGATGAAGGGCCGCGTGCAACCAGTATTGAAAAATTGACGAAGCTGAGGCCTGTCTTCCGAAAAGAGGGAACGGTGACGGCGGGAAATGCGTCATCGCTGAATGACGGTGCCGCTGCGGTGCTGCTTTGTACGCGTGATACCGCCGAAGCGCGTGGCTTGCCGGTTCTGGCTTCGCTGGGCGTGTTTACCAATTCCGGTATCCAGCCGGCATTAATGGGGGCAGCCCCGATTCAAGCCATTGCCGACTGTCTTTCCCGCTCGGGATGGAAGCCTGAGGATGTCGATCACCTTGAATCCAACGAAGCGTTTGCCGCCCAGGCGCTGGCGGTGATTCAGCAGGCTGGGATTTCCCCGGATCGTATCAATCCTTACGGCGGGGCCATCGCGCTTGGGCATGCGATAGGTGCATCTGGCTGCCGGATTTTGGTGACGCTGGTTCATTCCCTGGTCCGTAACGACGGCAAGCGCGGCGTCGCCGCACTGTGCGTAGGCGGTGGGGAAGGCGTTGCGTTGAGCGTTTATCGCTAACGGTACGGCGTATCTGTAGACATAAAAAAACCGGGGAAACCCGGTTTTTTTATTTCATGATGAGGTATCAGGCGTTCACGCCCTTCATACCCTCGGCGGAATAGCGATCGCCTTTGATCGCTATCCGGCGATGAAGGTTATTCAATGATTCAATGTCATTCATCTCAAGCACAATGTCGGCAGCTTGCGCATTCTCGGTCAGATAGTTGAGGTGCTTAGTGCCAGGAATGGGCACAAGCTTATCGTATTGCGCTAACAGCCAGGCAAGGGCAATTTGACCTGCGGTACAGCCGTACTTCGCTGCCAGCGGGTGGATGACATCGAGCAGCTGGCGATTATGATCGAGGCTGGACTGAACAAAACGTTCGTTATTTCTACGGAAATCACCTTCTGCAAACTCGCTATTGTTCAGGTATTTTCCCGTCAGGAAGCCTCTGCCAAGAGGCGAGTAAGGCACCAGACCGATGCCTAACTCTTTCACGACCGGCAGAATGCTTTCCTCAATATCGCGTGTCCACAAAGAATATTCCGTTTGCAGCGCGGTGACCGGATGTACCGCATGGGCCCGTTGCAGCGTTGCAGCCGACACTTCGCAAAGGCCGATGTGGTTGATCTTGCCCTCTTTAACCAGGGTGCGCAGACAATCCATACTCTCTTCGACCGGTGTTTCGTTGCTCAATCTGTGAAGGTAAAAGAGGTCGATTCGCTCCACGCCAAGCCGCTTGAGGGACTCATTACAGCAGCGGATGATATAGTCAGGCGTATTGTTGATGGTGCGGGCGTAAGACTCGTCAGGCGAGCGGTCGATGCCGCACTTCGTGGCTATTTTGAACTGCTCGCGAGTGCTTTTATCCAGCCCGGCAAGAAAATGACCGATTAGTCTTTCATTATGACCACGGCCATATAAATTTGCGGTATCAATAAACGTCACGTTCAGATCGATGAGGCTATGCAATACCTGCAGTGAGGCTTTGTCATTAGTCTGGCCATAAAATTCACTCAGACCCATGGCACCATAGCCGACAGCACTGACGGTAAGATTTTGAGATAAAGTACGTGTTTTCATAGTTTCTCCTTTTCAGACGCTATGATTGTTTCACCTCAAATGTGGATACTGAATTTTCATTTTCGTTATGCTGAAAAGGTATCAGTCGACGATGCTCCCCCTCCAGGCTCATTAAAAACGTCAAAAGTTGTCTAAACGTTAAATTCGTCACACTTTTGATGATAAACTGCGCGACTTTTCCGCACGTTTTTATTTTCAGGTGACGCCATGACAGAACATATCCAGCCCACGACCAGACCGCAGACCAAAGAGGTTTCTCGCCCCAACTGGTCGGCGGTTTTCTCCGTGGCGTTCTGCGTCGCCTGCCTGATTACCGTTGAGTTTCTTCCGGTGAGCCTCCTGACGCCGATGGCGCAGGATCTGGGCATTTCCGAAGGCGTGGCGGGGCAGTCCGTCACCGTGACGGCTTTTGTGGCGATGTTCGCCAGCCTGTTTATTACCCAGGTGATTGGCACCATCGACCGCCGCAAGGTGGTCATCCTGTTCAGCGTTCTGCTGACGCTCTCCTGCCTGCTGGTCTCTTTCGCTGAAAGCTTCACCCTGCTGCTGCTCGGTCGCGCCTGTCTTGGCCTGGGGCTCGGCGGCTTCTGGGCGATGTCGGCTTCGCTCACCATGCGCCTGGTGCCGGCGCGTACGGTGCCGAAGGCCCTGTCCGTTATCTTTGGTGCGGTCTCCATCGCGCTGGTGATCGCCGCGCCGCTCGGCAGTTTTCTCGGCGGGATTATCGGCTGGCGTAACGTCTTTAACGCGGCGGCGGTGATGGGGCTGCTGTGCATTATCTGGGTGTGGAAAGCGCTGCCGTCGCTGCCGGGCGAAGCGGCACACCATAAGCAGAACATGTTCGCGCTGCTGAAGCGCCCCGGCGTGCTGGCGGGGATGACCGCCATCTTTATGGCCTTTGCCGGGCAGTTTGCCTTCTTCACCTATATCCGCCCGGTGTTTATGACCATGGCGGGCTTTGACGTGGACGGCCTGACGCTGGTGCTCCTGAGCTTCGGTATCGCCAGCTTTGTCGGCACCTCGCTGTCATCCCAGTTCCTGAAACGCTCCCTGAAAGTGGCGCTGGCGGGTGCGCCGCTGGTGCTGGCTGTCAGTGCAGCGGTGCTGGTGCTGTGGGGCAGCGATAAGTGGGTAGCGTCTGCGATTGCGATTATCTGGGGCTTTGCCTTTGCGCTGATCCCGGTCGGCTGGTCGACGTGGATCACCCGAACGCTTGCCGATCAGGCGGAGAAAGCCGGGTCGATTCAGGTGGCGGTGATCCAGCTGGCGAACACCTGCGGCGCGGCGGTGGGTGGCGTGGCGCTCGACCATCTGGGGCTGACGTCACCGCTGGTGATTTCCGGCACGTTGATGCTGCTGACGGCGCTGCTGGTGGCGGGGAAGGTTAAGGCGAAGTAGTACTTTTCTCCCTCTCCCGTGGGAGAGGGGTGGGGTGAGGGCATCAGGCTACGCCGATGCCTTAACCCTTCTACGCGAATCCATCGAAATCAGCACCACCGACGACACAATCAGCAGCGTGCCCAGCCAGTCCGGGAGGGTGAACGCCACGCCCAGCAAAATCACCGACAGCAGCGCGCTGCTCAGCGGCTCGGCGCAGCTCAGAATGCTCGCCTTTGGCCCGCCGATCATCTGCGCGCCTTTCAGATACAGGCTGAACGTCAGCGCCGTGCCTATCACCACCAGGTAGAAAAACGCCAGCAGCAGGCTGCCGTCGATCACAAAAGTGGTCCCGCGTCCGGCGTAAAACGGCGTCAGCATCAATCCGGCAATCAACATACTCCAGCCGACAATCGGCAGCGTGCCGTAGCGGGCAATCAGCGTTGACGGATACGTCGTGTAAAACGCCGCGGCAAAGGCCGAGGCAATGCCGAAGAACAGCGCGGCAGGGGAGATGGAGAGCGAGGTCGGATCGCCGTGGGTGACCAGCAGGAAGGTGCCGATAAGCGACGTCATGATGGCGGACAGGACAAACACGCCGGGGCGCTTTTTCCGCGCCAGCGCGAACCACGCCACGATAATCGTCGGCGACAGAAACTGCAGCACGGTGGCGGTAGCGGCGTTGGATTTTTCAATCGTCAGCAGGAAGGTGAGCTGCACGGTAAGCGCGCCAACCAGCGAGAAAATCAGCAGGCTGATGGCGTCTTTGCGATGTTTGATGACCGAGAAAATCTTGTCGCCGTGAACGAAGGATAAGGTCAGCAGGATCACGCCGGTAAACAGCAGGCGAACCATGGTCAGGTAAGGCGAAGAAATGTGGCTTTTCTCCATGATGTACTGCGCGCAAACGCCTGAACTTCCCCATAAAACGGCGGCGATCAGGACGTTTAGCATCCCTTTACGTGTGGAACCCATGTTCTCCCCTGCTATGTTTGTTTTGTTGTAGCATAACATGGGATCTTGCCGGGTGGCGCTGCGCTTACCGGGCCTACAAGGTTTTGTAGGCCCGCGCAAGCGCAGCGCCGCCGGGCGAAACAAACGGCGCTGTACTAGAACCACGCCTCCCACATCGCGCCGACGTTGAAGTCGTCGAGCGTTTCGTCTTTGGTGCCGTTCACGCGCGCGGTGCGCTCGTTATCCACTTTGCCGCCGGTCACGTAGAAGCGCAGCATCGGGCGGAACTCCGGCCCCATGGCGATAGACATGTTCTGCGACAGGGTCAGCTTCCAGCCCTTGTTGTCGCCGCCGTTGTCGTAATCCACGTGCTGCCAGCCCGCTTCCAGCCAGGTGGAATGAACGTCGTTCCACCAGTGCATAGGGCGCACGATGGCGTTGTAGTTCTTGCGGTTATCGGTTTTATCGCGGCTGTTGTCGTAGTCGTGGAAGGCGAGAATGTACTCCACCTGCGTGGCCTGGGTGAATTTGTACAGCCCTTCGAAGCTGGCGTAGACCGTGGTCAGATCCTCGGTTTTGTTGAACACGCTGTTGTCCGCGTTATCGGAATAGCGGGCAATCACCTTGTTCACGCCGCTGTCGTTGGTGTGGCTCAGCACCACGCCGCCCTGCCAGGCGTTCAGACGCTCGTCGCTCTCCACCGCCTTGGAGTCAAAGCCGTAGTTGGCATACAGCTCCATGTCGATAGGGCCGAGCTTCATGCCGTGGATTTTTGAGGTGGCCGCGTAGTTACCTTTATCGCCCGTGCCGGAACCGCCGGTACAGGTGATGCGCGACGGGTTGGCCTCATCTTCCATCACTTCCGGGCTACAGGATTCCACTGCCGCCACGGCGGCCACGTCGAACTGCACGCCACCGATGTCGAAGTTCTTCACCCCGGCGCCCTGGCCGTCGTGGTTCATCCAGAAGTAATCGTTAATGCCCTGCTGTGGACGCTGGTGGAAGTCACGACCCGCCCAGAAATAGGCGTTCGGGTTGGAGGCCATAATGTTGGTCACCCCGGCGTAGGCCTTTTTCAGGTTAACTTCGTCGCCCCAGTGGTCGATCATCACGTTGATGTCCCAGATGGCGCCGTTTTCACCCTTAAAGGCTTTGGAGAGCTGGAATTCCCCGCCGTTGCCTTCGTTACCCAGACGACCAATCGCGGACGCGCCGTTATAGGAGCCGTCTACCGCCACGTATTTCTGGTCGGCGGCCTGGAAGTGCGCGCCGTAGCGGGCGTAGCCGGTAAACTTAATGCCGAACGGAATCGCCATGTCCGGGGACTGCGCCGCGCTTTGCGGCTCGGTCACCACGTCCGCTTTTTTCGCGACGGCAGCATCCATTTTGGCCTGACGCTCGGCCAGGGCTTTGTCCACCGCTTTTGCCACAATGGCGTCGATTTGCTCCTGCGTGAATTCCTGTGCGAGCACGGAAATTGGGCAAAGCGCGGCGATAACCGCCATGGTTAATGGAAGTTTTTTAATCGTATTCATGGTTATCTCAATATAGTTTAATTTTATTCAGACAATAACCATCCCGCTCCGATCTGACAGAATATGTCGCTATCATCAGAACAAGTGGAATTCTATTTAAGGTCCAGAGGTATTACAGTAATTTATTTCGCCATAGACTATCTCTGATATAAATGAATAATTTCTTCAGACAGTTCACGCGCTAATAGCGAATTCATTAAATGATCCTGCGCGTGCACCATAATTAAGGTCATCGGCTGGCGCGCTTCACCTGCATCCTGCTCGATCAGTTTGGTCTGCATCTTGTGCGCCTGGCGCGCGTAGCCGTCGGCTTCGCGCAGCAGGCTTTTGGCTTCGTCAATGTTGCCCTGACGCGCCGCGTGCAGTGCCTCAAAGCACAGGCTGCGGGACTGGCCGGCATTGACGATAATTTCCATTACGGCTTCTTCTAGTGCGATCATCACAATTACTCTCTGTCAAAACTGTTATTCAACGCGGTGGCGGCAAACCACTCTCCGCTCTTTTTAAGGGTGCGCTGCTGCGTCTTTACATCGAGCTGGATAAATCCGTAGCGATTTTTATACGCATTACACCACGACCAGTTATCAATAAATGTCCACATATGGTAACCAAGGCAATTGCACCCTTCGCTAATGCCTTTGTGCAGCCAGGTTAAATGCCCGGAAATGAAATCAATGCGGTATTGATCGTTAATCTGGCCATTTTCAATAAAGCGCTGCTCGTTTTCGACGCCCATGCCGTTTTCAGAAATAAAGCAGCGAGGGTTGCCGTAATTGTCGCGCAGGTTAACCAGAATATCGTAAATACCCGGCTCGTAGATTTCCCAGCCGCGGTACGGGTTCATCTTGCGGCCCGGCATCTCGTAGTTATCAAAGAACCACTCCGGCATAAACGGCGCCTGCGGGTTCACCGCGCTGTCGCGACACTTCACACGACGCGGCTGATAGTAGTTCACGCCGAGCAGGTCGATTTTTCCTTCCGCGATCAGGAAACCGTCTTCCGGTTTACAGGCGGGTAATTGATCGTAGGATTTCAGCAGCGCCACCAGGTCTGCCGGGTATTCACCGCGCAGGACCGGGTCAAGGAAGCTGCGGTTAAACATCAGGTCTGCGATGTGCGCCGCCTTCACGTCTGCCGGATTCTGCGAACGCGGGTATGACGGCGTCAGGTTCAGCACGATACCGATCTCACCCGCGTAATGTCCGGCGCGGTAAGCCTGAACGGCCTTCGCGTGGGCCAACACGGTGTGATACGCCACGGTAGCCGCCCGACGAAAATCCACCACGTTCGGATAGTGGAAGTCGTACAGATAACCGCCCTCTACCGGCACGATCGGCTCGTTGAAGGTAAACCAGTGCAGCACGCGATCGCCAAACAGCTCGAAGCACATCTGCGCATAGCGGGCGTAAGCGTCCACCACGTCGCGGTTTTCCCAGCCGCCGATCTCCTGCATCGCCATCGGCATGTCGAAATGGAACAGGGTGATAAACGGCGTGATGCCCTGTTCATTCAGCTCATCAATGACCTGATTATAAAAATCGACCGCTTCCGGGTTCACTTCACCGATGCCGTCGGGGATCAGGCGCGCCCAGCTAATCGACGTGCGAAAGCTGTTGTGGTTCAGCTGCTTTAACAGCTGAATGTCCGTTTTCCAGTGCTGATAAAACGTGGAGGTGTGCTGCGGCCCCACGCCGTTGTGAAAACGGTTCGGCTCGCGGGCAAACCAGTAATCCCACGTGGTTTCCCCCTCTCTTGCCCCTTCGGTCTGGAGAGCGGAGCTTGCGCTGCCCCACCAGAAGTTATCGGGAAATGCGTATTTCATGACTCTTCCTCTTTGACTTAATGGCTGGCGGCTTCAGCGTTACCGACGGTCGCCTGAGCTTTCTGCTCTTCGTTTTTGATGAGCGTACGCTCATAGGCACGCAGGAACGGCAGGTACATCAGCGCGGACATCACCATGCAGACCAGGCACATCACCACCGGGCTGAGCGCCCAGTTCGCCGCCCACGAGGCGCCAATCGGTGCAGGCGTGGTCCACGGGGTCAACGACACAACCTGCGCCAGCCAGCCGAGCTTGGTTGCGCCGTACGCCAGGCAAGCGTTGACCAGCGGAACGAACACGAACGGGATAAACAGCATCGGGTTCATGATGATCGGCGCGCCGAACAGAATCGGTTCGTTGATGTTAAAGAAGCTTGGCACCACGCCCATTTTGCCGATGGTGCGCAGATGGGTCACGCGGCTGCGCAGCAGCAGGAACGCCAGCGGTAGCGTGGAGCCTACGCCGCCAATCAGCAGGTAGTGATCCCAGAAGCCCTGCAGGTAAACGTGCGGCAGCGCCGCGCCGGCCGCCAGCGCCGCCTGGTTTGCCGAGAGGTTTGCCATCCAGAACGGGTTCATGATGCCGGTGACAATCAGCGAGCCGTGAATACCGGCAAACCAGAAGATCTGGCACAGCAGCACGGAGAGCAGAATGGCGGGCAGCGAGTCAGAGGCGGACACCAGCGGCTCCAGCAGGTGCATAATCGCCTGCGGGATAATCATGCCGGTCTGCGCTTCGATGAACAGGTTCAGCGGGTGCAGGGTGCCGATCACCACCATCACCGGGATCAGGATCTCAAACGAACGCGCCACGCCGGTCGGGACTTCCTTCGGCAGGCGAATGGTCACGTTGTTCTGCTTCAGCCACGCGTAAACGCGGGTGGCGTAAATCGCGGTGATCAGCGCGGTAAAGATGCCCTGACCAGAAAGGTACTGCGTGGAGATCTTGCCGTCGGCATACGGCGCGGCGACCAGCAGGAAGGCCATAAAGGCCAGCAGGCCGGACATCACCGGGTCGAGGTTAAACTGACGACCCAGGCTCGCCCCAATCCCCACCGAAATGAAGAAGGTCATCACGCCCATGCTGAGGTTAAAGGGCAGCATCAGCTGCTCGCGGTAGGTCTGGGAGAAATCCAGCCAGCCGCGGGCGAAGCTGTTGGTGGTATCTGCCGAGAACGGCGGGAAGATGAACACCAGCATAAACGAGCCGATGATCATGAACGGCAGCGCGGCGGTAAAGCCGTCGCGGATGGCAATCACATACTTTTGCTGACCGAGCTTCGCGGCCAGCGGGGTAATTGACTGCTCAATCACCGCGACCATGGATTGATATAACGAACTCATGTGAACACCTTTTAGTGTGCCGCTTCGATGAGCGACAGAGCATAGTCCAGTACTTTATCGCCACGCTGCATGCCGTAGTCCATCATGTCGATGGGCTGTACCGGAATGCCTTTTGTAGCCGCCTTGTCTGAGAGTGTCTGTAACATGTATTTCACCTGCGGTCCGAGAAGGACAACCTGGTATTGCGGAAACTGCGTATCAAATTCGGAAACGCCGTACGCATCAATCTTTACCGGCAAACCACGTTCTTTCGCGACATCGACCATTTTGCTGACCAGCAGGCTGGTGGACATCCCTGCAGAGCAGCACAGCATTATCTTGAACATCGACAACCATCCTCTAAATGTAAAAAGTTATTGCGATGATGATTGGATATCATATGGAAACCGGTTTCCATTTATAAAAGACAGAAGTGTGACAACCATCAAGAACCCTGATTTATGAGGCTAATTAACCCGATGTGTGTCACAGAATTTGGCTGTTCTGACATCATTTAGAGTGGAAACGGAAAATCGGTTTCCATGGAAAACGGAAACGGATATACTCCATTCTGGCTATAATGTGAGCCGAAGCGGTCATGGAATTTGCAGGCACGAGGTAAGCCTGTCAGGGGAAAGAGATGTCGACAATCAATGATGTATCACGTCTTGCCGGGGTGTCCAAAGCCACGGTATCGCGAGTGTTGAGCGGGTCACGCGGCGTGAAGGAAGCCAGCCGTCAGGCCGTTCTGAAAGCGGTGGATGAGCTGAATTATCGTCCTAACGTGATTGCACAATCACTGCTAAGCCAGTCGACGGGCTGTATTGGCGTGATTTGCGCGCAGGAAAACATTAACCAGACCACCGGTTATCTCTACGCGCTGGAAAAACAGCTCAGCCAGCATCAAAAACATCTGCTGCTGCGCTTCGCGCATAGCAAAGCGGAAGTGATGCACGCCCTTGAAGAACTCTCCTGCGGGCTCTGTGATGATATCCTGGTGATTGGCGCCCGTTTTCCGCTGGACGTCGATATGGAAAACGTCATTCTGGTCGACTGTATGGAGTCTGATAACGCCAACAGCATCCAGTTCGATCACGCGTTTGCCGCCGAAACCGCCTGTAACTACCTCACCAGCCAGGGGCGTCGCCAGATTGCGCTGATCCACCCGCACGGCAGCGGTTTTGCCGACCAGGTGCTGCTCGGCTACAAGCACGCGCTGGAGAAAAATTTCCTGCCCTTTAATCGCAACCTGGTCTTTATGGACGCCACCTCCTCATCCGTTGCGCTGCAGGAGCTGCTGAACAACGCCAGCACCCTGAATTTCAACGCGCTGCTGGTGGCGGACGAGCAGGAAGCCCAGCGGGTGATCCCGCAGCTGCAGGCATTTAATAAATCCGTGCCGGACGACATTATGGTCTTCAGCCTGGCCGGATCGCTGCACCTACCGGGTATTCCGGTGATCCCGGCGATTGAATATTCAATGGATGCCATGGCGGCGCGTATCGTGAGCTGGCTGACGGAGAAAACGCAGATGCTGGGGTCGTACGTGCTGCGCGGGGATTTGATTATTCCGGACGTGCGTAAGCGTTAAACATGTTGTGTAGGCCGGGTAAGGCGCAGCCGCCACCCGGCGAGAAGCACGTTTCCAGCCCTCAATAATCTTCCATACAATCCACCTGGCCAATCGCGGCCCAGTAGGCGTCCAGGTTGTCGCGCTTGACGGCGGTAATGGCGTTTTTGATCAGCAGCTGATTGGCCTCGGACGACAAAATCATCTCCTGCCAGGCCTTATCGCTCTGTTTTTTCTGTGGCGTACAGGTTTTCTTCACGTCTTTAAGAACCTGTTGCTTGATTTGAGCCTCTTTCGCCGGGTCGTCCTTTTCCTGAGCATGGGCAAACGCAGCGAAGAGCAGACAAACCAGCAGGCAGACCAGGTGCGCAGCTTTCATCGAAACCCCCTTTAAGAGACACATGCTTCCCATGAAATATATCGTTACATTCAGTGTAGCGACGCCAGCCGAAAGTATGAATTTTCTCTTCACCGCGCTTCAGGATTGCCCCGCAAGCGTTACTGAATACCGCCCCCGAGCGACTGCCACAGGGTGATGCGGTTTTCCAGGTCGGTTTGTTGTAACGCGATTAGCGACGACTGCGCCGACCACAGCGACCGCTGCGCGGTCAGGACCGTCAGATAATCCCCCGCGCCCGCCTGATAGCTGCGGGTCGCCACGTCCAGCGTTTTTTGCTCGGCCGCCACGTATTCGCGCTGGGCATCCAGCTGCTCGCTCAGGGTTTCACGCCGCGCCAGCGCGTCGGCCACGTCCTTGAACGCGCTCTGGATGGCTTTCTCGTAGGTGGCAATCAGTCCCTTCTTCTCCGCTTCCGCGTAGCGCAGCTGGGCCAGGTTGTTCCCGCCGCTAAACAGCGGCAGGGTGATGGACGGTGCAAACGACCAGACCTTCATCCCGTGGCTGAACAGGGAGGAGAGCGAATCGCTGCCGACGCCCGCGCTGGCGGTGAGCGAGATGGTCGGGAAGAAGTTGGCGCGCGCCGCGCCGATGTTGGCGTTGGCGCTCAGCAGGTTATGCTCGGCCTCCTGAATATCCGGGCGACGCAGCAGCGCGCTGGAGCTGACGCCCGCCGGGATCAGCGTGATGGCATTATCGCTCAGGCTCTCCAGCGTGCCGGGCAGCAGGTTGTCCGGCACCGTATCGCCCGCCAGCAGATTAAGGGCGTTTTTGTCCTGCATCACCAGCGTCTGGTAGCTCGCCACGCTGGCGCGCGCCTGCTGGTAAACCGCCATCGCTTCACTGACGTCCGTCGCCGCCGCCACGCCGACGTCCTGCTGGCGCTTCACAATCTTGAGCGAGTTCGCCGCGCTCTCCATCGTCGATTTCGCCAGCGCCAGGTTGCTGTTATCCGCCGCCAGCGTCACCCAGGCGGTGGTCAGCTCGCTGACCATCGTCAGGCGCGTATTCTGCGCGGTGAATTCGCTGGCAAGCCAGGTTTCACGCGCGGCGCGGGAGAGGCTCTGGTTGCGGCCAAACAGATCCAGCTCGAAGCTCGAGACCGCACCGTTGGCCTCATCGCTTGTCGCGACGCCGCTTGCTAGCGTGCGGCTGCGGGTGTGGCTCAGCTCCGCGTCCACCGTCGGGAACAGGGACGAGCGCGTTTCGCCGTACTGGGCGCGGGCGGCGTCGATATCCGCAATCGCTTTTTGCACGTCGCGGTTGCTGCTCAGCGCCATCGTCACTACGCTTTTCAGCCGGACGTCGTTCATCACCTGCTGCCACTGGCTCACCACGGCGGTGGCTTCGCCGTGTGCGCCGGGCAAGGTTGCCGGGACGGGGGCATCCGGGCGCTGATAAGTGGGGTCTAACGACACGCAGCCTGCGCTCAGCAGGGCTAACGCTAAAATAGATACACGAAACATTATGACCTCCGGTTGGAGTGCTTACCGGAGAACAGACGTTTCACCAGTACGAAGAATAAGGGAACGAAGAAGATCGCCAGCAGCGTGGCGGCGAGCGTTCCACCGATAATGCCGGTACCGATCGCCACGCGGCTGTTGGCACCTGCCCCGGTGGCGATTGCCAGCGGCGTCACGCCTGCGATAAACGCCAGCGAGGTCATGATGATGGGGCGCAGACGCGTCTGAGCGGCACGCATCGCCGCACGCGTCAGGGAGTAGCCTTCGGCGACTTTTGCCTCGGCAAATTCAACAATCAAAATGGCGTTCTTCGACGACAGGCCGATGGTGGTCAGCAGCGCCACCTGGAAGTAGACGTCATTGCTCAGGCCGCGCAGGGAGGCGGCAAGCGCCGCACCCAGCACCCCAAGCGGGATCACCAGAATGACGGAAATCGGCACCGACCAGCTCTCATACAGCGCCGCCAGACACAGGAACACCACCAGGATCGAGAGGGCATAGAGGCTCATTGCCTGGCCGCTCGCCAGTTTTTCCTGCAACGACAAACCGCTCCACGCCCAGGTGCTGCCGGACGGCAGGTTATTCGCCAGCTGTTCCATTGTGCTCATCGCCGTACCGGAGCTGGCGCCGCTGGCGTTCTCGCCCTGAATTTCATACGCCGCCGAGCCGTTGTAGCGCACCAGGCTTTCCGGGCCATACTCCCAGCGGGTGGTGGCGAAGGCGGAGAACGGCGTCATGGTGCTATCGCTGCCGCGCACATACCATTTGTTGAGATCGGACGGCACGGCGCGAGCGTCGCTGTCGCCCTGGATATAGACCTTCTTCACGCGACCGCGATCGATAAAGTCGTTCACGTAGGTGCCGCCCCAGGCGCTGGAGAGGGTATCGGTGACGTCGCTCAGGGTGAGCCCCAGCGACACAGCCTTGTTGTTATCGATATCCACCTGAAGCTGCGGCATCTGCGGCAGATCGTTGGCGCGCACCGCGTGCAGCGAGGCATCCTGATTAGCTTTGCCAATCAGCTGGTTACGCATCTTCAGCAGCGTGTCGCGGTCGGTGCCGCCGCTGGCCATCAGCTCAAAGGTAAAGCCGTTGCTCTGGCCCAGACCGTCCACCGCAGGCGGCGTCATGGCAAAGATGGTGGCATCGCGGATGGTGCTCAGCTCCTGCGTGGCGCGCAGGGCGATGGCCTGAGCGGTGTTTTCGTCGCCCTTACGTTCGGACCAGTTTTTCAGGGAGACAAACGCCATCCCGGCGTTCTGGCCGCTGCCGCTGAAGCTGAAGCCTTCAATGGTAAAGATCACGTTGGTGTTGGCTTTCTCTTTGGTGAGGAACCACTCGCGCACCTGGCGGCTGACTTCGGCGGTACGCACCGTCGTCGCGCCGGCTGGCAGGGTGTACTGCACCATGATTTCGCCCTGGTCTTCCGTTGGCAGGAAGCTGCCCGGCAGCTTCAGCATGGCAAACCCCATCGCGCCACAGAGCAGGGCGTAGATGACCAGCATGCCGCCGGAGCGGCGCAGGGCACGCAGCACCTTGTTCTGATAGCCATGCTCGGTCCTGCTGTAGAAGCGGTTAAACGCGCCGAAGAAACCTTTCTTGTGCGGAGCCGTGTGGCTCAGAATTGAGCCGCAGAGCGCGGGCGTCAGGGCCAAGGCCACCACCACGGAGAGCAGCATCGCGGAGATAATGGTGACCGAGAACTGACGGTAAATCACCCCGGTGGAGCCGCCGAAGAAGGCCATCGGCAGGAATACGGCAGAAAGCACCAGCGCAATGGCGATCAGCGCGCCGGAGATTTCGCTCATCGATTTTTCGGTCGCTTCCCGGGCGGGCAGGCCTTCGTCGCGCATAATACGCTCGACGTTTTCCACCACCACGATGGCGTCATCCACCAAAAGCCCAATCGCCAGCACCATCGCAAACAGCGTCAGGGTGTTAATGGAATAGCCGAACAGCGCCAGCACGCCGAAGGTGCCCAGCAGAACAACAGGTACCGCCAGCGCCGGGATCAGCGTCGCGCGGATGTTTTGCAGGAACAGGTACATCACCACCACCACGAGGATAATGGCTTCGAACAGGGTCTGAATCACGTCCTCAACCGAGATCTTGATGAACTCGGTGCTGTCCTTCGGGTAGGCCACGTCGTAGCCTTCCGGCATCGACTTTTTGAACTCAGCAATCTTGTCTTTTACCGCCGTCGCAGTGTTGAGCGCGTTCGCACCCGGCGAGAGCATGACTGCCATGCCCGCCGCCGGGTGGCCGTTCAGCTTCGCGGTGGCGGTATAATCTTCGCTGCCCATCTCCACGCGGGCGACGTCGCTGATGTGCACTACCGCGCCGCTGGACTGGCTCTTCACGATGATGTTTTTAAACTGATCCACCGTCTGCAGGCGCGACTGGGCGCGGACGGTGGCGGTCAGCTGCTGGGCGTTTGACGAGGGCAGCGCGCCGATTTTACCGGCGGAAACCTGCACGTTCTGCGCCTCGATCGCGCTCTGCACGTCGGAAGGCATCAGCGAGTAAGAGGCCAGCTTCGCCGGGTCGAGCCAGATGCGCATCGCGTATTCCGCCCCGAACACCTGCAGGCTGCCAACGCCCTCCACGCGCGCCAGCGGGTCCTGCATATTGCTCACCAGCCAGTCGGCGATATCCGAGCTGCTGGCGGTGTCGGTTTTATCGTACACGCCCATGATCAGCAGGAAGTTGCTCTGCGATTTCTCGACGGTAATGCCGGTCTGCTGCACCTCGGTGGGCAGGCGCGATTCCGCCTGCTGGACTTTGTTCTGCACCTGCACCTGCGCGGTGTCAGGGTCGGTGCCCTGCTCGAAGGTGACGTTGATGCTTACCGACCCGTCCGAACTGCTGGTGGAGGTGAAGTAGAGCAGGTTATCCAGCCCGGTGAGCTGCTGCTCGATCACCTGCGTCACGCTGTTTTCCAGCGTCTGCGCGGAGGCACCGGTGTAGGTGGCGGAGATCTTGATCGACGGCGGGGCGACGTCCGGGTACTGCGCGACCGGCAGCGTGCGGATGGCCAGCATTCCGGCGAGCATGATCAGGATGGCGATCACCCAGGCAAACACCGGGCGACGCACGAAGAAACGGGAAAACATCAGGCGTTTCCTCCGCTGGCTTTCATCTCTTCGGCTTTCACTTCCTGCCCGGCGGTCACTTTGTCAGTGCCTTCCACAATCAGCTTATCGCCCGCCTTCAGGCCGCTCAGCACCAGCCATTTGTCGCCGTAGGTGTCACCCGTTTCGAGCTGACGCTGCTCCACCTTGTTGCTGGCGTTCACCACCAGCGCGGTGGCCGTGCCTTTGGCATCGCGGGTGATGCCCTGCTGTGGCGCGAGGATCGCGTCATCCATGATGCCCTCATCCACTCTGGCGCGGACAAACATGCCGGGCAGAAGCTGATGCTGCGGGTTCGGGAAGACGGCGCGCAGCGTGACGGAGCCGGTTGATTCATCGACCGCGACTTCGGTTAATGCCAGGCGGCCTTTTTCACCGTAGGTGCTGCCGTCTTCGAGAATTAACGACACGCTTAGCGTATCGCTGTTCGAGGCAAGGGTTTGCTTGCGTAACCGCAGCAGATCGGCGCTGGAACGCGTGAGATCGACGTACATGCTGTCGAGCCCGCGAATGGTGGCGAGCGCGGTGTCCTGCTGGGCAGTCACCAGCGCGCCGGGCGTGACGGAGGAGATGCCGATGCGTCCGGCAATCGGCGCGGTGACGGTGGTCCAGTTGAGGTTAATGCGCGCACTCTCCTGCGCGGCCTTCTTTGACTCGACGCTGGCCTTGTCCTGTGCGCAGGTGGACTTCGCGTCCTCTGCATCCTGGCGCGACACGCCGTCGTCTTTCACCAGCTGCGCATAGCGCCGGGCCTTCTGGCAGTCGGCCTCGACCAGCGCCTGGGCCTGCTTAAGCGCCGCGGCGGCTTCATCAAACGCGGCGCGGTAGCTGGAGGGATCGATTTGATACAGCGCCTGTCCGGCTTTCACCGTATCGCCTTCGGTGAAGAGCCGCTTCTGGATAATGCCGCCCACCTGTGGACGCACTTCGGCGCTCATCGTGGCGGTGGTGCGGCCAGTCAGTTCACTGACGACGGAAACCGGCTGGCTCATGAGCGTGACAATCCCCACTTCCGGAAGGGGATGCTGGGGAGCAGATGTTTGCGCATTATCGCACCCTGTCAGGAGGAATAATGCTGCGATGGAGGTTGTTATGGTTTTCATAATCTTTTTCCAGGGTGAACGATGCCTGCCCTGTTAATGGCTTAACGGGGAGGAGGGCTATTTAAAGGCACAGCGATACCGCATCTCTGGCTGAGCCAGAAATGTAAAAATGGGGAATGACTTATTCCCGCTAATTATTCATATGCGATTACTTCGCAGAGAAAAGCATATTTAAAATATCCTGATAAATGGGCTCTAATTTTTCTGAGGGTACTTTTAATGGCGTAAACCGACGATAAATGGTGCCTTCAATCATCACGGCGGTAATCTCCACGCAGCAGCGAATATGCTCATCGCTCAGGTGGGGAAACTGTTTTTTCAGGTGCGCACAGGCGTTGGCGAACATACGTGATTCGGCTTCTGTCAGCATGGCGGCAACCTGAGGGTTACGCGTGGCCTCGGCGGACATTTCGAGCATCAGCGCATCGTCGTCTTCGTTAAGCGTCTGTCGCCAGGCGAGGGCCTGCGGCATCCCCTCCACCAGCGTTTTACCCTGCATCTCCTCGATGCGCGAGTCGATGATGCGGCGGATCATCTCTTCAATAATGGCATCTTTGTTGCTGAAATAACGGTAAATTTGCCCGACGCTGAGCTTCGCCTCGCTGGCGATCTGCGACATGCTGGCAGCATGAAATCCGCTGGCGCGAAAGCAGCGGCGCGCGGCGGTGACGATCTCGTCCTGGCGCAGTTTTTGTCGTTCTTCCAGCTTTGTGCTCATCGTCGGCTACCGTTTAAAAGTGAGAATGATCGTTCTCATTATACGTTTTGGGTGCCTTTTGGAAAGGCTTTTTTTATTTACATATTGAATGAATATTTCCTCGTTTAAACAATGGAGGAAATAAGGAGTTTTTATGAAGGTTAAGCTGTGAGATATTCAGATTGCGTGGAAAATAAGGAGAGAAATATGCACCTGAGCATAACAGATAATGTTACACCCGCAGAAAAAGAAGAGTTATTAACGGGACTGAGAGCGTATAACGCGCGGTTTTTAGATCTGGCGACCTTTAGCGGCGATATGGGGGTGTACGTACGAGACGAAAAAGGCGTCATGCTGGGCGGCTTGATCGGCGTGCGGAAAGGCGACTGGCTGAATATTGATTTTCTCTGGGTGAGCGACACCGTGCGGGGCACCGGCGTGGGCAGCCAGCTCATCAAAGCGGCCGAAGAGGAAGCCAGACGTAAAGGCTGCAAGCACGCGCTGGTGGATACCGTCAGCTTCCAGGCGCGTCCGTTCTACGAAAAACAGGGCTACCAGCTGCAGATGTCCCTCCAGGATTACCCCTATGCGGGTATGCAGAGACACTATCTGGCGAAGGCGCTCTAGCCGCCGATCCCGCTGCCAATCACCGCGAGCGCATGACGCACGACAACATCTGGCGAGAGGGCTTTCAGCCTCTCGTCATTACGCATGCGTGAGAACGGGACCAGCACCAGGCTCAGCAAGGTCGTAAACAGCAGCTCGGGTGCCAGCGCCTGATTCAGCTTCCCTTCCTGCTGCCAGCCTTTGAGGGTAGCGAGCGTCGCCTGATACTTCTCATCACCAAACCGCGCCTGCAGGTGGGTGCGCAGTACCGGCATTTCGCCAATCACCTCCTGCATCCACAGCGGCGCAAACCAGTGATGCTGTTCCGCCAGCTCGGCCAGCACCTTAACCATTTCCGTCAGGGCGTTGACCGGAGAATCCTGGTTATCGGCGAAAATCGTTCCGATCCTCTCGCGTAACGGCAGGAAACGCTCCTCAATCATCGCATCCAGCAGCTGCTCCCGGGAGTTGAAGTAGTAGTGCAGCATTGCGGGGGTCACGTCCGCCTCTTTGGCTATCGCATTTAACGACGTGTTGGCGATCCCCTGACGGGAAAAAAGGGTCAGCGCGATGTCCAGCAGCTCTTCGCGGCTGGCGGTGGCGCGCTTACCGCCGCGAGGGCGGCCCGGACGGCGCGGTTCAGAATTGTCCTTTTGTGCTGGCATGGCCACAGTATCTCTTGATCTTATTCATCACTTCCACAAATATTAATTATACGATTAATTAATTTCAAGTAATGTCTTATGGAGTCCGACGTAATGGCTCAACCCGCGCAGAAAGCGCCGTCGATCAAGCTGCTGTTCAGCGCGCTGCTGCTGGTGATGCTGCTCTCCGCGCTGGATCAAACAATTGTCTCCACGGCGCTGCCGACCATTGTCGGCGAACTGGGCGGCCTGGATAAACTCTCCTGGGTGGTCACGGCCTACATCCTCAGTTCCACCATCGTGGTGCCGCTGTACGGAAAGTTTGGCGATCTGTTTGGGCGTAAAATCGTCCTGCAAATTGCCATTGTGCTGTTCCTTGTGGGCTCGGCGCTGTGCGGGCTGGCGCAAAACATGACTCAGCTGGTGCTGATGCGTGCCCTGCAGGGGCTGGGCGGCGGCGGCCTGATGGTGATCAGCATGGCCGCCGTGGCGGACGTGATCCCGCCAGCCGATCGCGGGCGCTATCAGGGGCTGTTTGGCGGCGTGTTTGGGCTGGCGACGGTCATCGGGCCGCTGATCGGCGGGTTTATCGTCCAGCACGCCTCCTGGCGCTGGATTTTCTACATCAACCTGCCGCTGGGGCTGTTTGCGCTGCTGGTCATCGGCGCGGTATTTCACGGCAGCGCGCGGCGCAGCAAGCATGAGATTGACTATCTGGGGGCCATTTACCTCAGCATGGCGCTGCTTTGCATCATCCTGTTCACCACCGAAGGCGGGACCGTTCGTCAATGGAGCGACCCACAGCTGTGGTGCATTCTGGCCTTTGGCCTGACGGGCATTGCCGGGTTTATCTACGAGGAGCGGCTGGCGTGGGAGCCGATTATTCCGCTGTCGCTGTTCCGCGACCGTAGCTTCCTGCTCTGCAGCCTGATTGGCTTTATCATCGGCATGTCGCTGTTTGGCTCGGTGACCTTCCTGCCGCTGTATTTGCAGGTGGTGAAAGACGCCACGCCAACGCAGGCCGGTTTGCAGCTCATACCGCTGATGGGCGGGCTGCTGCTGACCTCGATTATCAGCGGGCGCATTATTAGCCATACCGGGAGATATCGCCTGTTCCCGATCCTCGGCACCCTGCTCGGCGTGGTGGGGATGTTTTTACTGACGCGCATTTCGCTCACCTCCCCAACCTGGCAGCTGTATCTGTTTACCAGCGTGCTGGGCATGGGGCTGGGTCTGGTGATGCAGGTGCTGGTGCTGGCGGTACAGAACAGCGTCTCTGCCGAGCAATACGGGGTGGCGACCTCTGGCGTCACGCTGTTCCGCTCCATCGGCGGGGCGATCGGTGTTGCGCTGTTTGGCGCGGTGTTCACCCATGTTCTTCAGGCGGGGCTGATGGACAGGTTGCCTGAAGGGGCAGAGCTGCCGCGCGAGCTGAACCCGACCGCCATTCATCATCTGCCTGACGCCCTGAGGCTGGACTACCTTGATGCGTTCGGCTCGGCCATTCATGCGGTGTTCCTGCTGGCGGCAGGTATTATGGTGCTGGCGTTTGCGCTGTCGTGGTTTTTACGCGAGGCGCCGCTGCGCCGGCAGGCGTGATGCCCATCGCCCGGTGGCGCTTTGCTTACCGGGCCTGTAACACCTCCGCGCGCAGGCCGGGTAAGCGCAGCGCCACCCGGCAACAGACCGCATATAACTTATCCTTCTTATTGATTCTTTTTCGGTTTTTATTTCAGCGTCTCGTTGTCGATATAGTCACTACATCATTTATCAAAAGGAACTGTCTTGTGAAACGTCGATTGGGTGCTCTGGTTCTCGCGGGTCTGCTGCTGGCAGGATGCGATCAAAGTGGCAGCGATGCCAAACACATTAAAGTCGGCGTCATCAATGGCGCTGAACAGGACGTGGCGGAAGTTGCTAAAAAAGTGGCAAAAGAGGAATATGGCCTCGACGTGGAGCTGGTGGGGTTCAGCGGTTCGCTGCTGCCCAACGATGCCACCAACCAGGGGGAGCTGGATGCCAACGTCTTCCAGCATCGCCCGTTCCTCGCAGAAGATAACAAGGCGCATAACTACAAGCTGGTGGCCGTGGCGAACACCTTCGTCTTTCCGATGGCCGGCTATTCCCGCAAAATCAAATCCGTGTCCGACCTGAAGGACGGGGCGACCATTGCCATTCCTAACGACCCAACCAACCTCGGTCGCGCGCTGCTGCTGCTGCAAAAAGAGAAGCTGATTACCCTGAAGCCGGACGTCGGTCTGCTGCCGACGGCGCTGGATATTACCGTAAACCCTAAAAATCTGAAGATTATGGAGCTGGAAGGGGCGCAGCTGCCGCGCGTGCTGGATGACCCGAAAGTGGATGTCGCCATTATCAGCACCACCTATATTCAGCAAACCGGGCTGTCGCCGGTGCATGACAGCGTCTTTATTGAAGACAAAAACTCCCCGTACGTGAACATTGTGGTCACGCGCGAAGACAACAAAGACGCGGAGAACGTGAAGGAATTTATCCAGTCCTATCAGTCGCCTGAAGTGGCAAAAGCGGCTGAAACGATTTTTAACGGCGGGGCGGTACCGGGCTGGTAAAGCCACCGGTCTTTACGCCGTCACGCTGGCGTCTATCCGGCTTTCCGGCCAGAGAAAACCCTGGCCGAACCGGGCTCCCGACGCGCGGGCTCGCTGTAAATCCTGCGCGGTTTCAATCCCTTCAACCACGACAGCTCTGGCAATGTTATCTCTGACGAAGTGAACGAATGCGTCAAACCGGGCAGCGGCGTTGAGCTCTGAGCGGTCAAGCTTGATGCCGTCAACCGGCAGGGCAAGTCGCGCATAGTCGTCGGCCAGCTCGTACGTCAGGTCGTCCAGCCAGATTTTCCAGCCCGCCGCCTTAAGCCGGTGCAGGTTTTTGTGGATGTCGCGTTGCTCCGCGGTACTCATGCGGGTCAGGGTTAGCGGGTCCTGAATCTCAATCGTTAAGCGCTGCTGATGGCGTAGGGCCAGTAACAGCTCGATGGCTTTGGGGTCAAGCAGCCGATCGGCCGGAAAATTTAGCCAGTACTGGCCTTTGTCCGGCCTCCGTAACAGCGTGTTTGCCTGCCAGAAAAAGATTTGCAGCGCACAGCGGGCGGGCAGCGAAGCGAAGAACACCTCCAGATTGACGTTGTGGATCTCCACAAGAACCTCATGCGCCACGGCCTGGCCGGAATGAAAATCCACTAAAGGCTGAAACCGCAGCCCCGTAATGGTATGCAGCATGGGAGAGGGTAGAACGGTGTACATGACGAGACCCTGAGAAAAAAAGGTTCCCGCGGACACGGGAACAAAGGCAAACGACACACGGTCGGGAAGTTAATTCAAGATCCAGCGAATGCTCTGATAGAACGAGGGGCCCCGGACGGCCTTGAGCTTATTCATGGCGTTGTTTTTGTAGAAATAGACCAGCCTGACGTTGCAGCCCAGCTGGCGGGCAATTTGCTTGGTTTTCAGGTTACATGAGTAGCCCCGAAGCACGCTGGCTTCCTCATTAGAGAGCCTTGCAGGGCGCTGTCGCGTCGTAATGCTTACGTTGTAATGGTTTAACGCCTTTGGTGTCTGGCTCATCAGGATTTGCCACATCGCCTTGATGTCCCCCAGCGAAACGCGCTTATTGATGACGCCATCCACATGCTTAAACTTCAGGAAACCGGCGGATAACGAGTAGATATAGATCCTCGCATCAGGCTGTATTTCTTTCATGCGCAGGATGTCTTCATTTGGCGTAATCACAAAGCTTCCGGTATTCAGCGGATCGTAAATTACGATATCCCACGTCCGTTCGCTGAGAAGAAAATCTTCAATATTGCTAAACCCATGGAAAATAACATCCCGATGCTCGTCAGGTTCGCGGTTACCAAGATATTGCAGTCCAATCATTGTGAACTCGCAACTATCAACAACGGCCACATATATTTTTTCTTTCATGGTCATTCTCCTTTAGCTAAGCACCAGGTCCCTGTAAGCAAAACGGTCATTCGAATGGAGTGGTCACCCGTTAATTGGTGGTGGGATGATGCGTAAAAGGTATGCCAGAGGAACATATCGAGTAAAGAGGATGTTTTTTATTAGAGGGAAATAAAATTCAAAAAATATTTTAATGTCAGAACCAATATGTTTAATCTTCTTATAATATTGCAAACAGGTTTTTATGCTGAAAAATAACGAAAGTTAAGATTTGGTCTGGTTCGGAATGGCCGCGCAGGCCAGTTTTTGCGTGGGTTATGCCTCTTTCTGTCCAGGAAATCCTTACCTCAGGCTATTGTTTTCCCCCGTTGCGGATTTTTATCGGACCAGGCGTTAAAATCCTGGCGGGAATAAGTTGTGAGCGTGGTTTTATTAAATTACTATCTCTCTCCTTTATTCGCGTTAACAATGAAATAATATGATTTATTCTGAATTAACCGTCAGGGTTATTGTGTTTTATCGGGTCAATATTCTGCAGGAGATGATAAGCGATGCGCTGCAGAAATTACTGCCTGAATATTCCCTGCGCATATCGATAGTTGAATCAACAGAGCAGCTCTTTGATGCGATTATCGATCGCCAGGTCGATATGGTGATAACCGAGTTCAGCTATCTGTTTAATCATAACGCCTGGGGAGTGCAAACCAGTAACAGGCTTAATATGTTGTGTCATACGCATAACGTAAAGCGCGTGCTTTTTGTTCCGGAATTACAGTACGGGTTATTAAAAAAAGTGCTGGAGATGAAGTACGAGCTGACGCTTTCTCTGCAGGACGAGCCCGGGGAGCTGAAAACGGAATTACGGGCGCTGCTGACGACAGAGGACGTTAAGCCGCGGATCTCATCCTTTTTGAAGGGGATGATGCGCGCCGGCGCGCGATCGCGCTCGGTGCTTTCCGCCCGGGAATGGGAGGTTCTTCATCTTATTGTGGAAGGCTACACGGTGACGGAAATTGCCCAGCTGCGAAGCCGCTCTGCCAGTACCATCGCCACCCAAAAGCACAATGCGATGAAGAAGCTCAACCTCGCCAACCACAGTGAACTGATCAGGTACCTGCAGATGGCGGGGAAAATCGGGAACTAAGCGATGATGTCCCGGACTGCGTATTACGGATAGATAATATTCAGCGTGGCCGAGGTATTCAGCTTGCCCTGGGTGACCTTCCCCGGCGCCCAGACATAGTACGACGCCGCCATCGGCAGGGTGAAGGTCTTGTTCAGTGCCCCGCCCGCCGCCACGCTAAACAGCAGCGTGGCGTTACCACGGCTGGTGGTGGAGGTTGAGAAAACAACCGGCAGCTGCGGGTTGTTCCGCTGAATCAGCCGCAGGCCAACGCCCTGCGCGGCGCTGCTGCTGGTATCAACTAGCACCGAGCTGTCGGTGGAGAGCAGTTGATTGCTGGAGAGGAACATCTCGATGGCCCGGTCAGAACTGCCGTTCGCGCTCAGGTTCTGGCAGCTCATGTTAAGCGTGAAGGGGGTCAGCCCTGGCTGAGAAGAGGCGCTAAGCTGGGGAATGCCCAGCGTAGGCAGCGTCACCGTCAGCCCCGCGTTGTCAAACGAGCAGGTCGTCAGCTTCGGCGCATATTTGATGGTCATCGGCTGACCAAACATGTCGCGGTTATCGTATGGCCACTTAAAGCCGTTAAACAGCCACTGCACAATTTTCACCAGCTGGTTTATCGGCCAGGTAATGATCTCCCACAGCGACATGCCGCTCATATCGCTGACGAACAGCACGTCGCTCATGGTCGCCGTGTCGCCCGTAAGCGTGGTGCCGCTCTGGTTTACCAGCGTAAAGCGCACGGTGAAAGGGGTATTCAGCTCAGAAGCCGTATGGTTACCGCTGGCGGCCAGCGTCTTGTTGGGATGCGTGCTGGTGATCTCCGCCCGCACCATATATTTATTGTTGCTGAAGCCCAGAATGGTGGCGTAGTTACTGTCGGTCGAGAGGATCGGCGTATAGGAAAACTCGCTGTTGCCGGTTGAGCAGTTGAACGACCCGCTGTACTGGGTGGTGAAGCTTCCGGTCCAGGTTGGCGTGGCCGGCGTGAGCTTATCCGACAGGTCGACGCTGATTGGCGGGCCATAGGAAATGCTGCCCCCGGAGCAGGTGGCATAGCTTGCCCCGCTGACGCAGGCGAGAAACAGAAAGGTCAGTAACCGTATCATGTTGATGTTCCGTTAGTTATGGCAAACAGAAGGCGGGCTTTCCAGCCCCCACGCCGGTGCGGCGATATTGCAGTTTCCGTCACGCAGGTGGACGTTAAGCGCGCGTGGCGGCTCTTCCGCGCGGATGTAGAGCACGCTGGCCTGGCCGACATACCCCACCGACTCACCGCGCTCGTTCAGCACTTCGGTACCAAACGGCAGCGGCGCCCCGTCTGGACGGGTGGCGCGAAGCATCCAGGACTGGCGCTGGTCGGTGTCGAAGCGGATGTAATTCACCGCGCCATCGTACGGGGCGACGTTAGCGATGTTGCCGCGCACTTCTGCCCCACGGCTGTTCGCCGTTTCGGACAGGGTAATGGCGTTTTTACGGTACGGCGTGGCGTAAGGGACCAGCGCCACGCCGTCACGGTTGGTCACGATACTTTCATCTCCGTTGACCATCAGTCCTTCCGCCTTAGGGGCATCGACAATCGTCATGGTGGTGCCGGTTTCGTTCGAGGCAAGCAGATGCCACGGCACGGCGACCAGGCTGCCGCGCCCGTTCAGCCCGGTCTGGCGGTAGTCGGAGGACTCGCTGTATGAACCCCCCAGCGTGGCGAAGTTCGAACGGTATGCGGTATTCACGCTGGCCGTGTTGTTCCCGCCCCGGGCATTGCTGCCGGAGAGCGTATAGCTCAGGCGGTTCGACTCCAGCGCGTTGCCGCTTATGCTGATATTGCTCTGCTCATAATGCGAGTCGCTGGCCGTCAGGCTGGAGGTGATCCACGCGTTGTTATCAAACGCTGAGAACGGCAGGCTGAGGGAGAGGTAAAAACGCGTCTCCTCTTCACGCTCGCTGTTGCGCACCCGGCTGGCGGAGACGGTGTAGCTGGCCCGGCCGATGGCGTTGGAGTAGCCTGCCTGATATTCGCGCGAGGTTTGCGTGGCGTTCCAGTAGTCGCGCTGCGTGCCGGAGATAAACACCGTGCCCCAGTTATTGAGCAGACGCTGGTTCAGGTTAAGGGTGAAGGTATTTTTAGGCTGCGCGGCGCGCAGGGCATCCCAGGTGCTCATCGTCATCTCCGGGGCGACCCCGAAGCGATCCTTATAGTCGTCATACTGCGCTTTCAGGCGCTGATACCCTTCGCGGGAGTAGAGCGCGTCGCTAAAGCTGTAATAGCCTTTTGTGGAATAGCGGTAGGCCGCCAGCGTGAAGTTGGTGGCCGTCGTATCGATAAACTTACTGTACGACACGCGAAAGCTTTGGCCGCTGTCGGTTCTGTCCTGCAGCGTCGTCTTGGCATGGGTGACGTCCACGGAGACCGCGCCGAACGGCAAATTCCAGCCGGTGCCGATAAGCCCGGCCTGATAATTGTCGCTCACGATCGTACCGGTATACCCGGTTATCAGGTTATTAAAGCCATAGCGCAGCGTGGCCTGCAGGAAGGCCGGTTCCGCCTCGACGGTGTTCTGATGCACTTTACCCGCGATCATGCTGTACTCGCTCACGCCCTCTTTGAGCATGCCGGGCACGGCAGAGAAGGGCACCGTGAAGGATTGCTGTGAACCGTCAGCTTCGCGCACGACCACCAGCAGATCACCGGCCGATCCGGTCGGCTGAATGCTGTCGAGGGTAAACTGGCCCGGCGGAACGTTTTCCTGATAGATGACGTTGCCGTTCTGGATCACTTTTACCAGGGCGTTGGTGCGCGCCACCCCGTGCACCACCGGCGAAAAGCCTTGCTGCGAGTTGGGACGCATTTTGATATCTGACGCCAGCGAGACGCCGCGCACGCGCAGGGAATCAAACAGATCGCCCGGAATATAAAAGTCGCCCAGCGTCAGGTTAGATTTCAGCGCCGCCAGCGGGCGACGCAGGTAGCGGGTATTGTTTTGCCAGCTGCTGTCGCCGCTTGCGGATTTGCGCCAGGTGCTGCTGTCGCGAAACTGCCAGCCCAGCAGGTTGGCACCGGAATCCAGCCCGGCGTAAAAATCGTCGTTGGTCTCTTTCGCTGAGCCTTTCGTCCGCGTGTTGTACCAGGTGGTGTTCCAGGAGAGCATGAGCGCCGGGATCCCTTCATCCCAGAACTGAGGCGCAACGTAGCCCTCTTCCGTGTGCAGCACGGCCGCCTGCGGCACGGTGAGCGCCAGGCTCAGGGTGCCGGTATCCGTTTTCACCTCGCCACCCTGAACGAGATCGTGCAGTTGCACCTGTCCCTGAGCAATGGCGGGCGCCGGAATCGCTTTGGTGTTGATCCCCAGCATCAGGGCATCTTTCCATGCAAGGCGAACGTCATCACGCTGTTCGCCATAGGTCACCGTGTAGCGTCCCTTCCAGTCCCCGTTGACGTAAATATCCATCTCCTGCGGGCCGGCAGGCATGGCGTTGTTTTCGTAAAAACGTGACAGATCGGACTCGCCGGATGCGCCAGCAAGCAGGGAAGTATCAAACGATACCGCACCCGATTTATGCGAAAGCAGAAGCGAGCAGACAGCCAGCATGCAGAGCCTGTTTTGTTTCAATTTCATGGCGAGTCTTTCCGGTCACTGGCTGATAAGCGTGCGGGTTTTGTAAGCACCCAAATCGTCTACATACATCAGCTGGTAGGTTTGGCCGCGCGTCACCGCGCTTTTGGTTGCCACGGTGAGCTGACCAAATGGCGATACCATCGGTGATTCCTGCAATAATTTGCTTTTACCCTGAGAAATATTGGCAACGGTAATATGGAAAGGGCTCTCATTTACGATGCGGAACTGTTTGCCGCTGGCAATCAGCGTCAGTTTTCCCGTCGCGTCGTCCAGCGTGCCGGTTAACGCGGCCGGGCGGTAAAACATTTTGATGCGAGATTTAATCGCCAGTTGAACGGTATTCTGGTTTTGCACATTTTCCGGCTTCGGTGGAATATCAAGCACGTTCAGGAAAAAGACCGACTCGCGATCGGCAGGCAAATTGGCAGGCAGCTTTTTAATGCGCAGTTGCTGACCATTATGTTCGTTGACCTTCACCACCGGCGGGGATAAAAGAAAAGGTACTTTTGCCGTTTCCGGCGTCGAATTAATATCGCCGTCATCGATCCATGACTGCACCAGCGCAGGGGCATCTCCCGTATTGATTAACTGAACAATAACCTCTTTGTTATTCTCAGGATAAAGAACACGCGTGCCATTAATAACAATATTGGCCCATGAGTAGCCCGTGCCGAGCAGCAGGAATGCCAGCAAAATAACCTTACGCATAATGGTAACCTTAAAAACAGGCTCCGCAGAAACGAAGCCTGATTAACTGAAATTACAGGTAGGAAATGGTGTACGTCACGTTAGAGCTCAATGCACCGACCGTTGCGGCAGCGGCATTGGTTTTATAGTAATAAACGTCCAGCGTCAGCGTTTCAGAATCTGGCGCCGCTGCAGTACCCATAATGCTGGTGGTGTAAGCCTGATTGAGCGTAACAGGCGTTGATTTACCCGGCTCCACTAATGCGAAACCTACGTTACGGGCCACGCTTGCGTCACTTTCATTGACGCTGTTATTCAGCAGGTATTTACCGTCGGTAGAAATATTATCGGCGCTGGAGAAGTACACTTTCAGCGGCGTGCCGGTCGTGCCCGCAGCAGGCGTACAGCCCGAGAAGGTTAACGAAATGGATTTTTTATTTTTCGTAATCAGGCCAACCGTAGTTCCGGCATCCTTAACCGAAATTGGGGAGAGGGCGACGGTCATATCCGCGCTTTTTCCGCCATTAATCGTACAGGTGGTATCGGTAATCGCACCGGTAAAGTTAATTACGCCACCTGCTGAGTTATCAGCGGCAATCGCCTGAGTAGAAGCAATGGCTGCGGCAAGCACAGATACGGTCATGATCGTTTTGAACATGATAAACTCCATAATGTTTTGTTTTGTATAAAAAAGAATATTTCCCGGCTGCGCAACACACTGATATCGGCTAACCCGCATAGCGACCTGAGTACGAGCCTTGACGATATTATGTTGCATCAAAAAGATACATAACAAAACATTATTCCGATTGTGTGCATATTATAAGATTATAATCTTGTTATAATGTTTTTTTTAAGATCATAACCTAAACACCTTCATTCGGAGTTCCTGATTAATGAATTAATAATTGTTAATTTATGAAGTTTTCTATGCCGCTTGCTCAAATAATATTTGATGACTTGACCACACACTCTTTAGACCTATTATTGCGAGACAAATACAGTCGTTAAGAACAGTGGTGTAATAATCATATGAAGTATCTTATTGATCTCGCAATGCTTTATGAAGTGGACTCCGGTGTGATCATGATTAATGGAGAAGAGGAATCTTCCATTAAGTTATCCAACCAGGCGGCACGGTTGCTATATGAACTTATCATTAATAATGGGAAAACCCTCGACAGGGACGATCTGATTAAGAAAGTATGGGAAGACCGCGGGTTTTCCGGCTCCTCGGTTAGCCTTAATGTTGCCATAAGTGAAATTAGAAAAGCCTTTCGCAGTTTAGGCCGCGATCCTCTGTTGATTAAAACAATTCGTGGTAAAGGATTTAGCCTGGCCGCGCATATAGAACATCACACGGTAAGGCCACCCGTCTCTGCCCCGGAGAAAATCGTGGCGGAAGCGCCCGACGTGGTAACTCAACAGCGAGACCCGCCTGCGCGCCTGCGTCGTCGGGACAGCGGCTTTACCACGCTGTGCGTAATGGCGCTGGTCGTCATTGCCGGCATTGCTGCGCTTTTTTTCTATCAAAACATGCGCGTGGCAGAGCGCCCGAAAGAGTCTGATATCCATCTGCTGGGCAAAATCGAGCGCTGTACGGTTTATCTTATCGACAAAAATATGTATCAGCCGCAGCAGGCTTACTTTGAGCGGGCCAAAGAGGTCATCGCTCATCAACAGATCGACTGCGAACATCAGGACGCTGACGCGTATTATTCAAAATTTAAAAAGTCACAGCTGGAAAATGATTTCCTGGCTGTCTGTTATCTACAGGATAACGTCGATAGCTACAAAAACTGCATCTCTTACAGAAGCCTGACAGGGAGTTAAGATCGTGTCGAAGTTAAATCTGAGCATAGTATTAGGCGTGGTCGTGCTCCTTTCTGGTATCGCCTTTCTTCTGTTTCACCCTGAAAGAACGCAGGAAGAGGGATTTGGCTGTCAGTCAGATACGGTTTCCTGGAAAAAATACTCCACGGGAGAATCAGCAGACATGTCCTTAACGACGCTGTTTCTTTTTAACAGCAACGATATTGTCACGGTGATCCACAAGGGGGATTTTACCCGTGGTGACAAGCGCTATTTGATAGATCGAAACTATGTGCTCAATGTTGAGAAAGTGGCCGGCAGCGATATTTTCTATATTAAAGGAAAGAAACTGAATAAATCTGAAGATGATGTTGCACCGGACGGCATCGTCAATGAGTTACTGCTGGACAATATCGACTTCTTTTATGTTACCCGGGTTAAAAGTCATGCCTGGCTAATTAAAGGACTGGTATTGCCTATAATGATGTGCGTGGCCGTGCCGACATCCTGATATTACGGCAAAGTAATAAGAATAGATGTTTGTCTATTAATCAAGAAGTCTCAAGTTTATTCATTATGTAACAACAAGATGCAAATGCATTCTGTTTTTTTTCGTCCTTTCCCGTGGGCAGGATGAAATTTTCTGTATTGCCTCGTTATTTTTGGGGTGACTATACTCCGCCTCGAAAAAGGGGCTCCCCTTTTTTAAACATCTGGATTCTTTTTTGAAGGACTAAATAAATGAACAAACTGAACGCTATCGTTCTGGGCTCACTGCTGTCTCTTTCTGCCCTGAGCGCTGTTAATGCAGCGGAAACTACCGCTTCTGCAACCTGGCAGGCTTCTGCAACGAAAGACAGCGATTCCGATCTGGTTGTCACGCCGACGCGTGCCCTTAACTTCGTTTATAGCGCAAGCTCGAAAGCCTTTAACACCGACACCGGTCTGTTTGATGTGGCTATTCGTGGTGACCACTCTTCAGCGACCAGCTTCAAACTGGAAGCGATTGTTGACGACTCTGACAACACCCTGTTCAGCGTTGGCGGCGAATCAACCAAGCTGAAAGTGGGCGCGCGCTTTGGCGGGACCGATCTGGGCTCAATCGGTGGCACAGTGGGTGCGAAATCAACGGCATGGACGACCCTGGTTGACTCTTCAAACAACACCGGCGTCTCTTCTGGCCTGTGGAACCTGACCACCAGCGCAGGCGCGGCGGCGAATACCGAAGTGACCGGCCAGGACAAATTTGTGTTCTACGTCGATTCTGCACAGGACAGCACCGGTGCGGCGAAAGAGTTCAAAGACCTGACCAACAGCCTGTGGGAAGGTACTGTGTCCGTTGCGTTCCGCGCAACCTGGGGCTAAGAGCTGACAGTTACAGGGGCGTAAGCCCCTGTTTAGGGAAATATCATGTTTAGCCTCAAACCCATCTTCTTCTTTTTACTCTTTGTCTCTTCCTCCGCGCTGGCAATTAATGTGGGCAAAGTCACCACCATTATTCCTGCCGATGCCGACTCCACCGCCAAGGAATTAAAAAACGAAGCGGACAGCGTGCGCATTATTTCCATCAGCGCCCAGCGTATCAGCAGCCCGATGGATGAAGGCATTGTCATTAACCCGGAGAAAATCGACGAACTGCTGCTGACGCCCACGCGCATGGTCATGCCCGCCGGCACCAGCAATATCGTCAAATTTTACTACCACGGCAAGGCCGATGACCGGGAGCGCTACTATCGCGTGACCTTCATTGATGAAGGGGTCAGCGAAGATCTTGATAACGGCTCGCAAAAGAATGGCAAAGGGATGACCCGCGCCGTGGTGAGCACCATTCTGGTGGTACAGCCCCGGAAGAAGAACGTCGATTACGTCTACGTGGCCGGAAAAATAACCAATAAAGGCAATACCGCGTTTCGCGTGAATGCGAGCGGGACATGCCTGAAACCCAACCCGGAATCACCGACCACGCCGTGCGTTAAAAACTTCTACCTGATGCCGGGTACCTCACGCGCGATCGACGATATCAACGTTACGGACAGCCATTTTCATCTTGGAATTTGGGACCTGAAACAGTTCATTCCTGTTAAGTAAGGATGCATGGTGAAAAATAAATTAGTGTTGCCGGTGATGATGGCGTGCACATCCGGCCTCCTGCCCGCGTATGCGCATGCTGCCTCCAGCTCCGTGGTTATCGCTAATTACCGTTTTCCCGACTCGCTCTATGCTCTGCTGGAGCAGGGGATCAAAATCCCTGTTTATTTGGTCAATACCCGCCCGAATGCCGCGCAAAAGGCGAGCGGCGCGCGTGACGTGAGCGAATATGTCCGTATTGGCGACGTGACGATTTACGCGAAAGATCGGCAGCTCGGGCTGCGCGACGTGCAGGTCCAGGAGTCTGATAACGGTATTCGTCTGTCGAAAGAGATGCGGACGTTGCTGCAAAGCATCAGCGGCAAACAGTTCGACGAGCAAATGCGTATTCCGGTGAGCGCCGGGTCGGCGTTTGAGCTGGACCAGAAAAAGATGCGTCTGCTGCTGAATCTCTCCCAGCGCGATTACGGGGTCAACATTCGTCCCCGTGAAGTGGATATTGATGCCCCTGAATCAGACGATCTGAGCGGTACGCTCTCCTATAACCTTGGCGCGTATCATACCGAGAGCGGCTACGGCGACAGCTGGTCGTCCGGCTATCTCAACGCCAAAAGCTGGATCTCGATGGGGGTCGATCACCTGCTGGTCGATGGCTCTGGCTACGTTAACGAAAGCAGCAGCGACACCCAGATGAACGCGGTGATGTGGGAACGTGACTATCAGGGCATGCGCTACGCCGCCGGGATGCTGAACGGCTGGGCGATGCAGTCGCTGGCCAGCGTCAGCGGTATTTCCGGTGGTGAAGTGTACGGCGTGTCGGTGGGCAACCAGGCTAACTCGCGCAAGCGGGACAATACCCTCTCCCTGACGCCGGTGGTGGTCTATTTCCCGACGGCCGGGGAAGCCCGTATTCGCCGCGACGGCCAGCTTATTGGCATTCAGCGCTTTGACGTGGGTAACCACGAAATCGACACCAGCGCGCTGCCCTACGGTATCTACAGCGTGGAAGTGGAAGTGGTCAGCGGCAGCCGCACCGTGTCGCGCAGCATGTACACGGTGAACAAACCCTTCAGCAATAACGTGTCGGAGTCGCTGCGCTGGCAGACGTGGGGCGGTATTTATAGCCGCGACAAATCCGTCGTCAACTACAAGAAGTATGCCAAACGGAAAAACGAGCAGGACAACAGCTACTACTACGATTACGACACTAAGCACAAAGACACCATGTCGCTGGTCGGCACCTCCTTCAGCAAGCGCAGCGGGATGGTCGACTGGAACGCGTCCGGCTACATGATGCGCGAACACGTGGTCAGCGAACTGTGGGCCTCCCTGAACCTGACCGGGTATTTCTCGGTGAACACCCAGACGATGGCCGCCTCGGACGGCACGTACCGCGCCAACTACGGGGCTAACGTCAGCCTGCCGTGGAATATCGGTTCGGTCTGGTACTCCCACGAGCAACTCTCCAGCGGCAAGTTCCTCGATATCTATGAAAACAAAGGCAACACGTGGGGCGCGTCGTTCAGCCTGCCGTCGTTTGGCCTGCCTTCCGCCGGTAACCTGAGCCTGATGCGGCAGGAAGACGACGTATACCGCTATAAACGCTATCAGATTGACTACTCCCAGGGGCTGTACGCCGGTCGTTACGGCACGGCGCGCCTGCGGGTGGGCATGTCGCGCAATAAGTACGAAGGGTACTACGAAGAGAAAGACCGCTACGTGATGCTCGACTTTGCCATCCCGCTGGGTAACACCGTCTCCGTGGGCGTGTCGCATAACCGCGATACCGGCACGGCGCTTAACGTCAGCGCCAGCCGCCAGTTCGAAGGGGATTACCTGAAGTCGGTCACCGCCAACGTCTCAAGAGCCTTCAGCAGCAACCAGGATCGCACGGTGAGCGGCGGCGGCAGCGTCAGCTTCGACACGCCGTGGAACAGCAACATCCTCAGCGTGCAGAGCGGCACCAGCAAGGGCTGGAACTCCACGCTGACCAGCGACGGCAGCGTCGGCTGGTCAAAAGAAGCGATAGCGGCAGGTAAAGGGACCGACAGCGCAGGGGTGATTGTCAGCACCGGACTGAAGTCCGACGAGTCGCTCACGCTGAAGCTGAACGGCCGCACGGAGCGCATTAAGGGCGATAAAACCTGGCTGTCGTTGCCGGCCTATCAGGCCTATGACCTGGAGGTGATGAACAGCGAAACCGGGACCGAAAGCTATGACATCGGCGCGAATGCCCGTCGGCATATCACGGTCTACCCGGGTAACACGGTGGTGATGAAGCCGCAGGTGAAAAAAATCGTCACCCTGTTTGGTCGCCTTGTCGATGCCAGCGGCAACCCGGTGAGCGCCACGCAAATCAAAAACCACGTCGGGCTGACCCGCACGGAAAACGACGGTCGCTTCGTGATTGACGTGGACAAGAATAATCCGGTGCTCAGCATTGCCACGCCGGACGACAGCGTCTGCGAGGTGCGTCTGGATATCGAGTCCAACCGCGGCGCGCTGTGGCTTGGGGACATCTCCTGCGATAAGGGCGATTTCGTCTGGCAGGAAGCAAAAGGAACGCGGGAACGTGAAGATGAAAAAGATATTCGCTCTTAATCTGCTGCTGATTAGCGCAGCTGCGCAGGCGCAGCAGATGCCCTATTTTGCGATCAACAACCCGGACAACAACGGGACGGGCAACACGGCGGCGCTGTTTAGCCTGAACAGCACCTCAACCGCGTTTTTACACGGATCGCGCGAGTGGCCGACCCTGAGCGCCAAAACCAACAACGGGATTGCCAGCTACATTCCGGACAACAGCTTTACCGGCCCTGCGGGCAGCGCGCTGACCATCAACTTCAGCGTTACCGGCTCCAGCGCCTCGCCGTTCTTTAAGGGCACCGCGTGCTCTTCAAGCTGCGGCACCACGGGCTATACCGCGGCGACAAGCTATACCGACACCGCTATGGTGGTAAAACCGCCGATCGTCGAACCCGGCACCTCCTATGGCCGCTGGGTGCTGGGGGATCCGTTCTTTAACTATCTGCTCAATGCGGCTCCCGGCAACGAGGTGACCATTACCTCCACGCCGCAGATCACCTCTATCAATAAGGTGACCACCACCAACACGCTGCACAAGGTGGGGACGTTGACCATGACCAACTCGCGGGCGCTGGATCTGGGGATAGACCCGATCAGCGGCGAGGTCACGATTGTGGATGGTTCCACCGGGGCGACCTGCACCAAATACACCCGCAATACGGTGTCGGGCGTGCTCTGTTCGCTGCTGGAATATACCTTCGTCGGCGAAGATATCACCGGCTATAACCCGGGCCTGGCGCTGACGTCATCCCGCGTAAACGGCGTGCTGCAGTCGCACATGAGCGGCGGAACGGGTCTGGCGGCGGAAATCACCTTCGACGAGAGCAACTGGTACAGCATCTCCGGCGGTATTTTGAGCGATACCCGCGTGCTGGCGAATACCTTCCTCGCCGCGCCGCAAAAAAACGGCGGCAAGGCCAACCTTAAAATCTTTTTACCGAAGGCGCTGATTTTGAGCGTGGCGCAGGCGGGGGATGGCAGCAACATTGGCAATATCGTCAGCCTGTGCCTGACGCCGGGCAACAGTTCGCTGGCGGCGGATTTCTGCTTCCAGCCGGGCGGAGGGCTGGTCATTAACCCTATCCAGCCAGGACTGGCGATTGTGCCGGATAGCCCGGACTACACCCTCGACCCTAACGGCCTTGGTGGCTCCGGAAAAGGAACAATTGGCGAGGCGCCGATTGAGATCCCCTACACCATTACCTACAGCGGCGCGCAGAAAGACGCGGCGATTGCGGTAACGGTGAAGGTCACCGGGCCGACGCAGAGCCTGAACGGCGTGGACTACTGCGCCTTTAGCGGCAACGGCTTCACCGTGCCGATCCCCGGCAACGTGCTGGTGGGCAAAAGCCAAACGCTGAAGGCGCATAACTGCAAGGGCGAAGCGCTGTCCATTCCCGCGCCCGCCACCCATGCGGAAGAGTGGGACAAGATAAGCTCCGGTGTGACGGACATGTGGCTGTGGAAAACGCCGCTGGTGCTGCAGTTTGTGATGAATAACCCGGTATCGAAAACGACCTATGATGGTAATAACTGGTTTGGCGAAGTGACGGCCCAGGGTCGAATTGATGTCAGCGCATCCTGGAATTAAACGATGATGACTGGAAAATTCCTGGCTATTTTCGCAATAAATTGCTTCATTTCTGCAAGCGCAAATGCTTTAATTATTGAAAGTCTAAATATTGATTTTCTACCCGAAAAAGAAGTTGTTTTTCAGCCAATAAAAAACGATACCAGCGTTCGACAGAATTATACTGTTTCGCTTATTCAGGTCGATATTCCTAAAGAGCACGGAAAAGAGACTGAAATAAAAGATGGCGAGGTAATGTTCTCGCCTAAACAGTTAACGCTGGAGAGCGGCGAGCAGGCCGGTTTTAAGTTTTATTACACCGGTCCGCACGACAGCAAAGAGCGCTATTATCGCGTTAAATTCACCGAGACGCCGCTCCAGGCGCGGGTTGTGATGAGCAAAGGCCAACGCATCCAGTCGGATGTGGTGGTTTCGCTTGAGGCTATTTTAATTGTCCGCCCATGGACAAGACATTTTGATTATGCGTTTAGCAACGGGGTGGTGAGTAATACCGGTAATACCTGGTTTAAATATGTCTCCTCACAGGGGTGTAGCTCACAATATAACGATTCAAAATACCTTCCGCCGGGTCAACGGCTGGAAATAGATAATTACGCGCAGCCTGCAAGGCGGATGATTATTTATGGGAATAAAATCATTCCTCTTTCGAGCTGCCCGTAACAACCGCTTTCCTTCATAAAAGGAAATTAACCTTTGGCGCAAGCTGAAGATTTACAACTACAGGAGAATAAAATGAAAGCGATTTCATTCGTAGAAGCGAAAGACATTATCGGTGGTGCATTAAACCCGTTCGCTGGCCTCGTTAAGGGCGCACAGCTGGGTTACGACACCGGTGCAAGCATCATGGGCATGGTAGGCGGTGTGGTTGGCGGAATTCTGGGTGGCGCGATGGGCTTCCTGGGTGCGCTGGTTGGCAGCTACAACTAATTCAGATTAACAGGAAGACAATCATGCAAGTTATCGATTTCAAAAAAGCACAGGCCATCATCGGTGGTTGGGATCCGTTTGCTGCAGCCATTCAGGGCGCGAGCGCGGGCTATAACGCGGGCAGCCAGATGTTAGGCGCGCTGGGCGGCACCATCGGCGGCGTGTTTGGCCTGGTGGGCGGCTTCATCGGCGGCTTCTTCAGCGCATAAGTTATTGACCTATGCACCTATGGCCCGCATTGCCGGGCCATTTTTTTATTTCAGCCACGGATAATTATGTTTTCGCTTTTTCAGTATAAAAAAAAGGGTAAGACACCCGTTATTCGCCAGCATGAATTTACCGAATGTGGGCTGGCCTGCCTGGCGATGGTGCTGGGGCACTACGAACACCATGTCTCCGTCAGCCAGCTGCGCAGGGAGATTTCGGTTTCTGCCGACGCGGGAACCTCGATGGCGGAATTAATGACCCTCGCCAGCGATAAAAATATGACGGGCCGGGTGCTAAAGGGCGAAATCACTGAAATTGAAAGTGCCGAACTGCCGCTCATCGCCTTCTGGCGCGGCAATCACTTCGTGGTTATCGTGAAGGTCGACGGCCGCAGCGTGACGGTCCACGACCCGGCCAGCGGCGTGCGTCGCTACAGCCTCAAGGAGGCGCAAAAACTCTTTTCCGGCTACGTGCTGGAGCTCAAGCCAACGCCGCGCTTCGACAAAAAATCGCCCGACGATACGCTCACGCTGGGCCGGCTAGCCAACAAATCCCCAAGCCTGTTCCAGCGGCAGGTGCTGCTGTTTGTACTCTCGATTTTTACCCTCATCACCATGCTGGCCAGCCCCACCTACGTGCAGCTGATCATGGACGAGGCCATCTCGCGAAACGACAACGATCTGGTGATTTTACTCACCGCGATCTTCGCCATCGTCTTTATTTTTGAAGTCATAGGTAAGTTCCTCAAGCAGATACTTGAGATCCTGATGCGCAACATTGCCTATGACGACCTCAGCCAGTCGGTACGCCGCTATATGCTGCGCACCCAGACCGGCTGGTTCCGCAGCCGCCCGCCTGGCATCGTGCTGGCGATTGAAAAATCACTCCACGCCTGCGCGGAGTTCATCAGCAACGGCTATGTGCAGATCCTCTTTTCCAGCCTGATCGCCTTTACCAGCCTGCTGTTTATGCTGCTGTATAACGTGAAAATCGCCGTGCTGACGATGCTGCTGATGGGGGTGTTTTTCCTGATCCGCTTTTCGCTGATTGGCCCTTACCAGCGCGCGGTGGATGACTCCATTGAGCGCACCGCGAAGTATGAATCGCTGCTGGTGGAGACGCAGAAGGGGATCATCACCCTGAAGGCCAACAACATGGAGCAGGCCCGGGACGCGGTGATGGACAAATCCCAGCGCGAACACATTGCCGGGCTGATGCGCAAAGAACGCCTGCTGGCCCGCTTTGACGTCGCCTCGCTGCTGGTGATCAACGCCGAGCAGCTGCTGGTGGTCTGCTTCGGCGCGTGGCTTATTCTGGAAGGGCAGATGAGCATCGGGATGCTCTACGCCTACATAAGCTACAAACGCTATTTCTCCGATGCGATGGTGCAGGTGGCGCAAAAGCTGCTGGATAAAAATGCGCTGAAGGGGCCGCTGGATCGCGTTGGCGACCTGCTGTTTGCCCCCTCCGAAGCCAGCCAGTTCGGCCGGAAGATTGTGACCTCGCCCGTCAGCCTGGAATTTGAGGATGTCTCTTTTGCCTATCCGGGGCGCGAGGCGACGCTTCAGCACATCAACATGACGCTGAAGCAGGGAGAAGAAGCGGTGATTGTCGGCCAGAGCGGTTCCGGGAAGACCACGCTGCTGCGCCTGATCTCCGGGATGTTGCTCTCCACTTCGGGCAGCTTGCGGATCAACGCGATCCCCATTACCGAATGCGATCTCTCCTCGCTGCGCCAGCATATTCGCATCGTGCACGCGGACGATATTCTCTTTACCGGCTCAATCCTGGATAACCTCTCCTGTTTTGATAGCGCCCCGGACAAAGAGCGGGTGATTGCCGCCTGCCGTCTGGCGGAGATCGACCACGTGGTGGCGCGTCTGCCGCACGGCTATGAAACGGAGCTGCTGCCGGGGAACACCTTTTTCTCCGCCGGTGAGATGCAGCGTCTGGTGCTGGCGCGCGCCCTGTACAGCCAGCCGAAGCTGCTGCTGTGCGATGAAGTCACGGCAAACCTCGATAAAACCACCGCGCAGAAGGTGCTGGCGAACCTGCGTGGTCTGGGAATTGGCCTGGTGTTTGTCACCCACTCGCCGGAGGTGGTCGGCTGCCACGGACGGCTCTACACCATGGAAAACGGCACGCTGCGGGAGAGTGAGCAATGATGTTTCTCCCCCGTCTCTACGCCCGACTTTGCGCCCGTCAGGCCGGACGCACCCTGCTGGCAGGCCGGATAACGCAAAACTACAGCCAGTTTATGCGCTGCCCGGAGGCCGACGTCCCGGCCGATTTTCTGCGACAGAACGCCCGGGAGATGAGCGGCTTTAACTTCGTGGAACAGATCTTCCCGCCCGCGCTGTGGCGGCGCAACGTGCGCTTCGATCTCCATGCCCGCGTGGCGGAATTCACCCGCGAGCAGGATTTCTATTCCCGTCCTCGCACCCTGCTGCTGGGCATGCGCTGGGCCGGGTTTGGCCTTATCGCGGATGCGCTGCTCGCCACCGCGCCAGAAGACGTGCGCTTTCAGTTTGTCACCCGCCAGCCTGCGCTGCACAAGCTGATGGCCGCTCACGAAGGGCGGCGTGCGGGGGCGTTTTTCGCGCCGCATCGGCTGGTGACCGTGCTGCTGATGGATGAACGCCTCCCGGATGCACCGCTGTTCATGACCCAGGCGGGCGACCAGAAGGCGTGGTTAACGGATGTCTCGACGCGTTTTTTAACGCGCTACGGATACGCGGTTCGCACGCTGGTGCCCACCTGTTCGCTGCACGCGGCGGAGTTTGGGTTAGAAAGCCAGATATACGCACCAGCGGACTACCGCCAGGCCGCCACCGCCACGCTGAATACGCTGCGTAAAACCCCCACGCTCTGGAGTGCATGGGACGATCTTTCAGTGATTTATCATGGATGACATGTCGTGAAATTAAAAAACCGAAGCCGACAACGTCGGGCGCTAATCCCGCACCATTTTTCAAAGAGCTATGAGATCAACGTCCCGCGCCTGAAAGGCGTGCTGACGCTGTTTATCTCCTTTTTCCTCTGCCTGCTGGTCTTTTCCATCGTTTTTAATTTTTCGGAGACCACGCTGGCGCGCGGCGTGCTGATCCCGGCCCAGGGCGATGTGGAAGTCCGCGCCAGAGAGTCCGGCACCATCGTTGATTTCGCGGTGCGTCCGGGCCAGTACGTGAAAGAGAATGACCCGCTTTTTACCGTTTCGCAGGACTACGGCGGCAAGCAGGGGTCGGTGGTACAGTTCGACCGCCAGCAGATGGAGGCGGAGAAAAAGCGCAGCGAGCAGCGCATTCAGGCCATTGATGATTCTATTGCGTCCTACCGCAAAAACCTGGCGCAGCAGCTGGATCTTACCGACCGACAGATAGCGGTTTCCCGCGATAAGGTGAAAAAGCTGCGCGCGCTGCTTAAAAACAACACCGACACGTACGAGGCGTGGAAATCGGTATCGGGCAAAGGCTATGTCTCAAAGGTGGATCTCGATAAAAGCCACAACGACGTGCTTAACGCCCAGCTTAATCTGACCCTGGAAGAGAGCACCATCCTTGACCTCGAGGCGCGCAAAACCAGCCTCACCGACAGCACCCAGTCGCAAATCGACTCCCTGAGCGAGGAGCAGCTGTACGTGAAGAACCGGATCAGCGAAATTGACCGCAACCTCTCCAGCCGGGGCAGTTCAACCATGGCGATGCTGGCTCCTGCCGACGGCTACGTGGTGGCGATTAACTTCCCGCCGGGCCGGGCCATTACGCAAAACAGCGAAGTGGTGGTGGTGATCCGTAAAAATACCGCCGCCTCGATGGAGGGATATCTCTATGTGCCTGCCACGGGTGTGGGCCGGGTGGCAAAAGGGGATAAGGTGAAGCTGCGTTTTGACTCCTGGCCGGTGGATAAATATGGCTCGGTAGAGGCAACCCTGTCTGATTTCTATGAGGTGAACATCGATGCCCATTCGGCGCTCATCCCGCTGCAGGAGGGGCAGAACTACTACCTTGCTAAAGTGCGGGTGCCTTCCTGGTTTACCGACCCGGACAAGAAAAAGCGTCTGCTGATGGGCGGTATGACGGTTAACGCCGATATCGTTATCGATCGTAAGCCGCTCATCAACCTGCTTATCGCGCCGCTGGAGCGGGTGCGCAAGCGGTTTATCGATTGACCCGATTTCATCGGTTATCGCCCTTTAACCCACATTGTTAAGCAGGGCAACGGGCTATCCTCCTTATCACACCAACCGGAGGATAGCCCATGAACTGAGGTCAGTCCGGCGGAGTGGCGAAAAACGTTTCGGACTCATTTGTAGGCCGGGTAAGCGCAGCGCCACCCGGCGTTTACCCCAGCCTCTCCACCCTCGTCTCTCCCTCCACCATCGACAGCTGATACAGCGAAAACGATCTCTGTTTCTCAATCAACGTCGCCAGCTCCGGCGAGTGGCTGGTGAGCCAGATCTGCGAGTAGCGGCTGGCCTCGGCGATTAAGCTCGCAAGGGCGGGCAGCATCTGCGGGTGCAGGCTGTTTTCCGGTTCGTTGAGCGCGATAAACGCCGGTGGGCGCGGGCTTAACAGCGCCACCGCCAGGCACAGGAAGCGGAGCGTGCCGTCAGAGAACTCCGCCGGTTCAAGCGGTCTGCTCAGCCCTTCGCGCTGCATCATCATCCGGAAGCGCCCGCCGCTGTTGTCGCTGTAGAACACGCAGCCGGGGAAGGCCTGGTCGAGAATGCGCATCAGCAGCAGTTCGTCGCCAATCTCGACGATAGTCTGGAACGCCGCCGCCAGGTTGGCGCCGTCGCTGGCCAGCACCGGGGAGCGGAAGCCGACCTGCGGGGCGCGCATTGCCGAGCCGGATGAGACGGAAAACTCATGATAAAAGCGCCAGTTCCGCAGGGACTCGCGCATCTGCGACACTTCCGGGTAAAGGTGCGGCTCGCCGAGCTGGCCGAATACCGATTCGTTTTCATAAAGCGTGCCGCTGTGGGTCACTTTCTCGTGATGCACGTTATTCAGAAACACCGCCTGATTCCTGCGCTTCATCAGCTGGGACGACGGGCGTCGGTGCTGGCCGCTCAGCCAGATGGACTCTTCTTTGATCACCGGGTCGAGCTGGAACTGCGAAGGGTAAGGCAGCTTCTCGACAAACCCTACCTGCAGCTCGTATTCGTAGGTCTCTGTTTCAACCGCCAGGTTCATCCGTCGCAGCTGGTCGCTGCGGGTTTTGCCTGCCCAGAACACCTTCAGAATGCCGCCCTCGTTTGCCAGCGCCTGGGAAAACTGCCCCTGTGCGGCGCTGTGCATCAGGTGTATCGCCTTGTAGATATTGGATTTTCCGGTGCCGTTCGGCCCGAAGACGATGTTGAGCTGCTCCAGCTCCAGCGACATATCGCGGATGGAGCGGTAGTTTTGGATGTGCAGGGTGTTGATCACAGGCAGGCCCCTTTTTGCAGAATAAGCCTGTATATAATCACAGCCTTTTAGATGAAATGCAAAAAAGAGACGACAGTGAGGATGTCGTCTAAACGGGGTACTGCTTTGGGCCTCTAAGGGTCAATGGGGCCTTCGCATTTTTGTGATCATTTGACTGCCAGACGCAGACCCAAATCATCAGGATAGGGATCAAAGTAGTTTTGCGTCATCAGATACCGGTCGGGGTGCTCGGCCAGGTAGTGCTTCAGCAGCGTGATCGGGGCGAGGATAGGCAGATGTCCGTTGCGATAGTGCAGGATCACGTCGCGTAGCTCGCCGCGCTGGCGGGTGTTCAGCTGGTTACGGAAATACCCCTGAATATGCATCAGCACGTTGGTGTGATTCTTCCGCGAGGCGGGTTTTTTCAGGATGGTCATCAGCTTTTCCCGGTACGCCACGAAGAAGGCGTCCAGGTCTTCCCACTCGTGCAGCGAGGCAACGAACGGGCCGATTTCACGGTAACCCGCCTGGTGGTGTGCCAGCAGCTGGAGCTTGTAGCGGCTGTGGAAGTCCAGCAGCGCGCGGCGCGTCAGGCCATTTTTACGCAGTATGTTCAGCTCGTGCAGCGCAAAAACGCGCTCGACGAAGTTTTCCCGCAGCACCGGGTCGTGCAGGCGTCCATCCTCCTCCACCGGCAGCCACGGCCAGGTTTCAAGGAGGGCGGCGGTGAACAGCCCGACCCCCTCCTTGCGGCCCCGGTTGCCGTTTTCATCATACAGCCGCACGCGTTCCATGCCGCAGCTTGGGGATTTCGCGCAGACGATAAAACCGGAGAGATCGCCGATTTTCGGCAAAAAGTCTGCCGTAAAGTCCGCCATTTTCTGCGTAACGTCTTCATGAGGTGCATGGCTGAAGCGCATCTGCGTTTCGCCATTCGTCGTCACGATCAGGCGCAGCGCCGGGCGGGGCGTCGGCAGGCCAATGGCCATTTCCGGGCAGACGGGGCGGAAATTCACCCACTGGGCCAGCTCATCCATGACGAAGCCCATACGCTTGTGTCCGCCGTCAAAGCGTACGGCGGAACCGGTCAAACATCCGCTAATACCGAGCACAGGTTTCGTTGTCATGGTGTGGTCCTCCCGTTCATATACTTAAAACTTACACAACATGACTAATTTGTCCAAGTATTCGCGGAATTATTTTTTATATTCCTTTAAAATCAACAGGTATTAACTTCCCTTGTAGGTCGAGTAGCCGTACTGGCTCAGCAGAAGCGGGATGTGCAGCTTCTCATTGGTGCGGGTTACGGTGAACAGCACCGGGACTTCCGGGAAGAAGGAGTCCAGCTTTTTGCCGCGGAAGTACTCTGCGGTTTTGAAGGTCACTCTATACACGCCGGGCTGCATGTCCTGATCCTGCGGATAGAGCGATTTGATGCGTCCGTCATGGTCGGTTTTACCGCTGGCAAGCTGGGTCCATTTATCCTGCTCCTGCTTTTCCAGGGTAACGGTCACGTCCGACGGCGGCATACCGGTTTGCTGGTCGAGAACGTGTACGCTCAGCGTGCCAGCCGGGGCGGCGCTGAAGGCGACAGGGGTAAAGGCCATCGCGGCCAGGATCAGCAGAGGGGTGGTTTTTTTCATGATGTTTTCCTGTGGAGTGAGTGGTCACAGGAAAACGTTAGCATTCGCAGCGCGGGAAAATATTCAACTTTTCGTGACAATTCCCACAGGAGAAAATCGTCAGAGGATAATTACCTCAAGGGAAACCTGCTGCTGCCACTGCTCCACCTGCTTTTTCCGCGCCGCGGTGAGCTTGCCGCTGGTGACCAGAAGCCATTTGCGCTCCGGGAAAATTTCCGGTGCCAGCGCGTCAGGGGGCGAGGGCAGAATGTCGATCCGGTGGCCCTGTCCGGTGCGCGTTAAGGCTTCAAGCCAGATCTCGCACGGGTCGTTCAGGTGCCAGCCGCTGAGCAGAATATTATCGCCCGGCGCTTTTTTATCGCCCTCGAGGCAGAACGAGGCGTAGGCGATGATGATGCCGTCGAGAATTGCGCGCAGGGTCATGGCGGCGGCGACGTTAGCCGAAACCTGGCTGCGCAGCGGGCGCAGCACGTTAGCGACCAGTTCGGGTCTCGGGTACTCGCGTCCGGCGTCGTAAATCATCTGGCGCAGGGACTCGACTTTGCCGTCCTGCAGGCGCTGAAGCATGTTCTGTTGCAGGGTTTGCCAGTTGTTGGTTCTGCCCGGCGTCGGGCGTTCCAGCAGCGGTTTGACCTGGCCGATCGGGACGCCTTTTTTAACCCAGTCGAGGATTTTTAGCGCCTGCTGGACGTCTTCATCGCTGTACTGGCGGTGGCCGCCTTCCGTGCGCTGTGGCTTGAGTAAACCGTAGCGACGCTGCCACGCCCGCAGGGTGGTGGCGGTGATGCCGCTGAGTCTGGCGAATTCGCCGATGGAGTAAGCCATGTCCGTGTCCAGAGTGGAGGAATACTCTCAATATACTACGAATTTTCCCGAACGGGATGAAGCGCCGAAACGGTGCACTACACTTAACATCCAACCGTGCAAATGAAAGGAATTCTCATGAAGCTATGGCCTGTTGTGACCGGTGTTGCCATTGCCCTGACCCTGGTCGCCTGTAAATCCCCTACGCCGCCGAAAGGCGTGCAGCCGATTTCCGGTTTTGACGCCAGCCGCTATCTCGGCAAATGGTATGAGGTCGCCCGCCTGGAAAACCGCTTTGAACGCGGTCTGGAGCAGGTGACTGCCACCTACGGCAAGCGCAGCGACGGCGGCATTAGCGTGCTTAACCGGGGTTACGACCCGGTGAAGAACAAGTGGAACGAGAGCGAGGGGAAAGCGTACTTTACCGGCGAACCGACCACCGCCGCGCTGAAGGTATCGTTCTTCGGCCCGTTCTACGGCGGCTATAACGTGATCAGGCTCGACGATAAGTACCAGTACGCGCTGGTAAGCGGCCCGAACCGCGATTACCTGTGGATCCTGTCGCGCACGCCAACCCTTCCTGAGGCGGTGAAGCAGGATTACCTGAACACCGCGCGCAGTCTGGGCTTCCGGGTTGACCAGCTGGTGTGGGTGAAGCACTAGCCCCTACTGGTAGGAAAACGTAATGCTTGCCAGGGCGTTCGCCGAGCCGGGGACCAGCTCGCCGGTGCGGATGTACTGCGCCTGGAACGGCAGCGACAGGGTTTGCGCCGCGGTGGTGCTCTGGATAAAGAACTGGTTCGTCGTGCCCGCCGCCGAGCTGTCTGGCCCCATCATCAGCGGGCCGGTGCCGTTATAGAAAAACTGCACCCCCACGCCGGACGCCGTGGAGTCGCCTGTCAGCGTGACCACCGACGAGGTATTCGACGGCGTGGTCTGATCGGTCATCACCGCGTTAACCGCCACGTTCGCATCGCAGGTCAGGCTGACGTTAAACGACCCGGAAGGTGACGTGCTGCCCACGGTGGTCAAGGTACGGATATCAATCGTGCCCAGATCGACATTCGCGCTTTTGGTGCCCACCGTACAGCCGCTCGCCGTGACGGTGATGGTGGTAGGGTTAATAATGACCTTTGCCGTTTTGATCTCGTTGTTATACGCGGTCAGGACCGCGGCGTTGATGGTGGGGATCTGGTAAACCCCTGATTTCAGCGCCGTGCCGGTCTTAATAAAGGTCACCTTGGCCGACCAGCCTAAATCGGTGGCATAGCCATTGGTACCGTCCGCCGGGTAGCTTTGCGTAATACCGCCCTGCAGCGGTATCCAGGCGGAGCCGTTGAAATCCTTCAGCCCGATGATATACCCCACCCCCGGCACGCCGGTTTCAAAAATGGTGTAGTTCACGCCATCTATGGTAACCGTCATGCCGCTTGAAATTGCGCTGCTGCTCGGCTCCAGTGTGCCTTTGGAGCAGGTAAACACCCAGCCGCACCAGAATACCTGCTGCACGCTGACGGTGGCGCTCCAGGTCGAACCGATGATGTTGCCCGGCACTACCGAATCCGCGGGCCCGCTGTAGGTCATCGGCTGAGGGGAGAGGGTAATATCCGATTTCCACTCCATCGCCTGTACGCTGGCGCAGAGGAGTAATCCGGTGATTAAAAAAGCTAAACGCATCATTGATACTCCGTGGTCCAGGTGGCGAAAGCAGAGACGTCTCCGGCATTGACGGGCGCGCCCGTGGCGGCCAGTCGGGCATAGAAGGTTACCTCTACGCTGTCATCGCCCGGCGTACCCCAGGCGGTGGTTTGCGTGTTCAGTGGAATCAGCGCGCTGTCTTTATCAAGGATTTGCACCGCCACGCCGGTTGCGCCGCCGTCGGCAATTTTTACCAGCTGCGGGTCGTCATCGTCCGGCGTGCCGCTGAAGCGGATTTTTACCCCGGCAAAGGTCGGCCCGCAGGCTTCAAGCCTGATTGTGAAGGGCGTTTTGATATTGCTTACCGCCCCTGCTCGGGGGAACTGTTTGATCCCAATGGTCCCCAGCGGTACCTCCTGCTCTTTAGAACCCGCGGCGACCACGCAGGTATTGCCGATCAAATTGCCGGTGACGGAAACCAGCACGTCATAGCCGCGAACGGGGAGAGTAAAAAACAGCAGCAGGACAATGCTGGCCATTCGAAGCGTTACTGACATACCACCTCCTGTGAATAAAGGCCGGTGCGGGCATTATAATTTTGCTTATTTAACGCATAGTTAATGGTGCAGCGCTGGTCGCTGCTGCGGCCCCACACCGCGCTCAACGCGCCCTTAACGGGCAGACCGGACAGATACAGGCTGCCGCCGTCGCCGACGATGCCGCTGGTTTTGTCATCACTGAGTGAGACCAGCGTGCCGAAGGGGAGCACGTCGTTGCCGCGACGCACGCTAAACATCGCTTTTGCCCCCTGGCGCGTGACGAGGGTGGCGCGGACCAGCGCGCCGTCGGTGGGCGTTTTGTTGACGATGGCATTCTCGAGCTCTACGTCGTTACCCGCCGTGGTGACGTCCAGCGCGACCTGATTGACGCGATATGGCGTGGCGTACGGGATCACCGCATATCCCCGGCTGTCGGTTTTGATGCCCTTGTGATTAAGCACGGAAACGTTGCTGGCCCCGGGGGCTTTAACCAGAATATTGGTATTGCCGAGCGGCTGGCTCAGCGTCAGGCCATCTTCATGCAGCACCGCGCCGCCGCTCATCCCGTAGCTGAGGTTTTGGGAATCGCGGGTGTAGCTGTAGCCGAGGTTATAGTCCCCGCGCGCGCCTTCGTACTGCAGGGCGACATCACCGCCGTACCGTTGCTGCCTGCTGTAGCGTTGGTTAACGCTATAAAACAGGTTCTCCTGGCCCGGCAGGTAACCGCTCACGCCGGTGCTGGCGGTGGTGCCGGTTGAATCCGCATGGGTAGTCGTAAAGCGGGCGCGCGTGGCGAGCTGCGGGTTGCCAAACGGCACCGACAGGGAGAGCGCCAGAAGGTTCTCTTTCTTGTTGTCGTACAGGCTGGCGCTGCGCTGAACGCTGACGCCAAGCGACACGTTACGAAACGTGGCGTTCCACGCGAACTGCAGGCTTTGCGTGGTATTTGACGTGTTCCAGTAGGTTTGCTGATCCCACGACAGCGACAGCGAGCCGTATTCCCCCATCGGCTGCGACAGCAGCAGCTGGTTTTTGGCTTTACGCGACATCCGCAGGTTATATACCGTGTCGTAGTGGGTGGTGACGGTGCCATCGTCTTCCACAATCTGCTTTGGCGTCCCGCCCGCCATCCCTTTGTACGTGGTATCGCTGAGGGTATAAAACCCCTCCGTGGAGTAGCGCAGCGAGAAGAAGTTTACCCGCGTGCCGATGACGTTCAGCAGCTTGCTGTAGCGCAGGCGCACGGAATCGCCGGTGTAGTGCCGATCGTCCGCCAGCTGGCTGCGGGCGTGGGTCAGGTCAATGGAGTAGGCACCAAAGCGGCCGAGGTTTTGCCCAACCCCGAAAGCCAGACCGTTATAGCGATCGGCAAACTGCGCCCCGCCGTAAAACGTCAGGCCGTAGCGCCAGCCGTAGAACATCTCGCCCTGCGCGAAAGAGGGCGACGCCTGATCGCCCATCGGGCGGTAGGTCCCGGCACCGAAGGCATATTTCACCTGCCCGTTACGCACCAGGTTCGGCACGCTGGCGAAGGGAATCGTGTATTGCGTCTGGCTGCCGTCGTTCTCCTGAATGGTGACCGCGAGATCGCCACCTGACGACGTCGGGTAGAGATCTTTCAGCACAAACGCCCCCGGCGGAACGGAGGTTTGATAGATGATGTTGCCGTTCTGGCGAACCGTCACGGTGGCGTTGCTGCGGGCGATACCGCGGACTTCCGGCGCGTAGCCGCTCAGGCTGGCAGGCAGCATGTTGTCATCGGTTTTCAGGGCAACACCGCGCAGGCCCACAGAGTCGAAGACCTGTGACGAGGTATAGGTTTCACCGGCATACGCCTGGGCATTCAGGCCGGGGATATCCCTCTGCAGCCAGGTTTGCACGTGGGTAAGCTCGTTGCTCTCTTTGGTCCACGTGGTGAAATCACGCAGCCGCCACGCGCCGAGGTTGATGGCGCTGTTCAGGCTTGCAAACAGCTGCCGATCGCGCGTGCGCGTCTCGCCCTGATATTCATTGTTCGAACCGTTCACCACATAATTCAGCCACGCGGCAGGGATCCCTGCCTCCCAGCTTTCCGGGCTGACGTACCCGCGCGGCAAATTGCGCATCGCACTTTGCGGTACGGTGAAGTTCAGGGTGAGCGTCTGCTGGTCAAAATCAAACCGGCTATCGGCAAATGCCTGTGTCAGGAAGATGCAGCGCTGCGCCAGCGGCAGCGCGCCGCCTTTTGCCTGCTGGCTGTCGATACCCAGCGCGGCGATTTGTTCAGGCGTAAGGCACGGCAGGGCTTCTCCCGCCGTATTTTCAGCAATGCGGAACGTGACGTTGCCTGTGAACGCGTAGTTGTTATTGATATACACGTTGAGGTTGTAGTCTCCCGGCGGCAGCGCACTCCCGGCGTTAACCCAGGCGAGATCGGCGCTGTTTGCGCTCTCGCCGTTGAGGAACGCGGGGTTAAATTGCAGTTCGCTTTCGGCAGCCACGGCTTGCCGAATCACCAGGGAGATCACCGTGGCGCACAGGATTTTTCTTTTCACGTGGTCACGCCTTACTGTTTTTATTATTGGGATAACGACGCGCGCGTGGCGGGGGTCCATGCCCCGTAATCGTTAATGGTCTGATAGCTCATGGTGTTCGCATGGCTGAAGGTTTCGGCCAGCGCCACGCTGGATTTCGGCGGCACCATCACCGGCTGCACCGGCATACCATCAATTTTCACGTTGATAGTGGTGAGGTAGTACGGCGTTGGGTTCGTGAGTGTCACTTTCCCGGCGCGATACACGCCCGAAAGGCTTTTCCATGCCTCGCCTGCGCCTTGTCCGAGGCTCTCCGGGCGATAAAAGACCTTGATGCGGTTTGCCGACGCAAACTGCAGCGAATTGCCGGAACCGCTTTTGGACTGCTGCGGAATGGCTTTGACCGTCATCCAGTAGAGCGTTTCGCGATCTTCTGGCAGGGCTTTGCCGTTAAACATAATTTTTACCGCGCTTTCGCTGGCGGGTTTCATGACGTACAGCGGTGGCGTGATAACGAAATCGTTGGTTTTTTGCCCTTTCTCGTTTTCCATCCATGACTGGATCAGGAACGTGGCGTCGGGATGCGTGTTCCTGACCTGCAGCATGGACTGGTTGGTGGCGCTGGAGTAGACCATTCGCGTTGCGCCTAACCCCACGCCGCCGGCGTACGCGGCGGTTGAACATACTGTGGCAGCCAGGCAAATCCATGTGTTTACGCGCATAGTGACGCTCCTCAAAGCTGAGTCAGGCCCGGCCAGCAGACCGGGCCTGAAAATTACGAATAGGTAACGGTGTAGGTCGCGACAGCGCTGGCATCACCCGCGGTGGCACCGCCCTGCGGCGAGTAATATTTCGCGCTGAAGTTCAGGGTGTTGGCACCCTTACGCAGCGGGATGGCCGCTGCGGGTTCACCCAGATTCACCACGTTGCCCTGTTCGTCATAAAGACGAATCGCCACATGCTGCGCGGAGGTGGTGCTGCCGTTTGCTCCGGCGGCCAGGCTATTGGCATCGGTGGAGTCCGGCGTACCGGTGAAGGTGACGGATACGGTTGTTGCGGCAATCGGATTTGCCTCCGTTGACGCTGAGGTATCGGCGATTTCGCAATCTTCCAGGGTGATGGCAAACGCTTTTGCGGTGCTGGCTTCGCTGCCTGCGGCCGCCAGCGTGGCGGTACGCACTTCGCCCAGATCGACGTCAATGTTGGCGCTGCCTGCGCTGATGGCGCAGGCGGAGGTCACGACTTTGCCGCTGAAGTTCACCGTGCCGCCGCTCGCGGTTGCCGCCATGGCGGAACCGGCAGGCAGCAGAGCGGCAATGCTTAATGCCAGAAATGTGCTGTGTTTTACGCGTGCTTTCATTTTCTTAATTCCTTTGTTTTTATTGATGAGATTTGCTCTGAAAGCGGCAGGTCTAACTGGTTAAAAAGACCAGCAAATCTGTCTTATTCCTGAGCCCGAGTTTTCGTATCGCGGAGTTTTTTAAAGCGCTTACCCGGCGATATGAAAGCTTCTCTGTTTCTGCGATGTAACTCATATCCAGTCCGTTCCTAAGTTCCTTCAAGACCCTCCACTCTCCTGGCGTCAGCGATAACGCCGTTGGTTTCTTTTGTGGGCGATAGCGGCTATCGACCATTTTTAATAATTTCGTCCGCCAGCAATAAACCGACTCATGCAGCGAGATATAGGCATCGATATCGCCTCTGATCCATTGCGATGAATGCGCAGGGGCGGAATACATACAAACAATCACGCCGGGATATTTCGCTTTGATTCTTTTCAACCCATTAAGATAATCATATCCGGTGTGATACTTGTCAGAACCTGATAACAGGAGAATATCAATTGGCGTAGTCGACAATACGTTATCAAGCTGCTGAAAATCCCCGGCTGTCATTTCAATCTGAGATTCTGGCGTAATGCTCCTTAATATTGTGATGATGCCCTTTCGCGCATAATGGTCGCCACCCATTAACGCGATGCGTAAATGTTGTTGTGTTTCATTCTTATTCGCCATGTTAGTCCCTCGATTTATAATAATAATAAGACAAACCGATACGATTAAGGTTGGTCTAAGTTCTCGAAGTCATCACGCTATGCATGGAGTAGGCCTACTATACGCCGGCCATAAAAGAGGTAATCTGAATTAATCTTAATTTGTATTAATTGTCGATTTTGATACCGCTGTCGATCGGTTCCTCTGTTGATGTTTCTCCTCTTTATTGCCTGTAAATAAGCATAACCGCTTTTTTTTATTAATCTTTGTCTTTGTTAAATGTTGTGTAAGGGAAGTGTCTGTTAGCGTCAGTGCGGGGGCTGAAGTGCTGACGGAGGATAACAATTTCCGAGTGTTATCATCGATTTATACTGATGATACCGCAGGGTGAATATCGGCAAAAATAGCATTATTTATTGATATTAAAGGAAGTTAAGAAAACTTAAGTGTTAACCGTTCTGTATATTTCAGACGTCCATGTCCACGCTGTTCAATTATGGTTTTTGTAGGGTTTTGTCAATGTCAAGTGTGGCGGGTTACTCCTGGTCTGCTACCGTGTTCCTTCACTACTTCAGAAAAGTTAAGAGAGAGGATATTCAGCCAGCCAGAGCGCGCCAGAGCGGCGTTTAATGCGTCTTACGCTTCAGTTAAGCGACAGAGAGAAGAGAGGAAAATAAGATTTTTCGCCAATGGCTGATATATACAGCATAATCTTTATCAGCCACATTAATCCTTATGTTACGTGGCGAACGTATTCTACATTCGCCGGTGTACTGACAGGCCGTCGTGAAAAACGGCGCAATTGAACGGAGAACACTCACCAACGCTATGCATAAGCATTACATCATCAATAATATGGTTGAGTTTCATCCCGCGACCAGCACGCTGAGGGATATCGCCAGCCCCGATCGGGTTGTGGTTTTAAATTCTCCGGCAGGCCGATGTCTGTTGTTATTAATAGAAAGAGCCGGAACTATTGTCACGCAACAGGAGTTTCTGGATATTGTCTGGCAGCGCCGCGGTATGCTGGTCTCGCCCAATACTTATTATCAAAACATCTCTATTCTGCGAAAGGGGTTGAAAAAGAGTGGTTTTGAGGTTGACCCCATCGTCACCATTCCGCGCATCGGGTTAACGCTGGCGAGCGATACGCAAATCGTGATCAAAGACGCCCATCCCCGCGCAGCGGAGCTTCCTGAGGAAGATATGCCTGAGCCACGCGTCATGGCCTTGCCTGCCGCGCTGCCACCGCTGTCGGCGGAACCGGTAGCCGTAACCCGCGCAGCCGGGCATCGCTCCCGGTGGCTTCCTGGCATGCTGATCGCGCTGCTGGTGCTGGTTGGAGCAGGCATCGCAACTCACAGCAGCGCGCGTGAAAACCGTTTTATCGATGACTATCGGTTTACTGCTTTGGTCGGGGCGTGTCACGTCTACCTGGCTCAGGATATTCAGACCCAGGACGAGCGGTCGAAAGCCCTGGCATATGTGACGCCGTTTAAGGACGCCTGCACGAGCTATCCGTGGGTGTACATCAGCTGGTACTCCCTGCTGCCGCGCGCGTCCGTGATTCGGTGTGACAGATCGATGAAGGAGCCGAATCGCTGCATCTCTGACTATTTTATTGAGGAGCGCTAGCATGACCCGTTTTCGTCAGCTGCTGTATCTGTTCACCGCATGTCTGCTGGTGGGGGTAATGCTGTCGGGTTATTACCTGTGGCACCGGTATTACGTGCAGCCTTTTTCGTGTCAGGCGAACCTGGTACAGCATCATCCCGAAGAGAAACTCACCCTGTGGCTGAATTACATCTTTGACGGCAACAGCGGGACGCTCAGTATGAATGGCAGCGTTGATAGCGATCCGACAAAAAATATTGACCGGAAAATATTTTTTCAGGTTGAGCGCAAGGATAATGTCTTTTTACTGACTTCCTTACGGCATATGAAATTCCCGGACGATAATGTTACCGATAACTGGCTTGAAAAATATGAGCCGCAGTTCTTCGTATACCCTGGAAAAAGTATTTATATTCGGATCAATGAACAACAAAATGATAACTATATTTTCACGTTAGGAACATTACCGACATATGTATGCCGCAGTTCAAAAAATGGATGAGCGTATTTAGTAAAAAGTTATCAAAGCCGTCGTTTTCATTTATGCTTGATTTAGAGCTTAAGGATTATCTTAGGAATATAAATAGCAGCCACGTGTTGCAATAATGTTGTTCTTATTCAAATTTGGCAAGAAAATGAAAACTCTCTTTGACTCTTCCGGTGGAGGTATATCTGCGTCGGAAACGCAGCTGCATATTGGGTTACTGCTGTGGCCCCGGTATTCACTGCTAGCCTTGTCCGGCCTGCTGGAAGCGTTGCGATACGCAACCAAAGCCCAAAAGAAAAAAGCATTCAAAATCAGTTTACTCAGCGAGCAGCCTGATAACCCTGTTACCAGCAGCTCCGGGGTGAGCATCAGGCCCGATGCCCCGCACGCGCCGCCGGAGACGTTTAACTATATTGCGACCATCGGCGGCGAGCTGGAGTACCTCTCGCAGGGTTATCCGGGGGACAGAGACTACCTCGCCCATGCCCACCATATGAATGTCCCGCTGATTGGCATCGGCACCGGCAGCTTTGTGCTGGCGCAGGAGGGGTTGTTGAACGAGCGGCGCGCATCGATTCACCCTTTCCACCTTGAGCGATTCCACCAAGCCTTCCCGCAGGTATACGCCGAACAAGGCTATGATTTTATTGACGAGGGGGATGTTCTGACCTGCCCCGGCGGGATCTCAACCATCACCCTGGCGACAGAGCTTATTCGCGCCCACGCCGGCAGTGAGATCGCCCATAGCGCCTGCCAGCGCCTTTCCCTGACGCCGCATGAGACGGCCACGCCCCGGCCTGCCAACATTGCCCTGATCCCTGACTCGCGCCTGCGCCGTGCGGTCATGATGATTGAGCAGTATCTGACGCGCCCGCTCAGCACCGCCGGGTTGGCCAGCGAAGTGGCGCTCAGCGAGCGTCAGCTTAACCGGCTGTTTCACGCCGAGTTTGGTAAAACGGCGCGGGAATTCATCCGCAGTGCCAGGCTGCGCTACGCCTGCTGGCTGCTGAAGAACTCGCAGCAAAGCGTCACGGACATTGCGCGGCGGATGGGCTTTAGCGACTGCGCGCACTTTATCCGTCACTTCCAGACCGAGTACGGCTGTACGCCTGGGGCATGGCGCACGTCGCAGAGCTAATGCCCAGATTTCGTGCTTTCTTCGTAGGGTATTACTGGCTCGCCTGGATAGACTTCCGTTAAAAGCCCAACGGAGGGAAGACGACATGAACTGGCAGCCTTTTCGCGGCGATGCACCGGCAAATATGACGATTTTCAGTGCGTCATTTCCCGACATCAGCGACCAGTGGCCAATGAAAGACGATGCTGCCCGTGAGATCGCCACCCTCGACCGGGCGCTGAAAGCCGAGCCTGCGCTCCGGCCCCCGCGCGTTGAATACGACGAGGGGGGACAGGCCGTACTTGTCCCACAGAATCGCTATTCCGAGCAGGCCTTTCGCAACCGTCCGGCGCTTACCGCGTGGCGAACCCGGCTGGTGCCCTCCGCGCTGGCGCTGTTTGTGGTGCAAAACCCGCTGGAAGACCGCCTGCCCGACGGAACCAAAATGGACAGCGACAGCCGTCAGTGGTTTATCCACGCTAACGATGCGGTAGGCGTGCGCTCCCGCGCCCGGGTGCTGGCCGCGCTGGTGGATAAGTACATTCATAATGAAAGCGAGAATAACTGGGTCAGCCTGGCGAGCGGGGCCGCCATTCCGGTGCTGGAGGCGCTGCGCGAGGCAAAGCTCGACGGCCAGCAGGTGTACCTCACGCTGGTGGACAAAGACCCCGTGGCGCTCAGCTGGGCGGAAACCATGGCGGCGCAGGAGGCCATTGTGGTGGGCGAACTGCTGACCCTGCTCCGGCGCAACCTGGTCCATACCCTGGTGCGTAACGAGGACTTGCTGCTGGAACTGGGCGAGCATCAGGCCGAACTGGTCGACGCGCTGGGGATTTTCGAATACTTCAACGATACCGATGCGGTAATTTTCCTCCAGCGCGCGCTGCGGCTGGTAAAGCCAGGCGGGGCGGTGATTGTGTCGAACATGCTGACCAGCAGCCCGCAGATTGATTTTGTCCTGCGCGGTATCGGTTGGGAGGATATTCACCCGAGGTCGTTACAGCAGCTGCAGGATATCCACATCGCGGCGGGCGTGCCGGTGGAAAACGTCACCGTGGTGGTGCCGAAGGATGGGGTGTACGCGGTGATGGAGGTGAGGGTTTAGCGCTATAGGTACATGCGCTGTGTTGGCCAGAAACCGCACGGACAGTCCCCTCTCCCTTGAGGGAGAGGGTTAGGGTGAGGGGGAACAGGCCGCTGTGATATTAACTGTTCCTCAGTTGTCCGGTTTACCCGAACAACTGCCATGTACGGTTAACTCGTTGCTTTGTTGTCCATGTCAGGGGATGATTCTTGCTTTTCATGCTCTATCTGCTGACCTGTTTCCTGAATCAACTCCCTTGCCATCTCCTTGATACGCTCTCGACTTTCTGACGTCCGGGAAGATATAACTTCGTTTAAGGTTTTCAATTTACAGTCTCTATGCTTCGGGAAACTTGATTTAATCTCAGCGCTCTATAATGATCCCCCCATGAAAATAGAAACCGCACATCCCTCACACTTCGAACGCCTGGTTACCATCTGGGAATCCTCCGTTCGCGCCACCCATCACTTTTTACAGGAAAGCGATATTGCGGCGCTGCGCCCGCTATTGCTCAACGCCTATCTGCCTAACCTTAAGGTCGTGATCGCTCGCGATGACGCAGGCGTTATTCACGGCTTTTTAGGCGTGGATGAAAACCGCATTGAAATGCTGTTTGTTGATGATGCGAGCCGCGGGAAGGGCGTTGGGAAATTACTGCTGCAACATGCCATCGCAGAGTTTGGCGTAAACGAAGTGGATGTGAATGAGCAGAACCCTCAGGGCGTCGCGTTTTATCGCCATATGGGGTTTGAGCAGGTCGGGCGCTCGGAAGTGGACGGGCAGGGGAATCCGTTTCCGCTGTTGCATATGCGGTTGGATCGAGATTAGCGCTTAGCCTGCTTATCCCATTTTAATAAGCCGACAATATCTTTCTCACCTTCGGCTTCTTTCAGCAGGCGCTGCTTCTTTTCATACTCGATGTATTCTGAGCACGCCTTTTCATCAGCAGCTTTCTTGCTTATTTTTCCTGCGCCTTCTAAAACGTCCCGGTCGTTAAATTGCAGGAACTGATCGAGCTTGGTTTGCCAGTCTCGTAAAAATACCTGCTTGCGGCGTTTGGCCTGATCTTCGGCAAAGTCGAGCCACATATTAACGACGCGATTAAGCTCGCTCACCTCATCCTGAGACAGATAATTTTTTGCAGTGGTGACATCGCTTTTACGGACTTCTTCGCCTTTATAGCTGGTCAGCCCCATATGCGGTTGAGTGGCGTCCGCGCGCTGGTGAATCAACTCAGCAGCGGTAAGACCCGTGCAGGCAAAATGCAGTTTATTCTGGATGGTCTGGAAGAATTGCGAGGTTTCTTTGAGTGATGGCTGATAATCAGCGGCTAATGCAAAAATCTCCCTCACGCGGAGATAAACCCGGCGTTCGCTGGCCCGTATATCGCGAATGCGTTCCAGCATTTCATCGAAATAGTCAGGTACGGCGGATGATCCGACAGGTGGATTTTTCAGGCGCTCGTCGTCCATAACGAAGCCTTTTACCAGATATTCCTGCAGCGTTTGGGTGGCCCACTGGCGGAACTGTGTACCTCGCGTGGAGCGGACGCGATAGCCGATGGCGAGAATAACGGGCAGGCTATAGTGAAGTGTGTTGCGATTAACCTTGCGCTGACCTTCTTGCTGAACTTGTAAGTAAGCCTTACAAGTTGCTTTTTGTTCAAGCTCACCCTCTTCGTAAATAGCTTTAATATGCTGTGTGATGGCTTGAGGAGTGACCTGATAAAGAGCCGCTATAGCTGCTTGCGACAGCCAGAGCGTTTCGTGTTCAAAGCGACATGTGATGCGAACAGTTCCATCATCGCTGGCAAACATAATAAATTCGCCAGCCGGAGAGTGGATTACGTTTTGATCTGCCATGTCGCCTCCCTCTTTCGAGTGATTAACCTTACAAGCGTGTAGTATGCCAGAAACAGCCGCTAAGCCAGGTGGTTTGTATTTGATTTTGCGAGGCGCTTTCCAGGACGCGGAGTTTGGATGGCTGCAAGCGCGTTCTCTATCTCAATAAGCTTTGCTTTCGTCCGTTTATAATCATCCTGCAACCTCTGCTCCTGCTCGTTATACGCCACCAGAACGATGCATCCTTTCATGACTTTTATCGTGACCTGCTGTCCGGTATCAAAACCCGCCGCGCGCAGCCACTTGCCGGAAAGGATGATTTTCGGCGTGGATTTGTCGAAAACATTCGGGCGGTATCCCACAATTAACGAACGCTCGGTTCCGGATTGGTCGGTGTCTGGGGTAGAATGCGAATCAGCCATAATCAACTCCGTGATAGTTGGTGCGGTTAGCTCTCGTCCGGTATTGCAAGTACCTGGCGAGGGCGTTTCAATTTGAGGTTTTAGTATGCTAAGGTACGTACCTCAGTGAAGAGATCTTGCTCTCGTAGGTACGTACATGTCAACAGCCAAACGTGATCCAAATCAGTCAAAATCCGGAAAAGCACCGACTTTTCAGATTCGCATTACGCCGGAGTTGAAAGCGCAGTTTGAGGCTGCAGCTAAGGATGCGGGATTAAGTTTAGGGAATTGGTTTAAAATTCTAGGCAGGAATGAACTAGCACGCCTTCGTTCAGAAAAGGATTAATCATTACTTCATTTGATTAATATGTTCAATGTAACTTCTGGCCTCTTGGTTATCTGGCTCAACTTGTAACCAAAAACGAATTTTTCCTTCTAAACTTTTTATGTAATTAGGGTCTTTAATTTTTTCATTATTAATGTGGCTAAAAATCCCGTATTTTTTAATATAATGCATGATTTTTTTAATTTCACGCCTGGTTTTTCTCGGTAATTGTAGCTTATCTTTACTAACGTCAATTCCCGTCACTATTTTTTGTTTTGTGTTGTTCAGCAGTTTCGTTTTTTCTTTATTTAAAATGAAACCATAGCTTTCAATTACGTCAGTTACATAGCTAATGAATTTTGACGGGATCGCTTCGCCAGAAAAAACCATATCATCGGCATATCGGCTATATTTCAAATTAAATTTTAACGCCAATTTTGACAGTCGTTCATCTAATGGATAAAGTAATATATTACTTAGTGAAGGGCTAGTGATGCCGCCTTGAGGTAAGCAACCGTTAAGGCAACATAATGATGCTAATGCATAAGATACATTTTTCGCATATCCCAGGGAATCAAATAATTTAATTACCCAATTTATTGGTATGCTAGGAAAAAAATCTTTGATGTCAATTTTAAGTAAGAAATGGTTATTCAAATGCTGTTCTGCATTATCTATAATTGATTTACCTTTCTTATATGCAAACGCATTTTTATGAGTTCGTAAAGAATAAAGGATTTTTTCATGAATCCACGTCTGGCACTTACGTAGCGATGGATAAGGTGAAGATATTTTTCGATATCCTCCTTTCTTTTTCGGTATTTTAAATTCGCGATAAAACGATTTTGTTCCAAAAACAATGTCGTTAATTTCAGGATATTTTATTCCAATAAGCTTAGATAAGTGTTCAACTTCAAAGATTACGGGAATGTTTCGAGACTCTAAAGCCTTAATATAATCAAGATAAGTAGATATAAAATTGGCATTTATACCTTTTTCAAGATAAAAATCTTCCCATTCACGTCTCATAATTATATCCTGTCAAAATAAAATGACTTGTAGAAACTACTTTCTATACCTGACACCTAAGTTCTCTTCAAGAGCGAGATGTTGCGTGACGCGACATCTCGACCTTGAAAGAACCGCGAGAATAGCAACGCTATTCGAAGCGACTATACGGAGTTATCCGTATAGTCGTGGTTAAAGTGACCCTTAACCAAGGAGCGACTACACTCCAACGTGCTAGTTTCTACAAGTCTACATCCTATTTATCATAATTCATTCAATTTTGAAAGTGATTTTATCAAGAAGTCTGCGGTTGGGAATATAAAAAGAATTTACATCGAATTTTTCAGGTTCAAATCGTTCTGGAAGAACCAACCATGTATATGTGCTATTATTTTTTTTTGCAAGGTTGAGTTGCGAAATACCTATGCTTGTTATTTTGTAAAACTCTTCTTTGGCTTCCTCAATCATCCCTTTATTAGTCAATGAAGCCATGTTTTTAATGAAAGATGAAAAAGATATTTTAAGTCTTTTAAATATGGTGAATGCTTCTAAACCATGAGATGACTTTAATAAAATTTTTAGAATTTCGATTTCTATTTTATGTTGCATTTATGCGTCTCCCATGGCTCTGGTTAATAATGTTTTCCTGCTTCTTTCATCAAGATATATTGGCCACCAAAAAATTGGGAATACGCTATTCGGCGTATTCCCCTCAGTTCTAGCGTAAAGAGACTCAGTTTCTCCATAACCATTTTTTGGTAAGTCTCTACCTTTGTAATTTTGTGATAGTGTCTTTTCCAATATATCCATTATCGTGAGTAGGCTCTCTTTCTTTTCCTTATTATCATAAAAGTCACTGATCCCACGTTTTATTTCATATATATAAGTAACTGGTATGTTTTCTTGTCTTAGTCTCTCTAATCCAACGGTAGATGCAGCAATGACGAAGATTTTTATATCAATATCTACAATCCCTTGCCTTTCATAAATACGCCTCAATTCATTAAATCGACCAATTGCACTTTGTCCACTACCTATGAATTCATCAACTAAAACTATCTTTTTGTGAACGCCACCATGTCTATTAAATTCTTTAAAAGAAGCACCATATCTATTAACGGATAGATGATTTCGCCATTCTCTTTTTTCAAGCCTAGGTTTTAAGGCATAAAGTATGTATTGCCCACTGTCAGGACTATTATCAGCAGATAAAGAAACTATTTGAGTTTGATCGCTATCAAGAGATGGGTCAGTTACGATTTCATCGCAAAGGGTGGTTAGAGCATCATTAAATTTAGAATCATCAAGATATATGAATCTATCTAATAATTCTATAATTAGATCTTGTTGATTATCATCTTTGCAATCTTCAAATAGAAGAGTAGAAACTTCGTCATGTTTTTCTGCAAGCCATGGCTGCTTTTTATGTAACTTAAAAACAATGTCGAATATTGATTTTCTCATTTTGTAATATTATTTGATAAGATTACTTTTCATGTTTGATCAATACCACAAACAAAAATTATTGTAAATCCTCTTGGGCAATGGAAAGCAAGTTATTTCTTCAAAAAATATGGTGTGAAAGGATATATTTTTGGCGGAAGATCACAGGAGTCGAACCTGCCCGGGAACGCTGGCGCCCCCAACTGGATTTGAAGTCCAGCCACCTCACCGGAGATGACGATCTTCCGCGCCTGCATTGCTACATGGAGGCGGGGCGCATTATAGCTACTTTCAGGCATTTACCACATACCCCGACACACTTTTTTCGCCTCTCTTTTGACCTGAATGGCCTCCTTTCAGTTAATTCTTAATAAAATCCTCATGTTAGCCCCTCGTGCTCCCCAACATTTACCGCGATCACAAAAAACAAGAAACGTAATTTGCTAACCAGAAAACGCAATACCCGTTCCTGATACAACGGGTTAAAACTCTGTAACCGGTCTCAGCGCCCCTTACAGCGTGAAGGATAGAAAAGATGAGCGAAGTATTGTCAGTAAAAGAGAAGATAGGCTACGGCATGGGAGACGCCGCCAGCCACATCATTTTCGATAACGTCATGCTTTATATGATGTTTTTTTACACCGATATTTTCGGCATTCCCGCCGGGTTTGTCGGCACCATGTTCCTGCTGGCGCGCGCGCTGGATGCGATCTCCGACCCGTGCATGGGGCTGATTGCCGACCGCACCCGTAGCCGCTGGGGCAAGTTCCGTCCGTGGATTTTGTTCGGCGCGATCCCGTTCGGCATCGTCTGCGTGCTGGCCTATACCACGCCGGATCTCAGCCTCAACGGCAAAATGGTTTACGCCGCCATTACCTACACCCTGCTGACACTGCTCTATACCGTGGTCAATATCCCCTACTGCGCGCTCGGCGGCGTGATCACCAACGACCCGACGCAGCGTATCTCCCTGCAGTCCTGGCGCTTTGTGCTGGCGACGGCGGGCGGCATGCTCTCCACGGTGCTGATGATGCCGCTCGTTAAGCTGATTGGTGGCGATGACAAAGCCTTTGGCTTTCAGGGGGGGATTGCGGTGCTGTCGGTGGTCGCGTTCCTGATGCTGGCGTTCTGCTTCTTCACCACCAAAGAGCGCATCCAGGTGCCACCGAGCACCACCTCCATGCGGGAAGACCTGCGCGACATCTGGCACAACGACCAGTGGCGCATCGTTGGCGTGCTCACCATCCTCAACATCCTCGCCGTCTGCGTGCGCGGCGGCGCGATGATGTACTACTGCACCTGGATCATGGGTTCGCCGGAGGTGTTCGTCGCGTTCCTCACCACCTACTGCGTCGGCAACCTGATTGGCTCCGCGCTGGCGAAACCGCTCACCGACTGGAAGTGCAAGGTCAGCATCTTCTGGTGGACCAACGCCGCGCTGGCGGTGGTTAGCGTGGCGATGTTCTTCGTGCCGATGCACGCCACCGTACTGATGTTCGCCTTTATCTTCGTCATCGGCGTCCTGCACCAGCTGGTGACGCCGATTCAGTGGGTGATGATGTCCGATACCGTCGACTACGGCGAATGGACCAACGGCAAGCGTCTGACCGGCATCAGCTTTGCGGGGACGCTGTTCGTGCTGAAGCTCGGCCTGGCGCTGGGCGGAGCGATGATCGGCTGGATGCTGGCAGGCGGCGGCTACGACGCGGCAGCCAAGACCCAGAACAGCGCGACCATCAGCATCATTATCGGCCTGTTTACCCTGGCCCCGGCGGTCTGCTACGTGCTGAGCGCCATTATCGCCAAACGCTACTACACCCTGAAAACTCCCTTCCTGACCAAAATCCTGGGCGAGCTGGCGCAGGGCGCACGCCGCAACCAGCAGGAATTTGAAAACCTGCCGGTCAGCAAAGAATTACAGAACTAAGAGGACGAAAGTATGAAAATCAGTGATGGAAACTGGCTTATTCAACCGGGGCTGAACGTGACGTATCCGGTTCAGGTGTTCGACGTGGAGCGCCAGGGCAACGACCTGGTGGTCTACGTGGCGCCGCGCGACGTGCGGGAACGCGCCTGGCAGCTCGATACGTTGATGTTCACCGTCCGGCTTTTCGCACCGCAGGAAGGGATTGTCGGGGTGCGCATCGAGCACTTCCAGGGCGCGAAGGATAAAGGCCCGCATTACCCGCTCAACGTGCTGAAAGAGGCGAATGTTGAGATTGAAAACAACGCGGAGTTTGCCGAGCTGAAAAGCGGCAACGTCAGCGTGCGTGTCACCAAAGGCGAGTTCTGGGCGCTGGATTTCCTGCGCGACGGGCAGCGCATCACCGGCAGCCAGCTGAAAAACAACGGCTACGTGCAGGACGCCACTACCGCCCGCAATTACGTGTTTGAACGTCTGGATCTGGGCGTGGGGGAGACGGTCTACGGTCTCGGCGAGCGCTTTACCGCCCTGGTACGCAACGGCCAGCGGGTCGATACCTGGAACTGCGACGGCGGCACCAGCACCGAACAGTCCTACAAAAATATCCCGTTTTACCTGACCAACCGCGGCTACGGCGTGCTGGTCAATCATCCGGAAAACGTCTCCTTCGAAATTGGCTCGGAGAAAGTCTCCAAAGTGCAGTTCAGCGTCGAAGGGGAATATCTGGAGTACTTCGTGATCGACGGCCCGACGCCGAAAGAGGTGCTGAACCGCTATACCCGCTTCACCGGGCGTCCGGCGCTGCCGCCGGCGTGGTCGTTCGGCCTGTGGCTGACTACCTCGTTCACCACCAACTACGACGAAGCGACGGTCAACAGCTTTATCGACGGCATGGCCGAGCGTGACCTGCCGCTGCACGTCTTCCACTTCGACTGCTTCTGGATGAAGGCCTTCCAGTGGTGTGACTTTGAGTGGGACCCGGTGACCTTCCCGGACCCGGAAGGGATGATCCGCCGCCTGAAGGAGAAAGGGCTGAAGGTCTGCGTGTGGATCAACCCGTACATCGGCCAGAAGTCACCGGTATTCCGGGAGCTGAAAGAGAAGGGCTACCTGCTCAAGCGCCCGGACGGCAGCGTGTGGCAGTGGGACAAATGGCAGCCTGGGCTGGCGATATATGACTTCACTAACCCGGACGCGTGCCGGTGGTATGCCGACAAGCTGAAGGGCCTGGTGGATATCGGCGTCGATTGCTTCAAGACCGACTTCGGCGAGCGTATCCCGACGGACGTGCAGTGGTTTGACGGGGCCGATCCGCAGAAGATGCACAACCACTACGCCTACATCTATAACGAGCTGGTGTGGAACGTGCTGAAAGAGACGGTGGGTGAGAAAGAGGCGGTGCTGTTTGCCCGCTCCGCGTCCGTCGGGGCGCAGCAGTTCCCGGTTCACTGGGGCGGCGACTGCTATGCCAACTATGAATCGATGGCCGAAAGCCTGCGCGGGGGGCTGTCGATTGGCCTTTCCGGCTTCGGGTTCTGGAGCCACGATATCGGCGGGTTCGAAAACACCGCCCCGGCGCACGTCTACAAGCGCTGGTGCGCGTTTGGTCTCTTCTCCAGCCACAGCCGCCTGCACGGCAGCAAATCCTACCGGGTGCCGTGGGCGTACGATGACGAGTCCTGCGACGTGGTGCGCCACTTCACTCAGCTGAAATGCCAGCTGATGCCGTATCTGTATCGTCAGGCGGCGCTGGCCCGCGAATTCGGCACGCCGATGCTGCGGGCGATGATGCTGGAGTTCCCGGACGATCCGGCGTGTGATTACCTCGACCGCCAGTACATGCTGGGGGATTCGGTGATGGTCGCGCCCGTCTTCTCCGAGGCGGGGGACGTGCAGTTCTACCTGCCGGAAGGCCGATGGACGCACCTGTGGCACAACGATGAAATCCAGGGCAGCCGCTGGCATAAGCAGCAGCATGATTTCATGAGCCTGCCGGTTTACGTGCGCGACAATACGCTGCTGGCGCTGGGCAACAATAACCAGAAGCCGGACTACGCGTGGAACGAGGGGACGGCTTTCCAGCTGTTTAACCTGAGTGATGGCGCCACGGCGGTGAGTGAAGTGCCTGCGGCGGACGGTTCTGTAGTATTTACGCTGAAGGCATCTCGTCAGGGCGATACCGTGACCTTTACCGGCGCGGGCGACGCGCGGAACTGGTCAGTCTGCTTGCGCAACGTGCAGAAGGTGAGCGGCGTGAAGGGCGGTTCACATGCGGGAAGCGAGTGGGGCGTGGTGGTGAAAGCGGAGGGGGATGAGGTGGTGGTTTACCTTTAATTGTATTGTGCGGTCTGATGCCCTCACCTTGGCCCTCTCCCACAGGGAGAGGGAACAAACATCAAAAACGGCAACAGGGTTGCCGTTTTGCATTTACCTTGCGCCACCCGGCTTGTTTATTGCACCGGCGTTGAAACCACACCACCCGTCATCGTCTGCTGCACCTGCTGTTTATCCATATTCACCGCACTTAGCTTGCCGTTCACCGTTGGCTTCAGGGGCGCATTCGCCTGCACGCTGCCGCTGGCGGTGAGCTGAATATTGCCGTCGCCCGCAATCGGCAGCGCAGGCCAGCCCCACTGCTGCAGCACGCTAAGCGGTACGCCGCGCCCGTTCAGGCTTACTGTCGCCTGACGCTGCGGAAGCTGTGAAACCGTCGCGGTTGCTTCCAGGATCCCTTTCTCGGTAAACGCGCTCAGGTCGGTAATATTCACCGTGGCGGCGTTGGCGTTCAGCGCCAGCGACGGGCGTCGCACGTCCACGCGGTTAAAGGTTGCCGCCGCGCCGTTCAGAGTTGCGCTGCCGCCCCACACGCCCCACTGGCGATCTTTCACCAGCTGTAAATTTGCGCCATAGCCGTCCAGGGACGTGATCTGCCACGGGAAGGCAGGATCGATGTCGATCACCAGGTTGCGGCTCAGGCCGAATTTTTGCAGCGTGACGCTGTTCAGCCATTCCGGCACAGGCGCCATCCACAGCGTTTTCCAGTTTTCGGGCAGGGTGTACTCCAGCCCGGCGATGGCGACATCGTCCAGCACCAGCGCTTTGCCGTCGCGCAGCCAGTTACCAGAGGTACGCACCATGCCGCCTTCCCAGCGGGAGGTGAACTGGCGCAGCGCCATGCCCTGCGGAGAGAATTCCGCGTTCAGGATCGGGTCGAACAGATGCAGTGAGCCGTAGATGAACTCGCTGGCGTTCATGGACAGGCGACCCTCCTGGCTCTGCCAGTCGCCTTTGCTCAGCGTCAGGTTGCGCAGGCTCAAATCCAGGTCGGTTACCGCCCAGTCCGGGCCCTGGAGCCGGGCATCGGTCACGTCCAGACGACCAATCTGCAGCGAAGGGATCGTCGTCAGCGGCGCGAAGAACGCCATCAGCGTTTTATCGCTCTGCAGGCGGATCTCATTCAGACGCAGGGTATCGATAATCCAGCTCCCGTCGGCGTTGCGCAGGGCGGAGCCGGTGAGCGAGCCGCGGGCCATATCGGCACCAATGGTGTTCAGTACCACTTCCTTACCGTTAAGCTGGCCCTCGATCAGCACGTTGGTGGCCGGTACGCCGTTCAGGGTCAGCGAGCCGGCGCTCATCTGGATCTGCGCGTTTTTACCCAGCACGTTGCCCGCTTCCGGCTGCCACGGGCTGACGCCGCCCGTCACCTTTTGCGCGCTCAGCTCCCACTCGGTATTGGGGCTGTTAAACGCCATGTTGTTCAGCTGCAGGCGATCCGCCTGCAAGGGCAGTGGCGCGGTTTGCGGGGAGAGATTCAGCGTGCCGTCGAACAGCGTAATGGTGTCCATATGCAACGGATCGGTGAGCTGGCGGCTGCTCAGGCCAATATCAACATTTTTGGCAACCAGCGTGGCGGGTTTACCGTCCCGACCGAAGGTGACGTTTTCCAGAATGATGTGGGAAGGCGACGAAAAGCGGTGGTTCATTTTGTCGAAACTGAGCTCGTAGTCGGTATTCACCGTCACCCAGCTGCTGACCTGAGCCGCACCCCAGCGGGTCTGGAGCAGAATATAGAGCGCCAGCACCACAATGAGCAGGGCGACAAGAAGGTAAACGAGTAGCTTTCCAATAAATTTCATGGTCTTCCATCCCGCAAAACGCACATAGAGGAGTTATGCACGATTTATGCGCAATCCTCAAGGCGGGAATGGTGTAATTAGATGTCACGGCAGGCATTGACTGCCTGCCGTGAGAGAAATCAGTTTTTCTCAGGCGGGAAAACGAGGTTCAGAACGATAGCGGTGATACCGCCCGCGGCAATGCCGGAAGAGAGCAGGTTTTTCACCCAGTCAGGGGCAAACTGCAGGATTAACGGCTGCTGAGAAACACCCAGACCGACGGCCAGCGACAGCGCGATAATCATAATTGCACGGCGGTTCAGCGGCTCGCGAGAGACGATACGCACGCCGGAGGCCGCGATCGTCCCGAACATGACCAGCGTTGCGCCGCCCAGCACCGGCTCAGGAATGTGCTGCACAAAACCGCTCACCGCCGGGAACAGGCCGAGAACGATCAGCATCAGCGCCACCACGAAACCCACGTAGCGGCTGGCCACGCCGGTCAGCTGGATCACGCCGTTGTTCTGGCCGAAGCAGGAGTTCGGGAAGGTGTTGAATACCGCAGAGACAAACGAGTTCAGGCCGTTCGCCAGCACGCCGCCTTTCAGACGCTTCATATACAGCGGGCCGGACACCGGCTGCTCGGAGACGTCCGAGGTGGCGGTGATATCGCCGATGGTCTCCAGTGACGTGATCATAAAGACCAGCATCAGCGGCAGGAGCAGGCCCCAGTCAATGCCCAGGCCGTAGTAGAGCGGCGTCGGGACGGTGATCAGCGCGCTGTTGGTCGGCGCGGTGTTCTCCGGCAGCATGCCCAGCGCCCACGCCAGCAGATAGCCTGCCGCCATGGCAATCACCAGCGAGGCGACGCGCAGGTAGGGGTTACGCTGACGGTTAAGCAGAATAATGATGGCCAGCACCACGCCCGCCAGCAGCAGGTTTTTCGGCGCGCCAAAGGTGTGGTCGCTCATCGCGGCATAGCCGCCGCCGATGGAGGTGAGGCCCACCTGAATCAGCGACAGGCCGATAATCATCACGACCACGCCGGAAACCAGCGGGGTAATGACGCGACGCGCCAGATGCAGAACGCGGGAAATCACCATCTCCGTGCAGCTTGCCAGCATCAGGGTGCCAAACAGCGCCGCCATCATGGTTGGGACATCCGCACCGCCTGTTTTCAGGGCGGTACCGCCCATGATCAGCGGCGCCACGAAGTTAAAGCTGGTGCCCTGAATCGACAGTAATCCCGACCCCACCGGACCCCACGCTTTAATTTGAATTATCGAGGCCACGCCGGAGGCGAAAAGAGACATGCTGATGATGTGCTGCGTGTCCTGCGCAGGTAAGCCGAGCGCCTGACAGATCAGCAGCGCCGGGGTGATTACCGCAACAAACATCGCCAGAAGATGCTGGCAGGCGGCGAAAAGCGTCTGCGGCAGCGGCGGGCGGTCTTCAAGGCGGTAAATCAGTTCGCTGTTTTGCTTCTGCGCAACCGGTTGCGCATCGGGCGACTCTATGGTGTTAACGGACATTAGCGGCAATCCCACGGTGGAAAAGCGGGCATTTTATCTGACCACCTGGTAAAAGCAAACGATTGCCAGCAAAAAAAGACAAGTAAATCTGCCGATGTTCGCCTGAAATCAGGCGTTGGAGTAGCGTTCGGTTTCCGGCATCCAGCGTTCAATTAACGCTGCCGCCTGTTCGGGGTAGCGTTCGTGAATATGGCGGGCGAGGCGCTGAACCTCGGGGATCATGGCCTGATCGCGCAGTAAATCCGCGACTTTGAATTCCGCGTTCCCCGTCTGACGCGTGCCCAGAAGTTCGCCCGGGCCGCGGATCTCCAGGTCTTTTTGCGCAATGACAAAACCGTCGTTGCTGTCGCGCAGCACCTGTAACCGCATCTGGGCGGTTTTGGAAAGCGGGGCTTTGTAGAGCAGTACGCAGTGGGACGCCACCGCGCCGCGGCCAACGCGCCCGCGAAGCTGGTGGAGCTGGGCAAGGCCCAGACGCTCCGGGTTTTCGATGATCATCAGGCTAGAGTTTGGCACGTCCACGCCGACCTCAATCACCGTGGTGGCGATCAGCAGATGTAAATCACCCTGTTTAAACGACTGCATCACCGCCTGTTTTTCGGCTGGCTTCATGCGTCCGTGAACCAGACCCACGTTCAGTTCCGGTAGCGCCAGCTTAAGCTCTTCCCACGTGGCTTCGGCAGCCTGCGCCTCCAGCAGCTCAGACTCTTCAATAAGTGTACAGACCCAGTAGGCCTGGCGTCCTTCATGCGTGCAGGCGTTGCGCACGCGGTCGATGATATCGCTGCGGCGTGTGTCCGGAATGGCAACCGTTGTGACCGGCGTACGACCCGGCGGCAGTTCGTCGATGGTGGAGGTGTCCAGATCGGCGTAGGCCGTCATCGCCAGGGTGCGCGGAATGGGCGTGGCGGTCATGATCAGCTGATGCGGGTGGAAACCCTGCTGCAATCCCTTTTCCCACAGCGCCAGACGCTGATGCACGCCAAAGCGGTGCTGTTCATCGATAATCACCAGCGCGAGGCCGTTAAACTGCACCTGCTCCTGAAATATAGCGTGGGTGCCGACAATCATCTGCACCTGTCCGCTGGCAATGGCGTCCTGCTGTGCCAGGCGCGCTTTACCTTTTTGCTTCCCGGCCAGCCAGCCCACTTCAATGCCGAGCGGTGCAAACCAGGCGCGGAAGTTGTTGGCGTGCTGTTCGGCCAGCAGTTCGGTCGGCGCCATCAGCGCCACCTGTTTGCCGTGGGCGATCGCGCGCAGGGCGGCCAGGGCGGCAACCAGCGTTTTACCGGATCCCACGTCGCCCTGCACCAGGCGCATCATCGGTACGTCGAGCGCCATATCGCGTTCAATCTCGGCGGTGACGCGCGCCTGTGCGCCGGTGGGTTTAAACGGCAGCGAGGCCAGCAGCTTATCTTTGAGCTCATCGCGCGGGCTTAAGGGCTGGGCATGGAAACGCTGCGCGCCCGCGCGAAGCGCCAGCATGCTCAGGTTATGTGCCAGCAATTCCTCAAGGATAAGACGCTGTTGGGCGGGATGTTTACCGCTTTCTAAATCGCTGAGTTGCAGTGTTGGCGGCGGGCGGTGCAACGTGCGCAGCGCCTCGGGCAGGCTCATCATCCCCTGCGCCAGCTCTGGCGGCAGCAGCTCGGTAATGGCGCAGGTATCCAGCAGCTCCAGCGCCTGATCGGTGAGCTTACGCAGCGTCGCCTGCTTGATGCCTTCAGTCGTCGGGTAGACCGGGGTGAGCGTCTCCTGCATCTCCGGCGTGCTGAGATCGCCCTGAACGCGGTACTCCGGGTGGATCATCTCTGCGCCGTATTTCCCGCGTTTGGCTTCGCCATAGGCCAGCACCCTGCGGCCCGTTGCCAGGCTGTTTTTCATCGCCGCGCTGAAGTTGAAAAAACGCATGGTGAGAATGCCGGTGCCGTCGCTGATCTGACAGGTCATCATCCGGCGTCCGCCGAATGTGATGTTGCAGTTCAGGACTTCGCCTTCAACGGTGGCATAAATGGCGGGCAGCAGATCGCCAATTTTGTAGAGCTGAGTGCGGTCTTCGTAGCGCAGGGGAAGGTGGAGCAGGAGATCCTGCACGGTGTGCAGGCCAATTTTTGCCAGCTTATTGCTTTGCGCCGCGCCCACGCCCGTCAGGCTATTGAGCGGGATGGCATCCAGCAGGCGGCCTTTCATCGGTTACCCAGCGTACTGCATAGTGGCCCACCACTCGGCATCGGCTTCGATCTCGCCCTGCGCGTTGACGTGGGGGTAAGGCAATTTTTTCTGCTTCGCAACGCGAGCCAGCACCGGATAACCACCTTCAAACAGCAGGCGCTGCTGTTCATCTTCCGGCAGCATGCTGTTGCTGCGCTCGTACATCCCGGCGTTCTGACGCTGGCGCTGCGCTTCATACAGAATGAGCGCGGAGGCCACGGAGACGTTGAGAGACTGGACCATGCCGGTCATCGGAATGATGATGTCCCGATCCGCCAGAGCAAGCGCTTCCTGGGTGATCCCGGTTTTCTCCTGGCCCATCAGAATACAGGTCGGGCGGGTGTAGTCGATCTCGCGGAAATCTACGGCTTTAGCGGAAAGGTGGGTCGCAAGGATCTGCATCCCGCGCCCTTTCAGGTGCGAAACGGCTTCACCAATGGTGTGATGATTTTTGACAGACACCCAGCTGTTGCTGCCTGCCGCCGCCGAGACCGTATTTCGCATACGGCCGTCCGGCCAGACGGCGTGCACTTCATGCACGCCGACGGCATCTGCGGTACGGACGATAGCAGAGACGTTATGAGGTTTATGGACCTGCTCCATGCAGACCGTCAGGTCAGGCTGACGCCTGTCGAGCATGTCGCATATACGCGCGTAACGTTGTGAATTCATACCACTAGTTTCGGTTACGGGTGACTTTAATCACGTCCGGCATGACGCGGATCTTGCGCATAATATTCGCCAGATGCACGCGGTCGCGGGCGGTCAGACGAATAAAGGCGCTATAAACGCGGCCATCTTTTTCTTCCGTATTCAGGCTTTGAATATTGGAAGACGCCGTGTTGATCGCTGCCGTCAGGTTCGCCAGAGCACCCTGGTGGTTGAACATATCCACCTTAATTTCGGTGATAAATTCCTGCGCGGTCTCTTTATCCCACTCAACCGCCATAAACTTCTCGGCTTCTTTCTGATAGCCGCGGATGTTACGACAGGATTCATGGTGGATAACCAGCCCTTTGCCCGGGCTGACGTGCGCAATAATCGGGTCGCCAGGGATGGGGCGGCAACATTTTGCGAACGTGATAAGCACGCCATCCGCGCCTTTAATCGGCAGGTGTCCGTGGCTTTGTGTCGTGGCAGGTACGGCTGTCGTGTCGCCCTGCTGCAGGTTCTTCGCCACCACCACGCTCATGGCGTTGCCGAGGCCAATTTCAGCCAGCAGATCGTCAAGCGAGGCGAGCTTCATGCGCTCCAGCTCACGCTGGACGTTCTCCTGCGGGATTTCGGCCAGCTTGCGGCTGCCGCCCAACGCGTGGTTGAGCAGACGACGCCCGAGGCTAACGGAATCATCACGCTTGAGGTTTTTCAACAGCTGACGAATTTTGGCGCGTGCTTTAGAGCTCACGACAAAGTTCAGCCAAGCCGCGTTCGGACGTGCACCCGGCGCGGTAATGATTTCCACCGTCTGGCCGCTGGAGAGCGGCTGAGACAGCGGATAAGGTTGTCTGTCGACGCGAGCGCCCACGCAGGCATGCCCGATGTCGGTATGCACGGCGTAAGCGAAGTCGACCGGCGTCGCGCCCGCAGGCAGTTCGACAATACGGCCTTCTGGGGTGAAAACGTAAATCTCATCCGGGAAGAGATCGGACTTCACGCTCTCGATAAATTCAAACGAGCTGCCCGCACTCTGCTGAAGCTCCAGCAGGCTTTGCATCCAGCGCTGGGCGCGGATTTGTGCGGTCGTGCTGCTTTCGCCACCGTGCTCTTTATAGGCCCAATGCGCGGCAACACCCATCTCCGCCATCTGGTCCATGTCTTCGGTGCGAATTTGCACTTCAACCGGCACGCCGTGTGGCCCGATCATCGAGGTGTGCAAAGATTGATAGCCGTTCGCTTTTGGAATGGCGATGTAATCTTTCATCCGACCAGGACGCGGTTTATACAGGCTGTGCATCTGCCCCAGCACGCGATAGCACGTGTCGGCGTCGTGGACGATCACGCGGAACGCGTAGATATCCATGATCGAGTGAAAACGCTGCTCTTTGAGCACCATTTTACAGTAAATGGAGTACAGGTGTTTTTCGCGACCGCTGACGCGGCACGGGATCCCCGCTTCCTGCAAGCGCCCTTCAATCTCAGAGAGGATCTTCTGAATCATCTCTTTACGGTTACCGCGTGCGGCTTTCACCACCTCTTTAATCACGCGATAGCGGTTCGGGTACAGCGCTTCAAAACCCAGCTCTTCCAGCTCGGTTTTAATGTGATGAATACCTAAACGGTGCGCCAGCGGACTGTAGATTTCGAGGGTTTCACGGGCAATGCGGCGCCGTTTGTCCGGGCGAAGTGAGCCCAGCGTGCGCATGTTGTGGGTACGGTCAGCGAGTTTGATGAGAATGACGCGGATATCCTGCACCATCGCCATAATCATCTTGCGGAAGTTTTCGGCTTGCGCCTCTTTCTTGTCGCGGAAATTCAGCTTATCAAGCTTAGAGACCCCTTCCACCAGTTCGGCAACGCTTTTGCCAAACAGCTGTTCCATGTCCTGGTAAGTGGCAGGGGTATCTTCAATCACGTCGTGCAGCAGAGCGGCCATCAGCGTTTCGTGGTCGAGTTTCATCTCGGCCAGAATACAGGCCACCGCTACCGGGTGCGTGATATAGGGTTCACCGCTTGAACGTGTCTGGCCCTCGTGAGCGTCACGTGCAACGAGATACGCCTGCTGAAGACGCTTAATCTGGTCTTCAGGCAGGTAGGTTTGAATCAGTTGATTCAGGCTTTCAAACAGATACAAGGGCGACCCGCAGGTTTAATTAACGACGACCTTCAGCAATAGCGGTTACGGCCTGCAGTTCTGCGGCTTCCTGCTCTTGCTGCTCCTGGCGCTCACGCACGTCGAGGATCTGGTTGTTAATCAGACCTTCTTCGATTTCGCGAAGTGCAATAACGGTGGTTTTATCGTTTTCTTCCGGTACCAGCGGATCTTTACCGCCTACCTGCATCTGACGAGCGCGACGCGCGGCGACCAGCACCAGGTCAAAACGGTTACCAATTTTCTCTACAGCGTCCTGAACAGTTACGCGTGCCATACTTAAAATGCTCCACAGGTGAAGAAATGACTGGGCATGATACTGAAAGTGGGTTCAGTCTGCCAACAGTTTGGTGATTAATGCGTCATGTCGCTGCTTCTGGCGGCTCATACGCAGACGTTCTGCGCGAAGAATGGTTTTGAGATCGCTCAGCGCGGCATCAAAATCATCATTCACAATAAGGTAATCATATTCCGCGTAATGGCTCATTTCTGCAACAGCCTGTTCCATACGCTTTGCGATCACTTCTTCGCTGTCCTGACCGCGGCCACGCAGGCGGCGATCCAGCTCATCTTTCGATGGCGGTAAAATAAAGATACTGCGCGAGTCAGGCATTTTCTTGCGAATTTGCTGTGCGCCCTGCCAGTCGATATCCAGGAACACATTTACGCCCGTGGCCAGAACCTGCTCAATGGTTTCACGCGAGGTGCCGTAGTAATTACCGAAAACTTCAGCGTGTTCAAGAAACGCGTCTCTGCCGATCATCGCTCTGAACTCGTCGTGATCTACAAAGAAATAGTGTTCACCGTGCACTTCACCCGGACGCGGTACTCGCGTGGTGTGAGAAACAGAAACCTGTGTGTCGTACAACGGTTGGGTTTTTAACAGTGCCTGAATAAGGCTGGATTTACCCGCGCCACTAGGGGCCGAAACAATATAAAGCGTGCCTTGAGCCATGAGAGTCTTTTGTATGTGTTAGCGAAGAAGTCCTACATACGGGCTTATTATACACGTCACCGCCGTGTGACGTAGCCTTTGTCACACTTTTTCCCCTGGATTATTGAATTTTGCGTACCGTTTTCAGGTTTTATCTGTGGTTTACAGCAACAAAAAGAAATACCGGATAGCACCTCGCACGGTGAAACGTTGTCGTTAGCGTTGTTTTAGACATCGCGGTATATCTCCTGCAACACAAAGGAGGGGTAGCGATGTGGCGATGGATTAGCGGGTTAATGCTGTTGTGGTGTGGCTATGGCGCGGCAGTGTGTCCGGTGTGGTCGCAGGCCAAAGCAGAGAAAGAAATCGCGTCGTTAAGCGCGCAAATCAAACGCTGGGATGAGGCTTACTGGAAGCAGGGCGTGAGCGAGGTCAATGACGAGGTTTATGACCAGCTTAACGGGCGGCTAACGCAGTGGCAGCGCTGCTTTGGTACGGATCTTCCTGAGGACACCCTTCCTGCGCTGACGGGCAACGTAAAACACCCTGTCGCCCATACGGGAGTTCATAAAGCTGCCAGCAAAGAAGCACTTGCCCAGTGGATGCGCGGCCGGGGCAATCTCTGGATGCAGCCTAAAGTCGACGGCGTAGCGGTAACTCTGGTGTATCGCGACGGAAAGCTAACTCAGGCCATTAGCCGTGGAAATGGGCTAAAAGGCGAGGACTGGACTGCGCAAGCGCGTTTAATTCCTTCAGTGCCCCAAGAGGTGTCCGGCTTGCTGGCAAACAGCGTCCTGCAGGGCGAGCTTTTTTGGTTGCGTGACAACCACATTCAGCGGCAGATGGGTGGCATGAATGCGCGCGCAAAAGTAGCGGGTGCGATGATGCGACAAAAGGACAACACGCTTCTGAGCCAGACAGGGATATTTATCTGGGCCTGGCCGGACGGGCCGAAAGGAATGCAGAACCGGTTATCTGAGCTTTCCAGGGCCGGATTCTCTCTGACGGCACGCTATACCCTGCCGGTTGAAACCGTTGATGCCGTCGAAAAACAGCGTTCGGCATGGCAAAACACCGTATTACCCTTTGCCACGGATGGCATTGTGGTCCGGTCAGCAGACGCCCCTTCGGGTGAAAATTGGTTGCCCGGAGAAGGCAACTGGGTCGTCGCGTGGAAATATCCTCCTGCAGCACGGGTCGCTGAGGTCAGCGATATTCATTTTACCGTGGGGCGAACGGGCAAAATTTCCGTTGTTGCGGCACTGGAGCCTATGCAGCTGGATGATAAACAGGTGCAGCGGGTGAGTCTGGGCTCGGTGGGGCGCTGGCAGAGGCTGGATATTGCCCCGGGCGATCAGATACAGGTCAGCCTGGCCGGGCAGGGTATCCCCCGGTTCGATAGGGTGGTCTGGCGAGGGGCAGACAGGCATAAACCCGTGCCTCCGGACTCGCGTTATCATGCTCTTAGCTGTTTTTATGCCTCACCGGCGTGCATGGAGCAGTTCTTTGCCAGGCTGACGTGGATCAGCTCAAAGCAGGTATTCAATATTGAAGGATTAGGCGAGTCAGGATGGCGAACCCTCTGGCAGGCGCATCGTTTTGAACATCTCTTCTCATGGCTGTTATTAACCCAGTCTCAACTGCAGGCTACACCGGGGTTTTCTTCAGCACGCGGGCTGGCGCTCTGGCATCGATTTAATCTGGTGCGCGAGCAGCCATTTATCCGCTGGCTCATGGCACTCGGCGTTCCGCTGACGCAGGCTTCACTGAGGGCGTTGGGAGACATATCGTGGCAGGAGATGAGCGGGCGTAACGCAAAGGACTGGCAGACCTTGCCGGGAACGGGAGAAGAGAAGGCCAGGCAAATTGTTAACTGGATACACGCGCCAGAAATTGATGTGCTGGTCAGGTGGCTTGCTCAGCAGCACATCAACGGGTTCTGAAATCAGTGTGCGCTGTGTTTGTAATGAAAAACGGGAAGCCCGAGCTTCAGACGCAGCGCAAGCATGCGGGCAGTAAAGCCAAACAGCAGCGTGGAGATGACCACCACATCCTGGTTAGAAACGTAATGCTGCAGGGCAATATAGAGCACCGCTGCAGCAAAAGAGATACCCGCATACAGCTCTTTCTGGAAGACCAGGGGAATGCGTTTGCAGAACATATCCCGCAGCACACCACCGAACACCCCCGTGACCACGGCAGCAATGGTGGCGATGACCGGCCCTTCACCCATATCGAGCGCGATTTGCGCGCCGATTATCGAAAAGACGATCAGCCCCAGCGCATCAAGCACCAGGAACAGGCGGCGCAGGTGGGGCATAACGGGTGCCACAATGGTGGTTAATACGGCAGCCGTCGCCACGATAATCACATACTCAGGGTGTTTAACCCAGCCGAGTGGGTAATGGCCCAGTAGGATATCGCGCACGGAACCGCCGCCCAGCGCGGTTGCTGTGGCAATAATGATCACGCCAAAGGTGTCCATCCGGCGACGCCCGGCGGCCAGTGCGCCGGTCATGGCTTCTGCGGTGATACCAATAATATAAAGAATGTGAAGCAGCATATACCCTCCGGTGTGAACGCGAGGAGGTTAGCGATTTGTGCGCAAGATCACGATTGAAATTTTCTAAGGCGAGCCATTTTGGATAAATTTAGTTAATGAATTTATCTGAGCGCCATGTGTGATAATTCGTTGTTTGCTAAAATAAATTGCCTTTCTTTTAAGGTGCGTTGACGACGTTTTCGGTGCAGTGATGGATTATAAAAAGTAATCTTTTATGCGCGAAAGATTTTTTTATAACAATATACTCGATAATAAATTTAATAGATAAACAATTAATAAGAGTTGGCTACAATAAAAACGATTCCTTAATAATTTATCATGTGAATTATTTATAACCTTTTATTGCAATGAAAATATCTTTTAGACAAAATATGCGCCCTTTTTGATTAAAAAACATCCTACATGATTAAGTGTCTGATTAAGTTATTTATTATTACAGCGGCATTAACCAGCACCAGCGTTTTTGCCGTCAATTGCCAGCGCGCCGCAACGCCGCTGCAGAATACAATTTGTAATAATGCCAATCTGCACTGGCTGGATGACACCATGACGAACGTCTACCGGGCGATGCTGGTTTATCGTGATGCCGGTCAGGTGCATCAGGAGTTTGAGGCATGGGAGAAGTCGCTCAGTGAGTGTGCCTCGGACGACTGTATTGAGCGCGCTTACTACACCGGCATCAGCAGGATTGCTGACGTGCCGTCTGACTTCTCCTGGGAGGGGCGCTGGTGGAATACCAGTGCCGCCAACGTCAGCGGCGGTGTGATCCAGTTCAGCCACAGTGCGGACTGGTCAATCATTGCTGATATTCGTATCTGGGCGGGATTGAATAAAGATGAATTCACCGCAGAGGCCCGAAAATTAAACGGTATGGTGCTGATCGATAATATGGTCGACAGCAAGCATTGTAAGGTGCTGTTTATTCCGCGGATAAGCGGCGCCATCCAGGCATACAGCAATGCGGACTGGGGTTGCCGTCTGTTAATGCCCAGCGGCGCGTTTATTGATGGCCGTTATGTGAAGTCTGACCAGGATCCGCGGCCAAAAGCGACCCTGCAGTCGCTGGAGATCTTCCGGGATGCGAAGGTAGACGAACGCTTTCGCGCGCTGGTGGGTGACGAATACCAAAAGTTTGTAGATACCGCCAATATTTATATCTATCAGGACGATATTGATAACATCGGCGCAACGGTCGTATCAATGTGGGTTCGCGGCGCCGCCAATACGCGTACGGCGATTATTATGTACACCGCTAACGACATCTGGGCGGCGCGGATTGAGCCTGACGATAAGGGCAAGCTGGCGTTTTCCTACTTCAGTACCCAGGGTAACGATACGGCTAAAATGCCGCGTACCCTGGCGGAATGGAAATTGCGCTACCTGTCTCAATAAATCAGGCGAGCGTGCCCACCACGTTAAGATCGGCATCATCCGGCACTTCATTGTAGGAAAGCACGTGTAGTCCGCTGGCGAACAGCCTTCCGTAGCGCGAGATGACCGGCCGCAGCTGTGGCGTAACCAGCAGCAGCGGCGGCAAGCCTTTCGCTTTCATCTGCTCATAAATCATCGGCATCGTATTTTGCAGCTGGGTCAGGATATTCGGGTCAACCGGGAAGCTGTCCAGCGCCACTTTTCCTGCCTGCTGCGCCTGGTTGAGCGCGTTCAGCAGCATGTTTTCCAGCTGGCTATCGATGGTGTAGGCCGCCAGCTGCGGACGATCGCCGTTGATGCTGTGGACGATAGCGCGACGCAGCGCGTAGCGCACATCTGAGGTGAGCAGTATCGGATCTTTTGTCACCGCCGAACTTTCAAGCAGCGTTGACGCGATGGTGACGATATCCTTGAGCGACACCTGCTCCAGCAGCAGCTGACGGTAAACCCGCAGCAGCTGGCTATAGTTGAGCGCGGCGCTTAAATCTTCTGCCAGCTTCGGTGCCTGCTGTGCCAGGCGGGCATGAAGATGGGTAATGTCGTCGTAGTTAAACAGCTCCGGCAGATGTTCGCGGGCGACTTTATTAATATGGGTTGCCACCACGCTGGCGCAATCCACCACCTGATAGCCAAGGTTCAGCGCCTTCGCTTTCTGCTCCGGGTCAATCCATACGATCGCCATCCCGTAGGCGGGGTCGGTGTCCAGCACCCCGTCGATTTCACCGTACAGCTCGGTGCCGGGGATTGCCATCAGCTTGTCGGCGTTAACGTCCCCCAGCGCCGTGCGGATGCCGTTGATATGAATGGCGTACTGCGCGGGCTTGAGGCGGAAGTTCTCGCGAATGCGAATTTCAGGCAATAGCACGCCGCATAGCTCAGAGATTACCTGGCGCACCCCGCGCACGCGCAGCGACAGCGGGCTGCCCCGTGATTCATCAACCATGGAGACCAGCTTATAGCCCAGGTTCAGGCCTATCGGCTCTACCAGCGGAATGCTGTCCCAGGTAATCGGCGGGTTGGCGTCAGGTGCCAGCGCGTCGTTGATGGCCTCCATGTCCGTCTCTTGCGGCGCAGGCTGCACCGCCTTGCTTTGTCGCCAGGCGGCAAACAGCAGCAGAGCGGTAAAGCTCAGGAAGGCAATGTGCGGCATACCCGGCACGATCGCGAGGATAAACATCACGAATGCGGCAGTGTACAGCACCCTCGGTTTGGACAGCAGCTGGCTTTTAATTTCGTCGCTGATGTCGTTACCTTCACTGACGCGGGTAACGATGATGGCGGCGGCGGTGGCCAGCAGCAGCGACGGGATCTGGGCGACCAGGCCGTCACCAATCGTCAGCAGGACGTACTGGCGAAACGCGTGGCTGGCATCCAGATCGTATTTAAAGATGCCGATACAGATACCGCCAATCACGTTGATGATCAGCACCATGATGCCGGCGATGGCGTCGCCGCGCACAAACTTTGAGGCACCGTCCATCGCGCCGTAGAAGTCTGCTTCCTTCGCCACTTCCTGACGACGCGCGCGCGCCTGTTGCTGATTGATGAGCCCCGCATTCATATCGGCGTCGATCGCCATCTGCTTGCCCGGCAGCGCGTCCAGCGTAAAGCGCGCGGAGACTTCTGAAATACGTTCCGCCCCTTTGGTGACCACCACAAAGTTAATGATCATCAGGATGATAAACACCACGAAGCCGACGACGAAGTCGCCGCCGATCACCACCTGGCCGAAGGCTTCAATGACCTTACCGGCCGCCCCCTCACCCAGATGACCGTTCAGCAACACGACGCGCGTCGAGGCCACGTTCAGCGTCAGGCGCATCAGCGTGGTGATCAGCAGCAGGGTCGGGAAAACGGCAAAATCCAGCGGACGCTGCATGTTTACCGCCACCAGCAGCACGATGACCGCCAGCACGATATTGAATGTAAACAGGATGTCCAGCATCAGCGGCGATAGCGGTAGGATAACCATCGCCAGCACGCAGAGAAGCAGGACAGGTACCGCAACTTGCCCCTTGCGGAGCACGCCCAGCACGTTGTGCAACTTACTGTTCGCCATTGGCTTTTAATACCTCTTGAGGAATATCAATGTGCCTGTTCAGGCGGGGTTTTTGCTCAACGCGACCCTCGCGCCAGGATTTGAGCTGCATGACGTAGGTCAGCACGTGAGCGATGGCGCGAAACAGCTGCGCCGGAATTTGTTGATTAACGCGGGTGGTGTAGTACACCGCGCGCGCCAGCGGCGGGAATTCCACCACTTCGATGCTGTGGCTGGCGCCCACTTCACGGATCCACAGCGCCACGTCGTCTATGCCTTTCGCAACGATATACGGCGCTTCCGCCTTCTGCGGGTCGTACTTCAGCGCCACCGCGTAGTGGGTTGGGTTAGTGATGATGACGTCGGCGGTGGGTACGGTTCGCGAGATCTGCCCCATCGCCATCTGGCGCTGTAGCTGGCGAATGCGCCCTTTAATCTGCGGATTACCGTCGTTGTTTTTGTACTCTTCTTTCACCTCCTGCTTGGTCATGCGCATCTTTTTGGTGAACATATACTTGCTCAGCGGCACGTCAAGCAGGGCGAAAATAACGATAACGGCGACGAAGTAGCTGACAACGTGATGGAAAATAGAAAAACCGTGCGTAATCGCCTGGTTCAGGTAGAGCCGCTGCAGGTGCAGAAGATCGCCCATCTGGCTATGTACCATCGTGTAAAGCACGGCGAGGATGGTCGCGCATTTGAGCAGCATTTTGCCGACTTCCGTGTAATGGCTGGCGGAAAAAACGCGCTTGATGCCGCTTATCGGGCTGAGCTTTTTAAAGTCCGGCTTGATCTTCGTCGGGGTAAATAACCAGCCGCCCGGCACCAGGCTGGCCATGATGCAGGCCAGGGAAATCGGGGTTAACGTAGCGATAAAGCGCAGCAGCACGCTCAGGTTGAGCATCAGGAACTGGTTCAGAATGGTGGGGTTATCAAGGTCCTGCGCCATCGTGCCGGCGGCGGCGAACGACTCGCCGATCAGCTGCCGGTAATAGGGCAAAAACGTCGCCAGAGTGAAAAAGGACGCCACCAGCCCGACGGCCATGGTTAGATCTTTTGAACGGGGGATATCCCCCTTTTCCCGCGCTTTGCGCAGCTTCCCGGGGGTGGGTTTTTCGCTTTTATCGCCGCTTGAGGCCATCACTGCACCCTTATGGCGTCAAGTTTCGCCAGGATTTCATTGGTCAGATTGAGGTAGTGATCCGGAATGTTGGTCACCAGCATTGAAATACACAGCAGCCCAAACAGCATGCTGATAGGGAACCCGAGCGAGAACAGGTTCAGCGTCGGGGAGACCCGGTTAAGCAGGCCGAAGCCGCCCTGAACGATCAGCATCACGAAGGTGGTCGGCAGCGCAATCAGCGTTGCGGAGGCCATAATCCAGCCCAGACCCTGAACGACCAGCATGAGCGACGGCTGGTTAATGGCCTGCCCGATGGGCCAGTAGCTGAAACCCTTGAACAGAATGGTCACCAGCAGCAAATGCCCGTCCATAATGAAAAACAGCAGGCCGCAGAAGATATAGATAATCTGAGAGATAACCGTAGTGGAGCTGCCGTTGACCGGGTCGTTCATCATCGCCATCCCGAGCCCCATGTTCATCGACAGAATATGCCCGGCCGTTTGCAGCGCGACGAACACCAGCTGCAGCGCGGTGGCGAAGATAAACCCCCACAGCAGCTGTTCACCAATCAGCAAAATACTGCGCAGGGAAATCAGTTCGTTAAGTACCACGTTATGCGGCAGCATCGGCGTAATGATGATGGCCAGCGCCAGCGCGGTGCCGATTTTGATGCGCCGGGAAAAGACGCGGTTATCGAGCACCGGCGCAAACTGTAAAAAGGCGAGGATGCGGAAGAAGGGCAGCACCAGTGCCATGACCGGCGTCCACAGCGCCTGAATATCGATTCCCATGACGCCTTAGCCCACCAGTGCCGCCGCCTGATGAAAAATCTGGACGGTGAAATCCACCAGCTGCGTCAGCATCCATTTTCCGGCGAATATCAGTACGCCCAGCGTCACGACCAGGCGCGGCAGGAAGCTCAGCGTCTGTTCGTTAATCTGCGTGGTGGCCTGGAAAATACTGACGCACAGGCCGACGATAAGGCTGGGAATAATCGCAACGGCGGAGATCACCAGCACCAGATGAATACCGGAGGCCATGATGTCGCCCGCCGTGTCCATGTTCATCATCGCTACAATCCCTGCACGCTGGAGGTGAGCGTACCAACGATCAGCGTCCAGCCGTCGCACAGCACGAACAGCATCAGCTTAAACGGCAGCGAGACGATGAGTGGCGACAGCATCATCATCCCCATTGCCATCAGAATACTGGCGACAATCAGGTCGATAACCAGGAAGGGGATGTAGATCATAAAGCCAATCTGGAAGGCTGTTTTTAGCTCGCTCAGCAGATAGGCCGGGGTGACGATGGTCAGATCCTGCTCGCGGGCATCGCCTTCCACCCCGGCGATGGTCATGACCTGCGCCAACGCTTTAGTGTTGGTTTGCGCCAGCATGTACTTTTTCAGCGGCGCTTCGGCGTTGACCAGCGCCTGTTTCAGGGTGATCTGGTCATTCTGGAACGGCTCGACGGCGTCGGCATAAATCGTTGTCCATACCGGACGCATCACCAGCAGCGTTAGCGCCAGCGCAATGCCGGTAAGAATTTTGTTGGGCGGACTCTGTTGCAGACCCAGCGCCTGACGCAGGATCGCCAGTACGATGATAAAGCGGGTGAAACAGGTCATCATCAGCACCATGATCGGCAGCAGGCCGAGCAGGGTCATCAGGATCAGGATTTCAATTTTGACGTTGTAATCCTGCCCGGCGCCGTTCGCCGTGGTGCTGAACAGCGTAATGTCACCGTTCGCCGCCAGTACCGACGGGGCAAACAGCAGGCTGGCCAGAAGCAGCAGCGAGCAGCCGCTGCGGTAAAACGTGCGGTTCATCGGGTGAGCTCGCCCAGTTCTTTTGCGTTGAACTCGATAATGCGCAGGCCGTATTTGTCGTTCAGGACGACCACTTCCGCTTTGCCGAAGGGAATGCCGTTCACTTTGATATCCAGCGGCTCGCCGGCCATTTTGTCCAGCTCAATCACGGAATCGCTGTTTACCGACATCAGCTCGGCCAGCGAGATATCCACGGAGGACACTTCCAGGGTCAGCGTCACCGGAATACGGCTGAACAGCGCCATGCGGCGTTCGTCGGTTTGCGGCGCATGACGAATTTCAGGCTGCATATCGAGGCGGATATTGCCTTCAACGGTCTCTTCCTGCGGCATATCGCTCAGGTTCAGGTCGTCCAGATCCAGAGACTGGCTCAGCTCATGTTGCAAATCACTCATATTACTTCTCGGTTGTCTTGTCGTGGATATCGCATAAGAAAAGCTTGCTGCGATCTTCGGCGATTGCGGCTTCAAAAATCTGTTCTTTACCGATAAACACCGGTACCGGTTCATTTAACGCGATGGGAATGATGTCCCCGGGTTTGATGTCGGCAATCTGGGCAACGGTCAGGTTAAGGCTGGCGAGGCGGCCGGTCAGCTTCAGCGGCAGGCTGTCGAACAGGCGTTCAATCTGCGCCGGGCTTAAGCTCATGCTCTGCTCAACGGCCCGAGCGCTGCCGTCCGGCGCGCGCAGCGTCGCCAGCATCTGGTCGACATGATGATTGTCGAGCAGCACGGTGAAACTGCCGTGGCTATACCCGGCCAGGGTAAAGGTGATGCCCCAGACCCACTGATTAATGACCGAGGAATAATCAACCCTGATATCCAGCTCTTCGCCAAACGTTTCTTTGCAAATAATCAGCGACGTGAGTTCTTGCCCCAGCTTGCTTTTAAGGCGCTCTTCCGTTTTGGTTACCGGTAAAGATTCATCAGGCGCTATATGGTTGGTGTCTTTACTCAGCCCATAATAATCATGTAGGACGTTGAGTAATAAAATACGGTCAATAACAAAGCCAATATTCCCGTAAGGCGTAGAGAATATTTGCGCATTCTTATAATGCTTATCAATGACAAACGTCATGGATTCTAACGCGGCGTTGACCCGTAATTTTTTCAGAAAGTAAATGCTCAGGCGTGCATCCAGGATATCAAAGCTATCATTCATTAATTTAGGTAGCTTATGCCATGGGCGGCCGAGTTTACTGACATCAAGTTTAACCAGTTCAGGAAGGTTATTCTGCTGGTGGATTCTGATTCGTTCTGAAGCAGGGTACATGATTATTCCGCTTTAATAACAATTCCTGGTGTGACAATAACGCGAGGATGACGACCGTTGCGACTCATCACGAAAATTTTTTCTGCATGCATTTGAGTTTTGAAAACGTTGTGACGCTTATCACTGGCATCGAAGGATCGTTGCCTGTCGAAAGCCAAATGCCTTTTTATTCAGGCTGAGGATTAGACCTTTCTCTTCTTTTTAATGCAAGGCGTTGACGGTTATTAATCAATTATTTTTCCGGTAAAAGGTTGATTAATAACTACGCTAACCAATTGAATCATAAAGATTGATGTTTTAATATGCATTAAAGATAAGACAATTCTTAGACGATACGTATACTAGGCAACATATTTTCCAGGAAGATTCCTTTCCTCGCGATAATAAATTAGGTTTTAATTTTTATTAACATTATTTAAACGTTTTCCATTATTCAGCAGACAATGGATAAACGGTCGTGGATGTTAATAAAGATGTAGCGAGTTATTCTTTTTTAGTTCTTTTAATGGTACTCCAGCATGAGCATTATCATTGAACGTGAAGACCGTAATGGAGAGGGCTTTATTGCCGCCTCCCCTGCCAGCGTGGGTGTGATGTCATTAGCCCGCCGCGTTGCTAAATATAATGTATCAGTATTGGTCACCGGCGAGACGGGAACAGGAAAAGAGTGTATTGCTAAATATATTCATGAACATGCCTGCACCCGCGGTGCGCCGTATGTTGGCGTTAATTGTGCGGCGATCCCGGAAAGCATGCTGGAAGCCATTTTATTTGGCTACGAAAAAGGGGCATTTACGGGCGCGGTCGCCAGCGTGGCCGGAAAATTTGAGCAGGCCAACGGCGGAACGTTACTTCTGGATGAAATTGGCGATATGCCGCTGTCACTGCAGGCAAAATTATTACGCGTCTTGCAGGAGCAGGAAGTCGAACGACTGGGAAGCCACAAGCGTATTCCGCTCGATATTCGTCTGATTGCCTCAACCAATAAAGATCTGCAGCAGGAAATTGCGGAAGGGCGTTTTCGCCAGGATCTGTTTTACCGTATTTCCGTGGTGCCTATTCATATCACGCCGCTGCGCGAGCGCAAGCAGGATATTTTGCCGCTGGTTCAGCAATTTATTGCGAAATACCGCGCCTTTCACAAAGGCGACGTGCGTCTGAGCGACGACGCACGTAACGCGCTGCTGAGCTATGACTGGCCGGGCAACGTGCGTGAGCTGGAGAACGTAATTCAGCGGGGCATGATCCTCGGCAACGGTGACGAAATCAAAGCCGCCGATCTTGGCCTGGCGGCGCGCGTACCGCTGCCGGAAAACCCGGCAGTCGGCATGATGCCCGCCTACCGGGAGCAGGACAGCAGCTCTGCCATTCGCGACGTCAAGCTGCATGGCCGCATGGCGGAGTACCAGTACATCATCGACCTGTTAAAACGCCATAAAGGCAACAAATCGAAAACGGCGGCGTTCCTGGGCATTACCCCTCGCGCGCTGCGCTATCGCCTTGCGTCGATGCGCGACGAAGGCATTGATATTGAATGTTATTCCTGAGGCAAGAAGGAACGAATCATGGACAAAATAGCTGCCGCAGGTATTAACACCGCGCAACAGGCGCTGCTGGAACGTATGCAGCGCACGGCCTCGCTGGCGTCTGCCGGTGCGGTAAACCTCTCCCCGACGATAGCGCCAGCGAATGACGCGTTTACCCGTACGGACCCGGTCTCTTTCTCGCGGGTGCTGAACAGCGCCATCGACAACGTCGATGCGTTGCAGCACAGCGCCAGCGCAAAGCAAACCGCGATCGATTTGGGACAAAGCGACGATTTAGCCGGTGCCATGATTGAGAGCCAGAAAGCCAGCGTGGCCTTTTCGGCCATGATGCAGGTGCGCAATAAGCTCAATAGCGCGCTGGACGAAGTGATGAATATTTCGCTGTAAGGTTTGTACCGTGTTAAACAAAATCAAAGCTCGTCTCCCCGCGCTCTCTCTGCCCTCTGGCGTCAACAACCGCAAACTGCTGGCGATTGCCGGCGGCGCGGCGCTGGCGCTCGGGATCGTCGCCTCGCTGTGGAACCACAATCAGGGTTACGTTGCCCTTTACGGCACCCAGGAACAGATCCCGGTTTCACAGGTGGTGGAGGTACTGGGCGCGGAAAATATTGCCTACCGCGTTAACCCAGATAACGGCCAGATTCTGGTCAGCGAAAGCAAACTACCGCAGGCACGCATGGCGCTGGCGGCAAAAGGCATCAGCGCCGCGACGCCGGACGGCTACGAGCTGATGGATAAAGAAGAGATGCTCGGCAGCAGCCAGTTCATCCAGAACGTGCGCTACAAGCGCAGCCTGGAAGGTGAGCTGGCGAAAAGCATTATGGCGCTCGATCCCGTGGAACACGCCCGCGTGCATCTTGGCCTGAGCGAGTCCAGCTCGTTCGTCCTGACCAACAAACCGAGCAGCAGCGCGTCGGTGATCGTGCAGCTGCGCTACGGCAAACGGCTGGATGACCAGCAGGTGGCCTCTATTGTGCAGCTGGTTTCCGGTTCGGTGCCGGGCATGGCCCCAGGCAGCGTTCGCGTGGTCGATCAGGCGGGCAACCTGCTTTCAGACGGTATTGAAGGCCCGGATGGAAAACTCACGGGGTCGCGCGCCGGCAACGACGTCGTGCAGCGCATTCGCGAAGATACCCGCAAGAACATCACCACGCTGCTGACCTCCCTGGTGGGCGAGGGGAACTTCCGCATCAGCGTTGCGCCGACCGTGGACTTAAGCCGCGTGGAGGAGACGCAGGAGCGGCTGGGCAAAGACCCGCGCGTGAGCGACGAGCAGATAAGCCAGGAAAACAGCACCAACGAAATGGCGTTTGGTATTCCCGGCTCGTTAAGTAACCGCCCGGTGAATCAGAACCCGCAGGCGGCCGCAGCTCAGGCCACCGGCCAGGCAGCGCCTGCCGCCGCGGCTAACACCAGCACGACCACCAGCGATCCTCGCTCCCTGAGCAACCGCAGCCAGGAGCAGCGCAAGTATGCGTTCGACCGCGATATCCGTCATATCCGCTATCCCGGTTATAAGCTGGAGAAGCTGAGCGTGGCCGTGGCGCTTAATCAGACCGCCCCCGCGCTGGCAAAAATCACCCCCGAACAGTTGACCTCTATTACCCGCCTGGTGGAAAGCGCCGCCGGGATCGATAAACAGCGCGGTGATGCGTTAACGCTGGACGTGCTGGCCTTTAGCGCGCCTCAGAGCGACGGCCCGCTGGCCGAAAAATGGTGGAAGGATCCGGATATGCAGTACTGGGGGCAGAACGGCGGTATTGGCCTGCTGCTTCTGCTGACGCTGTTCTTCGGCGTCCGCCCGCTGGCTCAGCGTATGGGGCGCCGCGAGCGCGTCGTGAAAGACGTCGCACAGGACGACGCGGCGCTGCTGACGGACGAGGCGTATGTGGCTGAAAACGGGCTTTCCACGCTGTCGAAAGCGGGCTTCAACAATAATGACGATTTGCTGCCGCCGCAAAGCTCTGGCCTGGAAACCAAAGTCGAGTATCTCCAGGTTCTGGCCCAGAGCGAAACGGAGCGGGTAGCAGAAGTTCTGAAACAATGGATTAACAGCAATGACCGAAGCAATAGCAAACCGGACCAGTAACGCCAAAGGGCGTAGCCGCCTGGAGCAGGCGGCGATCTTGCTGATGAGCGTGGGCGAAGAAGCGGCTGCGCAGGTGATGCAGAAACTCACCCGCGAAGAGGTGGTGCTGCTTAGCGAAACCATGGCGCGCCTGCACGACGTGAAGGTCAGCCACGCGCGCCAGGCGATGAACAACTTCTTTTCCGACTACAGCGAGCAGAGCGGCATCAACGGCGCGTCGCGCTCCTACCTGCGCAGCATTCTGGAAAAAGCGCTGGGCGGTGAAATTGCCCGCAGCGTGATAAACGGTATTTATGGCGACGAGATCCGCTACCGCATGGCGCGCCTGCAGTGGGTCGATATTCCCCAGCTGGCCGCGCTGATTGAGCAAGAGCACCTGCAGCTGCAGGCGGTTTTTCTGGCCTTCCTGCCGCCGGACATTGCCGCCAGCGTGCTGAGCGTGCTGCCGCGCGAGCGGCAGGATGAAATTATCTACCGCGTCGCCCGCCTGGACGACGTGAACCGCGACGTGATCGACGAGCTGGATCGCCTGATCGACCGCGGCATCGCGGTGCTCTCTGAGCATGGCTCAAAGGTGGCGGGCATCAAGCACGCGGCCAATATCGTCAACCGTATTCCCTCCAATCAGCAGCAGCTGCTGGAGCAGCTGCGCGAGCGCGATGAAAGCGTTGTCGACGATCTGCAGGACGAAATGTACGAATTCTTTATTCTCAGCCGCCAGACGCCAGCCACGCTGCAGCGCCTGATGGACGAAGTGCCGATCGAAGAGTGGGCCGTGGCGCTGAAGGGGACCGAGCCGGTGCTGCGTCAGGCCATTTTCAACGTGATGCCGAAGCGCCAGGTGACCTTGCTGCAAAGCACCACCAGCCGCATGGGGCCTGTGCCGGTCAGCCGTATTGAGCAGGTGCGAAAAGAGATCATGCAGACCCTGCGCCAGCTGGTGGAAGAGGGCGAGATCCAGGTGCAGCTCTTCGCAGAACAGACGGTGGAATAACCATGTTCAAGAAAAGGAGCCCCGCGCTGGAGGCGCTGACCTCCCGACGCCAGGCGGTGGTTAAGCCGCGTCTGCATAAATTCCCGCCGTTACGCAAACGCTGGGCGGCATCGCAGGCGTCGGCCGAGGGCGATGCAGCGGTTATGCAGGACCCGGGTGAGCATCAGCGGCAGATGGAAGAAGGCTTCCGCGACGGTATGAACCGCGGCTTTGCGCAGGGAATGGAAGAGGGCAAGCAGGAAGGCTACCAGGAAGGGGCACGACTCGGCTTTGACGAGGGGATGCGTAAAGGGCTGGCGGAAGGCAAACAGCAGGCTCGCCAGCAGTTTCTGGAGGCCGCCGCGCCGTTTGAACGTATGACCGCCGACGTTCAGCGTTTCCTCGAGAGCTATGAACAGCGTCGCCGTGAAGAGTTAATGCAGCTGGTGGAGAAAGTGACCCGCCAGGTGATCCGCTGCGAGCTGGCGCTGCAACCGACCCAGTTGCTCGCGCTGGTGGACGAGGCGCTGACCAGCCTGCCGCAGCCGCCGGAGCAGATCCGCGTGGTGCTGAACAGCGAAGAGTTCCGCCGCATCAGCGAAGCGGAGCCGGAAAAAGCCCGGGAGTGGGGGCTGAGCGCCGATCCGGCGCTGGAGCCGGGGGAATGCCGCGTGATCACCGATACCATCGAAATCGATGTGGGTTGTCAGCACCGGCTCGACCAGTGCGTGGCGGTGCTGAAGGACAACCTGCTGCCGGACGCGACCCATGAGCAGCCTTGATTTCGAACAGGCGTTACGCTCCATCGAAGAGATTGACCTGGCGCGCGTCGCCGGGCGTCTGGTGCGGGTGAACGGCATTCTGCTGGAGTGCGTGGGCTGTCGGCTGGCGATCGGCCAGCTGTGCCACGTCGAAAGCATCGATCAAGAGATGATGGACGCGCAGGTGGTGGGGTTTGACCGTGAGGTCACCTACCTGATGCCGTTTAAACAGCCGTCCGGGCTGATTGCCGGGGCGCGCGTTTTTCCCGCCGGTAAAAGCGAGGGCGTGATGATTGGCGACCAGTGGCTTGGGCGCGTCGTTAACGGCCTCGGTGAACCGCTGGACGATAAGGGCAAACTGGCCGGCGACACGCTGCTGCCGCAGCAGCTGCCGCAGATCCACCCGCTGCGCCGACAGCCGGTGGAGACGCCGCTGGACGTGGGCGTGCGGGCGATTAACGGCCTGCTGACCGTCGGTAAAGGCCAGCGCGTGGGGCTGATGGCGGGCAGCGGCGTGGGTAAAAGCGTGCTGCTGGGGATGATTACCCGCTACACCCAGGCCGAGGTGGTGGTCGTGGGGCTGATTGGCGAGCGCGGGCGCGAAGTTAAAGAGTTTATTGAGAATTCGTTGCAGGCCGAGGGCCTGGCGAAATCGGTGATTGTCGCCGCACCGGCGGATGAATCACCCCTGATGCGCATCAAGGCCACCGAGCTGTGCCACACCATCGCCAGCTATTACCGCGACAAGGGCAAAGACGTTTTGCTGCTGGTGGACTCCCTGACCCGCTACGCCATGGCCCAGCGCGAGATTGCCCTTTCGCTGGGGGAACCGCCCGCAACCAAAGGTTATCCGCCTTCTGCGTTCAGCATGATCCCCCGCCTGGTGGAGAGTGCCGGTAACAGCGGGAGTAACGGTTCGATGACGGCGATTTATACCGTGCTGGCAGAGGGTGACGATCAGCAGGATCCCATCGTCGACTGCGCGCGTGCGGTGCTCGACGGCCACATCGTGCTGTCGCGCCACCTGGCGGAGGCCGGTCACTATCCGGCCATCGACATCGGCCAGTCTATCAGCCGCTGCATGAGCCAGGTGACGACGCGCGAGCATCAGCTGGCCGCGCGCACCCTGAAACAGCTGTACGCCGAATACCAGAATATTAAGCCACTGATTCCGCTGGGCGGCTATGTGGCCGGCGCCGATCCGCTGGCGGATAAAGCTGTACGCCTTTCGCCGGCCATCATGCACTTCTTACAGCAGGAAGTGCACGACGCGGCGCTGATTGAGGCCACCGTAACTGACTTACGCGCGCTGGCGCAGGCAGGATAACGACCATGAGCAAACTCATTTCTACCCTGGAACAGCTGCAGCAAATGCGCACCCGCGCCGTGGACGATCTTACGCTGAAGTTGGCCTCGCAAAAGCAGCTCTGTCAGCGCTTTGAGAAGAACATTGATGCGCTGACCACGCTGGCATCGGACACGATGATGCAGAGCGCGAACAGCGCCGCGATGATGATCAACCAGTCAAAATATAAGCAAAATATTCAGCGGGTTATCGACTGGCAGAAGCAAGAGCAGGCGCTGGCCTCACTCGAAGCGGAAAAGATCCAGGGTAACCTGCTGGCCGAAGCAAAGCGGGAAAAAAGCCTGGCGATCGTGCTGGATGCTAAACGCAGCGACCGACGGATGGAGATAGCCCGTCGAGAACAAAAAATGACCGATTCTGTTTCTGTTCAGTGCTGGCTTCGCCAACGGCAGGCCGCCGCTCGCCAACGATAAACGCTATGACGACCACACATAAAAACACTACATCCTCCCTGATGAACGCCCTGCTGGAACGCCAGAAGCGTACGCAGCCGCTGCCGACGCCGTTTGTCAGCGTCATCTGTCCGACCTACAACCGCCGCGAGTTTTTGCCCTATCTGCTCTATATCTGGCAGTACCAGGACTACCCGGCGGACAGGCGTGAGCTGATTATTCTCGACGACTCGCCCACCAGCAATGCCGATCTCATTGAGATGATGAGCGACCCGTCGCAGCCGAACGTGCGGTATATCCACAGCCCGGAGCGGCTGACGCTGGGCAATAAGCGTAACCGGCTCAACGCGCTGGCGACGGGTGAGTACATTATCTGCTTCGATGACGATGACTATTACGCGCCGGATAAGATTTCGCATCAGGTGGCGCAGATGCAGACCCACCGCGCGCTGTTTTCCGGCAGCGACCAGATTTATATCTGGTACAGCCATCTGGATAAAATCTACCTGACCCATCCCTTCGGGGCCCGTCACGCGCTCAACGGCACCTTTGGCTATCACCGTAACCTGCTGAAAAACCATCGTTATGACGATGAGGCGATGAAGGCGGAGGAGGTGGGCTTCCTGAATAACTTTACGACGCCGGTGCAGCAGATTGACCCGAAGCGAACCATCCTCTGCATCTCGCACAGCAGCAATACCTACGATAAAGATTTCATTCTGGACAGCTCAACGCCGGTCGATCTGACGCTGGAAGATTTTGTCAGCGACCCCAACCTGCTGGCCCATTACCGTCGCCTGAGCACCGCGCCGCTCGCGACCCGGGTCAACTGGTCGGCGTTTGAGAAAATCGCCGTATTGTATGACCCGCAGCAGGAAGACCCGCTTCCGGCGTGCCGTGAAGCCCTGATGGCGCTGGGCGCAGAGGCGGGACAGCTCTGGCCGGTGGCAAAAGCCCAGGCAGAAACGGCAGAAGCCGGCGAGCGGGCGACCCACTCCGAGGTGATTTCCCATGCAAAGCAGCAGGGCTGGAAAAACGTCGTGCTGCTGGACGCGGAGCTGCGCTTTGTCAGAAAAGAGAACGCGATCCACAACGTTAACAAACTGCTCAACGGACTCGACCAGGTGGACTGGCAGATGCTGCTGCTGGGCGGCCGTTATGAAAACTTCACGCCAACCCAGTCACTGCCGGGAGTGGCACGGATCTTTAATGCGGGCTGCGCGTGCGCCTATGCGGTAAATGCCGGCTACTACGATGCGCTGCTGGATGCCTATCGCCAGGCGACGGAACAGCAGGTCAGCCTCGACCGCTGCTGGGCTGCGCTAATGAGCAGAAACGCGCTGTGGCTGGGCTTCAGCCCGAGCTTCGCCTTTCTGCAGCATTACCCCGATCCCAAAAGCGGCGAGCCTGTCGACTGCACGCACTGGTTCTTCCGTAAACACCGTTAACCCGCGACTGCCAAAAGAGAACGAACATGGAACTGATTGAACACTACTTACCTGAATTTGTGTCGCGTTTTGACGCGCGGGAAGCCGCATGCGAATGTCCGGCCTGCCAGCGCGGCGGCGAGGGCTGGCCGCATATCAGCGTGAAGCTGAAAAACCAGCAGCGCGAGAGTCTCGATATTGGCTGTGCAACGGCGGCCAGCGAGATGCTGTTCAGTCCGGACGCGTTTGTTTTGCATACCGCTCAGCGGGAATCGCAGAGTGAAGAGATGCTCTCTCCCTGGAGCGCGGCGCTCAATCAGCAGTGCGTTAACCTCGCCATACACCCGGCGCTGACGCTGGAAGCGAGCCTGTACGGCATTGGCGTGCTGCTCAGTAAAGCACAGCAGTATCTGGATAACGGCGACAGCGACCCGGCGCAGCTGGTGAGCATGGGAGAGCAGCTGGCTACGCTTGCGGAACAGGGCGTTTTAACGCAGCAGTTCGCGATGCTGCCGCCGATTGCCGTGAACCGTACGGCTGCGCTCAATGCGATGGGCACGATGCGCCTCAACCTGAACCTGCCAATGGTGGAGAAGATGGGGATGGCGCTTAAGCTGAGCGAGCTGTCGATCATGCAGCCTGCGCGCCTCGCGGAGCGTCTGCAGAAGCTGGAAGCCGAGTGGGCGAGTATCGCGCTGTTGCATGAGCATCCCTATATCCTGCGCAATATGTTGATTTATACGTTGTATAACGATGTTTTCCCTGGCGTGAACTGCGCCAACTGCGGCGAAGCGCTGCTGGGGCTGGCGCGGCAGTTCTTCCACATCAAAATGCTGTGCGCCATGCGCAGCGAGCAGGGCGCGTTAACCCAGGACGACGTGGCGCTGCTGATTAGCGCGCTTCGCGGCTGGCAGCAGGAGAATCCTTTTGCCGCCGACGAAGATAATACGGCGGATTACAGCCTGCTGTGCGGGCTGTCGCTGTTGTAACCTCACTGCGCTGGCGGCGTAAATCGTAACGAACGTCCATAACGTAATCCGAAAAAATGAATAATTTTGCAGAGCCTGAATAAATGAATATGGAATTGCCTTCTCGCTTACATCGACTCTCGGAAAAAGTGCCTAAAGAAAGAATAGTGCTTTTTTTTGGGCGTGAAGAGTTTAGTGACAATACTAAATATCTTTATTTAAAGGCTCTGGAACAGAAGGGAAACTTTCGTTGTATATGGTGTAGCTGTCAGGAAACATTAATTGCAGAGCTGCAGAAAAAAGGGTTGCCTTGCCAGTTGATTTCGCAGGATACGCTATCGGAAACGATTCGGTTATTCCTCTCTGCCGCGGTTGCCGTGTTTTCGGTTAACCCTTCGCAAAGCCTGAATGGCAGCGAAGAGCTATTTTCCTGCCTTCAGGGGGCCAGACAAATTCAGCTATGGCACGGCGTATCGGTGAAACACCTTCTTTTAGAATTGGTGCAGCATCTGGACGTCGGTGACTATGATTTCAGAAGGCCCCTGGATTTTGCAACCCGCGCCGATTGTGTCGTGAGTACATCCCCGCACCTGGACGCTTTTTTCCGCCGCGCCTTTGGCTGTAAGCGAATCATTCGAGCGGGGTATCCACGTAATGAGGTATTGGTTCGTCCTGCAACGGAAAATGAGTATATAGGCGCTGATATACCGGGCAGTATTCTTAGCGAATTATTGAATCCGCAGCGTAAGAAAGTGTTTTTCGCACCCACATGGCAGCGTAGTGAGAACACCCTGATCACCAATAGCATGGCATTCATCACGCAATTAGCAAAAGCCTGTAAGGTAAATAATGCATCGCTTTTTATTAAGAGCCATCCGCTCTATATAAACGATCAGGAATGTAAGGCGCTTAGTCAGAACTGCTTCTACATTAATCCAGGTCTCGATCTTTACCCGGTGATGCGTCACTTCGATGTGCTTGTTACAGATTATTCATCAATCATGTTTGACTTTCTTCTGACAGGAAAACCGGTGATGCGCTTAGACTTTAACGGTCAGACGCATCGCTCGTTTGAACCTGATTTTACGCTGATTCCTGAAGTTGATTTCGCCTGGTTGTTTACGGATGAAAACGTAGAAGACGTTCTCAATAACGCACTATATCGTGATGATAAACAGGCTCTGAGAAAGAAAATGGCGGATTTACTGTTTCCGGGAGATAATGCAGACGCGTGTTCCGGCCTAATTAATCTTCTTAACAGTGAGGTGGATTCAGTCATGGCAAATAACGCTTATTATAGCGTTGAGGAATATGATGGATGAAAAATATAATCACGTTTGGCACTTTTGACGTTTTTCACGTTGGCCATCTGAATATTCTCAGGCGAGCAAAGGCGCTGGGCGATCGTCTGATCGTTGGCGTTTCTTCAGATGCGTTAAATGTTAAAAAGAAAGGCCGCTTTCCAATTTATAGTGAAGGTGACAGGTTATCTATTATTCAGGGCATCAGATATGTTGACGATGTTTTCCTGGAGGAGTCACTGGAGCTAAAGGCTGAATACATTAAGGAACATTCTGCCGGCGTGCTGGTCATGGGCGACGACTGGGAGGGGAGATTTGATTATCTTTCCGACATCGTTAAGGTTGTGTATCTGGCACGAACGCCTTCCGTGTCGACAACGTCGGTCATTGAAATCATCCAGGACACCAGAGCCGCCTGTTGAAGGTAACCGACATCGATCAATATTGGCTCGACGTCGGCTTGTAATAAAAGGGGGCGTACCGCGCTAGCTATATATCGAATCGATAATCACCTGCGCGGCTCTCTGACCCGCCATCCCGTCATTAAAGGCGTCACAGTACTCTGTTTTAATATGCTGAAGTTGGCCGGCGTGCTCCTGCCAGGGGTAGTCATCGGCAAGGTAGCGACGAAGATCGACCATATCGCGAGCGACGGGCATAAACGCTCGTACCTGCTGTTCGGGGCTATCAACGGAGCTGAATGATTTTCCCTCCGCGAGCAGCGTCTCCATGCCTGGCCAGTCCAGCAGAATTATCTTTGTATCAGCATTGATAGCATCAAAGATAAAACCGCTATTATCGGTGATAACGTAATCGGCTTTTTCGAGCAGGGAAAAGGTCACATTGCTGTCGGTGACAATGTTCTTGATGTGTCGTCTGACGGTTTTAAGGGCGATTGCTTCAGATTTTTTATACAACGTACCATGATGTAATTTTGTAATTATATTATATTCATGGCTTAACCGGCTTAGCTTTTCGGCCCAGGGGATAATTGAGCTTAGCTCACCGTAAGTCGGTGCATAGAGAATAGTCTTCTTCTCAGGCTGAATGCTGATATTTTCCGGTAACGTGTTGGCGTAATTATTATTGTGCCAGTCATCAAACCTCGGATTACCAACAATATACGTTTTATCGTCCAGCGACAGTGATTTTTTTGTATAGTGGCTATAACATAATATAGCACTGTATTTTTCATTCCAGGGTGCATGGTTCCACTGGTTTTTCGCTAACCCATACAGCGTTCGTACATGAACATTCGCGATACCCTCCAGATATTGCAGATAGTAGGGAGTGACCATACAGCTGTAGGTTTTTGAGTGATTTAAGGCTGCCGACAATAGCGTACAGTCGAGTCCGGCAATCTTTATCTTCTCCAGCGATGTCAGCATTTCGCTAACAAATTCCGGCTCGATTACGTCATTAATGACAAGTTCACAGCGGATGTTTTGCTTCAGCAATGCGGCAATAATATTACGGTAAACTTCAAAGTGAAACGACGTTTCCATGAAGAAACCAATGCAAATATCTTTGCTAATAATAGGCATTTTTATCATGTTATTTAGCGGGGGCGGTCGGCGATAGTACATCCTGATACAACCAATTCTCCGGCGCGCTGCGGTTCAGCAAATTCCCCAGGATCTCCTGTTGCATACTCATCAGCGCACCGTTGTAGTCGTTGGCGCGCTGGCAGGCGGTGGCCTGCTGCTGGAGTCCATACCAGAGGGCCGACACGGTTGACCGGTGGGCGGCCGGCAGACGGGCGATCAGCAGCTTCATGCCTTCGGCATTCGGGCTGATACCCAGTTCGTTCAGCAGCGTGTGGCGCTGCCGGCTATTTTTTGAGAGTTGCTGGTACAGCGCCATCACCTGCGCGTTGAGCGTGTCCAGCGCCGCAGCGTCGTGGGCGACAATATGGCGGCGCTGTGTTTCAAGCAGGGCGGTCAGGGCATGGTAGTGCTTACGATCTTCAGCCATATCCTGAATCAGGGTTTTAACGCGCTGGGCGGCGTTAGTCATAATTACCTCTGGAAATACTTCTGCATTGCATCGGCCAGCGAATCAATATTGATGCTGATTTTGCCGCTGCTGATGGCGTCTTTCATTTCGGCGACACGCGCCATGTCCACGTCAGGCAGCGCGTTTAGCTGTTTTTGTGCGTCACCCAGTACCGGATCGATAGCGGCGCTGCGCGTCACGCGGGACCCTTCCTGCGCCACGGTGCGCGTCTGTTCTGCACTGCTGGCGTTATTGATCGCGGTGGCCAGGTTGTACTGTGTTGCTGCTACTTTCATCGCTTCGCCCTCATGCTCATAGTGTGGGTCAGGTTGTGTATGAACCTTGCCCTGCGGAAGTCCTGCTTCCTGTGCCGTTGTCTGTAAAGAGCGGCCAGGCAGGCGGTTAACTTAAACGTGGCGGCAAGATTTTTACCTGCCGCTGGCATACACCATCGTCACCACGCCACTGTCCGACACAATGGCGCTCACCACGCGTCCGCTAGCCTCATTTTTTACCTTAATGATTTCGCCTTTGCGCCCCTTCTTCATGGCTTCACCCATCGTTCGGGCCTCCACGCCGTTTTGCGCGGCGATCATCAGCACGCGCTGGCCGCGTTCAACCAGCAGCGGTGATTCCAGCTGTGAAAGCGTAATCGGCTGTCGGTCACGGATGCGGCGTTTGGCGGTCATGCCGATGATGTCGTTCGGCTCGGTCACATACTCCCCGCGCAGGCTGCTGACGTTGAGCTTTTTGATCGTGATGCTGTCGGCGTTGACCACCTGGCCGCGTTCGAGCGGGCTTTTAGCCACGAGCACCGGCAGATAAATATCCGGCTTCACGGTAACGGGAATATCCCAGCCGCCGGGGCCCTCACAGCGTACGTCAAAGCGCAGGCGGTTGATGTCAAGACGGTCGCCGGCAGGCAGAGAGACGGCCAGTTTTGCCGGGCATGCGGCGTACTGCGTGGCTTCAGAAGGGATAAACAGATTCATCTTCGCCTGGTAGTCAGGCCACCGACGGCGTTTGGCTTCCTGGCGAATGATGTCCGTCGCGTGCTGCTGGACGGTGGCAAAAATCTGCTTGCGTGCGCTGACGGGTTGAACCCCCTCGGCTGCGGCAAGGCCAGAAAACGACAGCAGGGAAAGCGCCACGAGGAAGCGGAAATACCTTTTCACCCTGAGGCTAAAAAAAAGAAGAATATCATTATAAATCATGTAATTAAAACCTTGGCATGGAAATTGCTATTAAATCGCAGAGCATGCAGGTTTTAGCATCACGAGGGTGTGAATTGTGAGTATTACTTTTGACAAAGCATTGGGCGTTCATCCACAGGCTGTAGCACTTCGACTTTCCCGAGCAGAGTTGCTTTCAGCCAATCTGGCGAACGTTGATACCCCCAACTTCCAGGCTAAAGATATTGATTTTGCCTCCGAGATGCAACGCTCACGGTCGAGTTTTTCCTTTCAGTCGACCCCGCATGAGATGTATCGGGTGCCTTATCAACCGGCGTCGGACGGCAACACCGTTTCGCTGAACGTCGAGCAGGCCGAGTTTGCGAAGAACACTCAGGACTATCAGATGAGCCTGGCTTTTTTAAACATGAAGTTCACTGGCCTCAAGAAGGCCATTGACGGCAAGTAATCCAACGCAGGTAACCACGGAATATGGCTTTTTCGGATATTTATCGCGTATCGGGATCGGCGATGACGGCGCAAACCGTTCGTCTTAACACCATCGCCAGTAATCTCGCCAACGCAGAAACCGCCTCTGCTACCGAAGACGGCACCTATAAGGCGCGTCGCCCGGTGTTTGCGGCGGTTTATAAAAATGACGAGTTAATGAATCACCAGGCGTTAACCGGTGCCCGCGTGCAGGTAATGGATGTCGTGGAAACCGGTAATGCGGTGCAGCGTTACGAACCGCACAACCCGATGGCCAACCCCGACGGCTATGTCTACTACCCGGACGTCAACGTGGTGGAAGAGATGGCGGACATGATGTCGGCATCGCGCGGTTTTGAAACCAACGTCGATGTTCTTAACAGCGTGAAAAGCATGCAGCAAAGCCTGCTGCGACTTGGAGAAGCATAAGCATGGACATGAACGTAGACAGCGCGTACGCCAGCAGCCGTTCCGGCAGCACGACGGACGGCATTGCCAGCAACAGCACCGCCTCCGGCATGAACACCATGTTTATGCAGCTGCTGGTCGCGCAGATCCAGAATCAGGACCCGCTCAACCCCACCGACGGCACCGAGTACGTCAGCCAGCTGGCGCAGCTGACCCAGGTGCAGTCAATGGAGACGATGTCGCAGCTGATGGCGAACAACTCCGTGCTGATGGACAACCTGCAAACCCTCACCACCGGCAATCTGGTTGGGCAGCACGTCATGGTGCAGACCGACTCGGTGAACAGCGATGGTGAAAGCACGCTGGACGGGCGCCTGACGCTGGAACATGCCGCTGGCGTGGTCACCGTGGTCGTGAAAGACGCCGCTGGCGTTGAACATAAAATCGAGCTGGGCAAGCAGGAAGCGGGCCAGGTGGATTTCACCTTCAATCCTGAAGAGCTGGGGCTGAGCGAAGGCAAATACACCCTGAGCGTGGTGACCGACACCGGTGAAGAGAAGGTACCGATCGAAATGGGCGGCGTAGTCAACAACGTGCGTATCCCGCTCGACGGCAGCCCGACCGTGCTGAATATCGACGGTCTTGGCGAGGTCGCCTACAACAACATTAGCCAGTTTGGCACTGCCTCTAAGAACAAAGCCTGAAGTGAATCAGGATATTAATTAAACAGGAACGATTATGAGCTTTAGTATTGCAACTACCGGTCTGAATGCCATTACCGAGCAGCTGAATGCCATCTCCAACAACATCGCGAACTCCGGCACCGTGGGGTTTAAGTCGGGTCGTGCGGAATTCTCCGCGCTGTACGCCGAAAGCCAGCCGCTGGGGGTTGGCGTCTCCGCCGTGACCCAGAGCATTACCAAAGGGGGAAGCATTACTTCCACCGGCACCGCGCTGGATCTGGCGATCAACGGCAATGGCTTCTTTATGGTTCGCGACAGCGCGGGCACCACCGCCTATACCCGCGCGGGCTACTTCGGGACCGACAGCAGCGGCCACCTGGTAAATAATAACGGAATGTATCTTCAGGGCTATCCCGTGGATGCCAGCGGAAAGCTCCAGGTGGGTACCATCGGTAACCTGACCATCAGCAGCGGCTCTATTCCGGCGAAGGCCACCGGGAGTATTGATTTCACGGCTAATATGGACGCGCGTGCGGAAATCCCGGAAACCACGCCGTTCAACCCGAAGGACAACACCTCCTACAACAACTCCTACACCACTCAGGTCTATGACTCGCTGGGCCGCGAGCACACTCTGAATCAGTACTTCGTCAAAACGGGCGAAAACGCCTGGGAAGTTCACTACTACATGGACGACGCGCCGGTGACCAGCGGCGGCGCGGAGCAGGTGCAGAAGCTGACCTTCAACAGCCAGGGCGTTCTGACCGACCCAAGCGGGGCGGTAGGGCTGACCGCAGATATTGCGGGCGCGAACGCCATCACTATCGACATGACCTACAGCGGCACCAGCCAGTACGGTTCCGACTTCTCCGTCAGCAAAAACAAAGGCGACGGTTATGCCTCCGGCGAGCGCACCGGCCAGGCTATCGATCAGGACGGCTGCGTGTATGCGACCTTCTCCAACGGCGAACGCCTGCTGCAGGGGCAGCTGGTGCTGGCGAACTTCGCTAACCCGAACGGCCTGGCCGCGCAGGACGGCACCACCTGGGCACAAACCGCCAGCTCCGGCGCGCCGCTGACCGGCACGCCGGGCACCGGCCTGCTGGGTTCTGTCGTTTCCGGGGCGCTGGAGTCGTCAAACGTGGATCTGACCTCCGAACTGGTCGGGCTGATGACGGCCCAGCGTAACTACCAGGCGAATACCAAGGTGATCAGCACCAACGACAACATGATGAATTCGCTCTTCCAGGCGGTGTAATCGATGGATCGTCTACTTTTCACCGCCGTCAGCGGCGCGTCGCGCAGCCTGACCCAGCAGGAAATCCACGCGAATAACCTGGCGAACGTGAACACCCAGGGGTTTCGCAGCGATCTCGACAACGCGCTCACGCAGCAGATTAACGGCGAGGGATATGCCTCGCGTTATCTGGTGCAGCCCACGCAGGGCGGCGTGGATATGACGCCGGGAGCGATGCGTGAAACCGGCCGCGATCTGGATATTGCCGTGAAGGGTGACGGCCTCATTGCGCTGCGCAGCGGCACCCGCGAGGTCTATACCCGCAACGGGCAAATTGACATTAACGCCGACGGCGAGCTGTCGGTGAACGGCCTGCCGCTGGAAGGCGATAACGGGCCGATCGTGCTGCCGCCTTACTCCTCCGTCTCTATCGCTGAGGACGGGGTGATCACCATCATGCCGGAGGATGGGGATATCGCCGCGCCGATGGATATTGACCGCGTGAAGCTGGTGAACATTCCGGCCAGCGAGCTCAGCAAAAACGAGGCCGGTTTTCTGGTCACCCGCGCGGCGTTTAACCCGCGCGATGAAGAGGTGACGGTTGCCGCCGGCCATCTTGAATCCGCTAACGTGTCGGCCATCAGCGAGATGGTCTCCAGCATCGCGCTCAACCGTCAGTTTGAAGCGCAGATCAAGATGATGAAAGCGGCGGAAGATCTCGCTAACGCCGGTAACCGCCTGATTCGCGGCACCTGACAACACTTTTGAGGAATACAGATGAATCCCGCTTTATGGATCAGTAAAACTGGGCTAGCGGCGCAGGACGCCAAAATGACCGCCATCTCCAACAACCTGGCGAACGTCAATACCACCGGTTTTAAACGCGATCGCGCCATGTTCGCCGATCTGTTTTACCAGAATCAGCGCACGCCGGGCGGCCAGCTTGACCAGGAAAATACCTCCCCAACCGGCATTCAGTTCGGGACCGGCGTCAAGATCGTGGGAACCCAGAAAGAGTTCACCGTCGGCAGCATCCAGAACACCGGGCAGAGCCTGGACGTGGCGATTACCGGGCAGGGCTTTTTCCAGGTGGAGACGGCCAATGGCGATATCGCCTATACCCGCGCCGGTAACCTGCAAAAATCGCCTGACGGCGTGCTGACCAACGCGCAGGGCCTGCCGCTGGTCCCGCAAATCGAACTGCCGGATAACGTGAAGGATCTCCAGATAGGCAAAGACGGCACCATCACCGCCACGGTGGCGGGCGAAACCGATCCGGTTGAGCTGGGCCAGCTGACGCTGGTGAATTTTGTGAATCCGGCCGGTCTCGAAGCCATGGGCGGCAACCTCTACCGTGAAACGGCCGCCAGCGGGCAGGCGGTGGAAGGCGTCCCCGGTGAAGAGGCCTTTGGCCAGCTGGAGCAGGGATCGCTGGAAGGCTCTAACGTGCAGGTCGTTGAGGAGATGGTCGACATGATCACCGTCCAGCGCGCCTATGAAATGAACGCCAAGATGGTTTCTGCCGCAGACGACATGCTGAAGTTTGTTACGCAGTCGATGTAACGGCAGAGCCGCAAAGTGAAAGAGATGAAAAAGCAGGTAGCGATCGGTTTACTGGCGCTGGTGCTGTCGGGCTGCGAAAGCCCGGCACTGCTGGTGCACAAAGACGATGCGGCGTACGCGCCGCCGGAAGATTTCGCCATGCCGGAGACGCACGTCCGCGGCGGTGGCGTCTATAACAGCGGCTATAACTGGTCGCTTATTCAGGATCGCCGCGCCTATCGCGTTGGCGACATCCTGACCGTTAAGCTGGACGAATCCACCCAGGCGAGCAAGCAGGCGCGCACCAACTTCGGCAAGAAGAACGACGTGTCTCTCGGCATCCCGGAGGCCTTTGGCCACTCGGTCGATAAGCTGTCAGGGTCGGTTGACGGTAGCCGCAACTTCAACGGCAACGCTACGTCGCAGCAGCAAAACAGCCTGCGCGGGGCGATCACGGTGGCGGTGTACAAAGTGCTGCCTAACGGCGTGCTGGCCATTCGCGGTGAAAAATGGCTCACCCTCAACCAGGGCGACGAGTACATGCGGGTGACCGGGCTGGTGCGGGCCGACGATATTGAGCGCGATAACTCCGTCTCATCACAGCGTATCGCCAACGCGCGTATCTCCTACGCCGGGCGCGGCGCGCTCAGCGATGCGAATGCGGCCGGCTGGCTGGTGCGCTTCTTTAACCATCCCCTGTTCCCTATCTGACGGAGTTGCGCGTGTTTAAACGAATTTTATTGCTCCTGAGCCTGTACAGCATCGGTGTCGCCGCGCAGCCGCTGCGCGACGTGGTGGACATTCAGGGCGTGCGTGGTAACCAGCTGATCGGCTACAGCCTGGTGGTGGGGCTGGACGGCACCGGGGATAAAAACCAGGTGAAGTTCACCAGCCAGTCGGTCACCAATATGCTGCGCCAGTTTGGCGTCCAGCTGCCGACCAAAATTGACCCGAAGGTAAAGAACGTGGCGGCCGTGGCCATTAGCGCGACGCTGCCGCCGGGCTACTCGCTCGGGCAAAGTATTGACGTTACCGTCTCGTCGATTGGCGATGCCAAAAGCCTGCGCGGCGGGACGCTGCTAATGACCCAGCTGCGGGGCGCCGACGGCGAAGTTTACGCCCTGGCGCAGGGCAACGTGGTGGTTGGCGGCGTGAAGGCACAGGGCAATAGCGGCTCCAGCGTCACCATCAACACGCCGACGGTGGGTCTCGTGCCGAACGGTGGCTCGGTGGAACGTGAAATTCCGAGCGATTTTCAGCAGGAGCCGATGGTGATGCTGAACCTCAAGCGGCCGAGCTTTAAAACCGCCAACGCCGTGGCGGTGGCGCTGAACAACGCGTTTGGCGCGGGAACCGCAACCGCCCAGAGCGCCACCAACGTTTCCGTTCGCGCGCCGATGGGCGCAGGCGAGCGGGTGGCGTTTATGTCATCGCTGGAAGATGTGCAGATTAACGCCGGGAAACAGCCGCCGCGGGTGGTGTTTAACGCCCGTACCGGTACGGTGGTGATCGGCGATGGCGTGATCGTCCGCGCGGCGGCGGTATCACACGGCAACCTGACGGTGACTATTCGTGAATCCGCTAACGTCAGCCAGCCAAACGCGTTTGGCCAGGGGCAGACGGTGGTCACGCCGCAGAGCGACGTTAGCGTCAATCGCGGTCGTGGACAGATGGTCACGATCTCCGCCGGCACCAGCCTGCGCAGCATCGTGAATACCCTTAACAGCCTGGGCGCCGCCCCGGATGACACGATGGCGATTCTGCAGGCGCTGCACGAGGCGGGCGCCCTGGATGCTGAGCTGGTGGTGATGTAATGCTGAATGCGATCAACCGACAAACCGCCATTCTGCCGGGTGATATCACCGGGCAGGCGAAGCCGCAAACCCTCGAGCAGGCCGCCGAGCAGTTCGAGGCGCTGATGCTGCGCGCCATGCTGTCGCAGATGCGTAAAGCCTCCGACGTGCTGGGGGAAGACAACCCGTTCAACAGCAAGCAGCAGCGCATGATGCGTGATTTCTATGATGACAAAATGGCCTCTGAACTGGCGTCCCAGCGCAGCACCGGCATTGCGCAGATGATCGTTAACCAGCTTTCTCCGCAGGCGAAGGCCCCGCTTAAGAATGAGGTGAAAGCGGCCGCTTTACATGGACAATCGCAGGAACGTCATACGGTGTCGTTCCGCAGAAACGAAGGACAGGAGTAAGCCATGAGTATGTTTGATATCGCCTACAGCGGACTGCAGGCGGCTAACATGGGGATGCTCGTCACGTCGATGAATACGAATAATTTGCTGACGCCGGGCTATACCCGTCAGGGAATTGTTCAGAGCGCCATCGGCCCGATGGGCGAAGCCGGGCTCTCGCCGGGCAACGGCGTACAGGTGAACAGCATCCGCCGTATCTCCAGCCAGTACCTGGTGAATCAGGTCTGGCAGACCAACACCAAAGCCAGCTACTTCAGCATGGGTAATGAGTACATCAGTTCTCTGGAGAAGGTGATCGGTACCGACTCGACGAGCCTCGGCAATGGTCTTGACGATTTTGTGAGTGCACTAAGCGCCCTGACGCAGGAGCCAGAATCTCCGGCGCTGCGCCAGCAGCTGTTGAACCAGGCGAAGACGCTGTCAACCCGCTTCAACAGCATGAACAATTTTATCTCCAGCCAGAAAGAGTCCATCAACACGCAGCGCGGGGCGATGGTTGATCAGATCAACACTCTGAGTAGCAACATTGCCGAGTACAACAAGAAGATTGTTGCGCTGGATTCCACGGGCGGTAACAGCAGCGTACTGCGCGATCAGCGTGACGAGCTGGTGAAGACGCTGAGCTCGATGGCGGACATCAAAGTGACTGACGACAGCAGCGGCTATACCGTCTCGTTAAGTAACGGTCAGCCGCTGGTGAGCGGTAAGACGGCGGGCACGCTGAGCACCGGTAAGGACAGCAACGGCAATACCACGCTGACGCTGAAATTTTCGACCAGCGAGTTTTCCCTGAACCCGTCAACTGGCGGTCAGCTGGGTGCGCTCTACGACTATGAAACCGGTACGCTGGGGCAGATGAGTGACGCCGTACAGGGTATGGCGCAGGCGGTGGCGGATCTTTTCAACAACCAGCTGGCGCAGGGATACGATCTCAATGGCCAGCAGGGGAAACCGCTGTTCACCTTCGATGCGACCAACCCGGCGGGCATCCTTCAGGTAAACGATTTGTCTCCCGACGAGCTGGCGCTCTCAGGCGATCCGAAAGAGCCGGGCAATGGCGACAACCTCAACGCCCTGCTTGAACTGAAAAATCAGAAAACCGATATCCCGGGCCTGGGCAATATGAGCCTGAACGAAGGGGCTGCGGCCATTATCTCGACCATCGGTATTGCCAGCAAACAGAGCAAAACGGAGATGGAGGCGGCCGTCGCGGTAAGGGATGATGCACAAACGCAGCGCGATAACATAAGTGGCGTGAATCAGGATCAGGAGGCGATGAACCTGTCGACCTACATGCAGGCGTATCAGGCGAGCATGAAGGTGATTTCCACCGGCAACCAGGTGTTTAGCGATCTGTTAAGCATGTTTTAAGCGCAACCACGGAATCTGATATATGCGAGTAAGCAGCCTTTATCTCTATAACGCCATGGCGTCGCAGATGGGTATTAATAGCACCCAGATGGGTAAGCTGATGGAACAGCTGTCGACGCAAAAGCGCGTTAACGTGCCGTCTGACGACCCGGTAACCGCCAGCCGCCTGGTGCAGCTTAACCGCGAGCAGTCGGCCATTAAGCAGTACCAGAGCAATATCACCCGCCTGAGCGGTGCGCTGTCGGTGCAGGAATCCCATATTACCGCCCTCAGCAACCAGGTGCTGTCCGTCAGCGACAAGCTGAAGCTGGCGAACAACAGTTCCCTGAGCCAGAAAGATCTGGCGGGCTACGGCGCGGAGCTGGGCTCCATGCTGGACTCGCTGGTGGCGACGATGAACAGTAAAAACGAGAACGGCAGCTACCTGTTCTCCGGGACCATGACCGACAGCAAAACCGTGACGCTGGACGACAACGGCCAGTATGTGTTTGGCGGCAATGAGAAGACCCGTGAAACTACGGTGGCCAACGGCGTGAGCATTACCGAAAACACCAATATTTCGCACGCCTTTTCCAGCGCGGGTAACGATCTGGATATGCTGAACAAGCTCAAAGCGTTGAGCGAAAAGATGCAGGATCCAAACGCCAGCTATGCAGATTACAAGGACGATTTATCCGCGATGATCGACATGACCCAGTCGACCAGCGATAGCCTGGGCGCGCTGTTTACCGATCTCGGGGGCCGTCAGAACCGCCTGACGCTGATTAACGATGCCCATACCGACGTCAGCCTGTCTAACGGCCAGCTAGAGACTGACCTTAATGAGGCTCCTGTGGCGGAGTCATACACGAAACTACAGCTGTATAACACCTCGATTCAGATCTCATATAAGGCCTACAGCATGGTCAGCAATCTCAATCTTTTCAGTATGTTGTAAAATGATATGCAAGTCGGTTTAAAAACATCCTCATCGATTGCGACCACTCCGGGCACCACCGGGCGCGGGAGTATTGATGCTCCGCAGACCGTCGGGCGGGTCAATGCGCCCGACGCCGGGTTAACCCGTCATTCGTTCCCCGAGTCCGCGCTGCTGTCGCGCCGTCCGATGCGCTATAACGTGCAGCTGAATCAGCAGCTTACCGCTGTTCAGCAGGCCGATAGCTATCTGGCAAAAACGGAAACGCAGCTGCTTCAGCTGCGCCACGCGTCCGGACGCAGCGGGGATGCCGGCGCGCAGACAGCGGCGCTGCAAAAACACCTTTCGCGCCGTACGCAGCTTTCCGGCGGCACGGTGGATCGCCACCTTAACGTGTCGCTGGAGCAGAAGAACACGGTTAATTTCACCCTGCCGGGCAGCGAGAAGCTCCTGTATGCGTCAGGCGGGGAAACGCTGATTTTCTCCCTGGGAGGCGGTCCGAGGGAAATGGCAGCCGTCGCGCTGCCGGAAGAGGCGACGCCGCGACAGACGTTAATAAAGCTGAACGTCGGGCTGGGGCGCTTAGGGATCCATGCCAGCCAGACGGGCAGCGGCCAGCTGCTTTTCAGCGTTGATGAAAGCCAGTGGGAGCGGGTGAAGCAACACTTTACCGTACGCGGTGAAGGCAATCTCTACCCGGCGGACGCCTTTACCGTGCTGGCGCCTCAGGCGGAAAACGCCAGCAGCGACGAGGTGATGACGCTGTCCACGCGCCGGGAGCGAGAGGGGCAAATAAAGCTGCAGGAGACTCTTAACCACATCACCGGCCAGCGCGGAAAATTGCGCCAGCAGCAGGATCGCGTCAGCGCCCGCATCAACGATATGGCGACGGTATTCAGTTCCCAGCAGGCGCTGGAAGCCTCGCGTAACCTGGGGGCGGGGCTGGCCGGCAGCGCCAGCAGTTTTAGCAAGATGTCGCAGGCGCTGGGCGCTCAGGCCAACGTGCGGCTGGCGACGGTGAAAAACCTGCTGGGATAACGCGCCCAAAAGCCCGGTTTACCGGGAGACAGGGTAGAGGAAGATCGCGCCGTTTTGCCCGACAACCAGAGACTGTTGATTAAAAGAGATGGGCTCCATCCAGTAGTTGGAGTACATCAGCTGGTCGACAAGGCCGTCTATCATCAGCCCCTTCTGCTCGGTGCTGTAATAAATGGGGGTGAGGGTAAAGTAGATCCGGCCGTTTTTTTTCTGCGTCGGCGTAAACTTCCCCTTGAGCACAAAGCGGTTATCATCCGGGCTGGTGATGTTCGTCATCAGCACGCCGCGCGTGGTTTTAAGGCTCACGTCGTAGATCTCTTTTTGCTGCGACATCAGGTCGTAGAACCCCATCTGAAAGTCATCCTTCACGTTGCCGTACTGCAGCGTCGACGTCGTGGTGAAATAGTTAAATGCCATAGCGACGAGTGCCGCCAGAACGGCGATGGCGATCGCCTGATTACGGCGTTTTGCATGTAGCCAGTTCATGAAGCTTCCTTCGGGTTTCTCGCAGGATCAGGTTATTCAGCTGCACCGTATCGGTACGCCAGTGATAAATGGCCATCGCCAGCTGCTTGCTGTCGCATTTATTGGCCAGCGTGAAGCTGTAGTTCAGCGTCGCATTGGTGCTATGAAAGAAGATCTGCATCGTGGCGGACTGCATCTGGATCTGCTGGTTGATGGCATACAGCGAGTCCTTTAACTTGCCGTACAGATTCACGGAAATATAGGGCGGATCGCCTGCCGTCTCGACGGCATAAATATGAATGTTGCTGTAAACGCCGGCCTGGATCTCCCGGGAAACCAGGTGCTCGCTGTATCCGCCAAGCAGATGCCAGCAGGCCCCAGCCGTAACGATGGCGGTGACGAACATCACCAGCAGAAAGCTGAAAATGCTGTGACGGCGTTTTTCAGGTGCCGCCACCGCCACCGGCTCGGCGCTAACCGCAGGCGCGGGTTCCTCGCCTGCGTCAGGCTGCTCCGGTTCAACCAGAGAGGCAGCATTGAGCGGCGCTTCGGCAGGTGCTGTTTCAGCCTCCGTCTCGTCTTCCTTAACGGTGGCATCGTCTTTTTCGACAAAGCAGCAATACTCGGCTTCGATCAGATAGCCTTTGCGCGGGATCGTTTTGATGATGCGCTGGTTTTTACCATCATCTTCTAATGCGGTACGCAATGCGTGAATGGCATTTGGCAAACTATTATTGCCGATGACCCGGCGTTCCCAGACCAGAGTGGTTAACTCTTCGCGGGTAAATATTTTACCGGGTTCCTGAACCAAAATATCCAGCAGCTTGAGCTGATATTCCCCCAGGCGCTTTCGTTCCCCGGTGGTTAAATGGAGAATCGATCCTGAGGTGACGTCAACCAGCCAGTTGTTTACGGAGCAATAACGTTTATTCATTTATATAGTATGGATTCTTCCACCTCAGCAGCATGGCGATAATCTGTTGGGCACCTGAAGGTATCAGAGATTATCCGATTGAGTTGTTAACTCCATTTAGAATTCTTAATGAATGCCGCCTGCCTGCGGGAGAGTATTCGTGGGCGCTGAGGTTTTCCGTTGTCGTTCAATTTTATGCGGCACTGGAAAGGGTTTCACCTGCTTTACGCCCCTAAGGGAAGGAATAATCTTTTCCTGCCCTCTTTTTACGCGATAAAAATGTGATGCGCAACACCATTTTTAACAATATGAGAGGGAGTAAATGAACGCTATTGCCTGAACGTTAATAATAATAATTAAATAAAACTTATGTTATTTCGATGATCATAAAGTGAATATGTTGTGTTGATGGCGTGATCTGTTTGATAACGATCATGGTTTCAGTATGGGGCTTAAAAAAATAATAAACTGCGTTTAATTTATTTGTTTTTTGGTCGCTATTTTAATGGTTTTATATTTTATCGTCTCGCATAAGTTAAATGAGAACGGTACTTTTTATATTAAGTATTATTAATAAAATATGAAATGGCCTGTGTCGGTAGTTAAATCACGACATAAGAATTTTAAACGCTTTTAAATCAAGCTGATAAATTCCTTTTTGTTCAAATAATGAACGCTCAGATATTTTCGATTTAATCTTCGGGAGTGCCGTGTCGTCTTTACTCAGTACAACATCTGAATCACCAGGACAAAAAAAGGAATCATTATGTCATTCTCTATCTTCACCAGCGCTTCCTCCATGTCATCCATCAATGCGATGAACAAATCCAACAACATGCTGTCCACCGCAATGGAACGTCTGGGTACCGGTAAACGCATTAACTCTGCTGCTGACGATGCGGCAGGTCTGCAGATCGCAACCCGCCTGCAGGGCCAGAGCAACGGCATGAACGTGGCAAAACGTAACATCTCTGATGCGACCGCCCTGCTGCAAACCTCTGAAGGCGCGTTCGATGAAGTGAGCAACATCATGTACCGCATGAAAGACCTCGCCACGCAGGCAGCGAACGACACCAACACCCAGAAAGACCGCGATGCCATCAACTCCGAGCTGAACGACCTGAACTCTGAGCTGGGCAACATCATGAACAACACCTCTTACGCGGGTGACAAACTGTTCGGCGCCTCCGGCAAATTCGCGAAAGCGCTGAACTTCCAGATCGGTTCTTCTACTGATGAAACCATGAAGGTTGACCTGTCTAAAGAGCTGAGCGGCGGCACAGGCGCGCTGACTAACGCCAGCGGCCAGTTCAGCAAAATTCAGGCGCTGGCTACCGGTAGCGGCGGCAAGCTGAACCTGACTTCCGCCAGCGATGCAAAAGCGTTGATGACCGCGCTGGAAGGTTCTCTGGATGACGTGGGTTCAGTACGTTCCAAAATGGGTGCAAGCATTAACCGCCTGAGCCACACCGCGGCGAACCTGGCGAACATGAAAGACAACACCGATCTGGCGCTGAGCAACATCCAGGATGCGGACTACGCCACCGAAGCGTCAAGCATGACCCGTAACCAGATGCTGGCACAAACCGGTATGTCCATGCTGAAGCAGTCCAACAGCATGTCCGGCATGGTTATGAACCTGCTGGGCTAATCCATCCCGGATTAAAGATGAAAAAAACACCGCTGCATGGCGGTGTTTTTGTATCTGCTCCTTCCTTTCCCTGTGACGGAAAAAGCGGAAGCATACATTCCTTCTCATATCTAATTCATTGAAAGTAAACAATTTAAAAATTGGCACGATAGTTGCTATGTCTAATGCATACCGTTCATAACTTGCGTGTCAGGAGAACCGACTATGTCTGATTTCGATCCCTCTCAGATGGCTACAACATTAGCAGGCTACGATATCCTTGCACTGCAAAACGCAATCAAAACGCAGAAAACGACCTATGACGCGCAGACGAAAGCGCTCGCGTCACTGCGTACGGCCCTGACAACCTTCCGTAGCTCGATTACCGCCCTGAACTCCAGCAGCGCCAGCGTTCTGAAAAATATCGCCACCATGAACCAGGAAGGCATTGCGACGATCAGCGCCAGCGCCAGCGCGCGTAAAGGGACCTACAGCCTGAACGTCACACAGCTGGCGACCGCCCAGCAAAAAAGCTTCGCAGGGCTGGACGATGACGCCATCAAAAACGCGAGCGGTACGCTGAAGATCAACCTCAACGGTGAAAGCATTGAGGTTGATATGGACGGCCTGAACAGCCTCGCTGATTTTGCCGATGCGATTAATAAAACCGACTTCCCGAGTGCGTCGGATAATTCCTCTACCACGGCGACCAGCGCGCAGAATGGCGTCACTGCCTCGCTGATGCGCATCGACGGCAACGTTTCGCTGATGCTAAGCAGCGACCAGAGCGGCGCGAAGTACGATATCCAGCTGGACACCAGCGGGATGACGGCCGGGCAGAACATTTTCGATAGCCCCCGGACGATCACCAACGGGAAAGATGCGCTGTTTACGCTGGGGGATTCGCCGACACAATATTCCAGCAGCTCCAATACGCTGGACGATCTGGTTGACGGCGTCTCCATTAAGCTGACCGGCACCACGGAGGCGAATAAGCCGCTGGTGATCTCTATCGATACCGATACCACCGAAACAAAGAATCAGATCCAGGCGTTTCTCGACGCCTACAACGCCCTGCGCGACACCCTCACGGACATGACGAAAAGCGGTACCAGCGCGGATACGCGCGGCGCGTTCGCGGGCGATGCCAGCATGTCCTCGCTTAGCAGCAGCCTGGGTAATTTGCTGCGCGGCACGTTTGGCGACCAGAACATGAGTAAGTTCGGCATAGCCGCAGATAAAGACGGCAAGCTCACCCTCGATTCTGACGTGCTGGAAAAGCAGCTCAAAAATGACCCGCAGACGGTCGCGCAGTTCTTTAACGGCAACGACGGCCTGATTAAGGCGATGGACAAGTCGCTGGATAAATACCTCAGCACCAGCAGCGGCCTGCTGAAAAGTCGTCAGGACACCCTGGACCGCCAGAAGACGGAAATCGATAACAAAACCGAAAAAATGAATACGCGTTATGAATCCTCCTACAACCGCTATCTCAAGCAGTTTACGCAGCTGCAGAAGATCATGACGCAGATGAACAACACCATGAGCATGTTTGTTTAATTCTAAGGGAACCGACGTTCAATGTACGGAAATGATCAGGAAGGCTACGGCCTGTATCAACAATCCGATCTGGCCATTCAGGCCTCGGCGGCGAATCCGCACCAGCTGGTGCTGATGCTGTTTAACGGCCTGATGGATGAGCTGGTCCGGGCCAAAAGCCATATTGTTGCCCGTCGCTACGAGCGCAAGGCGCAGAGCATCAACAAGTGCATCGACATTCTCAATGCGTTGACCAGCTCGCTGGATTTTGAAAAGGGCGGCGAGCTGGCGCTGAGCCTGGCGAACCTGTACGACTACTGCGTTTATCGTCTGTATGACGCCAGCCATAAGCTCTCGGTCGAGATTATTGACGAGGTGGAAGTGATCCTCGGCAATATCCAGGACGGCTGGCAGCGAATGGGCCAGACGGCATGAGCATGCAACACGTCATTCAGGTCTTAACGCGCGGGTTACGCCAGGCGACGGAAGATCACAACTGGTCCGCCGTGATGAACGTGGATGCCAAAATCGCCGAGCTGCTGACCGCGATCCGGGGAAAAACGCTGACAGCAGACGAGCGTCAGGCGCTGGACGAGCTGAAAAAGGTTCACCAGCAGGCGCGCGAGTATTGCCAGGGCGAGAGCGATAAGGTTGAGGCCAAACTTAACCTCGCGATGCGCAATCGTGAAGGGGCGGCGGCCTACGCTCTGTTTTCTAACGATGGAGGCGCGCGCTGATGGATATCCTCAACCTGGCGCAGGGAATGGTCAACGGTTCCGGCCTGCCCATGCAGGCAGAACCGATTGCCGGCCCGAAAGCGGTGGAGACCTCCGCGCAGACGCCGGCGGCGTTTAACGACGCGCTGCTGAACGTGATTAATTCTCTCATGGTCGGGCAGACCAAAACGACGCGCGACACCACCGTGAGTGCGGTGCCGCTTCCACAACGCAGCGACGATGATGACGATGAGACCGCCGACGCGCCGGCGCCGGGCGATTCCCTGCTGAAAGCCGATGCCCCGCAGCAGCTGCTGGAAGCGCTGCTGATGACCAGCCAGATGCCGGTGCAGCCTTCTTCCGGCTACCTTGCGAAGGCGCAGCCCGCCGCTGACGCCGTGATGCAAAACCTGCAGCCGCAGCTGGCGGCGCAGGTGCTGCCGATAGGCATTTCTCCCTCGCTTTCACCATCACATCAGGCAACGCCGGTGAGCCCTGTCGACCCCGCGGCGAGCCCGCTGCCTGCCGTGCAGTCCGTCGCCCCGACGCTGATGGCGGCGATGGCACCGGTAGCCCAGACGACCCTCATTACCCCGCAGCCGGGAAGCGACATTGCCGCCGCTCAGGCATCCGCACCGTCGCCGGTACCGACCACAACATTGAAAATGGATCCCGAGCCCGGGCGCTGGGGAGAACAGCTGCAGCGCGCGCTGGGCGAACGTTTGCAGGTGCAGGTGAAGCAGCAAATCCAGCATGCCACTATCCGCCTTGACCCGCCGGATATGGGGAAAATCGATATTTCTATGCAGGTCGATAACGGGCGCGTGCAGGTGCAGATCAACGCCAGCCATGCCGAGGTGTATCGCGCCCTGCAGCAGACGAGCAACGACCTTCGTCAGAGTCTGACGGAGCAGAATTTTGTCCAGGTTAACGTGCAGGTGTCATCCCAGTCCGGGGGGCAGCAGCAGGGCCGAGGACAATCATTCACCGGGCAGCACAACGCCATCCTGGCGGGAGCGGAAATCGCGGCCAATACAGCGGATTCGCCGGACCTCCGACGCGATGACTCGGTACTACTAACGGTTTAAACAAAACGATATGAATGTAAAAACACTCTCTTTCGGCCTCGTTATCGCCCTCTTCACCGCCATGCTGGCGGCGGGGATGACGGTAGTGGGTACTCATTTGCTGCGCATGGATGAAGCGACGGGCAGCAGTTTCTTATCCGGGATATTCAGCAGCTCTGGCAAGGGAACCGTGGAGTTTGTGGAGATTAAAAACGTCGTGATTACCCTGAAGGGAAACGGGGAGACGGAGCGCTACCTGCTGCTGGAGCTGAACCTGGCGACCAATGGCCCGGAAGAGGCAGCGAAAGCGAAGGATATGATCCCGGCGGTGCGTGGCGCAACGGTAAGCCTGCTCTCCGATCTCGACTATGACGAAGTGCGCGCCATGAGCGTGAACCAGCTGCACGATAAGCTGCAGGCCGCCTACCGCGAGCGGTTCAAGAGCCTGAAGATGGACGTCCCTTTTAACGACGTCATCATCAGCAAAATGGTCTTCCAGTGACGGTTAAGCCGTAATGGACATGATGGATTTTATTGCGAGTGACACCCTGACGGCCGCAGATGAAGCGCGCTACGTCAGCGCCTATTTGCCGCTGGTGAACAAGGTGGTGAAGCAGCTCGCCTATCAGACCAGCAGCGTGATCGATCGCGAAGATATGGAGCAGATCGCCCTGATGGGGCTACTGACCTCTTTGCGCCGCTATGGGCACCCGGACGCGCAGTTTGCCGCCTACGCCGTGCAGCGTATCCGCGGGGCGGTGCTGGATGAACTGCGTCTGCTGGACTGGCGCCCTCGCCGCTTGCGGCAAAAGACCCACAAGCTGAACGACAGTATCCGCGACATGGCGCGCCAGCTCGGGCGGACGCCCACGTTTGAGGATCTTAACCGCCATCTGTCCATCTCGGCGGAGGAGTATCAGGAATATTTATTGCTGGACTGCGCCAAAACGATAGAGAGCCTGGATGAACTACTGGGCAATGACGCCCACACCGGGGCGCTGAATAGCCGACAGCTGGAAGACGAAGTCGTCACCAGCCGGACGCTGCGCAGCGCGCTGGCCTCGCTGGACGAGCGTGAGCAACTGATCGTGACGCTCTATTACCAGCATGAGATGAGCCTGAAAGAGATCGCTCTGGTACTTGATTTAACGGAAGCCAGGGTGTGTCAGCTCAATAAAAAAATCGCTCAAAAAATTCAGTCTTTTTTCCAGAAGTGAAAGGTGTATGCAGAAATTCTTCGGTATCGTAATCATCATGGGCTGCGTGGTTGGCGGCTTTCTCATGTCCGGCGGCCATCTCGCCTCATTCTGGCAGCCCGGTGAAATTATCATCATCCTCGGCGCCGGCTTCGGCGCCATGGTGCTGGCTAACCCTCGCGCCGTTCTGGCGGAAATGTACCGCCAGTTTCGCGGCATCATGCGCAAAAACGAATACACCAGTGAGTACCAGCGCCAGCTTCTGATGCTGCTCTATGAACTGCTGGAGCTGGTGCAGGACGGCGGCCTGAAGGTGCTGGACGAGCACATCGAGTCGCCGGAAAACAGCCCGCTGTTCCAGCGGTATCCGCTGATGCTGCACGATAAGGCGCTGGTGACCTTTATCTCCGATAACTTCCGCCTGATGGCGATGGGCAAGATTAACGAGCACGAGCTGGAAGGGATCCTCGAGCAGGAGCTGGTGGCGATGGAGGAAAACCTGCTGCAACCGTCCCGCTCCCTGCAGCGTACGGCGGAGGCGATGCCGGGCTTCGGGATCTGCGCCGCGGTGCTTGGGATCATCATCACCATGCAGTCTATCGACGGTTCCATTGCGGTGATTGGGGTGAAAGTGGCCGCCGCGCTGGTGGGTACCTTCCTCGGGGTCTTCTTCTGCTACTGCTTAATGGATCCGGTGGCGAACGCCATGGAACAGCGCACCAAAAAACAGCTGGCCGTGCTGGAGTGCGTGCGTACGGTGCTGGTTAACCACGTGGCCGGTAAGCCGACGCTGCTGGCGGTGGATGCGGGTCGCAAAATGCTGCCGATGGATTCCAAACCAACCTTCGCGACGCTGGACGGCTGGGTGGAACAGATGACGGGTGAAGCCTGATGCGCAGCCGCAACAAAGAACATACCACCATCATCAAACGCTCCTCGCGCAAAAGCCATGACACCTTTCATGGCGGCGCGTGGAAAGTCGCCTTCGCCGATTTTACGCTGGCGATGATGGCGTTGTTTATGGTGCTGTGGATTATGGGCGCGGTAACGGAAGAGGAACGTAAAGAGATTGTCTCGCTGCTGAACGGCGAGTCTATTTTTGAAGGCAATTCGATGACGCCTGTTACCCACAAAGAGGGGAACGGCGGCCAGCTCGCGCTGCTTGATACGCGTCACGCCAGGAAAAAAGAGCACCTTAAAGAGCAGGCGAAGAAAGAGGCCGCGCTTGCTGGTCAGAATAAAAAGACGGAGAGCCTGGAAGAGGTCAGCGCGCGTTCTCAAAACGAGATTGAAGACCTGGCGCGCATCATCATGAAGATCACGTCAGCCTACGACGCGCAGGCCAACCTGAAGATGGAAATCGTGCCGCAGGGGCTGCGTATTCTGATCACCGACGATCGGAAACGGGAGATGTTCCAGCGCAGCAGCGCGATCCTGACGCCGTTCTTCAAGCGCCTGCTCACCGAGTTTGCCCCCGAGCTGAACAAAATCAATAACAAAATCATCATCACGGGCCATACCGATGCCACCCGCTTTCGCGATCAGGAGCTTTACAACAACTGGAACCTCTCCGGCGAGCGCGCAATGCAGGCGCGTTCGGTGCTGACCCGCAGCGGCCTGGATCCCAACAAAGTTCTGCAGGTTAGCGGTATGGCCGATCAGATGCTGCTTGACCCGGAGCACCCGCTCAGTTCGGCCAACCGCCGGATTGAAATCATGGTGCTGACGCATTCGGCCAGCGATTCGCTGTATCAGTTTTTTGGCCAGCACGGGGAGAAGGTGATTAAGCCGCTGACCGATAAACTCGCTCAAAACCCTTAATTCGACCGTCGCGCTGTGAACCTGTTCCTCCTCATCATCACCTTTGTACCTGTCCGGACTGTCACCCGGCAGGTACGCTTTTTTTTCCTCTTCCTGATGCTGATGGTAACGACAGGCTACGTCAGCGCAGCGCCAGTACCGGTAAAAACACCGGAGGCCAAAACCGTCAGCGATGCGAAAAAGCGCGAACAGAACCGCCAGCGTCTGCTGGCGAAGGCAAAAAAGCGGGTTGCCGCGGCGCCACCCGCGCCGGAGCAGAAGCGCCAGGAAATGGCGCAACGGCTGGCCGAACGCGCCAGAAATCGGGAAAGGCTGGCGATGCATTCCCGCTGGTCACCCGGTAGCCTGGGCCGCTCTGAAGCATTGTGGCGCGACGTGCAGGATGACGCCGCTATCGCGACGCGCCGTACACAAAAGTCCGTCAGCAAGCTCCGAACCGTGATCCATCGCCTGGAGAGCCAGCTCGGCAAGCCCTATCTGTGGGGAGGAAACAGCCCCAGCGACGGCTTCGACTGTAGCGGGCTGGTGTTCTACGCCTTTAATGATGTGCTGGACCGCAAGCTGCCGCGCACGGCCAACGGAATGTTTCAGGACAACGCCCTGAAGCCCGTTCACCAGGAAAAACTGCGGCGGGGCGATCTGGTCTTTTTCAATATCAACCAGCGCCCTGGCGCGGACCACGTGGGCGTTTATCTCGGCGATGGACGCTTTATTGAGGCACCGCGAACCGGACTGACGATCCGTATCAGCCAACTTTCTGACAATTTCTGGCAATCACATTATCTGGGTGCCCGGCGCGTGCTTTAGGCCCGCGTAACGCCCGTTAACCCCCTTTTGGACTGAAAAAATCATGACCGTAACCCGAATGAAATTCGCCATTGATGATGGCTCAACTAACGTAAAAATTAGCTGGATTGAGAACGGCACGCTGAAGACAGTGGTATCGCCGAACTCCTTCCGCAAAGACTGGAAAAGCGCGGCGCTGCTGCGCGGGCAGTCGGTGTACAACTACACCATCGGCACGACCAAATATACCTATGATGCGACGTCCGATAAGGCGCTATCCACGACCCACATTGACTATCAGTATGACGATCTCAACCTGCTGGCCGTTCACCACGCCCTGCTGCTGACCGGCATCGCGCCGTGCGACGTAGAGGTGATCGTCACGCTGCCGATCACCCAGTTCTACAACCCGGATGACTGCCAGCGCAACGAAAGCCGCATCGAGGCCAAGCGTCGTAACCTGATGCGCGACATCACCCTGAATAAAGGCGAGCTGTTCCGGATTGTTGATGTACAGGTGATGCCGGAAAGCCTGCCTGCCGCGCTTTCCCATCTTCTGAACTCCAGCGTCACCGAATTCACCCGGTCGCTGGTCATCGACTGCGGCGGGACCACGCTGGATATGGGGGTGATTGTCGGCGAATTTGACGATGTTTCCGCGATTTACGGTAACAACGAAATCGGCGTCGCGATGGTCACGGATGCAACCCGCAAGCTGCTGGCCGCCGCTGACAGCGACTCCAGCTATCTGGTGGCGAACGAGCTGATTAAACGCCGCCACGACAGGGATTTTGTCAGAAGCGTCATTAACGATGAATCGCGTATCGAAGAGATCCTCGAGCGGGTGGAGATTAAGATTCAGGAGCTGGGCGACCAGGTGGCTTACGAAGCGAAGAAGTTCGCCAAGAACCCCAACCGCGTCTATCTGGTTGGCGGCGGTGCGCACCTGGTTGAATCCGCCGTCCGCGAGGCCTACGCCACGCTTGGCGACCGGGTGATTGCGATTGATAACCCGCAGAGCGCGCTGTCCCGCGAAATTTGCCTCTACCATGCCGACGCCGGGGTGGAGACGATAGCCGCGCCGCGCATGGCCGAGGTGGGCGACGATGAGTAACAGGCGCATTCGCCGCGTTGATCTATCGCTGCATTTGTCGCCGGAGCAAACGCGCGCGGATCTGCGCGCGATGCTGGAGCTTAAAAAGTGGCATCAGGCGCTGAGCCAGGCGGGCAGCAATCCGGGTGATGTGAGTATGGAAATGCGTCGCTTCCATCGCAACGTTTACCTTGCCGGATTACAGCTCCAGCTGATGAGCCCGCCGCTGTGCAGCCATATTGCCGAGTCTCTGGGGCGCGACGCGTTGACCCTTGATGAGCTGTGCGGCGAGCTGGCGAGTGCCGGGCTGCTGCCGGTAGCCACTGCCCCGTCAACGCCGCCTGTGCCAGAACAGCCCGCGACGGGCGGGGATTTTAGCAAGCAGCAGTTAAGACAGATGCGCGCGCTAATGTCGGATGCGCTACAGCGACAGGCCACGCCGGACGACACCTCCCGCCAGGCGTTGAATGAGCTGCAAAGCGAGGTGGCGAAGCTTAAGGTCCTGCTTGAACAGCAAAACCTGCAGCTGCTGCAGCTGCGCACGTCTGGCCGTGCCGTCGAGCCCGAAAGTACCAAAAAAGGGCAGGCGGAAGCGCTGGACGTGAGCGCGCTTAATGCGCCAACGGAGAAAATGAAGGAAATTCGTAAGAAGGGGATTTTTTAGAACAGGGCGTGGCTGACGAAGCGCAAAAAAAAGACCATCATTTCAATGGTCTTTTATTCTGATAAGTCACGCGTGAAACGTTACTCGATATTCTGGATCTGCTCGCGCATCTGCTCAATCAGCACTTTCAGCTCAATCGCTGAGTTGGTGACTTCCGCATTGATCGACTTAGACGCCAGGGTGTTCGACTCGCGGTTGAACTCCTGCATCATAAAGTCGAGGCGGCGGCCCACGGCTTCTTTCTTCTTCAGAATGTTGTAGGTCTCTTTAACGTGCGCTTCCAGACGGTCCAGCTCTTCAGCGACGTCAACGCGCTGCGCCATCAGCACCAGCTCTTGTTCCAGACGGGTGTTTTCCAGCTGAACTTCCGCTTCTTCCAGCTTGGCGACCAGGCGCTCGCGCTGCCACTGCAGCACTTCTGGCATATGGGTGCGTACTTTGGCGACTTCAGCGCTTACGCCTTCAAGGCGCTGCTCAATCATCCCTTTCAGTGCCTGGCCTTCGGTTTCACGGGCAACGATAAAGTCGTCCAGGGTACCGTCGAGGGCTGCAAGGATTTCGGCGGCAATGGCATCAAGATCCTGCTCACCGGCGGCCATAACGCCAGGCCAGCGCAGAATATCAACCGGGTTGATTTCGCCTTCATCGCTCTGCATTTTGACCCAGTTCGCCGCATTGACGAGCTGTTTCGCCAGTTTTTCGTTGAGGATCAGTTCGCCCTGCGCGCTGGCATCAGGCTCGAAACGCAGGTTACATTCCACTTTACCGCGCGTCAGACGATTACGGATACGCTCGCGTACAACAGGCTCAAGGCTGCGGAACTGCTCCGGCATACGGAAATACGTTTCCAGGTAACGCTGATTTACCGAGCGCATTTCCCATGTGGCGCTACCCCAGCTACCCTTGATTTCACGCCGGGCGTAGGCGGTCATACTGCGGATCATAGACATTCCCGTTTTTAAAGGAGAGATGGGGGGATTATAGCTTTCGGGGGCTTCTCAGGATAGGAATAAGCGTCCTTTATCCGTATAATGCGCAGCCACATTCGTTTCAAGCCGGAGAATCCATCATGCGTCCATCAGGCCGTAGCGCCAATCAGGTGCGTCCCGTCACCCTGACCCGTAACTATACAAAACACGCTGAAGGCTCCGTGCTGGTTGAGTTTGGTGACACGAAGGTTCTGTGCACCGCGTCCATCGAAGAAGGCGTTCCGCGCTTTCTGAAAGGTCAGGGCCAGGGCTGGATCACCGCAGAGTACGGCATGCTGCCGCGTGCGACCCATACCCGTAATGCCCGCGAAGCGGCAAAAGGCAAGCAGGGCGGTCGTACCATGGAAATTCAGCGTCTGATCGCGCGTGCGCTGCGCGCCGCCGTTGACCTGAAAATCCTCGGCGAATTTACCATCACGCTGGACTGCGACGTGATTCAGGCAGACGGCGGCACGCGTACCGCCTCCATTACCGGCGCATGCGTGGCGCTGGCGGATGCCCTGAATAAACTGGTCGCGGCCGGTAAGCTGAAAACCAACCCAATGAAAGGCATGGTTGCGGCGGTCTCCGTGGGCATCGTTAACGGTGAAGCGCTTTGCGATCTGGAATACGTTGAAGATTCCGCTGCCGAGACGGACATGAACGTGGTGATGACCGAAGATGGTCGCATCATCGAAGTGCAGGGCACGGCAGAAGGCGAGCCGTTCACCCATGAGGAACTTCTTGCCCTGCTGGCTCTGGCCCGAGGGGGAATCGAATCTATTGTAACGACGCAGAAAGCGGCGTTAGAAAATTGATTTTAAAGGCGACCAATGAGTCGCCTTTTTTTTGCCTGTAAGACAGAAAAACCAAAGGAGCAAATCCATGAAATCGTATCAGCGCCAGTTTATTGAGTTTGCGCTTAACAAGCAGGTACTTAAGTTTGGCGAGTTTACGCTGAAATCCGGGCGTAAGAGTCCCTATTTCTTCAACGCCGGGCTGTTTAATACCGGGCGCGATCTGGCACTGTTAGGCCGTTTCTATGCCGAAGCGCTGGTGGATTCCGGGATTGATTTTGACCTGCTGTTTGGCCCGGCCTACAAAGGCATTCCGATTGCGACCACCACCGCGGTTGCGCTGGCGGAACACCATGACCGCGACGTGCCGTACTGCTTTAACCGCAAAGAGGCCAAAACCCACGGTGAGGGCGGTAATCTGGTCGGCAGCGCGCTGCAGGGCCGCGTCATGCTGGTCGACGATGTGATCACCGCGGGCACGGCGATCCGTGAATCAATGGAGATTATCCAGGCCAACGGCGCGACGCTGGCTGGCGTGCTGATTTCTCTGGATCGTCAGGAGCGCGGTCGCGGTGAGATTTCCGCCATTCAGGAAGTGGAGCGCGATTACAGCTGCAAAGTGACGTCGATTATCACCCTGAAAGACCTGATTGCGTATCTGGAAGAGAAGCCGGAGATGGCAGACCATCTGGCCGCGGTGCGTGCTTACCGGGAAGAGTTCGGGGTTTAATTGCATTGCCCGGTGGCGCTACGCTTACCGGGCCTACCAATTCGTAGGCCGGATAAGGCGAAGCCGCCGTCCGGCAACGCTGTTACCGCAGCTGAGCAGCCACTAACGGCCAGCGGGCGTCAAAATCGTCCGTTGGACGGTATTTAAATTCGCTGCGCACAAAACGTGAGAGCATGCCTTCGCAAAACGCCAGTATCTGGCTTGCCAACAGCGTTTCATCAATGCTGTATCCTTCGCCTTCACGCATTTTCTTCTCGCGCAGTACCTGACGCAGCTGGGCTTCAATACGTTCGAAAAGCTGGTTAATGCGGCCCTGCAGTCTGTCCTGCTCGAACATCAGCGCGTGACCGGTCAGGATACGGGTTAAACCCGGATTGCGTTCACCAAAGCCCAGGATTAACAGCACAATCAGACGCAGACGCGCGGTGGTGTCTTTTTCGTCTTTCAAAATCAGGTTGATGCGCGTGATCAGGCTATCTTCAATAAATTCGATCAGGCTGTCGAACATCCGGGTCTTGCTCGGAAAATGACGGTACAGCGCCGCCTCAGACACGCCAACAGAGGCGGCCAGTTTAGCGGTGGTGATGCGTTGACTGCCATCGCTGGATTCAAGCATCAGCGCCAGAGATTGAAGTATTTCTTCGCGACGATTCCTTTTCGCGGTTTGTTTTTCTGCCATGTTACAAAATACCCCTGAAAATAAGCACTTGCCAGGCTGGCATCCACACAGCGACCGCAAACTGACGTTTGCGGTTTGTTATTGCATTATGGCGCTGTGGGATACGTCTCTGTCGGGCGGTTATTTGCGCCCGGAATGGCCGAAGCCGCCTTCGCCACGGTCGGTGGCGTCAAAGTCTGCCACCAGGTTAAATTCTGCCTGTACCACCGGTACAAAGACCATCTGCGCGATACGTTCGCCGGGCTCAATGGTGAAGCTGTCCTGACCTCGGTTCCAGACGGAGACCATCAGCTGACCCTGGTAGTCAGAGTCAATCAGGCCAACCAGGTTACCCAGCACAACGCCATGCTTATGGCCCAGGCCAGAACGCGGCAGGATCACCGCCGCCAGAGACGGGTCAGCAATGTGAATGGCCAGGCCAGTCGGCACCAGGGTAGTGACACCCGGCGCCAGTTCTACGGCGTCATCGAGACAGGCGCGCAGGTCAAGTCCGGCGGAGCCGGAGGTGGCATAGGTTGGCAGCGGGAATTGCTCGCCAACACGCGGGTCCAGAATCTTAACGTCGATTTTTTTCATCATAACGGGTAACGATCTCGTCGAGTAATTGTTGGCCCAGGAGTTCCTTGCGCTCAAGCGGTAAGACTTTATCTCCATCCTGCCAGAAAAGGTGCAGTGCGTTGCTGTCGCTGTTAAATCCTTGTGTGGCCAGCGATACGTCGTTCGCGCAAATCAAATCGAGGTTTTTGCGGGTACGTTTTTGCCGGGCATATTCTTCCACATTATTTGTTTCTGCGGCAAACCCAACAACGTAAGGACGATGGCTTTTTAGTGCGGCGACACCGGCGACAATGTCCGGGTTTTTCACCATTTTTAGTGTTAATTCATCGCCTTGCTTTTTAATTTTAGCCTCGGCTATGGTCTCGGCGCGATAGTCCGCGACGGCCGCACAGCCGATAAATATTTGCTGGCTTTGCGCGTGCGCCTGAACTGCGGCTTCCATCTCAAGCGCGGTGGTGACGTCAATTCGCGTTACACGTGCGGGCGTAGGCAGCGATACCGGGCCGCTCACCAGCGTGACGTTTGCGCCGCGCTTTGCCGCTGCGGCGGCAATGGCAAAGCCCATCTTGCCGGAGCTGTGGTTAGTGATATAGCGCACCGGATCCAGCGGCTCGCGCGTGGGGCCCGCGGTAATCATGATGTTGAGATGTTGCAGATCGTTGACAGGCGAAAAATGGGCGGCGGCCAGCTCGACGATAGTCAGCGGGTCAAGCATACGCCCTGGGCCAACGTCGCCACAGGCCTGGCTGCCGCTGTCCGGTCCCCAGATAAGCAGGCCGCGTGAGGCCAGCGTCTCCAGATTGTGCTGGGTGGCCGCGTTGCGGTACATCTGCTGGTTCATGGCAGGCACGACGGCAACGGGCGCAGGCGTGGCCAGACAAATGGTGGAGACCAGGTCGTTTGCCATACCGGCTGCCACCCGGGCGATTAAATCCGCTGTGGCGGGAGCAAGGATGACCAGGTCTGCCCATTTCCCTAGCTCAATATGGCCCATCGCGGCTTCGGCGGCCGGATCGAGCAGGCTGTCGGATACCGGGTACCCTGAAACCGCCTGCAGACTCAGGGGCGTGATAAAGGCTTTACCGCCTTCGGTGATCGCGACCCGCACATCTGCCCCGCGCTCGCGCAGACGACGCACCAGCTCCGGCGCTTTATAGGCAGCAATACCGCCGCTCACGCCAAGAACGATTTTTTTACCGGCCAGGCTCATCATGATTCTTTCCTGTTGGGTTTCACCAGAGAGCGGGCATTTTATCACAATCCCTAAAACGAGGTGATTTTGTCCTTCGGTCGCTTTGCGAGGCGCTACGCAAGAACGCAACGCGGTCGTCGAGCCGCTGACTGGCCTGTGGCAGCATGCGGTAAAAAAGGAGAAAGAGCATGGACGAAGAGGATGAGCAGCTGCTGCCGCGCGAAAAACTGCTGCGCTATGGCGTCACCCTTTTAAAAGACGATGAGCTGCTGGCGCTTTTTTTACGAACCGGAACGTCCGGGAAGACGGTGTTTACGCTGGCAAAAGAGCTGATAGCGCATTTCGGCTCACTGCACGGGTTGCTGACCGCAGAACTGGCGCAGTTTAAGCACGTCGAGGGCATCGGCGTGGCAAAATATGCCCAGTTGAGAGGCATTGCTGAACTGGCCCGGCGTTTTTACAGGGTTCGCATGGAGGAGGAAGATCCGATCCTGACGCCCGCGATGACGCGCGAATTTCTGCAAAGCCAGTTAACCGATGCCGAGCGTGAGATCTTCATGGTGATCTTTCTCGACAACAGAAACCGGGTGCTGAAACACAGCTGCCTTTTTGCGGGTACGTTAAGCCACGTCGAGGTCCATCCGCGTGAAATTGTGCGGGAAGCGATAAAAGTGAATGCAGCGGGCGTGATCCTCGCGCATAATCACCCCTCTGGCTGTGCAGAACCGAGCAGAGCTGACAAAGAAATCACCGAACGCATTATCAAATGCTGTCAATTCATGGACATTCGTGTGCTGGACCATTTGATAATTGGCCGCGGAGAGTACATTTCTTTTGCAGAACATGGCTGGATTTAGGCTATTTCTCGCGATCCATCGGGATCTTTGTCTGTTCGGGACTTGAGCACACCGCCGAGTCAGCGTATACTACGCCACCTTTGAGAATCTCGGGTTTGGCATTTGGGCCTGGCAATCGAGAGTTCACTTAGAACTATGCGATGACCGGGCTGTAAAGCCTGACGAGGCGCCGATACCCCATACGAAGCTCGAGCTAATTTGATTTTTGGAGAATAGACATGTCCCGAGTCTGCCAAGTTACTGGCAAGCGTCCGGTGACCGGTAACAACCGTTCCCACGCACTGAACGCGACTAAACGCCGTTTCCTGCCGAACCTGCACTCTCACCGTTTCTGGGTTGAGAGCGAGAAGCGTTTTGTCACCCTGCGCGTATCTGCTAAAGGTATGCGTGTAATCGATAAGAAAGGCATCGATACAGTTCTGTCTGAACTGCGTGCCCGTGGCGAAAAGTACTAAGTACTTAAAGAGGAAATAAATCATGGCTAAAGGTATTCGCGAGAAAATCAAGCTGGTTTCTTCTGCTGGTACAGGTCACTTCTACACCACCACGAAGAACAAACGTACTAAGCCGGAAAAACTGGAACTGAAAAAATTCGATCCAGTTGTACGCCAGCACGTACTGTACAAAGAAGCTAAAATCAAATAATTTTAGTCTCCTTGTATAGAAAAACCCCGCAACTGCGGGGTTTTTTGCATTCTGCATCTCAACGGAGGAACCATGCCTGAATTACCTGAGGTAGAGACCAGCCGCCGCGGCATTGAGCCCCATCTGGTCGGTGCGACTATTCTTCACGCGGTTGTCCGTAATGGGCGTTTGCGTTGGCCGGTGTCCGATGAGATCCATGCCCTGAGCGATAAACCCGTCCTTAGCGTGCAGCGCCGCGCTAAATACCTGCTTCTGGAACTGCCCGACGGCTGGATTATTATCCATCTGGGAATGTCCGGGAGCCTGCGCATTCTGACCGAAGAACTGCCTGCGGAAAAACACGACCACGTCGATCTGGTGATGAGCAACGGCAAAGTGCTCCGCTACACCGACCCACGGCGCTTTGGCGCGTGGCTGTGGACGAAGGAGCTGGAAGGGCATAACGTACTGGCGCATCTGGGCCCGGAGCCGCTCTCAGACGCGTTTAACGCGGAATACCTGAAAGCGAAGTGCGCAAAGAAAAAGAGCCCGATTAAGCCCTGGCTGATGGACAATAAGCTGGTGGTCGGCGTGGGGAATATCTATGCCAGCGAATCGCTGTTTGCGGCCGGGATCCATCCCGATCGGCTGGCCTCTTCGCTGTCGGCGCAAGAGTGCGAATTGCTGGTCAGAGTGATTAAAGCGGTACTGCTGCGCTCGATTGAGCAGGGCGGGACAACGCTGAAGGACTTCCTGCAAAGTGACGGCAAGCCGGGCTATTTTGCCCAGGAGCTGCAGGTGTACGGCCGTAAAGGCGAACCGTGCAGAGTCTGCGGCACGCCAGTTATTGCCACGAAGCACGCCCAGCGCGCGACGTTTTACTGCCGGCAGTGCCAGAAATAGCGCTACTTTAGCTTTTCCATCAACGCCTGGTGGACGTTAGCCGGCAGGAAATGGGTAACATCCCCGTGATGGCGCGCCACCTCTTTTACCAGCGTGGAAGAGATAAACGACCACTCTTTAGAGGGCATCAGGAATACGCTCTCCAGCTCCGGCATCAGGTGGCGGTTCATGTGCGCCAGCTGCATCTCATATTCGAAGTCTGCCACCGCGCGTAAACCGCGGATCAGAATGTTTGCCTGCTGAGCGCGGGCGAAGTTAGCCATCAGATCGCTAAACCCGACAACCTCAACGTTCGGCAGGTGCGAAATGGCATCGGTGGCGAGCTGTACGCGCTCGTGCAAATCGAACATCGGTTTTTTGCTGGGGCTGGCGGCAATCGCCAGGATCACCTTGTCGAACATGCACGCCGCACGGGTGATGATATCAAGATGACCGTTTGTGATCGGATCGAAGGTACCCGGATAAATCGCTTTTGTGCTCATGGCTCACGTTTTCTCTGAGTAGCCGCGGCAGAGCGCCCACAGCTCGGTGTATTTGTTGAAAGTATACTGGGCATTCACCACCGCCAGTAACCACCCCTGTTTACCGTCCAGTACGCCACCGCGCAGCAGGAGCGTTTTCAGAAACGCGCCCAGCGTATGGGTGAAGATACCGCTCAGCGTGGCCTTCTTGCCGCGCTGGTGGCGCTCCTGCGCCCATGCGGTGGCATAGTTAAGCTGCTTACGCTGGAAGCTGGCGAAATCCCGACAGGTCAGGTGCAGCAGGTCGCCCGTCAGGGGAATCACCTGGGCGCTGTCGCAGGCCAGGGATTCATGGACCAGGCTGTCGTTGTACTGATACCGCTCGCGCTCGTAGAGACGCATCACGCGGTCTGGATACCAGCCGCTGTGGCGCATAAAACGGCCAAGGAAGTAGTTGCGGCGCGCAATGCTGTATACCGCGCCAGGCTGGGGCAAGGATAGCACTGCCTGAATAGCCTGCTGAAGTTCTGGCGTGACGCGCTCGTCGGTGTCGAGCATCAGGACATAATCGCCTGTGGCGTATCCCTGCGCGCGCTGGCGCTGGATGCCATAGCCTTGCCAGTCGGTGTTGATAAAGACCTTTGCACCCGCTGCGCGGGCAACGTCCACCGTATTGTCCGTGCTGCCGGAATCGAGCACGACGATTTCGTCAGCCCAGGCGATGGAGGCCAGGCAGTCCGGAAGCAGGTCGGCGGCGTTTTTGGCGATCATTACGACCGACAGACGCGTTGACATTAGTGGCTCCGCTGAGGCAGATAAGGTTGCAGAAGTTGCAGCAGACGGGTCAGTGCGCCCTGGTTCTGATGCAGCACTTCGACGGCATGACGCCCGTACCACAGGCGATAATCTTCGTCAGTCAGAAGGGTCGAGACCTCTTTGACCACCGAATCCGCATCGGTCACGGTAATTAAGCCATCGGCCTGCTGCAATTTCGCGCAGATATCTTTGAAGTTAAACGTGTGTGGCCCCATCAGCACCGGAATGGCGTGGGCTGCCGGCTCCAGCGGGTTATGACCGCCGCGTTCGACCAGGCTACCACCGACAAACGCGAGGTCAGCAATGCCGTACAGCAGCATCAGTTCGCCCATCGTATCGCCAATCACCACCTGGGTGCTGCCGGAAGGGATCTCACCGCTGCTGCGCAGGGTGTAGCTGAAACCGCCTTTTTGCACCATGTCGCGGGCATCTTTAAAACGCTCCGGATGGCGAGGCACGAGGATCAGCAGTAAATCAGGGAATTTTTCCAGCAACTGACGGTGAGCCTGCAGGATAATCGCTTCTTCGCCATCGTGGGTACTGGTCGCAATCCAGACCTGACGACGCGGAGCCCACTGGCGACGCAGCGTGATCGCGCGGGCGGCGAGTTCAGGGGTAACCGAAATATCAAATTTCAGGCTGCCCGTTACCGCAAGCTGGTTACGTTTGAGACCGAGAGAGACAAAGCGCGCTGCGTCTTCTTCGTTTTGCGCGGCAATCAGCGTGATTTTGCTGAGCAGGCGGCGCATAAATTTACCCAGCTTGCCGTAACCTTTCGCCGAGCGCTCTGAAAGGCGCGCGTTGGCAATCACCAGCGGAATTTTACGGGCATGCAGGGCGGAAATCATGTTCGGCCACAGTTCGGTTTCCATCACAATCACCAGTTTCGGGCGAACGGTATTCAGGAAACGATTCATGGCGCAGGGCAGATCGTAAGGGAGATAGACGTGTTGCACGTCTTTGCCAAAAGCGGATAACGCGCGCTCCGAGCCGGTCGGCGTCATCGTCGTGACGGTGATCGGCAGCGACGGATAGCGGTGACGCAGGGCGCGAACCAGCGGGATCGCCGCCAGTGTTTCACCAACAGAAACGGAATGCAGCAAAATACCGTCCGGTACGACTTTATTGCGGCAGAAGCCATAGCGCTCAGCCCAGCGTTTACGATACGCAGGCGCTTTACGGCTACGAAGCAACAGTCTCAGCCACACCAGTGGCTGAATGATGTAGAGCAGAGCGGTATACAACAATTCCAAGCGATTATCCGTTTTTTTAGTTTCGGCGGGCAAATTCTAAGCATTTAAGCCAGGTAAAGCTATCTCTTATGCCAGATACCGCTTTAAGCGGAAGTAACGGCGGCCCAGTCGCCAGTGCTGGCGCAGGCCACGGGCATTTTTCCATATGAGTGCCCAGATACCGCGGTCGAACAGTTCGCGAATGATTTCACGTTTTTTGCTGAGATCGCCGATGTTGTTAATGGCGTGCAGAATGCCCAGTCCCTCTTTTGCAATCTGCCACCGGCAGGCTGGCACCCGGCGTACGGCTTCCGGGTAACGCTGGTTGATAACATCCAGCATTTCCAGGATTTTCATGTAATGACGCGCGTTACGCATGCGCGTGTCATCCGTCCCTGGCGTGTGCGATACGGAGGCGGAATGAATAAGGTAGTCATAGAAGGTTTCGTCAGTGTACTGTACGCGTTTGGCCGTCAGCAGCACTTCGGTAGTCCACGGGATATCCTGGTGGCGCAGGCCATGTTCAAAGGTGAAACCCTGCTCTTTAATGAACGCGTGGCGATAAATATTCAGCCAGGTCACGTGCAGGAATTTACGCGACGCCAGCGCGCGCTGTAGCCACGTTGGGCCATCCAGCACGTCTGTGGTCTGCAGTTTGTCGGACGGAAAGATTTTCTTCGACGGCCTGCCATCATCGTAGATATACGTGCCGTTGCAGGTCGCTACATCGAGATCGTTCTTTTTGGCCATCTCAAGCAGGCGCGGATACATACCCGGGTAAATGACGTCATCAATATCCGGGAAGGCAACGTATTCGCCGGTTGCTTGCGCGAGGCCCGTATTACGGGCTGCTGAGACGCCCTGATTAGCCTGGTCAATAACCTTGAAGAACGGGAATTCATCGGCGTACTGCGCAATGATGGCGGAGGAGCTGTCGCTTGACCCGTCGTTCACAACGACCAGTTCCAGACTGTCCAGATGTTGAGCTTTGATGCTGTCGAAAAATGCACTGAGGAATTTTTCACCGTTATAGACGGCGACTACAAGGCTCAATAAAGGTTTGTCGGACATGCTTTCTCCGTTGTGTTCAGGGCAGGCCACCCAATATGGTGATACCATTCGTGCTGTATTATATCTGGTGGATACTAAAAACATATGCCTGGCGGGACAAAGATCCTTTCAGGCGGAAAATTAGCGTCACGCGGGCGAGATTCTTAACGGGAAATGTATGCATATTGTTCACACTGAAGCAGACGGCGGCAAAGGCGGACAGCCTCTGCGCATTATCAACGAATCGCTAGGGATGATTCAGCGTGGCCATCAGGTAACTATCCTTTGCCCGGAAACGGCGCCGCTGCACGCGCTGGCGCGCAATGCGGGGTTGACGGTTGTCAAGATGCCGTTGAAGCGTAAAAACCTTAAAAACTTGCAGCTGCTGCGCCGCTGGTTAAAGGATAACCGCCGGTCGATTGACGTCATCAATAGTCATAACTCCGCCGATACCTGGCTGGTGGCGCTGGCGAATCTGACACTCGCTAACCCCGTGCCGCTGGTCCGCACCCGTCATGCGTCAGGCGTACCGCGCAACAACTGGACGACCCGCTGGCTGTTTCGCACGGCCTGCACGCATATTGTGACTACGGGAGAGGCGCTACGTCATCAGGTGGCAAATATTGGCGTGCCGATGTCCCAGAGTACGTCGGTGCCAAGCGGTGTCGATACGCAGCGATTTCACCCGGGAGATAAGCACGAAGCCCGCGCGCATTGTGGCTTATCGGAGTCAGATTTCTGGCTGGGCGTGGTGTCGCATTTGCGCCCGAACAAAGGTCACAGCGTACTGCTGCGAGCCCTGGCGAAAATCGACAATCCGCAGATCAAGCTGGCGATTGTCGGCGAAGGCCCGCACAAAGCGACGCTGGAACAGGAAATTACCGCGCTGGGGTTACAGCAGCGGGTGGTTATGGCGGGACATCAAACCGATCCGGAACGCTGGTTCCCGGCGTTTGATATTGCGCTGAGCCCTTCGCACGATATGGAAGGTGTTCCGCAGGGCGTGCTGCAATCGTTAGCCTCCCGGATTGCAACCATTGCAACGGATGCTGGTGGAACGGGAGACGCGGTGATTAACGGCCAGACGGGGTTGTTAATCGCGCAGCGCGATGAAAACGCACTGCACGATGCCATAATGAAGCTCTATGACGACTCAGCCCTTCGCGAGACGCTCGCGCAACAGGGGTATGACTACCTGAGCACGCACTTTACCCGTGAATGTATGCTGGACGCGATGGAGAAGGTCTTCTCCGATGCCGCTCAGCGCAGCAAGTCGCGATAAAGCGCTTGTAGCTCGCGCGCCATTTTGTCCAGGGTGAAAGGCTCCGCAGTTGCACGTGCAGCAGCGGAGTAATCGACCCCCTGTTCTCGGCCTTTTAGCCACAGAGAGATGGCCCGCTGGTAACCTTCGCTGTCCAGCGCATCGCGTACCCAGCCGTTTTGACCCTCTGTTATCCACTCCGCCGCGCCGCAGCCGTGGCTGGTGAGCAGCGGCAAACCGCAGGCCAGCGCTTCCACGCAGACGTTCGGGAAGGGATCGTAGAGCGTCGGCAGGATAAGTGCATCAGCCGTGCCATACACTTCGCGGACGTTGGCAACGGGTCCAAGGAACTTCACGCGTGAGGAAACCCCCAGCGCTTGCGCCAGTTTTTCGAACTTCCGCGCATGTTTATCGCGCCCGGCAATCAACAGCCAGACGTCAGGATGCGCCACAATGGCGCGCAGCGCGGTGGCAACACCTTTACGGCTGAAACCTGACCCAACGTACGCCAGCACCGGCGCGGCAGGGGGAATTCCCAGCGCTTCACGCTGCGAAAGGGAGCGCACGTCAGGGCTGAACTGGTCCGTGTCGACGCCGTTATAGATCACCGTCAGCTTGTCATCCGACAGCCCGAAGCGACGGGCGATATCGTCGCGCACCATCTTCGAATTGCATATCACCTTGCGCAGCTGCGGATGGGTAAACATCTGCGTCTCAGCCTGCAGAATGTAGCGGTGATAGCGGCTCAGAGGTTGCGCCCAGCGCGCCAGCGGCGACAGAATACGACCATATTGCTCAAGCCAGGTGGCGTGAACCCCGTCGCCCGCCCGGAAAATGGTGGCTCCCGGTATGCGCTCGTGGCTTTGCACAATATCGAACTGCGCAAAATGCGCGGCGGCTTCGGCGGCAAAACCGGATTCACGAGCGATGCGATTGCGAAACGGCGGATTGACCGTCAGCGTTTTCCAGCCAGCGGCATCTTCCCACTGGCGGGCAATCAGCGTGACGTCAAGCGAGGTATCCTGTGCCAGCACGTTAAGCGCTCGTGAGACAAAACGCTCAGCGCCACCGTTGGAGTTGTAGGTCTGTCGAACAATCGCCAGCTTCATGCAGGGGTTTCCGTTTCCAGAAGCATTGTATCAATGGCGCTCAGCACCTGCTGCGGCGTGATAGCGGTGATGCAGTCTGAGACACCGCTGTCTCCGCAGCCCGCTTTCCCGCACGGCTGGCAGGTAAACCCGGCCACAATCACACGGTAATTTACCCCCCACGGCGCCCATTTGATGGCGCCAGTAGGACCAAATATGGCGACAGTCGGCGTACCGACGGCGCTTGCAAGGTGCATCGGCATGGAGTCCACACCGAAGTACACCCGCGCGTGCTTCATGAGCGCGCCCAGCTCTTTCAGGTTCAACTGACCGCTTAAATCAAAGACCGGCTGGGTGAGGGCAGCGCGCAGCTCATCCATGTAGGCCTTCTCTTCTTTTGACGGTGCGGCGGAGAGGATAATCGGCAGGCCGCGCGCCGCCAGGTTATCAATGGTCGCTGCCAGCTTTTTTATATCCCAGGCCTTAAACATCCAGCGTGAGGTCGGGTGAACCAGGATATAGGATTTACTCGTGAGCCCAAACCCGGCCAGTTTTTCGGCAACAGAGGCTTCTGCCGCATCGCCAGGTACAAAGAGGGTATGTTTGTCTTCGTCGGACTGCGGATGAATCCCGATCCGGCGCAGGGCGTCCAGATTGACCTCCACCATATGGCGGCTGTTGTCCTGAATCGCCGGGTAGAGCGTGGTGAACGATTTCACCCAGCGACGACGCGCCAGGCCCCCGCGTTTATCCGGCTTAAAGCCGACGGAGACGCGGGGCTTCAGGCGACGCGCCAGACGCGCGCCGTGCCAGTGTTCGGTCAGGTTAATCAGCACGTCATACTGACGGCCTTTCAGGATATTGAGCAGCGCGCGGTAGAGGCGGAATTGTTCAAACCACCCTTTTTTACGCCAGTTGCGCCCGATGGTATGGACCTGGTCGATATGAGGGTGGCTGGTCAGCATCGCCTGCGTGTCGTCATAGACCAGCGCGTCGACCTCCACGTTCGGCCAGTTCTTCTTGAGCACGGTGAACACCGGCGAAGTAAGCAGAACATCACCGTGGTGACGCAGCTTAACGATCAGCACGCGCTTTGGTGGACGCTCCGCTGAGAAAAAATCAGACATAGGCTCTCTCTGCTGCCAGCAAAGGCTCTAATTGCGCAAATACCGCAGCGGCACTGAGATCGCTCAGCTGCGATGAGTATTCCGGGCGGCAGATATATTGATTTTTTCCATAGCCGCCGATAAGACCCGGGTCCGTTGGGCCGTAAAGCGTAATATTAGGTCGATCCAGCGCCGCCGTCAGGTGGCTGAGGCCCGTATCCACGGAGACCACTGCTGCAGCGCCGGCCAACTCCTGGGCTACGCCATCAAGTTTCATGCGCGGCAGAACGTCAACGTAATCAAACCCTGCCGCCAGACGCCTGGCGCGTGCTTCTTCATGTGGTGCGCCCCACGGAAGTTTAATACGTAGCCCCGCATTTCCCAGCAGGCCGATCAGTTCGCGCCAGTGCGCCTCCGGCCAGTGTTTGTCATCGCGGGTCGTCGCATGAAGAAAAATCAGATAAGGCGCGCCTTTCTGTTGCGAACTGTGCAAAAAATGCTGCGAAATGGCGTAATCGCCCTGCGTTTCGGGCTTGGCATAGCCAAGACTCTTTGCAAACAGCTCGCGGGTACGTTCCACCGCGTGCTGTTGCTTCGCGATGTGGTGTCGGCGGTTATAGAACAGGCTCGCCAGCGGTTCGCGGGCGGTTTGCCAGTCCATGCCGTGCTTTACGCCATGCGCCAGACGCGTCACCAGCGCGGCGCTTTTGACCAGCCCCTGCGCGTCGATGATGGCATCGTAGCGTTGCGCCTGCACCGCCTCGCGGAAGGCTTTGCGTTCGGCTTTAATCGGAGCAGAGAACCACGCTTTGCGCCAGCGGCGAATCGCCACCGGGATCGCGCGGTCGACCGCTTCATGCCAGGTGGGGATTTGCGCGAAGCCCTCTTCCACTACCCAGTCAAAACGGATGCCGGGAATGGCCTGCATGGCGTCCGTTAGCGACGGCAGCGTATGCAGAACATCGCCCATTGACGAGGTTTTAACGATCAATACCCGCATCCGTTATCCTTCTTCGCTCAACAGCAGTTCGTTAAGCTCTTCCAGAACGCGCTGCGGGGTAATGTCGATCAGGCTCTGGTGATAGCCTTCTGCGGCATCGCCTTTGCGCACTTTGTGGTAACCGGTGATGAGGCGAATGACGCGCGCTTTATGGGAAAGCGGAGGCGTGAAGTCCGGGCTGCTTGGGCCATACAGCGCAACCAGCGGGCGGTCGAGCGCAGCGGCGACGTGCATCAGGCCTGAGTCGTTGGTAACCACGGCTTTACAGGCGGCAATCAGGATAACCGCCTGCTCAAGCTGGGTTTCTCCCGCCAGGTTGCGGCACCATGCCTGCTGTTCGTTACTGAGCGTCGCGAGGATTTCATTGCCTGCCTCGTGGTCTTTTGCCGAACCGAACAGAACTATCTGGTAGCCTTCGTCAATCAGCTGTTTCGCCAGCTCCGCATAGTGATAGTGCGGCCAGCGTTTTGCCGGGCCGAACTCGGCGCCAGGGCAGAAGCCAATCATCGGGCGTTCAGACGATAGTCCAAACGCGTTGCAGGTGTGGGATTTTTCACCCTCGTTAACCTGAAGCTGTGGCCAGAGCAGCGGCTGCGGCAGGTCTTTCGCGCTGCGCATCACGCCTTTGTCATAGGCCAGCGCCACGTAACGCTCCACCATCAGCGGCCAGGCTTCTTTATCCAGCACGCGCGCATCGTTCAGCAGGCCGTAGCGCATTTCACCGCGCCAGCCAGTACGGTGTGGGATGCCGGCAAAGAAGGGCACCAGGGCAGATTTAAAGGAGTTTGGCAGGACATACGCGCGGTCATAGCGCTTCTCGCGCAGGCTATGGCCGAGCTTGCGGCGTTCGCCAATTTCCAGCGCCCCGTGGCCAAGCGGCATCGGGAAAGCTTCATTCACTTCCGGCATACGCGATAACAGCGGACGGCACCAGGCGGGTGCCATCACGTCGATTATCGCCTGGGGATAGCGCGCCTTGAGCGTGCGATAGAGACTTTGCGACATCATCATGTCGCCCACCCATGACGGGCCGATCACCAGAATTCTCATACTTACGCGTCGCGGTTCAGCCAGGCCATATACTCCGTTACGCCTTCGGCAACGGTCTTGAACGGCTTGTCATAACCCGCTGCGCGCAGGTTGGTCAGATCGGCCTGAGTGAACGCCTGGTAGCGGCCTTTCAGCTTGTCCGGGAACGGAATGTACTCGATGCTGCCTTTTTTGTGATACGCCAGCGTAGCATCAGCCACCGCCTGGAAGGATTCTGCGCGGCCGGTACCCAGGTTGAAAATGCCGGAAACACCGTTTTCCCAGAACCACAGGTTTACTGCGGCAACGTCGCCCACATAAACGAAGTCGCGCTTAAAGCCGTCGCTGCCTTCGAACAGTTTCGGGCTTTCGCCATTATTCAACTGAGTATTCAGGTGGAATGCCACGCTTGCCATGCTGCCTTTGTGACCTTCGCGCGGCCCGTAAACGTTGAAGTAGCGGAAGCCCACAATCTGGGAGTTCGCTTCTGGCAGAACCTGACGCACGTACTCGTCGAACAGGAATTTGGAGTAACCGTAGACGTTCAGCGGCTGCTCATATTCGCGGGACTCGATAAAGTCCGAGGTGCGCCCGCCGTAGGTTGCCGCGGAGGAAGCGTACAGGAAGGGGATTTCACGCTCCAGGCAGTAGTGCAGGATCTCTTTGGAGTACTGATAGTTGTTGTCCATCATGTACTTGCCGTCCCACTCTGTGGTGGAAGAGCAGGCACCTTCATGGAAGATAGCTTCGATCTCGCCGAACTCCTCGCCTGCCATAATCTGGATAAGAAAGTCTTCTTTATCCATGTAGTCAGCGATGTTCAGATCCACCAGGTTGACGAACTTGGTGCCGTCTTTCAGGTTGTCAACCACCAGGATGTCGGTGATGCCTTTGTCATTAAGAGCCTTAACAATATTGCTGCCGATAAAGCCCGCGCCGCCGGTAACGATGATCATAACTGTAACCTTTGAAGTGTTGAGCCCGGGGACAATCCCGGACGCTAATGTCTTTATCATATCATTACAATGCCCGGTCTTCAGCCATTCACCGATATGCAGCAGGGGTACACGTGATTTATGCTGCAAAAACGACAAGAGATAATGTGTCATCTCGTCATGAACTATAGGTTTGGGTAATATGTCCCGAAATTTGCCGAGTCTGGAGAATTGCAATGCGTGGTGATTTTTACAAACAGTTAAACAGCGACCTCGACACCGCACGTGCGGAAGGGTTGTTCAAGGAAGAGCGTATTATCACGTCTGCTCAGCAGGCGGACATCACCGTTGCCGACGGCAGCCACGTGATCAACTTTTGTGCGAACAACTATTTAGGTCTTGCGAATCACCCTGAGCTGATTGCCGCGGCGAAAAACGGCATGGACACCCACGGTTTCGGTATGGCCTCCGTGCGCTTTATCTGCGGTACCCAGGACAGCCACAAGCAGCTTGAGAAAAAGCTGGCGAACTTCTTAGGAATGGAAGACGCCATTCTGTACTCCTCCTGCTTCGATGCCAACGGCGGTCTGTTTGAGACCCTGCTTGGAGCCGAAGACGCAATTATCTCCGACGCCCTGAACCACGCTTCCATCATTGACGGCGTGCGCCTGTGTAAAGCAAAGCGTTTCCGCTACGCCAACAACGACATGGTTGAGCTGGAAGCGCGTCTGAAAGAGGCGCGTGAAGCGGGGGCTCGCCACGTGCTGATCGCCACCGACGGCGTGTTCTCCATGGACGGCGTGATCGCTAACCTGAAGGGCGTGTGCGACCTGGCAGACAAGTACGACGCGCTGGTGATGGTCGATGACTCTCACGCGGTCGGCTTTGTCGGCGAAAACGGCCGCGGCTCGCACGAATACTGCGACGTGATGGGCCGCGTGGACATCATCACCGGTACGCTGGGCAAAGCGCTCGGCGGCGCGTCCGGCGGCTATACCGCCGCGCGTAAAGAGGTGGTTGAGTGGCTACGTCAGCGCTCCCGTCCGTACCTGTTCTCCAACTCCCTGGCGCCAGCCATTGTGTCTGCCTCCATCAAAGTGCTGGAGATGGTGGAGTCCGGCGCTGAGCTGCGCGACCGCCTGTGGTCCAACGCGCGCCTGTTCCGCGAAAAAATGAGCGCAGCAGGGTTCACACTTGCCGGTGCTGACCACGCCATTATTCCGGTGATGCTGGGCGATGCGGTTATCGCGCAGAACTTTGCCCGCGAACTGCAAAAAGAAGGTATTTACGTCACCGGGTTCTTCTTCCCGGTGGTGCCAAAAGGTCAGGCGCGTATCCGCACCCAGATGTCTGCGGCGCATACGCCTGAACAAATTGAACGTGCGGTGGAAGCCTTTACCCGCATCGGCAAACAGCTGGGCGTCATTGCCTGAGGACGTGTGATGAAAGCGTTATCCAAACTGAAAGCGGAAGAAGGGATTTGGATGACCGACGTGCCGGAACCGGAAGTCGGTCATAACGATCTGCTGATCAAAATTCGTAAAACGGCTATCTGCGGTACTGACGTTCACATCTATAACTGGGACCAGTGGTCGCAGAAAACCATTCCGGTACCGATGGTTGTCGGTCACGAGTACGTCGGCGAAGTGGTCGGTATCGGCCAGGAAGTGAAAGGCTTCAAAATTGGCGACCGCGTCTCCGGTGAAGGTCATATCACCTGCGGCCACTGCCGTAACTGCCGCGGCGGGCGTACCCACCTGTGCCGTAACACCGTTGGCGTGGGCGTGAACCGTCCGGGCTGCTTCGCAGAATACCTGGTGATCCCCGCGTTTAACGCGTTCAAAATTCCGGACAACATTTCTGACGATCTGGCCTCCATCTTCGACCCGTTCGGCAACGCGGTACACACGGCGCTCTCTTTCGATCTGGTCGGCGAAGACGTGCTGGTCTCCGGCGCGGGCCCCATCGGCATTATGGCCGCAGCGGTGGCAAAGCACGTGGGTGCGCGTAACGTCGTGATCACCGATGTGAATGAGTATCGCCTGTCGCTGGCGCGCAAAATGGGCGTGACCCGCGCGGTGGATGTATCGAAAGAGAGCCTGACCGACGTGATGGAAGAGCTGGGCATGACCGAAGGTTTTGACGTGGGTCTGGAGATGTCCGGTGCGCCGCCGGCGTTCCGCACGATGCTGGATACCATGAACCACGGTGGCCGCATCGCAATGCTGGGTATTCCGCCGTCGGATATGTCTATCGACTGGAACAAAGTCATCTTTAAAGGACTGTTCATCAAAGGCATCTATGGCCGTGAGATGTTTGAAACCTGGTACAAGATGGCAGCGTTGATTCAGTCTGGTCTGGATCTGTCCCCCATTATCACCCATCGTTTCTCCATTGATGAGTTCCAGAAAGGCTTTGACGCAATGCGTTCAGGGCAGTCCGGGAAAGTAATTTTGAGCTGGGATTAAATCTGCCTGCTGGCACCGCTTTTACGGGTGCCAGCACTTTCCCTTAGCGGTTTGACTTTCCAGAAGTTACTTGTTAACTTTTGGCGAAATTTTCTCCATTCTGTCTTCTCCGCACGTTCATTCTGGCAGTCAAAATGATTACGTCAGGAAAGATATTGCCAGGCTAATCAGGTCATTATGTCCACACTGTTTTCACAGAAGTTGGTTGACACTCCTTCGCGATTTACCGCTTTCTTTACAGTGGTTATTTCTCTGCTAATAGTCATTGGCGTTAATATTATTCATGCTAAATATAATGCTGTGATTAATCGTACGCTGGTCTTCGCGCTGATATTGCTGACGTTAAAATGTATAAACAATAAATTAATCAGGAATGTACTGGCGATTATTTTATTAATTCCGGTTGCGGCAGATATTACTTTGCAGTTATATGCATGGAGTAATTTCAATTCTGCGTTTAGTTATGGGTTTGCGCTTAGCGTACTGAATACGACACCGGGTGAAGCAAGTTCAATGCTTGGTTTGTACTGGCGCGATTGCCTGATTTTTATCACCCTGTCTGCGTTGTTCATTTATACCGCCAATACCGGCATGTGGCCTGTCGCGCCGCGTTATCGTCGCTGGCCCGCCATTGCGCTTGCCGTCACGCTGCTGGCTTTTTATGGCCAGGCTTTGCAGCATCAGCTCAGGAAAAGCAGCGTCGAAAGCCTGGCGCAGCGCGTAGTTCAGGCGACACCTGTCAGTACGTCAAAAGTCTTTATGCAGGCCATCGAAGATAATGCCGTGGTGGCCAACATTGGCAACAACATTCCTGATTATAAAATCACACTATCTGATACCGGTATCGAGAACTATGTTCTGATTGTTGGCGAGTCCGAGCGTACGGTAAATATGGGTATCTATGGTTATCAACGAGATACGACTCCAGAGCTGGAGAAGCAAAAATCGCAACTCTTACTGTTCCGCAATGCCGTTACACCTGCACCTGTCACGATTATGGCGGTACCGCTGGCGTTGACTGCGGATAGCGTGAATGCCCGCGATCCGCGCAAATATGGCGATAACGTCGTCAATATCGCGAACAAAGCAGGATATGATACTTACTGGTTTAGCCGCCAGGGCAAAGGAGGGGCGCATAATAACGTGATTACCGGAATTGCCCTGAACACGAAACAGCATGAATGGATTGATGGGGGCTACGACGAAGACCTTCTGCCGCTGTTGCAGAGTGCGCTAAAAACGCCGGGCAAAAAATTGATTGTTCTGCATTTGTACGGAAGCCACGAGCCTTCCTGCCGACGTTTCCCGGCCAGCCAGGCGGTGTTGCACGGTGATAATGAAGCCGATGATTGTTATGACAACTCTGTGCGATATACGGATACGTTGATGGGCAAGATTTTTAACCTGCTGGAAAACTCGCGTTCATCAGTCATGTATTTCTCCGATCATGGCCTGATCCGCGATCCGAAGCGTGCTGTAGCATACTCCCACGGTAACGTTAATCCTTCACGGGAGGCCCTGCAAATCCCAGTGTTTATCTGGTATGGACATCAGGTAGATTCCGATAAAAAGTACACCGGAGACTACAATACCGTCTGGTCTGCGGATGATATTAATACGCTAGCTGAGCTTTGGCTTGGAATCCATCGTCAGGGAGAACCTGTCCAGTCTGTACACTCCTGGCTTGCCGGTTACAATAAGAACGTCACCGTGCTGGACACGACCGGAAAGTCCTATGAATGGCGTAATATTCGTTAACGCAGGTGCGATAAATTTGTTTGATCAGGTTGCTAGCCTGCTTTGTTTTTTAGAAATGGAATGATGATGATTAATATAGAGCGAAATAAGGTCCAGTTTGTTTTGATGCAATTACTCTTCGGAGTGTGTGCTATTGGTTTTGGGTGTGTAGTCGTTTCACCTAATTTATCCGCCAAAGTTTTGGGTCTGGCGGGTATTATCGCATTCATTGCTATCCTGTTGGATATTAGAAATTTCAAAAAGAACGATGTATTCTGGCTTTGTTTGATCATGCTGGTCATAGGGATTTGCGATCTGGTCTGGTACCGGATGTATAAGATAGACAGTGAAGCGATAAACTCATATCGTGCCTATCTGGAAGCAGGGAAAATCTGCCTGTTCGGGGCATTCTCTATCTTCGTGCTTGTTAGCAGAGAACAATTTAAAATCGGCAGCAATAAGATTCACATGTTGCTGGTTATTGCACTTCAGGTGATGATTGTTGTTTATGCGGGGTACCAGCATCTGTTTCTTGAAAACCAAAGGGTAACGCTCTCCCTGGCCGGTGGGACGGATGCAACGGGGGCCGCTTACACCATTACCTTTATCTCGTTCTACACAATACTGGTGCTTCAGCACGGTTCAGGAAAATGGAAAGATCTGTTTATACTTGGACACTTCTTTATCACCTTCCTGGTATTGGTGGCGACAGAAACGCGCGCAGCTATTTTGACATATCCGATTATTTTCTTCGCCTTGCTGGTGGTGAAACTTTATAAGGAAAAACATATCCCGTGGAAGGGCGTTGCTGTTTTTCTGATTGCTTTGCTAGCTGGCGCATTTATGATGAAAGATAGCCTTGTTAAGCGTTATAACGACTTTAACAATGATATCATTTCTTATGATAAAGCAAACAGTGCAACTTCGGTTGGTGCCCGTTTTGCCATGTGGAAGGTGGGACTGATTGCATCTAAAAATAATTATTTATGGCAATCTACTGATGAGCGAAATGTAAAGATAATCGCAGCGGTTAATAAAGACCCTAGCTTATCAGGCGCGCTGGATCACATTCGCGGCCATCTTCATAATGAAATCGTTGAAACGCTTTCTGTAAAAGGTCCTTCAGGCGTTATTCTTTATATTCTTTTTGTAATATCACTTGGTTGGTATGCATTGCGTAAACGAAAAAGTATTATTCTGTTCGCTTTCCTGGTCTCGATTGTTATGTTCGGCGTGGGTGGCGTGATGTTCTATTCAAAAACAACGCCTGTTGCCTGGATGTTAACGCTGATAATGTCGGTTGTTTTCCTGGAACAGAACAAACATCGTACGGTCATTAAGTAATCGTTTTGATTCTCCATCGGGAAAAAGGTATTCTCCCGATGGAGAAATACCTTTTACCAGACGAGCCCGCCATGAACGAACTGATTTCAGTCATCATCACAACCTTCAACAGAGAGGCGTTGCTGGAACGCGCAATTCGTTCAGTTATTGCTCAGACATATCCTGCGGTAGAATTGGTTATTGTTGATGATTGCTCTAATGAGAAAACAGCTCAACTGATAGAGCGCATGCGCGCAGAGTGTGAAGCGCGTTTTGAGCATTTCATCTACGAACGTAACGAAAAGAACAGCGGTTCTAACTTCAGCCGTAACCGGGGCTATGCGCTTTCACACGGTGTGTTTGTCACGGGACTGGATGACGACGATTATTTCCTGCCAGAACGTCTGACGAAACTTGCTGAGCGGTACGATGATAAGTATGCCTTTGTGACGGATACCCCCGCCAGGCTGGACAAAACCCACCGCACCTATCCGGATACTGATGATAAAAGGCTCATTGAGCTACAGGATATTTTGTGCGAGAACGTGGTGGGCAATCAGGTATTGACCACTAAAGAAAAACTGTTAGGCGTAGGCGGGTTTTCTCCTGAAATTAAACAGCAACAAGATCGCGATGTCTGGATTAAATTAATTCTGAAATATGGCCCAGGTATCAAATACAGTTTCAGTACGGCGATGGTGGATGCTGAACACGGGAGCGATCGGATTACGTCACAAGTTAAAAAATACAATGCGTACCGTAAGCTCTATTTTAAATATCGTCAGCATATGTCTGAAGTGACTCGCAGCAATAATTTATTCCAGCTTATGTCGTTTCGTGGTTTTAAATCAACGCGCATGAATTGCCTTTTACGTGGGCGTAAAAAAGATGCTAAGTTAAAAATGAAACTGTTTCGCCGTACTCTAAAAGAGCTATTCTGAAATGAATAAGGTGAAATGATGAATCTCAATGTAACGAATAAGCTCATCAAGAAAACCCGACGCTGGCACAAAAAAACGGGTTTCTCTCTCTTCCAGCGTGCGGCCAGCCATTTTGAGCGGAAGAAAAAAGAGACGATTTTTAGCGTTATTGATGACCTGAAGGTTCAGCCTGACGATTCGTACGCAACGGAACCGATGCAATCACGCATTATCTGGATCTGCTGGTTCCAGGGGCTGGATAGCGCACCTGAGTTGGTGAAACGCTGCATTGCCTCCGTACAACGTAACACGCCTGATGCGCAGGTCATCATCCTGACGGATGAGAATATCCCGGACTACCTTATTCTCCCTGAACACATCAAAACGAAATACCACGCCGGGCTTATCAGTAAGGCGCAATACTCGGATATTGTTCGCTGTTCGCTGCTGTATCAATACGGCGGGATCTGGATGGACGCGACGGTGTTCATGACGAAGCCGGTACCGGAAACATTTTTTGAGAATAGTTTTTCATCGCTGCGTTTTGATTCGTCTGAAAACGCATTGAGCCAGGGCTACTGGACGGCCTATTTTCTAGCCGCCCAAAAGGGAAGCTCACTGGTGAAGATGATACGGGATATTCTGTATTGCTACTGGCAGCACCACGATACTCTAATTGAGTACTTCCTGATCGATTACAGTTTCTTATATGCGCGCGAGCGCTATCCGCAGTTTCGTCAGGTCATGGATCAACAACCGGTCACCGGGAATAATCGTTTTTTGATTCGCCAGTTCATCTCAGAAAAACCTGATTTGGCGGCATTGATGACGCTAAATAATGATCCCGTGGGCATTTATAAGCTCTCACACAAAGAGCAATATCGAACTACAGATAACGGCCTGCCGACGATATACAGCCAGATCCTCGAGGGTTCTTTCCACCTTTAGTAATAAAAAAGCCACCGTCATGGTGGCTTTTTTCTCATCACGCTTTCTTACCCCATCCCTGCCACTGCTGCTGGACGTATTTCACCAGCGTACTGTTGCTGATGCTGTCGCCAATGACAGAGAAGAAGCGGGTCGCGTAGACCGGCTCAAGCGGTTGCTTCGGTACGCAGTGCTTCACGCCGCGGAACGGATTACGCGGCGCTGTCGGTGCAGGCTGTGCAGAATTCGGTGTAGAGGTATCCACCTGCGGCTCGTTCAGCAGATCGCTCGGCCGTACCAGGGTGATATCGGAAGGCAAGGTCGGCAGCATTTGCTGCAGGACGCGAACGGTAGACGGGTGCGGGTGACCGATGGCAATGGCCGAACCATTGCGGCGGGCCAGCTGTACCGCGCGATTAAACTGCACGCGAATATCGGCGTCGTTCTGGGTATCATCCAGGAACACCTTGCGCTTAATCACCTTTACGCCCGTTCCCTGAGCGGCACGCATCGCCTGGCTGTTGCCGATGGTCATGCTGTCGAGGAAATAGAGGTTGTAGCGCTCCAGCGCCTGCATCACCTTCAGCATCCCGTACAGGCTCGACGTCATCGCGCTGCCCATATGGTTGTTCAGCCCCACGGCATACGGCACTTTGTTGTATGCGTCGCGGATGATGCGCTCGATCTCGTCGCTGCTCATATCCGGGCGGAGGGTATCTTTTTCCAGCGGCTGCTTGCTGAGCGGTGCCATTGGCAGATGGATAAGAACCTGATGCCCGGTATTGTGGGCTTTGGTCGCCATCTCACGCGCGTGGGGGGCATTCGGAAGGACGGCGACCGAGATGGCTGACGGCATCGCCAGCACCTGGTTTTCATAGTGTGGACGATAACCGAAGTCATCAATCACGATAGCGAGCTTACCTGCGTATACCGGAGCAGCCAGCGCCAGCGCGCTGACGACGGAGAGAACTATTCGACGAAACTGAAGCAAAACTTATCTTCCCAACCACGGCTGTGGATTGACCGCCTGACCCTGGCGACGAATTTCGAAATAGAGTGACGGGCGGCCCTGACCGCCACTGCTGCCCACAAGGGCGATGGGTTGGCCCGCGCGCACCTGCGTGCCGACGCTGACCAGCGCGCTCTGGTTGTAGCCGTAAAGGCTCATATCACCTTTACCGTGTTCGACCACCACCACCAGTCCGTAGCCCTGCAGCCAGTCGGCCAGAATTACGCGGCCATCGGCGATGGCTTTCACTTCGCTACCTTCAGACGCACCGATAACTATCCCTTTCCAACGTAGCTCACCCTGCAGCTGTTCGCCATAGCGATGCAGAATTGAGCCGCGAACGGGCCAGAAAGCCTGACCGCGAGGAGAGCCTAAGCCACCGGTACGCGACATCAGGGAACGTTCGCTTTCGCTTGGCTTGTAGGTGGTCCCTTTGCGGGACGCTTCCTGCTGCTTGTCGCGAACGACCTGCGCCTCGCGCGCCTCTTTTTCGGCACGCGCTTTCGCCGCGGCTTCCGCACGGGCGATGCTGTTACGCAGTTTGGATTCGTTGGCGCGCATTTCGCCAAGCTGGCTCTGACCTTCCTGAATGGAGGACTCAAGGCGGGAAAGGGTTTTCTTACGCTCGTTGCGCGCCTGCTCAAGCTTCGCCTGCTGGGCCTGCTGATCGTAGAGCAGCGTCTGCTGCTGGCTCTGCTTCTCTTCAAGCTCGGCTTTTTGCGTGGTGACCTCTTCGCGCGTCTGCTTCAGCTGCGCGATCGTTTCCTGACGCGCCTGGTTCAGATAGCCAAAGTAGGCCTGCAGGCGCTGGCCGCGCTGGCTCTCTTCACCGCTGAGGATCAGCTGCAGTCCGGTATGTTCACCCTGGCGGAATGCGGCATCAAGCTGAGCCGCAAGATTGCGCTCCTGTGCATCACGCTGGCGTTCCAGTTTGGCAATCGACGCGTTCATCTCGTCAATCTGTTTATTCAACTGGGTGAGGGTGTTTTGCGTTTCACGTAATTGACGTGCGGCGGCGGAGATGGCCTCTTCCTGCTGCTTAAGCTGGGCGAGCAGAGTGGCGCGCTGCTGCTGCTGCTGGCGAACCGCACGCTCTTTAGCGGCGATATCGGCCTGAATGGATTTCAGCTGGTCGCGGTCATCCGCGTGGGCGGATGCGGCGCACAGCAATACGCCAGCGCTGAGTGCGCTGGCGCAAAGCAAAGGTCTGACTGATAACCTAAGCGGCTTCACGACCCATGTGATTGAAAAAATCGCCTTTCCCCTCATGGGGAGCGATTATTCCACGATGAACAGCGGCTTACCAGTCATCTCTTCAGGGATCGGCATACCCATCAGCGACAACATGGTTGGCGCGATGTCAGAAAGCTTGCCGCCTTCCACTGCTTTCAGTGATTTATCGCCAACATAAATCAGCGGAACAGGCAGGTTGGTATGGGCCGTGTGCGCCTGGCCGGTCGCCGGGTCGCGCATCTGTTCAGCGTTGCCGTGGTCAGCGGTGATCAGCAGCTGGCCGCCAACGGATTCCACCGCTTTCGCGACCTGCTCAACGCAGTTATCCAGCGCTTCAACCGCTTTCACCGCCGCTTCCATCACCCCGGTATGACCGACCATGTCGCCATTCGGGTAGTTACAGATGATGGTGTCGTATTTGCCACTCTCGATGGCCGCAACCAGTTTTTCAGTCAGCTCGGCAGAACTCATTTCTGGCTGCAGATCGTAAGTGGCGACTTTCGGCGAGTTAATCAGAATACGGTCTTCGCCTTTGAACGGCTCTTCAACGCCGCCGTTAAAGAAGAAGGTCACGTGCGCATATTTCTCGGTTTCAGAGATGCGCAGCTGTGTCTTATCATTCTTCGCCATCCACTCACCGAAAGTGTTTGCCAGCGAGGCCGGCGGGTAAGCGCATGGGGCTTTGATATCGGCGGCGTATTCGGTCAACTGGATGAAGTCGAGATTCACCACTTTCTTACGGGCGAAGCCGTCGAAGTCGCTGTTGACGAACGCGCGGGTAATTTCGCGCGCGCGGTCAGCGCGGAAGTTCATGAAGATCAGCGCGTCGCCATCTTCCATCGCGGCATCCGCCTGGCCTTCAGCGCGAATCACGGACGCTTTCACGAATTCGTCGTTTTCATCACGCGCGTATGCGGCTTCCAGCGCTTCCACGGCTGTCGCGAACTGGAATTCACCTTTTGCCAGGGTCATCAGGTCATAGGCCTGTTCTACGCGATCCCAGCGGTTGTCGCGGTCCATGGCGTAATAACGGCCAATGATGGACGCAACGCGGCCTTTACCCAGCGCGGCGAATTTGTCTTCGAAGGCTTTCAGGGAGCCTTTTGCGCTGCGCGGTGGCGTATCGCGACCGTCCAGGAAGGCGTGCAGATAGATTTTTTCCGCACCGCGCTCAGCGGCCAGCTCAACCATCGCCATGATGTGATCTTCGTGGCTGTGAACGCCGCCTGCAGAGAGCAGGCCCATGATGTGTACGGCCTTGCCAGCGGCAACGGCTTTATCAACCGCGCCAGACAGCGTTGGGTTGGAGAAGAAGGTACGTTCTTTAATTTCAACGTCCAGACGCGTCAGATCCTGATACACGATACGCCCGGCGCCCAGGTTAACGTGACCCACTTCGGAGTTGCCCATCTGGCGGTCCGGCAGGCCCACTTCCAGGCCAGACGCGTCAATCAGCGTATGCGGACGTTTTGCCCACAGCGCATCCATGACCGGGGTTTTGGCGTTGAAAATAGCGTTATCCTGGCTGTCTTCACGGTAGCCATAGCCATCCAGAATCACCAGTACCATAGGTTTTTTAGAAACCGACATTGCGACAACCTCATGCTCAAGAGTCAAAATTTGCGTAATTTTACTACAGCTGAATCGATCAAATAGCCGCAGAAGATCAAAGAAAGCGCAGGGGCAAGGGGGTGACCAGACCATTTTGAGGCATTTTTTTAGGTGGCATGCCGCAGAAAATGGATTAGGTTATGGTCGCTGGCTGTATTTGCCAGAACGCACAGGTATACTCCTGTCCTGGTTTTTTTTATCACTTAGTCGGGAGTAGTTACCCTCCATGCAAGAAATTATGCAATTCGTTAGCCGCCATCCGGTACTGAGCATCGCGTGGATTGGCCTGCTGGCTGCTGTGCTGTTCACCACATTTAAGAGCCTGACGTCTAAGATTAAGGTTATCACCCGTGGTGAAGCGACGCGTCTGATTAACAAAGAAGATGCCGTCGTTGTCGATCTGCGTCAGCGTGACGATTTCCGTAAAGGTCACATTGCGGGTGCAATCAACCTGTTGCCAGCTGAAATCAAAGCGAACAACGTCGGTGAGCTTGAGAAACACAAAGCCCAGCCGATTATCGTTGTTGATGCGACCGGCATGCAGGCACAGGAATCTGCCAGCGCGCTTTATAAAGCGGGCTTCGAAAACGTAACGGTGCTGAAAGAAGGTATTTCCGGCTGGAGCGGGGAGAATCTTCCTTTGGTTCGCGGTAAATAAGGAGTTCAGTCATGGCCAATATTGAGATCTACACCAAAGCGACGTGCCCGTTCTGCCATCGCGCGAAAGCGCTGCTGAACAGCAAAGGCGTCACGTTCCAGGAACTGCCGATCGACGGTGACGCGATCAAACGCGAAGAGATGATCAAACGTAGCGGTCGTACGACGGTTCCGCAGATTTTTATTGATGCGCAGCACATTGGCGGCTGTGATGACTTGTATGCGCTCGACGCCCGTGGTGGACTCGATCCGCTGCTGAGCTAAGAGACTTTAGGACAATTAAAAAGGGTTTTTCCATGTCAGAACAAAACAATACCGAAATGACTTTCCAGATCCAGCGCATCTACACCAAAGATGTTTCTTATGAAGCGCCAAATGCGCCACATGTTTTCCAGAAAGACTGGCAGCCAGAGGTTAAACTTGATCTGGATACCGCATCTACCCAGCTGGCAGATGACGTGTATGAAGTCGTACTGCGTGTGACCGTTACCGCGTCTCTGGGTGAAGAAACTGCATTCCTGTGTGAAGTACAGCAGGGCGGCATCTTCTCTATCGGCGGTATCGAAGGCAACCAGATGGCGCATTGCCTGGGTGCGTACTGCCCGAACATTCTGTTCCCGTACGCGCGTGAATGCATCACCAGCCTGGTTTCTCGCGGTACATTCCCGCAACTGAACCTTGCGCCAGTTAACTTTGATGCGCTGTTCATGAACTATCTGCAGCAGCAGGCTGGCGAAGGTGCTGAACAACATCAGGATGCCTGATGAGCACTGTTAATGCGTCAATGACTGTGATCGGTGCCGGCTCATACGGCACCGCTCTTGCCATCACGCTGGCAAGAAATGGTCACGAAGTGGTTCTCTGGGGCCACGATCCAAAACATATCGCCACGCTGCAGCGCGACCGTTGCAACGTCGCGTTCCTCCCGGACGTTCCGTTCCCCGACTCCCTGCACCTTGAAAGCGACCTTGCGACCGCGCTGGCGGCCAGCCGCAACATTCTGATTGTGGTCCCGAGCCATGTATTTGGCGACGTGCTGCGTCAGATTAAGCCGCTGATGCGCCCGGATGCGCGCATTGTCTGGGCGACAAAAGGGCTGGAAGCCGAGACCGGACGCCTGCTGCAGGACGTTGCCCGCGAAGCGCTGGGTAATGATATCCCGCTGGCGGTCATCTCCGGCCCGACCTTTGCCAAAGAGCTGGCCGCTGGCCTGCCAACGGCGATTTCGCTGGCATCAACCGATCAGACCTTCTCCGACGATCTGCAACAGCTGCTGCACTGCGGCAAGAGCTTCCGCGTCTACAGCAACCCCGATTTTATCGGCGTACAGCTGGGCGGTGCGGTGAAGAACGTGATTGCGATTGGTGCCGGGATGTCCGACGGCATTGGCTTCGGCGCCAACGCGCGTACCGCGCTGATCACCCGAGGGCTGACCGAGATGTCCCGCCTTGGCGAAGCGCTGGGCGCCGATCCAGCCACCTTTATGGGGATGGCGGGTCTGGGCGACCTGGTGCTGACCTGTACCGACAACCAGTCTCGTAACCGCCGTTTTGGCATGATGCTCGGACAGGGCAGCGATGTAAAAGGCGCGCAGGAGAAGATTGGTCAGGTGGTTGAAGGCTACCGCAATACCAAAGAAGTTCGCGAGTTGGCGCACCGGTTTGGTGTCGAAATGCCAATAACCGAGGAAATTTATCAGGTATTGTATTGCGGAAAAAATGCGCGCGAGGCAGCATTGACCTTATTAGGCCGTGCGCGCAAGGACGAGCGCAGCAGTAACTAGTCGGAACCGTTATCACCTGAATGACCCAGCCAGCGCAGAACTGGCTGGTCATTATACTATCGTCTGGAGTTAGCAATGCCGTGTGAAGAACTGGATATCGTCTGGAATAATATTAAAGCCGAAGCCCGGGCGTTGGCCGACTGCGAGCCTATGCTGGCCAGTTTTTACCACGCAACGTTACTCAAGCATGAAAACCTGGGCAGCGCGCTCAGCTACATGCTTGCCAACAAGCTGGCTTCCTCGATCATGCCTGCTATCGCCATTCGTGAAGTGGTCGAAGAGGCTTACGCCGCAGACCCGGAAATGATCGCCTCTGCCGCCTGTGATATTCAGGCCGTGCGCACGCGTGACCCGGCAGTCGATAAATATTCTACGCCGCTGCTGTACCTGAAAGGCTTCCACGCCCTGCAGGCTTACCGCATCGGCCACTGGTTATGGAACGAAGGCCGCCGCGCGCTGGCTATTTTCCTGCAAAACCAGGTCTCCGTGACCTTCCAGGTCGATATTCACCCGGCCGCGAAAATTGGCCGCGGGATCATGCTCGACCACGCCACCGGGATTGTTGTCGGTGAAACGGCGGTCATTGAAGATGACGTCTCGATCCTGCAGTCGGTTACCCTGGGCGGTACCGGTAAAACCAGCGGCGATCGCCATCCGAAAATTCGTGAAGGGGTGATGATCGGCGCGGGTGCCAAAATCCTCGGCAACATCGAAGTCGGGCGTGGTGCGAAGATTGGCGCGGGTTCGGTTGTGCTCCAGCCTGTGCCGCCGCATACCACTGCCGCTGGCGTGCCGGCGCGCATCGTCGGTAAACCCGACAGCGATAAACCGTCCATGGATATGGATCAGCACTTCAACGGCATCCACCATACCTTTGAGTATGGTGACGGCATCTGAGATTTTGCCCGGTGGCGCTGCGCTTACCGGGCCTACCGTAATATGGCGCCCGCATACCCCAGCTGGCGCCAGGCTTCATACACCACCACCGACACCGCATTCGACAGGTTCATGCTGCGGCTGTCCGGCATCATCGGAATACGGATTTTCTGCTCAGCGGGCAGGGCATCCAGAATCGTGGCGGGCAGGCCGCGCGTTTCCGGACCAAACATCAGATAGTCACCTTCCTGATAGCTCACGGCGCTGTGCGCTGGCGTACCTTTGGTGGTCAGGGCGAACATGCGCTGCGGCTTTTCGGTTTCCAGAAACGCGGCGTAGTCGTGATGGCGAACCACGGCGGTAAATTCATGATAATCCAGCCCCGCGCGGCGCAGGCGCTTGTCGTCCCACGTAAAGCCCATCGGCTCAATGATATGCAGGCGAAAACCGGTGTTAGCGCACAGGCGGATGATATTGCCGGTATTCGGCGGAATTTCTGGTTCGAATAAAACGATGTTAAGCATGCTGCCCCCTTAATTGCGGGGGCAGAATAGCAGAAAAGAGAGGGACTACGCGACGCCGGGTTCCTGCGAGCGGCTGTACAGCATTTTGTAGACGGTTGCCGCAGCGGCCACCAGGGCGGGCACGCTGAGGATCATTAAAATACTGTCTGCCTGCCACTGCATTGAAAGAAGCTGAGCGCTGGTCATGGTTCCCGCCACGCCGCCAAAGCGGCCGATCCCCTGCATCCAGGCGATGCCCGTCGCACGGCACTCGGTAGGGTAAAAGGTGGCGGCCAGGGTTTGCATGCCCGATTGCGCGCCGTTCATCGCGATCCCCATCAGGAAGATCAGCCCGCCAAACAGGGCGATATGATTATGCTCCATGCCGAGCAGCAGGATCAGCCCCATCGTCAGGACAAACCCGCCCGCGACCACCTTGTGCGCTTCCCAGCGGTCCATCATCCAGCCTGCGAGCAGAATGCCTGCGGTACCGCCGAAGGTGAACAGCGAAGTCAGCCATGCGGATTCCGCCAGGGCATAGCCCATCCCCTGCATCAGCGTCGGCATCCAGCTCAGCAGAACGTAGTAAATCACCAGTCCCATGAAATAGGTCACCCACAGCATCAGGGTGCCGGGCAGCCAGGGCATGGAAAACAGCTGTGACACGCTCCCCTTTTTAGACGCGGTTTTCTCCTCCGCCAGGAAAAAGCCCGAGACGCTCTCCAGCGTGCTGCGGGAGAACCGGCTGGCGATACGGCGGATCTGCATAACGTCTTTCCCGCGCTGCACCAGAAACTTCACTGACTCCGGTAAAAGCAGCGCCAGCAGCAGGGTTAAAATCAGCGGAGCAATTGCGCCGGTCAACAGCACGCTTCGCCAGCCGTGGTGGGGGATAAGCCATGAAGAGATCGCGCCGCCGCCTGCCGCACCGAGGGGGAAGCCGCAGTACATGGTATTAATCGCCATGGCGCGGCAGCGCTGGGGGGCAAACTCGGAGATAAGCGTAATGGCGTTCGGCATGGCGGCACCCAGCCCCAGGCCTGTCAGAAAGCGCCACAGCGTCAGGGTATTCAGGCTTTGCGCCCAGGCCGTCCCCAGGCTTGCGAGGCCGAAGAACAGGCAGGAGAAGACCAGCACGCGCTTGCGTCCCACCCGGTCCGATACCGGACCTGCAATCAGCGCGCCCAGCGACAGCCCCAGCAGCGCCGCGCTCAGTACCGGGCCCAGATCCTGTTTATGGATCCCCCATTCTGCCGACAGCGTGGGCGCGATGTAGCCCATTGCCGCCGTATCGAAACCATCGATCGCCAGAACCAGAAAGCCCAGCACAATAAGAAGCCAGTGAAATCCTGAAAAGCGACTTTCATCGATCACCTGCTGAATATCCACCTTACCTGAATACGTCATACGCTCCCCTCTGATGTGATGTTGTTTTTGTGTTCTTGTATTTGCTTGTCTATACAATTGCGGACGGCAGGTGGATGTCAAATTTTCTTATCCAATATGTTACCTAGATGTTATTTTCGACGTAAAAAAAGCGCCCGAGGGGGAGTCGGGCGCGTAAAAAAGAGGTGTTAAGGGGGGAAGATTCAGGCTGCGTTACCCTGAGTAAGCGGAGCCAGCGCCGCCGGTAACTGTCGTAATTCCTGCACCAGAGAGTCTTTGCTGATTTCACCGATTGTTTTCGCGCCGGTCAGCGTCATCGCGACCTTCATCTCTTTCTCGATCAGGTTAAGCAGGTTCGCTACGCCGGCCTGGCCGCTGGTGGCCAGGGCATACAAATACGCACGCCCCAGCAGCACGGTGTCAGCACCGAGCGCAATCATGCGCACCACGTCCAGCCCGTTGCGGATGCCGCTGTCGGCCAGGATGGCGATATCGCCTTTCACCGCATCGGCTATCGCCGGCAGGGCTCGCGCGGAAGAGAGCACCCCGTCAAGCTGGCGTCCGCCGTGGTTAGAGACCACGATCCCGTCTGCCCCAAAGCGTACCGCGTCGCGGGCATCTTCCGGGTCGAGGATCCCTTTGATCACCATCGGGCCGTCCCAGAATTCGCGGATCCACTCCAGGTCTTTCCAGGAGATGGACGGATCGAAGTTGTTCGCCAGCCAGCCGATGTAATCTTCAAGCCCGGTCGGTTTACCGAGGTAGGCCGAGATATTCCCAAGATCGTGAGGACGACCGTTCAGGCCGACATCCCAGGCCCACTGCGGGTGGGTCACTGCCTGCCAGTAACGACGGATCGCAGCATTCGGGCCGCTCATGCCGGAGTGGGCATCGCGGTAGCGCGCGCCGGGGGTTGGCATATCGACGGTAAAGACCAGCGTGGAGCAGCCCGCCGCTTTGGCGCGCTCCAGCGCGTTACGCATAAACCCGCGATCGCGCAGGACGTACAGCTGGAACCACATTGGGCGCTTGATGGTCGGGGCGACCTCTTCGATCGGGCAGACGGAGACGGTAGAGAGGGTAAACGGAATGCCTTTGGCATCCGCCGCCGCGGCTGCCTGGACTTCGCCCCGGCGGGCATACATGCCGCACAGGCCGACGGGCGCAAGGGCCACGGGCATGGAGAGCGTCTCGTTAAACAGTTTTGTCGCAAGGCTCAGGTCAGACATATTCTTCAGCACACGCTGGCGCAGAGCCACCTCTGACAGGTCTTCCACATTGCGGCGCAGGGTGTATTCGGCATACGCCCCGCCGTCGATATAGTGGAACAGGAACGGCGGCAAAATGCGCTGCGCCGCGGCGCGATAGTCACTGGCTGCTGAAATGATCATGCTTTGTTCTCCCTGGAAATATCACTGTCGCCAGGCAGGCGGGTAATACGCGCCTGTCGGGCCTGGTCTTCATCGAATCGTTTAATCGTGGTGTGCACGAAGCCCAGGTGCGCCATCATCGCTTTGCGCGCGGCCTCGGCATCACCGGCCAGAATGGCGTTGAGCACCGCCTCGTGTTGTTCTGTGAGCTGGGCAAACACCGGCGGGACCAGATACATGCGCTGGCGGCTCTGCTTCACGGAGGATTGCAGCAGGTCGAAGAACCCGCGCATGGTCTGGAGCAGGACCACGTTGTGCGACGCCTCGGCAATCGCCAGGTGAAAGCGCACATCCGCTTGGGAGGCGATATCCGGGTCGCTGCTTTGCGTGGCCTCAAAGCAGGCTTTGAGCTTCTCTTTGTCGGCCTCGGTTGCCCGCATGGCCGCGTGCCAGGCGGTACTGGTTTCGATGGCGTGGCGCGCTTCAAGGATGTCGAAGCTGTAGTCCGGGTCGTTCTCCATCAGCGTTTTCAGCGGCTGAACGATGTTTTGCTCGGACCAGTCGTCATGCTGCCAGCGTACAAAGGTGCCGCCGCCGCGACGGCTCACCAGTACCCCTTCGCTGACCAGCGTGGCCAGGGCTTCACGAAGCGAGTTGCGTGATACGCCAAGCTGGGCGGCGAGCTGGCGTTCGGCGGGCAACTTCATGCCCGCTTCCAGCTGTTGTTCTTCAATCAGCGCCCGCACGCGAGAGGCAATCTCGTCGGACAGGCGTCTGGGCATCACTATCATGGGATCATCCAGGTTAAGACATAGGCCTGCAGGGTGGTGATCGCCCCGACCATGCAGGTAAATATCAGGCTGTGTTTCACGGTAAAGCGGAACAGATCCGACTCTTTACCGACCAGTCCCACCGCCGCACAGGCAATGGCGATAGACTGCGGGGAGATCATTTTCCCGGTCACGCCGCCGGTGGTATTCGCGGCCACCAGCAGGACGTCCGACACGCCAATTTGCTGGGCTGCCGTTGCCTGCAGCGCGGCAAACAGGGCATTGGACGAGGTATCTGACCCGGTCAGGAACACCCCCAGCCAGCCGAGGAACGGCGAGAAGAAGGTGAAGGCGTGGCTGGTATGGGCCAGCGCCAGTGCCAGCGTCGATGACAGGCCGGAGTAGTTCGAGATAAACGCGAACGCCAGCACCATGCCGATGGAGTAAATCGGCAGCAGCAGCTCTTTAATGGTCGCCGCAAAGGTCTGCACCGCAGCCGCAGGCTTCATGCGCAGCCACACCACGGAAAGGAGTGCGGCGAACAGGATGGCGGTACCGGTGGCAGAGAACCAGTCGAATTTATAGACCGCGGCATACGGCGTGGCGGCGTGCACCACCGGCGGCATACGGGCGACCATCTTGTCGAGGAACGGCACAGAGATATTAATCACCATGTCGTACAGCGCGCCGCCCGGGGCGAACAGGGCTTTAAACGGCGGGATGCTCCACAGCGTCACGGTGGCGGTCAGGAACAGGAATGGCGACCAGGCGCGGATGACCTGGCCTGCGGTATAGCCTGTACGCGCCAGAGTTTGATCGACCTGTGAGGCGCCCATATCGGCGAAGCGGAAAATACGTACCGGCTGCCAGCGCTTCAGGAACAGGGTTAGACAGACCAGAGAGACCAGCGAAGAGATAATGTCCGGCAGCTCCGGGCCAAGGAAGTTCGAGCTGAGGTACTGGGCGATAGCGAACGAACCGCCCGCCACCATCACCGCAGGCCAGGTCTCCTTCACGCCGCGCCAGCCGTCCATAATCGCCATGATCCAGAACAGGACGATAATGGTCAGGAACGGCAGCTGGCGGCCAACCATCTGACCAATTTCAAAGCTGTCCAGGCCGGTCACCTGGCCCGCGACCAGAATCGGAATACCCATCGCGCCAAACGCCACCGGCGCGGTGTTCACAATCAGGCACAGGCCCGCGGCATACAGCGGGTTAAAGCCCAGGCCAACCAGCAGCGCGGCGGTGATCGCCACCGGTGCGCCAAAACCTGCCGCCCCTTCCAGGAACGCGCCGAAGGAGAAGCCAACAATCAGCATCTGCAGGCGCTGGTCCGGCGTGATGGAGAGGATTGACGAGCGAATGATGTCGAATTGCCCGGTTTTCACCGAGATTTTATAGACAAACACCGCGGCGATGATGATCCACGCAATCGGCCACAGGCCGTAGAAGAAACCATAAACGACAGAGGCCAGCGCGCGATCGACCGGCATTTTGTAGAAGAACAGCGCCACCATCAGGGCGATGGCAACGGTATATGTCGCGGCGAGGTAGCCCTTCAGCTTGAGCTTAATCAGCGCAAAGAAGAAGAACAGGATCGGAAGCGATGCGATCAGGCTCGACAGCCAGATATTGCCGGCCGGGTCGTAGTTTTGTTGCCAGAGGCTCATGCAGGTCTCCTGGGGACCAGACAGCCTGCGCTGCGGGCGAGTCTCCGCTCATCTCTGCGTCACAGTCTGTGTAAAAGTGGTCCTGCCAATGTTGTGTTGTAGGGGTAATGACAACAAATGGTTAATCAGGTGTTGCATTAAGGCAACGCTTTTGTGAAGTAAAGCTTCTGAAGTGTGAACGCTGGACGAGTTTTAATGCTAATTGGTAGGACCAAATCGTGAAGGGTGCTCAATGAGGATCTCTGTCGGCAGTGGGCATCATTCGGGCAAAAATGAAGCGTGCTGTAATGAATGGAGGGAGTAGAAAATATAATTCAGGAAAAGATTTTTTGCTTTAAGTTAATTGGAGGTTTGATTTATGTTTGTTTTTTGTTTTTGCTAAGTATCTTATATGTGAGAAACTCAAATTATTTTCCTAAAAATAATTTTTTTTTGGTTAAAAGTGCGAATTCTAAGATGTAGCAAAAAATTTTAATTAAGGTAAATTTCACATATAGCTTTTAACAGCGTATTACAAACGATCAATTGCTGATCAGTGAGTAATTATTCTGAATTTTGTTATCTTTTTAGAATAAACCAAAGGTTCATGCATTAAGTTTGATCGTTTATTCTGGGGATGAGTTTAAAAAAATTGATCAATGTTTGATCAATTCTTTCTTATTGTAATTTCGTAAAGAAATTAGGAGGAAGTTAATTATTTTCTGAGCTACGTAAAAAGCGTTAAATTTGTTATTTATCTGTTAATGTTGTGACTTTGTCAGGCTTGCCTGTTCACCTTCAGAGCGTAGACGTTAAAAGGTAATTGTTTTACTATTTATCCAGATGGAATGTTGTTGAATTATTTAATTATGATGTGTGGATTATTCTTTTTTCCTAAAGATGTGCCCCTTTTAATGGGTGCTCATATCTTGCTGTGCGGATGAATAAAATATACGGATTGTCACGCTGGGATGGACCCCATTTAATACAATGAGGTCGCGTCACCAATTCTATTAATCCCCCTTCGGGTGGTGTCCTGCGAACTTCATAGTAATTTTCATATCTGGTGTAATATGCCTGTATCTGTTTAATTTACAGAGGAAAAGTCATTTCAAATGAAACTTAAAAAAGCGGCGTTGGCCCTTGCAGCGACGGGCCTGCTTTTATCTGCCCAGCCGGTTCTGGCAAACGGTGATTCAGGAGTTGATACCTCGCTGAATACCGATGCTGGTTCGCAAAGTACCGGTGGCGTAATCAATTTCACCGGAAAGATTACCCTTATTTCTTGTGATATTACTCCGGCATCCAAAAGCAAAACGGTAGACCTCGGTGCATGGGCGGCAAACTACTTCGACGAGCATAGCGAAACGACGCCGCGTGAATTCAAAATCAACGTAGAAAATTGTCCGCCTGCGGTTCAATCCGTTGCGGTACTGTTTGACGGTACAAAAGATACGTCTAACGATACCCTGCTGCAGGTCACTCCCGGTGACGGCATGGCGACGGGGGTTGGCGTTAAGCTGTACAACAGCAATCGCAGCACGTCTATTAAGCCGGGTACGGTATCAGAAACAACTAAACCAGATGATGAAGGCAATGCAGAATTAACCTTCTATGCCTCCCTGACTAAAGATGGAACTGACATTGCGGCCGGTGATGTTAATGCCGTTTCCAACTTCCTGATGGTTTATAACTGATATTATTTTTAGCCACCTCCAGAGATAATAGTGATGAAGCGTTTGTCGTATATTATGCTCACTGCATTAATGTTTAGCTCTGCGTCAGCTTCTGCAGGCGTGGTCATGGGCGGTACACGGATCGTATACCCACAAAATAGTAAGGAGGTGGCATTTTCTGTTGCAAATAAGGAAAGTGCGACCCCTTATCTTATTCAATCGTGGGTTGAAGGTGATATACAAGCCAAGAATCACGCGACGCCTTTTATCGTTACGCCACCGCTGTTCAGGATCGATCCTGACCAAACTAATACGCTGCGTATTCAATATACCGGTGCGCCGCTGCCCACCGATCGTGAGTCTGTATTTTGGTTGAATATAAAAGCTATTTCGCCAAAGCCAAAAGAGAGCAGCAACGAATTACAAATTAACGTCAAATCGAAGTTTAAAATTTTTTATCGCCCTTCCAACCTGAAGGGTGATGCAGCAACCGCCTGGCAGAAAGTCACGTTTTCACGCACGGACAAAGGGCTCAAGGCCGTTAATCCGACACCGTACTATGTTTCGTTTTTCCAACTGAGCGTGGCAGGGCATAAGATTGATCAGCCGGGCATGATCGGCCCGGGGGAAACCCGTGAATGGCCGGTGGCCGCCTCCGGCAGCGTCAACTGGTCGGCGATTAATGATTTTGGCGCCATCACCTCCACCCAGTCACAACCGCTTTAATCTCATGGCTTTTCGCCTGCTTCGCTATGCGCCAATCCCTGTACTCCTGCTCGGGTTCAGCCGTACGGGGTTGGCTGAAGATTATTTTGATCCCGCCGCGCTGGAACTGTCCTCTTCCGAGCAGAAAACGGCTGATTTGCACTATTTCTCCGAAAAAGGCGGCCAAATGCCGGGCACATGGACTGTAACGCTGGAGATTAACGGGCGTGAAGAACGGTCACAGGAGATCGCCTTCGTGAGTGAAGAGGGCAGACTGCAGCCCGTTTTTACCGTGGCGCTGCTGGACGATCTCGGGGTGAACGTGGGCGCAATACCGGCATTCTCACGGCTTCAGGAGGGGGAGACGTTCACACGCCTCGGCGATTTTATACCCGCAGCGCGTGCTTCCTATGATTTTAACCAGCAACGCCTTTTTCTCAGCCTGCCGCAGGCGGCGATGAAAAACCGTAGCCGCGGCTACGTCTCCCCTTCGCAGTGGGATGACGGTATTCCAGCGGCATTTGTTGATTACAGCCTGTCCGGAGCAATGGCTCATCGCCAAAGTGGGGATACAACTTCCAGCTATCTCAGCCTGCGCAACGGCGTGAATCTGGGACCGTGGCGGGTACGCAATACTTCCGCCTGGAGCCACAGCGACGAAGGCAGCGATCGTTTTCAGTCACAAAGTACCTGGTTGATGCGGGATATCCGGAGCCTGAGCAGCCAATTGCGTGTGGGCGATGCCTGGACCGCAGGGGATGTGTTCGACAGCGTGGCGTTTCGTGGCGTTCAGCTCGCCTCCAGCGAAAGCATGTTACCCGACAGCCAGCGCGGCTTCGCGCCAACAATTCGCGGCGTCGCGCACAGCTTTGCCAAAGTCTCTGTGGCGCAGAATGGCTATGTGATTTATGAAACCTGGGTTTCTGCAGGGCCGTTTGTCATTAACGATCTTTTTCCCGGTGCGCAGAGCGGTGATTTGCAGATTACGGTGACGGAAAGCGACGGCACGAAGCGCATCTTTACCCAACCTTATTCTGCGGTACCGTTTATGCGACGCCAGGGCAGTCTCAAATACAGCCTCAACGCCGGGCGTTTTCATTCTGGCTCTGACGAGGCGCAGGCACCGGGTTTTGTTGAAGGTGCTTTCTTTTACGGTCTCCCCTCCCAGATGACGGTGTATGGGGGTGTTCGCGCAGCGGATAATTATCAGGCCGCTGCGCTTGGCATCGGCCGGGGCTTTGGTGCGTTTGGCTCGCTTGGCATTGACGATACCCTGGCAAAAAGTCGTTTGCCCAATGGCGAACGCGCGATGGGGCAGGCGTGGCGCATTCAGTATCAAAAGAATTTCAGCACCACCGGCAGCGCGTTCAACCTGGCAAGCTATCGCTATGCCTCACGCAACTACTACGAATTTGGCGAACTGAACCAGTCCGACAGCCATCAGCTGCAGCTCAATAATCGCCGTAGCCGTTCGCAGATTACCTTCACCCAGACGTTGGGCCAGCTAGGCAGCCTTAATATTTCTGCATGGATGCAGGATTACTGGCACACCTCCGGCCAGGATAAAACCATCCATATTGGCTGGTACTCCAGCTGGCGGGGAATTTCCTGGGGAGCGGGCTACTATTACACCGATTCCGCCCTTGAGCAGCGCCCCGAGCGCACCGTGTCGTTTAACGTCAATATCCCGTTTGGCCGCTGGCTGCCGAACAGTTCGGTCACCTACTTTACCAACCACAATAACCGCGGGATGTCGACGCAGCAGCTGTCGCTCAACGGAAGCGCACTGGCAAACCGAAACCTCAACTATAGCGTCCAGCAGAGTATTGCCAGCGGCGGGCAGACCGACAGCACCAGCATGGCGATGCAATACAACGGCGGCTACGGCAACGTCAGCCTCGGCTATGACCACAGCCGTAGCAATAGCAACGCAACTCTTGGGTTAGCCGGGGGCGTACTCGCCACGCGGTATGGCATCACCCTCAGCCAGCCTCTCGGTGATACCGTCGCGCTGATAAGGGTGCCTGGTGCTGCGAACGTTGAGCCGGAAGGATACAGCGGCATTCACACCGATAGCCGAGGCTATGCGGTTATGCCGACGCTTTCGGCCTATCGCAAAAACACCGTCAATCTCAACACGGCAACGCTTGGGGAAAACGTGGACGTCGAGCAGAGCGGGCTAACGCTCATCCCCACCAGCGGCGCGGTGGTGCTGGGAAATTACAAAACCCATATCGGCTACCGCGTGCTGTTTTCCCTGCGCTATCGCGGCGGACCGCTGCCGTTTGGCGCTCAGGCCGAGGTGGTGGAGCAGAATCGCCGCTCTGCAAACCGCAGCATGGTCGCTGACGGCGGTCAGGCATATCTGAGTGGGGTGCCGGAGCGCGGCACGCTGCGCGTGAGCTGGTATGAAGACGGGGAGCAGCATCAATGCCAGACGCCTTTCAAACTGGGAGCTGCGCACATGGCCCCCGGCATCGCCACGCTCTCTCTTGAGTGTCATTAGAGGAATATCATGCGTCATATGATGAAATGGTTTATCTATCTCGGCCTGCTTTCGCTGTTTGGCATGCTGAGTTTTCACGCTCATGCAGACACGTCATCCTGCCGCACCACGCGCGATCAGTGGGTTGTTCAGGTACCTTATGCCATTGGATTTGCCCCCGGCACGGCGGACTGGACGCCTGTCTCCGCGCCAATACAGTCCACCGGGGAAGATTTTTACAGCTGCGATGGCGGGAGTGATGCATGGCGCAGCATTGGATTTGTCGAAATGGATAACGCCGTCGGTACTGTGGTTGGTGAAGACGGTGCGCCACGCCACGTCTATAAAACCCAGATCGACGGCATCGGCTACGCGCTGGGATTTCGCGAGCAACAATATTGTGGCGCGGACGCGGTGCGCTATATTGACGGCACCAGTCCGGTGAGCGGCAATGAGTCGCGGCGCATTTGCGATGCGTCACAAAACCCCGCTTTTGCCAGCGCCTCATCGTACAAACTGCAGTTCTACATTGTGTTTTACAAAATTCCGACGACCGGCGCCATGCCCGACGACAATGCTAATTCACAGGAACAACCGGTCGGATCGCTGGTGCTGCAGGCGGGAGACAGCGAGGCCAGCGCGGCCAACGTGGCCACGCCGGTGCAGATCCATCTTGCCAGTTTCACGGTCAGGCGCACCAGCTGCACGGTTGGCACGCGCAGCATTCTTGTTCCTATGGGTACCGTAAGCCAAAATGAGTTTCACGGCATCGGCTCACGAGCGGGGGGCGGACACTTCAGCATCCCGGTCACCTGCGAAAATAATACGGCGGTTAAGATAGGCTTCTTCGGTGATACCGCACCCGCCAATACGCAAGCGCTGGCACTCACCAAACAGCAGGATGGCGCCAGCGGCGTCGGGATTGAGCTGGTTTATGGCGATAATACCGGTTCGGTTCAGGGGCAAACGGTTCAGTGGAATACGCCGCAGGTGCCGGTAATGGGGCAGGTGGGCGACAATCAGACGCAGATATTCTGGTTTGATGCGCACTATATCCAGACGGAAGATAAGATCACGGCGGGAAAAGCGGACGCGATGGCGACCTTTAACCTGATTTACAACTGAGTTCCCCCTGCCATGAAGGCAGGGGAAAGCCATCAGAACGCGGTCTTACAAAAGCCCGTCATCTCTTTCAGGCCCATTTCGCGGCCAAGTTCGGTCATCGGGTGCACCACCACCAGACCACGGACGCTTTTCTTCAGCTTGCCCATATCGGCCTGTTCTTTTTTGGTGATCGCACGGCGGTGCGGCATGTCCATCAGCTTCTGCGCTTCTTTGCTCAGCTTCTGACCTTTGACTTCGCGCAGGCGCTCGATCTCTGTCTCCAGCGTGGCGGCCTCTTTTTCCAGCTCGGCGTACTTTTCGGCGGACTCGACCAGTGACAGACCCGCCATCTGGTGGCGGATCAGATCCAGGCGGTCGCTCAGGCGTTTAATTTCGTTCTTTTCGACTTCTTTCATGACAAATAACTCTGAAAACGGGGAATTTACAGGGAAGGATACACCAATGTGAGCAGGCTTACTTCTGAAACGCTTTTTTTAAGCTGATTCGTGAAATCAGCTCAGTCAGGGAGAGAACCATAGTGGAACGGACAACCTGTTGATAACGCAGCTTCTGCATCGCATAGAGCTCTGGATCGCTGTTATCAAAATGGGGAGCAGGGGGCAGCGCGGTAACGCAGTGCAGCTCGCCGAAGGGCCCCAGTATCTCATCGTCGGTAAAGGTGTACTCGTTACCGTCATGATTGAGCTCTTCACGCAGCGCCATTAACAGCTCCGCATCTTCATACTCTTGCCGGTTCAGCACGCCAAGACCATAAATCAGCTTCAGACGCACGGAAAGATCGCCCAGCGGTCCGTCTCCGTCCAGTAACGGTTCTACAGCATATTTTACCGCGTAGTCGTCTTTGCGAAACACCTGAAGCACCAGGATATTCACCGCCTCGGTTAACAGCTCGACGGCGGCAATCAGGAAACTTCGTACGGTTTTGCCAGCATTCAGACGCTCAAGCACACGATTTTCAAAGGCCTGGGTTTGTTCCATTATTGCCTGCATATCTGACAATCTGTTATCTGGGCGCAGGCTAACCTGCGCCGCATTCTGCATCATTTGGTTGCGTTGTATGCGTTAACCGCCTCCACAACCACGTCGCTGTTGGCGTCCAGACCTGAAATCTGCGCCAGCGCAGCCTGCGCGCCTTTATCATTAATCAGCTGAGCCAGTTCAATCGCCTGCGGGTCCTGCTCGCTGCGGTAGTGCATCGCGGCGGCAATCCCTTTCACCAGGTTGGCGTGCGGCAGACCGTATTCCAGCGTGCCGAGCAGCGGCTTAATCAGGCGGTCGCCGGCGCTCAGTTTACGCAGCGGCTGGCGGCCTACGCGCTCAACGTCATCTTTCAGATACGGGTTTTCAAAGCGACCGAGGATTTTCTGGATGTATGCTGCGTGTTTCTCAGCATCAAAACCGTAGCGTTTGATCAGCACCGCGCCGCTCTCTTCCATTGCCCCTTTTACCACCGCGCGGATCTTCTCATCGAGGATCGCGTCACGAATGGTCTGATGACCGGCCAATTTTCCGAGGTACGCGGTTATAGCATGCCCGGTGTTCAGCGTGAAGAGTTTGCGTTCGACAAATGCCATCAGGTTATCGGTTAATTCCATACCCGGAATGGTCGGCAGCGCGCCCTTAAACTGGGTTTTATCAACGATCCACTCGCTGAAGGTTTCGACGGTGACTTCCAGCGGGTCGTTGGTGGCGGATTCTGACGGCGGAACGATGCGGTCAACGGCGGAATCCACAAAACCCACGTGCGCTTCAACCCAGGCTTTATCTTCGTCTGCAACGGCGTTGAGCACGTGGCCTTTCAGCTGCGTGGTGCCGCGCACCATGTTTTCGCAGGCAATGATGTTCAGCGGGGTGTCGATGCCCTGCGCTTTGCGTTTTGCCAGGCCTTTCGCGACCGCAGGGGCGATGCGTTCCAGCACGACCGGGCCCACGGCGGTGGTCACCAGATCGACGCTGGCGATCAGGTCAATAACGTCTTCGCCAATGCTGCTTACCGCGTTGACGCCAGACACCGTCTCAACCTGCTCGTTTTCGCCCACCACGTGTACCTGATAGCTATGACGGGCATTCAGGGCATCCAGGACGACCTGATTCACATCGGCGAATGTCAGCGTAATGCCCGCGTCTGCCAGCAGTTTACCGATAAAACCACGACCGATATTACCTGCGCCAAAATGTAATGCTTTCATAGTGTTAACCTTCATCAATGTTTTTACCCGAGAGGGCTGGGGTGAGGAACGTTTCCCCTCACCCTAGCCCTCTCCCCGGAGGGGAGAGGGAAGAGAACTTATTTGTTCAGCAGAGCCAGCACTTCTTCCACGCTGGTGGTATTGGCCAGACGCTCAATGACAGACTCATCATCCAGCGCGTTGGTCAGGCTGGTAATCACCTGAATGTGCTCGTTGTTACGAGCGGCGATACCAATCACCAGACGGGCGATGTCGTCTTCTTCTTCACCGAAGCGTACGCCCTGCGGGTACTGACAGAATACGACGCCGGTCTTCAGGACGCGATCTTTCGCTTCAACCGTACCGTGCGGCACCGCGATGGATTCGCCCAGGTAGGTTGGCGTCAGCTTTTCGCGTTCCAGCATCGCGTCGACGTATTCAGGCTGAACGTAGCCGCCTTTTACCAGCTGCTCACCGGCAAAGCGAATCGCTTCTTCTTTGGTCGCCGCAGTGCGGCCGAGGAAGATGTTCTCCGCACCCAGTTTGAACAGGTGGGCGTTGCTCTCGTCAAAGCTGTCCTGCAGGCTGGAGCGCACTTTCACTTCGTTGTCTTCATGACGCTGCGCCGCAACCAGTCGTTCGGTCAGGCTGGTGTACAGGCCGCTGTCGAGGAAGTTGGTCAGCGAGATGTGCTGTGCCTGCGGTACCTGGCGCATGGCGCGTTCGGTCAGGTCGCGGTGCGTGATGACAAGGTCAACATCCGGCGGCAGGCTGTTAATGGCGCTGTTGGTCACGGAAATGTTAGTCAGGCCCGCATCCTGCACTTTCTTACGCAGCACGCCTGCACCCATTGCGCTGGAACCCATACCGGCATCACAGGCAACGATGATTTTACGCACGTGGCTCAGGTCGTTAGACACGTCGCCCGCCGTCAGTGGGGTAGCGCCTTTGGACTCAGCTTTCATGTCGTGCATACGACGGGTCGCCGCTTCAATATCATCGTCTTCTTTCACTTTGCTGGTTTTCAGCAGGATGGAAGAGACCACGAAGGAGACGGCCATGGCCGCACAGATGGCCGCAATGTTCGCGAAGTAAGCCCCTTTTGGCGTCATCGCCAGCACCGCCAGGATAGAACCCGGAGAAGCAGGAGAAACCAGACCGCCGCCCAGCACGCTCAGGGTGAACACGCCGGTCATACCGCCGAGGATAACGGCCAGGATCAGACGCGGGTTCATCAGCACGTACGGGAAGTAAATTTCGTGGATACCGCCCAGGAAGTGGATGATAGCCGCGCCGCCAGCAGACTGCTTCGCGCTGCCGCGGCCAAAGAACATGTACGCCAGCAGAACGCCCATACCCGGACCCGGGTTCGCTTCAATCAGGAAGAAGATGGACTTGCCGAGATCGTGAGACTGCTGAATACCCAGCGGCGAGAAGATGCCGTGGTTAATGGCGTTGTTCAGGAACAGGATTTTCGCCGGTTCAACGAAGATAGACGCCAGCGGCAGCATGTCGTGCGCCACCATAAAGTTAACGCCTGCCGCCAGAATTTTGGACAGCACTTCAACCGCAGGGCCAATACCGAGGAACGCCAGAATCGCGAGGATCATCCCGATGATGCCCGCAGAGAAGTTGTTCACCAGCATTTCGAAGCCGGATTTGATCTTACCGTCAACCCAGACGTCGAATTTCTTGATCGCCCAGCCGCCCAAAGGACCGGCAATCATCGCACCGAGGAACATCGGCATATCCGCACCGACGATAACCCCCATCGTGGTGATGGCACCCACAACGCCACCACGGTCACCGCCCACCAGACGACCACCGGTAAAACCGATGAGCAGCGGCAGGAGATAGGTAATCATTGGGCCAACGAGTTTCGCCAGCGTTTCGTTAGGCAACCACCCTGTCGGAATGAACAATGCGGTGATGATACCCCACGCGATAAACGCGCCGATATTTGGCATCACCATGTTGCTGAGGAAACGACCAAAGCTTTGAACTTTGATCTTGAAATCGGATGACATAAAACACCCCTTCTTCTGTTTTGCTTAGGCTTGCGGCCCGAGGTTTATCGTTAATGTGCGGCGGCAGAGGTAGCCGGACCCTGTTCTGATGCTGTGAAATCTGGCACTGAATCGTTCAACTGTCCAGATAACGAAAATTTGTGTGATACACATCACGCAAAGATAGGGGGTGAGGTATTCAATGAGGTGATCTGAATCACAAAAATGGTGAGCAAAAAAAAGACGATGGCGAAAAATGACGCAAAAAACACCTCTTTCTGTGATTTGTATCACATTTTGCTTTCGTGTGTTTGTTTCTGGATTGTGACTGATTTCACAAAATATTTTTATGCAGATTTCTCTGGCTGCGATCGGCATCAGGATGGCAAAGCGCGACACGAAAAGCTAAAAAACCACTTTTGATGTGTGGTATGGCGAAAAGCTAAAAGGTGGATTACGCTCATATTGTAAGGTTAAGTCTATTATTATTCAGGATATATTTTGACACGCTTATAAACTTGCATGGAGATATTATAAAAATCCATACTCCCCGGCTCTGGAAATAATAAGCACCACCCTGTGTTTATAAAAATTAATTAGGTTGCGTACCGTTTTATTAATTTAATGAGTTGACGTTGTTTAAGTGAGGAGAATATGTTTCTCAACTATTTCGCGCTGGGCGTATTGATTTTTGTATTTCTGGTTCTTTTTTACGGAATCATCGCCATTCATGACATCCCTTACAATATGGCCAAAAAGCGTAACCACCCGCATGCCGATGCGATTCATACGGCAGGGTGGATTAGCCTGTTTACGCTCCATGCCATCTGGCCGTTCCTGTGGATTTGGGCCACGCTGTACCGTGAAGACCGCGGCTGGGGCATGCAGAACCACATCACAAAGCCTGACGAGGTTCCGGGCATGGATGCGCTCGCCAAACGCGTGGCGGAACTCGAACAAAAGCTGGCGGCAGCACAGCCTGCTGCTGATAAGAACACGCTGGAGCGCTAATCATGGATCTGTTGATTATTTTGACCTATGTGGCATTTGCCTGGGTGATTTTTAAAATATTCCGTATTCCGGTAAACCAGTGGACGCTTGCCACCGCGACTTTAGGCGGCGTGTTTATTGTTGCCGGACTTATTCTGCTCATGAACTATAACCACCCGTATACCTTTACGGCGCAAAAAGCGGTTATTTCTATTCCAATTACGCCGCAGGTGACTGGCGTGGTCAGTGAAGTGACCGATAAAAATAACCAGCTCATTAAAAAAGGCGAAGTGTTATTTAAATTGGATCCAGGCCGCTACCAGGCGCGCGTTGACAGACTCCAGGCCGACCTGGTGACCGCGACGCACAACATCGATAATCTGAAAGCGCAGCTGGCGGAAGCCGTCGCCAATACCACGCGCGTCTCCGCCGAGCGCGATCGCCTGTACAAAGATTATCAGCGCTACCTGAAAGGCAGCCAGGCGAAGGTGAATCCGTTCTCTGAAAGCGATATCGACAACGCGCGGCAGAATTACCTGGCACAGGATGCGCTGGTGAAAGGCTCCGTTGCTGAACAGGTGCAGATTCAAAGCCAGTTAGACAGCATGGTGAACGGCGAACAGTCGCAGATTGCCTCCCTGCGTGCCCAGCTTGCTGAAGCCAAATACAACCTGGATCAGACCGTGGTGCGTGCGCCCAGCAATGGCTATATCACCCAGGTGCTGATTCGTCCGGGGACCTATGCCGCCGCGCTGCCCCTGCGTCCGGTGATGGTCTTTATTCCTGAGCAGAAGCGCCAGATCGTGGCTCAGTTCCGTCAGAACTCGCTGCTGCGCCTGAAGCCGGGCGATGAAGCGGAAGTGGTGTTCAACGCGCTGCCGGGCCAGGTGTTCACCGGCAAGCTCACCAGCGTTCTGCCGGTGGTGCCAGGCGGGTCGTATCAGGCACAGGGCGCGCTGCAGGCACTGACGGTCGTGCCGGGTACGGATGGCGTACAGGCGCTAATTGAGCTGGAGCCTAACGCCGACGTCGATGCGCTGCCAGACGGTATTTACGCCCAGGTGGCCGTCTATTCGGACCATTTCGCCCACGTGTCGGTCATGCGTAAAGTGTTGCTGCGTATGACCAGCTGGATGCACTACCTCTATCTCGATCACTAATCCCTCCAGGGCAGGAATGCGACGCGCATACCTGCCCTTTTTTCATCGCTTGATCCATACTGACTTTTTTCCGGCATCAAGGATCAGGCAATGAAACTTATCGGTAGCTATACCAGTCCCTTCGTGCGAAAGATCTCAATTCTCCTGCTGGAGAAAGGGATTGAATTTGAATTCATCAATGAACAGCCTTACAACGCCGAAAACGGCGTCGCGCAGTACAACCCGCTGGGGAAAGTCCCGGCGCTGGTGACGGACGAGGGTGAATATTGGTTCGATTCCCCGATTATTGCGGAGTATATCGAGCTGCTGGGCGTTACCCCGGCAATGCTTCCGGCTGACCCCAAAGCGGCGCTGGCGGTGAAGCAAATTGAAGCCCTGGCCGATGGCATTATGGATGCGGCTCTCACCTCGGTGCGCGAACAGGCAAGGCCCGCCGCCCAGCAGTCAGAAAACGAACTGCTGCGCCAGCGGGAAAAAATCAGCCGAAGCCTGGACCGGTGCGAACAGCTTATCCGGGACGGAAAGATCCAAACCGACGACCTGAACCTGGCGACGATCGCCATCGCCTGCGCCATTGGCTATCTCAACTTCCGCCGCGTTTCCCCCGGCTGGTGCGTTGATCGTCCGCTGCTGGTAAAACTTGCCGACACGCTATTTAGCCGCGAGAGCTTTGCCCGTACAGAACCGCCAAAGGCTTGATGCGGGTTATAACACTTCGCTGCGGGAGGCGGTACAATCTCTCTACATGTTAACTCCCTCTCCCGTCGGGAGGGGGGAAGATATTTACTCGCCAGGCGCTTTCATGACTACTCATCATTCGCTGTACAGCCAGATCCCCGCTACCGACCGTCTCCTTCGCGAGCCCCGCATTCATGCTGCCGTTGAGCGTTTCGGTCATACCGCGACGGTTGAGATGCTACGTCTGCTTCAGGACGAAGCCCGATGCGCGATTCAGTCAGAAAACGCCTTGCCCGACTGGTGCGCAGCGTGGGAGCAGGAAGTTGAACATCGGCTGCACGAGAAAGCGCAAAGCGCGTTACGCCAGGTGATTAACCTGACGGGAACCGTCCTGCATACCAACCTGGGCCGCGCGCAGCAGGCGGAAGAGGCTATCGCGGCGGTCGGGCAGGCCATGCGCTCGCCTGTGACGCTGGAGTACGATCTGGACGGTGCCGGGCGCGGGCACCGCGATCGCGCGCTGGCGGAGCTGCTGTGCCAGCTGACCGGCGCGGAAGATGCCTGCATTGTAAATAACAACGCTGCGGCAGTGCTGCTGATGCTGGCGGCTACCGCCAGCGGCAAAGAGGTGGTGGTTTCCCGCGGCGAGCTGGTGGAGATTGGCGGGGCGTTTCGCATCCCGGACGTGATGCGCCAGGCGGGCTGCACGCTGCATGAAGTGGGCACCACTAACCGTACGCATGCGAAAGATTATCGCGCGGCGGTGAATGAAAATACCGCCCTGCTGATGAAGGTCCACACCAGCAATTACCATATTGAAGGCTTCACCAAAACGGTTGAAGAGGCCGAGCTGGCGGCGATTGGGCGCGAGCTGAATGTACCTGTGATTGCCGATCTCGGCAGCGGTTCGCTGGTCGATTTGAGCCTTTACGGGCTGCCAAAAGAGCCGATGCCGCAAGAGATGATTGCGGCGGGCGTCAGCCTGGTGAGCTTTTCCGGCGACAAACTGCTGGGCGGGCCGCAGGCCGGGATTATCGTAGGCAAGCGCGAGCTGATTGCGAAGCTGCAGCAGCACCCGCTCAAGCGCGCCCTGCGTGCCGATAAAATGACCCTTGCCGCGCTGGACGCGACGCTGCGTATCTATCTGCATCCGGAGAAGCTGGCCGAGAGCCTGCCCACGCTGCGCCTGTTAACCCGCGATGCCGCCTCGATTCGCGCCCAGGCCGAGTTACTGCTGCCGCACGTAGCCCCGCATTACCCCGATTTTGACGTGCGCATTGAACCTTGCCAGTCGCAGATTGGCAGCGGTTCGCTGCCGGTGGACAGGCTGCCGAGCGAGGCGCTTACGTTCACCCCGCGCGACGGGCGCGGCAGCCGCCTTGATGCCCTGTCGTCACGCTGGCGTGGTCTGCCGACGCCGGTTATCGGGCGGATTTACGACGGCCGAATGTGGCTGGATCTGCGCTGCCTTGAAGATGAAGAGCGATTTCTGGAGATGTTGTTGAAATGATTATTGCCACCGCCGGTCACGTCGACCACGGAAAAACCACGTTGCTACAGGCGATTACCGGCGTAAACGCCGACCGCCTGCCGGAAGAAAAAAAGCGCGGCATGACCATCGATCTGGGCTATGCCTACTGGCCCCAGCCCGATGGCCGCGTTCTGGGTTTTATTGATGTACCGGGGCATGAAAAGTTTCTGTCCAACATGCTGGCGGGTGTGGGCGGAATCGATCATGCCCTGCTGGTGGTGGCCTGTGATGATGGCGTCATGGCGCAAACCCGCGAGCATCTTGCGATCCTGCAGCTGACCGGCAACCCGCAGCTGACCGTGGCGCTAACCAAAGCCGATCGCGTGGATGACGCGCGCGTCAGCGAGGTGCGCGAAACGGTACAGGCAACCTTGCGGGAATATGGCTTTGCCGATGCTACGCTTTTTGTCACCGTGGCGACAGAAGGGCGAGGAATCGACGAACTTCGCCACCATTTACAGCAGCTTTCATCACGTGACCACGCCAGCCATCACCGTTTCCGTCTGGCCATTGACCGGGCCTTTACCGTGAAAGGTTCGGGCCTGGTGGTCACCGGTACGGCGCTCAGCGGCGAAGTGAAGGTCGGCGATAGCTTATGGCTGACGGGCGTTAACAAACCGATGCGCGTGCGCGGCCTGCATGCGCAAAACCAGCCCGCGGAGCAGGCCCACGCCGGGCAGCGAATCGCCCTTAACATTGCCGGGGATGCGGAAAAAGAGCAGCTTAGCCGCGGCGACTGGCTGCTGGCCGATGCGCCACCCGAACCGTCTGAACGCGTCATTGTCTCCCTGCAGACGCACGCGCCGCTGACCCAGTGGCAGCCGCTGCATATCCACCACGCGGCCAGCCATATCACCGGGCGGGTGTCGCTGCTGGAGAACGACCTTGCCGAACTGGTTTTCGATTCGCCGCTCTGGCTGGCAGACAACGATCGTCTGGTACTGCGTGATATTTCAGCGCGCGAAACGCTGGCCGGGGCGCGGGTGGTGGTGCTTAACCCACCGCGGCGCGGCAAGCGTAAACCTGAATATCTGCAGTGGCTGGCGGAGCTGGCGCATGCCAGAGAAGATAGCGCCGCGCTGCGGGTGCATCTTGAGCGCGGTGCGGTGAGTCTTAAGGATTTTGCATGGGCGCGCCAGCTGAGCGAAGAAGGCTTACGCCAGCTGACCCAGCAGCCGGGCTTTATTCAGGCCGGCAACAGCCTGCTCAATGCCCCGGTTGCGGCAAACTGGCAGCGTAAGATACTGAACACGCTGGCAACCTACCATGAACAGCATCAGGATGAGCCTGGCCCAGGTCGTGAACGTCTGCGACGCATGGCGCTGCCGATGGAAGACGATGCGCTGGTGCTGCTGCTGATTGAGAACATGCGCGAAAGCGGGGCGATCAAAAGCCACCACGGCTGGCTGCATCTGCCTGATCACAAGGCCGGGTTCACCGCGGAGCAAGAGGCAGTGTGGCAAAAAGTGGCCCCGCTGTTTGGCGATGAGCCGTGGTGGGTTCGCGATCTGGCTCGCGAAACGAACGCCGACGAGCAGGTAATGCGTCAGGTTCTGCGCCATGCGGCGCAGCAAGGGCTGATAGTCGCGATCGTGAAAGATCGTTATTACCGTAACGATCGGATTGTTGCGTTTGCGAACCTGATCCGCGAGCTGGATCAGGAGCGGGGCTCTACCTGCGCCGCCGATTTCCGCGACCGGCTGAACGTGGGCCGTAAGCTGGCAATTCAGATCCTGGAGTATTTCAACCGCATCGGCTTTACCCGCCGTCGCGGTAACGATCATGTCCTGCGAGATTCGCTGTTATTTCCTGAAACTCCGTGACCCCCGTCGTAAACACCGTTACCGGCTGGCGAGAAAATCGCCAGCCGGAACTACCCTTGTTGTACACCAACAGCAAGGAGACGGTCATGACAAACAATCCTCCCTCATCGCGTATCCAGCCCGGCGAGTATGGTTTTCCCCTCAAGCTGAAGCCCCGTTATGACAACTTTATTGGCGGCGACTGGGTCGCGCCCGTCGACGGCGAATACTATTCCAACCTGACCCCCGTTACCGGCCAGCCGCTGTGTGAAATAGCCAGCTCCGGCAAGCGTGATATCGACCTCGCGCTGGATGCGGCGCACAAAGCGAAAGATAAATGGGCCCATACCTCCGTTCAGGACCGCGCGGCCATTTTGTTCAAAATTGCCGACCGGATGGAGCAAAATCTGGAGCTGCTGGCAACGGCAGAAACCTGGGATAACGGCAAGCCGATCCGGGAAACGATGGCGGCAGACGTGCCGCTGGCCATTGACCATTTCCGCTATTTCGCCTCCTGCATTCGCGCTCAGGAGGGCGGGATCAGCGAGGTAGACAGCGACACCGTGGCGTATCACTTCCATGAACCGCTGGGCGTCGTCGGGCAAATTATTCCGTGGAACTTCCCGCTGCTGATGGCGAGCTGGAAAATGGCGCCGGCGCTGGCGGCCGGAAACTGTATTGTGCTGAAGCCGGCTCGTCTGACCCCGCTCTCGGTTCTGCTGCTGATGGAAATCGTCGGCGATCTGCTGCCCCCGGGCGTGATTAACGTGGTCAACGGCGCGGGCGGTGAGATAGGCGAATATCTGGCCACCTCAAAACGTATCGCCAAAGTGGCGTTTACCGGCTCGACGGAAGTGGGTCAGCAGATCATGCAGTACGCCACGCAGAACATTATTCCGGTGACCCTGGAGCTGGGGGGGAAATCCCCGAATATCTTCTTCGCGGACGTGATGGAGGAAGAGGATGCCTTCTTCGATAAAGCGCTGGAAGGGTTTGCGCTGTTTGCGTTTAACCAGGGCGAAGTCTGTACCTGCCCAAGCCGCGCGCTGGTGCAGGAGTCCATCTATGAGCGCTTTATGGAGCGCGCCATTCGCCGGGTCGAATCTATCCGCAGCGGTAACCCGCTCGATAACGTCACGCAGATGGGGGCGCAGGTCTCGCACGGACAGCTGGAGACTATCCTCAACTACATCGACATCGGCAAGAAAGAGGGCGCGGATATTCTGACCGGCGGTCGCCGTAAAGTGCTGGGAGGGGATCTGCAGGAAGGGTACTACCTTGAGCCGACGATCCTGTTCGGTCAGAACAACATGCGCGTTTTCCAGGAGGAAATTTTCGGACCGGTGCTGGCCGTGACCACCTTCAAAACGATGGAGGAGGCGCTGGAAATTGCCAACGACACGCCGTATGGCCTGGGGGCGGGCGTCTGGAGCCGCAACGGTAATCTGGCCTATAAAATGGGAAGGGGCATACAGGCCGGACGCGTCTGGACCAACTGCTACCACGCCTATCCGGCGCACGCGGCATTTGGGGGTTATAAGCAGTCGGGCATCGGGCGTGAAACCCACAAGATGATGCTGGAGCATTACCAGCAGACGAAATGTCTGCTGGTCAGCTACTCTGATAAACCGCTGGGGCTGTTCTAATCGCCCAGCTCAGGCCGTCCATGGGCGGCCTGAGCAATTTGCTGGCGCAGGCAGTTCAGTACGCCATCCAGGACGTATTGCACGCGCCAGGGCTGATATTCCCGTTTGCGGAAGATGGCGGTCAGATCGAGCCACCACTCCTCCTGATGCGGGAAGCAGGGGACCAACATGCCTTTTGTTAATTCTTTTTTCAGACTCTCTTTGGGCGCAAATACAATTCCAAGATGATTTCTTGCCAGCTCAAGGGCGGTCTGCGTATTGTCGCAAATATAATTCCCGGTTACCCGGTAATCATAAACGTTATCACTGCCGTGCACGCGGAAGCGCCAGATGTTTGCCTCATCGACCAGCATGGAATCAATGAGGATACAGGAGTGGTTAATTAAATCTTCAGGTCCTGTTAAGGGATGTTTATTTAAATATTCAACGGTTGCAAATGCCGTGACGGAATATTTTGTCAACACGCTGGCAACCAGGCTTTCATCTTTCGGCTGTGCATAGGTAATTAAAATATCGCAGTCGTCCGGAAAGGAAACACCTTCTGAAAATTCATTACGGTCCAGGTTGTAGGTTTTCAGGGAGATGCGAATGTCGCCAATGTCCTCAATCTGATGGATCACGTGTCGGGCAAGATAGGTCACGATACCTGTTGGGGCGTAGATCGTGACTTTTCCACGCTTTTCATGCTTATAATCCGCAATAAAATTAACAAGTTGACTGTTCTTATCCAGCGTGGCATTCACGTAAGGGAGTAACGCTTCGCCAAACTGGGTAAGGGCCAGCTGGCGAGTGGTACGCTCGAACACCTTGAGCCCAACCCGCGTTTCAAAATCAGACAGATATTTACTGACGTTGGCCTGCGCCATGCCCAGCAGGGCGGCAGCATCACCAATGCTGTGGGTTGCGGCGATGACGGAAATAATTTTTAATTCGCGTGGCTTTAGCTGTAATTTATTCATCATGCGCACCCATCTATATGATTTTATATATAATATTATATAAACCGCAGCGTTGCATTGGCAAATTTGTAACCATTATTATTCGCCTCGCTTGTTTGGCATTTAAATGGATTACATGTAATGACTATTAAATACAATTTACTCATCGCTGCCACGTTATTTGCAACATCCTCTGCAATGGCCGGTGACTTTTCACTTGGAGCGGGGGCAGTATTTAATGAGTCTCCTTACAAAGGATATAATGAAAATACCAGTGCAGTACCGTTAATTAGCTACGAAGGCGACAGATTCTATGTTCGCCAGACCACGGGCGGATGGATCCTGTGGAAAGACGCAAAAAATGAGTTCAGCCTGACCGCATCGTGGATGCCGCTGCATTTTGATCCTGATGATAACGACGACCATCAGATGAAGCAGCTGGACGAGCGCAAAGCGTCTGCCTTCATCGGCGGCGCCTACTACCGCCACGAAAGCTGGGGCTCTCTGAAAGTGGCCGTCTCTGGCGATGCGATGGATGAAAGCGGTGGCGTGATGGGCGAAGTATCGTACTTCCGTCCAATCAGGATGGAACGCCTGACCCTGACGCCATCGGTCGGGATTTTCTACAGCGACGAAAGCTATAACGACTACTACTACGGCGTATCCGGCAGCGAGTCTCGCCGCTCGGGTATGGATGAATACACCGCCGGCGACAGCTGGACGCCATACGTTGGCCTGGCCGCCAAATATCAGTTAACCCAGAAGCTGTATCTCAACGCCAGCGCGGTCTATACCGTATTACCTGACGACGTGAAGAACAGCCCGATGATCGACCGCGACGACAGCTTCGCGCTGATGACCGGCCTGACCTGGCGCTTCTGATGTAATAAAGCCGGGTGGCGGCTTCGCCTTACCCGGCCTACGATCTGTAAAGTGCATCACTGGCCGTAGTAGGCATTTGCCCCGTGCTTGCGCAGATAATGCTTGTCGAGCAGCTCCTGCTGCATAACCGGAAGCTGTGGCGCGAGCTGGCGAGAGAACAGGCCCATATAGGCGCACTCTTCCAGCACGACGGCATTGTGGACCGCATCGGCAGCGTCTTTACCCCAGGCGAACGGGCCGTGGGAGTGGACCAGCACCGCCGGGACCTGCATCGGGCTGAGATCGCGCTCCTCGAAGGTTTTGATGATCACTTCACCCGTCTGATATTCATATTCTCCGGCAATCTCTGCCGCGGTCATCAGGCGCGTGCAGGGGATCGCCCCGTAGAAATAATCCGCGTGAGTTGTGCCCCAGGCGGGTAAATCCTGTCCTGCCTGGGACCAGATAGTGGCATGTCGCGAATGGGTATGCACGATGCCGCCAATCTCCGGGTAACGGCGGTACAGCGCAAGGTGGGTCGGCGTGTCTGATGAGGGTTTCTTGCTGCCTTCGACCACCTCGCCGGTTGCGATATTCACCACCACCATATCCTTTGCCGTCATCACCTCGTATTCCACGCCGGAGGGCTTGATGACCATCATGCCGCTTTCCCGGTCGACCGCGCTGACGTTGCCCCAGGTAAACGTCACCAGCTGGTGGGCAGGCAGCGCCAGGTTTGCCGCCAGCACCTCGTCTTTGAGTTCTTCTAACACGTCATGCCTCCTTCCTGCATACGGGCTTCAATCCATCGGCGCGCCTGGATAATCTCCAGCACCGGCTCTTTTGCTTTTTCAGTCCACATTTCAATCAGAAACGCGCCGCGATAGTTCAGCTGATTGAGCGTGTTAAACACGCCAACAAAATCGACGCAGCCCTCGCCAAACGGCACGTCGCGGAACTGGCCGGGGCTTTGCTCGGTCACGGGCTGGGTATCTTTCAGGTGGATCGCGGCGATGCGGTCAATGCCCAGCGTCAGCTCGGCGGTGACGTCGTTGCCCCACGCGCTCAGGTTGCCGACGTCCGGGTAAACGCTGAACCACGGCGAGGCGAGCATGTCGTCCCACTTTTTCCATTTGCTGATGGAGTTCATAAACGCGGTATCCATGATCTCCACCGCCAGCATCACCTGCGCGGCAGCGGCTTGCTCGACGGCCCACGCCAGCCCTTCGGCAAAGCGCTGCTGCGTGCCCTCGTCGTGCTCTTCGTAGTACACGTCATAACCCGCAAGCTGAATGGTGCGAATGCCCAAGTCACGTGCCAGCTTAATGGCCTTCGTCATGATCTCGCGGGCGCGCTCGCGGGCGGTTTCATCCCGGCTGCCAAACGGGAAGCGACGGTGGGCAGATAAACACATGGAGGGGATTGCCACACCGGTCTCCAGCATCGCTTCAACCAGCGAAGCGCGCTGCGTGGTGCTCCACTCGAGGCGTGACAAACGCTCGTCGGTCTCGTCGACTGACATCTCAACAAAATCGAACCCGCAGCTTTTCGCCAGCACCAGACGTTCCGGCCAGGAGAGATCTTTCGGCAGCGCTTTTTCGTAAATACCTAACGGATGTTGACGCATGATTACGCTCCCCAGATGTCGCAGATTTGCGCGTGGAATGCCTGTGCCACCTGCGGTGGATTGGCGGCACCTGCCAGCGCGCGCCCGGCAATAAAGGCTTTAACGTTGATCTGCTTAAACAGCGGCAGGTCGGCGGGAGTGATGCCACCGGTCACCGAGAGCTGCAAACCGATGTCGGAGAGCGCTTTCATTTTCGCGAGATCCGCTTCACCCCACTGCTGCCCGCTGGCCTGCGCGTCGCGTCCGCGGTGATAAATGGCCTGCTTCACGCCGATGCGGTGCCAGTCGCGCGCGTCGTCCAGCGTCCAGTTGCCAAAGAGCTCCATCTGGATTTCACCTCCGCAGCGCAGCGCCACCTCGTGGCCTCGTTCCACGGTGGCCAGCGGCGCGGCGCAGATGATGGTCAACCAGTTCGCGCCTGCGCCAAATGCCTGTTCAGCCAGCGTTTCTCCGGCATCGGCGACTTTCCAGTCCGCCACGACGATCTTATCCGGGCACTGCTCGCGCAGGGCGCGCACGGCGTTCAGCCCTTCGGTCAGGCACAAAATGGTGCCCGCTTCGACGATATCGACGTGTTCTGAAAGCGTCGCGACATCGCGCTGGGCGGCCTGAAGCGAGGTGTGGTCGAGCGCCAGCTGCAGTAATGGTCTGCTCATAGGTCGTACTCCTTAATACGGGCGTGGTAGCCCTGCAATGCTGAAATCAGTAACTGGTAGCGGTGATATTTGCGCTGATAGGCCGCATGGGCGCGCATATCGGGCTCGATGACCCGGATGTCATGCTTAAGCGCGCGCTGCGCCGCGTGGAAGTCGGTGAAAGCGCCGGTGCCAACCATCGCGGCCAGCGCGGCGCCGGAACAGCCCGTCTCTTCCACCTGCGGCAGTTCAATGGCCAGCCCGCTGACGTCTGCGAGCATTTGCATCCACACGTCAGAATGGGTTGGGCCACCCGTCACGCGCAGGGTATGAACGTGGGTAAAACGTTCAAGCATGCGGTTGAGGTGGGTCATGTGGCTAAATACCACGCCCTCATAAACCGCCTGCAGCAGGTGCGCGCGGGTATGCAGCGCCTGCATGCCGTAGAAACCGCTGGTCATCTCCAGCCCGGCGTTGCTGCCGTAGAGGAACGGCAGGAAGAGCAGATCGCTTTCGGCTTTCGGCAGGCTGGCCACGGCGCGGTTGATTTCGCTGAACGGCATGTCGCCCCACTGCGCGGTCAGCCATTCAAGGTTGCCGGAAGAGGTGGGGCTGGCTTCGTGGACGATGTACTGCTGCGGGTGAACGTAACGTCCATAGACATACGGAAACGGTTCGTTGTCCCGAAGTGCATTGGCAATCCCGCTGGTGACGGCCCAGGTGCCCATCACGGCGTTCAGCGTATGTTCGTCGTGCAGTCCGGCACAGATCGCGGTGGAAACCACATCAAACAGTCCGCCAACGACAGGCGTACCCGCCGCGAGACCGGTAAGCGCGGCTGCCTGAGCGGTGATTTCCCCGCAGATTTCTGCTGAACCGACAATCGGCGACAGAGCGTCATCAATCTCGTTGATACCGAGCCAGCGCGTAAGCTGCGGGTCATACTGGCCGGTATTCATGTTGTAGAGATTGGACTCGGAGATGTTGCTCTCTTCGCAGCCCTTCACGCCGGTCAGACACCAGCGCAGATAGTCGTGCGCCATCATCACGCAGCCAATGTGCTGATAACGCTGCGGCTCGTTCTCTTTGACCCAGCGCAGAAGCGAGGCCGGATGCCCGGTCCAAAGCGTCTGGCGCGTATGCGGGTAGAGTTTTTCGGGGATACCGTCCTGCTGCCAGCGCTGCACAATGTCCAGTGCCCGGCGGTCAGAGGAGAGGATGGCGTTGCCCAGCGGTTGGTCCTGTTTATCAAGCAGAAACAGTCCTTTGCCCTGAGCTGAAATACCGACACCTTTGATCTGTTTTCCGTTTACTCCTGAATTTTTGAGCAGCAAGGCGACGGTCGCGTGGCAGTGCTGCCATAGCTGATGCATATCCCGCTCGGCGTAGCCCGCTCGCGGGCTGAGCGTGGCAACGGAGCGGCGTTCGATACTGACCTCTTTGCCCTGGCTGTTGTATAAACCGGCTTTCAGATAAGTACCGCCACAATCGATACCCAGCCAGTAGGGCTCTTTTTCACTCATCTTCTTCTCGCTTATTCGCCGGGTGGCGCTTCGCTTACCCGGCCTACGGTTTGGTTTAGTGGGGTAGGTGAGGGCATCAGGCCGCACGCTTGTGTGGGGTCACCGTGGGATTAGGCTCTGCGCCGGCATCGCATTTTGCCGGCAATAGCAGGGCCAGCAGCGACGCCAGCGCCAGAGAGACCGCCAGGCAGTAAACGCCCGCATCTTTGCTGTACAGGGTGATCAGCACGCCTACGGCATAAGGGCCACAGAACCCACCGAGGTTCCCCAGGGCGTTGATCACGCCGCGCGCACCGCCCGCCATTTCGGCGCTGAACAGACGCGCCGGAATGGTCCAGAACACGCCCGCGGCGGATTGCAGGAAGAAGCCGCAGCCCACCAGTGCGGCATAGGCCAGCCAGGTGTTGGCTTTCAGCGCCACGGAGAGGAACATGCAGAGCGCGAAGCCAATCAACGGCAGGGAGACAAACAGCTTGCGCTTGCCGGTGCGGTCAGAGAGCGTGGAGAACAGGAACATGCCCGCAATGGCGCCGATGTAAGGCAGAATGGCGAGCATACCCACCTGGCCGATGCTGGTATGCGTCAGTTCCTTCAGGATAGTGGGCAGCCAAAGGGTGTAACCGTAAATCCCGGTCTGATAGAAGAAGTTCAGGGCGATCAGCTGCCACATGGTTTTGTCAGACAGCACCGCGCTGAGCGAGGCATTTTTCACCTCTTTTCCGGCGATGGCCTGCTGTTCCGCCGCCAGCGTTTGCACCAGATAGTTTTTCTCGGCGTCTGAGATCCAGCGGGCTTCCTGCGGACGGTCATAAACGGTGAATGCCCAGAGCACCAGCACCACAACGGACATCAGCCCTTCAATAATGAACAGCCAGCGCCAGTCGAGTGCGGTAATAATCCAGCCCGACAGCGGGGCGGTGATGATCCCGGCGATGGGCACAAACATGATCACGATGGCGTTGGCGCGGCCGCGCTCGGCGTCCGGGAACCAGTTGCTGATCATCGTGAGCACAACGGGCAGCATCCCGCCTTCCGCCACGCCGAGCAAAAAACGCAGCACCAGAAGCTGATACTGATTAGTGACAAGCCCGGTCAGCACCGAGATCACCGCCCAGGCGACCAGCGACCAGCCGATAAACTTCTTGCCGCTGCCGTGCACGGCAATCTTGCCGCCGGGAACCTGCAGGAACAGATAGCCGATAAAGAATATGCCACCCGCCAGGCCTGCCATCGTCGCGGTAATACCTAATTCCTCATCCATACCACCCGGCATCGCAAACGCGATATTCACGCGGTCCATATATGAAATAATGCAGGCAATAAGAATGGGAGGAATGATTCTTAGCCAGCGCTGACGCGGAATATCCGCATGTAAGGCTTGAGTAGACGTATTCATATTTAATCTCTCAGTGTAGGTAACCGGAATAAGGTTTTTTTATTGTTATTGTGTTGCTTTTTTCATGGCGCTAATGCCGTCGCGCAAAATAGCGATGCGGTGGCTGACGTCAGCATTAGCATTAATTTCCAGTAACTTAATACCGGAGAATTTCAATGTTGCGGCGCTCGCCGCAGTAAAGAGTAATTTTGCGTGTTCAGTGGACATCAAACTGTCAGTGCAGAACGAAGAAAACGGCGCGTGCAGATCCTGCCATTCTCCGTACTCGCCGCTGGTGGTTGTACCCGAAAACATTAAGGCCCCCAGTTTCCCGGCATCGAGCGCGGCCTGAACATGTTCAAGCGGTAGGGTCGTATTACGGCCTTCAATGGCCGAGCGCGCCCAGTTGATACAGACGCTGATATCCGTTCCTTTCACCACCTCCAGCACCTGCGCCAGGGGTAAAAATCCCTTACGCGGTGCGGATCCCGTCATGGCGTCGCAGTGTTCCAGCACAAGATCGCAGGACCAGTCCCAGCCCGCGATTTCACGGATGGAACGGGCGAACGCCTCGGTAGCCTGCTCAACTGAAGCATTGCCCGCCTGCGGCGCGGCCTGCATCTCCAGGGCAATGACTTTCCCGGGAAAACGGGCGTTAACGGCAGCAATCTTCTGGCGCAGATGGCGGTAAAATTCGACGCTGGCTTTACGCTGTTCTTCATCGGCGGAGGCCAGGCCAAACGCACCGTTTGTGCCGCGGCGGCGCATGGTTTCCATCACGGCGGTTACCACGATTTGCCATTCACCCGGCGTATGGCGGAACAGCCATTCATCCCCATAAGGATGGAGATGTTCAAGGCAGGGTTGTTCCAGCCCGCGAATGTGTGGCGTGTCAGAAAGTTCCCGCCAGAAGGTTTGTTCTTCTTGTTCCCCTTTCTGGTGAAACGAGGGTGCGCAGGGGTACGCACCAATAATAAAACCGGTGTTGGTCATTTCGCGTTCCTGTATTTATCAGAAAATTAATCTAATTCGCTGATTGCCACTTTCACCACAATTTTACGAATTGTGGTTTCCTTGTTTTTAATACAGGCAGGACGGTGTACATCCTGCGGGAAAAATATGGCATAACTGCCGGGTATCATTTCGATAAACGATTCGCGTTCGCTGTCGTGATAAAAAATAATATCCCGCTGTTCCAGTAATGATTCGCTGATTTCGTTATTGCCGGTATCAATGGCGATACCGATTTTTTCTTCACCCCAGGCCAGAAACTGTATATCCAGATAACGGCGATGCACTTCCGGGCGATTCTCGTGCTGTTCCCGGGTGGTGAGATCCAGCACCTGGGCAAAGATGTTGCGTCCCTCAATTTCAACGACACCCGGCTTGAGCATGCTGAAATCCGTGGTACGCAGAAAATCTAACGCTTTTTCAATCGCCCGCGGCAGGCGACACGGATTTGGCTGTGAAATATGTCCGAATATCATGGCCTACTCCTTACAGAGACTGGATTTTCGCCCACACGCTGTCATCAACCGTGATGCCGTTGCGGCGGTTCTCTTCAAGCAAACGGGTGAACTCATGCCCCGGCAGACGAACGGCGACATTGTCATCAGCGCGTTCGGCGGTGGTGATGAAGTCCATGATGCGCTGCAGTTTGGCATCGCGGGTCGGGGCGTCGATCAGGCGATCGACCTCGATGGCGATAAAGATCTGAGATACGCCGTATTCGTCACTGTTGTCCTGCGTGACTTCCGCGACGGAAGCGCCATTGGAAAGCAGGGTGGCGATCATGTCGAGCACGATGGATAAGCCTGAACCTTTCCAGTAACCCATTGGCAGAATCCGGCGGTTTTTCTCAATTACGCCGGGCTCTCTGGTGAGATTGCCTTCGTCGTCAAAGCCGCCGTCTACCGGCAGCTCACGTCCGGCCAGGCGATTCACTTCCAGCATGCCGTAGGAGAACATCGACATCGACATATCGACCATGGTGATCGGGCTGGTGGGAATGGCGACGATCAGCGGGTTGGTGCCGATGCAGCACTCTTTTGATCCCCACGCGGGCATGACGGCAATGGAGTTGGTCCAGCAAATGCCGATGTAGCCCTTCTCCGCCGCCTGCCAGCCGTAGCTGCCGCCGCGCATCCAGTGGTTAGCGTTACGCAGTGCCACCAGACCAATGCCGTGATCGGAGGCCAGTTCGGTGGCGCGATCCATCATCTTTTTCGCCGTCAGGTTGCCAATGGATCGCTGGGCGTCCCACTGTTCGATAGCCCCTAATGTCGTCACCCGTTTGGGCTGGGCATCAGGAATGATATCGCCGGCATCAAGCTGCTGAATAAAGCGCGGGAAGCGGTTGACGCCATGTGAATAGACGCCGGATTCCGTGGTGCGGGCAAACATTTCCGCGCAGGCATCTGCGGTATCCGCGTTGACGCCGCGATCGAGCAGAACCCGATTGAACGCCGCTTTCAACTCTTCGAAGGTCACTTTCATCCCTGTTCTCCTGTTCTTTTAAGGGCAAGTGCGAATGCTTTTTTATCGCTAAATTTCACTATGCGAAATCTGATTTCAAATATAGCGATCAAATTTTGCCAGATCAACGACATTCATGTTTTTCAAAATCGATTAAAATCAACCGGTTGTGTTTTTTCTGTTGAGATCGTGAACTGAACCACACTTTGCGCTACCATCAGGGCGCGATAAAAAGGAGCCATTTAATGAGCATGAAAGAGAGCGAAATGACGCAAGAAAAAGAGAGGCCAGCAGGTAGCCAGAGCTTGTTTCGCGGCCTGATGCTGATTGAGATCCTCAGTAACTATCCGAACGGGTGTCCGCTTGCGCATTTATCGGAACTGGCGGGGCTGAATAAGAGCACCGTGCACCGGCTGTTGCAGGGATTGCAGTCGTGCGGGTACGTTACGCCGGCACCCGCGGCGGGTAGCTATCGCCTGACCACCAAATTTATCGCCGTCGGGCAAAAGGCGCTGTCGTCGCTCAATATCATCCACGTGGCGGCACCGCACCTTGAAGCGCTGAATATTGCCACTGGCGAAACGGTGAACTTTTCCAGCCGGGAAGACGACCACGCCATCCTGATTTATAAGCTTGAACCGACAACCGGTATGCTGCGCACGCGTGCCTATATCGGTCAGCATATGCCGCTCTACTGCTCTGCGATGGGCAAAATCTACATGGCGTTTGGTCATCAGGATTATGTGGCGAGCTACTGGGAAAGCCATCAGGAACAGATCCAACCTTTGACGCGCAACACCATCACTGAGCTGAGCGCCATGTATGATGAGCTGGCGGAGATTCGCGATCGCAGCATGGCGATGGACAAAGAAGAGAACGAGCTGGGCGTCTCCTGCATTGCCGTGCCGGTCTTTGACATCCACGGCCGCGTACCGTATGCGATCTCTATATCGCTATCAACGTCGCGCATGAAGCAGGTGGGTGAGAAAAACTTACTCAAGCCGCTGCGCGAAACGGCAGAGGCTATCTCAAAAGAGTTGGGTTTTAACGTGCGCGAGGCGTAACACATGAACCGATTTATCATGGCGGATGCGGAAAAATGCATAGGGTGCCGCACCTGTGAAGTGGCCTGTGCGGTGTCGCATCAGGATGCCGTCTCCGCAAATGCCTTTAGGCCCCGCCTTCGGGTGGTTAAGGGAAGTTCATACACGACGTCAGTGGGTTGCCATCAGTGCGAGGATGCGCCGTGTGCCAACGTCTGCCCAACCCATGCCATTCGCCGCACGGCAGGCGCCTGGCTCGTTGAGCAGGCGCGCTGTATTGGGTGCAAAAGCTGTATGGTGGCGTGTCCGTTTGGGGCAATGCAGGTTCGGCTGGAGGGAAACAGGGCGCACGCGCTGAAATGTGATTTGTGCATGCATCGCGAAGGCGGACCGGCCTGTGTGGAAGCCTGCCCAACCCACGCGTTGCGCTGTGTTGACCCCGCCAGACTACGCGCCGAGCGGCAACGACATCTGGCGTAAGGCTTTACTAACCGTCTTCGCGCCAGGCTTTCTCGATTTCTTCAGCCAGAATTTTGACGCCCGCTTCGATTTTTTCCGGATCGGGCACGTAGTTCATGCGCATGCACTGGTGTGTATGCGGCCACGGCTTATCCAGACCCGGGAAGAAGTAGTCGCCCGGCACCATCAGCACGCCGCGCTTTTTCAGGCGCTGGTAGAGCAGTTCGGTGGTGATAGGCAAATCCTTAAACCACAGCCACAGGAAAATAGCCCCTTCAGGTTTGTGGATCAGGCAGCGTTCTTCCGGTAAGTAGCGGCGAAGTGTCGCAATCGTCTCCTGAACGCGCTGGTAATAGAAAGGTTTAATCACGTCATTCGACAGACGCAGCAGGTCGTTGCGTTTGATCATTTCGCACATCATCGCCGGGCCAATGCCGCCCGGTGAAAGGCTGATAATGCCGTTCATATTGGTAATGGCGGTGATGATTTTCTCATTGGCGATGATGATGCCGCAGCGGCTGCCCGGCAGACCCAGCTTAGAGAGGCTCATGCACAGGACAATGTTCGGGTTCCACAGCGGGCGTGCTTCGCTGAAGATAATGCCCGGGAACGGCACGCCGTAGGCGTTATCGATCACCAGCGGAATGCCGTGCTGATTCGCCAGCGCATCCAGCTTCATTAGCTCGTCGTCGGTGATCACGTTGCCCGTTGGGTTCGTCGGTCGTGATACGCAGATCATACCCGTCTCTTCACCAATATGCAGGTGTTCAAAATCGACGTGATATTTGAACTGCCCTTCCGGCAGCAGCTCAATATTCGGGCGCGCGGAGACGAACAGATCCTCTTCCAGGCCGGAATCGGCATAGCCGATATACTCCGGGGCCAGCGGGAACAGCACTTTTTTGGTGGTGCCGTCGGCGCGACGTCCAGCGAACAGATTAAACAAGTAGAAAAACGCGCTCTGGCTGCCGTTTGTCAGTGCAATATTCTGTGGTTCGATATCCCAGCCCAGCTCTTTACGCAGCATTTCGGCGAGGAGTGCCAGCAGTTCGGTTTTACCCTGCGGGCCGTCGTAGTTGCAAAGCGCATCGGTTGCTTTGCCGCTTTCCAGCATCTGAGCGAGCAGGGTCTGGAAATAGGTATTCATCTCCGGGATTTGAGCCGGGTTTCCGCCGCCGAGCATGATTGCGCCCGGTGTGCGCAGCCCGTCGTTGAGGTCCTCCATCAGGCGAGTAATGCCTGAATGGCGGGTAAATTTGTCGCCGAAAAGTGAAAACGTCATAGCAGGTGATCTGTCGAGCTTATTTTGAAAGTGGGTAACCATAACGCTAGCACCGTGTTGGTGCAAATCGGGTGGTGTGGTCGGATTTGTCGTTTTATAGGGTGGGGAAGTGTTTATTCAGTGAATTGTTCTGGTGAATTTTCCCCTCACCCTAACCCTCTCCCCACAGGGGAGAGGGGACAGCACGGAGCCGTCTTTTCTCCCTCGCCCCTTTGGGGAGAGGGCCGGGGTGAGGGGTGTGGTCTATTGATTACCTGCCCATACCACCATCACCTTATCGCCATTATGCTCGCGCACGAAGCCGTACCCCTCTTTCAGCGACAGCGTGGTTTGCTTGCCTTCACCGATCGCCGGATGGCGGGCGCGGAACTGGCCCAGCGTTTGCCAGTGGGCGACGGTTAGGGCCTGCTTGCCCGTGACGTCCTGCCAGTTCATATCAGAACGGGTGCCCTGCAGCGGGTCGGAGCCCGTCGGGCCGAACGGGCGTTCAGATTCATCCCCGTAATAGATTTGTACGCTACCCGGCGCTAACAGAAGCAGCTCGGCCGCGCGCTGGCCGCCTTCGCGGAACAGGCGCGTGTCATGCGAAGAGAGGTAGCTCAGGACGTTGAAGCTTTGCAGCTTTTCCGCCATCTGCTGCCACGTGAGGTCGATATCGGCCAGGCAATTGACCGCTTTTGCCGCCTGCTCCTGATAGTCAAAGTTGATCATCGCATCAAAACCGTGGCGGTAATAATCGCTCTGCATGACCCCGTGGCCCCAGGATTCGCCGGTCATCCAGAATGGCGCGTTGTCGAGCTTTTTGTCCGGGTTCGCGCCTTTCCAGGCGGCCAGCGCCTGGCTTGCCTGGTCTTTCAGCTGCTGCCAGGCCGCAAGCTCAACGTGCTTCGCGGTATCTACCCGGAAACCGTCGATGCCATAGTCACGTACCCACTGGCTGAGCCAGTGGGTCAGGTAGTCGCGCGGGGTATATCCCGGAATGGCTTTCGCATGGGAATCGGACTTGTGATGATAGAAGTTAGGTAACCCGGAAGGCGCGGTGGATTCCGTTTTGAGATCGGGTAAGAATGCCAGCGACATGGTTAAATCATCGAAGCCCGGGTTGTCGTAATCGCCAATGTCGGTGCGGATCCACTTTTTACCCCACCATTTTTCCCATGCGGCTTTGTCGCTAAAGTTAATGTAGTCGTTAAAGCTGTGCCAGCTTTGGCCTGCGCCCGGCTTCCAGTCCGTCCAGCGTTCTCCCAGCGTTTTTTTGAGCTCATCGCCCTGCAGGTACAAGGCGCCAAACTGATACTCCTGCATGTCCGCAAGCGTTGCGTAGCCCGTGTGGTTCATCACGATGTCAAACAGGATGCGGATGCCGCGTTTATGCGCTTCGTCAACAAGATGGCGTAAATCCTCTTCGGTCCCCATATTGGCGTCGAGCGTCGTCCAGTCCTGAGTGTAATAGCCGTGATAGGCGTAGTGCGGGAAATCCCCTTTGGTTCCACCACCAACCCAGCCGTGGATCTGCTCAAGCGGAGAGCTTATCCAGAGGGCGTTCACGCCCAGCTGCTGTAAATAATTGAGCTTGCCGGCAAGTCCCTTAAGATCGCCACCGTGGAATGTGCCGATCTCCTGCATACCGTCTTTATGACGGCCATAGCTGTTGTCGTTGCCAGGATCGCCATTGACATAACGGTCGGTCAGCACGAAATAGACGGTGGCGTTTTGCCAGCTAAACGGCGCAGGTTTGTCGGTTTCGGCGCGCTCAAGCAGCAGCAGGCCGTTACTGTTGGCGGCTGGCTGCAGGGTGATTTTTCCATTCTGCACCGTCGCCGTCTGTTTACTGTAGTAGTCGCGCACCGCGGAACCTTCCGGGAAGGTATGGCTGACGTCCAGCGTCAGCGGTTTACCGTCCCACTTCGGGCACTGGCGGATAACGTTTGCTACCGGCTGTTCTGCGGCGCTCTGGATGGTCAGCAGCAGGGTGGGCGTACCGGAGCGGGTATCAATCCGCATCTGGTATTCACCGTCGCGGAAAAGGCGCCACTGCGGTGGCGTGGCGTCACAGGGTTTGAGCGACAGCATCTCATTGAGTTTTATCGCTTCTGAGGGCTGCCAGCACGTGTTGTCAAAACTCACGGTCAAAGGACGCGTACCCTTCGCAAGCTTTGCCTGGCTGGTGAAAATCCCCGTGCCTTCGGGGCTGAATGCAGTAAATCCTGGTGATGACCAGTCTGCATGTGCCAGTGCGGGTAACATCAGAAAGGCTATTGCGGTGCGTTTCATTCCATTTTCCTGTCGCGGCATTTTTAACCAGTTTGCCATCAGGCGAAGGGTAAAAACTCATCCCCCATCGCTTTCTGCCAGGAGGATGCGTGAGGATGAGTGATCTCGCGCAAAATTAAGCAGTTAACTGCGATACCGCACACATTTTTTCGGAAATGGTGTTTTTGTGAGCAAGTTTTAGATGACATAGTTTCGGAATTGGACTATTTCTATACGTGCTCTTGAAGTCTATTTTTGCTATGATTTGAGATTCCGCTCTCAAATTTGTGAAAAAAATAAGGTGTTGGGATGATTACATCCGACCAGGAGACCTAATGATATCGACTCCCATTCGACGATATGGGGCTGCGATACTCATGTTACTCACCACGGCATTTTCGGGTGAGGTGCTTGCGAAGACGCACACGGATACAACGAGTAAGAAAGCCCACGTAATAAAGACGACAAGTAGTAAGGTTAGCAGTAAACAAGAGTATTCTCGCAATAGTGCAAAGAGTAGTTCACTTCCTGATTTGCGAAAATACCCTTCCGGAACACCAAGGAAAAAAGCGTTTCTCCGGACGGTAATGCCTTACATCACGAGTCAAAATGCCGCGATTACTGCGGATCGTAACTGGCTAATTTCCAAACAGTACGATAGCCGCTGGTCGCCGTCAGAACGTGCGCGTCTGAAAGATATCACGAAGCGCTACAAGCTGAGCTGGAACGGTAACACGCGTCGTGTACCGTGGAATTCTCTCCTTGAGCGTGTAGATATCATCCCGGGTAGCATGGTTGCGACCATGGCTGCTGCCGAAAGCGGCTGGGGTACTTCAAAGCTGGCGCGCAGCAACAACAACCTTTTCGGTATGAAGTGTGGGAAAGGTCGTTGTAATAATGCGCCTGGCAAGGTGAAAGGCTATTCTCAGTTTGAATCCGTGAAAGATTCCGTGAGTGCCTACGTGGTGAACCTGAACACGCACCCGGCCTACTCCTCATTCCGTAAATCACGCGCGCAGTTGCGTAAAGCGGATCAGGAAGTGACGGCCAGCACGATGATCCACAAGCTGAAAGGTTATTCGACGAAGGGACAGAGCTATAACAACTATCTGTTCGCCATGTACCAGGATAACCAGCGCTTAATTGCCGCCCACATGTAATCTCAAAAAAACGCCTTCCTCTGGAAGGCGTTTTCTTTTCTATATCAGCACCTCGCTGTGGCGATCCCGATACTCTTTTGGCGTGGTGTCATACTCTTTGCGAAACACCGAATAGAAATATTGCAGGGACGGGTAACCGCACATCTGCGAGATTTCGTTGATCGACAGTGACGTGGAAATGAGCAGGCTACGGGCTTTTTCCAGCTTCTCAGCGTGGATGACGGCATGAATGGTCTCGCCCACTTCTTCTTTGAACCGCTTCTCCAGATTCGAACGCGAAATGCCTACCGAATCCAGAACCTGATCGACCTTAATCCCTTTGCAGGCGTGGTTGCGAATATAGTGCATGGCCTGAATGACGGCGGGGTCGCTTAAGGAGCGATAGTCGGTTGAGCGACGTTCCACGACGCGGACAGGGGGCACGAGCAGGCGCTGAAGCGACAAGGATTCGTTATCCAGCAGACGATGCAGCAGCTTCGCGGCCTGGTAGCCCATCTGACGCGTTCCTTGTGCAACGGAGGAGAGCGCCACGCGAGACAGATAGCGGGTCAGTTCTTCGTTATCAATCCCAATCACGCACAGTTTTTCGGGCACCGGGATGTGTAAATGTTCGCAGACCTGCAGCACGTGACGCGCGCGGGCATCCGTCACGGCGATGATGCCGGTTTGAGGCGGCAGCGTTTGCAGCCAGTCCGCCAGGCGGTTTTGCGCGTGCTGCCAGTTTTCCGGCGCGGTTTCCAGCCCCTGATAGACCACGCCGCGATACTTCTCCTGGGCGACCAGCTGGCAAAACGCGTGTTCGCGCTCAACGGCCCAGCGCTTGCCGCTGGTGGCGGGTAGGCCATAAAACGCGAAGCGATGAACGCCTTTCTCTTTTAAATGGAGAAAGGCGGCCTCGACCAGGGCATGGTTATCGGTGGCAATATAGTGGACCGGCGGGTAGTTTTCGGGCGAATGGTAGGAGCCGCCGACGCCCACTATCGGCACGTCGACGTCGGTCAGCAGTTGCTCGATGACGGGATCGTCATAGTCGGCGATGACGCCATCGCCCAGCCAGTCTTTGATGTTCTCCAGACGGGTGCGGAAATCTTCTTCAATAAAAATATCCCACTCGGATTGCGACGCCTGCAAATATTCACCAACGCCCTCCACCACCTGACGGTCGTAGGCTTTATTGGCATTGAATAACAACGTAATGCGGTGACGCTTTTCAAACATGGCTCACTTCCCAATTAGTCACAATACCGTTATCAGGCCCGTCGCTTGGTTGCCGAGTCCATCCAGACTGCCAGTAAAAGAATGGCCCCCTTGACGATATACTGCCAAAACGTCGGGACGTCCATCATACTCATCCCGTTATCCAGCGAAGCCATAATAAACGCCCCCATGACCGCTCCCGCCACGCTGCCGATACCTCCTGCAAGGCTGGTGCCGCCAATCACGCAGGCGGCGATAGCATCCAGCTCGGCAATGTTACCGGCGGAGGGAGAGCCGGCCCCCAGACGCGAACTGAGGATCAACCCGGCGATGGCGACCATCAGGCCGTTAATAGCAAAGACCGCGAGTTTGGTGCGTTCGACGTTGATACCCGACAGACGGGCAGCCTCAAGGTTGCCGCCAATCGCATAAATACGGCGGCCAAACGCGGTGCGCGTGGCCATAAACATGCCGCCCAGCAGCAGAAGCGCCAGCAGCAGCACGGGTGTCGGGACACCGCGATAGTCGTTAAGAAGCCAGATTGCGCCCAGCACAATGACTGCCGTGAGCGCCTGACGCCCCACTACCGACGTTGATGCCGGAGAAGCCAGCCCCAGCGCCTGACGGCGCATACGTCCACGCCACTGCCACGCGACAAACGCCAGCAACCCAATCACACCGATCGTAAAGCCTATGCTATCTGAGAGGTAACTCTGACCAATCTGCGACATCGCCGCGCTGGTGGGGGAGACGGTGGTACCGTTGGTGATGCCGATTAAGATCCCACGGAAGGCCAGCATCCCCGCCAGGGTGACAATGAACGACGGCACTTTACGGTAGGCGACCCACCAGCCGTTCCAGGCCCCCAGGACCAACCCCAAAACCAGCGTGACCGCTACGGTCAGCGGCAGCGGCCAGCCGAGCCAGACGTCAAAAATGGCCGCCACACCGCCGAGCAGCCCCATCATCGAACCGACCGACAGGTCGATTTCCGCAGAGATAATCACGAACACCATGCCCACGGCCAGAATGCCGGTGATGGCAGTCTGGCGGAGCAGGTTAGAGACGTTACGCGCGCTTAGGTAAGAGCCATCTGTCATCCAGGTAAAGAACAGCATGATGACGATAATTGCCGCGATCATCACGAAAACCTGCAGGTTCAGCGCTTTTAACCCCGCGAACGCACCGGGCGTCGGAACAGCGACTTTGATATCAGACGGATTGCTTTTCGACATGACGTTCGCTCCTTAAAGCGGCTTCCATCACCTGCTCCTGCGTCAGGTTCTGGTTAATCAGGTTGGCTTTCAGTTTTCCCTCGTGCATGACCAGCACGCGGTCGCTCAGGCCGAGCACTTCGGGTAACTCAGACGAGATGACAATGACGGCAATCCCTTGCTGTACAAGCTGATTAATCAGTTTGTAGATTTCATATTTGGCACCGATATCAATCCCGCGCGTTGGCTCATCAAGGATTAATATGCGTGGATTGAGCAGCAGACAGCGCGCCAGAATCGCCTTCTGCTGGTTGCCGCCGCTCAGACGGCCAATGGCCAGTTCCGGTGAGGATGTTTTTACCTTCAGTCTGGCAAGCGACTGAAGAATGCACTGCTGCTCAGCGGCATCGTCCAGGCTGCTCAGCGTACCGGAGAACCGATCGAGTGCCGCAAGCGTAATGTTTTTACCTACCGCCATGACCGGCACGATGCCGTCTTTTTTACGATCTTCCGGCACCATGGCAATGCCGCGGGCAATTGCCTGCTGGCAGCTGTCGATTTTCACCGGCTGGCCGTCGATATAAATCGTGCCCTCCCAGCGCCCCGGCCACACGCCAAACAGGCACTGTACGGCTTCGGTACGCCCGGCGCCGACGAGCCCCGCAATGCCGAGGATTTCGCCGCTGTGAAGAGAAAACGAGACGTTATTGACGCGCTTGATGTGGCGGTTAACGGGGTGCCACGCCGTCAGGTTTTCCACGCGTAATACTTCATCACCCGTTTCGTGGGGCTCATTCGGGTAGAGCGCCGTCAGCTCGCGGCCCACCATCATGGTGATGATGTCATCTTCACTCATGCCTGCGGCTTCACGCGTGCCGATGTGCTGCCCGTCGCGGATCACGCAGATGGTGTCCGAAATGGCTTTAACCTCGTTCAGCTTGTGCGAAATGTAGATGCAGGCGATGCCGTGGTTTTGCAGATCGCGGATGATATTGAGGAGAACCGCGGTTTCCTGTTCGGTGAGCGAGGCCGTTGGCTCGTCAAGGATCAGCAGCCTGACCTGTTTATTAAGCGCTTTCGCTATTTCGACCAGCTGCTGTTGCCCGAGGCCCAGATCCCCCACGCGGGTATCCGGTGAAATGTTGAGGCTCACCTGCGCCAGCAGCTTTTCACAGCGGAGCGTCATGGTGTCGTAATCCAGTACGCCATGGCGGGAAATTTCGGCCCCAAGGAAGATATTTTCCAGCACGGTGAGGTGCTTCACCAGCGCCAGCTCCTGGTGAATGATGGCGATGCCTTTGCGTTCGGTATCGCGAATGTGTGTCGCCTGGATAACTTCACCGGCAAAGACGATTTCGCCTTCGTAGCTGCCGTGTGGGTAGATCCCGCACAGCACTTTCATCAGCGTTGACTTGCCCGAACCGTTCTCGCCACACAGCGAAACCACTTCGCCGGGGTTCAGCCGGAGACTGACGTTGTCGACGGCTTTCACCGTGCCAAAGCGCTTGGTGATGCTTTTCATTTCAAGTAAATAAGGCATAACTGCTCCACATAACCCGAGGGAAGAACAGTACAACGTGATGCGCCCCCGCAGTGCAGGGGCCGCGCTGGATTACAGTTCGCTCTTCTTGTGGAAACCATCTTTGATGACGGTGGCGTCAATGTTCTCTTTATTGACTTCAATTGGCGTAAGTAGACGAGCCGGGACGTCTTTAAGCCCGTTATTCAGCGTTGCGTCTGCTTTAGGTTGCTTACCATTGCCCAGATCCACGGCGATTTCCGCCGCCGTATTGGCAAGCTGGGTAATCGGTTTGTAGACCGTCATGGTTTGGGTGCCTGCAATGATGCGTTTTACCCCGGCCAGATCGGCGTCCTGCCCTGAGATGGCGACTTTCCCGGCCAGCCCCTGGGCGCTCAGAGCCTGAATCGCACCGCCAGCGGTGGCATCGTTGGAGGCCACGACCGCATCAATTTTGTTATTGTTGGCCGTCAGCGCGTTTTCCATAATTTTCAGCGCGTTTTCTGGCAGCCAGCCGTCGGCCCATTGGTCGCCAACCACTTTAATTTTTCCGTCGTCGATGTACGGCTTAAGGACTTTCATTTGCCCTTCGCGGAACAGCTTGGCGTTGTTATCCACCGGCGAACCGCCCATCAGGAAATAATTGCCCTGAGGCACTTTGTCGATCAGGCTTTGCGCCTGTAATTCCCCAACTTTTTCATTGTCGAACGAAATATAATAATCAATATCCGCATTATTAATCATGCGGTCATAGGCCAGAACTTTTATGCCTTCTTGTTTGGCTTCTTTCACCACGTTACTTAATACCTGGCCGTTATAGGGGATAATGACCAGGACATCAACGCCGCGGTTGATCATATTCTCAATTTGCGACATTTGTGTTTCTTCGTTGCCGTTAGCCGACTGAACAAACACGCTTGCGCCAAGTGATTCTGCTTTTTTAACAAAAATATCGCGATCTTTTTGCCAGCGCTCCAGGCGAAGGTCGTCAATCGCCATGCCAATTTTGACCTCTTTGGCATGACCGGCAAAACTGGCAAGGAGGAGCGTAGTACAGAGCGTTAGGGTCAGGTTCTTTATCTTCATAATTATTAGGCCTTTTGTAGGGGTATGTGTTGCTGAGATAAAAGAAACATTCACTGCTGAGACGCAGCAAATTTTTAACGCGGAAAGGCGGGCTGGCAATTACAGATTTTTATCTTCCCATTATGATATTTGGTTTATTTCTGAATTTATGACCGCGATCGGATTTTAAAATACGTAACGTCTTAATTACATTTGATTCTGGAATGTGCACCGAAAAATAGTTTGTCTGCGCATTATTTTGCGAGCCAGCGCACAGTTGCGCATTCTCTCAATAGCAGTGTGAAATAACGTAATTGAGCAACCCAAAATGTCTATTCACTATTACTCCTGTATCAACGACTCGCCGCATACCCTGATTATGGAGCTCAATATGCAAGCTTATTTCGACCAACTCGATCGCGTTCGTTACGAAGGTCCAAAAACGACCAATCCTTTAGCATTTCGTCACTACAACCCGGATGAGCTGGTGCTGGGTAAGCGCATGGAAGATCATTTGCGCTTTGCCGCCTGTTACTGGCATACCTTTTGCTGGAACGGCGCCGATATGTTCGGCGTGGGTTCCTTTGACCGTCCTTGGCAACAGCCGGGTGAGGCCATCGAGCTGGCGAAACGTAAAGCCGATGTCGCGTTTGAGTTCTTCCACAAGCTGAACGTGCCGTACTACTGCTTCCATGACGTTGACGTGTCGCCAGAAGGCGCGTCGCTGAAAGAGTACCTGAACAATTTCGCGCAGATGGTGGATGTGCTGGCGGCGAAACAGCAGCAGAGCGGCGTGAAGCTGCTGTGGGGCACGGCAAACTGCTTCACGAACCCTCGCTACGGCGCGGGAGCGGCAACCAACCCGGATCCGGAAGTGTTTAGCTGGGCGGCCACGCAGGTGGTAACGGCAATGAACGCCACGCATCAGCTGGGCGGCGAAAACTATGTCCTGTGGGGCGGCCGCGAAGGCTATGAAACCCTGCTGAATACCGACCTGCGTCAGGAGCGCGAGCAGATTGGCCGCTTTATGCAGATGGTTGTCGACCATAAGCACAAAATCGGTTTCCGCGGCACGCTGCTGATCGAGCCGAAACCGCAGGAACCGACGAAGCACCAGTATGATTACGACGTGGCGACGGTGTATGGCTTCCTGAAGCAGTTCGGCCTGGAAAAAGAGATTAAAGTTAACATTGAAGCCAACCATGCCACTCTGGCGGGCCACTCTTTCCATCACGAGATTGCGTCTGCGATTGCGCTGGGTATCTTCGGCTCCGTTGATGCTAACCGTGGCGATGCGCAGCTGGGCTGGGATACAGACCAGTTCCCGAACAGCGTGGAAGAGAATGCGCTGGTGATGTACGAAATCATCAAAGCGGGCGGCTTCACCACCGGCGGCCTGAACTTTGACGCCAAAGTGCGTCGCCAGAGCACCGATAAATACGATCTGTTCTACGGCCACATTGGCGCGATGGACACGATGGCGCTGGCGCTGAAAGTGGCCGCGCGCATGATTGAAGACGGTGAGCTGGATAAACGCGTAGCGAAGCGTTATAGCGGCTGGAACAGTGAGCTGGGCCAGCAAATCCTGAAAGGTCAGTTATCGCTGGCGGAAATTGCGAAGTACGCTGAACAACATCAGCTGGCACCGCAGCACCAGAGCGGCCACCAGGAACTGCTGGAAAATCTGGTCAATCACTATTTGTTCGACAAGTAAAAACGTAGGCCCGGTAAGCGGCAGCGCCACCGGGCATTTCTGTCAAAGGAGCCACCACAATGTATATCGGGATCGATCTTGGCACATCGGGTGTGAAAGCCATCCTGTTAAGCGAGCAGGGCGACGTGTTAGCAACGCAGACGGAAAAGCTGCAGGTTTCACGTCCGCATCCTCTGTGGTCGGAACAGGATCCGGAACAGTGGTGGCAGGCGACGGATCGTGCAATACAGGCCTTAGGTGAACAACACAGCCTGCGTGACGTTAAAGCGCTCGGGATTGCCGGCCAAATGCACGGCGCTACGCTGCTGGACAGTCAGTATCGTGTGCTGCGTCCCGCTATTCTCTGGAATGACGGCCGCTGTGCAGAAGAGTGTGCGCTGCTTGAGACGCGTGTTCCTGCTTCTCGCGAGATTACCGGCAACCTGATGATGCCCGGCTTTACAGCGCCTAAATTGCTGTGGGTTCAGCGCCACGAACCGGACATTTTCCGTCAGGTGGCGAAAGTCTTGCTGCCAAAAGATTATCTGCGTTTTCGCATGACGGGCGATTTTGCCTCCGACATGTCGGATGCCGCCGGCACGATGTGGCTGGACGTGGCGAAGCGTGACTGGAGCGAGGCAATGCTGGATGCCTGCCAGCTGACCCGTGAGCATATGCCCGCGCTGTTCGAAGGCAGTGAGGTGACGGGCACATTGCTGCCGGCGGTTGCTGAACGCTGGAATATGCCTGCCGTACCGGTGGTTGCCGGGGGCGGTGACAACGCGGCGGGGGCTGTCGGTGTCGGCATGGTTGAGGCAGGGCAGGCCATGCTTTCTCTGGGAACGTCTGGCGTCTATTTTGCCGTCAGCGACGGGTATCGCAGCAATCCTGAAAGCGCCGTGCACAGCTTCTGCCATGCCCTTCCGGGGAAATGGCATTTAATGTCGGTGATGCTCAGCGCGGCGTCCTGCCTGGACTGGGCGGCGAAGCTCACCGGCATGGCCGACGTTCCGGCGCTCATTTCTGCGGCCCAGCAGGCGGATGACGATGCGGGTACCGTCTGGTTTTTACCGTATCTTTCCGGCGAGCGTACGCCGCATAACAACCCGGAAGCGAAAGGGGTGTTCTTTGGCTTAACCCATCAGCATGGCCCGGCAGAACTGGCGCGTGCGGTTCTGGAAGGCGTGGGGTATGCGCTGGCCGACGGGATGGACGTGGTGCATGATTGCGGCCTGAAACCGGCAAGCGTCACCCTGATTGGCGGCGGCGCGCGAAGCCCGTACTGGCGGCAGATGCTGGCGGATATCAGCGGATTGCAGCTGGATTTTCGCACCGGTGGCGATGTCGGGCCCGCGCTCGGCGCAGCGCGACTGGCGCAGATAGCCATGAACCCGGAAAAACCGCTTTCTCAACTGTTGCCACAGCTTACGCTTGAACAGGCGCATTTGCCTGACGCGGCACGCCATGCGCGTTACGCGGAAAGGCGCGACGTGTTCCGCAAAATCTATCAGCAGCTGCTGCCGCTGATGTCGTAAACATCCTTGTCCGGCAGAGGCACGATGATGTCCTTTTTTGGTCTGTGCGTGCCTTCGTTTCCTTGCCAGTATGGTGTCACACCCACTGGCGAGGAGATCCATCATGTCACGCATTGCATTAATCAATATCGATACTCAGCAGTCATTTCACCATCGCAATTACTGGCAGGAAGACGATATTCCTGCCTTTCAGCAGGCCATGCTGGGGCTGATTGAAGGCTGCAAAGCGCGCGGTATTCCGGTCGTTGATATTTTTCATGTTGATGAAGATGGCCCTTTCACGCTGCAAAGCGGCTATGTCAAACCGATGGCCTTTTTGCGTCATCAGCCGGATGTGGTTTTCCAGAAACACGTCCATAATGCCTTCACGGATACCGGGCTTGACCGCTGGCTGCGCGAGCGCGATATCAACCAGCTGATCGTGTGCGGCATTCGCACTGAACAATGCTGTGAAACCACCGCACGGGTGGCATCCGATCTGGGTTATGCTGTGACCTTTGTGAGCGAGGCAACGCTGACGTTTCCCATGACGTACAAGGGCATTACCCTTAGCGCAGCGGAAATTCGCCATCGTACCGAAACGGTACTGGCCGGGCGTTTTGCCGAGATTAAAACGGTAGCGGAGACGCTGGAGTCACTGTAATGCGCATCGACGTCTGGTTCGTGATGATGCCCGGGGTGCTGTCGTTAGATTTGACCGGCCCGGCTGAGACCTTTGTGCTGGCAGGCGACGCGTTTCGTCTGCACTACATTGGCCCGCAGCCTGAGGTTCCGACGTCGATAGGCCTGACGATGAGCGGCATTAAGCCGCTGCCCGAAAGCCTGCCTCCCGGCAGCCTGCTGGTGCTGCCGGGAGTGAGCGACTCCCGCTGTCAATTCTCCACGCCGCAGGCGCAGCAGATCCAGCACTGGCTGATGCGCCTGCAGCCGCAGATCCAGCGCCAGGATATCACCGTGATGTGCGTCTGTTCAGGGGCGCTGCTGGCGGCGAACTCGGGCCTGTTGAACAACAGACAGTGCACAACCCACCATGACGTTATTAGCCGTCTGCGCACCGCGGCTCCCACGGCGACGATTAAAGAAAACCGGATATTTGTGCAGGATGAGAATATCTGGACCAGCGCCGGGATCACGTCGGGCATCGATCTGGCGCTGCATATGATTAACCGCCTGTGCGGTCCCGAAAAGGCGCTGACCGTGGCGCGTGAGATGGTGGTCTGGTTCCGCCGTTCCGGTGACGATCCTCAGCTATCTCCGTGGCTACGCTATCGCAATCATCTTCATCCGGCCATCCATCGGGCGCAGGATGCGCTTACCGCCGAGCCGCAAAAAGCATGGAGCGTGCCAGATATCGCCTCACTGGCACACGTCAGCCCGCGTCATCTTACCCGGCTTTTCCAGCTACATTTAGGGATTAGCGTTCGCGATTACCTGGAGCAGCTGCGTCTGGCGGTGGCGGAGCAGTGGCTTTTGCAGGGGCGCGGAGTGGAACAGGCTTCACTGGCGGCAGGGTTTTCCTCCCCGCGCCAGTACCATCGCGCCCGGCAGCGAAGCGTTAGCTGACGAAGCGGCGCGTGTCGACTTTTTGCAGCAGCATCGACAGCAGCAGGCTGATTGCCAGCGTGGCGGCAAAAATCCAGATGATATCCAGCACCGGCCAGCTTTTTAGCTCAACGCCCCTCGTCCGTAGGGCGTGGATCACCAGCGCGTGAAAACCGTAAATTCCGAGAGAGTGCCGCGAGATCATACTCAGTACCGGCAGGGGACGCGCGTTCAGGGTGTTTTTGGCGAGCGTGAGCAGTGAAACGGCACAGATAAAGACCATCGGCCCGCAATACAGATACCAGGTATCGGCAAAATTGCCGCGCCACTGCAGCTCATGCAGCGTCCCGCGCGCTATCACCGCCACGCCAGCGATAAACAGCGCCGCGCAGAGCCAGTTCAGACCGCGTTTTTGCGTGTCCATCATGCCGATAGCGCGCCCCAGCATGCCGTAAAGCACGTAGTAAAAGGTATCGCCGTTGATATAAAGGTTAACCGGCAACCATTCAAATCCGTCGATTTTCTGCGAGACCGTATTCGGGTTGGCAACAATGCCAATCACCACCATCAGGGCCAAAAGCATTTTTCCGCTGACGTTTTTCACCTGGATGAGGGGGGAGACCAGATAGATAACGATAATGGCGAAGAAGAACCACAGGTGATAGAACACCGGTTTTTGCAGCACGTATTTCAGCGATAGCCCGGCGTTAATTGAGGTGAACAGGGTAATATAGAGTAAAGCAATGGCGCTGTAGAATCCCAGGCAGGCCGCGATGCGAATGAAGTGCCTCGGCTGCGCGCTACGCTCGCCAAAAAAGAGAAAGCCGGAAATCATAAAGAACAGCGGCACGCTGACGCGTGAAGCAGAGTTGAGAATATTGGCGATATCCCAGTTAACGGGGCTGATGCTGTGCGCATTGGTGATATACCAGGTCGTCGTGTGGATCATGACCACCATCAGACACGCTATTCCTCGCAGGTTATCAATCCAGTTAATTTTTGACTGCATCAGATCCTCGTATTCCCTGTAAATTGAGTGTGACTACCATTGTCCAAAAGTCTTCGTTTGGAAAATTCTGAGTTTTATTCAGCAGGCTTGTAGGGAGGCCGCGAGATTCGCAGAATGCCGGACCTTAATCTATAAAAGCTTTGATACTAAAAATAACAGCCACTGACCAGGGCGGTAATAAAAATGATGATGAAGCGTGCGGCGTCACTCTTTCTGCTGGTAATCCTCGCGGGATGCAGTGCCCCACAAGAAGCCCCTGTGCAAAAAGCGCAGCAGGGTAAAATGAGCCCGGAACGTTCACTGAATATGGAAGCGCTCTGCAAAGATAGAGCTGCCCGACGCTATAACTCGGACGTTCAGAACATTGATGTCACCGGGTTTGTGCGTTTTCAGGGAAGCTATGAGCTGCGGGGCCATACGTCACGTAAAGAGGGCTTTGTCTGCTCGTTTGATGCGGACGGCCAGTTTTTACACCTCTCCATGCGCTAGCCTGCTCGTATAATCAACAGCCAGACGCCCACAACGTTCTGGCTTAACTGCTTATTTCCCAATTTTCCCTAAACAACCCCGTTTCGTACTGTATATCTTGCAGCCAGCGGGTATACTGGTCCCTTCCATTTAAAACCACACGTATCCAGCACGAAATACTATGCAAAAGTTTGATACCAAGACCTTCCAGGGCCTGATCCTGACCTTACAGGATTACTGGGCTCGTCAGGGCTGTACCATTGTTCAACCTTTGGACATGGAAGTCGGCGCCGGCACTTCACACCCGATGACCAGCCTGCGCGCGTTGGGGCCAGAGCCAATGGCGACCGCGTATGTGCAGCCTTCCCGTCGTCCGACCGATGGTCGTTACGGTGAGAACCCGAACCGTCTGCAGCATTACTATCAGTTCCAGGTGGTGATTAAGCCATCACCAGACAATATTCAGGAACTGTACCTCGGGTCGCTGAAAGAGCTGGGTATGGATCCAACCATTCACGACATCCGTTTCGTGGAAGATAACTGGGAAAACCCAACGCTGGGTGCCTGGGGTCTGGGTTGGGAAGTGTGGCTGAACGGAATGGAAGTGACCCAGTTCACTTACTTCCAACAGGTTGGCGGTCTGGAATGTAAACCGATCACGGGTGAAATCACCTACGGTCTGGAACGTCTGGCCATGTACATTCAGGGCGTAGACAGCGTTTACGACCTGGTCTGGAGCGACGGCCCGCTGGGTAAAACTACCTACGGCGACGTGTTCCATCAGAACGAAGTGGAGCAATCCACCTATAACTTCGAATACGCGGACGTGGACTTCCTGTTCACCTGCTTCGAGCAGTACGAGAAAGAAGCGCAGCAGTTGCTGGCGCTGGAGACTCCGCTGCCGCTGCCTGCTTACGAGCGTATTCTGAAGGCCGCCCACAGCTTCAACCTGCTGGACGCCCGCAAAGCCATCTCCGTGACTGAACGTCAGCGCTACATTCTGCGTATTCGTACCCTGACCAAAGCCGTTGCAGAAGCTTACTATGCGTCCCGTGAAGCCCTTGGCTTCCCGATGTGCAACCGAAACAAATAAGAGGCGGCCATGTCTGAGAAAACTTTCCTGGTGGAAATCGGCACCGAAGAGCTGCCACCAAAAGCCCTGCGCAGCCTGGCTGAATCTTTCGCTGCGAACGTGACCGCCGAGCTGGATAACGCTGGCCTGGCACACGGTAAAATTGAGTGGTTTGCCGCCCCGCGTCGTCTGGCGCTGAAAGTGGCAAATCTGGCGGCGTCTCAGCCGGATCGTGAAGTCGAAAAACGTGGCCCGGCGATTGCCCAGGCGTTCGACGCCGAAGGCAAGCCGAGCAAAGCGGCTGAAGGCTGGGCGCGCGGTTGCGGCATCACCGTTGACCAGGCTGAGCGTCTGACCACCGACAAAGGCGAGTGGCTGCTGTATCGCGCCCATGTAAAAGGCGAGAGTGCAGAAGCGCTGCTGCCAAACATGATCGCGACCTCGCTGGCGAAGCTGCCAATTCCTAAGTTGATGCGCTGGGGCGCGTCCGACGTGCACTTCGTGCGTCCGGTTCACACCGTGACCCTGCTGCTGGGCGATACCGTTATTCCGGCAACCATTCTGGGCGTGGCGTCCGATCGCGTGATCCGCGGCCATCGCTTCATGGGCGAACCAGAGTTCACCATCGACAATGCCGACCAGTACCCGCAAATCCTGCTGGAGCGCGGTAAAGTTATTGCCGACTACGAGCAGCGTAAAGCCAAAATTAAAGCGGACGCTGAAGACGCGGCGCGCAAGATTGGCGGTAATGCCGATCTGAGCGACAGCCTGCTGGAAGAAGTGACCTCGCTGGTGGAATGGCCGGTAGTGCTGACCGCGAAGTTCGAAGAGAAATTCCTGGCCGTTCCGGCTGAAGCGCTGGTGTACACCATGAAGGGTGACCAGAAGTACTTCCCGGTTTACGCTAACGACGGCAAACTGCTGCCAAACTTCATCTTCGTGGCGAACATCGAATCGAAAGATCCGATCCAGATTATCTCCGGTAACGAAAAAGTGGTGCGCCCGCGTCTGGCGGATGCCGAGTTCTTCTTCAATACCGACCGTAAAAAACGTCTGGAAGATCATCTCCCGCGCCTGCAGACCGTGCTCTTCCAGCAACAGCTGGGAACCCTGCGCGACAAGACCGACCGCATCGCGGAGCTGTCCGGCTGGATCGCCCGTGAAATCGGTGCGGACGTCAACCACGCGACGCGAGCGGGCCTGCTGTCCAAGTGCGACCTGATGACCAACATGGTGTTCGAATTTACCGACACTCAGGGCGTGATGGGCATGCACTACGCGCGTCATGATGGCGAAGCGGAAGACGTGGCTGTGGCTCTGAACGAGCAGTATCAGCCGCGCTTTGCGGGTGACGAACTGCCGTCCAACCCGGTTGCCTGTGCGGTGGCGATTGCCGATAAGATGGACACCCTGGCGGGTATCTTTGGTATTGGCCAGCATCCAAAAGGCGACAAAGACCCGTTTGCGCTGCGTCGTGCTGCGCTGGGCGTGCTGCGTATCATCGTTGAGAAGAACCTGAACCTGGATCTGCAGACTCTGACCGAAGAAGCGGTGCGTCTGTACGGTGACAAGCTGACCAACGCGAACGTGGTGGATGACGTGATCGACTTTATGCTCGGTCGTTTCCGCGCGTGGTATCAGGATGAAGGTTACACCGTTGACACCATTCAGGCGGTGCTGGCGCGTCGTCCGACCCGTCCGGCTGACTTCGATGCGCGCATGAAGGCGGTTTCCCACTTCCGTACCCTGGAAGCGGCATCTGCCCTGGCTGCGGCCAACAAGCGTGTATCCAACATCCTGGCGAAGTCTGATGAAACGCTGAACGAGCGCGTCAACGCCGCGACCCTGAAAGAGCCGGAAGAGATCGCTCTGGCGATGCAGGTTGTGGTGCTGCGCGACAAGCTCGAACCGTTCTTCGCGGAAGGTCGCTACCAGGAAGCACTGGTAGAGCTGGCTGAACTGCGTGACGTTATCGACGCCTTCTTCGAGAAAGTGATGGTGAACGTAGAAGATAAAGAGCTGCGTATTAACCGTCTCTCTATGCTCGAGAAACTGCGCGAGCTGTTCCTGCGCGTGGCGGATATTTCGCTGTTGCAGTAATGTGCCCGTCGTTACAAATGCTAAAAACCCGCTTCGGCGGGTTTTTTTATGGAGCTTTCGTAGGCCGGATAAGCGCAGCGTCATCCGGCAGGTTTAGCCGATCGCGACTGTGCCTTCATCCGTTTTCAGCCAGCGTGGTGCCTTCAGCGTATCGGCAAAGTAGCTGACCAGTTCGCACAGCAAATCTTCCATCACGATTGCAGATTGTCGCGGCAGTGAGCCGTTCATCAGCAACTGCGTAATCTCCTGACAGTAGCGCCCCAGCTGATCGCATTCGGGTTCGAAAGCCGGAAGACGTGACGGGAGTTCCTCCACGGTCAGGCTGGCTTTTAAATATTCCGGAACAGGATCCAGAAGCGTGGGTTGCAGAAGATGCAGGCAGGTGGAGAGTCGACCGTAAAGCGCCATTTTGTGGGCGGGCTCTGCGCAATCTGTCAGTGCATCGGTAAAACGTTCGCAGTTATCCGCCAGTTCGGTGAAGTCGGTGGCGTGGTTGAAGGGCAGGGTGATTAAAGAGTTAGTCATTGACATAAAATAACCTCAGTGAGTGGTATATCTTCCGCCACGGGAGGTTCCAGACTCGCTGGTGGCGGAACCGAACAAGGTTGGAACGACTGGCCTCACTGACACCAGCGCGCTTTGCAGCGCCCCTGTTCGGCCCGCCATTGAGATGCAACAGGCCGTACGACACAGAGCCTGTGTCGCCAGTGAAGTGATTCAGGGTTCCAATCCCGGCACCTGATTTTGCAGATGCGAAGAGAACTTACTGCTCATCAAAACAGGCGGCAACAGATTTGAGCTATGCCACTGAGGATATTACCATTTCTGGAAAGAGGCTCGCAAAATTACCGTATGTTCCCCCTCACCCCCAGCCCTCTCCCAAAGGGAGAGGGAGTACAAATCGTCCAAAATTTAACCTTGAAATATTCAACACATTACCGCTATCCTTATCCGCGTTAACTTTCTCGCTCTGGAGCGCCCCCCAAAAATGAACAAACACGACTGATGAATTTCGATCCTTGCTAAACGCCACCGCGTCGGCAGGGGATGTTTTGATTTCATTCAGGAGTGCTTATGGCTCATTTTGCGCAGTCCCCTTCTTTTATTTTGCATCAGGTCACCTGTCAGTTTCCGACGGGCGATATCCTTTTTGGTCCGCTGAATCTTACGCTGGAACCCTCCCTGTGCGCGCTGGTTGGCCGCAACGGCAGCGGGAAAACGCGTCTGCTGCGCTTGCTGGCGGGGCTGGATGAACCGGCCGTCGGCCATATTGAACGCTTTGGCTCGCATTTCTATGTGGCGCAGCAGCACGCTATTTCTCCGCAGACGACGGTTGCGGAACTGCTCGGGTACGACGCGATATTTGCGGCGCGTAAACGCATTGATAGCGGCGATTACCAGCCTGACGATCTGGACGCACTCGACGGCCACTGGGATGTCGCCGAGCGTCTGAGCGAGGCGTTTATCAATGCCCAACTGCCACCGTTTGATCCGGATAAGCCTGCCGCTGAACTCAGCGGCGGCGAGCGCATCCGCGCCCTGCTGTGTGGAGCATTTACGGCGGACGCGGATTTCCTGCTGCTGGACGAACCCACTAACCATCTGGACCGGCAGGGCCGGGCGTGGTTCTACGACCAGCTTAGACGGTATCAGGGCGGCGTGCTGGTGGCCTCCCATGACCGCGAACTACTGGAGCAGGTGCCGCGCATTCTTGAACTAAGCCCTTCGGGCCTGCGCAGCTATGGCGGGAATTATGCGGATTATCAAACCCAGCGCGATGCTGAGCAGCTGGCTGCCCGTGCGGCGCTGGAGCATGCAGCAACCGAGCGCAAACGTACCCGGGCACGCATGCAAAAAGAGCATGACGACAGCCTGCGGCGGTCGGCAAAGACATTACGCACCGTCGATACCCTGAACATCGCCTCGTTTGAACGGGTCAAATACAAAGGCGCGGCAAAGGAACGGATCGGCGCATGGAAAAAACAGCACAGCGATCAAAATGCGGAGCTGAACGCCGCGGTCAACAAGGCTCGTGAACGGGTTGAAGACGATAATCCGGTGATGTTTACCCTACCGGGAAGTCAGATCCCGGAAGGCAAACAGGTGCTGGTACTGGAGGATCTGGTATTGCCGCATGTGCCCGTTCCACCCATCACCTTTCGGATGGACGGACCGATGCGCATAGCGTTAAAGGGGCCAAACGGCTGCGGGAAATCGACGCTGTTAAAAACCATACTCGGTGAGATCGCCCCACGTTCAGGTACCTGTAAGGTTTCCGTCAGTTGCGCCTATCTCGACCAGCATTTGTCACAGCTCGATCTTTCACAATCGGTCATGACGCATCTCAATTTGAGCCATACGCCTCTGGAAGAGGGGGTATTGCGAACCCGTTTAGCGCAGCTGCAGCTGGGTGCCGACAAAGTCACGCTCCCGCTGGCGGAACTCAGCGGCGGCGAGCGCCTTAAGGCTGCGCTGGCCTGCGTGTTATGGCGCGCCGAAGCTACGCAGCTTCTGCTGCTGGATGAACCGACCAACCATCTTGATCTGGCTTCGGTACAGGCGATTGAAGCGGCGCTGGCCGGTTTTCCCGGAGCGCTGCTGGTGGTATCACACGATGAGGCTTTTTTAAGAGGCTTAACGTTAACGCATGAATGGGTGTGGGAAGAGGCGGGCTGGCGTTGTGATAGCCTTTAAAACACAAGCCCCCGCAAAGGCGGGGGCATTCAAACTTCACTACGCTATCTGTTTGCTGAGTGCAGGGTTGGCCTGAATCAGGCGCATCAGCCTTAACTCGGTTGGGGTGGGTTTTTCACGTTTTGACTCCCACTCCTGCACCATAGCCACGCTGACACCCATCGCTCTGGCGAATTCTTCGGTTTTCAGTCCTGTCCCTTTGCGCAATTGCTCATATTCTGTAAAGGGATTGGATTTTTGTTGCAGGGTAATCGTCTGCGGTACATCTTTAAAAATGATCTGTTCCAGGCTGCTCAGCAGCTCAAACTCAGGATCTTTATATTCCATTGAGGACTCCTCTTAAATCTCACATCGTGATCAAGAACATCAGAGAGCCAGTTAAGAATAGTCCCTAATACCAACCCAGGATCGTCACGGTTGTGATTAATCGTGCGGTAACGATCGCTTTACGCGATTCAGCGATATGGATAGTTATGCTAATTACCTGATTAGTCATATGTCGGCTTCGCCAGGTATTTTTTTGTAAATGGTAAGAAATAAATCGGCAATAGCCGTTTTGCATGAAAAGAGTATCTTGCAAGGCTGACCTGGACTATCCTTGTCAGCGTCGGGCACGCGTGTGCCGGTGTGCGCTTTTTTGGGTGAAAGGAGTAATAAAATGGCGACAGGAAAGTCCTGCTCTCGCTGGTTTGCGCCTATTGCGGCGTTGTTGATGGTTGTTAGCCTGAGTGGGTGTTTTGATAAAGAAGGCGATCAGCGCAAAGCGTTTATCGATTTTCTGCAGAATACAGTGATGCGCAGCGGCGAGCGGTTGCCGACGCTGACTGCGGATCAGAAAAAACAGTTTGGCCCCTTCGTGTCCGATTACGCCATTCTTTATGGTTATTCACAGCAGGTGAGCCAGGCGATGGATTCCGGTATCCGTCCCGTGGTGGATAGCGTGAACGCTATCCGCGTTCCACAGGATTATGTGACGCAGCGTGAACCGCTACGCCAGTCTAACGGTGCGCTTGGCGTGCTGAGCCAGCAGCTGCAAAATGCGAAAATGCAGGCTGATGCGTCACGTTCTGCACTGAAGCAGGGCGACGATCTCAAACCGGTCTTCGACAAAGTGTATGAGAAAGTGGTGACCAAACCTTCTGAAGCACTGCAACCGTTGATTCCAGCCGCGCAAATCTTCACGCAGCAGCTGGTTCAGGTGGGGGATTTTATCGCCCAGCAGGAGACTCAGGTGAGCTTTGTTGCCAATGGCATTCAGTTCCCGACCTCGCAGCAGGCAAGCCAGTACAATACGCTGATTGGGCCGCTGGCCTCCCAGCATCAGGCCTTTAGCCAGGCCTGGAGTGCCGCAGTCACGGCCACAGAATAAACCGAAAAAACCCCGCTCCTGGCGGGGTTTTTTTATGCATATCGAAAATAACGCTTGTCATTCTTCTACCACATCGGTATAACTATCCCCGTCGGTTTGTTACACAGACCTAAAGCAGTTTAGTAAAGCAGTCCAGATTGTTATCCATAGATACCCTTCGTTGTGACCCTTCCTTCATCGCTTAGAAATCTGTAACGCAATCCATCAAGCCGGAAGGCTCAATATATTTTTAATAAGGTAATTTCTATGTCTGGTAAAATGACTGGTCTGGTAAAATGGTTCAACGCTGATAAAGGTTTCGGCTTCATCACTCCTGACGATGGCTCTAAAGACGTGTTCGTACACTTCTCTGCTATCCAGAACGATGGCTACAAATCTCTGGACGAAGGTCAGAAAGTGTCCTTCACCATCGAAAGCGGCGCTAAAGGCCCAGCAGCTGGTAACGTTGTAAGCCTGTAAGCTTCCAACCCAGTAGCACAAAATTCAAAAACCCGCCTTCTGGCGGGTTTTTTCGTTTCTATCGTTGCACTTGCGGGTTCACGCAATTTATCTCTACCTTGCCGCTGAGGGCAGAGATGAGGTTATCTACCGCCGTGGCCGCCATGTTGTAGCGCGTCTCATGGGTGGCTGAGCCGATGTGGGGCAGGGCGACCACGTTGGGTAGCGTTAGCAGCGGAGAATCTACCGGTAGCGGCTCCTGCTCGAATACGTCCAGACCTGCGGCGTGGATCTCACCGTTTTGCAGGGCTTTAATCAGCGCCTTCTCATCCACTACCGGGCCACGACCCGCGTTGATGAAAATGGCTGACTTCTTCATTTTCTCAAACGCCTCTTTACCAATCATATGACGCGTTTCGTCCGTCAGCGGCAGGACCAGGCAGACAAAATCGGCTTCCTGCAGCAGGGTATCCAGCTCGTAGTAACGGGCATTGAAACGTTCTTCGGCTTCACTGTGATGACGACGCGCGTTGTACAGAATCGGCATGTTAAAACCAAAATGCGCGCGCTGCGCCAGCGCCAGCCCGATACGCCCCATGCCCACAATGCCCAGCGTTTTACCGTGAACGTCCACGCCGAACCAGTCCGGGCCAATGCTTTTTGTCCATTCGCCCGCTTTGACGCGCTCAGCCACTTCCACCACGCGACGGGCCGTTGTAAGCATCAGCGCCATCAGCGTGTCGGCCACGGTTTCCGTCAGGGCATGTGGCGTGTGCATCAGCAGGATCTTGCGGGCGTTCAGGGCATCTACATCGAAGTTGTCATAACCTACGGAAACGGTAGAGGTAGCACGAAGCTTCGGCATTTTCTCCAGCAGGGCGACATCCACTTTTTCGCTTGAACCCAGCAGGCCTTCGGCGCTGGCGAACGCCTCGGCGTGCTGTGCCACGGTCTCCGGGCTCAGATTTTTCACCTGCGTGACGGTGAAGTGTTCTTCCAGGCGTTTCTGCAGATCTTCCGGCAGGGCTTTATACAAAATGACGGACGGCTTCATGCTAATCTCCGTTGATTTTTAAGGATTCAGGCGTGGCGAGCGCCGACAAGGTGTTGTTGATTATTAGCAGGCTTAACAATCAGAGTAAGCCACACGGAAGCGAAAAGCGCCACCCCCATAAAGATGTACGAGGCTGACGGACTGCCGGTAGCACCGTTCAGGTAACCGACGAACCAGGAGCCGCAAAACGAACCCAGCGCGCCCATACTGTTAATCAGCGCCATCGCGCCACCTGCCACGTTACGCGGCAGCATTTCAGGGATGATGGCAAAGAACGGACCATATGGAGCGTACATAGCGGCACCGGCAATGACCAGCAGGGCGTAAGAGGCCCAGAAGTGATTCGCACCCACGGCCCAGGAGCCAATGAACGCAAAGGCAGCGATCAGCAGCAGCGGCCAGACAAACAGCTTACGGTTCTGCAGCTTGTCCGATGCCCACGATGCGACGATCATAGCGATGGTTGCCGCCAGATACGGTACGGAAGAGAGCCAGCCTACCTGTACCATACCGAGGTTTTCGCCGCCGCTGCGGATAATCGACGGCAGCCACAGCACAAAGCCGTACACGCCAATGCTCCAGGTAAAGTACTGCGCGCAGAGCAGAATAACGTTGCGGGAGCGGAAGGCTTCGCCGTAGTTGCGTACCGCCTTCAAGCCTTGCTGTTCTTTATCCAGCTGCGCCTGCAGCGCCGCTTTTTCATCTTCGGAAAGCCATTTGGCCTGTGCCGGTTTATCTTTCACCAGCACCCACCAGCAGAAGGCCCAGATCACTGCCGGCACCCCTTCGATGATAAACATTTCGCGCCAGCCGAAGGACTGGATCAGGTAGCCAGACACCACCGACATCCACAGTACCGTGACCGGGTTACCGAGGATCAGGAAGGTATTCGCGCGCGAGCGTTCAGATTTAGTAAACCAGTTGCTGATGTAGATCAGCATCGCGGGCATGACCGCCGCCTCAACCACGCCAAGGATAAAGCGAATGGCGGCCAGGGCAGGAATATTGTTCACCACGCCGGTCAGTGACGCGCAGGCGCCCCACAGGATCAGGCAGATGAAGATCAGCTTACGCACGCTGCGGCGTTCCGCATAGATAGCGCCGGGGATCTGGAAGAAGAAGTAGCCCAGGAAGAAAAGGGCACCCAGCAGGGAGGAGATACCTTTGGTGATCCCAAGGTCTTCGGTGATCCCTGCCGCGGACGCGAAGCTGAAGTTGGCACGATCGAGATACGCCAGGCTATACGTGATAAACACGATTGGCATGATGTACCACCAGCGTTTTACTGCATTGGTCGAACTGTTCATAGGCTTGCCTCTGTTGTTGAGGTTGTTACCGCCGTTGTCTGTAGGGTACACGGTGGCTTAATTATGTGGTGCGGCTTGCTGTCCTCACCCTGGCCCTCTCCCACAGGGAGAGGGAATTTAAACGCCGAGCTCTGCTCGCGTTGGTAATCCTTCGCTATCGCCCTGCACCTGAATGGCCAGCGAGCCAATCTTGTTGCCTCGCGCTACGGCCTGCTGCAGCGTTTTGCCTTCCAGCAGAGCGCTAATGACGCCCACGGCAAAACCATCGCCCGCGCCGACGGTGTCGACAACGTTTTCAACCTTCACCGCAGCGACCGCGCCCTGTTCGCCGTCTGCCGTTTTAAACCATGCGCCATCGGCACCGGTTTTTAGCACCACGGCTTTTACTCCTTTGTTCAGGTAAAAGTCGGCAATGCCTTCCGGCGTGCTTTCGCCGGTCAGGATCATTCCTTCTTTCAGGCCCGGCAGAACCCAGTCCGCCCTGAATGCCAGACGGTTGAGCTTCTCGACCATTTCCGCTTCGCTTTTCCACAGCACCGGGCGCAGGTTAGGATCGAAAGAGATCGTTTTGCCCTGGGCCTTCATTGTCGTTGCGGCATGATCCAGCAGTTCATACGAGCTGGCAGAGAGCGCTGCCGCCACGCCGCTCAGGTGCAGATGGCGCGCGGAGGCAAAATAGTCGGCGTGGTAATCCGCCACGGAAAGATGGCTCGCTGCCGATCCTTTACGGAAATACTCAACAATGGGATCGGTTCCATTTTCGACCTTCGATTTAAGCTGAAAGCCGGTGGCGAAGCGCCCGTCGAGGGTAACGCCTGCGGCATCAATACCCTCTTTTTTCAGCGAGTCGAGAACGAAGTGGCCAAAGCTGTCGTCCCCCACGCGGCTGACCCAGCCGACGTTCAGGCCAAGGCGCGCAAGTCCCGTCGCGACGTTCAGCTCTGCGCCTGCCACGCGTTTGATAAAGTGCTCCACCGCGCTCAGCTCGCCCGTTTCGGTGGCGACGAACATCGCCATGGCCTCGCCGATTGTGATGACATCCAGCGTCTTGTGCATGGTTTACTCCTCGCGCAGCAGGTTGACGTAATGGCGGGTAACGGCGGTTAAATCCGCCCCTTCCAGCGGGAACTCGATACCGCGCGGGGCATCGGCTGGCAGCTGGCTAAGCAGATCCAGCCAGCGCGCATCGGCGTGGTCCGGTGCCACGGCGCGGAAGTTATCTTTATGCGGCACGGCGGCTTTCACGTGGATATAGCTCACGGCAGGGGCCAGATGGCGTGCGGCCTCTTCAGGCGAATCGCCAACCCACAGCCAGTTACCCATGTCGAAGGTCAGCGTGACGGGGAGCGCCATTTCCCGACAGGCGGTCTGGAAGCGCTGCATGGGTGCGAGCTGGCCGCAGTCGGTCTGATCGTTCTCCACGACCAGCGCCATGCCGCTTGCGTTCAGTAGCGTACGCAGAGCTTCGAGAGGCTGCGCATCGCTAAAATGGCCCAGGGAAACCTTGAGCCACAGCGCGTTCAGGGTGTTGGCCTCAGAGAGGTAGCGAGGCAGGTCCGGGTTGAGGGTGCCGTCCGGCATAAACAGGGCCGCAGGGGCGGAGTAGCACGCCAGCAGGCCCAGCAGCTCAATGGATTCACCCAGCGCAGGCAGTGCCAGCAGCTCTTCGCTGTTGAACAGTTCGCGGCGGATCTCCACGCCGTCTGCCCCCGCGCCGGCAATAACGGGAAGCATCGCCCGCTGACCGCCTGCCTGTCGCACCTGTTCCGCCCCATACGCGGCGGTGACTACCATAATTTTCCTGTCCATCGTCGGACTCCATCGCAACCTATCAATACTATTACGCTAGATGGAACCGGTTCCAAAGAAAAGGTCAGGATGTTGAATTTATGATCGGTATCACAAGGGAAAATTAACGCGCGGTGGAGCCGCGAACGATCAGCTCGCCGGAGAAGACCTGCTCGCGAACGGCATCGCTGGTGCCTTCAATACGGCGAACCACTTGTTCTACAGCAGCATAGCCAATCTGCCAGGTGGGTTGTTTGAGGGTGGTAATGCCGACGCCGGCCAGTTCCGCCCACTCCAGTTCATCAAACCCCAGCAGACCGATGTCGCTGCCCCAGTGCAGGCCAATGCGCTTGAGCGAGCGGGCGACCTGAAGGGTTAGCGCCCCGTTGGCGGAGATAACGGCTTTGCGCATCCCGCGATGGCGAGTGTGGAACTGACGCAGAGTGTTGTCGAGCTGGTCGGCTTCGTGAAGCGGGGTTTCGGCATTTTCGGCGATCACGCCGGGATAACGCTCCAGCGTGGCGCGAAACGCGCCCAGGCGTTCGCGACGGGTGTTAACCATACCTAACGGCTCGCTCAGAAAGAGAATCGCTTCGAAGCCTTGTTCAATTAGATGTTCGGTGGCGGTTGTGGCGGCCTGAACGTTATCCAGCCCGACCACATCGCAGGCAAATTCCGGAATTTTACGGTCGATGAGGACCATAGGCAGGGAGGACTGCTGCAGGCGGTTTAAACCCTCTTCACGCATGCCCACTGCGTTAACCACAATTCCTTCCACCTGGTAGCTGCGCAGCAGATCGAGGTAATGCAGCTCCTGGTCGACTTCGTTATTGGTGTTACAGACCAGCGGCGTGAAGCCCTTCTCGCGACAGGCCGCTTCGATACCACTGAGCACGTTAACGGAATAGGGGTTGGTGATATCGGCGATGATAAGGCCAATAAGGCGGGTGCGGCCGCGTTTGAGCCCGCGCGCCATGAGGCTGGGACGATAGTCGAGGTCGGCAATCGCCTGTTCAATACGCGCCAGCAATGCATCGGACAGCAGGTGTTTCTCGCCGTTAAGGTAGCGCGAAATACTGGTTTTACCGGTTTTGGCGGCTTTCGCCACGTCGCTGATGGTGGCCCGGGCTGGTTTGCTCATCGCTGATTTCCCTGAATTTAGTGAGAATACCTTAGCGGGAAAATCTGGCGAATCAAGTAATTTGCCCGGTGGCGCTGCGCTTACCTGGGGTGCGGTCTGGTGCCCTCACCCCAACCCTCTCCCACGGGAGAGGGTGCAACCACTAAAAACGGCAACGAGCGTTGCCGTTTTGCTTTTACCTACTGAATTGGACTTAACGTAATTTCAACGCGACGGTTCTGCGCTTTGCCTTCCGCCGTACTGTTGCTGGCGATAGGGTTAGCTGGGCCCATTCCGCTGGTGCGGATGCGGTTCGCTTCAACGCCCTGGGTAATCAGCGAGCTGGCCACGGAATCGGCGCGCTGCTGGGACAGGCGCATGTTCAGATCCTGGCTGCCGGTGCTGTCGGTATAGCCCGTCACGTTCACGGCGGTCTTGTTGTACTCTTTGAGCACCATCGCCACGCCGGTCAGGGTGTTCGCGCCGGCCGGTTTCAGCGTCGCGCTGCTGCTGTCAAAGGTCACGTTGTTTGGCATGTTCAGGATGATGTTATCGCCGCTGCGCGTTACGCTCACGCCGGTGCCCTTCATTTTGTCGCGCAGCTTCGCTTCCTGCACGTCCATGTAATAACCCACGCCGCCGCCCAGCGCTGCGCCTGCCGCTGCGCCAATCAGCGCGCCTTTGCCGCGGTCTTTTTTGGAGGAGGAGAGCGCCCCAACGCCTGCGCCTACCAGCGAGCCGATACCCGCGCCGATACCGGATTTACCCGCTTCGCGTTCGCCGGTGTAAGGGTTGGTTGTGCAGCCAGAAACAGCCAGTGCGCCGCTCACCAGAGCGGCAATAACGAGTACGCGTTTTTTCATCTTCTTTCCTTAATCCTTTTTATTCTTTGCCACGGCGAGCGTGGCAGTTGATTATGACGTCCAGATACGGAGAAAATTCCGGGTATAACTCTGAAATTTGTGACAAACCATAAACTGCCTCAATAAGAAGGCCGTAAAACCTGCACGCAACCAGGAGCGCACGCTTGAGCACCTCAACGAAAACCATTCTGACCGCCGCCCACTGGGGGCCGATGCTGGTCGAAACCGACGGCGAAAATGTCCTGTCGTCTCGCGGGGCATTGCCAACCCAACATCCCAACTCTTTACAGACCGTCGTTCGCGATCAGGTGCACAGCAAAACGCGCGTGCGCTGGCCGATGGTGCGTAAAGGTTTTCTGGCCTCGCCGGACAAGCCGCAGGGTATTCGTGGTCAGGATGAGTTTATTCGCGTGAGCTGGGATGACGCGCTGGCGCTGATCCACAGCCAGCACAGGCGCATTCGCGACAGTTACGGTCCGTCCTCCATTTTCGCCGGGTCCTACGGCTGGCGTTCTAACGGCGTGCTGCACAAGGCCTCGACGCTGCTACAGCGCTATATGAGCATGGCGGGAGGCTATACCGGTCATCTGGGGGATTACTCCACGGGGGCGGCGCAGGCGATCATGCCGTACGTGGTGGGGGGGAACGAAGTGTACCAGCAGCAGACTAGCTGGCCGCTGGTGCTGGAGCATACAGACGTGGTGGTGCTGTGGAGTGCCAACCCGCTGAATACGCTGAAAATTGCCTGGAATGCCAGCGACGAACAGGGCATTCCCTATTTCGACGCGCTGCGCAAAAGCGGCAAGCGCATCATCTGCATTGACCCGATGCGTTCTGAAACCATGGAGTTCTTCGGCGACAGCGCCGAGTGGATTGCACCGCATATGGGCACCGACGTGGCGATGATGCTGGGTATCGCCCATACGCTGGTCGAAAACGGCTGGCATGATGTCGAATTTCTTACGCGCTGTACCACCGGCTTCGATAAATTCGCTGAATATCTGACGGGGCAATCCGATGGGGTGGCGAAAACAGCAGAGTGGGCGGCCGGGATTTGCGGCGTTCCTGCGGACAAACTCCGCGAACTGGCGGCGTTGTTCCATAAAAATACCACGATGTTAATGTCCGGTTGGGGGATGCAGCGCCAGCAGTTTGGCGAGCAAAAACACTGGATGCTGGTGACGCTTGCCGCGATGCTTGGGCAGATCGGTACGCCGGGCGGGGGTTTTGGGCTTTCCTATCACTTCGCGAACGGCGGTAACCCCACTCGTAAAGCCGCCGTGTTGGCTTCTCTGCAAGGTTCGGTGCAGGGCGGCGTGGATGCCGTGGATAAAATCCCGGTGGCGCGCATTGTTGAAGCTCTGGAAAACCCGGGTGGTTTTTATCAGCACAATGGTCTGGACCGCCACTTCCCGGATATTAAGTTTGTCTGGTGGGCGGGCGGGTCGAACTTCACCCACCATCAGGATACCAATCGCCTGATCCGTGCCTGGCAAAAGCCGGAGCTGGTGGTGATCTCAGAGTGCTTCTGGACCGGCTCGGCTAAGCATGCAGATATTGTGCTGCCGGCGACCACCTCGTTTGAGCGTAACGATCTCACCATGACCGGCGACTACAGCAACCAGCATATGGTTCCGATGAAGCGCGTCGTGGCGCCGCGTGATGAAGCGCGAGATGATTTCGACGTGTTTGCTGAGCTGAGCGAGCTGTGGGAAGCGGGCGGGCGCGAGCGTTTCACCGAGGGGAAAACTGATCTCGAATGGCTGGAAACCTTCTATCAGATTGCCGGGCAGCGCGGCGCGGCGCAGGGCGTAACGCTTCCGCCATTCGCTGAGTTTTGGGAGGCGAACCAGATCGTCGAGATGCCGGAGAGCGAACAGAACGCGCAGTTTGTCCGTTTTGCCGATTTCCGCCGCGACCCGGAAAATCACCCGCTGAAAACCGAGAGCGGAAAGATGGTGATCTACAGCGAGCGCATTGCCAGCTTTGGCTATGCCGACTGCCCGCCGCATCCTATGTGGCTCGAGCCGGACGAGTGGCACGGTAACGCCCAGCCGGAGCAGTTGCAGGTGTTGTCAGCTCATCCCGCGCATCGTCTGCACAGCCAGCTTAACTACACGTCACTGCGTGAGCAGTATGCGGTTGCAGGGCGAGAGCCGATCACGCTGAATACCCTTGATGCCAAAGCCCGCGGAATTGCCGACGGTGACGTGGTGCGCGTCTGGAACCATCGCGGACAGGTGCTGGCAGGGGCCGTGGTCAGCGACGGGATTAAACCGGGTGTTATCTGTATTCACCAGGGCGCCTGGCCTGACCTGGAGCCAACCGAAGGCGGGATCTGTAAAAACGGGGCGGTTAACGTGCTGACCAAAGATCTCCCCAGCTCGAAGCTGGGGAATGGTTGCGCAGGGAATACGGCGCTGGCCTGGGTCGAGAAATATGTGGGTCCCGAGCTTACCTTAACGGCGTTTGATCCGCCTGCCAGCTCATGATCCAGGTCGGGTGCTGGGTATCATCCTGCCAGGCGCTGTCTTCAATACGAAAGCCCTGAGCGTGGTAGAAATTCACCGCCCGGATATTTTTCTGGTATACCTCCAGGCTTAAGTGCGGGAAGCGCTGTTGAACGTGGTTCAGCAGCGCGCGCCCGATGCCTTTGCCGATATATGCCGGTGCGACAAACAGTGCGCCGACAAACTGCGACTGCATCACGCTGATAAACCCGTAAGGTTCGCCATCCTGTTCCCAGACCCAGGTTTCAGCCGAAGGCAGGTAAACGTCCCGCACCATCGCTTCATTCTCTTTCCAGTAGCTCGCCTCAATAAACGGATGCGCTTCTGTAGTGCTTTCAAGCCATAGGCGCAGAAGCGGCGCGGTATTCTCACTTTGCCATTTGCGGATCATGGTGGTCTCCCGGATGACAGAAGCAGCCGGTAACATGGTCGTTGACCAGGCCACAGGCCTGCATAAAGGCGTAGCAGATGGTGGAGCCGACAAACTTAAAGCCGCGTTTTTTGAGCGCTTTCGAGAGCGCATCCGAGGCCGGTGTGGAGGCGGGAATTTCCGCGAGCGTGGCGGCCTGCGTGATTTGCGGATCGTTATTCACAAACGTCCAGACAAAGTCTGAGAACGGTTCACCGTTTTGTTCCATTGCCAGGTAAGCGCGTGCGTTACCGATGATGGCCTGGATCTTACCGCGATGGCGGATGATGCCGGCATCCTGCACCAGCCGTTCCACGTCCTCATCGGTCATGGCGGCGACAGCGACAGGATCGAACTGGTGAAAGGCGTTGCGATAGTTTTCGCGTTTCTTCAGTACCGTAATCCATGACAGGCCCGCCTGCTGACCCTCCAGGCAGATCATCTCAAAGAGTTTTTTGCCATCGGTTTCCGGCACGCCCCATTCCCGATCGTGATAGTCGATATAAAGCTGATCCTGGCTTACCCAACCGCAACGTTCCATCCGTAATCTCCCTTATTGATACTGATTTCGCAAAATTTTCATCCTGACTGGCTTGACGTGTTTACTATAAAGACAATAGTTAATACAGGGCTATAAGCTCTTCCTGAATAACGACAAATATCGCCGAATTCGGCTCTCTCTGGGGTCGCGTTGATGATGATAAAAAAAATCAGTGGTCGCCATGCTGTTTCTGGCCTGGTGGGGATTTCAGCCTGCCTGTTTATGTGTAATAAAGCATCTGCCTGGCAACAGGAATATATCGTTTCAGACGCCCAAAATAATACGGCGGAACGCTATACATGGGACGCGGATCACCAACCGCGTTATGAGGATATTCTTGCGGAGCGTATCCAGTTTTCACAAAATGCGCCAGGCCTTGCCCTGAATGTACCGTCTGGCACGACGATGGACGGTGCGATGAGCGTGGGCTGGAATTTTCCGGTTTCAGCGCGTATCACCACCGGCCCGGTGGTGGCGTGGCGTTATGACGGTACGGCTCCCATGATGATCAACGAGTTTGGTGATAGCGTGACGACGCAAGCGCTCGCTGACCCGCTCTGGCATGCCAGCGTCAGCACGCTGGGGTGGCGAATGAATACCCAGTACGGCGATCTCCGTCCCTGGGCGCAGATTAGCTACAACCAGCAGTTTGGTGAAAACCAGTGGAAATCGCAGTTTGGCATGCCGCAAACGCCAGCCCCTGCGCAAAACGGTAGCTGGATGGATGTGACTGTTGGAACGGATATGCCGTTTACCACCCATGTTGCCGCTTATGCGTCGCTCGCTCAGGGGGAACATGCCACCACCGGTGAGGAGTTTTTGTACACCCTGGGCGTCAGTGCAAATTTTTAGAGTTGTTACTTTTTTAAACGTTACGATAACATCCTGAATACAACAACCGCAGGGGTTACAGCGATAGCGGGCACTAACACACTGTCGCTTTATTCCCGCGCCAGGTCATTCATTCCCGATTCCAGGCATTTCATTCCGTTCCGCCTGCATTTCATGCCGTTTTACCCCAGGCGTATTAAGGTTTTGTTTATCGTTGTCCTCAGCGAACTTTCTTAATTTCTCTGCAGGACAACTGCCATGAACACATCAACTTATAACCGCACGCGCTGGCTTACGCTCTTTGGCACCATCGTCACCCAGTTTGCGCTGGGTTCGGTCTATACCTGGAGCCTGTTTAATAGCGCGCTTTCCGACAAACTCGGCGCACCGGTCAGCCAGGTCGCGTTCTCCTTTGGTCTGCTGAGCCTGGGCCTGGCGATTTCGTCTTCCGTTGCGGGCAAGCTGCAGGAGCGTTTTGGCGTGAAGCGTGTGACCATGGCGTCCGGCATTCTGCTGGGTATAGGCTTTTTCCTGACGGCGCACTCCAGCAATCTGATGATGCTGTGGCTGAGCGCCGGCGTTCTGGTGGGGCTGGCCGATGGTGCAGGTTACCTGCTGACCCTGTCGAACTGCGTGAAGTGGTTCCCGGAGCGTAAAGGCCTAATCTCTGCGTTTGCGATTGGTTCTTATGGTCTGGGCAGCCTCGGTTTCAAATTTATCGACTCCCACCTGCTGGCGTCCGTAGGCCTCGAAAAAACCTTTATGATCTGGGGCGCAATCGTTCTGGTGATGATTCTCTTCGGTGCCACGCTGATGAAAGATGCGCCGCAGCAGGAGGTTAAGTCCGTGAACGGTGTGGTGGAGAACGACTTCACCCTCGCGCAGTCCATGCGTAAACCGCAGTACTGGATGCTGGCGGTGATGTTCCTGACGGCCTGCATGAGCGGTCTGTATGTTATCGGCGTGGCGAAAGATATCGCCCAGGGGATGGTGAAACTGGATGCGGCCACGGCGGCCAATGCGGTGACCGTGATTTCCATTGCCAACCTCTCCGGTCGTCTGGTACTTGGTATTCTCTCTGACAAAATCGCCCGTATCCGTGTGATTACGATTGGGCAGGTGGTGTCTCTGGTCGGCATGGCGGCCCTGCTGTTTGCCCCGCTGAACGAAGCGACCTTCTTTGCGGCGATTGCCTGCGTAGCCTTTAACTTCGGCGGCACCATTACCGTCTTCCCGTCACTGGTGAGCGAGTTCTTTGGCCTGAATAATCTGGCGAAAAACTACGGCGTTATCTATCTAGGCTTCGGGATTGGCAGTATCTGCGGTTCGCTGATAGCTTCCCTGTTCGGTGGGTTCTATGTCACTTTCTGCGTGATATTTGCCTTGCTGATTATCTCTCTGGCGCTCTCTACCACGATTCGCCAGCCGCAACGCGAAGTTTTCAAAGAAGTTCATGCATAATGACGACGAGAAAGGCCGGTAATCCGGCCTTTTCATTTTCTGAAGACTGGAAATAAAGCAATATTGTCTGTTTTAGGATTTGCTTTTTTGTAAATAACTGTACCGATCACATTCTCTTCTGCCACTTTTTCCCTTCCCTGTGGTCTACTTACCACGCCTGTAGACGTTTCATTGAACGATCCCCTGAGCGTATGTCTAATCTGCCCACTTTTTAATCGAGGTGGGTGGCGGTACTGTCCCTTTTTCCGGGTAGCTTGCATGAAATACATTAAATCGATGGCGCAACAAAAGCTCTGCTTTTTGCTGGCGTTGTACATCGGCCTGTTTATGAATGGCGCAGTTTTTTTCCGTCGGTTTGACGGTTATGCGCAAGATTTTACCGTCTGGAAAGGAATTGCAGCGGTTGTCGAATTGGTCGCCGCGGTACTGGTCACCTTCTTTTTATTCCGTATTCTTACTCTGTTTGGCCGTCGCGTGTGGCGAGTGCTGGCAACGTTTATCGTGCTGTGCTCGGCGGGGGCCAGCTATTACATGACCTTTATGAACGTTGTCATTGGCTACGGCATTATTGCCTCGGTGATGACCACGGATATCGATCTCTCTAAAGAGGTCGTGGGGTTGCACTTTATTCTCTGGGTGGTGGCGGTCAGCGCTTTACCGCTGCTGCTCATCTGGAGTAACCGCTGCCGGTACACGCTGGTTCACCAGATTCGCACGCCGGGAAAACGTTTCAGAAGCGTCGCGGTGGTGCTGCTGGCCGGTCTGATGGTCTGGGGGCCAATTCGTCTGCTGGAGGTGAAGCAGAAGAATGATGAGCGTACCTCCGGCGTGGATATGCCAAGCTACGGTGGCGTGGTTGCCAACTCGTATTTACCGTCTAACTGGATCTCCGCGCTGGGGCTGTATGCATGGGCGCAGGTGGATGAGTCTTCTGATAATAAATCGCTGATGAACCCGGCGAAGAAGTTTACCTATGTTCCGCCAAAAGATATCGACGATACCTACATCGTCTTTATTATCGGAGAAACCACGCGCTGGGATCATATGGGTATTCTTGGATACGACCGCGATACAACGCCAAAGCTGGCGCAAGAGAAAAACCTGATTGCCTATCGCGGCTACTCCTGTGATACCGCCACCAAGCTCTCCTTACGCTGCATGTTCGTACGTGAAGGGGGGGCGAGCGATAACCCACAGCGTACGCTGAAAGAGCAAAACGTCTTCTCGGTGCTTCATCAGCTTGGATTTACGTCTGACCTGTATGCGATGCAGAGCGAGATGTGGTTCTACAGCAACACCATGGCGCAGAACATCGCCTACCGCGAGCAGATTGGCGCGGAGGCGCGTAACCGCGGTAAGCCTGTCGATGACATGCTGCTGATTGATGAGATGAAATTGTCTCTCAACGGAAATCCGGATGGTAAGCACATGATCATCCTGCATACCAAAGGGTCGCACTTTAACTACACGCAACGCTACCCGCGTAGCTTTGCGAAATGGACGCCGGAATGTGTCGGAGTGGATAAAGATTGCACCAAAGAGCAGCTGATTAACTCCTACGATAACTCCGTGACGTATGTGGATCACTTTATTGATTCGGTGATTGACCAGGTGCGTGATAAGAAAGCGATTGTGTTCTATGCGGCAGACCACGGGGAATCCATCAATGAATTCGAGCATCTGCACGGTACCCCACGTAAGATGGCGCCACCGGAGCAGTTCCGTGTCCCTATGATGGTGTGGATGTCTGACAAGTATCTGGAAGACCCTGAGAAAGCGAAGATGTTTGCTCACCTGAAGAAAGAGGCGGATATGAAGGTGCCGCGTCGTCACGTTGAGCTGTACGACACCATTTTAGGCTGCCTGGGCTATACCTCTCCGGACGGGGGGCTTAACGAAAATAACAACTGGTGTAAACTGCCTGAGAGCAGCCAGAAAGCCGCGCAATAGCTCGCCTGGCGAGAATATCGCCAGTTGAATGGCTTTTTGAAAATAAGGGATTGACGGGGGCGCACCCCAGCAGTAAGATGCGCTCCGCATTCGGCGAGTAGCGCAGCTTGGTAGCGCAACTGGTTTGGGACCAGTGGGTCGGAGGTTCGAATCCTCTCTCGCCGACCACATTCTGAAAAGGGCTAACCACAAGGTTAGCCCTTTTTGCATTATGACCTTAGCCCGCCAGAGTCATCAAAATACCCCTTAGACCTGCTTCACCCTGCCTGTTAACGATTTTGTGACATAATCCATTGTATTTTTTTATATATAGATTGATCTTTTTTCGCGTTGCTTATGGATAACCTCAGCATTTTTCGCTGTGCGCTTTAACGTTCGCGGTATTTAGTGCTCAGATAATCACCATTCTGCAAGAAAATTTACCCATTCTGAATAAAAGTTAATCACTGATTGTTGCGAAATATGAAGGGGTTTGTGCTGCAATGTGGCGAGTAGCATAAATTTCCCTGCTGAAAACTGGCGTACATAGTTTTTTTAATCTTTGTTTGCGGTTTCTCACACTCAGCGTAAATCCCCGTCACCTGTATTGACGTTTTCACATTCTGTTGACAGATTGTAGGGCATGAGGGGCATTTCAGGGACGATCTGCGCTGCAACTCAAACGCTCTTCTGAAAGGATTCTCCATCCCTTTAAAGCCTTCGGGCATCACCGACCGGACCGGGTAAAAAATAAATAAAGGTCTGGCGGCGTAACACAACAAAGCAAAACATCACATTGGAGCAGAATAATGAGTATTTCCTTGAAGAAGTCAGGGATGCTGAAGCTTGGTCTGAGCCTGGTGGCTATGACCGTGGCAGCAAGCGTACAGGCAAAAACCCTGGTTTACTGTTCTGAAGGCTCGCCGGAAGGCTTTAACCCACAGCTCTTTACCTCTGGTACGACTTACGACGCAAGCTCTGTACCGATCTATAACCGTCTGGTTGAATTCAAAACCGGTACCACGGAAGTGATTCCGGGACTGGCCGAGAAGTGGGAAGTCAGCGAAGACGGTAAAACCTATACCTTCCACCTGCGCCAGGGCGTGAAGTGGCAGGACAACAAAGATTTCAAACCAACGCGCGACCTCAACGCCGACGACGTTGTGTTCTCCTTCGATCGTCAGAAAAATGCCCAGAACCCGTACCACAAAGTGTCTGGCGGCAGCTATGAGTACTTCGAAGGGATGGGTCTTCCCGACCTGATCTCTGAAGTGAAAAAAGTTGACGATAAAACCGTTCAGTTCGTACTGACTCGTCCGGAAGCGCCATTCCTGGCTGACCTGGCCATGGACTTCGCCTCTATTCTGTCCAAAGAGTACGCGGACAACATGCTGAAAGCCGGTACGCCGGAGAAAGTCGACCTGAACCCAATCGGTACCGGTCCATTCCAGCTGCTGCAGTACCAGAAAGACTCCCGTATTCTGTACAAAGCGTTCGAAGGCTTCTGGGGCACCAAGCCGAAGATCGACCGTCTGGTCTTCTCCATCACGCCTGATGCGTCAGTGCGTTATGCAAAACTGCAGAAAAACGAATGCCAGGTTATGCCATACCCGAACCCGGCTGACATCGCTCGCATGAAGCAGGATAAGAACATCAACCTGCTGGAGCAGGCGGGCCTGAACGTGGGCTACCTCTCCTTCAACACCGAGAAGAAACCGTTTGATGACGTGAAAGTGCGTCAGGCGCTGACCTACGCGGTGAACAAAGAAGCGATCATCAAGGCGGTTTACCAGGGCGCTGGCGTTGCAGCTAAAAACCTGATCCCACCAACCATGTGGGGCTATAACGACGACGTTAAAGACTACAGCTACGATCCTGAGAAAGCGAAAGCGCTGCTGAAAGAAGCGGGCCAGGATAAAGGCTTTACCGTTGAGCTGTGGGCGATGCCTGTTCAGCGTCCATACAACCCGAACGCACGCCGTATGGCAGAAATGGTTCAGGCCGACTGGGCGAAGATCGGCGTTCAGGCCAAGATTGTGACCTACGAGTGGGGCGAGTATCTGAAGCGTGCCAAAGCGGGTGAACACCAGGCGGTAATGATGGGCTGGACCGGTGATAACGGGGATCCGGACAACTTCTTCGCCACCCTGTTCAGCTGTGCTGCTGCGAAAGACGGCTCTAACTACTCTCGCTGGTGCTACAAGCCGTTTGAAGACCTGATCCAGCCGGCGCGTGCAACCGACGATCACAACAAACGTATTGAACTGTACAAGCAGGCTCAGGTTGTTATGCACGATCAGGCTCCGGCGCTGATTGTTGCTCACTCCACCGTGTACGAGCCAGTGCGTAAAGAAGTGAAAGGCTACGTGGTTGATCCACTGGGCAAACACCACTTCGAAAACGTATCTGTTGAATAATCAGTAGGGTGTTCTCCCTCTCCCTGTGGGAGAGGGCAGGGGTGAGGGGCGTGCATGTATCCCCTCACCCTAACCCTCTCCCAAGGGAGAGGGAATTTACATTTGTGAGCAATACAGACGCCACGCCATTGGTTGTGCGTCATCAGAGAGAATCCGGGTTATGTTGCAGTTCATCCTCCGACGTCTGGGACTTGTTATCCCCACGTTTATCGGTATCACCCTTCTCACTTTTGCCTTCGTCCATATGATCCCCGGCGACCCGGTAATGATTATGGCGGGTGAGCGTGGTATTTCCCCTGAGCGCCATGCACAGCTGCTGGCCGAACTCGGCCTCGATAAGCCGATGTGGCAGCAGTACCTCCACTATATTTGGGGCGTCATGCACGGCGACTTAGGGATTTCGTTGAAAAGCCGTCTTCCGGTGTGGGACGAGTTCGTGCCGCGTTTTAAAGCGACACTGGAGCTTGGCGTCTGCGCCATGATTTTCGCCACTGCGGTGGGCATTCCTGTTGGGGTGCTGGCTGCCGTTAAGCGTGGCTCTATTTTTGACCATACTGCGGTGGGCCTCGCGCTGACCGGCTACTCCATGCCTATCTTCTGGTGGGGCATGATGCTGATCATGCTGGTTTCGGTGCAGCTTAACCTGACACCGGTCTCCGGGCGCGTCAGCGATATGGTCTTCCTGGATGACTCCAACCCGCTCACCGGATTTATGCTGATTGATACGGCTATCTGGGGTGAAGAGGGCAACTTCATTGATGCCATCGCGCATATGATCCTGCCCGCCATGGTGCTGGGGACTATCCCTCTCGCGGTGATCGTGCGTATGACCCGTTCTTCCATGCTGGAAGTGCTGGGCGAGGATTATATCCGTACCGCGCGCGCCAAGGGCCTGACCCGTATGCGCGTCATCATCGTTCATGCGCTGCGTAACGCCATGCTGCCGGTGGTGACCGTTATTGGTCTGCAGGTGGGCACGCTTCTGGCGGGGGCGATCCTGACCGAAACCATCTTCTCCTGGCCGGGCCTGGGCCGCTGGCTGATTGACGCGCTGCAACGCCGTGATTATCCGGTTGTGCAGGGCGGTGTACTGCTGGTCGCGACGATGATTATCCTCGTCAACCTGCTGGTCGATTTGCTTTACGGCGTGGTGAACCCGCGTATTCGTCATAAGAAGTAAGGGGCCATCATGTCACAAGTAACTCAAAATAAAGTGGTCGCAGCGCCGGTGCCAATGACGCCGCTGCAGGAATTCTGGCACTACTTCAAACGCAATAAAGGTGCGGTAGTCGGGCTGGTATATGTCGTCATCATGATTCTGATCGCGGTGTTTGCGAACGTCCTGGCACCGTATAACCCGGCGGACCAGTTCCGCGATGCGCTGCTGGCCCCCCCTGCGTGGCAGGACGGCGGTAGCCTGACGCACCTGTTAGGTACCGATGACGTAGGCCGCGATGTGCTGTCGCGTCTGATGTACGGCGCGCGTCTGTCGCTGCTGGTCGGCTGCCTGGTGGTGGTGTTGTCCCTGATTATGGGGATCGTGCTCGGTCTGGTTGCCGGTTATTTCGGCGGTATCGTTGATAACATCATCATGCGTATCGTCGATATCATGCTGGCGCTGCCAAGCCTGCTGCTGGCGCTGGTGCTGGTGGCAATCTTCGGCCCGTCAATTGGTAACGCCGCGCTGGCGTTGACCTTCGTGGCGCTCCCTCACTACGTACGCTTAACACGTGCGGCGGTGCTGGTAGAAGTAAACCGCGATTACGTCACGGCATCTCGCGTGGCGGGTGCGGGCGCGATGCGCCAGATGTTTGTCAATATCTTCCCTAACTGCCTTGCGCCGCTGATTGTTCAGGCGTCGCTCGGTTTCTCTAACGCCATTCTTGATATGGCCGCTCTTGGCTTCCTGGGCATGGGTGCGCAGCCGCCAACACCGGAGTGGGGCACCATGCTCTCCGACGTGTTGCAGTTCGCACAAAGCGCCTGGTGGGTTGTCACCTTCCCGGGTCTGGCAATCCTGCTGACGGTGCTGGCATTTAACCTGATGGGTGATGGTCTGCGTGATGCACTTGATCCCAAACTGAAGCAGTAAGAGGCACGAGATGGCGTTATTAAATGTAGATAAATTATCGGTGCACTTCGGGGATGAAGGCACTCCGTTTCGCGCCGTGGACCGCATCAGCTACAGCGTCAATCAGGGCGAAGTGGTTGGCATTGTCGGGGAGTCCGGTTCCGGTAAATCGGTCAGTTCACTGGCGATCATGGGGCTGATTGATTACCCGGGCCGCGTGATGGCGGAAAACCTGCAGTTCAACGGTCAGGACCTGAAGCGAATTTCTGAAAAACAGCGCCGCCAGCTGGTGGGTGCGGAAGTGGCGATGATTTTCCAGGACCCGATGACCAGCCTGAACCCGTGCTACACCGTTGGTTTCCAGATTATGGAAGCGATTAAGGTGCATCAGGGCGGGAATAAGAAAACCCGTCGCCAGCGCGCGATCGATCTGCTGAACCAGGTGGGGATCCCTGACCCGGCATCGCGTCTGGACGTGTACCCGCACCAGCTTTCCGGTGGGATGAGCCAGCGCGTGATGATCGCGATGGCGATTGCCTGTCGACCAAAACTGCTGATTGCCGATGAGCCGACGACGGCGCTGGATGTAACCATTCAGGCGCAAATCATCGAACTGCTGCTGGAGCTGCAGCAGAAAGAGAATATGGCGCTGGTGCTGATTACGCACGACCTGGCGCTGGTGGCCGAAGCGGCGCACAAAATCATCGTGATGTACGCCGGCCAGGTGGTCGAGACCGGGAGTTCGCAAGATATCTTCCGCGCGCCGCGCCATCCGTATACCCAGGCGCTTTTACGTGCGCTGCCGGAGTTTGCCCAGGACAAAGCGCGTCTGGCGTCGCTGCCGGGCGTGGTTCCGGGTAAGTATGACCGTCCGCAAGGTTGTCTGCTTAATCCGCGCTGTCCGTATGCGACAGATAAATGCCGGGCAGAAGAGCCAGAGCTGAATCAGCTTGCTGACGGCCGTCAGTCGAAATGCCACTACCCACTCGATGATGCCGGGAGGCCAACACTATGAGTACGCAACAGGCCACCACGCAACAGCCGCTGCTGCAGGCCATCGACCTGAAAAAATACTACCCGGTGAAGAAGGGGCTGTTTGCCCCTGAGCGCCTGGTGAAAGCGCTGGACGGCGTCTCCTTTAATCTCGAACGCGGTAAAACGCTGGCGGTGGTGGGGGAGTCAGGCTGCGGTAAATCCACGCTGGGCCGTCTGCTGACGATGATTGAAGTGCCGACCGGAGGGGAGCTTTATTACCAGGGGCAGGATCTGCTCAAGCACGATCCGCAGGCGCAGAAGCTGCGTCGTCAGAAAATCCAGATTGTGTTCCAGAACCCGTATGGTTCTTTGAACCCGCGTAAAAAAGTGGGGCAGATTCTGGAAGAGCCGCTGCTGATTAACAGTAATCTGAGCAAGGAGCAGCGCCGTGAGAAAGCCCTGGCGATGATGGCGAAGGTCGGCCTTAAAACCGAGCATTATGACCGCTATCCGCACATGTTCTCCGGCGGCCAGCGTCAGCGTATTGCTATCGCGCGTGGGCTGATGCTCGATCCGGACGTGGTAATTGCCGATGAGCCGGTTTCGGCGCTCGACGTATCCGTGCGTGCGCAGGTGCTGAACCTGATGATGGATCTCCAGCAGGAGCTGGGACTGTCTTACGTGTTCATCTCCCACGACCTGTCGGTGGTGGAACATATTGCCGATGAGGTGATGGTGATGTATCTGGGGCGCTGCGTGGAGAAGGGGAGCAAAGATCAGATCTTTAATAATCCTCGTCACCCGTATACCCAGGCGCTGCTGTCTGCGACGCCGCGTCTGAACCCTGACGATCGTCGTGAGCGCATTAAGCTGACGGGTGAGCTGCCAAGCCCGCTGAATCCACCTCCGGGGTGTGCATTCAACGCACGCTGCAGTCGCCGCTTTGGCCCTTGCACCCAGCTACAGCCACAGCTGAAGGATTATGGTGGTCAGCTGGTCGCCTGCTTCGCGGTCGATCAGGATGAAAATGGCGAGAAGCCACAGGCATAAAGTAAAAAACCGGCGCTAAGCCGGTTTTTTTATGTCTGCTTTATTATTTCCGCAAGCGAATCTGGTCGACGGCGTGCTTCTCGCTCTTGGTGAGGATCAGGCTCGCGCGCTCGCGCGTCGGCAGGATGTTCTCTTTGAGGTTCACGTAGTTGATCTCATTCCAGAGTCCCGTCGCCACGTTGATCGCTTCTTCTTCAGAAAGCTGAGCATAGTGATGGAAATAGGAATCCGGGTCAGTGAACGCCCCTTCGCGGAACTTCAGGAAACGGTTGATGTACCAGTTTTGCAGCAGGTCTTCCGGCGCATCGACATAAATAGAGAAATCGACGAAATCCGAGACGAATACGTGATGCGGGTCGTGAGGATAGTCCATCCCGCTTTGCAGGACGTTCAGGCCTTCCAGAATCAGGATATCCGGCTGGACTACCGTTTTATCCCCGTCCGGGATGCGATCGTAGATCAGGTGCGAATAGACCGGCGCAGTCACGTGAGGCACGCCAGATTTCAGGTCGGAGACAAATTTCACCAGACGGTGCATATCATAAGAAAGCGGGAAGCCCTTCTTCTTCATCAGCCCGCGTTCTTTTAACACCTCGTTCGGGTGCAGGAAGCCGTCAGTCGTAATCAGTTCCACGCTGCGATGTTCCGGCCAGCGGCTCAACAGCGCCTGCAGGACACGCGCGGTGGTGCTTTTACCCACGGCCACGCTGCCGGCAATACTAATGATATAAGGAATGCGTTGACCGTTCGTCCCGAGGAACTGCTCCAGCACAGCCTGGCGGCGCAGGTTGGAGCTGATATAGAAGTTAAGCAAGCGAGAGAGGGGAAGATAAATCTCTGCCACCTCTTCCAGGGACAGATCTTCGTTTATCCCTTTTAACCGTGCGATTTCACCTTCCGTCAGCGTCATAGGGACGGAATCACGCAGGGCAGCCCACTGGCTGCGGTTAAAGTGAAGATAAGGCGTCATTAACGTTTGCTCTTTTTTGCTCATAAGCATGCTTCAGTGAGCCAGCATCACACTGCCGGATCATGGCTCATCACACAGTTAATTTTGGACAATGGGCAGGAGGTTAACACCAGATGACGGGAATAATAAGAAAAAAGATGGATAGCGCTGCGTTACGCGGAAGCCGTCACGCTACGGTGTATACGGTGCAAATCACGCTAATATGTTGAATATTTGACCGTGAATGACTACTTTTACAGCGTCCGGCACGTTGTTCGCATAAAATGTGAGCGAAAGAACGTTTTATGCAATTTTTTAGTTGCATGACCGCGCAGGTATCCATAGAATGCGCGCTACTTGATGCCGACTTAGCTCAGTAGGTAGAGCAACTGACTTGTAATCAGTAGGTCACCAGTTCGATTCCGGTAGTCGGCACCATCAAGTCCGGTGGGGTTCCCGAGCGGCCAAAGGGAGCAGACTGTAAATCTGCCGTCACAGACTTCGAAGGTTCGAATCCTTCCCCCACCACCACTTTCTGGCAGCGTAAATGCCGCCGGAGCTGGTTGGAAAAATTAGCCAGCTCAAACTGAAAAAGAGAGAAATCTCTTTTTTTGTTACAGAAAGAACTGGGTAGCCGAGTTTCAGGATGCGGGCATCGTATAATGGCTATTACCTCAGCCTTCCAAGCTGATGATGCGGGTTCGATTCCCGCTGCCCGCTCCAATACGTGCTGATATGGCTCAGTTGGTAGAGCGCACCCTTGGTAAGGGTGAGGTCCCCAGTTCGACTCTGGGTATCAGCACCACTTCACTTCTCCTTCCCGTTTCTCTCTGTTTCAATTTTACTGTATTCAACAATTCAGGCATTTCGCCTGGTTGATGTGGTGATATCACCGATTTATCCGTGTCTTAGAGGGACAATCGATGTCTAAAGAAAAGTTTGAACGTACAAAACCGCACGTTAACGTCGGTACTATCGGCCACGTTGACCATGGTAAAACAACGCTGACCGCTGCAATCACTACCGTTCTGGCAAAAACCTACGGTGGTTCTGCTCGTGCATTCGACCAGATCGATAACGCACCAGAAGAAAAAGCTCGTGGTATCACCATCAACACTTCCCACGTTGAATACGACACCCCGACTCGCCACTACGCACACGTAGACTGCCCAGGCCACGCCGACTATGTTAAAAACATGATCACCGGTGCTGCGCAGATGGACGGCGCGATCCTGGTTGTTGCTGCGACTGACGGCCCAATGCCTCAGACTCGTGAGCACATCCTGCTGGGTCGTCAGGTAGGCGTTCCTTTCATCATCGTGTTCCTGAACAAATGCGACATGGTTGATGACGAAGAGCTGCTGGAACTGGTAGAGATGGAAGTTCGTGAACTGCTGTCTCAGTACGATTTCCCAGGCGACGATACCCCAATCGTTCGTGGTTCTGCTCTGAAAGCGCTGGAAGGCGAAGCTGAGTGGGAAGCGAAAATCATCGAACTGGCTGGCTTCCTGGATTCTTACATCCCAGAACCAGAGCGTGCGATTGACAAGCCATTCCTGCTGCCAATCGAAGACGTATTCTCCATCTCCGGTCGTGGTACCGTTGTTACCGGTCGTGTAGAGCGCGGTATCATCAAAGTTGGCGAAGAAGTTGAAATCGTTGGTATCAAAGAGACTGCGAAGTCTACCTGTACTGGCGTTGAAATGTTCCGCAAACTGCTGGACGAAGGCCGTGCTGGTGAGAACGTTGGTGTTCTGCTGCGTGGTATCAAACGTGAAGAAATCGAACGTGGTCAGGTACTGGCGAAGCCAGGCTCAATCAAGCCACACACCAAGTTCGAATCTGAAGTGTACATCCTGTCCAAAGACGAAGGCGGCCGTCATACTCCGTTCTTCAAAGGCTACCGTCCACAGTTCTACTTCCGTACAACTGACGTGACCGGTACCATCGAACTGCCAGAAGGCGTTGAGATGGTAATGCCAGGCGACAACATCAAGATGGTTGTGACTCTGATCCACCCAATCGCGATGGACGACGGTCTGCGTTTCGCAATCCGTGAAGGTGGTCGTACCGTTGGTGCTGGCGTGGTTGCTAAAGTTCTCGGCTAATTGCTGATAACATTTGACGCAATGCGCATGAAAAGGGCATCATTTGATGCCCTTTTTGCACGCTTTCACATCAGAACCTGGCTCATCAGTGATTATTTTTGTCATAATCATTGCTGAGACAGGCTCTGCAGAGAGCGTATAATCCGTAAAGGGATTAAGCGTATCGATTTGGCTCGCCTCGCAATCGCGGGGTGAAATTATTTGTAGAATTCTTCTGACAGGTTGGTTTATGAGTGCGAATACCGAAGCTCAAGGGAGCGGGCGCGGCCTGGAAGCGATGAAGTGGGTCGCTGTTGCCGTGCTGCTGATTGTGGCAATCGTTGGCAACTATCTTTATCGTGACATGATGCTGCCGCTCCGCGCGCTGGCAGTGGTGATTCTGATTGCTGCAGCGGGCGGTGTCGCGCTGTTAACGACTAAAGGTAAGGCAACCGTTGCTTTTGCACGTGAAGCGCGTACCGAAGTCCGCAAGGTGATTTGGCCAACTCGCCAGGAAACACTGCACACCACTCTGATTGTGGCTGCTGTGACTGCGGTAATGTCACTGATCCTGTGGGGACTGGATGGTATTCTGGTTCGCCTGGTTTCCTTTATCACTGGCCTGAGGTTCTAAGATGTCTGAAGCCCCTAAAAAGCGTTGGTACGTCGTTCAGGCGTTTTCCGGTTTTGAAGGCCGCGTAGCAACGTCGCTGCGTGAGCATATCAAATTACATAATATGGAAGAGTTGTTTGGCGAAGTTATGGTCCCGACTGAAGAAGTGGTCGAGATCCGTGGCGGCCAGCGTCGCAAAAGCGAGCGCAAATTCTTCCCGGGTTACGTGCTGGTTCAGATGGTGATGAACGACGCGAGCTGGCACCTGGTGCGCAGCGTACCGCGCGTGATGGGCTTTATCGGCGGCACGTCTGACCGTCCGGCGCCAATCAGCGATAAAGAAGTTGATGCGATTATGAACCGCCTGCAGCAGGTAGGTGATAAGCCGCGTCCGAAAACGCTGTTTGAACCGGGTGAGATGGTTCGTGTTAGCGACGGTCCGTTTGCTGACTTTAACGGCGTGGTTGAAGAAGTGGACTACGAGAAGTCCCGCCTGAAAGTTTCTGTTTCTATCTTCGGTCGTGCGACCCCGGTAGAACTGGACTTTGCTCAGGTAGAAAAAGCCTAAACAGCGATCAAAAAAGCGACGATTTAATCGTTGCACAAGGCGCGAGATTGGAATACAATTTCGCGCCTTTTGTTTTTATGGGCCCGGCCCGTAAAACGAATTTTATTCACGGGGAGCCTTCCTGAGGCGCTATTACCCAATCAGAGGATTTTAGAATGGCTAAGAAAGTACAAGCCTACGTCAAGCTGCAGGTTGCAGCTGGTATGGCGAACCCAAGTCCACCAGTTGGTCCAGCTCTGGGTCAGCAGGGTGTGAACATCATGGAATTCTGTAAAGCGTTCAACGCAAAAACTGAATCCCTGGAAAAAGGTCTGCCAATCCCAGTCGTAATCACTGTTTACGCTGACCGTTCTTTCACTTTCGTTACCAAAACCCCTCCAGCAGCAGTTCTGCTGAAGAAAGCGGCTGGTATCAAGTCTGGTTCCGGTAAACCGAACAAAGACAAAGTGGGTAAAATTTCCCGCGCTCAGCTGCAGGAAATCGCGCAGACCAAAGCTGCCGACATGACTGGTGCCGACATTGAAGCGATGACTCGCTCAATCGAAGGTACTGCACGTTCCATGGGCCTGGTAGTGGAGGACTAAGAAATGGCTAAACTGACCAAGCGCATGTCCGTGATCCGTGACAAAGTTGATGCGACCAAACAGTACGACATCAACGAAGCTATCGCTCTGCTGAAAGAACTGGCAACTGCTAAGTTCGTTGAAAGCGTTGACGTTGCCGTGAACCTCGGCATCGACGCGCGTAAATCCGATCAGAACGTTCGTGGCGCAACTGTACTGCCACACGGTACTGGCCGTTCCGTTCGCGTAGCTGTATTTGCTCAGGGTGCAAACGCTGAAGCGGCTAAAGCTGCCGGCGCTGAACTGGTAGGTATGGAAGATCTGGCTGATCAGATCAAGAAAGGCGAAATGAACTTTGACGTTGTTATTGCTTCTCCAGATGCAATGCGCGTTGTTGGCCAGCTGGGCCAGGTTCTGGGTCCACGCGGCCTGATGCCTAACCCGAAAGTTGGTACTGTAACGCCTAACGTTGCTGAAGCGGTTAAAAACGCTAAAGCAGGTCAGGTTCGTTATCGTAACGACAAAAACGGCATCATCCACACCACCATCGGTAAAGTGGACTTTGACGCTGACAAACTGAAAGAAAACCTGGAAGCTCTGCTGGTTGCGCTGAAAAAAGCAAAACCAACTCAGGCGAAAGGCGTGTACATCAAGAAAGTTAGCATCTCCACCACCATGGGTGCAGGTGTTGCAGTTGACCAGGCTGGCCTGAGCGCTGCTGCAAACTAATGCCTTTACGTGGGCGGTGATTTTGTCTACAATCTTACCCCCACGTTTGCTAACAAAAGTTAGCGGCTAAAAGATTTGTTCGTTGGAGCCTGGCCTAATCCAGGCCTCCGTCGAAGACCGCAGGTGTTTCGCAAGAGACTTAATCCCCTGCGTAGACGGTGACAGAACGCTAAGATTATTTTTGGATACTCTGGCTTGTTTCTGCTCACCGTATTAAGACGCTCTTCCCGTTGGGTTGAGTGAAGTGAGTTCCGGAACATGAGTTCCGGCAAACATCCAGGAGCAAAGCTAATGGCTTTAAATCTTCAAGACAAACAAGCGATTGTTGCTGAAGTCAGCGAAGTAGCCAAAGGCGCGCTGTCTGCAGTAGTTGCGGATTCCCGTGGCGTTACTGTAGACAAAATGACTGAACTGCGTAAAGCAGGTCGTGAAGCTGGCGTATACATGCGTGTTGTTCGTAACACCCTGCTGCGTCGCGTAGTTGAAGGTACTCAGTTCGAGTGCCTGAAAGACACGTTTGTTGGTCCGACCCTGATTGCATACTCTATGGAACACCCGGGCGCTGCTGCTCGTCTGTTCAAAGAGTTCGCGAAAGCGAATGCAAAATTTGAGGTCAAAGCTGCAGCCTTTGAAGGTGAGTTGATCCCGGCATCGCAAATCGATCGCCTGGCAACCCTGCCGACCTACGAAGAAGCAATTGCACGCCTGATGGCAACCATGAAAGAAGCTTCGGCTGGCAAACTGGTTCGCACTCTGGCTGCTGTTCGCGATGCGAAAGAAGCTGCTTAATCGCAGTTATCTTTATAAAGCATTCGCTTACGTATAAACTTATTCTGATTTTCAGGAACAATTTAAATGTCTATCACTAAAGATCAAATCATTGAAGCAGTTGCAGCTATGTCCGTAATGGACGTTGTAGAACTGATTTCTGCAATGGAAGAAAAATTCGGTGTTTCTGCTGCTGCTGCTGTAGCTGTAGCTGCTGGCCCGGCTGAAGCTGCTGAAGAAAAAACTGAATTCGACGTAATTCTGAAAGCTGCTGGCGCTAACAAAGTTGCTGTTATCAAAGCAGTACGTGGCGCAACTGGCCTGGGTCTGAAAGAAGCTAAAGACCTGGTAGAATCTGCTCCAGCTGCGCTGAAAGAAGGCGTGAGCAAAGACGACGCAGAAGCACTGAAAAAATCTCTGGAAGAAGCTGGCGCTGAAGTTGAAGTTAAATAAGCCAACTTTTCTGGTTGCAGCCTAAGTAATTAGGCTGATGGCTGGTGACTTTTTAGTCACCAGCCTTTTTGCGCTGTAAGGCATCAGTAGCATTTCACACTGTTTGACTGCTGATTGTCCTGACAATGCATGTTTCTATCGACGACTTAATATATTGCGACAGGGTGCTCGCTCTGTGTAAATCGCGACGAAATGGTTTAAGCGTGATAGCAACAGGTATTGCGGAAAGTATTCAATTTTCCGGTCCACAAAATGGTGTTGCACAAACTGTCCCTTCGTCGGACAGATGGGTCGACTTGTCAGCGAGCTGAGGAACCCTATGGTTTACTCCTATACCGAGAAAAAACGTATTCGTAAGGATTTTGGTAAACGTCCACAAGTTCTGGACATTCCATATCTCCTTTCTATCCAGCTTGACTCGTTCCAGAAGTTTATCGAGCAAGATCCTGAAGGGCAGTACGGTCTGGAAGCAGCCTTCCGTTCCGTGTTCCCGATTCAGAGCTACAGCGGTAATTCCGAGCTGCAGTACGTCAGCTATCGCCTTGGCGAGCCGGTGTTTGACGTTCAGGAATGTCAGATCCGTGGCGTGACCTATTCCGCACCGCTGCGCGTAAAACTGCGTCTGGTGATCTACGAGCGCGAAGCGCCAGAAGGCACCGTAAAAGACATTAAAGAACAAGAAGTCTACATGGGTGAAATTCCACTCATGACAGACAACGGTACTTTCGTTATCAACGGTACTGAGCGTGTTATCGTTTCCCAGCTGCATCGTAGCCCGGGCGTCTTCTTCGACAGCGATAAAGGTAAAACACACTCTTCCGGTAAAGTACTGTATAACGCGCGCATCATTCCTTACCGTGGTTCATGGCTGGACTTCGAGTTCGATCCAAAAGACAACCTGTTTGTCCGTATCGACCGTCGTCGCAAACTGCCAGCAACCATCATTCTGCGTGCGCTGCAATATACCACTGAGCAGATCCTGGACCTGTTCTTTGAGAAAGTGATCTTTGAAATCCGCGACAACAAGCTGCAGATGGAGCTGGTGCCGGAACGTCTGCGTGGTGAGACCGCGTCGTTCGACATCGAAGCCGACGGCAAAGTGTATGTGGAAAAAGGTCGCCGTATCACTGCGCGTCACATCCGTCAGCTGGAAAAAGATGATATCAAACACATCGAAGTTCCGGTTGAATACATTGCAGGAAAAGTAGCCGCGAAAGATTACGTTGATGAATCAACTGGCGAGCTGATCTGCCCGGCGAACATGGAGCTGAGCCTGGATCTGCTGGCTAAGCTGAGTCAGTCTGGCCACAAACGTATCGAAACGCTGTTCACCAACGATCTGGACCACGGTCCTTATATCTCTGAGACTATCCGCGTCGACCCAACGACCGATCGTCTGAGTGCGCTGGTTGAAATCTACCGCATGATGCGTCCTGGTGAGCCACCAACTCGCGAAGCGGCTGAAAGCCTGTTCGAGAACCTGTTCTTCTCTGAAGACCGCTACGATCTGTCTGCGGTTGGTCGTATGAAGTTCAACCGTTCTCTGCTGCGTGATGAGATCGAAGGTTCCGGTATCCTGAGCAAAGACGACATCATCGAAGTGATGAAGAAGCTCATCGATATCCGTAACGGTAAAGGCGAAGTGGACGATATCGACCACCTCGGCAACCGTCGTATCCGTTCCGTAGGCGAAATGGCGGAAAACCAGTTCCGCGTTGGTCTGGTACGTGTAGAGCGTGCGGTGAAAGAGCGTCTGTCTCTGGGCGATCTGGATACCCTGATGCCTCAGGATATGATCAACGCCAAGCCGATTTCTGCAGCAGTGAAAGAGTTCTTCGGTTCCAGCCAGCTGTCTCAGTTCATGGACCAGAACAACCCGCTGTCTGAGATTACGCACAAACGTCGTATCTCTGCACTCGGCCCAGGCGGTCTGACCCGTGAACGTGCAGGCTTCGAAGTTCGAGACGTACACCCGACGCACTACGGTCGCGTATGTCCTATCGAAACGCCTGAAGGTCCAAACATCGGTCTGATCAACTCCCTGTCCGTGTACGCACAGACAAACGAATACGGTTTCCTCGAGACCCCGTATCGTAAAGTGACTGACGGTGTTGTAACCGACGAAATTCATTACCTGTCTGCTATCGAAGAAGGCAACTACGTTATCGCTCAGGCGAACTCCAACCTGGATGACGAAGGCCACTTTGTAGAAGATCTGGTTACCTGCCGTAGCAAAGGCGAATCAAGCTTGTTCAGCCGCGATCAGGTTGACTACATGGACGTTTCCACCCAGCAGGTGGTATCCGTCGGTGCGTCCCTGATCCCGTTCCTGGAACACGATGACGCCAACCGTGCATTGATGGGTGCGAACATGCAACGTCAGGCCGTTCCAACTCTGCGCGCTGATAAGCCGCTGGTTGGTACCGGTATGGAACGTGCTGTTGCCGTTGACTCCGGTGTTACTGCGGTTGCTAAACGTGGCGGTACTGTTCAGTACGTGGATGCCTCCCGTATCGTTATTAAAGTTAACGAAGACGAGATGTACCCGGGCGAAGCAGGTATCGACATTTATAACCTGACTAAATACACCCGTTCTAACCAGAACACCTGTATCAACCAGATGCCATGTGTGTCTCTGGGTGAGCCAGTTGAGCGCGGCGACGTGCTGGCAGACGGTCCGTCTACCGACCTCGGTGAACTGGCGCTCGGTCAGAACATGCGCGTAGCGTTCATGCCGTGGAACGGTTACAACTTCGAAGACTCCATCCTCGTCTCCGAGCGTGTTGTTCAGGAAGATCGTTTCACCACCATCCACATTCAGGAACTGGCATGTGTGTCCCGTGACACCAAGCTGGGGCCAGAAGAGATCACCGCTGACATCCCTAACGTGGGTGAAGCTGCGCTCTCCAAGCTGGATGAATCCGGTATCGTTTACATCGGTGCAGAAGTGACCGGCGGCGACATTCTGGTTGGTAAGGTAACGCCGAAAGGTGAAACCCAGCTGACGCCAGAAGAAAAACTGCTGCGTGCCATCTTCGGTGAGAAAGCGTCTGACGTTAAGGACTCTTCTCTGCGCGTACCTAACGGTGTTTCCGGTACGGTTATCGACGTTCAGGTCTTTACCCGTGACGGCGTTGAAAAAGATAAACGTGCGCTGGAAATCGAAGAGATGCAGCTCAAACAGGCTAAGAAAGACCTGTCTGAAGAACTGCAGATCCTCGAAGCGGGTCTGTTCAGCCGTATCTATGCGGTGCTGGTTGCCGGTGGCGTTGAAGCTGAGAAGCTCGACAAACTGCCACGCGATCGCTGGCTGGAACTGGGCCTGACCGACGAAGAGAAACAGAATCAGCTGGAACAGCTGGCTGAGCAGTATGACGAACTGAAACACGAGTTCGAGAAAAAACTCGAAGCGAAACGCCGTAAAATCACTCAGGGCGACGATCTGGCACCAGGTGTGCTGAAGATTGTTAAGGTGTATCTGGCTGTTAAACGTCAGATCCAGCCTGGTGATAAGATGGCAGGTCGTCACGGTAACAAGGGTGTTATCTCTAAGATCAACCCGATCGAAGATATGCCGCACGATGCTAACGGTACGCCGGTAGATATCGTACTGAACCCACTGGGCGTACCGTCTCGTATGAACATCGGTCAGATTCTGGAAACCCACCTGGGTATGGCTGCGAAAGGTATCGGCGACAAGATTAACGCCATGCTGAAGCAGCAGGAAGAAGTCGCGAAACTGCGCGAATTCATCCAGCGTGCCTACGATCTGGGTACCGATGTGCGTCAGAAAGTCGACCTGAACACCTTCAGCGATGAAGAAGTGCTGCGTCTGGCTGAGAACCTGAAAAAAGGTATGCCAATCGCAACGCCAGTATTCGATGGTGCGAAAGAAGCTGAAATTAAAGAGCTGCTGCAACTGGGTGGTCTGCCAACGTCTGGTCAGATTACGCTGTTTGACGGCCGTACCGGTGAACAGTTCGAGCGTCCGGTAACCGTAGGTTACATGTACATGCTGAAACTGAACCACCTGGTCGACGACAAGATGCACGCTCGTTCTACCGGTTCTTACAGCCTGGTTACTCAGCAGCCGCTGGGTGGTAAGGCACAGTTCGGTGGTCAGCGCTTCGGGGAGATGGAAGTGTGGGCGCTGGAAGCATACGGCGCGGCATACACCCTGCAGGAAATGCTCACCGTTAAGTCTGATGACGTGAACGGTCGTACCAAGATGTATAAGAACATCGTGGACGGCAACCATCAGATGGAACCGGGCATGCCTGAATCCTTCAACGTACTGTTGAAAGAGATTCGTTCGCTGGGTATCAACATCGAACTGGAAGACGAGTAATTCTCGCTCAAACAGGTCACTGGTGCCGGGTTAACCCCCGGCACCAGATTGTGCTAACTCCGACGGGAGCAAATCCGTGAAAGATTTATTAAAGTTTCTGAAAGCGCAGACTAAAACCGAAGAGTTTGATGCGATCAAAATTGCTCTGGCTTCGCCAGACATGATCCGTTCATGGTCTTTCGGTGAAGTTAAAAAGCCGGAAACCATCAACTACCGTACGTTCAAACCTGAGCGTGACGGCCTTTTCTGTGCGCGTATTTTCGGGCCAGTAAAAGATTACGAGTGCCTGTGCGGTAAGTACAAGCGCCTGAAACACCGTGGTGTGATCTGTGAGAAGTGCGGCGTTGAAGTGACCCAGACCAAAGTGCGTCGTGAGCGCATGGGCCACATCGAGCTGGCGTCTCCTACCGCGCACATCTGGTTCCTGAAATCTCTGCCGTCCCGTATCGGTCTGCTGCTGGATATGCCGCTGCGCGATATCGAACGTGTTCTGTACTTCGAATCTTATGTGGTTATCGAAGGCGGGATGACGAACCTGGAACGTCACCAGATCCTGACTGAAGAGCAGTATCTGGACGCGCTGGAAGAGTTCGGTGACGAATTCGACGCGAAGATGGGTGCGGAAGCTATTCAGGCCCTGCTGAAGAGCATGGACCTGGAGCAAGAGTGCGAGCAGCTGCGTGAAGAGCTGAACGAAACTAACTCCGAAACCAAGCGTAAAAAGCTGACCAAGCGTATCAAACTGCTGGAAGCGTTCGTTCAGTCTGGTAACAAACCAGAGTGGATGATCCTGACCGTTCTGCCGGTTCTGCCGCCAGATCTGCGTCCGCTGGTTCCGCTGGATGGTGGTCGTTTCGCAACGTCCGATTTGAACGATCTGTATCGTCGCGTTATCAACCGTAACAACCGTCTGAAACGTCTGCTGGATCTGGCTGCGCCGGACATCATCGTACGCAACGAAAAACGTATGCTGCAGGAAGCGGTAGATGCCCTGCTGGATAACGGTCGTCGCGGTCGTGCGATCACCGGTTCTAACAAACGTCCTCTGAAATCTTTGGCCGACATGATCAAAGGTAAGCAGGGTCGTTTCCGTCAGAACCTGCTCGGTAAGCGTGTTGACTACTCCGGTCGTTCTGTAATCACCGTAGGTCCATACCTGCGTCTGCATCAGTGCGGTCTGCCGAAGAAAATGGCACTGGAGCTGTTCAAACCGTTCATCTACGGCAAGCTGGAACTGCGTGGCCTGGCCACCACCATCAAAGCCGCTAAGAAAATGGTTGAGCGTGAAGAAGCTGTCGTTTGGGATATCCTGGACGAAGTTATCCGCGAACACCCGGTACTGCTGAACCGTGCACCAACCCTGCACCGTCTGGGTATCCAGGCATTTGAGCCAGTCCTGATTGAAGGTAAAGCTATCCAGCTGCACCCGCTGGTTTGTGCGGCATATAACGCCGACTTCGATGGTGACCAGATGGCTGTTCACGTACCGCTGACGCTGGAAGCCCAGCTCGAAGCGCGTGCGCTGATGATGTCTACCAACAACATCCTGTCTCCAGCGAACGGTGAACCAATTATCGTTCCTTCTCAGGACGTTGTATTGGGTCTGTACTACATGACCCGTGACTGTGTTAACGCCAAAGGCGAAGGCATGGTGCTGACTGGCCCGAAAGAAGCTGAGCGTATTTATCGCGCTGGCCTGGCCTCTCTGCATGCGCGCGTTAAAGTGCGTATCACCGAATACGAAAAAGATGCAAACGGCGAATTCGTTGCGAAAACCAGCCTGAAAGACACGACCGTTGGCCGTGCCATTCTGTGGATGATCGTACCGAAAGGTCTGCCTTTCTCCATCGTCAACCAGGCGCTGGGCAAGAAGGCTATCTCCAAAATGCTGAACACCTGTTACCGCATTCTGGGCCTGAAGCCGACCGTTATCTTCGCTGACCAGACAATGTACACCGGCTTTGCTTATGCAGCGCGTTCAGGTGCATCTGTTGGTATCGATGACATGGTCATCCCAGAGAAGAAACACGAGATCATCTCTGAAGCGGAAGCCGAAGTTGCTGAGATCCAGGAGCAGTTCCAGTCTGGTCTGGTTACCGCGGGCGAACGCTATAACAAAGTTATCGATATCTGGGCAGCGGCGAACGATCGTGTATCCAAAGCGATGATGGATAACCTGCAGACCGAAACCGTGATTAACCGTGACGGCGTAGAAGAGCAGCAGGTTTCCTTCAACAGCATCTACATGATGGCCGACTCCGGTGCGCGTGGTTCCGCAGCACAGATTCGTCAGCTGGCAGGTATGCGTGGTCTGATGGCGAAGCCAGATGGCTCCATCATCGAAACGCCAATCACCGCGAACTTCCGTGAAGGTCTGAACGTACTCCAGTACTTCATCTCCACGCACGGTGCGCGTAAAGGTCTGGCGGATACCGCACTGAAGACAGCGAACTCCGGTTATCTGACGCGTCGTCTGGTTGACGTTGCGCAGGATCTGGTTGTGACCGAAGACGATTGTGGCACCCTCGAAGGTATCACCATGACCCCGGTTATCGAGGGTGGTGATGTTAAAGAGCCACTGCGCGATCGCGTACTGGGTCGTGTTACCGCGGAAGACATTCTGAAGCCGGGTACTGCAGACATTCTGGTTCCACGCAACACGCTGCTGCACGAGCACTGGTGTGACCTGCTGGAAGCGAACTCTGTTGACTCCGTGAAAGTACGTTCCGTTGTATCTTGTGACACCGACTTTGGTGTATGTGCGCACTGCTATGGTCGTGACCTGGCGCGTGGCCACATCATCAACAAAGGTGAAGCTATCGGCGTTATCGCGGCACAGTCCATCGGTGAGCCGGGTACACAGCTGACGATGCGTACGTTCCACATCGGTGGTGCGGCATCTCGTGCGGCTGCTGAATCCAGCATCCAGGTGAAAAACAAAGGTAGCATCAAGCTCAGCAACGCGAAGTCTGTTGTTAACTCCGCTGGCAAGCTGGTTGTGACCTCTCGTAACACCGAGCTGAAGCTGATCGACGAATTCGGTCGTACCAAAGAGAGCTATAAAGTGCCTTACGGTGCTGTTATGGCGAAAGGTGATGGCGAGCAGGTTGCCGGCGGTGAAACCGTAGCAAACTGGGATCCACACACCATGCCGGTTATCACCGAAGTGAGTGGTTTCATCCGCTTCACTGACATGATCGACGGCCAGACCATTACTCGTCAGACCGACGAGCTGACCGGTCTGTCTTCTCTGGTGGTTCTGGATTCTGCAGAGCGTACTGCGGGTGGTAAAGATCTGCGTCCTGCACTGAAAATCGTTGATGCTCAGGGTAACGACGTTCTGATCCCGGGTACCGACATGCCTGCGCAGTACTTCCTGCCGGGTAAAGCGATCGTTCAGCTGGAAGATGGTATTCAGATCGGTGCGGGTGATGCTCTGGCGCGTATTCCTCAGGAATCCAGCGGTACCAAGGACATCACCGGTGGTCTGCCACGCGTTGCTGACCTGTTCGAAGCACGTCGTCCGAAAGAGCCTGCAATCCTGGCTGAAATCAGCGGTATCATCTCCTTCGGTAAAGAGACCAAAGGTAAACGCCGTCTGGTTATCACTCCAGTAGATGGCAGCGAGCCGTACGAAGAGATGATTCCTAAGTGGCGTCAGCTCAACGTGTTCGAAGGTGAACGTGTAGAACGTGGTGACGTGGTTTCCGATGGTCCAGAAGCACCGCACGACATTCTGCGTCTTCGTGGCGTACACGCGGTAACGCGTTACATCACCAACGAAGTACAGGACGTTTACCGTCTGCAGGGCGTTAAGATTAACGATAAGCACATCGAAGTTATCGTTCGTCAGATGCTGCGTAAAGCAACCATCGAAAACGCAGGCAGCTCCGAGTTCCTGGAAGGCGAACAGGTTGAATACTCTCGCGTCAAGATCGCTAACCGCGAACTGGAAGCGAACGGCAAAATCGGTGCGACCTTCTCGCGCGATCTGCTGGGTATCACCAAAGCGTCTCTGGCAACCGAGTCCTTCATCTCTGCAGCATCGTTCCAGGAAACCACGCGTGTCCTGACTGAAGCCGCTGTTGCAGGTAAACGTGATGAACTGCGCGGTCTGAAAGAGAACGTCATCGTGGGTCGTCTGATCCCGGCGGGTACCGGTTATGCGTACCACCAGGATCGTATGCGTCGTCGTGCTGCAGGCGAACTGCCAGCTGCACCGCAGGTGACTGCTGAAGATGCATCCGCGAGCCTGGCAGAACTGCTGAACGCAGGTCTGGGTGGTTCCGACAACGAGTAATCGTTGATGCCCGGTAATAAACATTACCGGGCATATGTCTCGTAGGTCGGGTAAGCGTAGCGCCACCCGACAATAAAAAACCCGCCTCGGCGGGTTTTTTTACATCTGTATGTTATTAGTTTACCAACGGGATCCGTCGATAAAGTTCAATCATATCGCCCGCCAGATCCTGAATGACCATTGCGTTCATCAGGTGATCCTGAGAGTGAACGGTGATCAGGTTAACCGGAAGTTTCCCGGTGCCTTCATCAAGCCCAATGAGTTGCGTCTGTATGGTGTGGGCATGCTTCACGTATTCGCGCGACTCTTCCATCGCCTTTTCGGCTTCGGTAAAGTCACCTTTACGCGCCATCTGCAACGCCGTAAGGGCAGCGCTGCGCGCCGCACCCGCGTTGACCAGCAGTTCCATGATCGTTGTTTCTAAATCTTCCACGGGTTACTCCAGAAGTTTAAGCGCTTTTTCCAGTACGGCATCACCTTTCATCATGCCGTAATCCATCATGTCGATCACCGCGACCTTTTTACCCAGCGGGTCGGCCTGTGCCTGTAGTTTCGCCTGCTCGTATTTAACCTGTGGCCCCAGCAATACGATGTCGGCCGTCGCGATGTTGTCTTTAAACTCCGCAACCGGAACGGCTTTAATGGTGACTTCAACTCCTTTTTTCTGTGCGGCATCTTTCATACGTTGAACCAGCATGCTGGTTGACATTCCCGCGGCACAGCATAAAACGATGTTCTTCATAATCAGCCTCGATCTACATGTGTTTACTGATAATTATCCCGTGCAGAACGCTTCAACAACCGCTTTACCGCGATTGTGTGTCAGGCATCACAAAGAAACCGATGATTTTCTGAAACCGGTTACAATTTTGTATTGGCTTATACCTGGCCCGTCGAAACGGGCAGGGTGAAAGAGTGAGGATTAGCTGGCAGACGTGCGGATAATGCGGTTTTTTCCCTGCTGCTTCGCGCTGTAGAGGGCGTTATCAACGCTTCCCACAAACTGCTCCAGCGGTTCGAAATGCCACTCACCAAGACCGCCGCTGAACGTCACCCGCAGGTTCTCTTCACGCCAGACGCGTTTTTCAACGGCGTTACGCCACGCTTCCAGCAATGAGAGCGCGGAAGGAATCTGCTCAGCCAGGAAGACCACCGCGAACTCTTCTCCGCCGTAACGGTAAACCGAGACGTGATGTGGCTGCATTATCTGGATCCCTTCGCGGGCCACGTTGCGCAGGACGATATCACCTGTCAGGTGGCCCAGCGTGTCGTTAATTGATTTAAAGTTATCAATATCCACCAGCGCCATCGCAAAAGGCTGTTGGGCATTCAGCAGCTCAGCGACGTCGCTATCGAACGCGCGACGATTTTTACAGCCCGTCAGCGCATCGTGAGTTGCCTGGCGCACATACGCCATTTCGCGCTCTTTATTGGACTGAATGGTGTGGCTCAGCATCGCTTCAAGACGTGGAGCCTCGCTGACATCACCGGTTTTGATGGCATTGATAATGTGCATCAACACGCTACGCGAGGCGTGGCGGAGGTATAAGCCGAAGAGAATGATGATGATGGCCGCCAGCGCGAACCCCCAGCCAACGATCGTCGTTTCGTGGCGGGTAATATCGGTGAGCGTCGCGCCCGATACCCGGTATATGACAAACCAGTCCGGGTTGGTAAACGAGTAATAGTAATACCAGGCGTTGCTTTTCTTGTCGTAAAAATGGCCTTCACCGCTGGTCATTTTGTCCATCAGCGCTTCGCTCACGTACTGTTTGAAGAGCGCGCCTGTATCAGGGTGCAGCACGACGGCACCGTCGCGTTCGACGACAAAGAATTCCCCCTGAACGGGCGCCACCATCTGACGCAGGGTGTAGCCCATTGAGGTCAAATCGAGATGAAACGCGATCGTTCCCTTCAGTCTGCCTTCAGGAGAAATCAAAGGCTTATAAAGCGTGACCGTCGGATGACCGGTGAAGTAGTCCATGTAGGGACGGGTATAGTGGCTGAAGATGCTGGCTTCCGCCTGGGCGACAAACCACGGCCGCGTCCGCGGGTCGAAGGTTTTACTTTTCTCAGTCGGGAGCACTTCCGGTGCGCGGAGATAATGCCCCTGCGTGTCGGCCAGCGAGATGGAGGATACGGTCGGCATCAGGTTCTGCAGATGCATGATCATCTGCAGCCCCTGCGTCGGGTTGACGTTGAGCGTCTCGTTAAGCCTGTCGTTGCGCGCAAAATACATGGCAGAGCGGCCAAGGATATAGTCGTTTTCACGCAGGATAGACTCGGTGTAGTTTACCGCCAGGTTGTGCGTGAAATTACTATTAATTTTATGATAATCCTCAAGAAAATCCTTTCTCTGTGAAAGCGTCACGGCGATAGCGATCACCGCAAAACTGCAGAGGATCCCCGCGAAGCTGAGCATGATTGGCCGGGTAAAAGAGAGCTTTTTGCTGTGAAGTGCCATGAGCTGTACATCGTTCCTGATGGTGAATGCTTTTCGTCTGCCGATATCCTCTCAGCATAGTCGCTGTCCTGCGGTTAGCGGTGAATTATACGGAACACGATGTCTGATGGGATGATTTATCTTAAGGATCGCTAAGAAAATACTTATTAAATGAGCGGTCGCTTTCAGAGGCAGGGCGAAACGAGGAAGAAGCTTTTCGCCCTGGTCAGCATCCTTTGCTAACGCGGTGACAATAAAAAACCGGATGAGGGCTGGCAATCATCCGGTTGTGACTCTACGTAGCCCCTCGACATTTTTTTACCGGGTTGCAGTGCGTTTCAGCGTTATTGCGAGGCTCTTCCCAGCCAGCTGTCCCAGTCTTTCCATACAGGCTGAAGGCCCTGTGCCGTCAGGGCTGCGGCGACCGCTTCCGGACGCCGTCCATCATGCGGGACAAACTGCTCCAGCTCCGGACGATCGTCGGCGTAGCCGCCAGGCTGCGTTTTGGAAAACGCGCTGACGTTGTTAATCGCAAGCGGGATCACGCGATCGCGAAACGCCGGGGACTCGCGCGTTGAGAGGGATAATTCAACCTCCGGGGCAAGCAGGCGAAACGCGCAGATGGTCTGCACCAGCTGACGTTCGTCCATTAGTGAAGCCGGCTCAATCCCTCCCGCGCAAGGCCGCAGGCGGGGGAAAGAGATGGAATAACGGCTCTGCCAGTAGTGCTGCTGGAGCCACAGCAGATGTTCCGCCACCATGTAACAATCCACCCGCCAGCTGTCGGAGAGCCCGATCAGCGCACCCAGACCGATTTTGTCGATGCCCGCGCGACCCAGCCTGTCCGGCGTTTCCAGCCGGAAAAAGAAGTCTTGTTTCTTGCCCTTCAGGTGGTGTCGGGCGTACGTCGCCTCGTGATAGGTTTCCTGATAGACCATGACCCCGTCCAGCCCGAGGGTTTTTAGCTCCGCGTATTCGTCCTGCGACAGGGGCTGCACTTCCATCTGCAAAGACGCAAACTGACGGCGAATGGCGGGAAGATGCTGACGGAAATAGTCCATTCCCACCTTTCCCTGATGTTCGCCCGTAACCAGCAGAAGATGCTCAAAGCCCATCTCACGTATGGCCGCACACTCGTGGGCAATCTCATCCTCATCGAGCGTTTTTCTCTTGATGCGGTTGCTCATGGAGAAACCGCAGTAGGTGCAGTCATTGGCGCAAAGATTTGAGAGATAGAGCGGGACGTAGAAGCTCACCGTGTTGCCAAAGCGCTGACGGGTAAGCCTCTGGGCCCTCTGTGCCATCGGTTCGAGGTACGCGCTGGCCGCCGGGGAGAGCAGGGCCATCAGATCCTCGCGGGTCAGATGACGGACATTCAGCGCGCGCTCCACGTCGGCAGCCGTTTTGCTGTTGATGCGCAGGGCAATGTCGTCCCAGTTTATCTCCCGCCAGCGCTCGGTAAATGTCCTCATGAGATTGCCTCCAGGAAACCGGTCAACGGGCTGGTGGCCTGCGCCTGAAAACTGCGCGAGCCGGGGCCGGAAACCCTTGCCAACAAGCCGGCCTCAACGGCCATGCGGAACGCACGCGCCATCATGACCGGATCGTCGGCAACCGCGATAGCCGTGTTCACCAGCACCGCGTCGGCACCCATCTCCAGCGCCTGCGCGGCATGGCTTGGCACGCCAATGCCCGCATCCACAACCACCGGTACGTTGGCCTGTTCGATGATGATCTCCAGCATCGCCCGGGTCTCCAGCCCCTGGTTGGAACCGATGGGGGCCCCCAGCGGCATGACGGCGGCGCAGCCGACCTCTTCCAGCCGTTTACACAGGACCGGGTCGGCGCCGCAGTAAGGCAGGACGGTAAACCCTTGCTGCACCAGCTTTTCAGCGGCCTTCAGCGTTTCGATGGGGTCAGGCAGCAGCCAGCGGGCATCCGGATGTATTTCCAGCTTCAGCCAGCGCGTGCCGAGTGCCTCCCGGGCCAGCTGCGCGGCGAAAATCGCCTCTTCGGCCGTTTTCGCGCCGGAGGTGTTGGGCAGCAGCGTGACGCCCGCTTCCAGTAAAGGAGCCAGAATAGCGTCGCTGTGGTGGCGCAGATCCACGCGCTTGAGCGCCAGCGTCACCAGTTGGCTGCCGCTTTCACGAATGGCATCCACCATCAGCTGCGGCGAGGCGAATTTTCCGGTTCCGGTAAACAAGTGCGAGTCAAAAACTTTATCGGCAATACGTAACATCTCAGCCCCCTGCGATAACCTGAAACAGCAGGATCTGGTCGCCTTCGTTGACCTGCTGATGTTCCCACTGCTCGCGCGGCAGGATCTGTTGATTGAGCGCCAGTGCCGTTCCCGGCTTGAGCTGGCGCAGCTTGTCGAGCAGTACGGCAACGGTGAGCCCGTCGTCGCATCTCATCGGCTCGTCGTTAAACAGAATGCGCATCGCAGCCTCCACATACCGGGCAACGGCTGGCGCGGCGTAACGCCAGATGGCGCCAGCCGCTGGAGCGAGCATCAAACAGCCGCAGCGTATTGCGTTCCGTCTCCATGCCGCTGAGCAGCTTGATGGCCTCCAGCGCCTGCATCGTGCCCATCACGCCGACCACCGGACCAAGAATGCCCGCCGTGCGGCAGTTGCGCGTCGGCTCGGCATCATCCGGCCACAGGCAGCGATAGCAGCCCTGCGCCCACGGCGGGGTCAGGACCATCATCTGCCCGCCGAACCCCACCGCGCTGGCGGTAATCAGCGGGGTATTAGTTGCCACGCAGGCGGCGTTAATCGCCTGGCGCGTCGCCATGTTGTCGGTGCAGTCCAGCACCACGTCGGCAAGCGCGACTTCACGATGCAGGCTCTCGCCGCTGAGACGTTCCTGTCGCGCAATCAGCTTGATGTCCGGATTAAGCTGGTGTAGCCGCTGCCGGGTGATGTGCGCTTTGGGCTGGTTGATATCGCCGGTGGTAAAGAGGATTTGTCGCTGCAGGTTGCTGAGATGAACGTCGTCATCATCGGCCAGCACCAGCGTGCCGATACCGGCACCTGCCAGATACAGCGCCGCAGGTGCGCCTAATCCGCCCAGACCGACAATCAGCACCCGGCTGGCGAGCAGTTTTTGCTGCCCGTCGATGGCGATATCCTCCAGCAGGATCTGGCGGCTGTAGCGCATGAAATCACGATCGTTCATCGCCAGCTCCTGCCAGCTGTAACAGCTGTTGGGTGGCAGACTGCCAGTCTGCGGCCTGGGTGATGGCGCTGACGACGGCGATGCTGCCGACGCCCGTCTCCAGCACGGCCGGAGCCCGTTCCAGGCTGATGCCACCGATGGCAACGGTGGGATAATCGGCAAGGCGTTTGACGTGACTCGCCAGCTGCGTCAGTCCCTGCGGTGCGGAGGGCATCTGCTTGGTCTGCGTCGGGAAAACGTGGCCCAGCGCGATGTAAGAGGGATGGGCAGCCAGCGCCACGTCGATCTCCATGTCGTCGTGTGTGGACACGCCCAGGCGCAGGCCGGCGGCGCGGATGGCATTCAGATCGGTTGTTTCCAGGTCCTCCTGACCCAAATGCACGCCGTAGGCCTGGTGCTTAACGGCCAGTCGCCAGTAGTCGTTGATAAACAGACGGGCGTTATACCGACGCCCCAGCGTAATGGCGGCGATGACATCAGTTTCCACCTCGTCGTCGCGTTTATCCTTGATGCGCAGCTGGATTGTGCGAACGCCAGCCTCCAGCAGGCGTTCGATCCACGCTACGCTGTCCACCACCGGATAGAGTCCTAAACGGTAGGGAACGGGCGGGAAATCGGGCTGGTACATTACGCCTCCTCTTTTTTGAGGTAGATTTCGCCGCCTTTGGCGCGGAAGGTTTCAGACATGTCCGCCATCCCCACTTCAATGGTTTGCGCGGCGGCGTAGTCGCGCACCTCCTGGCTGATTTTCATCGAGCAGAATTTTGGCCCGCACATGGAGCAGAAGTGTGCGACTTTGCCCGATTCCTGCGGCAGGGTCTCATCGTGATAGGCGCGGGCGGTGAACGGGTCCAGCGCCAGGTTGAACTGGTCTTCCCAGCGGAATTCAAAACGCGCCTTCGACATGGCGTTATCGCGGATTTGCGCGCCCGGATGGCCTTTCGCCAGATCGGCGGCATGGGCGGCAATTTTGTAGGTAATCAGCCCCTGCTTTACATCCTCTTTGTTTGGCAGGCCGAGGTGCTCTTTCGGCGTCACGTAGCAGAGCATGGCACAGCCGAACCAGCCGATCATCGCCGCACCAATCCCGGACGTGAAGTGGTCATAGCCTGGCGCAATATCGGTGGTCAGCGGCCCCAGGGTATAGAACGGCGCTTCGTGGCAGTGCTCCAGCTCTTCCGTCATGTTGCGGCGGATCATCTGCATCGGCACGTGTCCCGGGCCTTCAATCATCACCTGCACGTCATACTCCCAGGCGATTTTGGTCAGCTCACCCAGCGTGTGCAGCTCGGCAAACTGCGCCTCATCGTTGGCATCGCGAATGGAGCCCGGACGCAGACCATCGCCCAGCGACAGAGAGACATCGTACGCGGCACAGATTTCGCAAATCTCGCGGAAATGTTCGTAGAGGAAGTTTTCCTGGTGATGGGAGAGGCACCACTTCGCCATGATGGAGCCGCCGCGCGAGACAATACCGGTCAGACGCTTCGCCGTCATCGGCACGTAGCGCAGCAGCACGCCCGCGTGAATGGTGAAGTAGTCTACGCCCTGTTCAGCCTGCTCCAGCAGCGTGTCGCGGAAGGCTTCCCAGGTGAGGTCTTCGGCAATACCGTTGACCTTTTCCAGCGCCTGATAAATCGGGACGGTGCCAATCGGTACCGGGCTGTTACGCAGGATCCACTCGCGGGTTTCGTGAATATAGCGGCCAGTGGAGAGGTCCATCACCGTGTCCGCGCCCCAGCGCGTTGACCAGACCAGCTTTTCCACCTCTTCTTCGATGGAGGAGGTCACGGCCGAGTTGCCGATGTTAGCGTTGACCTTCACCAGGAAGTTGCGGCCGATAATCATCGGCTCGGATTCCGGGTGGTTGATGTTGGCGGGGATAATCGCGCGGCCGGCGGCCACTTCTTCACGCACATACTCCGGCGTGATGTTCTCCGGCAGGCGAGCGCCATAGCCCTCGCCCGGATGCTGGTGGCGCAGTATTTCACTGCGGATGCGCTCACGGCCCATATTTTCGCGGATGGCGATGAACTCCATCTCCGGCGTGACGATCCCCTGACGCGCATAGTGCAGCTGGGTCACGCGTTTGCCCGCTCTGGCGCGTTTCGGCGTCAGCAGCCCGGCGAAGCGCAGCTCGTCCAGACCATCGTCGGCCAGGCGTTCTTTGGTATACGCAGAGCTACGTACGCTCAGTTCTTCACAGTCGTTACGCGCGTCAATCCACGGCTGGCGCAGCTTCGCCAGACCCTGCTGAACGTTGATAGTCACAGAGGGATCGCCGTACGGGCCGGAGGTGTCATACACCGGTACGGCTTCGTTGTCTTCAAACTGCGGGTTATCTTTGCTGCCGCCGATAAGCGTCGGGCTAAGCTGGATTTCACGCATCGGGACGCGGATATCGGCCTGCGAGCCGGAAATGTAGATGCGTTTAGAGCTCGGGAAAGCGGTGCCTTCCAGGGTATCAATGAAGCGTTGGGCCTGTGCGCGCTGTTCGCGGCGGGTCAGTTTTGCAGTAGACATAGCTCATTCCAAAAGTGAAGGACATGGCTTGTCAGACGACGGATGAAGCAAGAGAGGATCGCCCGGGGGCGATACAACAGCAGTGTGACTCTTGTTCCCTTCGCAGGTATTAGCCTGATCAGGTTCCGCGGATCCCGAATTAACGGTCTCAGCCCGTGCTTTCACACTGGGCACTCCGACAAGAAAAATCCCCCTCGTGAGAGGGGCGAATGGTTGTAAATTACTCGTTAACGATTAATAACTCAAGCAGGGCGCGCGATGTTATCTTCGTGGCTGACATCCAGGCCGTTATCCAGAGCGAGGGCGATCAACTTATCTTCCAGCGTGAATCGCTCTTCCAGCGCTTCGCCAAGGTCGGAAAGCGCCCGCTGGAACTCAAGATAGTTGTCGTGATCGATGGCGTTCTCAAGCGTGGAATCGTAGTAGTCCATAATCTGCTGGGTGTTGGCTTCCAGCAGCGGATAGAGTTTGCTGGCCGCTAAATACGGCGTTGTCCCTTCCATTTCGCGGATAATGCGTTCATAAATATTGAAATGGCCGTCGGACAGATAGTCGACCAGGCCCTGACAAAAATCATCCAGCGATTTTTCATTCAGTCGCATAAACGATTCTTTGCCAGGCTTAATACCGACCAGATTGTAATAAGCCACGAGTAGATGCTTGCGCACGTGTAGCCAGCGATCCACCAGTTTGTTACTTCCTCTAACGCGCTCAGTCAGGCTTTCCAGCTGGTTTAACATGGTCGACTCCGCAAGGTTTAGGATTGAATCTGCTTATCCAAAATGTAACCACAATGCTAACAACATGTCAGTGAAGCGAAGGTAGTGCAATAGATATGGATCGTATTATTGAAAAATCAGATCTGGGTTGGTGGATCGTCAGTCACGAACAAAAATTATGGCTTCCTGGCGGAGAGATCCCTTATGGCGCAGCAGAGGTGTTCGATCTAGTGGGGCAGCCTGCGCTGAAGATCGGCGAATGGCAGGGGGAAGCTGTGTGGTTGATCCAACAGCCTCGCCGTCAGGATATGGGATCGGTTCGTCAGGTACTGGATCTGGACGTGGGTCTGTTCCAGCTGGCGGGGCGCGGCGTGCAGCTGGCGGAGTTTTACCGCTCGCATAAATACTGCGGCTACTGCGGTCATACCATGCACCGGAGCAAAACCGAGTGGGCGATGCTCTGCAGCCACTGCCGCGAGCGCTACTATCCTCAGATTGCACCGTGCATTATCGTCGCTATCCGCCGGGAGGATTCCATCCTGCTGGCGCAGCACACCCGTCATCGCAACGGCATTCACACCGTGCTGGCCGGCTTCGTCGAGGTGGGCGAAACGCTGGAACAGGCGGTGGCGCGAGAAGTGATGGAGGAGAGCGGGATTAAGGTCAAAAACCTGCGCTACGTCACCTCTCAGCCGTGGCCGTTCCCGCAGTCGCTGATGACGGCCTTTATGGCCGACTACGACAGCGGGGAGATTGTTATCGACCAGAAAGAACTGCTGGATGCGAACTGGTATCGCTATGACGATTTGCCGCTGTTACCCCCACCGGGCACCGTAGCGCGTCGGCTGATAGAAGATACCGTGGCGATGTGTCGGGCCGAGTATGAGTAGTGTTACACTGAGGCCATGACGCTTAAGGAACTGCAAAAATGACCGAACTGAAGAACGATCGTTATCTGCGTGCGCTGCTGCGCCAGCCCGTTGATGTCACCCCGGTGTGGATGATGCGCCAGGCGGGACGCTATTTGCCAGAGTACAAAGCCACGCGCGCACAGGCGGGTGATTTTATGTCGCTGTGCAAAAACGCCGAGCTGGCCTGCGAAGTCACGCTCCAGCCGCTGCGCCGCTTCCCGCTGGATGCCGCCATTCTCTTTTCGGACATTCTGACCATTCCGGATGCCATGGGCCTCGGTCTCTATTTCGAAACCGGTGAAGGCCCGCGCTTCACCTCCCCAATCAAAAGCAAAGCAGATGTAGATAAGTTGCCGATTCCCGATCCGGAAGGTGAACTGGGCTACGTGATGAACGCCGTGCGCACCATTCGCCGCGAGCTGAAAGGCGAAGTGCCGCTGATTGGTTTCTCCGGCAGCCCGTGGACGCTGGCGACCTATATGGTGGAAGGCGGCAGCAGCAAAGCCTTCACCATGGTTAAAAAGATGATGTACGCCGAGCCCCTGGCCCTGCATGCGCTTCTCGACAAGCTGGCGAAGAGCGTCACGCTCTACCTCAACGCGCAGATTAAAGCGGGTGCACAGTCGGTCATGATTTTCGATACCTGGGGTGGCGTGCTGACCGGGCGCGATTATCAGCAGTTCTCCCTGTACTACATGCATAAAATTGTCGACGGCCTGCTACGCGAGAACGAAGGTCGCCGCGTGCCGGTAACGCTGTTTACCAAAGGTGGCGGTCAGTGGCTGGAAGCCATGGCGGCAACCGGCTGCGACGCGCTGGGTCTCGACTGGACCACCGATATCGCTGATGCCCGCCGCCGCGTGGGTGACAAAGTGGCGCTGCAGGGAAACATGGATCCCTCCATGCTCTATGCTCAGCCTGCCCGCATTGAAGAGGAAGTGTCGACTATACTGTCTGGTTTCGGCCAGGGTGAAGGCCACGTCTTTAACCTCGGCCACGGCATTCATCAGGATGTGCCGCCAGAACACGCTGGCGTCTTTGTGGAGGCGGTGCATCGGCTTTCTGCCCAGTATCACAAGTAAGGAGTGGTTATGGATCTCGCGTCGCTACGCGCTCAGCAAATCGAACTGGCTTCATCGGTGATCCGCGAGGATCGTCTGGATAAGGATCCTCCGCAGTACATTGGCGGAGCAGACGTCGGATTCGAGCAGGGGGGCGAAGTAACGCGAGCGGCGATGGTGGTCCTGAAATACCCTTCGCTTGAGCTTGTGGAATACAAGGTGGCGCGTATCGCCACCACCATGCCCTATATCCCCGGCTTTCTCTCCTTCCGCGAATACCCCGCGCTGCTGGCAGCGTGGGAGCAGCTCTCGCAAAAACCTGACCTGCTGTTTGTCGATGGACACGGTATCTCACACCCGCGCCGTTTAGGCGTTGCCAGCCACTTTGGGCTGCTGGTGGATGTGCCGACCATTGGCGTCGCCAAGAAACGCCTGTGTGGCGCGTTTGAACCCCTTTCCGCGGAGCCGGGCGCGCTGGCGCCGCTCATCCATAAAGGCGAGCAGCTGGCGTGGGTCTGGCGCAGCAAAGTCCGCTGTAACCCGCTGTTTATCGCTACCGGGCATCGGGTAAGCATGGACAGCGCCCTGGCGTGGGTGCAGCGTTGTATGAGGGGCTACCGCTTGCCGGAGCCGACGCGCTGGGCAGACGCCGTGGCTTCATCGCGTCCGGCTTTTGTTCGTTGGCAGGAAATTCAGCGATGATTCAGGTAAACTGCGCCTAATTTTCGATTCGAGAGATCATCATGCTACAAAACCCGATTCACCTGCGCCTTGAAAAGCTGGAAAGCTGGCAGCACGTCACCTTTATGGCTTGCCTGTGCGAGCGCATGTATCCCAACTATGCCGCGTTCTGCAAGGAAACGGGCTTTGGCGATGGGCATCTTTATCGCCGAATTCTGGACCTGATCTGGGAAACGCTGACGGTGAAAGACGCGAAGGTGAATTTCGACTCTCAGCTGGAAAAGCTGGAAGAGGCGATTCCGGCTGCGGATGATTTTGACCTCTATGGCGTCTACCCGGCGATTGATGCCTGCGTAGCGTTAAGCGAGCTGCTTCACTCCCGTCTGAGCGGCGAAACGCTGGAGCATGCTATCGAAGTCAGTAAGGCATCTATCACTACCGTGGCGATGCTGGAAATGACCCAGGAAGGACGCGAAATGACCGACGAAGAGCTTCGTGCAAACCCGGCCGTTGAGCAAGAATGGGATATTCAGTGGGAAATTTTCCGCCTGCTGGCAGAGTGTGAAGAACGCGATATTGAGCTGATAAAAGGGCTGCGCGCGGACTTACGTGAGGCCGGCGAGAGCAATATTGGTATAATTTTTAACCAATGAGACAATAAATCTTGAGATAACGCCCGTTTTGTCGCTCCTCGACTCTTCCCTTTCGACCCTTGTCTGGTCTACATTTGGGGGGCGAAAAAAAGTGGCTATCGGTGCGTGTATGCAGGAGAGTGCTTTTTTGGCATTTTCGTCGCACTCGATGCTTAGCAAGCGATAAACACATTGAAAGGATAACTTATGAACAAGACTCAACTGATTGATGTAATTGCGGACAAGGCTGATCTGTCTAAAGTGCAGGCTAAAGCTGCTCTGGAATCTACCCTGGCTGCTATTACTGAGTCTCTGAAAGAAGGTGATGCTGTACAACTGGTTGGTTTCGGTACCTTCAAAGTGAACCACCGCGCTGAGCGCACTGGCCGCAACCCGCAGACCGGTAAAGAAATCAAAATCGCCGCAGCTAACGTGCCGGCATTTGTTTCTGGTAAAGCACTGAAAGACGCTGTTAAGTAAGACGCGTGGCAGTGAACAGTTTTAGCGAAGGGGCGGCAACGCCCCTTTTGTCTTTCTGGCGTGGAACGCTCGCGCTGGCAGGCATGCTGTTGCTGTCAGCCTGTAGCCACGATACCTCTCTGCCGCCGTTTACCGCCAGCGGTTACGCGGACAACCAGGGCGCGGTCAGGATCTGGCGCAAAGATTCCGGTGATGAAGTTCATCTGCTTTCAGCCTTCAGCCCGTGGCATAACGGGAATACGTCGACCGCGGAATATCGCTGGCAGGGCGATGACCTGACGCTGATTGAACTGAACGTCTACAGCAAGACCCCCGAACACGTGAAAGTGCGTTTTGACGACCACGGCGAGCTGAGCTTTATGCAGCGTGAAGTCAGCGGTCAAAAACAGCAACTTTCCAGCGATCAAATCGCCCTCTACCGCTATCGTGCTGAACAAATCCGCCAGACCAGCGATGCGCTTCGTCTGGGGCGCGTTGTGCTGCGCCAGGGGCGCTGGCATGCCGATGGGACGGTGACAACCTGTGAAGGGCAGACGGTTAAGCCTGAACTCGAATCCTGGGCGACCGAACATATTCAACGTCGTCAGCGTCATTCATCAATGGAAGTGAGTGTGGCGTGGCTTGAGGCGCCGGAAGGCTCTCAGCTGCTGCTGGTGGCGAACGAAGACTTCTGTAACTGGCAGCCGACAGAGAAGAGTTTCTGACGTAAATCCCCTCTCCCTGTGGGAGAGGGTTAGGGTGAGGGTGTGAAATTACTCGCCCTGCTCACGCGCAATCGCGCGATAGCCGATATCCTGACGGCTAAAGCTACCGTTCCAGTGGATATCCGCCATCAGCGTGTAGGCACGCTTCTGCGCTTCTGCAACGGTATGGCCCAGCGCGGTCGCACACAGCACGCGTCCGCCGTTGGTCAGCACGCGGTCATCATCAGCCAGCTTCGTTCCGGCATGGAATACCTTCGCGCCTTCAACTTCTTCCAGCGGTAAGCCGTGGATCTCATCACCGGTGTTGTAGTTGCCAGGGTAACCACCCGCAGCAATCACCACGCCCAGAGACGCACGCTCATCCCATTCCGACGTTTTCTCGTTCAGCTTGCCTTCGCAGGCCGCCAGACACAGATCGACCAGATCGGATTTCATGCGCAGCATGATGGGCTGAGTTTCCGGATCGCCAAAGCGGCAGTTGAATTCGATAACCTTAGGATTGCCCTGCTTGTCGATCATCAGACCCGCATAGAGGAAACCGGTATAGGTGTTGCCTTCTGCCGCCATGCCTTTCACGGTTGGCCAGATAATGCGATCCATCGTGCGCTGGTGGACTTCGTCAGTCACGACCGGAGCAGGGGAGTAAGCGCCCATCCCGCCGGTATTCGGGCCTGAATCACCATTGCCCACGCGCTTATGGTCCTGGCTGGTGGCCATCGGCAGAACGTGCTCGCCGTCGACCATCACGATAAAGCTCGCCTCTTCGCCGTCGAGGAACTCTTCGATCACGATGCGGTGGCCCGCATCGCCGAAGGCGTTACCCGCCAGCATATCCTGAACCGCGGCTTCAGCTTCTTCGAGCGTCATCGCCACGATCACGCCTTTACCGGCAGCCAGGCCGTCGGCCTTAATGACAATCGGTGCACCTTTTTCACGCAGGTAAGCCAGAGCGGGTTCCACCTCTGTGAAGTTCTGGTATTCCGCCGTCGGGATATTGTGACGTGCGAGGAAATCTTTGGTGAAAGCTTTGGAGCCTTCCAGCTGCGCAGCGCCTTCCGTTGGGCCGAAGATTTTCAGGCCCGCCGCGCGGAACGCATCAACCACGCCAATCACCAGCGGTGCTTCCGGGCCGACGATGGTCAGGTCGATTTTCTCGCTTTGGGCAAAGCTCAACAGCGCCGGAATGTCGGTCACGCCGATGGCCACGTTCTGCAGCGCGGGTTCCAGTGCGGTACCGGCGTTGCCCGGTGCCACGAAGACCGTTTTTACCAGCGGAGACTGAGCCGCTTTCCACGCCAGAGCGTGTTCGCGTCCGCCGTTACCAATCACTAATACTTTCATTTTCTGCTCCGGGAATTAATGGCGGAAGTGACGCATGTCGGTGAAGATCATCGCAATCCCGTGCTCGTCGGCGGCGGCAATCACTTCGTCGTCGCGGATTGAGCCGCCAGGCTGGATCACGCAGGTGATGCCGACAGCAGCAGCCGCGTCGATACCGTCCCGGAACGGGAAGAAGGCGTCAGAAGCCATGGCGGAGCCTTTTACTTCCAGGCTTTCATCGCCTGCTTTAATACCCGCGATTTTCGCAGAGTAGACGCGGCTCATCTGGCCTGCACCTATCCCGATAGTCATGTTCTCTTTGGCGTAGACGATGGCGTTGGATTTAACGAACTTCGCGACCTTCCAGCAGAACAGCGCGTCACGCAGTTCCTGCTCGCTCGGCTGACGCTTGGTCACCACGCGCAGGTCGGCTTCTGTCACCATACCCAGATCGCGGTCCTGTACCAGCAGGCCGCCGTTCACGCGTTTGAAGTCCAGACCCGGAACGCGTTCCGCCCACTGACCGCAAACCAGGACGCGCACGTTCTGTTTCGCCGCGGTGATTTTCAGCGCTTCTTCAGAAGCTGATGGCGCGATGATCACTTCGACAAACTGGCGGGAGATGATGGCCTGTGCGGTTTCAGCATCCAGCTCGCGGTTGAAGGCGATAATGCCGCCGAATGCGGAGGTCGGGTCGGTTTTATAGGCGCGATCGTAGGCATCCAGAATGGAGGTGCTCACGGCAACGCCGCATGGGTTCGCGTGCTTGACGATAACGCAGGCAGGTTCGCTGAACTCTTTCACGCATTCCAGCGCCGCGTCGGTGTCGGCAATGTTGTTATAGGAGAGCGCTTTGCCCTGAACCTGCTGGGCGGTCGCAACAGAGGCTTCTTTTACCTCTTCTTCTATATAGAAGGCAGCCTGCTGGTGGCTGTTTTCACCGTAACGCATATCCTGCTTCTTAATGAAGTTCAGGTTCAGGGTGCGCGGGAAGCGGCCGGAAGGATCTTTGCTTTCACCGTGGTAAGCCGGTACCAGGCTGCCGAAGTAGTTGGCGATCATGCTGTCGTACGCGGCGGTGTGTTCGAATGCTTTGATGGCGAGGTCGAAACGCGTTTCCAGCGTCAGTGACCCTTCGTTGGCATCCATCTCATTAATAATGGTTTCGTAATCGCTGCTCTTTACGACGATGGCCACATCTTTATGGTTCTTGGCCGCGGAGCGCACCATGGTCGGGCCGCCGATATCAATATTCTCTACGGCATCTTCCAGAGAGCAGCCTTCGCGGGCAACGGTCTGGGCGAACGGGTAGAGGTTAACGACAACCATGTCGATTGGCGCGATGTCATGCTGTTCCATGATGGCGTCGTCCTGACCGCGACGGCCAAGAATACCGCCGTGGACTTTTGGATGCAGGGTTTTGACGCGTCCATCCATCATTTCCGGGAAACCGGTGTAATCGGACACTTCGGTTACCGGCAGACCTTTATCTGCTAACAGGCGAGCGGTACCGCCTGTAGAAAGCAGCTCCACACCGCGTGCAGAAAGAGCCTGAGCGAATTCGACGATACCGGCTTTATCAGAAACACTGAGCAGAGCGCGGCGGACTGGACGACGTTGTTGCATGGTAAATCCCCTGGATTTCACGATTACAGAGAGCGTTAGATGAATTTTCCTGCGAAAAACTCATCTAACACACCTGACGGGGCATCCTTGTTAAGCGCGAGCATTTTAACGAAAACGTTTGCGCAACGCTCGCACATTTTCACTTTTTCGCATCATTGTGGATAAGTCTGTGTGTAAAAAGGTATAAGGCGGGGTTTTGCTGTGGAATGCAGCAGTCAGTCATTTTTCTGTCATTTAGCGGTTGCGGCCTGCGGAGAACTCCCTATAATGCGCCTCCATCGACACGGAACATGTGAATCACTTCACAAACAACCGGGTCGGTTGAAGAGAAAAAATCCTGAAATAACGGGTTGACTCTGAAAGAGGAAAGCGTAATATACGCCACCTCGCAACGGTGAGCGAAAGCCGCGTTGCACTGCTCTTTAACAATTTATCAGACAATCTGT
>NZ_JBYTBA010000005.1:405116-462849 GCF_058788735.1 Enterobacter sp. FW301-JW81 | reverse complement strand
TGGTGGGTCGTGCAGGATTCGAACCTGCGACCAATTGATTAAAAGTCAACTGCTCTACCAACTGAGCTAACGACCCACTTTTACGCTGTTTTCACGTTGTTTGATATCCCGTGGCAACGGCGGCATATATTACTGATTTAAGAATTCAGCGCAACAAAAATTTCGATGAAGATCACTTAACTGCTTAGTAATCATGCTGCACGACCAGAAATAACGCGATTTCTGGTCATGCGATAATCATCCCATCGAATTCAGACGTTTTTGCGCCTGCTTAGCACCTTCGGTACCCGGGAATTTTGCAACCACCTGCTGATAAACCGCTTTGGCTTTCGCAGTGTCGCCTTTGTCCTGCATGATAACGCCCACTTTGTACATCGCATCAGGCGCTTTTGGCGATTTCGGGTAGTTTTTCACCACGGAGGCAAAATAAAATGCCGCATCGTCCTTTTTACCCTTGTTGTAATTCAGCTGACCGAGCCAGTAATTCGCATTTGGCTGATAAGTGGAATCAGGGTATTTCTTAACGAAGCTCTGAAACGCAGCAAGCGCCTCATCCTGACGAGATTGATCCTGCACCAGGGCAATGGCAGCGTTATAATCCGTATTCGCGTCACCGCTCTGTACAGGCGCGCCTGTTGAAGCAGACGCATCCGCTGCCGGTGCAGATGTCGCCGCACCGCTCTGATCGCCCGCTGCTGGCTGTGCTTGTGCTGCACCACCACCGCTGCTCAGGCTATCTATCTGCAACAAGATTTGCTTTTGACGTTCCACAACCTGGTTAAGCTGATACTGGCTTTCCTGAATCTGACCGCGGAGAGAGTCAATATCGCTTTGGTTATCAGAAAGTTGTTGCTGGAGCTGGGTTAAAAGCTGGCTGTGAGCGTTAGAAATACGCTCGAGTTGAGTGACCCGGTCTTCTACCGAGCCTGAGCCGACACTACTGATTGGTGCCTGAGCAAAAGCGGCCCAGGGGGCCGCTATTCCAACCAGTAACGACAGACTCAACAGATGATGTCTGAAGTTACTGCTCATGCAATTCTCTTAGTAAACCAGTACGGCACGACGGTTTTTGGAGTAAGCCGCTTCGTCGTGACCCAGTACTGCAGGTTTTTCTTTACCGTAAGAAACGATGGAGATCTGGTCAGCAGAAACGCCTTTACCCTGCAGGTACATTTTAACAGCGTTAGCACGACGTTCACCCAGGGAGATGTTGTACTCTGGAGTACCACGTTCGTCCGCGTGACCTTCTACGGTGACTTTGTAAGATGGGTTGCTACGCAGGAAGTTAGCGTGAGCGTCCAGCATCGCAGCGAAGTCAGAACGGATGTCGTATTTATCCAGATCGAAGTAAACGATGTTGTTCTGCTGCAGCTGCTGCATCTGAAGACGCGCTTGCTCTTCAGAAGACATGTTGCCATTGCCGTTCGCGTCCATACCGGTGCCGGCACCCATCATGCCTTCGCCGCTCTGGTCATTGCTGGCGTTCTTGTTAGAAGAACACGCTGCGATTGCCATTACAGGCAGAGCGATCATCAGCCCCTTCAGCACTTTGTTCAGTTGCATTTCTATGATTCCTTTAGTAATCAATTAATTATTATTTACAGATACGGCGACCAGGCAGGTGATTTTACCTGTCCATCAGTTGCCGGAATACGCGCTTTGAAACGCCCATCTGTAGAAACCAGATTCAGCACAGATCCCATCCCCTGAGAAGAGCTGTAGATTACCATAGTGCCGTTAGGTGCCAGACTTGGCGTTTCATCCAGGAACGTTGACGACAGAACTTGAACGCCACCCGCTACCAGATCTTGTTTGGCAATGTGCTGCTGCCCACCGTTGGAGCTCACCATTACCATAAATTTACCGTCGCTGCTCACGTCTGAGTTCTGGTTCTGAGAACCTTCCCAGGAAATACGCTGCGGAGCACCGCCGTTAATGTTCACTTTATAGATTTGTGGACGGCCTGCCTGGTCAGAGGTAAATGCCAGGTTTTGACTGTCCGGGAACCATGATGGTTCGGTGTTGTTGCTACGACCATCGGTCACCTGACGGATCTGGCCAGAGCCAATGTCCATCACGTACAGGTTCAGGCTACCGGTTTTAGACAGCGCAAAGGCCAGTTTCGACCCGTCCGGTGAGAACGAAGGCGCACCGTTGTGACGAGGGAACGACGCCACCTGACGAACAGCACCGTTAGCCAGCGTCTGGATAACCAGCGCAGAACGTCCGCTTTCGAAGGTTACGTAGGCCAGTTTAGAGCCATCCGGAGACCAGGCTGGAGACATCAGAGGTTGGGAAGAACGTTTCACCAGGAACTGATTGTAGCCGTCGTAATCAGATACGCGCAGCTCATACGGGAACTGACCACCGTTGGTCTGGACCACATAAGCAATACGTGTACGGAATGCACCTTTGATGCCGGTCAGTTTTTCGAATACCCCATCGCTGGCGGCGTGTGCCGCATAGCGCAGGTACTGTTTAGTGACCTTGTAAGAGTTCTGTGCCAGAACGGTACCTGGTGCGCCGCCGGTATCAACCAGCTGCCAGGCCACGTTGTAAGAACCGTCCGGGTTAGGGGTAACCTGACCCACAACCACGGCATCAATACCCAGTGCTGACCATGCCGCAGGCTGGACTTCCTGCGCGCTACCCGGCTGCTGAGGCAGGCGAGAACGATCTAACGGGTTAAATTTACCGCTGTTACGCAGGTCAGCCGCCACGATGCCACCGGCATCTTCAGGTGCAGCGCCAGGACCGGCCCACTGGAACGGAACTACACCGATTGGGCGTGCCGAGTCCACCCCCTGGGTGATCTCGATACGTACTTCTGCGTGCAGTACTGCTGCCCACAGCATTAAAAAACCAAATGCTACACGTAATGCCTGCTTCATCATATCTCCCTTATCCGGGTAACCTTACCCACGATAATTTAGCAGAATGTTAACAAACTCAAATAGACAAAACTACCCGAACCCTGTGACTAAACCTGGTCTATTTTTCCCCGTTTGCACGGGGAAAATGTAACTTAAGGTTTGAAGTCCAGCGGTGCATTTTTGAAGACTTCGTAGACTGCCTGAGACGGCGGTTTAGGCATCTTCGCCTGACGCGCTGCAGCCAGTGCCGCAGTACATAAAGCGGGATCGCCACCTTCAGACTTAATATCAAGCAGCATGCCGTCCGGAGCCAACTTTATACGCAACGTACACGTTTTACCGGTATAAGAAGACGCATCATAGAACCGACTTTCAATAGCCGATTTAATCTGCGCGGCATAACCATTGATTTCAGCCCCTGTCGCACCGTTACTCTTAGTGTTACCACTTCCTGTCGGCGCTGCGTTGTTTCCTTTCGCCCCACCGCCAGTTTTCGGCGCATTCTTACCTGAACTCAGGTCGCCCAACAGATCGTCAACACCGGCAGCAGCGGCGGCTTTTTCAGCGGCAGCAGCCTTTTTCGCAGCGGCTTTTTCAGCCGCGGCTTTCTTATCGGCAGCGGCCTTCTCAGCTGCAGCTTTTTTATCGGCAGCGGCTTTTTCGGCTGCTGCCGCTTTTTCTGCCGCAGCTTTCTCAGCAGCAGCCGCTTTCTTCGCAGCCTCGGCAGCAGCTTTCTTCTCTGCTTCCTGAGCGGCTTTCTTCGCGGCTTCTGCTTCAGCTTTCTTCTGAGCGTCAGCAGCGGCTTTCGCTTCGGCTTTCTTCTGAGCATCAGCAGCCGCTTTCTTCGCGGCTTCCGCTTCGGCTTTCTTCTGGGCATCAGCAGCGGCTTTTTTCGCGGCTTCCGCTTCAGCTTGCTTCTGAGCATCAGCAGCCGCTTTCTTCGCCGCTTCGGCCGCTAATTTTGCCTGGGCATCAGCCTGCGCTTTGGCGTCCGCTGCGGCTTTTGCTGCCGCCTCTTCCGCCTGCTTTTGCTGTTCCTGTGCTTTCTTCGCGGCCTCTTCGGCTTGTTTCTGCTGTTCTGCCTGCTCTTTCGCGGCTTCCTGCGCCTGCAAACGTTCTTTCTCAAGCTGCTTCAGACGTTCCTGCTCGGCGGCCTGCTTTTCACGCAGTTCTTCCGCTTGCTGTTGCGACTGTTTTTCACGCTGCTCTTCAGCCCGTTTTGCACTCGCCTTCTGCTGTTGTTGGCGATTATAGTTCTGTACTACCGCACCGGGATCCACCATCACGGCATCAATGGAAGACCCTCCACCGCCGCCGGCTGATGCATCAATATGCTCGTCGAACGAACTCCAGATCAGCGCTGCAAAGAGAATAACGTGCAGCACTGCGGAGACGATTATCGCTCGCTTAAGCTTGTCGTTCTGTTCGGTTGCCTTTGACACTATCGGTTCCCAAAAACTACGCGGATGATCAAATAGGTTGAGTCATTAAGCCAACTGACTTAACACCCGCACTATGTAGCAAGTTCAGCGCTTTAATAATTTCATCGTATGGTACGTCTTTCGCGCCACCGATTAAGAAGACCGTTTTCGGATTTGACTCCAGGCGACGCTGCGCTTCAGCAATAACCTGCTCGGGTGGAAGCTGATCCATACGATCTTTTTCTACCACTACGCTGTATTGCCCTACGCCGGAAACCTCAATGATAACCGGAGGATCGTCATTGGTGCTTACCGCCTGTGATTCTGTCGCATCCGGCAGATCCACTTCCACACTCTGGGTAATGATTGGCGCTGTCGCCATAAAGATCAGCAGCAGTACCAACAGCACATCCAGCAGTGGAACGATATTGATTTCGGACTTGAGCTCGCGACGACCTCGTCCACGCGATCTGGCCATGGTTTACCCCTTGTTGCTCTCGGTGCTGGTAAACGCCTGACGGTGCAGAATCGCAGTGAACTCTTCCATAAAGTTGTCGTAGTTCAGTTCCAGTTTGTTCACGCGCTGATTCAGACGGTTATAAGCCATAACCGCCGGGATTGCGGCAAACAGACCGATAGCGGTCGCAATCAGTGCTTCTGCAATACCCGGGGCAACCATCTGCAACGTCGCCTGCTTCACCGCGCCAAGCGCGATAAAGGCGTGCATGATCCCCCAAACGGTACCAAACAGACCGATATACGGGCTGATGGAACCTACCGTACCGAGGAAAGGAATATGCGTTTCAAGGTTTTCCAGCTCACGGTTCATCGAGATACGCATCGCACGCGACGCACCTTCCACGACCGCTTCCGGCGCATGATTGTTTGCGCGATGCAGGCGGGCGAACTCTTTGAAGCCGCTATAGAAAATTTGTTCGGAGCCAGTAAGGTTTTCACGGCGTCCCTGGCTTTCCTGGTACAGACGAGAAAGCTCAATACCCGACCAGAACTTATCTTCAAACGCTTCAGCTTCACGGCCAGCGGCATTGAGGATACGCGTTCTCTGGATGATGATGGCCCAGGATGCGATTGAAAAACCAATCAAAATCAACATGATAAGTTTAACCAGAAGGCTTGCCTTCAGGAACAAATCAAGGATATTCATGTCAGTCACTGCTTAAACTCCGCGACAATAGACTTAGGAAGCGCACGAGGCTTCATTATGGTTGGATCAACACAAACAATCAGTACTTCAGCTGAGTTCAGTACGGTGTTCTCTGCGTTGACTATCCGCTGCGTGAAAACCAGTGAGGTCCCGCGCATTGATGTAATTTCAGTTTGGACTTCGAGCATATCGTCGAGTCTGGCAGGCGCAAAATACTCAAGCGTCATCTTGCGTACCACGAAGGCAACTCGCTCAGCCAACAGCACCTGTTGACTAAAGTGATGATGGCGCAGCATCTCTGTGCGTGCCCGTTCATAAAAAGCAACGTAGCTGGCGTGGTAAACCACACCACCGGCATCGGTATCTTCGTAATAGACACGAACCGGCCATCGAAACAGCGTTGTATTCACTTTACATCCCAGTAATGCAACAAAAGTTAGAGCTTTTAAACTTCGCTACTATACGCGCGGGAATGATGGTTTGGAATGGGAGAAAGTAAACGGAGAGTAAATTTTTATGGGCTCGGGTAAGCCCATAACGTTAACGGACATTTCTTATTCAGAAGAAGAAGAAAATCAAACCGGCGAGAAGCACCAGATCGGCAATGAGCGGGCAAAAAATCCCCTGCCAGTGAACGGCTTTCGGACGAAAGCCCACGCCGTGGATCACACCTGCGCACACCGCCCACATAATGAGGAAGCCGTGCCAGATTTCAAGCTCGCTGGTTTTCGCTGCAAAGCGCGAAGGGTCCCAGAAGATACAACCTGCCAGCAGTAATGCCATCACTAAAGAAAGCGCCCGTAACGGGCGCTTATCCATTACCGCGTAAAGTTTCGCGATAGTATTCATTAGTGTTTTTCTTCACCCGCTTTGGTCGCTTCCACGTGCTCAAGCGCCAGGGCAGTGATGACACCAAATGCACAGGCAAGAAGCGTCCCTAAAATCCATGCGAAATACCACATATTCAGCTCCTAACTTAGTACATAGAGTGGGTGTTGCTTTCGATATGTTCTTTAGTGATACGACCGAACATTTTCCAGTAACACCAGATGGTGTAGGCCAGAACAATCGGAACGAACACGCAAGCAACATACGTCATCAGGTTCAGCGTCATATGGCTGGAGGTCGCATCCCACATAGTCAGGCTAGCATTCAGCATGGTGCTGGATGGCATGACGAATGGGAACATTGCGATACCCGCCGTCAGGATGATGCATGCCAGCGTCAGGGAAGAGAACACGAACGCCAGAGCGCCTTTCTCCAGACGAGACGTCAGCACGGTCAGCAGCGGCAGCAACACGCCCAGAGCAGGAATAGCCCACAGCACTGGCGTCGTGTTGAAGTTCACCAGCCATGCACCCGCCTGACGCGCCACTTCTTTGGTCAGCGGATTAGACGGCGCAGTGTGGTTGATAGCAGACGTCACTACGTAACCATCAATGCCGTACACCACCCACACACCGGCCAGGGCGAAGCAGACCAGCGTAACCAGCGCAGCAACCTGAGCCGTTACGCGAGAACGCAGGTGCAGTTCACCCACAGTACGCATCTGCAGATAGGTTGCGCCCTGAGTGATGATCATCGCCACGCTCACAACACCGGCCAGCAGACCAAACGGGTTCAGCAGCTGGAAGAAGTTACCGGTGTAGTAAAGACGCATATATTCGTCCAGGTGGAACGGTACGCCCTGCAGCAGGTTACCGAACGCCACGCCGATCACCAGCGGTGGAACGAAGCTACCGATGAAGATGCCCCAGTCCCACATGTTGCGCCAGCGGGTGTCTTCAATCTTGGAACGGTAGTCGAAACCGACCGGACGGAAGAATAAAGAGGCCAGCACCAGAATCATCGCCACATAGAAACCGGAGAACGCAGCCGCGTAGACCATCGGCCAGGCAGCGAACAGCGCGCCGCCTGCGGTGATCAGCCACACCTGGTTACCGTCCCAGTGCGGGGCGATGGAGTTAATCATGATTCGACGCTCGGTGTCATTACGACCGAGGAAGCGGGTGAGCATCCCCACCCCCATGTCGAAACCATCCGTGACGGCAAAACCGATCAGCAGAACGCCGACCAACAGCCACCAGATAAAACGCAATACTTCATAATCGATCATTTGATGACTCCTGTCTTAGCGTGCCGGCTGAGTAGTCACAGTGGACTGCTCGTAGTGATAGCGACCGGTTTTCAGGCTGCTTGGGCCAAGGCGCGCGAACTTGAACATCAGGAACAGTTCAGCCACCAGGAACAGGGTGTACAGACCACAAATCAGCAGCATGGAGAAGATCAGGTCGCCTGCTGTCAGGGAGGAGTTCGCTACCGCCGTTGGCAGCACCTCACCAATCGCCCATGGCTGACGGCCATACTCCGCAACAAACCAGCCGGATTCGATCGCGATCCACGGCAGTGGAATACCGTACAGCGCGGTGCGCAGCAGCCATTTTTTCTCGCCGATGCGGTTACGAATCACGGACCAGAAGGACGCCGCAATGATCAGCAGCATGATGATGCCGCAGCCCACCATGATACGGAATGCAAAGTACAGTGGCGCAACGCGCGGAATGGAGTCTTTGGTGGCCATCTGGATCTGTGCTTCCGTCGCATCAGAAACGTTCGGGGTATAACGTTTCAGCAGCAGACCGTAACCCAGATCTTTCTTCACGGTGTTGAACTGGTCGCGAACAGCCTGGTCGGTAGAACCGGCACGCAGCTGTTCCAGCAGCGAGTAGGCCTTCATACCGTTACGGATACGCTCTTCGTGCTGAACCATCAGCTCTTTCAGACCCGTCACCTGCTTATCAACAGAACGGGTTGCGATGATACCCAGCGCGTATGGGATCTGAATTGCGAAGCGGTTTTCCTGCGCGTCCTGATCGGGAACACCGAACAGCGTAAAGGCAGCAGGTGCCGGTTGCGTTTCCCATTCGGCTTCGATGGCGGCCAGTTTGGTTTTCTGCACGTCACCCATTTCGTAACCGGATTCATCACCCAGAACGATAACAGAGAGGATTGCAGCCATACCAAAGCTTGCAGCGATAGCAAAGGAACGCTTAGCGAACGCGAAGTCACGACCACGCAGCATGTAGTAAGAGCTGATGCCCAGTACAAACATCGCGCCGCACACATAGCCAGAAGCTACGGTGTGAACGAATTTAACCTGTGCAACCGGGTTCAGGACCAGCTCAGCAAAGCTGACCATCTCCATACGCATGGTTTCGAAGTTGAAATCAGACGCGATTGGGTTCTGCATCCAGCCGTTCGCAACCAGGATCCACAGCGCGGACAGGTTCGAACCTAATGCAACCAGCCAGGTCACTGCCATATGCTGGACTTTACCCAGACGGTCCCAGCCGAAGAAGAACAGACCTACAAAGGTGGATTCGAGGAAGAAGGCCATCAGACCTTCAATGGCCAGCGGCGCACCGAAGATATCCCCTACATAGTGAGAATAGTAAGACCAGTTAGTCCCGAACTGGAACTCCATGGTCAGACCGGTTGCCACGCCCAGTGCAAAGTTGATACCAAACAACTTGCCCCAGAACTTGGTCATATCTTTATAAATCTGTTTGCCGGAGAGAACGTATACCGTTTCCATGATGGCCAGCAGGAACGCCATACCGAGCGTCAGTGGCACAAACAGGAAGTGGTACATCGCGGTCAAGGCAAACTGTAAGCGCGACAGTTCGACTATATCTAACATCATGACTCCTTGCTCATCGCATGAAGACTCCGAGAGTGAACCCCGTCAGAGAGATTCACACGCATGCCCCAATACAAATTATTCGCATCCTTGTCGTCGTTATTACCCTGAAGGAGGATAAAAACGATGACGTGAGGTTACAAATACGTTAATAAAAAATTCAAATTGATCCCGCAAATATAATACGCTGCAAAACCCTTACAATAAACAGGTTTTTATTGAATCATATTTACGTTTTTCGACGGCGATCAATTTATAGCAAAATTACCACTTTTCGGCCATTTTGATCGGGGACAATTTAGCGCCTTTTGGTGCGTTTTTCCAAACATTAAACATTGATTTAAATCAAAAACAATCGGTTATGTTAATTGTGTTTTGATGTGGTGAACATAGTAAAAACCATGTTAAAGATATGTATATAAAATACAGGCAAGGTTATCGAATAGAGTGCTTAATATAAACAGAAGTGATTTCTATTAACTCAGCAGTACGGCATGGCTGATTTATTCAGGACATAAATTTTAGTGCGTTTTACGTTTTTTTCCATCTGTTCGCTTTAAGTAAAATAAATAACAATAATTTTACCTTTTGGCTCTTACTAATTAACACCAATTTGTGACTATTTCATGATGCCCGGCACGTAAAAAAAAGGCCGCTTTTTCAGCGGCCAACCATGTCGAAACGGACATTTTTATACTGCAACGCCCCCCTTGCGGGGAGCAGAGAGGACTTACTTAATGATGGATTTCAGTGCTTCGCCGATATCCGCCAGGCTGCGAACGGTTTTCACGCCTGCGGCTTCCAGCGCTGCGAATTTCTCATCAGCCGTACCTTTACCGCCGGCGATGATTGCGCCTGCGTGACCCATACGTTTACCTTTCGGTGCAGTCACGCCCGCGATGTAACCGACTACAGGCTTGGTCACGTGTTCTTTGATGTAAGCAGCCGCTTCTTCTTCAGCGCTACCACCGATCTCACCGATCATGACGATCGCTTCGGTCTGCGGATCTTCCTGGAACAGCTTCAGGATGTCGATGAAGTTAGAGCCAGGGATCGGGTCACCGCCGATGCCCACACAGGTGGACTGGCCGAAACCGTAATCGGTAGTCTGCTTAACCGCTTCATAGGTCAGCGTACCGGAGCGGGAAACGATGCCCACTTTGCCCGGCTTGTGAATGTGACCCGGCATGATGCCGATTTTGCATTCGCCCGGGGTGATAACGCCTGGGCAGTTCGGGCCGATCATACGCACGCCCGCTTCGTCCAGCTTCACTTTCACGGTCAGCATATCCAGCGTCGGGATGCCTTCAGTGATGGTGATGATCAGTTTGATACCCGCGTCGATCGCTTCCAGAATGGAGTCTTTGCAGAACGGTGCCGGAACGTAGATAACAGTCGCGGTTGCGCCCGTCGCTTCTACGGCTTCACGCACGGTGTTAAACACCGGCAGGCCCAGGTGCGTGGTGCCGCCTTTACCTGGCGTAACGCCGCCAACCATCTGCGTACCGTAGGCAATTGCCTGTTCGGAGTGGAAAGTCCCCTGGCTACCGGTGAAGCCCTGGCAGATAACCTTGGTATCTTTATTAATTAAAACTGACATTATTTCCCCTCCACTGCGGCAACAACCTGCTGAGCTGCATCCGTCAGACTTTTCGCTGCAATAATATTCAGGCCGCTGTCAGCCAGTTTTTTCGCGCCGAGTTCAGCGTTGTTACCTTCCAGACGTACGACAACCGGAACGTTAACGCCCACTTCTTCTACCGCACCGATGATACCGTCAGCAATCAGGTCGCAACGTACGATGCCGCCAAAGATGTTCACCAGAACAGCTTTTACGTTGTCGTCAGAGAGGATGATTTTGAACGCTTCGGTTACGCGCTCTTTGGTTGCGCCACCGCCTACGTCGAGGAAGTTCGCTGGCTCACCGCCGTGCAGCTTAACGATGTCCATGGTGCCCATTGCCAGGCCCGCGCCGTTAACCATGCAGCCGATGTTGCCATCCAGCGCAACATAGTTGAGTTCCCACTGTGCAGCCTGCGCTTCACGTGGGTCTTCCTGTGACTGGTCGCGCATTTCGCGCAGATCGGACTGGCGGAACAGTGCGTTGCCGTCAGCGCCCAGTTTGCCGTCGAGGCAGATCAGGTCGCCCTGGGTGGTGATCACCAGCGGGTTAATCTCGATCAGCGCCAGATCGCGCTCCAGGAAGATGTTTGCCAGACCCATGAAGATCTTGGTGAACTGCTGAACCAGCTTGCCTTCCAGACCCAGCTTGAACGCCAGCTCGCGACCCTGGTAAGGCATTGGGCCTGCCAGCGGATCGATAGCCACTTTGTGGATCAGGTGCGGGGTCTCTTCCGCCACTTTTTCAATTTCCACGCCGCCTTCGGTAGACGCCATGAACACTACGCGACGGGAGCTACGGTCAACGACCGCGCCGAGGTACAGTTCTTTCGCGATGTCGGTTGCCGCTTCCACCAGGATCTGGTTAACCGGCTGGCCGTTCGCATCCGTCTGATAGGTCACCAGACGTTTGCCGAGCCAATGTTCAGCAAAAGCGCGGATCTCTTCTTTGCTCTTAACAACCTTCACACCGCCCGCTTTACCACGGCCACCAGCGTGAACCTGACATTTAACTACCCAAGGGCCGGCACCGATTTTAGATGCAGCTTCTTCTGCTTCACGCGGGGTAGTACAGGCATAACCCACCGGAGCCGGTAAGCCATACCGGGCAAACAGCTGTTTGGCCTGATATTCATGTAAGTTCATGTGTTCTATCCATCCTTCAGGGTAATCGTTATCTTCAAACCTGTAGACCGGCGCGGTCTTTGCGCCGGTCTACAGGGCAGGTGATGCTAAAAGAAACTAGACGTCCAGCAGCAGACGCGTTGGATCTTCCAGCAGCTCTTTAATGGCTACCAGGAAGCCCACGGACTCGCGGCCGTCAATCAGGCGGTGGTCGTAAGAGAGCGCCAGGTACATCATTGGCAGGATCTCAACTTTACCGTCAACCGCCATAGGGCGATCTTTAATGGCATGCATACCCAGGATCGCGCTCTGCGGCGGGTTAATGATCGGGGTAGACATCAGTGAACCAAATACGCCGCCGTTGGTAATGGTGAAGTTACCGCCGGTCAGGTCGTCTACGGTCAGCTTGCCGTCGCGGCCTTTAACAGCCAGCTCTTTGATATTTTTCTCGATATCAGCCATACCCAGGGTATCGACATCGCGCAGAACCGGGGTTACCAGGCCACGTGGAGTAGAAACCGCCATGCTGACGTCGAAATAGTTGTGGTAAACCACGTCATCGCCATCGATAGACGCGTTCACTTCCGGGTAGCGTTTCAGCGCTTCAACAACCGCTTTCACGTAGAAGGACATAAAGCCCAGACGGATACCGTGACGTTTTTCGAAGGCGTCACCGTACTGCTTACGCAGGTCCATGATTGGCTTCATGTTCACTTCGTTAAAGGTGGTCAGCATCGCGGTGGAGTTTTTCGCTTCCAGCAGACGCTCGGCCACACGCTTACGCAGGCGAGTCATTGGCACACGTTTTTCGCTGCGGGCGCCCAGAGCAGGCTGTGCTGCCGGTGCCGCCGCAGGGGCTTTCGCTTCTGCCTGAGCAGGCGCTTTCGCCAGGTGTTTGTCGATGTCTTCGCGGGTCAGACGACCACCCACACCGGTGCCCTTGATGGCTGCCGGATCAAGGCTGTGTTCAGCCAGCAGGCGACGGATCGCCGGGCTGAGCGCGTCGTTAGATTGTTCTTCCAGGGAAGCCTGCTGGCGCTGAGCCGGCGTAGAGGCTTTCTCTTCAGATTTCGCGCTGGACTCTTTGCCCGCGCTGTTGCCTTCGCGCAGGCGACCCAGGATCTGACGAGAGGTCACGGTCGTGCCTTCATCTTCCAGGACTGCATCCAGAATGCCATCCGCCGATGCCGGTACTTCCAGTACCACTTTGTCAGTTTCGATTTCTACCAGCACTTCATCGCGCTTAACGGCGTCGCCTGGTTTTTTGTGCCAGGTGGCGACGGTCGCATCTGCTACAGACTCAGGCAGGTCGGGAACAAGAATATCTACGCTACTCATTATGTATCCTTTAATTAATCGACGTTCAGCGCGTCATTGACCAGATCTTGTTGCTGCTTCTGGTGAACGGACATATACCCTACCGCCGGAGAGGCGGAGGCCGGGCGACCTGCGTAACGCAGGGCAGACCCAAATGGAATCACTTCACGGAAATGATGCTGGCTGCAGTACCATGCGCCCTGGTTAAGCGGCTCTTCCTGGCACCAGACAAAATCATGTACGTGAGCATATTGTTTCAGCACTTCCTGCATCGCCTGATGCGGGAATGGATAAAGCTGTTCGATACGCACAATGGCGACATCTTTCTGATCGTTCTTGCGGCGCTGTTCCAGCAGGTCGTAATAAACCTTACCAGAACACATTACGACACGCTTAACGCCCTTCGGATCCAGCTCGTCAATCTCACCGATAGCTGGCAGGAAGGTACCGTTGGCCAGTTCATCCAGGCTGGAGACCGCCAGCGGATGACGCAGCAGGGATTTCGGCGACATCACCACCAGCGGACGACGCATACCGCGCAGCGCCTGACGACGCAGCATGTGGTACACCTGAGCCGGGGTGGACGGCACGCAGACCTGCATATTCTGCTCAGCGCAGAGCTGCAGATAACGTTCCAGACGCGCGGAGGAGTGCTCCGGACCCTGGCCTTCATAACCGTGCGGCAGCAGCATTACCAGACCACACATACGGCCCCACTTCTGCTCGCCGGAGGAGATGAACTGGTCGATAACCACCTGCGCGCCGTTGGCGAAGTCGCCGAACTGCGCTTCCCAGATGGTCAGGGTGCGTGGTTCCGCAGTGGCGTAACCGTATTCGAATGCCAGCACCGCTTCTTCAGACAGCACGGAGTCCCAGACCTTGAACTGGCCCTGACCGTTGTGCACGTGCTGCAGCGGGGTGTAGGTTGAACCGTTGGACTGGTTATGAACAACCGCGTGACGGTGGAAGAAGGTGCCGCGGCCCGCATCTTCACCGGACAGACGAACAGGAATGCCTTCGTCAACCAGCGTTGCGTAAGCCAGCGTTTCCGCGCCGCCCCAGTCGAACAGCTTCTCGCCTGCCGCCATGGACTGACGGTCAGCGTAGATCTTCGCCACGCGAGACTGCATCTCGATAGCGTCCGGTACGGTGCTGATGCGTTTAGCCAGCTCCTGCAGGCGCTTCATCTCAACCTTGTTCGGGTAGCTCTCATCCCACTCGTGGTTGAGGTACGGCGACCAGGTAAAGGAGTGCATGTTCATCGGGCGCAGCTCTTTCACCACGCATTCACCCGCATCCAGCGCGTCGCGGTAGAGGTTGACCATTTCGGTCGCATCTTCCAGCGTCGTCACTTTGTCGCTTTCCAGCTTGTCAGCATAGATTTTGCGCGGCGTCGGGTGTTTTTTGATTTTCTGATACATCAACGGCTGGGTTGCACTTGGCTCATCCGCTTCGTTGTGGCCGTGACGGCGGTAGCAGAACAGATCGATAAACACATCGCGTTTAAAAGTATTACGGAAGTCCAGCGCCAGACGGGTCACGAAAGCAACGGCTTCCGGATCGTCCGCGTTAACGTGGAAGATCGGCGCCTGAACCATCTTACCGATGTCGGTGCAGTACGGAGTAGAACGCGCATCAAGCGGGTTAGAGGTGGTAAAGCCCACCTGGTTGTTGATCACAATGCGAACGGTACCGCCCACTTCATAACCACGCGCTTTCGACATGTTCAGGGTTTCCTGAACCACGCCCTGCCCTGTTACCGCCGCATCACCGTGGATGGTGATTGGCAGCACTTTGTTGCTGCTCGGCTCGTCCAGACGATCCAGACGCGCGCGCACGGAACCGATAACCACCGGGCTGACGATTTCCAGGTGCGACGGGTTAAATGCCAGCGCCAGGTGAACCAGACCGCCTTCGGTTTCGATATCCGACGAGAAGCCCATGTGGTACTTCACGTCACCGGTGCCGAGATGTTCTTTATGTTTGCCCGCGAATTCGTCGAACAGGTCCTGCGGTTTTTTACCCAGCACGTTGACCAGTACGTTCAGACGACCACGGTGCGCCATGCCCAGTACCACTTCACGGGTACCGCTCTTGCCTGCATGACGAATCAGCTCTTTCAGCATCGGCACCAGCGCATCGCCGCCTTCCAGCGAGAAGCGTTTTGCGCCCGGGAATTTCGCGCCGAGATAACGCTCAAGCCCTTCCGCTGCGGTCAGTTCGTTCAGGAAGCGTTTTTTCTCGTCAGCCGAGAAGTTCGCGTGGCCCGCTACGGATTCGATACGCTGCTGGATCCAGCGTTTCTCTTCGGTAGAGGTAATGTGCATGTATTCCGCGCCGATGGAGCCGCAGTAGGTTTGCTTGAGCGCGTCAATCAGATCGCCCAGCTTCATCGTGTCTTTGCCGATGGCAAAGGAACCTACGTTAAAGCTTTCCTGGAAATCGGCCTCGGTCAGATCGTGATACGCCGGATCGAGATCGGCCACACGGTCTTGTTTCCACAGTCCCAGCGGATCGAGATTCGCATGCTGGTGACCGCGGAAGCGATAAGCGTTGATAAGCTGCAGGACTTTAACCTGCTTCGCATTGGTGTCAGGGTCGGAAATCGCAGAAGAGTAACGTGAGGCATCCTTCGCCAGACGACGGAAATAATCACGTGTTTTGGAATGGAATTGATCCGGTTTGACTCCCGTACCAGGCAACTGCTGGAACATGGAACGCCAGTTTGCGTCCACTGAGTCAGGATCGGTTAAGAAGTCTTCATAGAGCTGTTCTATCCAGCTCTGGTTGGCACCAGAGAGGTAAGAAGAGTCCAGCCAGGCTTTCATTGCGCCGTTCTGCATCGTGATCCCTTAAGCATTTTTATGCTTACTTTCGCCGTAGAAACTACCACGCACACACCGTGTACGTGCCGGGGTTCACCTGCGAGCTCTTTTCATTTGGCCCGCGAAGGAACCTTTAGAAACTGTCTTAAGGGTTTCCCCTCACCCCGACCCTCTCCCACAGGGAGAGGGGGAAGGTCGTCGGCAGTTTTTAAAGATTTCCTGCAATCTGTTCCCTCTCCCTGTGGGAGAGGGTTAGGGTGAGGGGAACAGCGCTCCCCTCTCACTACTTACGCACTGCGCTGCAGCAGCATCGACTTAATATGGCCGATGGCGCGCGTCGGGTTCAGCCCCTTAGGACACACACTGACGCAGTTCATGATGCTATGGCAGCGGAATACGCTGAAAGCGTCACTCAGTCCTTCCAGACGGCTATCGGTTTCGGTGTCGCGGCTATCGATCAGGAAGCGATAGGCAGCCAGCAGACCGGCCGGGCCGATAAACTTGTCCGGATTCCACCAGAACGACGGGCAGGACGTTGAACAACATGCGCAGAGAATACACTCGTACAGCCCATCGAGTTTTTCACGCTGCTCAGGAGACTGTAAGTGCTCACGAGCGGGTGGATTTTGCCCATTATTCAATAAGTAAGGCTTAATCTTCTCATATTGTGCATAGAATTGCCCCATGTCTACCACCAAATCACGCACGACCGGCAGGCCTGGCAGAGGACGGATAACAATTTTCTGGCCAGGGCGCTGCAACGCTGAAATTGGCGTGATGCAGGCCAGGCCATTTTTGCCGTTCATGTTCACGCCGTCAGAGCCACAAACCCCTTCACGACAGGAGCGGCGGAACGACAGCGTCGGATCTTTTTCTTTCAGCTGGATTAAGGCATCCAGCAGCATCATGTCGCGACCTTCTTCCGCTTCCAGGGTGTAGTCCTGCATACGCGGAGCGTCATCAACATCCGGGTTATAACGATAAACTGAGAATTCGAGTTTCATTATCCTGTCTCCGCATTAGTAAGTACGAATCTTCGGCGGGAACGCCGGACGCAGTTTCGGTTCCATGTTGACGCTACGACGCGTCATGGATTCCGACTCTGGCAGATACAGGGAATGGCACAGCCAGTTTTCATCGTCACGATCCGGGAAGTCGAAGCGGCTATGCGCGCCACGACTTTCGGTACGGAAGTTTGCCGACATCGCGGTTGCGAACGCGGTTTCCATCAGGTTATCCAGCTCCAGGCACTCAACGCGCTGGGTGTTGAACTCGCTGGAGGTGTCGTCCAGACGGGCGTTTTTGAGACGCTCGCGGATCGCTTTCAGCTGCTCAAGTCCTTTGGCCATCGCGTCACCTTCACGGAATACCGAGAAGTTGTGCTGCATGCATTCCTGCAGTGCTTTACGGATTTCCACCGGATCTTCGCCGTTACGGTTACCGTTCCAGCGGTTGAGGCGCTCAAGAGAGGCATCAATTTCGTCGTCGGTCGCATCACGCAGCGCGCCCTGCTCGGCAATGGATTCCTGCAGATGCAGACCCACCGCACGACCAAACACCACCAGGTCCAGCAGGGAGTTGCCGCCCAGACGGTTTGCACCGTGTACGGATACGCAGGCAATCTCGCCTACCGCGAACAGGCCCGGAATGACCACGTCTTCGCCCTGCTCGTTCACGGTCAGCGCCTGGCCGGTCACTTTGGTCGGAATACCGCCCATCATGTAGTGGCAAGTTGGGATAACCGGAATCGGCTCTTTTACCGGGTCGACGTGGGCGAAGGTGCGGGACAATTCCAGAATGCCCGGCAGACGGGATTCCAGAACTTCTTTACCCAGATGGTCGAGTTTCAGCTTCGCGTGTGGACCCCACGGGCCGTCACATCCGCGGCCTTCACGAATTTCGATCATGATTGAACGCGCCACCACGTCACGACCCGCCAGGTCTTTCGCATTCGGGGCATAACGCTCCATGAAGCGCTCGCCATGTTTGTTCAGCAGGTAGCCACCTTCACCACGGCAGCCTTCCGTGACCAGAACGCCTGCACCGGCGATACCGGTTGGGTGGAACTGCCACATCTCCATATCCTGCACCGGCACGCCAGCGCGGATTGCCATACCGACACCGTCACCGGTGTTGATGTGGGCGTTAGTGGTGGACTGGTAAATACGGCCTGCCCCGCCGGTGGCCAGCACCGTTGCGCGGGCTTTGAAGTAGACCACTTCACCGGTTTCGATGCACAGCGCGGTACAACCTACCACTGCGCCATCGGCGTTTTTCACCAGATCCAGCGCGTACCACTCGGAGAAGATGGTGGTGTGGTTTTTCAGGTTCTGCTGATACAGGGTGTGCAGCAGCGCGTGACCGGTACGGTCAGCCGCTGCCGCGGTGCGTGCCGCCTGCTCGCCGCCGAAGTTTTTCGACTGGCCGCCAAACGGACGCTGATAGATGGTGCCATTTTCCAGACGGGAGAACGGCAGCCCCATGTGATCCAGCTCCAGAATCGCTTCCGGGCCAGTCTTACACATATATTCGATGGCATCCTGGTCGCCGATGTAATCGGAACCTTTTACCGTGTCGTACATATGCCATTCCCAGTTATCTTCATGGGAGTTACCCAGCGCAACGGTAATACCGCCCTGCGCAGACACGGTATGAGAACGGGTCGGGAAAACTTTTGAGAGCAGCGCACAGGTCTGGCCGCTCTGGGAAATTTGCAGTGCGGCACGCATACCTGCGCCACCCGCACCAATCACTACAGCATCAAATTCTCTGACTGGCAGTTTCATTACACACCCCACACCACAACGAATCCATAAATAACGTAAACCACCAGAGCAACAACAATGGCCAACTGCAGAGGGAGGCGAATCGCCAGAGGTTTAACGTAATCGGTCAGCACCTGCCACATACCAATCCAGGCATGAATAAGGATGGAGAACAGCGCCAGCAGGGTGAACACTTTGGTGAAGGCAGATCCGAAGAACCCGCTCCAGATTTCCCACGTCAGCGTGCCGCTGGTCGCGAAGAAACCAATCATATAGATAATGTAAAGGGTGAGAACGATGGCGGTAGCACGGACAAGAATGAAGTCATGTACGCCGTTGCGTCCTAATGCGGAGGCGTTGCTTACCATACGAGAACTCCTGCGAGAAGTGAAAGCACGACTGTAATCACAAATGAAATGTTAGCGGAGCGTTTCCCGGCTTCGAACGTTTCTTCCAGGTAACCGAAGTCCATCAGCATATGGCGAACACCCACAACAACGTGGTACGCCAGCGCGGTCAGAATGCCCCACATGATGAATTTCACGAAGAAGCTGTTCATGATGGCAGAGGCCTGGAGGAATCCTTCAGGAGAAGAGAGGCTGGTGCCCAGTAACCACAGCAGAATACCGACCGCCACAAACGTAATCACACCGGATACACGGTGCAGAATGGACGCTATTGCTGTTACAGGGAACCGGATCGTTTTGAGATCCAGATTGACAGGTCTTTGTTTTTTCACATTTCTTATCATGAATAACGCCCACATGCTGTTCTTATTGTTTCCTTCCTCCGGACTGCGATGCGGGTCAAGCAGCGTTCCTTTTCTATAACTGCGCGTCATGCAAAACATTGCTTCCAAATGCTAAAACGACACGTTACAACGCTGGGTGGCTCGGGATTGCAGGGTGTTCCGGAGACCTGGCGGCAGTATAGGCCGTTCACAAAATCATTACAATTAACCTACATACAGTTTGTCGGGTTTTCTCTGGAACAGTGATCAGGGTCACGATAACAACATCTTTTTAATTTTTAATCATCTGATTTGACAAATGTTAAACAATATTGTTACAAACGTCATCAGAAAAGGCATATAATGCGCAAAAGTTATGAGGTCTCTCTTTCACCTGACAAATAGTTATGTAACAGTGTGATGGTATTGACCGAAGTTATCAGGACAGTTATTAGTGATATACAGGTTTGAATAATTCGGACTGCAAAAACGCTGATTTGCTGTTGTTTCACTGATATTTCATTCGTTTACCTGCAAGGCGCCATAGCTCTGTACCCTGGTTTGTCCTCGTGAGCTGAGCGGTAAGCCAAATAACAATCTGGTAACGGTGATTAACAGCTGAAAGCAAATCCGGTAAAGCGCAGTCTTAAGCATAAGGCGCTAAGGAGACCGTAAATGGCTGATACAAAGGCAAAACTCACCCTAAATGGTGATGATGCTATTGAACTGGATGTGCTAAAAGGCACGCTCGGTCAGGATGTTATTGATATCCGTACTCTGGGTTCTAAAGGGGTTTTCACCTTTGACCCAGGATTTACCTCTACCGCATCTTGCGAATCCAAAATCACCTACATTGACGGTGACGAAGGTATCCTGCTCCATCGCGGCTTCCCCATCGATCAGTTAGCCACTGAATCCAACTATCTGGAAGTGTGCTATATCCTGCTGAACGGCGAAAAACCGACGCAGGCGCAATACGATGAATTCAAAACCACCGTGACCCGTCACACCATGATCCATGAGCAGATTACCCGTCTGTTCCATGCGTTCCGTCGTGACTCTCACCCGATGGCGGTGATGTGCGGTATTACCGGTGCGCTGGCGGCGTTCTACCACGACTCCCTTGACGTGAATAACCCACGTCACCGCGATATCGCGGCGTTCCGCCTGCTGTCCAAAATGCCAACCATGGCGGCGATGTGTTACAAATACTCCATCGGCCAGCCGTTTGTGTATCCACGTAACGACCTCTCCTACGCGGGTAACTTCCTGCGCATGATGTTCTCCACGCCGTGCGAAGAGTACGAAGTGAATCCGGTGCTGGAACGCGCGATGGACCGTATTCTGATCCTGCACGCTGACCACGAACAGAACGCATCGACCTCCACCGTCCGTACCGCAGGCTCTTCAGGCGCGAACCCGTTCGCCTGTATCGCTGCGGGCATCGCCTCCCTGTGGGGACCGGCGCACGGCGGCGCGAACGAAGCGGCACTGAAGATGCTGGAAGAGATCAGCACCGTTGAGCACATTCCTGAGTTCGTGCGTCGCGCAAAAGACAAGAATGACTCCTTCCGCCTGATGGGCTTCGGTCACCGTGTTTACAAAAACTACGACCCGCGCGCGACCGTCATGCGTGAGACCTGCCACGAAGTGCTGAAAGAGCTGGGTACCAAAGATGACCTGCTGGAAGTGGCGATGGAGCTTGAGCACATCGCGCTGAACGACCCGTACTTCATCGAGAAGAAACTCTACCCGAACGTCGATTTCTACTCAGGTATCATCCTGAAAGCGATGGGTATTCCGTCCTCCATGTTCACCGTGATCTTCGCGATGGCGCGTACCGTAGGCTGGATTGCGCACTGGAACGAAATGCACAGCGAAGGCATGAAAATTGCTCGTCCTCGTCAGCTGTACACCGGCTACGAGCAGCGTGATTTTAAGTCTGATATTAAGCGCTAATAAACACGCCCGGCGGCGCTTCGCTTGCCGGGCCTACAAGCGCGAAATGTAGGCCGGGTAAGGCGTAGCCGCCACCCGGCTTTTTTATTTCTGGCAGTGCGGGCACCAGTAAAAGGGTCTCGAAGAGAGCATAATCCTGTCGATAATCCCGCCGCATCGCTCGCACTGTTTCCCCGCCCGATGAAACACCTTAAAGCGGAACAGCGCCCCGTGATGCATGTTCTCATCCACCACGCCGCGCGTATTATAGGATAACCGCGGAATATCCAGCAGCGCGTGGGACAGCGCCTCCAGCTGTTCATCGCTTAGCTGAGACGCTTTGTGCTGCGGTGCCAGCCCCACTTCCCACAGAATTTCTACCCGCAGATAGTTACCCAGCCCTGCCAGGAACGCCTGATCGAGCAGTAACCCGGAAAATTGCCGGTTGCGGAATTTGGGAGATAACAAGCGGGCTTTAACATCGTTCGCCGTCAGGCGCATATCCAGCACGTCCGGCCCGACCCGCTGCAGAAACGGGTGAGTGAGCAGTTGCTCCGGTGTTAACATTTCTATATCCGACGCGCTGTAAAGCAGAATTGCTTTATCCGCCGTTTGCAGCCTGACGCGCAACACGCGGTTGGTTTGCGGTTGCTCATCCGCGTTAACCACTCGCCAGACGCCGTAAAGCTGGTTATGGCTATATAACGTCAGGTTATGGGAAAAGTGCGTAAGCAACGCCTTCCCGCGCGTTTCAATATGCGTCAACGTTTGACCCACCAGCTGGGCTTCAAACGCTTTCAGTTGAGGAAAAGCAAACCAGACGTTCGTCAGGGTTTTGCCCTTTATCGCCGCCTCGAGGCTATCCGCCGCGCGGCGGATCTCCGGGCCTTCAGGCATTTTTCTGTCCTTATCGTGAGTGTCATGCGCTGACGAGGATCCCCTGCTCTGCAAAGGCCGCCCGCAAGCGGCGCGCGAACTGCAGCGCATGCTCGCCATCACCGTGTAAACAAACCGTATCCGCCTGCACGCTGGCCATAGAGCCATCCGTCGCGTTGACCGTGCCCTCCCGCACCATCTGAAGCGTCTGCGCCAGCGCCTGAGACTCATCGGTAATTAACGCGCCGGGCTGGGTCCTCGGGACCAGGCTGCCATCGGGCAAATATCCCCTGTCCGCAAACACTTCCTGACGCGTGGTTAACCCCAGACGCTGCCCGGCGCGGATAAGCTCGCTACCCGCCAGGCCAACCAGTATCAGCTGCGCGTTGCAATCCCGTACCGCGCGAGCGATGGCGTCCGCAAGAGCGGGCTCTTTCGCCGCCTGATTGTAGAGCATGCCGTGCGGCTTCACGTGGCGTAACACGCCCTGCTGGGCTCGCACAATCGCCTCCAGCGCGCCAATCTGGTACAGCATCTGGGCGTAGACCGTCTCCGGCGGCAGGTTCATCGCGGTGCGGCCAAAGTTTTCCCGGTCGGGAAAGCTCGGGTGAGCGCCAATCGCTACGCCGTTTTTAAGGGCATTGCGAACGCTCTCCAGCATGATCCGCGCATCACCCGCGTGAAAGCCGCAGGCGATATTGACCGAGGAGACCAGGGTCATCAGCTCGGCATCCGCGCTGCCGCCCTCGCCCAAGTCGGCGTTTAAATCAATCTTTACCATCGAGCCTCCACGCCAGCTGTTCCAGATAGCGCTGCCGATCCTGACGCGCCTTCAGCGCCTCCTCCAGCGAACATTGCACGAAGTGGATCGGCTGTCCCAGGGGAATTTGCGCCAGATGGTAACGATCGGCCTCAATAATGCAGGCAATACGCGGATAACCACCCGTCGTCTGCGCATCGTTCATCAACACAATAGGTTGACCGTTACCCGGCACCTGAATGACGCCGGGCAACAACCCGTGGGAAAGCAATTCTCGGTCCGTCATACGGGTCAGCGGCTGTCCCTGCAGGCGATATCCCATGCGGTTACTTTGCGGGCTGAGCTTCCACGGCGAGCGCCAGAAGGACTCTTTAGAGGCCTCATCAAATTCATGATATTCCGGCCCCGGCAGGGCGCGGATCTGGTTACTCCAGAGGAGCTGCTTCACGCCCTGAGCCGTCGAGAAGTGGCGCGCGGATGGCCCGATCGCCAGACGATCGCCATCCTGCAACAGGCGTCCTTCGTGACCGCCAATACCGGCTTTCTGATCGGTACTGGATGAGCCCAGCACCTCCGGCACGTCAATCCCGCCCGCGACAGCAAGATAGCTACGTACCCCGTGCAAAGGACGCTTAAGCGTTAAACGCTGCCCGGCTTTCGCCCGCAGCCGCCAGCCGGTCCAGACCGCTTTGCCATCAAGCGTGGCATCGCACCCTGCGCCGGTTAACGCAAACCAGGTCTCGTGACTAAACTCAATGACGCACTGCCCCAGCGTAATTTCGAGCGCCGCCGTATTGCCGGGGTTGCCCACCAGCACGTTAGCAATCTCCAGCGCGGGCCTGTCCAGCGCGCCACAGTAGCTCACGCCGGACTGGCGCATGCCAAAGCGGCCCGCATCCTGCACGGAGGTGTAAAGCCCTGCGCGAATCAGCGTTAGCATACGCCCTCCTTCTGCGGGATAAAGCGGAGGGTATCGCCAGGACGCAGGAGGACCGGCGATGCCTGCCCGGGTTCAAATAACGGCGTGGACGTGTGTCCGATAAGCTGCCAGCCGCCAGGCGAAGCCAGTGGATAAATGCCGGTCTGTTCGCCGCCAATTGCGACGGTGCCTGCCGGCACGCTCAGGCGCGGCTCCGCGCGACGCGGCGTATGCAGCCTCGGGGAAAGCCCGCCAAGATACGGAAAGCCCGGCTGAAATCCTAAAAACCAGACCACGTAATCAACGGAGGCGTGCAGCTCAACAACCTGCTTTTCCGTTAACCCGCAGTGCTCGGCGACCACGGAGAGGTCGGGCCCCTGCGCACCACCGTACACCACCGGGATCTCAATCGTTCTGGAGTCAGGCTCCAGCGCCTCACTCTCTTCCCACCAGCGCTGCAAGCGTTCGATGGCATCCAGAGCCAGCGTATGCGGGCTACGCAGCACGACGGTAATGTTATTCATGCCCGGAATGGCCTCAACCACTTCAGGCATGTCGGCCAGACGCTGGGTCAGCCGCCAGATACGCTTTTGCGTAGCCAGCGTAACGGGCGGCTCCAGCTCCAGTACCACTGCGGTTTCGCCCAGAAGATAACAACGCGCTCGCTGCACTTAACTACCTCTCATCAGGCCGGATTAGGGATATCAATAAAGGTCACATCCAGATCGGTATTTTCCGTCAGCCACTCGCTGAGGGCGCGAATGCCGCCACGTTCCGTGGCATGATGGCCTGCGGCGTAGAAATGGAGCCCCTGCTCGCGGGCGGAGTGAACCGTCTGCTCGGAGACTTCGCCTGTAATAAACGCATCGACACCGAAGCGCGCGGCGCTATCGATAAAGCCCTGCCCGCCCCCGGTGCACCAGGCAACACGCTTCACCAGATCCGGTCCGGTATCGCCGCACCACAGGGGACGACGCCCGAGGCGCGCTTCGATCCATGAGGCCAGCTCCAGTCCGGGAACCGGCATTGCCAGTTCGCCCCACGGCACCAGCGGCTCAATCTCACCCATCACGGTAATTCCAAGTAACTGCGCCAGCTGAACGTTGTTACCGAGCTCCGGGTGCGCATCCAGCGGCAGGTGGTAGCCGTACAGGTTGATGTCATTTGCCAGCAGCGTTTTCAGGCGGTTGCGCTTCATGCCGCGAATAATCGGCGATTCGTTTTTCCAGAAATAACCGTGGTGGACAATCACCGCGTCGGCGTCCTGACGAACAGCCTCGTCCAGCAGCGCCTGGCTTGCCGTCACGCCAGTGATAATTTTTTGCACCGTCTCACGTCCTTCAACCTGAAGCCCGTTCGGGCCGTAATCGCTGAAGGCGGTACTGTTCAGTTTTTCGTTGATCAGGCTTTCCAGTTCGCTATTTTTCATCATCACTCTCTCAAGCTTTGCGGGCGGCTTCATAGGCCGCCAGCGTGGCGACGCGCGCCTGTTTATGGTCAACAATCGGACGGGGATAATCGAGCTTCACGCCCTGTTTATCCGCCCATGTCCATGGGTCGTGGATCGCTTTCGCAGGAACATTCCTGAGCGCGGGCAGCCAGCGGCGAATGAAGTCACCGTCTGCGTCAAATTTTTGCCCCTGGGTGGTGGGATTAAAAATCCGGAAATAGGGAGCCGCATCGGTGCCGGTCGAGGCGGCCCACTGCCAGCCGCCGTTGTTCGCCGCCAGATCGCCATCGATCAGCTGAGAAATAAAATAGCGCTCCCCGGCACGCCAGTCGATGAGGAGATCTTTCACCAGGAAGCTGGCGGTAATCATCCGCAGACGGTTGTGCATCCACCCGGTTTCATTTAGCTGGCGCATCGCGGCGTCCACAATGGGGTAGCCCGTTTCACCTTTCTGCCACGCCTGGAAGAACACCTCATCGTGCTGCCATGTTACGTTATCGGTCCACGGAATGAATGGGCGATGTTTACATAAATCAGGGTGATACGTCATCAGATGGCGATAGAACTCGCGCCAGATCAGCTCGTTAAGCCACACCGATCCGGGCCCGCCGTCCAGCGCCTGAGGCTGCTCGGCCAGCAGACGATGCAAACACTGGCGAGGAGAGAGCACGCCCAACGCCAGGCACGCGGATAAACGGCTGGTCCCTTCAATGGCCGGGAAATCCCTGCGCGCGTCATACTCACCCGCACCCTGCTTGCAAAACTGGCGCAGCTTCGCGATAGCGGATTTCTCGTCGGCGGGGAACAGAAGCGCGTCGAACGCCGCCCGGGGATAATTAAACGTCAGTTCCGGCAGGTCCGTTAACGCCTCCCCCCGAACTGCGGGCGCGGCCACGCACTCCGGCAGCGCCTCTTTAAGACGTTTAACAAAGGCGTTTTTAAAGGGCGTAAACACCTTGTACATCTCATGATTGCCGGTCATGACGCTGCCCGGTGCCAGCATCACGCTGTCATCAAAGCCCTGGCACTGCACATCTTTCAGCGTTGCCTCCAGCTGGCGATCCCGCTGGCGCTCGTTCAGTTCGTACTGATAGTTATAAAAAAGATGCGTGACCTGGTGCTGCTGGCACACCTCCTGCACCGCCAGAAGCTGCGCGGCAAAGTCACTGACCTCTTTATAAATCAACGGAATGCCTTTTTCGGCAAGCGAGCATTGCAGTTCATTCAGATGCGCGTTGAGATAAGCGGCCTGTCGGGGCGCCATATCATGCTGCTGCCATTGTTCGGGCGTGGCGATATACAGCGCCAGCACCCTGGCATCCTGAGAGCGGCAGGCAGCCGCGAGAGCGATGTTGTCATGCACGCGCAGGTCCGCGCGAAACCAAACCAGATGGGTGGGCATAAAACTCCAGGCAAATATCCATTATGTCCGTAAGGGCACGCCACTAAAGGAAAAAGCGGCGGGCTTTTAATGTACTTTGCCATGAAGTGTAGACGGGATGAAATAAAAAAGGCCGCCCGAGGCGGCCTTAACGCTACTTGTCCTGCGCTATCGTGGTCAATGCAACAAACCCGGTCGGTTCATCACGCTTAACAACAAGTACGCTGGCGACAATGAACGCAATGCATATATAGCGTTTCATCATGCGGTCCCTGCAGCTAACCGCTCCACCGTTCACCACCGGTGATAAGTCGGTGGACACAAGCTCTGTGTGGAGCCTGGCTCACGGTTGTGGAAATACCTCTCCCGTGACCGGTGCCCATTTGCGAGATGGCGGAAAGGGACGCTGCATAGTAATCTCCGCGCGAACGAAGCGTAATCTATTGAAATTGTTTTTAAGAATATATTTAGGATCTAAGCGTTTGAATCTTCAGCTTGCAGAAGTATGCTTGAAAACCTCTGTGTGAGAGCTTGATAAACCACCCAACGGACCGCGAATCCTGAGGGACAAAAAAACCGCCACATTACTGTTGGCGGTTTTTTTATTGCTGCGTGTAGTCTTCGTATCAGTAAAAATCGCAGGTCGCTTTCTCGGCCTGGTCCATCCACACCGGCTTCTCGCTGGTTTTCGCCCAGACGCGGTGCAGATAGCTGTAAAAACGTGCACGATCTTTCCAGAACAGCATCACCGGCAGAGCCAGCACGCCAGCCACTAGGGCGAAAGTGCGACGCATGAACACGATATGAGCCGGATACTCTTTATAAAGATCCATATTTTCTCCCCTATAGTTGGCCGGAAACGTCATCCGGAAAATTCAAAATCTGTGACCTGGCTAAAATAATATCGCTTTGTTTGTAATTTTACTACTCATCCGACCACTTATTTTCGCCCGTTTAGTGAAAATTTACATTCACGCCGTAACTAAGTTACAAAAAAGTTAACGATTTACTTATCAATAGTTAAATTGTGGGCTTTCTCATTTTTATACTTTTTTTACACCCGCCCTTCTCATTTTTGCGAAATCTTTGCGCCATAAATCCTACCGTTAGCACAACAACAAAAGTCACCCGGAGGTGGATTGTGAGTGCAGGTCTTATTGCCGGCATCGTGCTGGTGTTCCTGTTACTGGGCTATCTGGTTTATGCCCTGATTAATGCGGAGGCATTCTGATGGCTGCTCAGGCGTTTTTGCTTATCGCCAGCTTCTTAGCGGTCCTGTTCGTCCTGGCCCGGCCACTGGGAACAGGGCTGGCACGGCTTATCAACAACGTCCCCTTGCCCGGCACGGGAAGCGTTGAGAAAGGGATCTGGCGCGTGCTGGGAATACACGATCGGGAGATGAACTGGCGCGAATATCTGCTAGCCATTCTGCTGCTGAATATCGTTGGGCTGATTGCGCTTTTTGCCATGCTGATGCTGCAGGGCAGTCTGCCGCTGAACCCGCAACAATTACCGGGCTTGTCCTGGCATCTTGCGCTGAACACGGCGGTCAGTTTTGTCTCCAACACCAACTGGCAGTCCTATTCCGGTGAAACCACGCTGAGCTACTTTAGCCAGATGGCCGGCTTAACCGTGCAAAACTTCCTTTCTGCCGCCAGCGGTATCGCGGTGATCTTCGCGCTAACGCGCGCGTTTGCCCGCCAGAAAGTAAGTACGCTGGGCAATGCCTGGGTGGATCTGACGCGCATAACGCTGTGGATCCTGCTGCCGATTGCGCTGCTGATCGCGCTGTTCTTTATTCAGCAGGGCACCCTGCAAAACCTGCTGCCTTACGCCCCTTATACCTCGCTGGAAGGGGCAAAACAGCTCCTGCCGATGGGGCCCGTCGCGTCGCAGGAAGCCATCAAGATGCTCGGAACGAACGGCGGGGGCTTCTTTAACGCCAACTCGTCGCATCCGTTTGAAAACCCTACCGCACTGACCAATTTTGTACAGATGCTGGCCATTTTCCTGATCCCCGCCGCGCTCTGCTTTGCCTTTGGCGACGTGGTCAACGATCGTCGTCAGGGTCGCACCCTGCTCTGGACGATGTCGCTTATCTTTGTGGTTTGTGCCGCACTGGTGATGTGGGCCGAATGGCAGGGGAACCCGCACTTCCTCTCGCTGGGCGCCGATAACGCGATCAACATGGAAGGTAAAGAGAGCCGCTTCGGCATTCTCGCCAGCAGCCTGTATGCGGTAGTCACCACAGCGGCCTCGTGCGGCGCGGTCAATGCCATGCACGATTCCTTTACGGCACTGGGTGGCATGATCCCGATGTGGCTGATGCAGATTGGCGAGGTTGTGTTTGGCGGCGTGGGCTCGGGTCTTTACGGCATGCTGCTGTTCGTGCTGCTGGCGGTGTTTATAGCCGGTCTGATGATTGGCCGCACCCCGGAATACCTGGGTAAAAAAATCGACGTTCGCGAGATGAAGTTAACCGCGCTAGCGATTCTGGTCACCCCTGCCCTTGTGCTGCTCGGCACCGCGCTGGCGCTGATGACCGAGGCCGGACGCAGCGGCATCTTTAACCCGGGTATTCACGGCTTTAGCGAAGTGCTATATGCCGTCTCCTCGGCCGCCAATAACAACGGCAGCGCCTTTGCTGGCTTAAGCGCCAACTCACCGTTCTGGAACTGCCTGCTGGCGTTCTGCATGTTTGTGGGTCGCTTCGGGATCATTGTGCCGGTCATGGCGATTGCCGGATCGCTGGTGAATAAAAAAATTCAACCGACCACCACCGGGACATTACCGACCCACGGCGCGCTGTTTATCGGCCTGCTGGCGGGCACCGTGTTGCTGGTCGGCGCCCTGACCTTTATCCCCGCCCTCGCGTTAGGCCCGGTCGCGGAATACCTCTCTTTACGCTGATTTTGCGGAGAAATTGTCATGAGTCGTAAACAACTGGCCCTGTTCGAACCGTCATTAGTTCGCCAGGCGCTCATGGATGCGGTGAAAAAACTGAGCCCGCGCGTGCAGTGGCACAACCCGGTGATGTTTATCGTCTGGGCGGGAAGCGTCCTGACCACCGCCCTGGCAATTGCCATGGGAACGGGCCACATGCCGGGAAACGCAATGTTTACCGCCGCCATCAGCCTTTGGCTGTGGTTTACCGTGCTGTTCGCTAACTTTGCGGAAGCGCTGGCGGAAGGCCGGAGTAAAGCCCAGGCCAACAGCCTGAAAGGGGTGAAAAAAACCGCCTTCGCGCGCAAGTTACGTGAGCCGAAATACGGCGCGCAGATGGATCACGTTCCGGCGGATGAACTGCGTAAAGGCGATGTGGTGCTGGTGGAAGCCGGTGACATTATCCCTTGCGACGGGGAAGTCATTGAAGGGGGCGCATCGGTGGACGAAAGCGCCATTACCGGGGAATCCGCGCCGGTTATTCGTGAATCCGGCGGCGATTTCGCCTCCGTGACGGGAGGGACGCGCATTCTCTCCGACTGGCTGGTGATCCAGTGCAGCGTGAACCCGGGTGAAACCTTCCTCGACAGGATGATCGCCATGGTAGAAGGCGCGCAGCGTCGTAAGACACCCAACGAGATTGCCCTCACCATCCTGCTGGTGGCGCTGACCATCGTCTTCCTGCTGGCCACCGCGACGCTGTGGCCGTTCTCCGCCTACGGCGGCACCGCGGTCACCATCACTGTTCTGGTAGCTCTGCTGGTCTGCCTGATCCCAACCACCATTGGCGGCCTGCTGTCTGCCATCGGCGTGGCCGGGATGAGCCGCATGCTTGGTGCTAACGTCATCGCCACCAGCGGGCGTGCGGTGGAAGCCGCGGGTGACGTGGATGTCTTGCTGCTGGATAAAACCGGGACCATTACCCTCGGTAACCGCCAGGCGTCAGATTTCTTACCCGCCCCGGGGGTGGATGAAAAAACGCTGGCGGATGCGGCACAGCTCTCCTCCCTTGCCGATGAAACCCCGGAAGGCCGCAGCATTGTGGTTCTCGCCAAGCAGCGCTTTAACCTGCGCCAGCGCGACGTGCAGAGCCTGCATGCCACTTTCGTGCCCTTCACGGCGCAAACCCGCATGAGCGGCATTAACATTCAGGATCGCATGATCCGTAAAGGCTCTGTTGACGCCATCCGTCGCCACATTGAGGCTAACAACGGCCACTTCCCACCGGAAGTGGACAGCCTGGTCGAGAGCGTGGCCCGTCAGGGAGCAACGCCTCTGGTGGTAGCCGAGGGGGCGCGCGTGCTGGGGGTGATCGCCCTGAAGGATATCGTCAAAGGGGGCATCAAAGAGCGCTTTGCCCAGCTGCGTAAAATGGGGATCAAAACGGTGATGATCACCGGGGACAACCGTCTTACCGCGGCGGCGATTGCCGCCGAAGCGGGCGTGGATGATTTTCTTTCCGAAGCAACGCCGGAAGCCAAGCTGGCATTGATTCGTCAGTATCAGGCGGAAGGCCGTCTGGTGGCAATGACCGGTGACGGTACCAACGATGCCCCAGCCCTCGCACAGGCCGACGTGGCGGTAGCGATGAACTCCGGTACGCAGGCGGCAAAAGAAGCGGGCAACATGGTTGACCTCGACTCTAACCCGACCAAGCTGATTGAAGTGGTGCACATCGGCAAGCAGATGCTGATGACGCGCGGTTCGCTGACCACGTTCAGCATTGCCAACGACGTGGCGAAGTATTTCGCCATCATTCCGGCCGCGTTTGCCGCGACCTATCCGCAATTAAACGCGCTGAACGTGATGCATCTGCACTCTCCGTCCTCGGCCATTCTCAGTGCGGTGATTTTTAACGCCCTGATTATTGTCTTCCTGATCCCGCTGGCGCTGAAGGGCGTGAGCTATAAGCCGCTCACCGCGGCCGCCATGCTGCGCCGCAACCTGTGGATTTACGGTCTGGGCGGGCTGGTTGTGCCCTTTATTGGTATTAAGGTTATCGACGTGCTCCTGACGCTGTTCGGGCTGGTCTAAAAGGTGAATCAAATGACGATGTTACGTCCCGCTATACTGTTATTTATTCTGCTGTCTCTTATTACCGGCGGGCTTTACCCGCTGGCGACCACCGCGCTGGGTCAGTGGTGGTTTGCCGAGCAGGCTAACGGCTCACAGATTATCCAGAACGGAGAATCCCGCGGTTCACGGCTGATTGGTCAGAACTTTACGGATGCCCGCTACTTCCAGGGACGCCCTTCCGCCACTGCCGAAAGCCCGTATAATCCGATGGCATCCGGCGGCAGTAACCTGGCGGGCAGCAACCCCGAGCTGGACAAAGCCGTCGCCGGGCGCGTGGCAGCCCTGCGCGCCGCTAATCCGCAGGCCAGCCGTGACGTTCCCGTGGAGCTGGTAACCGCCTCGGCCAGCGGGCTGGACTACAGCCTGACGCCGGCAGCGGCGGCATGGCAAATTCCGCGCGTCGCCGCCGCCCGTCAGCTGACCGTCGAACAGGTTAGCCAGCTGGTTGCAGAGCACACGCAAAAGCCGCTGGTCAGCTTCATCGGCATGCCCGTGGTGAATATTGTTGAGCTGAATCTGGCGCTGGACGCGCTAAGGAAAAACTAAATGACCGACGAGCCCATGCGCCCGGATCCGGACAGGCTGCTCGAACAGACGGCTGAAGCCCATCGCGGCAAACTGAAAATTTTCTTTGGCGCCTGCGCGGGCGTCGGGAAAACCTTCGCCATGCTGACGGAAGCCCAGCGGCTTCGGGCGCAGGGGCTCGATATTCTGATCGGCGTGGTAGAAACCCACGGACGTAAAGAGACGGCATCGCTGCTGAAGGGGCTGGCCACCCAGCCGCCCCGACGTATCAGCCACCGCGGTCGGTTAGTCACCGAATTCGATCTCGATGCCGCCCTCGCCCGCCGTCCCGCTCTTATCCTGATGGACGAGCTGGCGCACAGCAATGCGCCAGGCTCACGCCATCCCAAACGCTGGCAGGACGTTGAAGAGTTGCTTGAGGCCGGCATTGATGTTTTCACGACGGTTAACGTTCAGCATCTCGAAAGCCTGAACGACGTGGTGAGCGGCGTGACCGGCATTCAGGTGCGCGAAACGGTACCCGATCCCTTCTTTGATTCCGCCGACGAGGTGGTGCTGGTCGACCTGCCCCCCGATGATTTACGCCAGCGCCTGCATGAAGGCAAAGTCTATATCGCCGGCCAGGCCGAGCGCGCCATCGAGCATTTCTTCCGTAAAGGTAACCTGATTGCTCTGCGCGAACTGGCCCTGCGCCGAACCGCCGACCGGGTGGACGATCAGATGCGCGCCTGGCGTGACCTGCAGGGCCAGGAACGCGTCTGGCACACGCGGGATGCCATCCTGCTGTGCGTGGGGCACGGTAGCGGCAATGAAAAGCTTGTCCGCACCGCCGCTCGTCTGGCGGCCAAATTTGGCAGCGTCTGGCATGCGGTGTATGTCGAAACGCCCCATCTCCACGCTCTGCCTGAAAACCAGCGGCGCGCTATTCTGAGTTCGCTTCGCCTGGCGCAGGAGCTGGGCGCGGAAACCGCCACCCTTTCCGATCCCCAGGAAGATAAAGCCATTCTGCGCTACGCGCGCGAGCATAACCTGGGAAAAATCGTGATTGGCCGTCGCCAGCATCGCCGCTGGTTTAGCCGCGAATCCTTTGCCGACAAGCTCGCCCGCCGCGCGCCGGATCTGGACCTGGTGATCGTGGCGCTGGATGACAAACCCACGCCCTTACCGACTCGCGCGCCGGACAGCCGCACCTTCAGCGATAAATGGCGCATTCAGCTCCGCGGCTGCCTTGTCGCTGTCGTGCTCTGCACCCTGATTACCGTGATTGCCAGCCAGTGGCTGATAGCGTTTGATGCCGCCAACCTGGTGATGATTTACCTTCTTGGCGTGGTGGTGGTGGCGCTCTTTTACGGGCGCTGGCCGTCGGTACTGGCGACGGTCATCAACGTCATCAGCTTCGATCTGTTCTTTATCGCCCCGCGCGGCACGCTGGCGGTTTCGGACGTGCAGTACATTCTCACCTTTGGCGTGATGCTCACCGTCGGGCTGGTGATCGGGAATCTGACGGCGGGCGTGCGCTATCAGGCGCGTATCGCCCGCTACCGCGAACAGCGCACGCGCCATCTCTATGAGATGTCGAAATCGCTGGCGGTTGGCCGTACCCCGCTGGATATTGTGCAGACCAGCGAGCAGTTTATCCGCTCGACGTTTCATGCCAGCAACCTGATTTTACTCCCGGACGAACACGGCAAGCTGCGCCCGCTGACGTCGGCCTCAGGCATGACGCCCTGGGACGAGGCCATCGCGCGCTGGAGCTTTGATAAAGGATTACCTGCGGGCGCAGGGACCGACACCCTGCCCGGCGTGCCTTATCAAATTCTGCCGCTGCGCAGTGCCGATAAAAATCAGGGGCTGGTCATCGTTGAGCCCTCCAACCTGCGCCAGCTGATGATCCCCGAACAGCAGCGCCTGCTCGAGACCTTCACCCTGCTGGTTGCCAGCGCGCTCGAGCGGCTGGCGCTCACCGCCAGCGAAGAGCAGGCCCGGCTGGCAAGCGAGCGTGAAAGCATACGTAACTCGCTGCTGGCGGCGCTGTCTCACGATCTGCGGACCCCGCTCACCGTCCTGTTTGGCCAGTCAGAAATCCTGACGCTGGACCTGGCGGCGGAAGGTTCTAAGCACGCCCTTCAGGCAAGCGAAATCCGCCAGCACGTGCTGAACACCACGCGTCTGGTGAATAACCTGCTTGATATGGCGCGTATTCAGTCAGGCGGCTTTAACCTGAAAAAAGAGTGGCTCACGCTTGAAGAGGTGGTGGGCAGCGCCCTGAAAATGCTCGAGCCTGGCCTCGGTGGGCGACATATCGCGCTGAACATGCCTGAGCCCCTGACCCTGATTCACGTTGATGGCCCGCTGTTCGAACGGGTGCTGATCAACCTGCTGGAAAATGCCGGCAAATATGCGGGTGCCAGCGCGCGGATTGGCGTGGATGCGACGGTGGAAGACAGAACGCTTCATCTTGAGGTCTGGGATACCGGTCCGGGCATTCCTGCCGGGCAAGAGCTGGCTATTTTTGAAAAATTCGCGCGCGGCAATAAGGAGTCGGCTATTCCGGGCGTCGGGCTGGGGCTGGCGATTTGCCAGGCAATTATTGACGTCCACGGCGGGTCCATTTCCGCAGAGAATCGTCCGGAAGGCGGCGCGCGTTTTTGTGTTACACTTCCTCTGGAAACTCCGCCAGAACTTAATGAATTACCAGAGGATTTGTGATCAACGTTCTGATTGTTGAAGATGAGATCGCCATTAGCCGGTTTCTGCGCGCTGCGCTGGAAGGAGACGGTCTGCGCGTTCATGACGCGGGTACGCTTCAACGGGGTTTAATTGAAGCCGCCACCCGCAAGCCGGACCTGGTGATCCTCGACCTTGGGCTGCCGGATGGCGACGGCATCGATTTCATTCGGGAAGTCCGCCAGTGGAGCCAGATGCCGATACTGGTGCTCTCCGCCCGCACTGAAGAGACGGATAAAATCGCCGCGCTGGATGCCGGGGCGGATGACTACCTGATTAAACCTTTTGGCATCGGCGAACTGCAGGCTCGTCTTCGCGTGGCGCTGCGTCGCCACAGCGCAACCACGCCAGCCGACCCAGTCTATACGTTTAGCGATATCCGGGTTGACCTGGCCGCGCGACGCATTGTGCGCGGTGAAGAAGAGATCCATCTCACGCCAATCGAGTTTCGCCTGCTCGCCGTGCTGCTCAACAACCACGGTAAGGTACTTACCCAACGCCAGCTGTTAAATCAGGTGTGGGGACCTAACGCTGTAGAACACAGTCACTATTTACGCATATATATGGGACACCTTCGTCAGAAACTCGAAGTTGACCCCGCTCGCCCTCGCCATTTATTAACTGAAACCGGTATCGGTTATCGGTTTATGGTCTGAATATCTATTCACTATTATTTTTAATTAATAATAGAAACCCACCATCACTCATTTAAAATAAAACCATTAAGAACATCTTTCATTATTTTATCGCGTTAAAACATTAGAAAAACATGTTATTAACACCACATCAACAAATCAGAATTTTGATCTGAGATATTCATCAAAAACGAATATTTATTTCTAAAATGATCGGTTAACGGTGATCATGATCACAGTTAATCCCTTTTTCCCGGATAAAATGACCATGCTTTCAATTACTGAAAGGAAAATGAAACATGGAAAACAATAATCGCTTGATGCCCCATATAAGGCGGACAACACATATCATGATGTTTGCCCACCGAAACTGCTTTGACTTTCACCTCTTTAACGCCCGGTAGTCCTTCGACTTCTGGCGCACTCGCTTACAGGTTATCCTAAAAAACCTTATGTTACAGGCTATTGCCTGTGAACTCGTGCGTTCATTCATCTTGATTCAGACTCATCCGCACCGGGCGGACTGAATTTCAATCATCAAAAAAGCAATTCACTGATTTTAATCAGCGGCCACCCTTTGCTTTTTTTCCGGAAAATTATCGATTTCTTTCTTGCAAGAAATCGAGGGACGCTTATTACCTAAAATAAAGAGAGAAAGATGAAAAATTTAAAAATCGCAGCCAGCCGTGCCTGTCCGGAGTGTTTTACTACCCAGCGTGAACTGGTGGATGTCAGGGCCTCGGATTATATTGACGTTGCCGCCGTTGTTCTGGCGGTCAGCGATATTACTGACGGCATCCTGGAAGAAATAGAAGCCACCGGTTTTGGCATTCCTGTTTTTGTCGCGACGCACAAAGAAGAGATTATCCCGGCAGACTATTTATCGCGCATTCATGGCGTATTTGAGTATTCAGACACCAGCAACGACTTTTACGGACGCCAGCTGGAAGCGGCAGCCCAGAAGTATGAAACCCAGCTGCGCCCGCCGTTTTTCCGCGCCCTGGTCGACTACGTGAAGCAGGGCAACAGCGCGTTCGACTGCCCGGGGCATCAGGGTGGGCAGTTCTTCCGCCGTCATCCTGCTGGCAACCAGTTTGTTGATTTCTTTGGTGAGACGCTTTTCCGCTCCGACCTGTGCAACGCCGACGTGGCGATGGGCGATCTGCTGATCCACGAAGGCGCGCCGTGCATTGCGCAGCAGCATGCTGCAAAAGTCTTTAACGCCGATAAGACCTACTTCGTGCTGAACGGCACCTCATCATCCAACAAAGTGGTGCTTAACGCCCTGCTCACGCCGGGCGACCTGGTGCTGTTTGACCGTAACAACCATAAATCCAACCATCACGGTGCCCTCCTCCAGGCAGGCGCGACGCCGGTCTATCTGGAAACCGCGCGCAACCCTTACGGCTTCATTGGCGGCATTGACGCCCACTGCTTTGAAGAACGTTATCTGCGCGAGCTCGTGGCAGAGGTCGCACCTGGCCGTGCACGCGATGCGCGTCCGTTCCGTCTGGCGGTGATTCAGCTGGGTACCTACGATGGCACCATCTATAACGCCCGTCAGGTGGTGGATAAGATTGGTCATCTGTGTGATTACATCCTGTTTGACTCGGCCTGGGTGGGTTACGAGCAGTTTATCCCGATGATGGCCGACTGCTCTCCGCTGCTGCTGGAGCTGAACGAAAACGATCCGGGGATCCTGGTTACCCAGTCCGTGCATAAACAGCAGGCAGGCTTCTCGCAGACCTCGCAAATCCACAAAAAAGACAGCCACATCAAAGGCCAGCAGCGCTATGTCCCGCACAAACGGCTGAATAATGCCTTTATGATGCACGCCTCCACCAGCCCGTTCTATCCGCTGTTTGCCGCGCTGGACATCAACGCCCGGATGCATGAAGGCCAGAGCGGGCGCAACATGTGGATGGACTGCGTGGTGAACGGTATCGAAGCGCGCAAGCTGATCCTGCAAAACTGTCAGTATCTGCGCCCCTTCGTGCCGGAAACGGTGGATGGCCGTCCGTGGGAAAGCTGGGACACGGCGGAAATTGCAACCGATCTGCGCTTCTTCCACTTCGTACCGGGTGAAAACTGGCACGCTTTTGAAGGCTACGCTGAGCATCAGTATTTTATCGATCCGTGCAAGCTCTTGCTGACCACGCCGGGCATTAACGCCCGCACCGGTGAGTATGACGACTTCGGCGTGCCCGCCACCATCCTCGCCAACTTCCTGCGTGAAAACGGCATTGTGCCGGAGAAATGCGATCTCAACTCGATCCTGTTCCTGCTCACGCCAGCCGAAGATATGGGCAAGCTGCAGCAGCTGGTGGCGCAGCTGGTGCGCTTCGAAAAACTGCTCGAAAGCGATGTGCCGCTGAAAGAGGTCCTGCCTTCTCTCTACAAACAGCATCCGGCGCGTTACGCGGATTACACCCTGCGCCAGATCTGCCAGGAAATGCATGACCTGTACGCCCGTCATAACGTGAAACAGCTGCAAAAAGAGATGTTCCGCAAGTCTCACTTCCCACGGGTGATGATGAACCCGCAGGATGCGAACTACGCCTATCTTCGTGGTGAGGTTGAACTGGTGTCCCTGCGCGACGCGGAAGGCCGCATCGCCGCCGAAGGCGCCCTTCCTTATCCGCCAGGGGTGCTGTGTGTTGTTCCAGGGGAAGTCTTGGGCGGTTCCGTGCTGCGCTACTTTGCCGCGCTGGAAGAAGGGATCAACCTGTTACCGGGCTTTGCGCCAGAGCTTCAGGGCGTATACGTCGAGGAGTGTGACGGTCGCAAACAGGTTCGCTGCTACGTCATTAAACAACCCGCCGCTCAGCCCGCGCTGCTGAAGGGAGAGAAATTATGAGTAAGTCCAATAAGATGGGCGTGGTGCAACTGACCATTCTCACCATGGTGAACATGATGGGTTCCGGGATCATCATGCTGCCCACCAAGCTTGCCGAAGTGGGAACCATTTCGATTATTTCCTGGCTGGTGACCGCCGTAGGTTCAATGGCGCTGGCGTGGGCATTTGCCAAGTGCGGGATGTTCAGCCGCAAGTCAGGCGGAATGGGGGGCTATGCGGAGTATGCCTTTGGCAAGTCGGGCAACTTTATGGCCAACTATACCTACGGCGTGTCGCTGCTGATTGCTAACGTGGCGATTGCCATCTCCGCCGTGGGTTACGGCACGGAGCTGTTTGGTGCCACGCTCAGCCCGGTACAGATTGGTTTAGCCACCATCGGCGTGCTGTGGATCTGCACCGTGGCCAACTTTGGCGGCGCGCGCATCACCGGACAGCTGAGTAGCATCACCGTCTGGGGCGTGATTATCCCGGTTGTGGGTTTGTGCATCATCGGCTGGTTCTGGTTCAGCCCGACCTTGTACGCGAACTCCTGGAACCCGCACCATGTGCCGTTCTTTACCGCTGTCGGGTCCTCCATCGCCATGACGCTGTGGGCCTTCCTCGGTCTGGAATCAGCCTGTGCAAACGCGGAAGTGGTAGAGAACCCGGAAAAGAACGTCCCGATTGCCGTTCTGGGCGGAACGCTGGGCGCGGCGGTGATCTATATCATCTCGACTAACGTTATTGCCGGCATCGTACCGAACATGGATTTGGCTAACTCAACGGCACCGTTCGGGCTGGCCTTCGCGCAGATGTTCACCCCGGAAGTCGGAAAAGTGATCATGGGGCTGATGGTTATGTCCTGCTGCGGTTCGCTCCTCGGCTGGCAGTTCACCATCGCGCAGGTTTTCAAATCTTCGGCTGATGAAGGTTACTTCCCGAAAATCTTCTCCCGCGTGACCAAAGCCGATGCGCCGGTGCAGGGCATGTTGGCCATTGTCATCTTCCAGAGCGGATTGTCACTGATGACCATTAGCCCGTCGCTGAACAGCCAGTTCAACGTGCTGGTCAACCTGGCGGTAGTGACGAATATCATTCCGTATATTCTGTCGATGGCGGCGCTGGTGATTATTCAGAAAGTCGCGAAGGTGGATCCACGCAAGGCGCGTGCGGCGAATATCGTGGCGCTGATTGGGGCGATTTACAGCTTCTATGCGCTCTACTCATCCGGCCAGGAGGCGATGCTGTATGGCGCGATGGTGACCTTTATGGGCTGGACGCTGTACGGTCTGGTATCGCCGAGATTTGAATTGAAGAATAAGCATAGTTAAAAAAAGCCCGGTGGCGCTAGCGCTTACCGGGCCTACGATCGCTGTTGTAGGCCGGGCAAACGCAGTGCCGCCCGGCACACAAACCGCACTTACGCGTTTTTCAGCACTTCGCTGACAATCTCTACCGCTTCTTTCTCAATCTGCTGACGATGCTCAGCGCCGAGGAAGCTTTCGCAATAGATTTTATACGCATCTTCCGTACCGGATGGACGCGCAGCGAACCAGCCGTTGTCGGTCATCACTTTCAGACCGCCAATGGATGCGCCGTTGCCCGGTGCCGCCGTCAGACGCGCGGTGATCGGGTCACCCGCCAGGGTGCTTGCGCTGACCATTTCCGGAGAGAGTTTGGACAGGGCCGCTTTCTGGGCTGACGTCGCGCTAGCCTGAATACGGTTATAGCTTGGCGCACCAAAACGCTCCGCCAGCTCGTTGTAATGTTCCTGCGGGTTCTTACCGGTGACCGCGGTGATCTCCGCCGCCAGCAGGCACATGATGATGCCGTCTTTATCGGTTGACCACGGCGTGCCGTCGAAGCGCAGGAATGACGCACCGGCGCTCTCTTCACCACCGAAGCCGAAGCTGCCGTCGTGCAGACCGTCAACAAACCATTTAAAGCCAACCGGCACTTCCACCAGCTTGCGACCCAGCGCGTCGACCACGCGGTCGATCATCGCGGAGGAAACCAGCGTTTTACCGACAGCCACCTCTTTGCCCCACTGCGGACGGTGCTGGAACAGGTAGTTAATCGCGACGGCCAGATAGTGGTTCGGGTTCATCAGCCCGGCAGGAGTGACGATACCGTGACGGTCATAATCCGGGTCGTTAGCAAACGCCAGGTCGAATTTATCGCGCAGCGCCAGCAGGCCCGCCATGGCGCACTCGGAGGAGCAGTCCATACGGATCGCGCCGTCTTTATCGAGGTGCATAAAGCGGAAGGTCTGATCGACGTGATCGTTCACGATGGTCAGATTCAGCTTGTAATGCTCGGCGATACGTTTCCAGTATTCAATACCGGAGCCGCCCAGCGGATCCACACCCAGCTTCAGGCCGGCTTTCTGAATCGCCGCCATATCGACGATATCCGCCAGCCCTTCCACGAAAGGCTGAACCAGATCCTGCTCTTTCACGTGGCCGGACGCCATGGCGGCATCCAGGGAGATGCGCTTCACGCCTTTCAGATCGTCAGCCAGCAGGGCATTTGCACGGTCTTCCACCACTTTGGTGACGTTGGTGTCTGCCGGGCCACCGTTAGGTGGGTTGTATTTGATGCCGCCGTCTTCCGGTGGGTTATGGGACGGCGTGATAACGATCCCGTCAGCCAGCGCGCCACCTTTTTTATTGTGCACAAGAATAGCGTTCGACACCGCAGGCGTTGGGGTGAAACCGTTGTTCTCCTGAACAATCACATCAACGCCGTTTGCGGCCAGCACTTCCACAACAGAGATGAACGCCGGTTCAGACAGCGCATGGGTGTCTTTGCCCACGTAGCATGGACCGGTAACGCCGTTTTTAGCGCGCTCTTCCGCAATGGCCTGAGCAATGGCCAGAATGTGCGGTTCGTTAAAGCTGTGGCGCGCCGCGCTGCCGCGGTGACCAGATGTACCAAACTTCACTGCGTGTTCTGCGTTGCCCACGACCGGTTTCAGCACGTAATACTGCGCGGTCAGCTGAGCGACGTTAATCAAATCGCTTTGTTGTGCAGGTTGGCCTGCACGGCTGTGATTTGCCATTACCGGGTCCTTCTGATGCAAGGGTTAAATTGTACCGCAAACCTTTTCAATCAATTCCGCCGGGAACTGCATGGACTGCATGATATGTTCAACCATGCTGCACTTGCGGCCCGTATTGGTATTGGTGATCACCCAGTACGGGGTGCCTGGGACATGTTTAGGTTTGGTTTGGTTGCCATTTTGCAGCAGCGTCTGCTCGTCACCCGCGAAATAGACGCGAGTACGACCGTGCAGCGACTCGGTCGCTTCAGCAAACGCCTTGTTATCCAGTGAATAAAGTGTAGACAGCACCAGCATAAAGCGGTTAACCGCCTTTTTCTGCTCCGCATATTCATCGGACAGCAGCAGCTCGCGCATCGCGCGCACTTTATCTTTTGCCGGTGTCACGGCAGGTTTTGCCTGTGCAACAACGCTCGGCTGAGACACGACATCTTTGGTGACTGGGGTAGCAGGCTGTGAAGCGGCGGAAATTTTAAGCATGCGCCGTAAAATGTCGGACGCGCTCTCCCCGATATGCCGCGTCTGGCTGGCAATATACTGATAGAGTTCGTCATCAACTTCGATTGTTTTCATCTTAATCCAGTGCGATTTCTTATCTGAATACAAGTCATTGGGATTATAGGGTCAAATCCCAACAGCGGATAGCGTCAAACCTGGTTGGCAGCAAAAGTCAGATTAAACTGGAACCTTGCAGCCGGGCGGCAGAATGGTCAACATGATACCCTAACCTGACATACGTAAAAAAAGAACTTTGCCATGAAATTGAATACCCGAGCGCAAACTGCACAATCGCCGAACAATAATTCTCCCATCGTACTGGTTCACGGGCTTTTTGGCAGCCTGGATAACCTGGGCGTGCTGGCGCGCGATCTGGTTACCGATCACGATATTTTACAGGTCGATATGCGCAATCACGGTCTTTCCGGGCGTTCAGACGAGATGACCTATGCCGCGATGGCACAGGATCTGCTGGATACGCTGGACGCCAACGGCCTGCAGAAGGTGACGCTCATCGGGCATTCAATGGGCGGCAAAGCGGTGATGGCCCTGACGGCGCTTGCGCCGGAGCGTATTAACGGCCTGGTGGTAATTGATGTTGCGCCCGTGGATTATGACGTCCGCCGACACGACGAGATTTTTGCCGCCATCAATGCGGTTACTGAAGCGGGTGTCGCGACCCGCCAGCAGGCGGCTGCGGTCATGCGTGACCATCTTGATGAAGAAGGCGTTGTGCAATTCCTGCTGAAGTCATTTGTTGACGGACAATGGCGTTTTAACGTGCCGGTGCTCTGGGAGCAGTACAACAATATCGTTGGCTGGGAAACGGTACCTGCCTGGCCACACCCTACCCTCTTCATTCGTGGCGGTAACTCTCCTTATATTACCGACGCGTACCGCGACACCTTGCTGGCACAATTCCCGCAGGCGCGCGCCCACGTGATTGCCGGGGCCGGACACTGGGTTCACGCAGAAAAACCTGACGCCGTGCTGCGCGCCATTCGCCGCTATCTCGCTGATACTGCGAATTGATTAAAAAGAGAGCGACTGGAAGGCTGCGGGCTTCCAGTCGTTGGCGTGCCGTTTTTGGTGATGTATGATGGCGCGCTTATCGCCCGGGCATTAGCAGGGCGGCGTGTTTCCCCCGAAGTCTCAGAATCATGGCCAAAGAACAAACGGACCGTACGACACTAGATCTGTTCGCGAATGAACGTCGACCGGGACGACCCAAGACGAATCCGCTTTCGCGCGATGAACAGCTGCGTATCAATAAACGCAACCAGCTTAAACGCGATAAAAATCGTGGGCTTAAGCGTGTCGAACTGAAGCTTAACGCCGACGCCGTCGATGCGCTTAACGAGCTGGCTGACGCGCGAAATATCAGCCGCAGCGAGCTCATTGAAGAGATGTTGATCGCCCAGCTTGAGACGTTACGCAGCCAGGCATAAGTCTGAAAATCCCCTTTATCGCCCTTTTCATGTAGCACGGAGTGCAGTCCTGCGCGATAGCTGTTTCCGCAGGGTTGCCAGTTCTGCTATTATTGCCCTTATCCGTGGCCGAATTGCGCCACCATACTATTAAGTTTCAAGAGGTTATTTTACTCATGGCAATCATCGGCATTTTCTTTGGCAGTGATACCGGCAATACCGAAAATATCGCAAAAAACATTCAAAAACAGCTCGGTAAAGACGTTGCTGATGTGCATGACATCGCCAAGAGCAGCAAAGAAGATCTCGAAGGCTATGACATTCTTCTGCTGGGTATTCCAACGTGGTACTACGGTGAAGCCCAGTGCGACTGGGATGATTTCTTCCCGACGCTGGAAGAAGTCGACTTCAACGGTAAGCTGGTCGCCCTGTTTGGCTGCGGCGATCAGGAAGACTACGCCGAGTACTTCTGTGACGCGCTGGGGACTATCCGCGACATCATTGAGCCGAATGGCGCAGTGATCGTTGGCCACTGGCCAACTGCCGGTTACCACTTCGAAGCGTCTAAAGGCCTGGCCGATGACGATCATTTCGTGGGTCTGGCCATTGACGAAGACCGCCAGCCAGAGCTGACGGCAGAGCGCGTTGAGAAATGGGTTAAGCAGATCCGTGAGGAACTGCACCTGGACGATATTCTTAACGCCTGATTTTTATCGCGGCGCAGCGGCGGCTGCGCCCGTGCTCCAGGTCAAACCGATTAAATTAATCGCTACAATCTTTTAACTTTTTCGCCCAGACCTGTACAATGTCTCCCTGATAAACGTGGTTTTCCATTGAGCAAGTTTGTTGGTGATACCACGTTTTTATAAGCATATTTTGCCTGAGACTTGCAGTTTTCATTTAGCCATGGCAGTTCTATAATGAGACGCATTATCCCGGGTGCATTTTCTGTCACTTCCTACAGAAGTGAATCGTTTAGCAACAGGACAGATTCCGCATGACTGACAACAATACCGCATTAAAGAAGGCTGGCCTGAAAGTTACGCTTCCTCGGTTAAAAATCCTCGAAGTGCTTCAGGGTCCAGACAATCACCATGTCAGTGCGGAAGACCTCTATAAACGTCTTATCGACATGGGTGAAGAGATTGGGCTGGCTACCGTCTATCGCGTGCTGAACCAGTTTGATGACGCGGGCATTGTTACCCGTCATAATTTCGAAGGTGGTAAATCTGTTTTCGAACTGACCCAGCAGCAGCACCACGATCACCTGATCTGCCTCGATTGCGGCAAGGTCATTGAATTTAGCGATGATTCCATTGAATCACGCCAGCGTGAAATCGCCGCGCGTCATGGCATCCGCCTGACCAACCACAGCCTGTACCTTTACGGTCACTGCGCTGAAGGCGACTGCCGCGAAGATGACCACGCGCACGACGCAAAATAATCAGTCTTCATACTCTGAGCCAGCCGCAAGGTTGGCTTTTTTTTCGCCTGTTTTCAGGTATAAAAAAGCCCGGTAAGCATAGCGCCACCGGGCATGGTAACAGCAGGTTAGTTACTGTTATTGCTGCGGATCTCTTTCCAGATCTGGTCGCAACGCTTCGCCACTTCCTGATCGTTACCGGTTTTACGCGCCTGGATACAGGCCTGGTAATCCATCACGCGAACATTTTCCTGCGTTGCGAACTGCTCATGCGCCTTCTCTTTTTTCAGCACATTCAACACGCTCTGGCAGGCCTGAATTTTCTCCGGCGAGCCTTCAGCGGTATTGATGCACGCGCTATAGGCCTCCTTCAGCCGGGAATCTTCTTTAGGCGCCTGGCTCTGAGAACACGCCACCAGCCCCGACGCCAGCAGCGCGACAATTACGATTTTTTTCATCATGTGCAGTCTCCGGTCCGGCGGGCGCTAACCCGCCGGACGATTCATCAGAAGATGGTGAACGGTGCGATAACCATGAATTTCACGTCACGTTCATCCTGGAAGATGTTGCCGTAACCGCCCGCATAGCTCGGGATATCGGAGTGGTTGTCATACTGGGTGAAGTGCAGTTTGAACATCGTGCCTTTCGCGCGGCCATCCTGCAGGGTATAGATAGCATCCAGGCTGTAGGAGGACTCTTTCAGGCGATAGTTTGGATCGTAATAGGCGTCCGGTGTTGCCATATCGGCAGGTTTTGCATCCCAGGCGTAAGCGTAAGAGGCACCCACGGCCCAGCCAGGCAGATTCCAGTTTTTGAGGTCATACATTGCGCCGAAGAAGACCGCTTTCTCGCCGTCGGCGTTGAAGTCGGAACGGTTATCCCACCAGATATCAAGACGGCCGTTGGACGATGCATAGGTCGGGGTCATACGCTGCAGGAAGTACCCCTGCTGCCCTTCCGCCTTCACCCACGTGCCTTCCAGGCGCAAATCAACCTGACCGACCTTGTAGCCAAAGGTCAACGCCTGCAACCACGCGGTACCGTCATAAATATCATTGACGCCACCGTTGCTGACCTTGTCGCGCGTGCCGTAGAACTGGTAGCTGGTGCTCAGCGGGCTACCCGCAACATCAAACTTATAGCTGGCCTTGGCAAAATACTGATCGACATAACCTTGCGCCTGGCCAAATGCGGCTTCGAGAACCAGATCGTTTTTGAAGTCGTATTTCGCACCCAGCGAGTGCAGATAATCTACTTTGGTTTTCTTATCGTTCTGGTAGAACTTGTCCATTTCGATGTGCCATGGTGCTTTATACTCGTTGGTCCACATATAAGAGAAGCTCAACGCACCCGCATCACCGTAGTCAAAGTTCGCCCCGGCTTCTGCCCCCTGATAGGTACCCGGCATAAAGCTCCAGTGCGGTGCTAACAGCGTCTGGCCGGTTGGCTGAATATAGCCACCGCGCGCCCATACCGGGCCGTATTTAAATTTCGCTGCGGCCTTATAAAGGCTGATTCCGCTCTTATCCCCGGACCAGTCTTCTTTATAAGCTTTGTTGCTGGAGGAGAAGGCAATTTCGTTCGGGTGGCCGCTGTCGCCGTTTTCCGCCATTTCGATTGCGGTGAACGCAGCAATATCCAGACCGAACATATCCGCGGCATAACCCGACTGGAAGTCCAGGTTGGCGTTCCAGGTGGAGTGAGAAAGGTTAGTTTTGTATTTGTCTTCAGTGACGTCTTTACGGTCACGTTCACGCTGCCAGTAATAAATACCGCCCGTGAGGGTAGAATCTTCGATGAAACCCGCGGCTTTCGCCTCTGGTGTAACGACCAGGCCCGACATTGCTGTCACACCGGCAATAGCCAGCGCCAGCGCACTACGTTTGCCACTGAACGTACGCATAGATTATTCCTCTTTGACGAATTAAAACGCCTGAAACGGCGAAAATAAAAAAGACCAAATGGTCAGGGGTAGTTATAAATACCCTCGAATTAACTACCGTCTTTAGGTTATTTTTCGCGACGCGAATTATCAATGCTTTTCAGCGGACAAAAGTCAGGATTATGACGAAGTGCACATAATTGGTAGTGCTTTGTAACATTTACCGGAGGGCGAGATTTGGCGGGGCAAGCCATTAAATTTCAGAGGGTAAGATCGTTAATTGCTGTTACTTTTTACAAATTGCGTATTGATGATAAAAAACAAACTTTTTTCAGAAAAATAAGTAGCACCACATTGACCTGATATTTTCCACGATATTATTACCCCCCTGCTTTAACGATATGATCGTTAAATAAAAAAACGCCGCAATAAGCGGCGTTTGTCTCTCATTGACCAATGCAGCGTTATTATTCGCCGATTTTGGTCCAGGTATCACGCAGACCCACGGTACGGTTAAATACCGGTTTTTCCACCGTGCTGTAACGGCTGTCCAGGCAGAAGTAACCTTCACGCTCGAACTGGAACGCTTTACCCGCTTCAGCGGCTTTCAGGGAAGGCTCCGCATAACCCTGCTTGATCACCAGAGATTCCGGGTTGATGGTCGCCAGGAAGTCTTCAGCAGCACCCGGGTTAGGCACGCTGAACAGACGATCGTACAGACGAATTTCCACCGGCAGCGCGTGGGATGCGCTCACCCAGTGAATAACGCCTTTCACCTTGCGGCCGTCCGCCGGATCTTTACTCAGCGTTTCAGCGTCATATGAACAGAAGATGGTGGTGATGTTACCTTCCGCGTCTTTCTCTACGCGCTCTGCCTTGATGACGTAGGCATTACGCAGACGCACCTCTTTACCCAACACCAGACGCTTGTACTGCTTGTTGGCTTCTTCGCGGAAGTCAGCACGGTCGATCCAGATTTCACCGCTGAACGGCACGTCGCGGCTGCCCATTTCCGGTTTATTCGGATGGTTAGGCATGGAGACCAGCTCGCTTTCACCCTGCGGATAGTTCTCGATAACCAGCTTCACCGGGTCGATAACCGCCATCGCGCGCGGTGCGTTTTCGTTGAGGTCTTCGCGAATGCAGGATTCCAGAGAAGCTATTTCAATGGTGTTGTCCTGCTTGGTCACGCCGATACGTTTGCAGAACTCACGAATAGACGCGGCAGTATAACCACGACGACGCAGACCAGAGATGGTCGGCATACGTGGGTCATCCCAGCCCTCAACGTGCTTGTCGGTGACCAGCAGGTTCAGCTTACGCTTGGACATCACGGTGTATTCCAGATTCAGACGAGAGAACTCGTACTGACGCGGATGCACGGGAATGGTGATGTTATCCAGTACCCAGTCGTACAGACGACGGTTGTCCTGGAACTCCAGCGTACACAGGGAGTGCGTAATGCCTTCCAGCGCATCGCTGATGCAATGGGTGAAGTCGTACATCGGGTAGATGCACCACTTGTTACCGGTCTGGTGGTGTTCAGCAAATTTAATACGGTACAGCACCGGATCGCGCATCACGATGAACGGAGACGCCATATCGATTTTGGCGCGCAGGCAGGCTTTGCCCTCTTCGAAGCCACCGGCACGCATTTTTTCAAACAGCGCCAGGTTCTCTTCAACGCTGCGATCGCGGAACGGGCTGTTTTTTCCCGGAGCGGTCAGCGTTCCGCGGTATTCACGGATCTCGTCAGCAGACAGCTCGTCGACATACGCCAGACCTTTGTTGATAAGCTCTACCGCATAGGCGTACAGCTGATCAAAATAGTCAGAGGAGTAGCAGATATCGCCAGACCAGTTGAAGCCCAGCCATTGCACGTCGTTCTTAATGGACTCAACGTATTCGATGTCTTCTTTTACTGGGTTGGTGTCATCGAAACGCAGGTTGCACTGTCCCTGATAGTCCTGGGCAATGCCAAAGTTCAGGCAGATAGATTTTGCATGCCCGATATGCAGGTAGCCGTTCGGCTCCGGCGGGAAGCGGGTATGAATTGTGGTGTGCTTACCACTGGCCAGATCTTCATCGATGATCTGACGAATAAAGTTACTCGGGCGGGCTTCTGCCTCACTCATCGTGGATTCCTCAAAGCGTAAACAACGTATAACGGCATATGATCTTATAAGCCGGACGTAGTGACAACCCTTAAAACGGCTCTGAAGAAAATAATGGGGGCATTTGCTGCAAAAAAAAGCGGCGGAGGATAACCCCCGCCGCTTAAGGCATGACTCTACTCAGGAGCGATTACTTGCCTTTAATCTCATACAGAGGCGTTTGACCCGCAACAACCTGACCTTTCGCCTGAATGACCAGGCCACTGAAGTCATCGATGTTGCTGCAAACCACCGGGCTTATCATGGAGCGCGCGTTGGCGTTCAGGAAGTCCAGATCCATTTCCAGAACCGGCTGACCAGCCACAACTTCAGCGCCCTCTTCCACCAGGCGAGTAAAGCCCTGACCGTTCAGCGCAACGGTATCGATACCCATGTGGACAACGATCTCCGCGCCATTTTCGGTTTCGAGGCAGAACGCGTGGTTGGTGTTGAAGATTTTCACGATGGTACCGGCAGCAGGAGACACAACGGTTTTGTCCGTTGGTTTCACCGCAACACCGTCACCGACCGCTTTGCTGGCGAACGCTTCATCAGGTACCTGCTCAATCGCAACGACCTCACCGGTCACGGGAGACACCAGCGCGGCAACCGTTTTGGCATTAGGTACCGCCTGCGGTTTCGCAGCTGCAGGAGCGGCAGCAGGCGCAGCGCTTGCTTCAGCGGCTGCAACCGGGCCGGTCGTTTTCATTGCGTTGGCAATTTTTTCCGCAACGAAGCCGACGATGATCTGCACGCTGGTTTTGTTCAGGCGGATAACACCGGACGCGCCCAGGCGTTTCGCCAGCGCTTCGTTCACCAGAGAAGAATCTTTCACGTTCAGACGCAGACGGGTGATACAGGCATCAATACCGGTCAGGTTGTCAGAACCGCCAACTGCGGCAATGTACTGACGCGCCAGACCTGATACGTCCTGCTCCTGAGCACCGCTCACGTTCACATCCTGACCATCCGCTTCGCTACCGGCCACGGCCAGTTCACGACCCGGGGTCATCAGGTTGAATTTGGTGATAGTGAAACGGAACACCATGTAGTAGATCGCGAAGAACACCAGACCTTGTGGGATCAGCATCCACCAGTGGGTTGCCAGCGGGTTACGGGAAGAAAGCACCATATCCACCAGACCCGCACTGAAGCCAAAGCCCGCAATCCAGTGCATGCTTGCCGCGATAAACACGGAGATACCGGTCAGCACAGCGTGGATCACGTACAGTACAGGCGCCACGAACATGAAAGAGAATTCCAGCGGCTCGGTGATACCGGTGAAGAAGGCCGCAAACGCGCCCGCCATCATAATACCCAGCACTTTCGCTTTGTTTTCTGGACGCGCGCAGTGGTAGATCGCCAGCGCAGCGCCTGGAAGACCAAACATCATGATTGGGAAGAAGCCTGCCTGGTAACGACCGGTAATACCGACAACCGCTTTACCTGCTTCGATGGACTGTGCGCCACCCAGGAAATTAGGAATATCGTTAATACCCGCAACGTCGAACCAGAACACGGAGTTCAGCGCGTGGTGCAGACCAACCGGGATCAGCAGACGGTTGAAGAACGCGTACACGCCCGCACCGACGGAGCCCAGTTTCTGGATGTGTTCACCGAAGTTCACCAGACCGTCAAAGATAACCGGCCAGATGTACATCAGGATGAACGCAACGAAGATCATCACAAAGGAGGTCAGAATAGGCACCAGGCGACGACCGCTGAAGAACGACAGCGCTTTTGGCAGCTCTACGCTACTGAAGCGGTTGTACAGTTCGGCAGAGATGATACCCACAAGGATACCGACAAACTGGTTGCTGATCTTACCGAATGCCGCCGGAACCTGGTCCGCCGGAATTTTTTGGATCATGGCCACCGCTGCAGGCGAGCAGAGAGTGGTTAACACGAGGAAACCGACAAAACCGGTCAGCGCAGCGGCACCGTCTTTGTCTTTGGACATACCGTAAGCCACACCAATCGCAAACAACACGGACATGTTGTCGATAATGGCGGAGCCAGACTTGATAAAGAACGCCGCCAGCGCGCTGGTGTTACCCCAGCCGTTGGGGTCGATCCAGTAGCCGACACCCATCAGGATGGCTGCGGCAGGCAGCGTGGCGACCGGCACCATCAGTGCGCGACCAACCTTTTGTAAATAACCTAGAATACTCACTTTCTTCCCCCTATGAGACCCCGTTTAAGGCATGTTCTCAGCTCTGTTTTTTATTGTGTCACGAACTATATATACAGTTGATGATTCACTGGCATTGTGAGTGTGTGAAAAATTAATTCGTATCGCAAATTAAACGCGTACTTTTTGTGATTTTTGTCACCAAATATCGTTTATCACCCTCCCTTTCACTGGCTAACAACGAAAACTTATTTTATCATTCGAAAAATCAAGACGGATTGATCCGGCCTGAAAGGTTCCAGGTTACGCTTAAGCATCAGGTTCCGATAGCCATCCGCCCACTCTTCTACTTTAACTCTTGAGGTGAACAATGAGACTGATTCCCCTGGCAACTGCTGAACAAGTCGGCAAATGGGCCGCTCGCCATATCGTTAACCGCATTAACGCGTTCAAACCGACCGCCGATCGTCCTTTCGTCCTTGGCCTTCCGACGGGTGGCACACCGCTGACCGCGTATAAAGCCCTGGTGGAGATGCACAAAGCAGGCCAGGTTAGCTTCAAACATGTCGTGACCTTCAATATGGACGAATACGTCGGATTACCGAAAGAACATCCGGAAAGCTACCATAGCTTTATGCACCGCAATTTCTTTGATCACGTTGATATTCCGTCTGAAAATATTAACCTGCTGAATGGAAACGCGCCGGATATTGACGCAGAATGCCGTCAGTATGAAGAAAAAATCCGTTCCTACGGTAAAATCCACCTGTTCATGGGCGGTGTAGGCAACGACGGTCATATCGCGTTTAACGAACCGGCGTCCTCTCTGGCTTCCCGTACGCGTATTAAAACGCTGACCCATGACACGCGCGTGGCAAACTCCCGCTTCTTTGACGGTGACGTTAACCAGGTTCCAAAATACGCCCTGACCGTAGGCGTAGGCACCCTGCTGGATGCCGAAGAGGTGATGATTCTGGTCCTGGGCGGCGTGAAAGCGCAGGCGCTGCAGGCTGCCGTTGAAGGCAACGTGAACCATATGTGGACCATCAGCTGCCTGCAGCTGCATCCTAAATCAGTCATCGTTTGCGACGAGCCGTCCACGATGGAGCTGAAGGTGAAAACGCTGAAATACTTCAACGAGTTAGAAGCTGAGAACATCAAAGGTCTGTAATTGAATAACCGCCTCTTCATCAAGAGGCGGCCGCTTTTTTTAACCGGGGGTCGTTATGTACGCTTTAACCCACGGTCGGATTTATACCGGCCATGATATTCTGGATGACCATGCGATTGTTATCGCCAATGGCCTGATTGAACGTGTTTGCCCGCTGGCAGAGCTGCCGCCGGAGATTGAACAGCGCTCACTCAATGGAGCAGTAATCTCCCCCGGTTTCATCGACGTACAGCTGAACGGCTGCGGTGGTGTGCAATTTAATGACACCGCCGATGCGGTGACGGTCGAAACGCTGGAAATCATGCAGAAAGCTAATGAGAAATCAGGCTGCACCAGCTTTCTGCCAACGCTCATTACCAGCAGTGATGACCTCATGAAACAGGGTATCCGCGTGATGCGCGAATACCTGGCCAAATACCCTAATCAGGCGCTGGGCCTGCATCTTGAAGGGCCATGGCTGAACATGGTCAAGAAAGGGACGCATAACCCGAATTACGTGCGTAAACCTGATGCAGAGCTGGTTGACTACATGTGTGCGAACGCCGACGTCATCACCAAAGTGACGCTGGCGCCTGAAATGACCGGCACTGACGTCATCAGCAAACTGGCCGCCGCCGGGATTGTTGTATCAGCGGGCCACTCTAACGCCACGCTGAAAGAGGCCAAAGCCGGCTTCCGCGCGGGCATTACCTTCGCGACGCACCTTTATAACGCCATGCCGTACATCACGGGGCGTGAACCGGGTCTGGTCGGCGCGATTCTGGATGAGCCGGACGTTTACTGCGGCATTATCGCGGACGGTTTACACGTCGATTACACCAACATTCGCAATGCCAAGCGGCTGAAAGGTGACAAGCTCTGTCTGGTAACAGATGCCACCGCCCCGGCAGGTGCAAATATTGAGCAGTTCATTTTTGCCGGTAAAACAATATACTACCGCAATGGACTGTGTGTGGATGAAAACGGTACGCTGAGTGGTTCCTCTTTGACCATGATTGAAGGGGTGCGCAACCTGGTTGAGCATTGTGGAATTGCGCTTGATGAAGTCCTGCGTATGGCCACCCTTTATCCGGCTCGCGCTATGGGCGTGGATAAACAGCTTGGCGGAATTGCACCAGGTATGGTTGCAAACCTGACGGCATTCACACACGATTATAAAATTATTAAGACCATCGTTAATGGTAACGAGGTCGTCACTGAGTAAGTAAAAGTATGACACCTGGCGGACAAGCTCAAATTGGTAATGTCGATCTCGTTAAACAGCTTAACAGTGCGGCGGTATATCGCCTGATTGACCAACACGGGCCAATCTCACGTATTCAGATAGCCGAACAAAGCCAGCTTGCTCCCGCCAGCGTGACAAAAATTACCCGCCAGCTCATTGAGCGCGGCCTGATCAAAGAAGTCGATCAGCAGGCCTCCACCGGGGGCCGCCGCGCGATCTCCATTATTACCGAAACCCGCAATTTTCAGGCGATTGGCGTCCGGCTGGGTCGTCATGACACCACGCTCACGCTCTACGATCTGAGCAGCAAAGCCATTGCGGAAGAGCACTATCCCCTTCCGGAGCGCACCCAGGAGACGCTGGAGCATGCTCTGCTGAATACCATCGCGCAGTTTATTGAAAGCTGTCAGCGCAAGATCCGCGAACTCATCGCCATCTCCGTCATTCTTCCCGGCCTGGTCGACCCGGAAAGCGGCGTGATCCGCTATATGCCGCACATTCAGGTTGAAAACTGGGGGCTGGTCGACGCGCTGGAAAAACGTTTCAAAGTGACCTGCTTTGTGGGCCACGACATTCGCTCACTGGCGCTGGCTGAGCACTACTTTGGTGCGAGCCAGGATTGCGAAGACTCTATTCTGGTGCGCGTTCACCGCGGTACGGGCGCAGGCATTATCTCTAACGGCCGAATTTTTATTGGTCGCAACGGTAACGTCGGTGAGATTGGCCACATTCAGGTTGAACCCCTCGGAGAGCGCTGCCACTGCGGCAACTTCGGTTGCCTTGAAACCATTGCCGCCAACACCGCCATTGAGCAGCGCGTTCGCCATCTGCTGGAGCAGGGTTATCAAAGCCGCGTCACGCTCGACGATTGTAAGATAGGCACCATCTGCAAAGCCGCCAATAAGGGCGACGCGCTGGCCTGTGAAGTGATCGAGCAGGTGGGGCGCCATCTGGGGAAAACCATCGCCATCGCCATTAACCTGTTTAATCCGCAAAAAGTGGTGATCGCAGGTGAAATTGTGGAGGCGGAAAAGGTGCTGCTCCCCGCCATTGAAGGCTGCATTAACACCCAGGCGCTAAAAGCATTCCGCCAGAACCTTCCGGTGGTTCGTTCAAAGCTTGACCATCGCTCGGCGATTGGCGCATTCGCGCTGGTCAAACGCGCCATGCTCAACGGAATTCTGCTGCAGCATTTGCTGGAAAGTTGATCGGACCTTATAGTAACGCCTTCTTTTTTTGATGTCGGACTGTCCATGACCATTAAGAATGTAATTTGTGATATCGACGGCGTGCTGATGCACGACAACGTTGCCGTGCCGGGTGCTGCGGAGTTTCTTCACCGCATCATCGACAAAGGAATGCCTCTGGTTCTTCTCACGAACTACCCTTCTCAGACCGGTCAGGATCTGGCAAACCGCTTTGCGACGGCGGGCGTCGACGTTCCGGACAGCGTGTTCTATACCTCGGCGATGGCCACGGCGGATTTCCTGAAGCGTCAGGAAGGAAAAAAAGCCTACGTTGTCGGTGAAGGCGCGCTGATCCACGAGCTGTACAAAGCGGGCTTTACCATCACCGATGTCAACCCGGACTTTGTGATTGTGGGTGAAACGCGCTCCTATAACTGGGAGATGATGCATAAGGCATCCTTCTTTGTGGCTAACGGCGCGCGCTTTATTGCGACCAACCCGGATACCCATGGCCGTGGTTTTTATCCGGCCTGCGGCGCGCTGTGCGCCGGTATCGAGAAAATCTCCGGGCGCAAGCCTTTCTACGTTGGCAAGCCAAGCCCGTGGATCATCCGCGCCGCGCTCAACAAGATGCAGGCCCACTCTGAAGAAACCGTTATCGTCGGCGACAACCTGCGCACCGACATTCTGGCCGGTTTCCAGGCTGGTCTGGAGACGATTCTGGTGCTCTCCGGCGTCTCTCAGCTTGATGACATAGACTCGATGCCGTTCCGGCCAAGCTGGATCTACCCCTCCGTCGATGAAATTGACATCATCTGATACCGAACCACGCCTGAAGGCGTGGTTCTTTATTTTTACGCCCGCAAAACACAACCCCATCTAACAAAAAAGCACTTTCATTGCATAATCATCAATAAATGTGCTCATTACATGCTCGTTTTTCACCGATCCGCAACCGCCATTGCACTATTTCCGCTTTCACCCGTAAAACGCTTGCGCGCCCTGCCCCTTTGCGGCATTTTCATAAGCAAGCAACATTACAAAGCAACAGGGTTAACGGAGAAGGTTATGTGTTCAATTTTTGGCGTACTGGATATTAAAACTGACGCGGGCGAACTGCGTAAAAAGGCACTCGAACTGTCCCGCCTGATGCGCCATCGCGGCCCGGACTGGTCCGGCGTTTACGCCAGTGACAAAGCGATTCTGGCTCACGAACGTCTGTCTATTGTTGACGTCAACGCCGGTGCACAGCCGCTGTATAACGAGAAAAAAACGCACGCGCTGGCTGTTAACGGTGAGATCTACAACCATCAGGCGCTGCGCGCCGAGTACGGCGACCGCTACGCCTTCCAGACCGGCTCTGACTGTGAAGTCATCCTGGCACTGTATCAGGAGAAAGGCCCCGAGTTCCTGGACGACCTGCAGGGCATGTTCGCATTCGCCCTGTACGACAGTGAAAAAGACGCCTACCTGATTGGCCGTGACCACATTGGTATTATCCCGCTGTACATGGGCCACGATGAACACGGTAACTTCTATGTTGCGTCTGAAATGAAAGCCCTGGTGCCGGTCTGCCGTACCATTAAAGAGTTCCCGGCGGGCAGCTACTTGTGGAGCAAAGACGGCGAGATCCGTCAGTATTATCAGCGTGACTGGTTCGACTACGACGCGGTGAAAGACAACGTCACGGACAAAGCCGAGCTGCGTCAGGCGCTGGAAGATTCCGTTAAAAGCCACCTGATGTCTGACGTGCCATACGGCGTGCTGCTCTCCGGCGGTCTGGACTCCTCCGTGATCTCCGCGATCACCAAGAAATTCGCCGCGCGCCGCGTGGAAGATCAGGAGCGTTCAGAAGCCTGGTGGCCACAGCTGCACTCCTTTGCCGTGGGCCTGGAAGGGGCACCTGACCTGAAGGCCGCGCAGGAAGTGGCAAACCACCTGGGTACTGTGCACCATGAAATTCACTTCACCGTGCAGGAAGGCCTGGATGCGATCCGCGATGTGATCTACCACATCGAAACCTATGACGTAACGACAATCCGCGCCTCCACGCCGATGTACCTGATGTCGCGTAAGATCAAAGCGATGGGTATCAAGATGGTGCTCTCCGGTGAAGGCTCTGACGAAGTGTTTGGCGGCTACCTGTACTTCCATAAAGCGCCGAACGCCAAAGAGCTACACGAAGAGACCGTGCGTAAGCTGCAGGCCCTGCATATGTTTGACTGCGCGCGTGCCAACAAAGCGATGTCGGCATGGGGTGTTGAAGCACGCGTTCCGTTCCTGGATAAGAAATTCCTCGACGTGGCGATGCGCATCAACCCGCAGGACAAAATGTGCGGCAACGGCAAAATGGAAAAACATATCCTGCGTGAATGTTTTGAATCCTACCTGCCGGCAAGCGTTGCCTGGCGTCAGAAAGAGCAGTTCTCTGATGGCGTGGGCTACAGCTGGATCGACACCCTGAAAGAGGTGGCGGCAAAACAGGTTTCTGACCAACAGCTGGAAACCGCCAGCTTCCGCTTCCCGTACAACACGCCAGGCTCGAAAGAGGCGTATCTGTACCGCGAAATTTTTGAAGAGCTGTTCCCGGTTCCGAGCGCTGCGGAGTGCGTACCGGGTGGTCCTTCCGTCGCCTGCTCTTCTGCTAAAGCGATTGAATGGGATGAATCGTTCAAATCCATGAACGATCCGTCAGGACGTGCGGTAGGCGTTCACCAGTCGGCCTACAAATAATCACTCAAATCGCACCAGGGCCCCTCAGGGGGCCCTATTTTTTTGCCTCACATTTCACCGCCTAAAACCGATTAATAACCAATAATTGCCGAATATTCGGTCACGCTGTTCGCAACCTAACCAAACAGTCACATTCCGGCTATTTTCGTTGAAAAAGGTGTTGACGCTGCAAGGGTCTATACGCATAATGCGCCCCGCAACGCCGATAAGGTAACGCGAAAAAAGATGGCTACGT